>NZ_FNCW01000021.1 GCF_900099815.1 Psychroflexus sediminis | reverse complement strand
GAGCTGACGACAACCATGCAGCACCTTGCAATTTGCCCGAAGGAAAAGGTGTTTCCACCCCTGTCAAACTGCATTTAAGCCCTGGTAAGGTTCCTCGCGTATCATCGAATTAAACCACATGCTCCACCGCTTGTGCGGGCCCCCGTCAATTCCTTTGAGTTTCATTCTTGCGAACGTACTCCCCAGGTGGGTTACTTATCACTTTCGCTTAGCCACTCAGATCGCAATTGATCCGAACAGCTAGTAACCATCGTTTACGGCGTAGACTACCAGGGTATCTAATCCTGTTCGCTACCTACGCTTTCGTCCATCAGCGTCAGTGAATTGTTAGTGATCTGCCTTCGCAATCGGTATTCTGAGTAATATCTATGCATTTCACCGCTACACTACTCATTCTAACCACTTCACAAGCACTCAAGAACAACAGTATCAATGGCAATTCTACAGTTGAGCTGCAGACTTTCACCACTGACTTATTGTCCCGCCTACGGACCCTTTAAACCCAATGATTCCGGATAACGCTTGGATCCTCCGTATTACCGCGGCTGCTGGCACGGAGTTAGCCGATCCTTATTCTTACAGTACCGTCAACAGTGTACACGTACACCTTTTTCTTCCTGTATAAAAGCAGTTTACAACCCATAGGGCAGTCTTCCTGCACGCGGCATGGCTGGATCAGGATTGCTCCCATTGTCCAATATTCCTCACTGCTGCCTCCCGTAGGAGTCTGGTCCGTGTCTCAGTACCAGTGTGGGGGATCTCCCTCTCAGGACCCCTACCTATCGTAGCCATGGTAAGCCGTTACCTTACCATCAAGCTAATAGGACGCATACTCATCTATTACCGTAACCTTTAATTACAACCTGATGCCAGGTCGTAATGCCATAAAATATTAATCCAAATTTCTCTGGGCTATCTTTTAGTAATAGGTAGATTGTATACGCGTTACGCACCCGTCCGCCGGTCGTCGTCAAGTGCAAGCACTCACGTTACCCCTCGACTTGCATGTGTTAGGCCTGCCGCTAGCGTTCATCCTGAGCCAGGATCAAACTCTTCATCGTTAAATCTTATATATCTTAACGTCTAAATGAATTCAATTCTAAAATTGTCTTCTCAGGAATTAACTCTAATCTGTTACGATTAGTCTAATCTTTTAATGTTTCTAATTCTATAAGTAATCTCTTACCTATAATTGTCAATTCAATATGTCAATGAACTTTTTCCCTGCTGCCCGTCTTCAACGAACATCTTCCCAAAGGAAGAAGAGGAATTCTTGGCGTTTAAAATCTAACCAAAGACCTTTAAACTCGTGCCGCTTTCGCTAAGCGGATGCAAAACTAATACTTATTTTTAATATAACAAGTGATAATTTTGAAAAAAAATAAAACTTTTAATGAACGTGCTGATTTAGTTTTTAAAGAACCGCAAATCTAATACTTTTTTCTTATCCAATCCAAGTGAAATCAACTAAATGTTATCCCTTCCTTAATTTTACGTTACCTTATCAATACCTCAATTAGCGGGGTGCAAAACTACAACTAATTCCCAACCTAAACCAAACTTTTAGAAAGGTTTTTTACCTCTTTTTTATCCCCGATTCTTAATTAACACAATACCTTATAGTTACATAACTTAATGAAATAAATTCATGTGAAATATTGATTAAATATCAATGCTTATGATTAATTCATCTTTTTAATTTTTAAACTTGCATGATGAGTTGGGATCTACTATTAATGTCTATTATGTATGTGTTTGCAGGAGCGATGCATTTCATCAAGCCAAAAGCCTACGTGAAAATCATTCCAAAATTTTTGCCACAGCGAAGAAGCTTAAACCTGTTAGCTGGTGCTTTTGAGATATTAGCAGGTTTGGGTTTGCTTTTTCCAGAAACTAGAACATATGCGGCGCTTTTCATAATACTGATGCTGATTGCATTCTTACTCATTCATTTCAATATGTTACGTGGTGAACAGTTTTCACTTGGCATACCGAGATGGATTTTAATCTTGAGAATACCATTACAATTTATATTGATTTGGTGGGCTTACCTATATATATAGACTATGCAAAAAGAATTTACGGAAAGAGAACTAGACCGAATAATTGAAATGGCCTGGGAGGACAGAACTCCTTTTGAAGCCATAGAATTTCAGTTTGGGGTAAGTGAAAGCGAAGTTATCAAGATCATGCAAAAAGAAATGAAGCCTTCTAGTTTCAGGATGTGGCGTAAGCGCGTTCAGGGAAGAGCTACTAAACATAAAAAATTGAGAAAAAACTCAATGAAAAAGTTTAAATCTTCCCGACAAAAGCAAATTACTCAAAATAAGATTTCTAAGCGCTAGGCGTAAATATCGTTGAGAATTTTGGCTAAACGTATTCCTGCTTTTTGCATTTGACTTTCAGCAACATCAAACCACATATACATATATCTGTAACTTAAATTATCACCAGGCTCTGCAGATTTGTAAACTTTTCTGGTTAATTCTCGCACCTCCTCTACCCAATCTAAAAGGCTTCCAGATTTTATAGCTTTTATTTCAGATTTGCTGAGTTCAGACAGGTTTCTTGAAAGCTCCGTATAGCTCATATTATAGCTTTCAATCATTTTAGTATCCCAGACACTATGCATATTGGTAGGCTGGTTGAACCATCTTACATTAAAATCGTTTGCCCCTCTGTCTTCTTTGAGTCCAAAATGAAGTGGCTGGTGCATATCCCCTACAAGATGTATTAACATCTTAAGGTAAAATTGTTCTTTGGTTTTATCTAAATTTCCAGATTTTAGTTCACGAATGCATTCTTGAATGCCAACAACAATATCACCCATAGGATTTTTGGCAGATTCAATGTATGTTTCATTTAAAAGTGCGTTTGCGTAATGCCAGGGTTTATAATCATCATAAGCCCTGTCGCTTTTAATTTCATCGGCAAAAGTAGAGGCCTCAGCCAGGGATTGCCCATTTAGGATGCGGTCTATGTTTTTACGGGCCTTCGATTTTAGATAATTTTCTGCAGTTTTACCAACAGTACGGTGACCATTTTGTCCCCAGTCCTCTGAGGCCAATAGAGTTTGTGAAAAAATAAGAAAAGCTAGCAGATATTTCATGTTTTATTTTTTTTTTTCAAATATAAAAGGAATACTATTAAGTCAACGCAAAGCTTTCAGTAAATTATCAATATAAATATCCCTATTAATTTTACTAAAACTTATAAACTTACGTCCTAAACCCTTTAATTTGGGCCGTATTAAATTCAGTATAATAGAACATGATAAAACTTATTTGCAGCGACATTGACGGAACCCTGCTCAATGCTGAAAGAGAACTTTCTAAGAAAAGTATTTCTGTAATTAGACAGTTGAAAAATGAAGTGCCAATTGTTCTCATTTCTTCGAGGATGCCTTCTGCCATGAAACATTTGCAAAAACAACTCGGTATCCTTAAACAGCCAATGGTAGCTTATAATGGGGGATTGATTATTATTGATAATGCCGTAAAGCAGACCACAACAATTCCTTTTGACCTGGTAAACGATATTGTGAGGTCTAATGAAGCCAATCTCCATCTGAGTCTTTTCCATAATGATGACTGGTTTGCTCCTCAAAAAGATCAGTGGACCCGGCGGGAAACTAATAATACAAAGGTAAATCCGATTATTAAGTCCAATGAAAAGGTCCTGAAACTTTGGAAAACCTCTAATACTGGAGCTCACAAAATCATGTGTATGGGTGAGGCAAAACTGATAGACGCTTTTTACAAGAAATTATCTAATCAACTGAATGAAGACTTACATTTATACCGTTCCAAAGAGACTTATATAGAAATAGCGCCCAAAAAAATCTCTAAAAAGTCTGCTATTGATTTTTTGATTTCTTCTGAATTTGATCTAGACATGACAGGTGTAATGAGTTTTGGTGATAATTATAACGATATTGAAATGCTTGAAGCTTCTGGATTAGGGGTAGCTGTAGGTAACTCCAAAGAAGAGGTGAAATTAGCGGCCAATGAAATCATAGGAAATGCCAAAGAAGATGGTGTTGCTGAATTTCTGACCCGGTATTTTAAAATGCGATAACCACTTATAATTGCTAATAATTTTTACTTTTACGCTCTAAATTTTCAAGATGGAAGAAAATCCTTTATTCACAAATGATGCTGTTGTTTTAGGTATCCTGATGCTTTCTATCGCATTGATATTCTACACTTCCAGTATCAAGACTGGCTTCTGGAATAAGTTTTATAAAATTGTTCCCGCACTCTTAATGTGCTATTTAATCCCGGCTATTTTCAATTCTCTTAATATAATTAGCGACTCGACGTCTAATCTTTATTTTGTGGCTAGCCGATATTTCTTACCGGCATCTTTGGTTTTAATGACATTAAGTATAGATTTAAAAGCCATCAAAAATCTTGGATTCAAGGCTTTGATTATGTTTTTGACCGGTACCGTAGGGATAGTCATTGGTGGGCCAATTGCCATTCTACTTATCTCGATTTTTTCTCCGGAAACCGTAGGGGGCGCAGGTCCAGATGCAGTCTGGAGAGGTTTATCTACTCTAGCAGGAAGCTGGATTGGTGGCGGGGCCAATCAAGCCGCGATGCTGGAAATCTTTAAATACAATCCTGAGAAGTATGGCGGGATGGTTTTAGTAGATATTGTTGTGGCTAATTTATGGCTTGCAATTATTTTACTCGGAATTGGTAGATCTGAAAAAATCGATAAATGGCTAAAAGCTGATAATTCTGCTATTGAAGAATTAAAACAAAAGGTCTCTGCTTATACCGCCAGTGTATCGAGAACACCTGAACTCAAAGATTATATGATAATGCTTGGTTTAGCCTTTGTTGCGGTTGGTTTTTCTCATTGGGCTTCAGAATATATATCAAAGTTCCTTTTGGAGAATTTTGAAGTGTTTAGTGATAGAAGTTCAGCTTTAGCATCATTTTCTTCCACCTTTTTCTGGATGATCACCATCGCTACTTTTTTTGGAGTGGCCCTATCTTTTACTAAAGCTAAATCCTATGAAGGAACCGGTGCAAGTAAAATCGGCAGCATCTTTATTTACTTTCTTGTAGCCACTATAGGTATGAAAATGGACCTTGCCGCTGTATTCGAGAACCCTGGGTTAATACTTATAGGTCTTGTATGGATGAGTATCCACGCTGGCTTGCTTATTTTAGTAGCAAAACTCATCAGAGCACCTTACTTCTTTTTAGCTGTAGGTAGTCAAGCCAACGTAGGCGGTGCAGCTTCTGCACCAGTTGTTGCTTCTGCTTTTCACCCTTCACTCACCAGCGTTGGTGTTTTGCTTGCTGTATTTGGCTACGTTTTAGGTACTTACGCAGCCTTGGGCTGCACAATATTAATGGAAATCGCGTCTAACTTATAATCACACTTTATGAAATATTTTTTATCACTTCTCATCTTTACAGTTATTTTGACATCATGTCAAAACAAAAATGACAATCTATTTATCACCGGGGATATTGCTGGTCTAAAAAAGGGCTCTCTTTATCTGCAAAAAATAGGGGATTCCAGCCTGGTCAACGTAGATTCTATCCAAATATCTGGAACATCTGAATTTGCTTTCAGCACTTTTCTGGAAGAACCACAAATCATGTTTATAGAATTGGACAGAAATGATGGGGATGATTATGCAGAAGTGATCAGCTTCTTCGCTGAACCAGGAGACTTAGCTTTGACCACCTCCTTAAAAAATTATAGCATGGATCTGAAAATTGTTTCAGAATTTGACAACCAAAAGAAACTAGAGGAATACAATGAGGTTGTAAAACGTTTCAATAGTCAAAGATTGGAACTTATTGAGGCAAACTTTAATGCTAGTAAAGCTCAGGAGGAGATGAAATTGGATAGCTTAAACAGACGATTTAATTCTATACTGAAAAGGAAATATCTATACACTGTGAATTTTGCTCTCAACAATAAGGATTTGGAAATATCACCTTATGTCATCCTATCTGAAGCCTTTGATGCTAATATTAAATATTTAGATACGGTTTATAATTCCTTAGAGAAGCCTATACAAAAGTCGCTCTACGGGAAGCAGTTGAAACAACTTATTGAAGACAGAAAGGAAAATGATGCGGAAAGTGTAGAAACTGAAGTTATTGATAGTCTTCCTAATGGATAAATCAACAACTCCAGTTTTGAAAAGTGAAATTAAACGTTGTTAAGTTTTTTTATAAACTCATCAGCCTTTTTGTTTACTGACTCTCTAACAGATTTTAGGTGTTTACTCCTGTTTTCTACATCTTTTTTATTGATTTGCTCAATTTGCTGGTCAAATTCAGCTATGACTTCATCAACAAGTTCTTCTGTCTTTTCTTTAAGATCTTCTGAATTTGCTTCTTGATTGATCAGTGCACCGTCGATGATTTCACCGAAACGATCGTTTAATTCTTTTTTGAGTTGTTTTTTACTAGCCATTGTATTGAAAATTAATTTTTCGCAAAAGTAAACTAATTTTAAAACTAAATGCTTATTTCTAAAAGTTTGCTTCCTTCTGATTCAAGGCTTATCTTTTGAAGACATGCCGGTATAAGAATAGTTTCTTTAGGAAAGAGCTGATAACTCATGCTTTTATAAATGATAAAAACAGCAGAAGTGCCAACGTTCATAAGGATAACAAACGAATCCATTTCTGAGTAATCCAGATCAATAAAGCCTTTAATCTCTATAAAATTGGTAACGAAATAAGGCGTGTCCGCTAATGTTACTTTAGAATTAAGTTTGGGATTATATCTGATTTTATAGTCAGAGTTACCGCTAAAATCAATAGCCTCTAAAGCTAAATCTGTATGCAGCTCTCTTGAATTTCCATCAATATCTGTTCTGTTCCAGTCATAAAGTCGGTAAGTAATATCTGAAGTTTGCTGGATTTCAGCTAGCAAGACACCAGCTCCAATGGCATGAACCAAACCAGGTTTGATAAAAAAGGAATCGCCTTCCTTGACTTTTACAGTATTTAGAGCAGATTCCAAAGCATCTTGATTCAGCAATTCCTCATAGGCGTCAATTGTAATTGATGTCTTAAAATCAATGATTATTCTGGCATCATCTTCATTTTCAACAACATACCACATTTCGGTTTTACCAAAACTCTTATGGCGCTTTTTGGCAAGTTGGTCGTCTGGATGAACCTGGACAGAAAGGTTCTCCCTGGCTTCTATGAATTTGATAAGAATTGGAAATTCATTTTTAAACCTTTGAAAAACTGATTTACCCACCAAGTCTTCTTTGAACTCTGCAAGTAATTCTTGGAGATTTTTACCCTGAAGTTTACCGTTTTCAACAATTGACGTCTCATGCTTAATTCCGCTTACTTCCCAACTCTCACCTATTTTTTTTCCGGGTATATCGGTATTAGATTTAAAATGTAGCTTATGGCCTCCCCAGATTTTTTCTTTAAGAATTGAGTTAAATTTAAGTGGATAAAGCATCAATCCAAATGTTTAATGGCTTTTAATGCTTTCTTCATGTGCTTAGAAGCATCAAGGCTATTGAATTTGAAAATTACATGTCCTTCAGAATCAATAACGAAAGTTTCTCTCCCCGGAACCAATCCCAGGAGACTTTTCTTTATTTCAAATTTCTTTCTTACTCTTCCATTGGCGTCAGAAAGTAAAATAAAGGGAAGTTTATACTTTTTAGCGAATTTGGCATGAGACTTTTCTGAGTCATTACTGATTCCTATCACTTCTGCCCCGGCTTCTTGAAATTCCTCGTAGCTGTCTCTAAAATTACAGGCTTCTTTTGTACATCCAGGTGTAAAATCTTTTGGATAAAAGTAAATCACAGCAGGCTTCTTCCCTATGACCTCTTTTGAATCGAACATATTCCCGTTCTGATCCTTAAGTTCGAAATGTGGTGCTTTTTCTCCTTTTTCTAATGACATCTTATTCTCCTTTATAAGTTACGAAATTTCTAGGCGTTTCATAGAGCGTAATTTCTAGCTCATGTCCATCTTTCAGTTTTGGCTTGAGTTTATTCCATATCACCACGGAAATATTTTCAGCTGTCGGGTTTAGACTTTGAAATTCTGGAACTTGTTCATTCAAGTTTTTATGGTCGAAAGCGTCTTCAACTTCAGATTTAATAAGATCCTTTAATAGTTTCACATCCATAACATAACCGGTTTCAGGATCAATTTCACCGGTTACCGAAGCGATAAGTTCGTAGTTATGTCCATGGTAGTTCGGGTTATTACATTTGCCGAAAACCTCTTCGTTCTTCTCAAAATCCCAATCCTTTCTATATAATCTATGTGCTGCATTGAAATGAGCTTTACGATGTACTGTTACTTTCATATAATTAAGTTGAAGATTTTATCATTTCACTTTTATGTTTTTCAAAAATAATTTTGAACCATTCTGTATATTTTTCAGGGTTTTCCCTGATATCGACTTCAATATCTTCAAGTTTCATCCATTTCCAAGCATTGACTTCTTCCGGATTTGGATTTGGGTCATCATCATATTCACCCACTAGAATATAATCGTATTCATACTCAGTAAGACCATTGTCAAACGGGGCTTTATAAATGAATGAAATTGTTTCTTGAAGCTCGGTTGTAAACCCCATTTCTTCCTGAAGGCGGCGTTTCCCGGCCTCTATATTGGTTTCATCCAGGTGTTGATGACTGCAACAGGTATTCGTCCAAAGGCCTGGCGTGTGATATTTTGACAAAGCCCTTTGCTGAAGCATTAACTCCTTATTTGAATTGTAAATAAAAACTGAAAAAGCACGATGAAGTTTAGCCTTTTCATGAGCTTCTATTTTTTCCATTGTCCCTAGCGGATTATCATTTTCATCCACTAAAATCACGTAATTGGTAACTTTTTCTTTCATATTTCCAAAAGTACAAAATAACTTGTATTTGAGTACAAATAAGGAAATCTGCAGCAATGAAAAGTTGCTATTTATGAATTATTTAGTATTGATTTATTCTACTTAAAACCGACTCTCTCCGCGAAGCCCAACTACAAATGCACCTTCTATACCCTGATTTCTAAGTTTCACTTTATAGTTTTCAGCTTCTTTTCTGGTTGAAAAAATAGAAGAAAAGTATCGTTTATAACCATCCTTGTATACGTGGCTAAATACATGCTCTACCTTATCGAACTGAATATTTGAGTTTTTGCTAAATGCTCCTATTTGCACTGTATAGACTTCTTCTTTAGAATTTTTAAAATCGTAATAAACCCCTTCTGAAGTTGAGTTTTTTGTCGTGTTAACTTTATTTCTTTCAGAGGCGATTATTTCTCTTTTGATGTTTTCCGGGGTTTCATTTTCATTCAAAATGATAAATTCTGACCTGCGGTTTAACGCATGTTCTGCTTCTGAGCATGAAACCCCGTTTGAACAATTATTGACGGGCTGAGTTTCTCCATAACCTCTTCCTGAAATACGGTAGGACTCAATTGCAGCCTTTTCAATGATATAATCCATCGTAGCTGTAGCCCGCTTATCCGATAAGATTTTATTATAAGCATCTCCTGCTCTACTATCGGTATGAGACCTGATGTCTATGCGCATATTTGGATAAGATTTCATCACAGCAATAATTTTCTGCAACTCTACTTCAGCATCTGGACGAATTTGAAACTTGTCTATATCAAAATAAATGGGGTCTAACTGAAGTAACTGACTTAAGTCATCACCTTTATCTGCTTTGGTAACACCCAGTTCATTTCCAGTCTCTGGTCTAAAATTAAGTGTGTTTTCAGTTCCGAAATCAGAAGACGTTTTCACTAATTCTTCTATGGTAGCAAAACCGTCTTTAGAAACTCTCACCACGTATCGGGTATCGCAGTCAACTTCAAACTGATAAAAACCTTCAGAATTGGTCTTGGTCGATTTTAATAAATTTAAATCTTCATCGAACAATTCAACTTTAGCATCGGTGAGGGCTTCTTCCCCGTCAGCTGTAAAGATTTTACCGTTTAACAACTGTGAACAAGCAGTCATTAGCTTTTCAAGCTGTACTATGGAATATAAATTATCATTTGTATCCCCATCCTCTCTATTGGAAGCGAAAAACCCTTTTTTCAATTCAGAATTTATGATAAGGCTAAAATCATCTTTATTACTATTGATAGGTCGCCCAAGATTAAATACCTCTCCAAGCTCTCCATTTTCCTTTATTACAGCAACAAAAACGTCTAGACCTCCTAAACCTAGGTGTCCGTCTGATGAAAAATAAAGCAAATTATCTTGACTTATAAAGGGAAAACTTTCTCGACCCTCAGTATTAATAAAATTTCCAAGATTTTGTGGTTCACTGTAGGTATTTTCATCTAAAATCTGGACTCGGAAAATGTCTGACATACCAAGAGTACCGTCCATATCAGAGGAAAAATAAAGCGTTTTATCATCATTGCTAAGTGCCGGATGAGCAACAGAGTAATTATCGCTGTTGAAAGGCAGTTCTTGCGGCTTTGTCCAGGAATTATCAGCATTCAATTCTGACTTAAATAATTTCAAATAACTCACGCCATCTTCACCGCGATTAAGTTTATTTCCTGAAAAATTATTCCTTGTAAAATAAACTGTTTTTCCATCACTTGTAAATACGGCCGAGGACTCATGAAATTTAGAATTTAAAACCTCTGAAAACTCAGTTGGCTGGGATTCAATGTCTAAAGAATCTGATAGTTCGACGGTGTATAAATTGAGGTAAGGTTGATTGTTCCACTCATGAACCCGTTTCACGGACGATGAGATGGGTCTATTGGACGCAAATACCAGTTTATCATTATAAAATGAAGGTGAAAATTCAGAATATTCAGAATTGATTGGTAACCTATTTATTTTGAATCTTCCAGACTGCATATCGATAAGCTCCAGATAGTTACGCTCTCGTTTAAGCTTCAGAACTCTACTGTCATTCTCGTTCAAGGCATCAAACTCCAGCATGATCTGATCTGACATATCATATCGCTTAGCACTTTTCAACGCCTGAGCATATCTGAATAAATATTCTTTTGGAAGCTTAGGATTTAACTCATAGAGCTTTTGATACCACTCTAAAGCACTTTCCTGGTCATTGTTGAAATAGTAAGAATCTCCAAGCTTTTTGAATAAATTTTCAGATTCATAACCGCTTTTCGCAACCTCAAGATAAATCTTCTGCGCATCAATAAAAGCGTAACCTTCAAACATCTCATCGGCTTCTTTTAACTTATCAATTTGAGCGTTTACAACACCAAAAAAAAGAAGCGACAATAGGAAAAAAATATGTTTAAAATTCAATTTCATGTTTTAGAAGAATCTTGGTGTATACATTTTTTTGTATTTCTTGAATAGTTCAAATCTCGCGAAAAATTCCAACGAGCCGTCATTGTAACTAGATAATGTTGATATATTTCTGTCGTAAGCAATACCCATTAAAATTGCATCGCTAACTTGAAATGCAAACAAACCTGAAAATGCAGAATTCAACCTGTATGCTGCACCAAGTGTAAATTTATCATTAATCAGAAAATTTGATGAAAGCTCAGCTAATAAAGGCGCTCCACTTACATGCCTAACTAATAAAGAAGGCTTAAATTTCAAAGCCGGGTTTATGTCAAAAACTAAACCTGCAGTTAGGTAATAATGCAGACGATCTCTAACAGTAGCATCTGCCACAGAATTTTCTGAAAACCGGTCTGTTCTCAATAAGGCAGGAACACTTAGCCCTACAAAATATCGATCGTTGTATAATAATGCCCCTAACCCAATCTGAGGCGAAATTTTATTGTCTATATTATTGTTAAACTCAGGATCAT
Source organism: Psychroflexus sediminis (assembly GCF_900099815.1). GTDB lineage: Bacteria > Bacteroidota > Bacteroidia > Flavobacteriales > Flavobacteriaceae > Psychroflexus > Psychroflexus sediminis. The sequence goes on along the minus strand of NZ_FNCW01000021.1, from coordinate 7,659 downwards.
TTGGGTCAAAGATATTCAGCTCATTATAGTCGACACTTAACAGGTTGACTCCGGCATTAAGGCCAAAAGATAATTTGGTAAACCTGGAAACGTCTAATGAATAGCTGTAAACAGCATTGATATCGGTTTGGGTCGTAATCCCGATTTTGTCATTTACAATATTAAATCCCAGGCCCATTTTTCCGTCTCTGATAGGGGAATGGGCAGATAGGGTTTGAGAAGTAGGAGCACCGTCGAATCCCATCCATCGCGACCTGTATAATGCCACAGCACTAAACACGTTTCTAGAGCCGGCATACGCTGGATTAATGCTTAATGTGTTATACATATACTGAGTAAAATTTGGATCTTGCTGCGCAAAACCCGATGTGCTACTCAATAAAAGAAGCAAAAACATTAGGCTAGTATATAGAATTCGACTTTTAGTCATCATTCAGTATTAATTTAAATGTAAATATCCATTCTTTCGTATAGGCTCTCCGTCTCTATTTACGTAATTTAAAATATAGAAATAAGTGCCAGTCGGTAAACGTTTATCTTTTTGAATTGTAATATTTCCTTCACTGTAACCATTAAACCTCAGGTTATATTCATCATTATCATAACCCGTCACGTCAAAAACTTTGACTCCCTGTCTGTTGAAAATTTGAACTGAATTGTTTGGATAATTTTCAATTCCTTTTATTCTGAAAAAGGTATTGTTGAAAGCACTTCCTTCGGATGCAATGGCATTAAATATTTCTAGGCCGTCAATTAAGAATCCGTCGTTGTCAGAATTGACAGTTTCACCAGAAATGACTAAGGTTGTTGTGGGGTCTGTTCCTTCAGTTTGAGTTACATTTTCAGGAAAATCCGGATCTTCTTTATCGATTTCTGATAGGGTTTGACCTGGTATTACCTCGATAGACCAATCCCCATTACTTTCGGTTTCCGTCTCAAATAGACTTCCAGAAGAGTCGGTAATTCTAATACTCACATTCGATATGCCTTCTTCTAGCCCATCTTGAGTACTGTTTCCGTTGTCGTCAAAATAAAGTCTCCCTGTTAGAATGCCTGTTTTTTCTTCAATAAAATATCCATCTGGAACTTCAGAAACATTTGCGTTTGATCCCACAAAAGAAATTGTAGGATTGGTTCCCTGCGTCTGGACAGCATCTTGAGGAAAATTAGGTCCATTAGTATTAATAGTGGAAGTTGTATTGCCAATCGAAACAGTAACAAACCATTCTCCGTTAGCGTCAGTAATGATTGTGCTTGTGACTCCGTCTGATTCTAAAATTTCAATTTCTACTCCTTCAATACCAGGTTCTCCATTATCTTGAGTAGAATTGTTATTTTGATCTTCATAAACAATGCCGCTAAGCGTTCCTGATTGATTTGGCGTAAAAAAACCGTCTGCTTCCTCAGCAATATCATCTCCAGCACTCACTTGAGTGGTGGTTGGATTATTTCCCTGTGTTTGAGTGGCTCCTTGAGGGAAATTGGAATCTTCAACATCGATGGTTGAAATTACTGAACCTTCTGCTACCTGAGCTGTCCAATTACCGTTAATATCAGTCGTTAAATTTTGACTGATACCGTCCCCATCAACAACCTGAACTAAAACATTTGGCATATCGGGCTCATTATTATCCTGAACTCCATTGCTGTTATTGTCAAAATACAGATGCCCTGAAAGTGAGCCTGTAATATTAGGATCTTGTATAAAATATCCATCCTTATCAGACTGTGTTGATGCATTGGCAATCACAAATGTTAAGCTAGGATCTGTACCTTCAGTTTGTATTGCAGCAGTTGGGAAATCGGGATCTTGTTGATCTATATTAGAAAAGGTATTACCTGCTGGAACTTCAATAGACCAATCCCCGTTTACATCGGTTTCGATTAAACTAACCACGCCAAATACATCAATGATTTCGACATCCACATTGGGCATATCAGGTTCACCTGAATCCTGAGTACCATTACCATTATCGTCAAAATACAAATGGCCCAACAAATTCCCTGTTGTATCTGGTGTCGGAACAAAGAAACCATCATCTTCAGAAAAAGTCGTGTTGCCAACATTTACGAAGGTCGTAGTTGGATCGGTACCATCGGTTTGGACGGCTCCCTGAGGAAAGTTCGCATCCTGCTGATTAATATCAGAAACTGTGTTACCAGCAGGTACTTCAACAGACCAGTTTCCGTTCGCATTGGTCACAACGGTAGATGTATTTCCAAAAACATCAGTGATTAATACTTCAATGTCACTTAAATCTAATTCACCGGAATTCTGAATTCCATTGCCGTTTGCATCTAAATACAGATGACCTGATAAGGTACCTAAAAGATTAGGATCTGTCAGGAAAAAACCATCATTATCGGATAACACAGTATCGTCTTGTGGCACAAAAGTTAACGTTGGGTCAGTTCCTTCCGTTTGAATTGCTCCAGCAGGGAAATCAGGATCTTGCTGATCAATATTAGAAAAGGTGTTACCAGCAGGTACTTCGATAGACCAGTCACCGTTCACATCGGATTCTATGATGCTGACATCTCCAAAAACATCGATAATCTCAATATCCACATTAGCCAGGTCTGGTTCTCCAATCTCTTGATTACCATTAGCATTTGTATCGAAATAAAGGTGACCTACCAATGTTCCGCTCAAATTTGCATCTGGAATAAAAAATCCATCCAAGTCAGAAAGTGTGGTTTCATCAGCTACAACGAAGGTAAGTGAAGGATCTGTTCCTTCAGTCTGGGTTGCGCCCGTTGGAAAATCTGGATCTTGTTGGTCTATATTGGAAAAGGTATTTCCTGCAGGCACTTCTATAGACCAGTCTCCATTTACATCTGTTTCAAGAAGTGTGACATCTCCAAAAACATCGATTATTTCCACATCAACATTGGGCATGTCTGGCTCTCCAACATCCTGAACTCCATTACCGTTACTATCGAAGTAAAGATGACCCTGCAATACCCCCACCAAACTGGGTTCAATACTAAAGAAACCGTCGTTATCTGACACTACTGAAGTATCTGCTGGAACAAAAGTAATAGTTGGATCTGTTCCTTCAGTTTGGACGGCACCCACCGGAAAATCAGGATCACTTTGAAGAATGTCTGAGGTTGTAGTTCCTGAAGGAATAACAATCGACCAATCTCCATTAGCATCTGTTTCCAGAAGTGTTACCTCGCCAAATGTATCTGTGATTTGTACATCAATATTAGGCAGATTGGGTTCCCCAGCATCTTGAGTTCCATTGCCATTGGTATCTGAATATAAATGACCTGATAAAGTCCCCTCTAGTTCGGGATCGGTTTCAAAAAATCCGTCTATATCTGATAAAATATCATTTCCGGCAATGACTTGAGTCAATGTTGGATCTGTGCCTTCTGTTTGAACTGCGCCTTGAGGAAAATCTGGATCTTGCTGATCAATATTGGAAAACGTGTTGCCTGCTGGCACCTCCACAGACCAATCTCCATTGACATCTGTAACCAGTATCGTAACATTACCGAAAGAATCGATAATTTCTACATCTACATCTGGCATATCGGCTTCACCTATGTCCTGTACCCCATTTCCATCTTCATCAAAATATAAATGCCCCCTTAAAATTCCTGAACCCAAAAACCCATCAAACTCTTCATAAGTTTGCCCATTCACAACCTCTGTAGTCGTTGGGTTATTACCTTCAGTCTGCGAAGCTCCGGTGGGAAATCCAGGAGCATTTTCATCGATAAGGGATTCTGTTGTACCGGCAGGAACCCTTATACTCCAATTTCCAGCCGCATCTGTCGCAAGGTTAATTGTATCGCTTAAGGAGGTTCTTATCTCAACAGGTATATTGGCTATTCCTGGTTCTCCGGAATCTTGATTCCCGGTTCCATTTTCATCAAAATAGACTATTCCAGACAAAATTCCAGATTCAAAAAATCCGTCATTTTCAGTAAATGTTTCCTCTCCACTCGGAATGCTATGCGTAGAAGGATTTGTCCCTTCTGTTTGGAAAGCTCCAGTTGGAAAATCAGCATCAGTTTCATCTACATTAACTTCAACAGGTCCAAATAAAACCGTTGCCAGCCAGTCTCCACTTGAATCCGTTATAACTGTTTGCGTATTGCCGTACTGATCTGTAATAAGCACATCTACATCTGGCAGGTCAATTTCAAGAGAATCCTGAACTCCATTCCCGTTGGTATCAGAATACAGATGTCCTGAAGCATCGCCCTGGAAAGTGAAACCTTTGGTTTCAGCCTGGACTGTATCGTTTGCTATAATTTGAACAGAACTTGGATCGGAGCCTTCAGTTTGCAGATATCCTGCAGAAAGACTCGACAAATCCATGATGAGATTAGCATTACCTTCAATCACTTCTGCAGACCATCGCCCATCAGCATTGGTTGGTGTTGTTTGCCCGTTCCCATTTGAATTTACGATAATAACACGAACCCCTTCCAGGCCAGGCTCTCCTGTATCTCTGGTGCCATTAGCGTTGAAGTCTGCGTAAATTAAACCTTCAACCACACCAGTCGCCGCCAATTTTTGCATAAGTTCTACAAAAGGATTTGGAAGATAGGATTTCCCTTCTTGGGCATTTGCCCAAAAACCTTGAAAAATCACTAAAACCAAGAACAGAAGAGATGAAGTAGTTATTCTCATGTATTAGTTAATTTAACACAAATATAGATTAAAGATATTAAACATTTTTATTTTTTTTAAGCAAAAAACATCAATAAATAGGTGAAAATGATTGATTTCAGTGTATAAAAAATTAAATTTGCCGCATGAAAATAAATAAGGAAATCAATCGCCGAAGAACTTTCGGTATTGTATCTCACCCTGACGCTGGTAAAACTACTTTAACTGAAAAACTACTTCTGTTTGGAGGTGCTATCCAAGAAGCAGGAGCCGTTAAAAATAATAAAATAAAAAAAACGGCTACCAGTGACTTTATGGAGATTGAGCGCCAGAGAGGTATTTCGGTAGCCACATCCGTTTTAGGGTTTGAGTATAAAAACATAAAAATCAATATCCTTGACACCCCAGGGCATAAGGACTTTGCTGAAGACACCTTCAGAACCTTAACCGCCGTTGACAGTGTCATAGTTGTCATTGACGTCGCAAAAGGGGTTGAGGAGCAAACGGAAAAACTGGTTAAGGTTTGCAGAATGCGAAACATCCCCATCATCGTTTTCATCAATAAAATGGATAGAGAGGGTAAAGATGCCTTTGGACTCTTGGATGAAATCGAACAAAAGCTTGGTCTCCACGTGACCCCCCTGAGTTTTCCTATCGGAATGGGTTATGATTTTAAGGGCATCTACAACATCTGGGAGAAAAACGTTAACCTGTTTACAGGAGATCCCAAAAAAGATATCGAAGAAACAATTCAGGTTAGTGATTTATCTACGGATGAAATCGACCAACTCATCGGCACCGATTCTGCGGACACCTTGAGAGAAGAGCTTGAGCTTGCACAAGGCGTTTATCCTGAATTTGATATAGATCAATATAAAAGAGGAGAATTGCAACCTGTGTTTTTTGGTTCAGCCTTAAATAACTTTGGAGTGCGTGAATTGCTGGATTGCTTTATTGAAATTGCTCCGCCACCCCGGCCAAAGCAAAGTGACATTAGAGAAATCCGGCCCGAGGAAGATAAGTTTACCGGGTTTGTGTTTAAGATTCATGCCAACATGGATCCTCGCCACAGAGACAGGCTTGCCTTTGTGAAAGTCGTTTCTGGAAAATTTGAAAGAAACAAACCCTATTTACACGTCAGAAGCAATAAAAACCTGAAATTTTCCAGTCCCAATGCCTTTTTCGCAGAGCGAAAGGAAATTGTAGATGAGATGTTTCCCGGTGATATTGTAGGTCTTCATGATACAGGAACCTTCAAAATTGGAGACACCCTTACCGAGGGCGAAATCCTTCAATACAAAGGCATCCCCAATTTCTCGCCCGAGCATTTTAGATATATCAACAATGCTGATCCGATGAAATCCAAACAACTCAATAAAGGTATTGAACAGTTGATGGATGAAGGGGTGGCGCAGTTGTTTACCCTGGAACTCAACAACAGGAAAATTATTGGAACTGTTGGCGCGCTTCAGTATGAAGTTATTCAATACAGACTGGAACACGAATACGGTGCGAAATGTTCGTATGAGAATATCAATGTTCATAAAGCCTGCTGGATAGAGCCAAAAGACCCTAAAAGTGAAGAGTTTAAAGAATTCAAACGGGTGAAGGCTAAGTTTTTAGCGCATGACAAGTCAGACCAGCTCGTATTCCTGGCCGACTCTGAGTTCTCCTTACAGATGACACAGCAGAAATATCCAAATATTACATTTCACTTTACATCGGAGTTTTAATATTTTCGGAGCCGGGAACCTGCTTTCCGCTTCAAGTCCTCCCCCTCCCCCAAGGCTTTGGGGATTGGGGGTGCGGGCTTTTCGCTGCAATCAGGGCTAGGGTAACCTGCACTTAAGGTGTAAGATTCCTTTTTTCTTCATCAAAAAATACATATACTGATGCATAGTAAACTATAATTCCAAGTATAGGTAAAATCCAAATTATGGATATGAATATAACTTTATCCATCAATTGCTTCTGAACTATGAGTATGTGAAGGGATAAGATTATGTTTATTCCAAATAAAGACATAAGAAAAATATGTATCAAGGGTTCTGGTAGTATCAATTCCATAAGCTTATATATTTGAGAATTATTTTTATTTATTGCTCTATATAACGAATAAATGCTTTACAAACATATAATTAAATTTTATACTTTGATTAGGGTTTGACCGTAAATTTTAACTACTTCGCAAGCATTAGATCGTGAAATCTTGTAAGGATAAAGGTTCAGAATTTTTAAACCTCTAAATCAAAAATCGAGGTTATACCAAAGCAAGTGAATTTTAAAGCTTTTAGTACAGAAGTAAGATAAAATTTACACGTGTTTGATTCCAATAAGTCTCCCTTAAAGAATTCTACAGTTCTATAACTAATGATAAATTTTCATTTTAATCCTTTTTAATCTTTGTTATCAGGTTTCGGATTTATGCTATATTTGACCCAAGCATTTTGCTAAACCTTAAGGATTTGGTCTATACCATTTGCAAATCAGTATTTGATTTGTAATTCATTGTAAAAACAAACCATTTTGAACTCATTTAGGCTAAAATTAATTGTAGCGCTTTCACTATTGGCTCTGGTGTTTTTAACCGGGGTTTTTGGTTTTAGAATGATGATTGACCTTCCCTAAATAGCGTTGACCGTTTTGGTTAATATACTAATTGATTATTTTCATAATTCTATCGGACAATTATGAGCCTGAGGCTCTTCATTTGGGTTTAAGCTATGGTGCTTCAATGCCTCTTTGATTTTATAATTACCATCAGCATATATGATCGTCATTGGTCTTTCTTGGCTATCCAAATTTAAAACATAATTTTTAAATTCTTTTGGGGTTTTCCCACTCAAACTATCATGTTGTCTTTTAGTGTTATAATGCTCTACAGCTTTCTTGGCTTTGGCTCGTAAAACTCTTAAGTTATCAATATGCCATAGGTTTAAATATTCGTTCTTTATAGTACCGTTTACTCGTTCAGCAAAGGCATTATCTTGAGCTTTTATACCCATGCTAAGCTTTATGCCAGCATCACT
>NZ_FNCW01000019.1 GCF_900099815.1 Psychroflexus sediminis | reverse complement strand
ACCTCTGTTTTTAACTTGTACATCATTGCTGTTCAAACAGCAATAATCTAAAGTGTCTTTTGAAATGTCAATTCCTGTAACAATATTTTCCATAACTTTGAATTAGCTATTAAAAACCTGAAGAACCAATAGGTCTGAGTACTAACGCTATTAATAAGCCTAAAAGCTTTACATTCTAAATGGTACCAAAACCTAAAGAGGGTGCAAGGACTAATGCTCGATATGAAGCTTAAATTTCAAGAGTCGAGATAGTTCACCTTGCTCCTCTGGTTTTTCAGAAATTTAATATGATTAAACTTCTTATAAATATAAAATGTAAAACTAATAGCGGAGTCGAGAACCATCTACATCTCGACTCCGCTCGATGCTAAAACATGTAAAAAACGTCACTTTGCATTAAATGAAGTCCTAAAATTTCCAGGGGCTCGACCTGACATAAACAGTTGTCACCTCGAGCCTGCCTGACTTTGCAGAATGCAGGCAGGCGCAGTCGAGAGGTCTGTGGATTCTAAAACCACCAAAGCCTCCATTTGAATTTCAAAAACAACAACCTATGCCGTCCCCTGAAAAAGGATATCAGGTTAATCATTTATCGACTAAATTTGTAAACTAAAATTAAAGCTTTTCAATGCGTACAGAACGGCTTACCGATGCGCTCTCTTATGAAGAACATCCGCTTTACGAGCGTATCATTTCCGATATCCTGGATCAGGGCTATTCTATCTGTGATTCTTTTTTTGAAGAGCCTACGGTCAATTCGTTAAGGGAAGACATCAAAACGCTTTACAGGCATAGTGAACTCAAGAAAGCCGGTATTGGCAATAAATTAAATGAGTCTGTAGAGAAAAGCATTCGTGGAGATTATATACAGTGGATCGATGAGCAGAAGGCAAATGCAGTAGAAAAAGGCTTTTTTGACAAGATAAATGCCTTCAAAAATTACCTGAACAAAACCTGCTTTATGGGACTTCTGCATCAGGAATTTCACTATGCCGTGTATCCCAAAGGAACTTTTTACAAAAAGCATATCGATACTTTTCAAAACGACGACAGGCGAAAACTTTCTCTGGTGTGTTACCTCAACGATGATTCCTGGAAAACCTCCAACGGAGGAGAATTGGTGCTGTATCCGGAAGGCCTGCCGGAAGTCGTCGTTCATCCTCTACCCGGCAGAGTAGTCATTTTTGAAAGTCAGCGCCTGGAACACGAGGTCAAAGAAGTCATACAGGATAAACGCCTCAGCATTACAGGCTGGTTAAAAACCAGATAACCTGCAGGTTTTGATACCAAGCTTCATCGTATTCCTCAGGAATGCATTCTCCTAGTAAAGTATCCTTGCACTTATCGTGTGATCTATCTTTTTAAGCTCTTTTAAGGTGTCCAGGGAGTCGTTTTTGGAAATATCCAGCACCACATAGCCCACTTCCAAATTGGTGCTCAGATACTGTCCGAGAATGTTGACATTCAGTTTAGAAATTTTGGAGTTGATCTCAGAAAGCACCCCAGACACATTTTTGTGGATATGCAAGATTCTGTGCGTATCCTCCATTTTAGGTAAGGATAACTCGGGTATAGAATGGCTGCCAAGGCTGGCTCCGCTTTCGATATATTTGATGAGTTTCCCGGACACATCCACCCCAATATTCCATTGGGCTTCTTCCGTGGAACCGCCAATATGAGGCGTTAAAATCACATTGGACACGTTTTGCAGGGGGGAGGTGAATTTTTCAGCTTTGTTTTTGGGCTCTTCAGGAAAGACATCTAAAGCGGCACCACCGATACGCTCTTCATCCAAGGCCTTTTTTAAAGCATCGATATCCACCACATCACCACGGCTCATATTGATTAATAATTGACCGTTTTGAAACCAATTCAGTTTCTCCTCGTTAAATAAACGCTTGGTTCCATTATTTCCGGGAACGTGAAGGGTGATAATATCACAATCCTGAACCAGGGTTTTTAGATCCTCCACCTCTTCGGCATTCCCAAGTGGTAACTTATTTTCAACATCATAATAAAACACCTTCAGTCCTATGGCTTCGGCAAGAATGGAAACCTGAGAACCTATATGTCCGTAGCCCACAATGCCAAGTTTTTTACCTCGTATTTCGTGAGCATTTTCAGAGCTTTTATCCCATTCTCCGGCATGCGCGGCCTTATCTTTATCCGGGATTCTTCTTATCAGCATAATCGCAGAAGCAATAACCAGTTCGGCCACAGAACGCGTGTTGCTAAACGGCGCATTAAAAACGCAAACCCCGGCTTTATTGGCCGCATCCAAATCGACCTGATTTGTTCCAATACAGAAACAACCTATCGCTACCAGTTTTTTTGCCTTTTGAATCACCTCTTCCGTCAGTTGGGTTTTGGATCTCACCCCCAGGATTTTGGCATCTTTCAAAACCTCATCCAGCTCTTCCCCGGATAAAGCCCCGGCATGCTGCTCAATTTGGGTGTAACCCGCTTTTTTGAAAGACTCTACAGCCGACTGACTTATACTTTCCAAAAGAACAACTTTCATTTTATGTTTTGGAAACGAGGTTTTGAGTGGTGACATAGCGATACGGTGTTTAAAATTGGAAGCCTCTAAAGTAAAAAATTACGCGTAAGCAATCCTGTGATGTTTTTATTTTTTTCTTCTGATCCTGCCCGTCCAAGACAAGCAGGCGGGTTTAATCTTACTAGATTTATGATAAGATATCAACCCATTGCCCTTCAAATTCATAGCCTAGTTGAGTTCCATCTGCAACTGAATCAATTTGGAATAAAGTCCGTTTTCCTGTTCCAGCAACTCCGCGTGGGTTCCTTTTTCCAAAATTTCACCGTTTTCCAGGACCAGAATCTGGTCAGCATTTTTGATAGTCGACAGTCGGTGAGCAATCACAAATGAAGTTCTGCCCTTCATCAGCTTGTCCAAGGCTTCCTGAACCAGTTGCTCCGACTCTGAATCCAACGAGCTCGTGGCTTCATCCAAAATCAAAATTACAGGATTTTTGAGCACTGCTCTGGCAATAGCTACCCGCTGGCGCTGACCTCCGGAAAGCTGAACCCCGCGTTCGCCTACAATCGTTTCGTACTGCTCCGGAAAAGACATGATAAAATCGTGGGCATTGGCTTTTTTGGCCGCCTCCAGAATTTCCTCGTTGGTGGCGTCTGGTTTTCCATAAGCAATGTTCTCTTTTATAGTCCCTCCAAAAAGCAAAATATCCTGTGGTACTATCGCCATCTGGCTTCTTAAGTCATGTAGCGTAAACTCGGAAGCGGGTATATCGTCCAGCAGCATTTGCCCCTCCTGTGGCTCATAAAATCTTAAAATTAAAGAGGCAATTGTCGATTTACCCGCACCGCTGGGTCCAACAATAGCGATGGTTTCTCCTTCTTTAGCTTCAAAACTGATGTTCTTCAAAACGCTGAGTTCCGAACGGGTCGGATAAGCAAATTTTAAATTCTTAAAACTTAATTTTCCGTGAATAGGCTGCGGGGAAGACTCTTCCTCTATGATTTCGGGTTCTTCATCGATAAGGTCAAATACGCGTTCTGTGGCACCAATGGCTTTTTGAATTTGCGCATATTGAATCGGTAAGCCCCCAATGGAAGCCCCAACAAAAATGGTATACAAAATGAATGTAATCAAATCGGCCTGACTCAATTCTCCGGCATTTTGAAGTTTGACCGCATACCAGACCAAAAGCACGATTGCTCCAAAAATACAAAAGATGATAAAGGAGGAAAAGGCCCCGCGGGCAAGACCGCCTCTGATCGCGATTTTTTTGATATCGGCGACTGCAAATTTATACCTCAGCATTTCAAAGGCTTCGTTGGTAAAGGCTTTTACATTGGCAATCCCCTGCAGGCTTTCGCCGACGATGGTATTGGAATCGGCCACCTTATCCTGAGCCTCTTTGGATAATTTCTTGATGAATTTTCCAAAAAACACAGCTACAATGGCAAAAATGGGAATGGTAGCCAGCATCAGCAAAGAGAGTTCTACCGATACAAAAAACAAGGCTGCAATCCCGCCAATGACAATGATCATTTGTCGCAAAAACTCGGCAATACCCGTCGTAAAGGTGTCCTGAATCTGAGAAATATCTGCCGCCACCCGGCTGTTCAGTTCGCTCACGCGTCTTGAAGAGAAGAATTGCATAGGCATTTTAACCAGCGTGTTGTAGGTGTCCTGCCTGATGGCAGAAAGCATATTTTCGGTCACATTCACAAACAGGACCACTCTAAAAAAGGAGAAAATCGCCTGAGCGGTAAATAAACCCAAAAGAATAAGCCCCATTCTGTTGATATCTTCTGAAGTGAAATCCGCAGTTTCTATGAGATCCCCCATCAATTTCGGAAATAAAAGAGCGGTGAGTCCTGTAAAGGCCAGAAATATCATCCCGATGATGAGTTTCCACTTATGAGGACCGATATAAGAAAAAAGGCGTAGAGATTTCTTAAGATTCTGTTGGTTAAGTTTTACTTTAGGGAGATCAGATTCTTTTTTTCTTCTAGCCATACTATGTGTTCTTCTTGTCTTAAAAGCGCAAAGTTAACTTCAAGGCTTGTATCAAGCTATTAACTTAACTTAAATATCTAAAAAAATATACAAACAGTTCATCTGTTATTCTCAAACCCGCCTGCGTGCTTTGGATGCCCCCCCCTGTGTGCCTTGGACGGGCAGGCAGGCAGATTAAGAAACAGGATAAATCATATTATGCCCTCTTACCACCCTTATTCTTTACCAGGACTTACATAAAGGGAAAGAGAATAGGCCAGCATCTAAACTTTAGTATCTTTAATTTTTTAAAAGAAATACCTTATGAGAAATCTATTCATATTACTGCTTGTTGTAATCTTTCAAATTCCGGCATCGGCGCAAATCAAGAGCGCTCCCGAGAGAGCTGAAGGCGATGGGCCGTGGCCACAACTAATCATTCGCGGAGTCACCCTCATCAATGGGAATGGTGCCCCGCCCACAGGACCTGTGGATATCGTTGTAGAGCAAAATAAAATCAAGGAAATCAAAACCGTAGGCTATCCCGGTGTGGAAATCGATGAAAGCAAAAGACCTCAGCTTAAATCCGGAGGTAAGGAACTGGATGCTGCCGGAATGTATCTGATGCCAGGTTTTGTAGATATGCACGGACACATTGGCGGAGAAGCCCAGGGCACTCCCGCAGAGTATGTCTTCAAACTTTGGATGGCTCATGGAATTACAACCATTCGTGACCCTTCTGCAGGAAATGGTCTGGACTGGGTGCTGGAACACAAGGAAAAGTCTGCTAAAAACGAAATTACCGCGCCAAGAATTTTGGCTTATACCGCTTTTGGACAAGGGAGTACCTCTGACATAAGTTCTCCGGAAATGGCAAAAGAATGGGTGAGAGAAAACGCTGAAAAGGGTGCCGATGGCATTAAATTTTTTGGAGCCAGACCGGAAATCATGCAGGCCGCACTGGAAGAAAATAAAAGCCTTGGATTGCGTTCTGCCATGCATCATGCCCAAATGGACGTCGCCAGATGGAATGTGCTCAATTCTGCAAGAGCAGGACTTACCAGCATGGAACACTGGTATGGACTTCCGGAAGCCTTATTTACAGACAGAACTGTTCAGCATTACAAACTGGATTATAATTATAACAACGAGCAGGATCGATTTGCAGGAGCAGGCAAGTTGTGGGAACAGGCAGCTCCGCCCTATTCTGAAAAATGGAATGAGGTGATGAATGAGCTGCTGGAATTGGATTTTACCCTGGACCCGACCTTTAATATTTATGAGGCTAACCGCGATTTGATGAGAACCCGAAGAGCGGAATGGCATGAGGAGTATACGCTGCCTTCCCTCTGGGAATTCTACCAGCCCAGTAAAATATCTCATGGTTCACACTGGCATTACTGGGGTACAGAAGAAGAAACCAACTGGAGGAAAAATTACGATTTGTGGATGACTTTCGTCAATGAATACAAAAACAGAGGAGGCAGAGTCACCACGGGATCTGATTCTGGTTTTATATTTCAACTTTACGGATTTGCTTACGTCCGGGAACTGGAATTACTGAGAGAAGCAGGATTCCATCCCCTGGAAATTATGATGTCTGCAACCCTCAATGGTGCCGAAGCTCTGGGAATGGAAGATAAAATAGGATCGGTTGAAGTTGGAAAACTGGCGGATTTCGTCATCGTTGAAGAAAATCCACTGGAAAATTTGAAGGTGCTGTACGGAACAGGCGCTATAAAACTGACTGATGAAAATGAGGTGACGCGAGTAGGTGGAGTAAAGTACACCATAAAAGATGGTATTATTTACAATGCCCAGGAACTTCTGCAAGATGTAAAGCAAATGGTTGAAGAAGAAAAAACGAAATCTGGATATAAAATCAGGCAACCCGGAAAGCAATAACAAGATTCGATATATTTAAGATAAATGATCTGTATTGATTATATTTAACTTATAATATTATCATATTCCCATTTTTATGATTAAATTAATGCCAAATTAATAAGCATGGGTATTAAAAATTTTCAGGGCAAGCAGGTCGGTGACGTCAATCTAAAAGCGGAAAAAATTACGGTAAGGGACTGTATGTCCAAGAGTATGGTTTTGTTTAAAAAAGAGCAGAGCATCATAGAAGTGGTAGAAACACTCATAAAATTCAGGGTTTCCGGAGGTCCGGTAATCGATGATCAAAAATGTGTGATTGGCGTTATTTCTGAAGGAGATTGTGTGAAACAGATTTCTGAAAGCCGATACTATAACATGCCGATGGAAGATACCAGTGTGGAAAAATACATGTCCAGAGATGTGGAGACGATTTCTCCTGAGGTCAATCTTTTCGATGCTGCCAATTTCTTTTTAACCTCTAAAAGACGTCGGTTCCCCGTGGTTGAAGATGGAAAAATTATAGGGATCGTGAGTCAAAAAGACATTTTAAGGACAGCCCTGATGCTGAAAGGCTTTAGCTGGAAACACAAGTAAATTCATTCCCCAAACCCTCCCTGGAAGGGAAACACTAAAGAACACCGAATAATAAATAGCGAATTTTGAAGTATGTCTTTGGATTTTAAAATTATTTCTCCTAAGACCTAATTCCTACGACCTGCCACCTCAAGAACTCATCAATTTTCAAAGATTGGTTTTCACTTGTCTTTTTGATGTTTCCTGATCCGAAACCTACGAGGCTTCAAAGGATTTATTTCAAATTTGGTATTAATAATTTATTACTGACTACCTGCTACTGAATAATGAATTTCCTATTTACCTTAACCCTATTAGCTAACACCTAAGTTATGTCTTGGTTCTTACTCCTGTCTTTGAACTAAAAATACATATACTGAGCGGTACGGTAGGTATTGGCGTGGGCATCGATAATGGTTTTGAGGTCTTTGGAATAACCGCCTCCCATACTTACTTCCACTGGGATTTGACGGTAGAGACACTGTTCAAATACAAACTCATCCCTGCGTTTGCATCCTTCTACGCTACATCCTAATTTTCCAAGTTTGTCGGTACTCAAAATATCCACCCCCGACAGAAAAAATATAAAATCGGGTTTCACCCGGTCGATAAGATTTGGCAGAGTAGATTTTAGCGCTTTCAGGTATTCCTCGTCGCCGCAGTCATTTTCCATGGGTAAGTCCAGGTCTGATCTTTCTTTTTTGAAGGGATAATTGCTTTTGCCGTGCATGGAAAAGGTAAACACCCTGTCCTCATTCCGGAAAATTTCAGCGGTACCGTTGCCTTGGTGGACGTCGAGATCGACTATAAGGATTTTCCTGGCCAGTTTATTCTGAAGCAAATACTGAGCACCGATAGCCTGATCGTTCAGCATACAGAAGGCTTCCCCATGATCTGAATAGGCATGATGGGTTCCGCCAGCTATATTCATCGCCACCCCGTGTTCCAAAGCGTAATTACACGCCCGAATGGTCCCATCGGTAATGACGCGTTCTCTTTCCACCAAAGCTGAAGATAGAGGGAATCCAATTTTTCTTGCCTTCCTGGGATCAATGCTGAGGTTGTACAATTCCTTTACGTATGCTGAAGTATGCACCGACAGGATATACGTTTCATTTTCTTCCCGGATTTCCGGCTGAAAAAAGTTCTCCTCCTCACAGGTGCCTTCATGCAGCAGCTGCTTGGGCAGAAGATCATACTTCTCCATAGGAAACCGATGCCCTTCGGGTAAGGGGTGCTTATAGATGGGATGAAAAGCGATTTTTAGCATAATCAGGTAAAACAAGCCCAAAATAAATGCTTTTCCAAATCATCTCTGCTCTAAAATTTTTTAAATGTTTGGTAAAATAGAAGTATAAAATTAAGCTTAGTATTAATGATCAGTAGATGATTTATTACGACTAGGGCTTAGAAGTTTCATCGATGAATTGATCAACATCTTTTTTAAATTTCTCCATAGACGGCAGGTGAGTGTACATCATATGGCCGGCCTCATAATATTTCATAATAATATTGTCCCTTAACTCTGGTTCCAGCCCCATGTGATTAATAGAATACTCAACTCCATAAAACACAGTAGCTAAATCGTAATATCCATTCAAAATCAAAATTTTCAAGTTCGGGTTGCGCTTCATGGCAGAGGTCATATCTGGAAGAGTACTTATGGCTGTTTGTGCATTCCAGCTCACATTGCCTTTGTGTTTCCAATCCCATTTAAATCCTTCTCTGCCACTGGCAGTAGTGGTGTAGGTCAAGTCCTTATTTGCGTTTAAGTCATTGTACAGATAATCCTTAAAAGCAGCTATATACGGAGCTGATATAGCATCACTTTGGGGGTCTGTAAATGCATTTTGAGAAAGTAAATCTTCATTGATTCCCTTGAATCTGGAGTCCAATCTCCCAACAGTTTCACCTTCTTCTCGCATTAATTCCTGAAAAAACTCAGAATTGGTTACTCTAAGATTAGCTTTAATCCAATAGTCCGGACTCAAGCCTGTGAGGTCGGAAAGCTTTTGTGCCATGCTGGCTTTGTCGGAAACAGAAAGCCGGTCTCCTTTGAGCAAAGCAGGAGCATATTCATTTTCAGTAAAATACCTGACCTCTTCCAAAAAGGATTCTAAGGAATTACCTTTATTTTTCACTTTATCATGATACCAAGCTGTGGCTGCATAAGTAGGGAAATGTGTGAGGTAAGCTATATCATCTCCGGGACCAAAAAGTAAATGCTGTAATTCAAAAACAGCCGAAACCATAATGACACCATTCATAGCTATTCCTTTGTCTTGCAAATGTTTCACCAGAGCAGCGTTTCTGAACGTACCATAGCTTTCACCCAGTAAATACTTAGGTGAATTATACTTGCCTTCACGAATTAAAAACTGATCAATAAAAAGCCCTATGCTTCTTACATCTTGATCTACCCCCCAGAAGTCTGTCCACTTGGCTTCACCAACAGGACGACTAAAGCCAACGCCAACAGGATCAAGCATGACCAGGTCTGCCTTATCTAAAATTGAAAACTCATTATTAACAATAGTGTAAGGAGCAGGTTTGGTATAATCGGGATCATTAATAACCACCCGTTTAGGCCCCAAAATCCCAAAATGAAGCCAGAAAGAAGCTGATAAAGGTCCACCGTTAAAAGCAAATACAATAGGTCTGTTGTTAGTTTCACCAGACTTTTTGTAGTGGGTAAATCCGAAAAGAGCGATGGGCTGGTCGTTTTCATCACGTAATTGTATAGTACCGGTTTCTGTATCAAGATTGATGGTTTTACCATTGATACTTACCGATTGAGAAGAGGTGTAAACTTCACCTTCTGGTATTTTCTTATCTTCTGTAGGTTCCTGAGAATAGGATACTAAGGTGTAAAGGATAAAAAGGGCAGTGAGTAATTGATTTTTCATAGTCTAAGCTTTAAAACAAATAATTCTTTATTTTGTTCGTAATACTGATTTTAAAGATATGAAAAATTCAAGTGCGGATTTTTATGCTAATCATCCAAATTCTAGGCTAACTTTAAATTTCAATTTTTATCGCTTTGAAGGTTTAAGCTGAGATAGTATCTTAAGAAATGTATCTAAAAGCTTTAAGCTAAGAAAGGCAAAATCAGAATAAAAAACTGTTAACCGATCCAAGCGGCGAGTTTATTTTACTTTTTTCCTGAGTGCTGTCAGGCCCAGCAGGGGACCGATGGCTAAGAGGGTGTAAATGAAATTACTGCTGGCCCAAAGCATCAGACTGCTGAGAAGCTGTATGCTTACAATGGTGATGGCGAAACCAATGCAGTTGACAATCGTAAGCGCTGTTCCTTTAACCTCGGCAGGAGCGCTTTGAGCGACCAGCGTGGACAGGAGCGGTGAATCTGCAATCACAAGCATACCCCACAGCAGTAAAAATCCTATAAAGACGTCGCTCTCCAGAGCAAACATCCACGGCACTGCCAAACAGCAGGTACAAGAGAGTAGCAAAGCTACCGAAGCTGTGGTTTTGGTTCCCTTGCGTTGAGAAATATAGCCTCCTAAAACACAGGACAAACCGCCGATACCTATGATTAAAAATGACCATAAAGACACATTGAACGTGACTTCGGGATGAGTCAGGTTATAGGTCTGTAGTAAGACGGGCACAAAGGCCCAGAACGCATACAACTCCCACATGTGACCAAAATAGCCAAAAGCTGCAGCGCGAAAGTTTCGGTTGCGAAAGACCTGAAAGAAGGCGGAAAATTTTAAATTCCTTTGCGTTTGGCGATAGGGACCGTCTGGTACCAGAAGCATAATCAACACCCCGCCCAAAAGCGCTAGGGAAGAGGTCACTATCAAAACCGTTTTCCATAATAAAGCATCGGTCAACTCTTTAAGCAGATGCGGAAAGGCTGTACCAAGCACCAGGGCACCCACCAGAAAGCCAAGAGATTTGCCTAAACCTGTTTTGTAATAATCGGCTGCAATTTTCATCCCAACCGGATAAATACCTGCCAGAAAGAAACCTGTCATAACCCGGCATAAAAGCAAAGTAGACAGGCTGTGGGCTTCCCAGATGATCGCCAAATTGAACACAGCCCCCAATATAGCGGACACAAAAAACACGCGGGAAGGCGAAAACCGGTCTGCTATGCTCAAAACCGCAAAAATCAAAGTCCCCAGGATAAATCCCAGCTGAACGGCAGAGGTTAAATGCCCTAGAGCACTGGGCGGCAAATTATAGGTGATCACCAGCTCGCTCATGACCCCGTTACCGGCAAACCACAGCGATGTACAGCAAAACTGGGCAATCACAATTAACGGTAATATATGTTTCGATATCTTCACGCCGTGAAGATATCAAATGATAAGTAAGGGCCTGGATTGTATGGTGCGAAAAGTTTTGAAAGATGAAGTTTGAGCTAGCTATGCCAAAGGATATAATATTCCGTTTGATTTGAGCTTGAATTTTTGAAGTTAACCTGACTTATACTTTTATCTTTTCTGAAATTTTATCGTAGGCCGACCAGTCGTGTTCTATCTTTTTATAAATAAAAGCTCGCTTCAACTGGTCTATTGAACTGCAGCCTGAAGCAGACAATAAATCTAAAAAATCTTCTATAATGTTTTTTTGATAATTCCGTACGCGTTTCCATTTTTCGGAAACCACCAAACCGCGAACAAGTCTTGGATCATTGGTAGTCACCCCTGTCGGACATTCATTGGTATTGCATTTCATGGCCTGGATACAGCCTAGGGACAGCATCATTCCTCTTGCAGAATTACAAACATCGGCTCCAATACATAAGGCTTTAAAAATATCGAAAGCCGTAAATAGCTTTGTAGCTGTAATGACTTTAACTTCTTCCTTTAAATCGTACTCCCTAAGTGTATCCACAACAAAGATAAGCGCATCTTCCCAGGGCATCCCCACGTAATTTGAGAAATCGATAGGCGCTGCTCCTGTGCCTCCTTCAGCTCCGTCTACTGTAATGAAATCGGGCTTTATACCAGTTTCTTTCATTGTTTCACAAATTTCAAAGAATTCTTCTTTACTGCCCAGGCTAAGTTTAAATCCTACAGGTTTACCATTGGATAAATCCCTCAGCTTCTTTATAAAATTAAGCAGTCCTTCAGCATCATCAAACTCCTGGTGCCCCGGTGGTGAAACGATGGTCGTATAAGGCTCGAGTCCTCTTATTTCAGCTATTTCCTTATCATTTTTTAGTGCCGGAAGTACTCCTCCATGCCCGGGCTTAGCCCCCTGCGAAATTTTGAGCTCAATCATCTTGACTTCCTCTCGGTTCGCATTTTTTTTATAGTCTTCAGAATTAAAACTACCGTCATCGCCCCGACATCCAAAATAAGCTGTACCTATTTGCCATACCAGATCACCGCCTTTCAAATGATAGTCAGATATTCCTCCTTCCCCCGTATTGTGATAAAAGCCACCATCTTTTGCAGCTAAATTTAAGGCTTCTATCGCATGGTTGCTCAATGAGCCGAAACTCATAGCTGAAATATTGAAAATACTGACCTCATAGGGCTGCTTGCAATCTTTTCCTCCAATTTTAACCCGAGGTGGAGCATCCAATCTTTTTGCAGGATACATGCTATGTTGCATCCATCTGTATTCATCATTGGTCAGATCCAGTTCGGTACCAAAAGGATGTGTCTGGGTTTGCTCTTTGGCGCGCTCATAAACATAAGTCCGGTGATTTCTATCGATGGGTTTTGCATCCGTACCAGATTCTACAAAATACTGACGTAATTCCGGACCTATCATTTCCAGTAAATAACGCATGTGCCCTAAAACAGGATAGTTCCTGAGGACCGTATATTTTTTTTGGAATAAATCATATAAGCCAATGGTCAACAATAATACTGCAAGGATTACCAAACCTGGTACAGGCCATATAAAAGCACATATCAATAACACAAAAATCAAAACAAAAACAGCTGTGAATCTAATGGCTTCTTTCATGATTATCTTTTAAATTTATTGTTCTCTCTAGAGCTTTTTAAGCAGATATTAAAATGACAGTTTTTGACTTTTAACCAGTAATTCAATTTAAAAATTGAAAATACGTGTCCAATAAGTTAAGAAATATGCAGAACATATTCTCAGGCTTATGGAGTTATTGCGAGGTTTCAAATCATTCTGAATCTATTTCCAGGCTTCTTCATTTCCTTCTTCATAATGCAGGAAAGCTGTTTTCAACCCGGTTAGCACTTCGGCTGAAGTCTCAAAAAGAGCTTTGGCTTTAGGATCATCCACTTTAGAAATATCTTTCTTTAAATGCACTATCAATTCCTGTAAGCCGGAACGTATATTTTCTGAATGTGCTTTTGCATCGGAGGTTTGTAAATCTTTCATTTTTTTCGAATTTTTGGTTTAAATCCGAATTTAAGCAATTATAAAGTGCTTTTTTATAAAGCTTTCACAAACCACTGACCTGAAAAAATTCAGGAAATGTATCGAAACCTGCCTGCGTTCCCTGGAAGGCAGGTTAAGCATATTAAATTTTACAAACAGGAATAAAGTCTTGTAGAGTAAAAAATCCGTATGCTGGGCATGAAATCGCATAACCCGAAGGCGCAGAGAAAACCTAAGTTACAGACGCCGTTTTTAAGCTTTCGCTCTGTTTTTTAAGGGCTTCATTCATCAGTTCGAATCCTATTTTAGTCTTTTCTAAAACATTCCCCATTAAGTAAACGAGGATTCCACTAAACTTTTCACCATGAATGAATTTAGTTTGATTGTTATCCACTTCCTCCAGAATGAAATAATGTTCGCCATCAAAAATTCCCTGGATGCCAAGCTTTCCTTTCCATCGAAATTCTTTATTCGGCTCAAATTTTAATACAACAGGCTTAAACGTCATTCCCTTTCCTTCAGGAGGCTTTATGGAAACGCTTAAAAATTTTCCAGCAGCCTTTTCTCCCTGTATTGATGTAATGAATGGATTCCAGTCGGGGTGTTTTTCAAAATCTGTAAGTAGATTCCAGACGGTAGAAATATCGGATTCAATGACTACCTGGGTTTCAATTTTTTTCATCGCTATAAGTTAGTATTTCGTAAAATGAACGATTAAAATTAAACAATTATTAAAATTTAAAGGTCTTAAAAGCTTCAAATAAGAATGGCAAAATCAGAATAAAAATTTGACGCGCAGGCATGAGACCGCTCTCTGCCGGTAAAGGCAGGTGTTTTAAATCTGGTTTTTGCGCGAATGTTTCCTTCGCGCAAAGCGCAGAAAAAGTCTGATAAGTTGAAGTCTGCTTTAAATGTTACAACTGCTTTACAAAATCTGAAAATACCGTTTTGTGACGTTCCAGGTCCAGATCCGGAGAAATGGAAACTCTGGCAATGTAATCCTTATCTTCTTCCTTGGTGGTGCCCTGAGTGGACGTCGCCGGAATGGTCCAGTAAGAACCTTTCAGCTGACCGTAGCTCACACAGTGTTTGCTTTCGGGAATCCGGCTGATCATCATCGTGATGAGTTTATGGTTTAAATCCCTTTTGTAGGTTTCGCGCTCTTCATCCGTTTCGCCTGTGGTCGGCAGGTCCAGTGAAAAGACTGAAGGGGTGAAACCCTGTTCCACCACCTCATCGGGAACGAAATTGATTTTGGCTTCCGGCAATTCTTTCCTGATGAAATTAACAAACTCACGTGTGTTTTTGTAAGCCTCCTCAATTCTTTGATTCATGGAGGGTAACTGATCGGCTAAAATTTCTACCTGAAGATCTGTAGCTTCATTGTCGCAAAGCTGAAAATGCTTTTGGATGCTGGGCATTAAATCGTCTGCCTTTTCGTTGGCGACACAGTAACCGGCCGTACATCTACCGCCACTTGGAAATTTGGATCCGCTCACATAAGAAATGGTTCTAATGTCTGAAAACATCCCCTCCTTACTTAGGAAGTGAACGTTGGGACAGAAGGTCTGATCCAGGATAAAGACAGGCGGAATAGCGTCCTGGCCCTCGGGATTTTGCCGTGGCTTTCTTAAAGCTGCGGTCAGTTCTTCCAGATTCGGGACTTCAACTCTGGGGTTGGTGGGAATTTCTGCAATGATGTAAGGCACGGCATCTTCGCGGGCCGTCTGGTCCAGAACCTGAGCCGTACTTTGTACCATGTCATTATCCTGATCTACCGGCAGGTCCATAATGTCTACGCCATCTACCGCTTCCACGACACGTCTGGCCTGGTCATTGGTTCCTCCGTAACAGTTAGGCGGAACAATGATTTTAATGCGTTTGCCCGGATGATTGGTTTTCGCATCGTCAATAAGCCCCATCATGATGGCATATTGAACGGAGAGTCCGCAGGAGCCTAATAAGACATCCGAAGCGGCTAAAGTGATGTCCTGCACCACCTTGATGACCTTCTCCAAATTGCTGGCTCTGCTTGCTTTTAGCTCTACAGATGCTTTTATATCGACAAACCTCTGTAAAGCTTCAAAGGAATCTGCCGGAGTCATCGCAATGGACTCCCTCCGGCGCACATGCTGTATATCTGAAACGTAAGCTTCATTTTTGTTTCCGTTCACAATCAGAATACTTCCAAGTTTCGGGTATACATTGACGTGAAAGTCAATCCCCGGATTTAATTCGGCCTGACCGACCTGATGCTCCTGAGAAATGAAAAGCGTACTGCCTTCAAATTCCGGAATATCATCGCTGCTTTTGACTTGTTTAAGCTCAAAGCTATACCCGTAAACGCGCTTAAGCGTTTCGGCGTCAAAGAAATCGGGCAGGTCTTCGGTATAAAGGATCTGAGTGGTTTTATCCTGAAGTTTGTTTGAGCGCAATACCGCAAAAACAGGCATGGTCTGTGAGGAAAAACTGATGACCTGTTCTGGTTTTATCCCATGCTTATGGGCGATTCCCCATTCTAAAACCGAGGACAAGGGATGCCCCAAACGGATGTAATCGTAAGCCGTTGGAAGCTTAACTAATTCTGAGTGATCTGCAGTGTGATTTTGGTACAGGACCTCCAGCTGTTCCAAAAACTCGGTTTTGGCCAGGCTTTCGTTATAAATATCCAGCCTGTGCGTGGTGAGTTTCAGCCAGTCTGTAGGAACCTGGTTTAAAATGTCTTTTATATAGGTTTGTACCTTATGATCTTGCATAGCCTTGGGTTTTAAAGAAAGGCAAAATTAAAGATTTCTAAGGGCTTCGGCGCTGGTCTTAACAAGATGTTTTGGGTTGAAGTAAAGGACGCGTAAGCGGAAGGCAGAACTACCATAAAAGCCAAACTAAACCTGGTGTTAAAGGCATGAAAAAAACAGTTTACTTCTTTTTAAGGCCAATTTCTGGAAAAACAATACATGCCAAACCAATACCAGCAAGAATTCCAGAAATATATTTTGATGTATTAAAATCAAAAGAGGTCATGATTATGCCTAAAACTAAAAGCATTGTTCCTGTAATTCTATAGTGTAAAGTGGTCATTGGAGAATTTTTTCGTGATTTAATGTGATTAAGAAGCGAGTTCCCGGTTTTTCTTAAACCTTTTAAATTTAGCTTTTATTGTTTTCAAGTGGTCATCATCAAGAGCATTAAGATCAAACTTTTGTGTTCGGTCGGGGAGATGCAGGATGATTTCAAAAAGCCTGATATCGACACTTTGTATGTCAGAAAGTTCAATGCTTTCAGGGTGTTTACTGCCGGGCCTTAAAAATCTTAAGTGAGTTTCATCCCATTCGATAAAGTATTTACCTTTTGTAAGATTGAGTGTTCCAAAAGTT
The DNA here is from genome assembly GCF_900099815.1 of Psychroflexus sediminis. Classification (GTDB taxonomy): domain Bacteria; phylum Bacteroidota; class Bacteroidia; order Flavobacteriales; family Flavobacteriaceae; genus Psychroflexus; species Psychroflexus sediminis. The sequence goes on along the minus strand of NZ_FNCW01000019.1, from coordinate 8,038 downwards.
ATAAAAACTATGCCTTGAATTATATTTAAAACTGCATTCCAGTCTCCGGAAGGAAACTCCGTATTAAATTCATCATTAGTTGATTTAACAGTAGTCATCATTCCAAGCAATAAAATGACGATACCTAAGCCAATAAAGAATTTAGATAATACTTTTGAGAATCTATAGAGTTTTACCCGGGTCATTGAATAGTACGTGTTAAATCTCTATAAAATTACACTAATTCTCTTTTAAAAAGTACGTTCCCTTACTGTTTTAAGCTTTTGGTTTAAGGATAACGATCCAGGTTTATACTTATGTAAAATATAAATAAGCAATTGAACCAAAAATCACTCCTCCACCTGATGCGTGATTTGCTGTTTGATGAGCAGTTTAACTTAGGTGCGGTTAAACCTTAAGTTACAGGTTAATTGGCGTAAATTTTCGGTTCTGCGCTGACTTCAGTAATTAAGATTCTGCTGACGTTTATAGTCCTTACTCTGTAATTGCGGTTATAAAATGTTGGTTTATTTAATCAGTCAGCTTGTTTTTTAAATCCATTCGTTCGTGTAAAATTCTGATGACTTCAATTTTATTTTCTGTGAGGGATTGGTAGAATATGATATGCTTTCCAGATTTTAGTCCGAGTAAATTTTTGCTTATTCCGTAATATTCTTTTCCAATATTAGGATTTTCTCCAATTCTGTTACAAACAAGTTTTAGTGCTGCATAATAGGTGTCAGCTTGTTTTTCAGACCATTTTTCCAATGTATAGTACCAAATGCGGTTCAAATCGTCAATGGCTTCCTATCGTAATATAACTTTAGCCATTCTTTCGCTTTTCAGCTTTTAACTTTTTTAGATGTTCATCAAAGTCAAAGTCCTCAACCAAAGGACTGCTTAAACCTTCTTGAATTGCATTTCTTAAAACAATAGCTTTACTTTCCTCATTTTCCAATAGCCTAAGTCCAGCTCTGATAACTTCACTTACGTTTTTATACCGTCCAGCGGAAACCTGGCTACTCACAAACTGATCAAAATAATTTCCAAGGGATATGGATGTGTTTTTACTCATAATTTTAAATATTTACTCAAAAATACCAAAAATTGGTAAGTTTCCCAAATTAAACCCTTCTAGCCTAAAACATGCTGAGCCAGTACTTTTTGCACATCGTAAACGTTGACGCTTTTATTGAATTTTTTAGTGATACTTGGCTGTTGCTCACTGGAAATCCAGATTTTCAATTCCGCTTCCAGATCAAACGAACCCGCGGTTTCAACGTTAAATCGACTTATACTTTTATAACCAACAGAAAAGTATTCTACTTTACGGCCGGTAAGACCTTGTTTATCTACCAGGATAAGGCGTTTGTTGGTGAATATAAACGTGTCTCGGACGAGCTTAAAGCCAATTTCTATGGCTTCATTTTCAGTTAATAACTGACTGTAGTCGTTTTCCAGGTCTTGTTTACTTACCGCTCCTGCATTGCCGAGCAAGGATGAAAATAGTCCCATATTATAAGTTTTAGATTAAAGGTTCAAAATTAGTTTTTAGGGCTGTGAAGTTAATCAGAAGCCTTCTTAAAACTTTTAAATTAAGTTTTATCTTTTTTCAAGTCATCGTCATCAAAAGCATTAAAATCAAACTTTTGTATTCGGTCGGGGAGATGCAGGATGATTTCAAAAAGCCTGATATCAACAGCTTGTATGTCAGAAAGTTCAAGGTTTCAAAAGCATACCTATGCTTAAAAGTGCAATTAATTTTTTTTAAAGTTTCCCAGATTCTGAAATCTATCCTAATGTATAAGGAAGTCAGGCAGGTTGAGAAGGAGCATAAAAGCTTTTAAGATGCTCATCAGGCTTTAATCTTTCTTTGGGTATATCTTTATCGTTTTGTGTATTAAAAGCACTACAAAGCCTTAAGAAATGTATCTGAAAGCTTTTAAGTGAGTAAAGGCACCTGCCTGCGTTCCTTGGAAGGCAGGTTCAGAATAGAAAATACTCATTAAGTCTGTTTAAGATGTCAGACCTCAGGAAAGGGACGCCTGCCGGCTGCATAGCTTTTTCCATAAAAAAAGCATCCGCCTGAGACGGATGCCTTTTAAAATCGGATTATGGATTTGCTGGTCCTTACATTTCTTCCATAGCAGAAGCATGGGCCTGCATCATTTGGTCATGTTCACTTCTTAACTTTTCATGCTCTTCAGTCATTTGGTCGTGTGCTGCTTTCATTTGTTCCTGTTCTTCCAGTATCGTTTCAAACTCATAGTCAAAAGTTCCCATATCAACATCTTCTGTAGCGTGTTTTTCTATCAGGTCCTGATGTTTCTGAAGCAGGTTTTCGTGAAGTTGAATGGTCTTATAATGCTGCACTAAAATATCCTGATGCTTTTCTCTAAAAGCGGAGTGGATGCTATCCATCTCAGGCATGTCTGTATAATCCTCAGCTTCCTCCTTCATGACTTCGTGCATCTCTTCCATTTTTTTATAGCTTTGATTCATGAACTCATGAGTACCCATCAGTTCCTCGTGTTCTTCCACCATGTCTTTATATTCTTCGGTTTCCACTGGATTTTGATTACAGGCTATAAAAACAAAAGCCAATAAGCTCATAGCTAAGGTCAATAGATTTTTATTCGTTAGAGTTTTCATTTTTTTTGATTTTTTTGATTTATGTTGAATTTAATCATATTTTTTTTGAAATTGAAATAATGTTAAAAATTATACATATTCTAAAACCGGATCCCGGGGACAGGATCATTTTTTCTCCTGAAACCGAAGCCCTGATCTGCATATAGTATCCTATTTTTATCGACTTTTGAAATCAGGTTAAATACCAATTATGAATATCAAATTAAATCTTTATCATCAGTGCCAGGAACTTGTGGAAAAACGTCGGCATAGCATTCTAAATCACATTGCTGATATTCAAAACAGCCTGCTTTCGGAAACCAAGAGCAGTGCGGGCGATAAACATGAAACGGGTAGAGCTATGCTTCAGCTGGAACGTGAAAAAGCTGGTCATCAACTGGCAGAAATTGAGAAATTAAGTACAGTGCTTTCTAAAATCAATACTGAAGAAAGACCCGGAAAAGCAGGAGTGGGGAGTCTGGTATTTACGTCCAAAGCGCATTATTATATTGCGGTGAGTCTGGGTGCTTTGGAAGCGGATGGAAAACCCGTTTATGCCATTTCGCCCGGGACCCCTATAGGACAGTTGCTGATGGGCAGGCAGGTGGGGGATGAACTGCGTTTTAACGGAAATTCCTTTGTGATTGAGCAGGTGGTTTAATGAGGTCAGGTCAGATTTTTACCTTTTATCCCATACATGTTCTGTTGTTATTTTTTTGGATTACAGCAAATTTAATGGAGCCAAAATGCCGATTTTAAGTTCATTTCTATTGAAACTTCCCACATTGAAATTGGCTTTGGCATATTCCGTATAATCAAAATACCTTCCCACATAGGCTATAAAAAACTGGATATCTATCGTTTTAAAAGGACTGTAAGTAAGCGTAGGAATGGCTCCATAACTGGTTCTTACGTGATCCTTCGTTCTGGTATAATTGTCGTATGCCGTATTCGTCATAAGCGTAAGTAAGCCTTTGAATTTAGGACTAAAACGGTATTCTGCTCTTAACCAGTTTTCCACATAGAGTACGTTTTCTGCAATCCTGTTTTCTTCAAGTAAATTGTTGATAATTCCCTTGGTGTCTATTTCTTCATAACTGTACTGAAAATCGTACATCAAACTGAAATCTTTGTTTTGATATTTGTGACCTAAGGTAAAGAAATAGGTGCCTCTGTTTTTAACTTCGTTGCTGTAACTCGCGCTGTAATTAGTTTCAAATTTGCCGTCAAAAAAACGTCCGCGCCAGTTGACTACTCCATTGACCGGCCAGATCGGTTCTTCTATATTTTCAGCCACAATATCCCCGTAAAGATCTTCGTAAAGCAGTGTTCTTGAATTTAAAACCTGAAACCGAAACTGATGATTGTCAAACGCCTGGTAAGAGAGACCTGCTCCCGTGACAAAAGCTAAAGCATTGCTGTAAATATCATTGAATTCCAGAATATATAAAGGACTGAATTCATATTCGTAACCTCCATAAAAGGCAAACATTTTACCAATATAGACATCCAGCTTTTCGGCTGCTTTTACTTTGACATAAGCGAGTTGAATATCGTTGCTTAGACGATCTAAAGATTGAACTTCAGAACCACTATTGAACCGATTTCTGAAATTAAACTCTATGCGTTCATGAAGCTGACCTGAAATACGAAGGGCTGTAAATCCGTTCTCGAACTGGATGCCATTGTAATACTGGTCTCCACCTCTAAACGTGTAGGCCTGAAACTCGGTGCGCATGTCGAAACCAATGTTTATATTTTCTAAAGGTTTTATTTTATCTTTTGAAAATAGTGGAGCATTACCGCTGTCATTGTCTTGTGAAAATCCGCTTAAGGGAAGTACTAAAAAACTTAATATGACTCCTAAAATCTTCACTGTTGATTTTGAATTTCGATGGCTTCTAAAAACCTCCTGTGATGGCATTAGCTTGAAATTTTAATCCTTTTTGAAAGGAATTCTATTTCAAGTTAGTGATTATTTTGATAACACCTGGTTTCTATTCTTTAAATCGGAAGGTATTAGTCTTGAGTTTCAAACTAAAAATGAGTGGAAATATTAAGTCTTAGGCTAATGCTTTTTCATAAAGATTGTAAGTCGATATGGGTAATTTCTTTATTCCCACCTTTTGGAATCCCTGTTTTTCGTAATACCTGCAAAGCTTTGGATTTGTAGAATCCGCATCCAGCCTCAGGTATTTACAATCCTGTGCTTTAGCTTCTTCGGCAATCGTATTCAGAATTTGAATTCCAAGGCCCTTGCCATTGTACTCTTCTTTCACCAGCAGGGAATGGATATACCTGGCCTTTTCGTCTTGCTTGCCCCAGTACAGCAGGTCTTCATCCAGTATGCGAACCATTCCCAGAACCTCCTCATCGGCATTCTGAACAAAAAAGTATTCCTTATTTTCAATCCCTTCCTTTACCCAATTTATTTTTTCTAAAGGTGGATTTTTCCAGTATTGCCAGTGGTCGATGTTCATCCTGCTGATTTTATCGGCCGCAGCCTGAAACATGCTTATGACGTCTTCTAAATCTTCTTTGTGTATGGGGGTGAAGGTGAGTTGCATTGTTTATGTTTTTCTCCCACGGTTGAAACCGTGGGTTATGTGTTTTAAAATTCATAATATCCTTTTACATAGCCCACGATTTAAATGGTGGGCTATGAAATGTATCGTTAAATTGAAATGGTTTTAAGCATTTTGTATATCCTTGTTTTTTGATATAATTATAAACTTTTTCAACTACAGATTCTGAAGCTGCATAACCTGTTTGCCAAGCAAATTTTTTGAAATAAGAAGTATTTTTTTTACCATATAGCATGTATCCCTATTTTGTTAAATGAATGTGGCATTGGGATAGGTTTATATTATCCCACTAATTTAATAAAACCATTAAAATGGTTTCTTGTATGGGCTGTTTTTTTAACCACGGTTGAAATCGTGGGTTATGTTTTTAAAAATCCATGAATAAATTGATAATATCTTTGGTTAAAGCTTTTAATTTTCTATACATTATATTGTATATTTACAATAGATGTGACGTAAAAATACAACCATGAATATTAAGGCAGATACAGAGAATTCTAATATAAAAAAGGCTTCAGTAAAAGTTAGGGTTGCCAGAAAGGAGAAAAAACCTCAGAGACTTATTAAGTTTTCTCCATCTTGGGTTGTGGTAAACTCTAATGACGCTCCAGAATTCAAAATGGAACTTATTGGTCGTATTAGAGAAGGTGTTAAAAAATCAGATTGGAAACAATTGATTCGTTTTACAGATTCTACCGAAAAAGAGTTTGAGCATATTCTTCCTGCATCCATAAGTAGTATGCAAAAGAGAACTGTTTATGGGAAAGAGACTTCAGAACGTATTTATGAAATAGCTAAATTATTTGGACTCGGTTATGAGGTTTTTGATTCCAAAGAAGATTTTAAAAAATGGTTGATTACACCTTCAAAAACACTTGGCAATAAAATTCCATTTGAGTTACTAGATAGTAGTTTTGGTTTTGAAATGGTAGAAAACGAAATCACTAGAATTCAATACAACGTTTACAGCTAATGATTGTTTATAGAGTAGCGAATGTGAAATATAAAGACGCCACCTTATCTGGAATTGGAGCTGAAAAAGTGGGGGGAAGATGGAACTCAGTTGGAACAAGAGCTGTGTATTGTTCCGAAAATATCTCACTAGCCTTATTAGAATACTATGTTCATTCCGAGAACATTGCGTATTTACCTAAAAACATATTGATTGCTAAAATTCAATTTCCAGACGAGTTTGTAATCGAGGAATTAGAAGAACTCCCCGAGAGATGGAATCAATATCCATATGCTTCCAAAACAACAGAGGTTTTTACAGATTTTGCAAAGGACCGAAACAGATTTGCTCTAAGAGTACCATCAACTGTTGTAGGCCTCGAATCCAATATTATTTTAAATCCCTTGTTTAAAGAATTTGGAAAAGTTGAGATAGTAGATTTTATTGAATTACCCATTGACGAAAGGCTTAAACAAGATAAACGCTAATATCTAATTTTTACGCCTTAGATTTAATTTTGCTAACGTGTCTCAGCTAATTTAAATTATTGAAGCAGAAAACTCAAATTTATCAGTTTAGTATATCAGCTAATCTTTGCTTTATTTTTTGAGTCCTTTATAAAATCAGATTGAAGCAACGAATAAATTTCACTATCTAAATAATCTCCGTTATAAAAATAGTTCTCTCTAAAATAAGCTTCTTTCTGAAACCCCATACTCGTCAAAATTCTGCGAGAATTTTGATTTCCAGGGTTGATGTTGGCTTCTAAACTATGAAGATTAAATTTCTTAAAACCAAAATTGAAAATACACATCATCGCTTCTTTCATCCATCCCTTTTTCCAAAACTCTGGCTTCAGGGTATATCCGATCTCTGCTCTGGAATTTTTATGATCGATTTTGAAAAAGGCAAAATCCCCAATAAACTTCCCGGTCGATTTCTCTATTAGGGCCCAAAGCATTCCGGTCTTCTCCTTGTACATTTTTAATTTTTTAGAAATGGACTCTTCAGACTGTTGGAGGCTTAGATGCCTTTCCTGATCCAAATAAACCTTCACCCGTTCATCAGAACGTATACCCTGCACCTCTGAGGCGTCTGACAAGTTTAATTGCCTTAGAAGTAACCTCTGACTTTCCAATTCTGGGAATTCTTCGAAGTATAGATCATTGAGCATATGCTGTGTGGCTGATTAAATGAAGATGTAACGGTCTGTGTATGGTGCGTATCCCGCAGAGTAAGCACTATACATCATGTTATGGGCTTTTTTTATTTTTGTCTGAATCACTTAGTTTGTTAGATGTTGAGTCCCATCGGCTGATTCCAAAATTGTTCAAGTAGTCTTCTAAATTCAGTAATCCATTCCATAGTCTCAAGGAATCTATATTGGTTGTATCAGCAATTGGCCATACATATGCCCTTTCAACCTTCTTTCCTGTGAGAGAATCAATATCATATTCAATTCTGACTTGAGTACCGAATATTTGAGGGTCACCTCTATGCATTAAATATCTGTCTTGATACATTGCTGCATGCCCTCGTTTCAGTTCATTGTTTTTTGCTGCATCAATTATCATTTTAAAATATTTTTCTTGAACACTATCAGGGGCATGTTGTAAGACATAAAAAGTAGTTTTACTGGCAGAATGTCCAACTAGTGATTGACCTGGATATCCTCCTACGTTTTCAATTATTTCTAAAATTCGTTGAAGATTTGAACTGTCAATTTTGTTTTGTATAGTCCAAAGCTCATTCATTTCATCAGAGTTCCAACCGAACTCGTTTTGAACAGATTGCATTTCAGCTCGATACTTTTGATCAAGTTCAAAAATGCTATCTAATTCGTTCACTAGCCCTAAAGTGTCGATATCTCGCGCTACAGAACTTTCGTCAT
>NZ_FNCW01000018.1 GCF_900099815.1 Psychroflexus sediminis | reverse complement strand
TATGATTTCAATGTCCAAATTCTCATAGAGACTTCCTAGAGATACAACTAATTCCATTTGAGCTACATCAATACCTGCAACTTCCTTTAAAACTTTTTTCACATGTTCAATTTTTAAAATTAAAAGTGAAAAATCTCTGTTCGTCTTTTCTCCTGATTGGATATTCTGGATACCGTTAAGGTTCCTTACATTCTGTTCAAACTCTACGAGATATAAAAGGATAAGGTCATATCTATCGGTCGATATATCTTATGATTATCTAGCCATCGGTTGACTCTTATCCTCTTTCACTTATATTTGTAAAACTAAAAATTTATTCCAAAAGCAAACATAGGAGCTATCGGGGAGGCTTATTAAAAATACATAAGAAAATTCTACGGAATCCCCAGCCACAGATGAAAAGTAACTCATCCCGCTATCGCGTGATTCAAACCTGCCTTTGCCAGCAACGCAGGCAGGCAGATTTTCATCTCCTTGCCATAGCTGCTTCCTTGATTTTCAATATTTTTTTAATAGGCCGTTTATCATGAACTCAAATATTTGTCACCCTGAACTTGTTTCAGGGTCTTTGCTTAAGCTTATTCGAGATACTGAAGCTCACGACCATTTGGGACAGCAAGACAACAGCTTATGTCACTTCGATTGCGTGCTAGTTTTAAGTGAGAGTGTCGAGAAGGGGTTTGGTTCTAGAATATAAATAGGCTCTATATTAAATTAAAGCTCTCATTCATTTTAGTTCACCCTGGTCGCAGTTGTGTTAAGTGTTCATGAATCTCGTACCTCGATTTGTCTTGACACACAAGCGAAGAAAAAGCACTGCTTTTTTGAAGATTGCGAGCGTTGCTCTGAATCAATCCCCAAAGCTTTGGGGACAAGACTAATTTAAGGAAATTTTTGCTTCGCTGCTCTTCGCAAAACCCCTGCTGGCTTCTTCGCTCCATGCCTGTTACTTCGTAACGCACTTCCGCGAAAGCCACAGTTATTTCTGGAAATTAGTCGGGTTCTCTTAACTTGATGTAAGAAGATATTATCATATGGTTGCTGCTTTAGTTTTTTTCAGTATGATTTTGTTTTACTTCAAGCGCTATTGGATCGTTTAGCGCTAAACTGCATTCAAAAATTACAATTTTACTCACCGACCTGCCTTCCAAGAAACGCAGGCAGGCTCACCAACTCTCGACTATTTCAAATTTTTTATTTTTCATTTCTGACCACCTAAAACCTAAGTCCTAAATCCTAACTCCCGACTACTGTCTCACCGACTCACGATTCACGGTTCACTTTTCACTAATCACTGGATAACTGATGGTAGCTTCGATACGATTCTCCTGGCGTCGAATCACTCAGCCACCAATACACTACTCACTAATCACCGTTCACTATTCACTACTCACTGACAACGGACAACAGATAACCGAAAAACAGACAACTATTACACCACTCTACAAAGTAAAAAAAATCAATAATTTTGAATTAAATAAACAACTCTAAAAAGGGTCAACCTATATCAGGGAAGTTCAACGTACAAACCGACAACCGAAAACTGAAAATAGATAACTGAAAACTGTCAACAGACAACCGAAAACTGTTAACCGTCAACTGAAAAATTCGTAAACTTGCATTACCAATCGAATGCCATGAATAACCAGCCTTTAGTTTCTATCATTATCCCCACTTACAACCGGGCGCACCTCATCGGCGAGACGCTAGACTCGGTATTGGCGCAGACGTATCAAAACTGGGAATGTATTATCGTGGATGATGGCAGTACGGATGATACAGATGCCGTAATGCAAAAGTTTTGCGACAAAGACTCACGCTTTAAATATTATCAACGACCAGAAGAACATTTGCCAGGTGGCAATGGCGCTCGGAATTATGGGTTTAAAATGAGTCAAGGCGAGTATGTGAATTGGTTTGATAGTGACGATTTATTGTCTCCATATTTTTTATCAAATAAAGAACTTGAGCTTTTAAATGGGAATTTTGATGCTATTGTTTCTCTGAGTCAAACTTTTAATAAAATTTCAGGAGATGGTTCAATTTTGTGGAATATTCTACCTGATAACAAAGACCAATTACAATTAAATAATTTAGTGAATGATTTTCTGAAACAAAACATGCTATGGCCACCGATAGCAATAGTTTGGAAAAAAATATTTTTCGATAAAAAAAAGGAGCTATGGAATGAACATTTAAAATCTTGGCAAGACTGGGAATTCCATATTAAAATGCTTTTAGAAAAACCAAATATTTATTTTAAAACTCGTGATATTGACACCTTTTATCGTATTGATAGCAGCGATAAGATTTCAACAAAAAAAAAGGATGAACTATTTTTCATAAATCTTAAAAAAAGTATTGATGCTGTTATTTCACTCTTAAAAAGTCAAGGTTTAATGGGTATTTTCTCTTCTGAAATTAAAAATCTTATCGCAAGGATATTAATAAAATTACCCATACAAAATGGCTACTATAAATTCGCATTAACAAGTGCTTTGAAGTATACATTTTTATTAAAATCTTTATTTCCAATAAAATCATTCATCTTAGAATTAGCTAGACAATACTCTATCTCTAGAAAAATCACAATTCTTTTTTATAAGCCTTATAAAGAAAAAGTTAAGTTTGATACTACATTTATGAAATTAACTAAGGAGAATTTAAAATAATGAACGGTATTTCAGTCATCATATGTTGCTATAATTCTGAACAAAGAATTAAACCAACGCTTGAGCACCTTAACTTACAGCAAACTAATTTTCCTTGGGAGTTGATTATTGTTGATAATAATTGTACCGATGCAACAGTGCAAACAGTCAAAAACTGTACAAAACAGATGCATCAACTTGCTGGACGTACAAGCATTGTTAATGAAAGTGAACCTGGTTTAAATTATGCTAGATTAAGAGGTGTTAAAGCATCAAAATATGACCTTGTTTTGTTTTGTGATGATGACAATTGGCTCAACAAAAGCTATCTTCAACGAGGTTTTAATTTCCTGAAAAATAATCCAGATTTTGGAGTTGTAGGTGGTAGTGGAATAGAAAAGTGTGAAATTGCCGCACCACAATGGTTCGATAAATATAAATCTTTATATGCAATAGGGTGCAGGAATGATGGCGAAGTATCAAATGTTTATGGTGCAGGAATGCTGCTCAGAAAAGAATTATTGAGTGGTATTGATTTTAGTATGTCTGATAGAAAAGGAGATAGCCTTGCTTCAGGCGGAGATAGTGAAATTTGCTATAATGTAATTAATAAAGGTTTTAAAATAAGGCAATTATGCGATAACACTTTTTATCATTTTATCCCTAAGGAGCGCTTAAAGAATGCTTACATCTATAAAATGTTTTATGCGGTTGGCAAAACTAGGAAGGAGTTATATAAAATTTCTCCAAAACACTATAAGTTATTTAATCCTTCCTACAGACTTAGAAAAGACTTAAAAAATTTATTTAGAGCTGTAATGAAATTAGATTGGATAAGTGTAAAATGTAACTTTTATTCTCTAAAAGCCTATTGGTTAAATTAAACTATAATGAAAAAAATTCTTCTATTCTCACCATTATGTAAACCTAAAGCGGTTTTAGAAGTTACGCTTCCTTCTTACCTAAACTTGAAAAGCCAAGGTTTTACTTATGATATACTTTTATATAATGATAATAATATTGAGGATTCAAAAAAATATACAGATAACTTTATCTCACAACACGATAATGTAAGTTTGTTGCCTAATATTTTTAATGAAAATTCTGCATACCAAAAACATAATTGGAATATCAGTTTAATAGACCGTATCAGTGCTATTAAGAATAAAGCTATAGAATATGCCTTAAAAAATAATTATGACTATATTTTCTTAGTAGACGCAGATTTAGTCTTAAACCCAAACACCTTAATAAGCCTAGTAAACGCTCAGAAACATTTTATTTTTGAGATTTTTTGGACCATGTTTACAAATGCACATTATTATAAACCCAATGCTTGGGATTATCATTCTTGGGTATATGATTCTCCCGAAAGTATTATTAAACTTAAAGAGCCAGGCGTTTATGAAGTGGGTGCTGGTGGTGCGTGTACTTTGGTGAGTCGAGAACTATTAGCGCGTGGCTTAAATTTTAATAGATTATCTAATATGCGATTCCCTGGAGAAGATCGTCACTTCTGCACTAGGGTACAGGCTTTAAATGAAAAGGTTTATATTGACACCCATTACCCGGCGTTTCATATACACAATCCAAAGCTTGTAGACGAGGCTAAACAATGGTATGAGACCGGAGCAAAACCTAAACTTTTTTATTCTTGGCTAACTGATGAGTGGAAAAATAATCTTAGGAGAAGCTTTGAAGAGCCAAAGACTAAAATAGCTCAAGTAAAAAAGGGCCTTTATTTAGCAAGAAGGGCTTATATCAATTACTTTAAAAAACTATAAATGATATTAATTAATAAAATCTTAAACCGATATTATAAATATTTTGGCTCAAGGAAGTACAGCAAGTTTGTAATTATTGCACGGTCTAGAACAGGAAGTAACTTGTTAAACAGTTATTTAAATAATTCCCCTCAAATTATAGCAAGAGGTGAATTGTTCGGCAGAATAGGTGATAAGGACAAAAAAAGAATATGGACTGATATATATAGAAAATATAGTTCACTGGTTTGTTGGGTAGGTTTTAAATTGTTCTATGAGCATCCTGTAGATTCAGATTCGAAATTTGTTTGGAATCAAATTAAAAAAGATAAAAGCATATTAATTATTCATTTAACAAGAGACAATAAGGTAAGAGCTGAACTGTCTAAGTTAATTGCTTTCAAAACAAAAAAATGGGCAGCAAATACCTCTAAACCTAATTTTGAAAAAGTATTATTAAAAAAAAAAAAATTAAATTAGATGTTGATTCTTTTTTAGAAGAAATTCAATCAGTTGTGAATTACGAAAATTATATTAGACAAGAATATTCAGATCATAAAATAATTGAAATTACTTACGAACAACTCACTAAAAACCCAAATGAAACAATAGATAAAATTAGAAAAGAATTTGATATCGATAGCTTTAAAATTGAAACACCTTTAGCTAAACAAAACACTGAAAGTATTGAAGATTTAGTCATCAATTTTGAAGAGCTTGAAAAGAAATTAACGGGCACTCAATTTCATCCTAACCTATCAGAAAGTTAAATTATGAAAATACTAATATGTTTCGGCACAAGGCCTGAAGCCATTAAAATGGCACCTGTGGTTAAAGCTTGTATGAGACATAAAACTATCAAGACCAGCGTTTGTGTAACAGCACAGCATCGTGAAATGCTTGATCAAGTTTTAGATTTTTTTCAAATCACACCTGATATTGACTTAGACTTAATGCAACAAAACCAATCGCTTAATCAACTTTCGGCAAGGATTATTGAAAAAATGGATACTGTTTTAGTTTCAGAGCAACCTGATTGGGTTTTGGTCCATGGCGATACTACAACCTCAAGTATGGTCGCTTTAGCCGCTTTTCACAGAGGTGTTAAAGTCGGTCATGTTGAGGCTGGTTTGCGCACCTACAATAAATATTCGCCATTCCCAGAAGAAGTTAATCGTCAATTAACTGGTAGAATAGCCAATGCCCATTTTGCACCTACACAAAAAGCCTACAACTGCTTGATGAAAGAAGGAGTAAAAAAAGAAGAAGTTTTAATTACAGGAAATACCGTGGTTGATGCTTTACAGATGGGTTTGAAGTTAGCTAAACAAAAACCTCCTGAATACCTAAAAAAACTACTAAATGAACTCAAACCACAAAAAAAACTCATATTAGTCACAGGACATCGAAGAGAAAATTTTGGTGAGGGATTTTTACAGCTTTGTCGTGCTTTAAAAAATATAGCTAAACAGCATGGTGTAGAAATTTTATATCCAGTGCATCTCAATCCTAATGTAAAAGATGTCGTGCATAAAGAACTTGGGCAACTAGACAATATCCATCTAGTACCACCAGTAGAGTATCCTGTCATGTTAGGCTTGTTAGAGGCTTGCAATTTAATCATTTCAGATTCCGGAGGTATCCAAGAAGAAGCACCGAGTTTGGGTAAAATGGTTTTGGTAACTCGAGCAACATCGGAGCGGATGGAGGGAATAGAGCAAGGTTTTGCTGAATTGGTTGGTGCTAATGCCGATAAAATTACAGAAAGGGCTTTGTTTTATCTAAATCATCCTAAAGTCCTGAAAAAGCAAGATAATCCTTACGGTCAGGGAGATGCCTCTGAAAAAATAATCAACTATATTCTAAGCAGATGAAAATATTAATATTAGCTGAAAACTTAGAGGTGAACCGCACATCATCAGGTATTACTTGTAATAATCAAATTTCGATTTATGATTCCTTTAATGATGTTACTGTTTTGACTTCAACAGCATTTCAAGATTTTAGACAAAAAGACTCAATTCGTTATAAGTTTTTAGATCTTAATCAAATAAATAAAAGCTTTTTGGAAGATATTACTAAGCTATCAGCTATACCAGCTTTTATAAATGGTTTAAATTTTAAAGCAAGAAGTATAGTAAACAAATGGGCACAGGAAATAAAGAATATTTTAAAATCTAATGATTATGATTTAGTTGTGAGTATGGGATCTGGTTTGAGTTTTATGCCTGCGTACGCAATGTTAAAAGTGGACAAATATTTATACGGTAAGTACATGATGTTTGTTCATGACCCTTATCCTTCACATCAGTATCCACCGCCTTATGAAAAGAAATCGTCTTTGCTTTATAGGAAACAAGCACAACTTTTTGGTAAAGCTTTGTCCAAAGCAGATATTATTTCATTTCCGTCACTTAGACTTATGGAATGGATGAATGAATTTTACCCAAATGTAAATAATAAATCAATTATTCAACCTCATTTAGGCTTAACTCAAAATGAACTTAAAAATATTTTACCTGAACAAAAAAAAGGTGAACTGCCTAAATTTTACAGTGGTTTAAATATTGTACACACAGGAACACTACTCGGACCGAGAAATCCATTGTATTTAATTAAAGCTTTAAAATTATTATTTAAGAAAGAACCTAAAGCAAAGGATGTATTTCATTTGCACATCATTGGTAAAATGACAAAAGAATGGTATAAAGAAAAGTTAACGGCAGATAACGTTCACACTCATGCTCATAGGTACACGTATTTAGAAAGCTTAGAAATACAAAAGAAAGCGGATGTTTTACTTTTGTTAGAGGCTGTTTCAGATGTATCTCCATTTATGCCTGGAAAATTAGCAGATTACCTAATGGCAGAGAAACCTATTCTCGCCTTAACACCAAAAGCCTCTGAAACAACTAGGATACTTGGTAATGACTATCCGCTTTTAGTTGAAAACGGAAATATTGAAAAAATATATGAAAAACTTTTATTGCTATATAAATCCTATAAAAATGATACACTAAAGAATTTAATACCTAGTTCTGATAGTTACGAGTATGTTTTACCTAAAAACTGGTATAAATCATTAAAAATGTTATCCAAATGATTTTAAAAAAAATCTGCGTCGTCGTTACAGCACGCCCTTCCTATTCAAGAATAAAAACAGCATTACTAGCCTTGAAAGCACATAAAGATGTACAACTTCAATTAGTTGTTGCTGCATCCGCCTTGCTGGAACGCTATGGAACTGCTGTTAATTATATGGAAGCGGATGGGTTTACTATAGATGCAAAAGTCTTTAATGTGCTGGAAGGAGAAAATTTAACCGCTGCCGCTAAAACAACGGGTATTGGAATACTTGAACTATCAAGTGTCTTCGAAAACCTACAACCTGATATAGTGGTCACTGTAGCAGACCGTTTTGAGACCATGGCTACGGCTATTGCAGCTTCATACATGAACATTCCTTTAGCGCATATCCAAGGCGGAGAAGTGACAGGAAACATAGACGAAAAAGTAAGACATAGCATTACTAAACTAGCAGATTACCATTTGGTGGCTTCACAAGATGCAGAACATCGCGTTTTGAAATTAGGAGAAGATCCTACTTCGGTTTTTAATACAGGCTGCCCATCCATCGATTTAGCCAGGGAAGTTAAAAAGTTAAGTAGCTTACAATTTTACCCTTACACAACCTACGGTGGAGTAGGAGCAAAACCCGATTTAAGTCAGGGCTATTGGGTAGTGATGCAGCATCCAGTGACCAATGAATACAAAGATTCCAGAACACACATCGAAACGACCTTAGACGCCATAAGGCAATATACTGACTTGCCGGTAATATGGTTCTGGCCTAATGTAGATGCTGGTTCTGATGGCACTTCTACAGGAATTCGCTCTTATAGAGAGCGCTTCAATTTGGATCATGTACATTTCTTTAAAAATATGAAAGGCGATGACTTTTTAAACCTGCTCGATCATTCAAAAGGATTAATAGGAAACTCATCGGTTGGTATACGGGAATGTTCTTATTTGGGCGTTCCTGTGATCAATATTGGTAGTCGACAAAACCGACGTCAACGCGGAGCTAACGTGATCGATGTAGGTTATAGTACTGCTGATATCCTTCAGGCTATGCAAAAAATTTTAACCAATCCCAGACCTGCCTCTGAAAACATATACGGTAATGGAGATGCAGGGAAGAATATTGCTGAGGTGCTGGCGAATGTGGAGTTGAAGTTTCATAAGACGATTTCTTATTAGTAATTTAGTTGATAGTGAATAGTTCATAGTAGTTAGTTCATAGTTGATAGTCAATAGTAAAAAAACAACAAGCTCCCACTAACTAGCAACGAACAACCAACAACGATCAACGAACAACCAGCAACCACCAACGAACAACGAAGAACCAGCAACGAACAACCAAAAAATGGATTATAAAAAACTAGATGCTTGGAAACACGGTTTTGAATTAGTGAGTTTGATTTATGATGAAACGAAATCGTATCCTAGTGAAGAAATATATGGATTAGTTTCTCAAATGAGGAGATCAGCTGTTTCAATTGTTTCAAATATTGCAGAAGGATCTTCTAGAAATTCTTTTAAAGACTACTATCGCTTTATTGAAATAGCCTATGGTTCAACAGTTGAATTAGAAACACAAGTCCTGATATCAATTCGCTTAGGATATTTGAAAAGTGATAGTATATTAGAGGAGATAACACAGCTTAAAAAACTTTTAAACGGTCTAAAGCGTTATTTAAAAACAAAATTTTAAATTCCTAAAAACGACCAACCAACAACCATCAACCATCAACCATAAACCAGCAACCAGCAACCAACAACGACCAACCATGAACCAGCAACCAAGAACTAGAATCCTCGCCATCATTCCCGCCCGCGGCGGAAGCAAAGGTGTGCCGAGAAAAAATATAAAAGAATTAGGGGGCAAGCCTTTACTAGCTTATACGGTGGAGGCAGCTCAGAAATCTAAATTAATAGATCGACTGATCCTATCCTCTGAAGACGAGGAAATCATGGAAGTAGCCAAAAGTTTAGGGGTTGAGGTTCCTTTTAAGCGTCCAGAGCAGTTGGCAAAAGACCAGTCTGGAAGTATGGGGGTGGTTCAGCATGCTGTGGAGGTTTTGGAGCAGCAAGGCGATGTGTATGATGCTGTTATTTTGCTACAAGTGACTTCACCTTTCCGAGAAGAAGGCTTTATTGATCAGGCCATTGAAAAATTCATCAAGTCAGAATCGGATGGGTTGGTAAGCGTGTTGCCGGTACCGCATGAATTCAATCCGCACTGGGTATTTGAAACTGATAAGAATGATGAATTAAAGATAGCTACTGGAGACGAAGAAATCATCAAACGCAGACAGGATTTACCTAAAGCTTTTTTTAGAGATGGAAGCATCTATATCACTAAAACTGAATGCATCAAGAAAGGAAGTTTTTTTGGAAAGAAACTAACTTACATTGAGTCAAATCCTGATCTTTATGTTAATATTGATACGATGAAGGATTGGGAGAAGGCTACGAACACTCTAGAAAAAATAAAGCTGACTTAAGATTCTTAAGAAGATAGTCTTAAGACTTAGGATTTAAAATAGTTCTTCGCAGTTTTGTTTAAATTCGAGGTGCCTGTACTGAGCAAAGTCGAAGTAGAGTCGAGAATAGACAAAAAATAATAAAGTATAAACATGTGTGGAATTTCAGGAATTATAGGTACTAAAGCCAATTTGACCAACATTACAAAAATGACCGATGCGCTTTACCATAGGGGTAATGATAACATCAGTCATTTTATAAGTGATGGATTGGCGTTAGGCCATAACCGTTTGTCCATAATTGATTTGGATGCTTCAGCCAATCAGCCTTATCAGAAAACTGGTCAGCCTTATACGCTTGTCTATAATGGCGAAATATATAATTATATTGAGCTTAGAGAAGAATTGAGCGAATTGGGTCATCAGTTTGAAACCTCATCAGATACAGAGGTTTTATACGAAGCGTTTTTAGAGTGGGGGGGGGATTGCCTGGAACGACTTAATGGCATGTTTGCCTTTGCGATATGGAACGATGAGACTAAAAATTTATTTGCAGCCAGAGATCGTTTTGGAGTCAAACCATTCTATTATTACCAGGATAAGGAAAACTTTATATTTGCCAGTGAAATCAAAGCGATTCGAAAACATGTAAACGTCGAAGTTAATAAAAAAGTTCTTGCTAATTATATGATGTTTGGCAGTTATGGTTTACCAGAAGAAACTTTCTACGAAACTATACATCAGCTTCCAGCGAGTCATTTGTTGAAATTTAATCAGGATGCGATTAAGGTTATGTCCTGGTACAATTTTGTAGAACGCGTTCAAAAAAAAAGAAAAGAATTAGAAGGTGTAAAAGAACATCGAGTTAAACACGACTATAAACAGCTGTTGGAAGAGAGCATTGCTTTACGTTTTAGGGCAGATGTACCTGTGGGCTTTACAATCAGTGGAGGTGTAGATTCTTCTTTGTTACTGGCTCTAGTCAATCAGAGAGAGGATGCTAAAAACATAAAGGGGTTTACGTTTTACACCGATGATGAACGTTACGACGAATTGCCCTGGGTAGAAAAAATGGTGGAAACCACATCAACTGAATTACATAAAGTAATATTTAATGCTTCAGAGGCTAATGAGGCTCATGATAAACTTTCTAAAATCCAAGATGAGCCATATGGAGGCATTCCAACCTTAGCTTATGCTAAACTTTTTGAAGAAATAGCAGAACAAGGTATTAAGGTAGTATTAGACGGTCAAGGCATGGATGAAGCCTGGGCAGGTTATGACTATTACCAGAGCGATTCTAGTCAGACTATACAAGGTCAGAGTAATAATAGTCCTTTCAAAGCCTCAGTATTAAGTGAAGACTTAAAAGCTTATGCAAAAAAGCCTGAGTATCCTAAGCCTTTTGGAGACGAACTTTTAGATAAGCAGTACCGCGACTTATTTTATACAAAGATTCCTAGAGCTTTACGCTTTAATGATCGCATTTCGATGGCTTCTACGACCGAATTACGCGAACCTTTTTTAGACTACCGATTGGTTGAATATGCGTTTTCATTGCCAAAAGCAATGAAAATAAGAGAGGGGCAGGGAAAATATGTATTGCGCCAAATATTGAGCGATTATAGAAAAGATGTGGCTTTAGCTCCTAAGCGTCCACTGCAAACTCCGCAACGAGAGTGGTTAGGTGAGGAATTAAGTTTTATGGTAGAAGAAGCCATAGAGAACATAGAAAAAAGTAGTTTTGTGGACTATTTTAAAATAGATGAAATCAGAAAAGAATGGCAGTTCTACAAGCAGGGAAGCCAGGAGTCTAGTTTTCATTTATGGCAGTGGATTAGTATTAGTGAATTAATAGATCATGAAGAATAGTCTTTTTGTATTAATGCCCGATGGAGTAGGGATAAAAAATTATATTTATGCAAATGTTTTTAATGATTTAGACAAATCTGTTACATTACTTCATAAGTTTAAAACTGAAACACTTAAAGATTTTGAGATTGATGATCAGATAAAATTTCAACATTTAAGAAACTACAAAGAAACTTTCTTTGAAAAATATTACCGAGAAAAAATTCATCTATCACGTTTAAAGTATAATGCAAGCTTAAAATCTAATTCTAGTATTTTAAGCAATTACATGCCAAAAAAAAATAAACTCTCTCATAAATTATTTTACAGTATAGTAGAAATTAGTACTAGAAAAAATATTAGTAAGAATCACATTCATTGGCTTGAAAAAAGATATGAAAAGTTATTAAGGAAGTCAAGAGTATATAAAGAGTACTACCATTTTTTCAAAAAGCATGAATCTTCTAAACTTTTCTGCACTCACCAAAGAGCAATTATTGCAGCGCCCATTTTTGCAGCAGCTAAAGATGCAGGTATAGAAACCATAACTGCAATTTATTCATGGGATAATTTACCTAAAGCCAGATTAGCTTTGCGAGCAGATAAATATATCGTGTGGAGCCCTTACATGAAAAATGAGTTAAAAGCCTATTATCCAGAAATAAAAAATCACCAAATTAAAGTGTTTGGCACCCCACAATTTGAATTCCATTACGACAAATCTTTATTATGGACAAGAGAAAAGCTTGCGGCTTATTATCATTTAGATATGAATAAGAAGTGGCTGTGTTTCAGCGGTGATGATAAAACAACTTCTCCATTTGATCAGCACTATTTAAAAGATATTGCCAAGATATTAAGCGAAAATGAATTAGTAAATCAATGGCAAATATTACTACGTCCGGTTCCTGTTGAAGGTTTTGATAAATATCAGGAGGTTATTGATCAGTACCCTCATCTTATTAAAAAAACTGGTGCCGCTTGGAAATTATCATCTGAATGGTCAGATGCATATCCTAAAAAAGAAGATTTGTCTGTTTTAAGCAGTCTTTGTGAACATGCCGATGCTGTGATAAATGTAGGCTCTACGATGGCTTTAGATTTCGGGATGCATCAAAAACCAGCTATTTATATCAACTACGAAGCAAAAGAAAATTCATATTGGTCAATTAAACGGATTTATAAGTTTCAGCATTTTAGATCAATGGAAAATATAGAGCCCGTAGTCTGGTTAGATTCGCCTGAACAAATTATAGAGATTTTAAATAATTTAGACAATTACAAGCAAAGAACAAAAAAAGACATGGAGTTGTGGTGCGAAAAGATTATACCATTTAATTTAAGACTAGAGTCAAGCCAATTGATTGAAAATGAACTTAATATATAAAAACTATGCATATTGTTTTCCTAACATCAGAATACCCTAAAGACGGGTTACCACATGGTGGTGTTGGTACTTTTATTCGGATTTTAGCTCGAGGTTTGGTGAAACATAAAATCGAAGTGAGTATTATTGGTCTTAACTATATTCAAAAAGATGAAGTTCAAAATGATAAAGGGGTTAAGATTTATCGTTATAAACGTTCCAATGTTCCAAAAATGGGATGGTTACTGAATAATAACATCTTAAACAAAGCCCTTAAAAGCTTACACAATAAACATACTATTGATATCGTTGAATCAGCAGAACTTGGCTTAGCGTTTATCAACAAAATACCGAAAATTAAATACTTAATTCGCATGCATGGCGGACACCACTTTTTTGCAGAATCAGAAAATCGTGGGGTAGAGTCCTGGAAAGCCTTTCAGGAGAAAAGAAGTTTTAGAAAAGTGGACCATATTATAGGCGTAAGTGAATACGTACTCAACCATACAGCAAAAGTTTTAGAGTTTGAGGCAAAACGTGGTGAAGTTATTTTTAATCCCGCTAATCTAGATATGTTTTATCCAGCTGATTATAGTAAAGAAATAAAAGGGCGTATTTTTTTTGCTGGTTCCATTTGTGAAAAAAAAGGGATAAGACAACTGGTTAAAGCTCTGCCAATAATTAAAAAAGCAGTTCCTGAAGCACATTTGATAATTGCTGGTCGTGATACCAAAATTAGAGGGACACAGGATTCATATTTGGATTATCTTAAAACAGAAATTCCTGAAGAGGTGAAAGATGATATTTACTTTTTGGGTTCAATAGAAAACACCCAAATCCCAAAAGAAATAGAAAAAGCCGAAGTCTGCGCCTACCCCTCTCATATGGAAGCCATGCCTTTAGCCTGGATTGAAGTCTTAAGTATGGGTAAAGCCTTTGTTGGAAGTAATTTAGGGCCTGGGCCTGAAGCAGTAAAACATGGTGAAACAGGCTTGTTATGTAACCCCTTAGATATTGACGATTTAGCAAAGCAAATAATTATAATGCTTCAAAGCAGAGAGAAAGCACGTCAAATGGGACAAAATGCCATCGAAGATGTCTATAAACGTTTTGATTTAGAGGTGCTTATAGAGAAGAACATAAGGATGTATGAAAGTTTAAAGGAATGAAAAGTCTATTCAAACTTTTAAAAACAGATTATTCAAAATACAAAAAATACGGAGGTAATTTTTTTACCATATTTTTTTTTACTCAGGGGTTTTGGGCAATACTACAGTATAGGTTAGCTAGTAGTTTTTATTATTCTAAACTCCCATCATTTATAAAACAAGTTTTATTGTTTTGTTGTTTAATATGGCAAAAAGCAATTGAAATAGTAACCGGCATTTCGATTCCTGCGAGTGTTAAGATTGGACATTCCTTTTATATAGGACATTTCGGAAATATTATCCTAAATGCAACTGCGATAATAGGTGATAACTGCAATATTTCTCAGGGTGTAACGATTGGTGTTTCCGGCCTTGGTAAGAGGAGGGGGGTTCCTGTAATAGGTAATAATGTATATATTGGTGCTAATGCCGTTATTGCAGGAAAGATTAACATAGGGAATAATACAATTGTAGGTGCAAATTCATTGGTTAACAAAGATTTTCCTAATAATTCAGTTCTCCTGGGTGTGCCGGCACAATTAATAAAAAAAGTAGATTCAAACCCGTATATATAGATGAGTTTTCTTATCCTGTCTTCAGCACCACTTATTAAAAAAGGGAACAGCTATGCAGCTTATACTCCTTACGTTGATGAATTAGTTTTGTGGAAAAACTCAACTGATATAGAATTTTCATTTTGCTGTCCTGTCTGGTTTGATGATAGAGGTCTACTGAATAAACAACTTGATTTTGAAATTAAACGTATTTATGAATTAAGTGATTTCAATCTAGGAGGCTTCAAAAATTTCATAAAAACGCTAATTAGTTCTTTCTTTAATTTAATTACTATTTTTAAAGCAATGAGTAGGGCAAGTCATATCCACCTACGCTGTCCTGGAAATATGGGGTTACTAGGGTGCTTAGTGCAAATCTTATTTCCAAAAACGCCTAAAACAGCTAAGTATGCAGGGAACTGGGATCCAAAATCAAGACAACCCTGGAGCTATAACCTGCAAAAATGGATTTTAAGCAATACTTGGCTTACCAAAAACATGCAGGTCCTGGTTTACGGCGAGTGGTCTAATCAAACCAAAAATATAAAGCCGTTTTTTACAGCCACCTATAGAGAAGAAGAGAAAGAATCAATAAAAATTAGGGATTATACCCGGACACTTCATTTTTGTTTTGTAGGGAGTTTGTCTAAGGGTAAGCAGCCTAATAAAGCTATTGAACTGGTTGAGAAATTAAAAAAAGAAGGATGGGATGTCGTTCTTCATATTTATGGTGAAGGATCTCAAAGAGAAGATATTGAATCGCAAATCAAAAAGAACAGTTTGGAAGATTTAGTTTTTTTATACGGTAACCAGCCTAAAGCTAAAGTAAAAGAAGCTTTACAGCATAGCCATTTCTTAATCCTGCCCAGCAAGTCAGAAGGCTGGCCGAAAGTAGTGGCTGAAGCTATGTTTTGGGGATGTATTCCTGTCGTAACTCCTGTGTCCTGCGTTCCATGGATGCTTGATTTTGGAAAAAGAGGTGTACTCATGAATGATAAAGATATTAATGAAACTGTTGAGTTATTGCAAAAGTTATTAAAAACTCCTCAGCAACTAGAAACAATGGCCAATCAAGCAGCAGTCTGGTCGAGGCAATATACTTTAGATAAATTTGAAGAAGAATTAAAGAAATTGTTATAAAGCGAATTGTCTAAATTTATCCTAATGACTAGCAACGAAAAACAATCAACCAAAATCAGAGTTATCCAGCTCATTGACTCCTTAGATGCTGGAGGGGCCGAGCGCATGGCGGTCAACTTGTCAAATGCTTTAGTGGATCAGGTTGAATTTTCTGGTCTTGTTGTGTCTAGAAGTGAAGGTGTGTTGAAAACTCTCGTTGATGATAAGGTAAGCTATTTCTTTTGTTCAAAAAAAAGAAGCTTAGATATCGCTGCTATTTTCTTTACTTTAAGATTTATTAAAAAGAACAAGATTAATTTATTACATGCTCATGGCAGTTCATATTTTTTTGCTTTTCTATTAAAAACATTTTACCCACAACTTAAATTGGTATGGCATGATCATCATGGTAACAGGCCTAATGAAAGTCAATCGCTAAAAACTAAAATATTAAAAAAAGTCTCTAATCGATTCAGTCATATCTTTTGTGTCAGTAAGGATTTAGTCAAATGGTCTAGAAAAGCTTTAAATAGCTCAAATGTATCGCTTATTCATAATTTTACAATGAGTAATAAGATATCGTTTAAAAATGAAACGGAATTTGACTTTCCATATATAGTTTGTGTGGCCAATTTGAGATGGCAAAAAAATCACTTAAACCTGATTAAAGCTTACTCTATATTAAAACAAAATAATATGAAGTATAAATTAATTTTAGTTGGCGCCGATAAAAATGATGGCTATTCTCATAAGCTTAGAGAAAAAATAAAAGATTTGAATTTAGAAAAGGACGTCCATATTCTTGGTCAACGATCTGATGTAGAGTCTATAATAGCTAATTCGTCTCTTTGTGTATTAACCTCAGATGTAGAAGCTTTGCCTATGGTTTTGATAGAATACGCAAATCATAAAAAACCAGTCATTGTAACAGATGTTGGCCAGTGTGCAGATGTGGTGGGTAATTATGCTCAGGTAGTCAAACCCAATGATGCTGAGGCCTTATCTAAAGCCATAGGGTATTATATCGATAATCCAGATGTTGCCAAAAGAGATGCTGAAGCTTTGCATGAGAAAGTTCAAAAGGAGTTTAATGCAGAGGTTATTATCCGTCAAATCATCGATATATACGAAGAGGTTTTAAAGTGATGTAGTTCACTAAAGTTGTCTATTTTTACGCTGACATATTATATTTAATTATGACATATCTTATAGCGGAAGTTGGTCAGGCTCACGAAGGAAGTTTAGGGATGCTTCATGCCTATATAGATGCCGTATCCAAAACCGGAGTCGATGCCATAAAATTTCAAACTCATATCGCTCATGCAGAAAGTAGTATCCATGAACCTTTTCGGGTAAAATTTTCCAAGCAGGACCAAACCCGCTATGCGTACTGGGAACGGATGTCGTTTTCTCAGGAGCAGTGGAATGAAATAGGGGAGCATTGTAAAGAAGCTGGCTTGGACTTTATTTCCAGTCCATTTTCCAACGCTGCTGTCGATCTATTGGAAACTGCTGGTGTTATGCAGTATAAAATTGGAAGCGGTGAGGTCAATAACTTTTTACTCCTGGAAAAAATAGCGCAGACTAAAAAGCCTGTGATTTTATCCAGTGGTATGAGCTCGTGGGATGAACTCAACGAAAGCATTGAGTTTCTTAAATGCAGAAATGTGGACTACTCAGTCTTGCAATGTACTACCAGTTATCCAACTCAGCCTGAAGAATGGGGGCTTAATGTGATTCAAGAATTAAAAAATCAGTTTAAAGTGAAAACGGGTTATTCCGATCATTCGGGGAGTATCACCTCTGCCATATCAGCCATGGCCTTAGGGGCCGAGATTTTAGAATTCCATGTGGTGTTTCATAAAGAGATGTTTGGTCCAGATGTCACTTCTTCTCTGACTTTAGATCAGGTTCGTCAGGTCGTCAAAGCGAGAGATGGGATTAGCCTGGCTTTATCTCACCCCGTAAATAAAGCTGATAATTCAAGGTTTGGAAGTTTAAAATCCATTTTCGAAAAATCATTAGCAGTTAATAAGGCATTGAAGAAAGGGCATGTTCTTACATTTGATGATCTTGAAGCTAAAAAGCCTAAAGGCTATGGCATAGACGCTAGTCAATTTAAATCTGTTATTGGTAAGAAACTGAAAATTGATAAGCAAGAGTGGGATTTCTTAAATAAAGAAGACCTAATTTAATCATTGATCTTGAGAAATATTACCTCATATACATTAACAAGATACCAGCAACTTTTATTGCATTTGGTCATTGGAGTTGTTGTGAGTGTTTTCTCAGTATTTACTCAATTATATCTTGCTGTTATAGTTGTGTATTTCATTTATAAGATTGTGTACAATCAAAATAAAACACTTTATGCATTAGGCGCTGCTGCCTATATAGCTTCTGCTGAGGTGTTTTTAAGAATGACAGGAGCTATGCCATTCTGGGAGATGGGTAAATACCTAGTCATTTTCTTTATGCTCTTGGGAATGTTGTATGAAGGCTTTAAGCTGAAGGCCTGGCCTGTATTAATTTTCCTTGGCTTGTTGTTGCCTGGTGTGGTGATTACTTACCTGAACTTTGACTACTTTGAGGAGAGCTTTAGAAAAACGATCTTATTCAATCTGTCGGGTCCTCTCTCTTTATTTGTTACAGCCTTGTTTTGCTACCATAGACAAATAAAATTTAAGACGTTGTTAAAAGTTGTAGATATGATGATATTGCCTATCATATCTATGGTAGTCTATATTATTTTATATGCGCCTTCTTATGAACAGGTTGTTTTTACTACGGAGTCAAATCAGGTTATGTCTGGAGGATATAGTGGAAATCAGGTTTCAACTATACTGGGCTTAGGTATGTTTTTGACCTACGTGAGATTTTTGATTCCTTACAGGAATTCAGTGTTAAACATTATCAATATTGCTTTGCTTGGCTTATTTACTTATCGTGGCTTATTAACTTTTTCAAGAGGGGGATTTATCACCGCTATAGTGATGATGGCTGTTTTCACGGTTTTGTTTATTAACTGGGCGCCTTTAGTTAAAAAAGCTCAAGCCACAATGAAATTGGTGGGCTTAGGTGTAGGTGGATTACTGATATGGGGTGTTGTAATGCTTGTAACTGGAGGCTTGATCTTTAATCGGTACACTGGTAAGAACGCTAAAGGTATACAGCAAGATATAACAACTGGTCGTGGAGATATCATAAGTGAAGAACTTTCAGCATTTCTTGAGGACCCATTTCTAGGTATTGGCGTAGGTATGGGAAAGTTTTTTAGATATGAATTAGATGGAGAAATTGCGGCGAGTCATAATGAAGTCGCGAGAATGATTGCTGAACATGGTTTGTTTGGAATTTTAGCCCTTGCAATATTACTACTTATACCTCTAGGGTTTTTATTGTCAAAAAATAGGAACCTACTTATGCTGCCTTTTGTCGCGTTTTGGTTTTTGACGATTAACCATTCGGCCATGCGAGTGGCTTTACCTGGATTTATGTACGGACTTGCTCTTTTAAATGTAACTTATGCTTCTAAAAAAACGAAAAAATCCAAAATCAAAACAGCTCCTGTACCTCGGCAACAAGCTGTCGCTTAAAGGGAGAAATGTTTCTACGGTTGAATTTTTGTCGGGTCAGTTAGAAGCTGAGGGTTATCAGGTAATATCTGGCTCCGGCCAGAAGAATCAGGGACTTCGATTATTGGACATGCTTATGATGCTCATCAGGCATCACTCGAAAACCCGTGTTTTGATTCTTGATACCTACAGCACCTCCGCCTTCTGGTATGCTTATGCGGTGAGTCAGTTGGCTTATCGCTTAAAACTAGATTATATGCCTATTTTACACGGAGGCGACTTACCCAAACGATTAGAATCCCATCCACGGCATTGTCAAAAGCTTTTTGGCAGAGCCAAAGTTAATGTGGCTCCGTCACGCTACTTAATGCATCACTTTCAGCAGGTGGGATATACTAACTTAACCTATATCCCTAATACGATTAATTTGGAGAACTATACTTTTAAGCTGCGCGAAAAACTACAACCCAGTTTGCTATGGGTGAGATCATTTGCACACTTGTATAATCCCCTGTTAGCTCTAAAGGTTTTACAAGAATTACTAAAAAGCTATCCTAAGGCTAAACTGAGTATGGTCGGTCCATTTAAAGACGATTCCATCGAGGACTGTAAAGCTTACGCCAAAGCGCATAATTTACCCGTGACCTTTACCGGAGGGATGCCTAAAGCGGACTGGCTGGACTATGCTAAAGACTTTGATATCTTTATCAATACCACCAATGTGGACAATACGCCTGTGAGTGTTATGGAAGCCATGGCACTGGGACTTCCGGTGGTAAGTACAAATGTAGGCGGGATTCCCTTTTTGCTAGAAGATGAACAAGATGCCTTACTGGTTAACCCCGATGACGTGAATTCATTTACGGGAGCTGTGTCAAAACTCTTAAACAATCCAGAACTCGCTCAAAAACTCTCTAAAAATGGCAGGGAAAAAGTCGAGCAGTTTGACTGGGAAGTGGTAAAGGAGAAGTGGGTTGAGGTGATTGGTGAATAGTGACTAGTGAGTAGTATTTAGTGAATAGTGATTAGTTTTCGTGTAGTCCTTTATTTATGGACTTCAAAATTCCTTTTCCCTTGAGGCGATGTGCTGAGCGAAGTCGAAGTAGAAATGCCGTAGGCAAAGGGTGTTTGAAGTGATTAACTGATATTTGTTGTCAGTTTTCAGTTGAAAATTTTTAATTTTTACTCACGACCTGTCCGACTGGCGTCATTCAGGCAGGCTCACGACTCACTCCCGATACTTCGGGATCACGACTCACGACTCACTCCCGACACTTCGGGATCACGACTACCGACCTGCCTTTGCCAAGGAAACCTGCCTGCCAAGGCACGACAGGCGGGCGACAGGCAGGCCTGCCTTCCAAGGAACGCAGGCAGGCTACTGTCTCCAATTTTCAACAAGCTGAGATTTTTCTTTCGCTCCCGCCAAAAGTCGGGCAGGCAGAATGACATACAGTCTGCCGACTATACCACCATACTATTACTCAACTACACTATTACACGAAAAAAATAGTCAACAGAAAACGGTTAACGAATAACTGACAACTGACGTTTACCTAACCGCTCTCACTCCCTCCGCAATAAACCTGTAATTCAGTTCCGGCTCGGTGATTTTAGCGATGTCTGCTTCGCTTTGGCCGGCGTCCTTAGCATAATGCCTTAGGGTTTTGACATCGGTTTGTTCGATGAAGGCTATGCCGTTCACCAGCATTTGGTGTCCCTGACTGTCTTTGGGGACAAAGAAGCCATAATCTTTAAACGTCACATGAGCAAATCGGCCTTCTGCTAAGTTCAGTTTCATCCAGCAGCCTTTTTTTGCACATACGCCCTCGACTTGCGATTGAAATTGAACTGAAAGCGTGTCTCCCGGCTTGAGATCCTGGTAGAAAGCCAGCATTTCGCTGTTGGATTTTACCTCAGCAGAGCTGAATTCATTACCGAAAATAGAGTCGGTTTCGATACTGAGTTCTTTTTCCTGGGAAGGAGTTTCAGTTAGACCTTGGTTATCTTGCTTTGATTCTTTTGAGCCACAAGCCAAAAACATCAATAATATCGGTAAGAAAAGTAGCTTTTTCATGATAATAATTGAAAATTTATAATAAGAATAACAACAAAGTTAGGAATCTTCCTGAATTAACCTTATTAAAAATTAGTACATTTGCAAAAAACACTAAGCAATGAATAACACTGATATACAACCTGATATTACCGAAATCAAAAATTCAAGAATTGATCAGGTAGATTTTAGTAATCTTCAATTTGGAAAAGTGAATGCGGACCATATGATGTACTGCGATTACATCGATGGCGAATGGCAAACTCCCAAAATTGTGCCTTATGGCCCTATGGAAATTGAGCCTTCTGCAAAAGTTTTTCATTACGGCCAGGCTGTTTTTGAAGGCATGAAAGCCTTTAAGGATGAGAACGATCAGGTGTGGTTGTTTAGACCTGAACAAAATTTTGAGCGGATCAATAAATCTTCCAAACGTTTGGCGATACCAGAATTTCCCGAAGATTACTTTTTTGCTTCCTTAAAAAAGTTACTGGAACTGGACAAGGACTGGGTTAAAAAAGGAGAGGGAAATTCACTTTATATCCGTCCCTTTGTGATTGCTACCGAAAATGGCGTTTCCGCTTCAGAATCCGATCGCTACCGATTTATGATTATCACCTGTCCTGCGCAGGCTTACTATAATAAACCTATTAAAGTTATTTTTGCTCAGGAGTACAGTAGAGCAGCCGATGGCGGTGTAGGCTATGCCAAAGCGGCGGGTAACTACGGCGCTCAGTTTTATCCAACCAAACTGGCTAAAGCCAAAGGCTTGGATCAGATTATCTGGACAGATGCCAGTTCTCACGAATATCTGGAAGAAGCCGGGACGATGAATATTTTCTTTAGAGTTGGAGATAAACTGCTGACGGCTCCTACTAACGACAGAATTTTGGATGGGGTCACGCGTAAAAGTATTATCCAGTTAGCTAAGGATAACGATATTGAGGTGGTGGTTGAAAAGGTTTCTGTCAAAGAAATTGTGAATGCTGCCAAAAGCGGAGAATTGAAAGAAATCTTTGGAGCCGGAACTGCTGCGACAGTTGTAAGAGTAGAAGGCTTTGAATATGATGATGTGTATCATGATTTACCAATTGTCGACGAGCCTTACGGAACTTTCTTTAAGAAATCCCTACAGGACATTCAATACAACAGAGTCGAAGATCCACACGGATGGACGGTAAAAGCTTTTTAGTGACTAGTGGTGAGTGACTTACTACTTGATACTATTTACTAGCAATTTATACACTATAAAATGAGAGTTAAGCCTGATGAATTTTTCATTGGGCTTTTTTATGAACGGTTTTCAGTTGTCTGTTGACAGTTCTCAGTTTTCAGTTGATAGTTTACAGTTAATAGTGATGTGTGAATAGTTCTTAATGAATGTTGATTGGGGGCTGAGTGATTCGACGACAGGAGAATCGCACCCGCCTGCGCCTGCCTGTCGTGCCTCTGGCAGGCAGGTTTCCTTGGAAGGCAGTCTCAAAGTAACATCAGGGTTTAAAATTAAAATAAATTAAAAAAATGGCCTACTTTTTATGGAATCATAAAAACCAGAAAGCGGTGAGGATAGGACTAAGGAGCAAAGCACTAGTGAAACGGTTTGCTTTGCGAGGGGGGAGCCGCTTTTGTAGTTTTTAAAGACATAAAAATAAGCCTAGACCTTTTTGGTTACTCCAAATAGCTATCGGGATTACGGCAATTGAAATCGAGGAACGAGATTCACGAACACTTAATACAATAAAAGCTTGGGTGAGATAAAAAAGTAATGAAACATGAGTTAGATTCAAAACAAAAATAGAACATGTAGCATTAAACCATTTCTCGATACACGCGCTAAAGGCGGGCACCTTTCTGCGTTTCTTGAAAGATAGGCTCGAAGCTAAACTAAATAGTGTCATGCTGAACTCGTTTCAGCTTCTCCAACATATTAGTCTAGACCCTGAAATAAATTCAGGGTGACAAAGCCTTATGGTCGGGTAAGCCGTATTCCCCAGATAGGACAGATATCTCAGAGCTGCCGTAAATTACTTGTTGATGGCCTACATAATTTCCAATTCTTAGGTTTGTCAAAGCCAAAAATCAAAAGCTTGTAAGCAGAACAGAAAATCTTTAATCCTCACAGCTATTAAGTATTGAGAGTGTATTAAAACTGAAAGAAAGTCAAGATAGCTCGAGTTAGAATCTGAAAACTGAATTTTGGCAATTCCGATAGTTCTGCTGAGTCAAATTGATGAATATTCTAACTAGCAACAAAAGACTCAATAGCCGAAAGGAGCTCAAGTGACTGATCCTTGCTGTTTTGCTGCTTGGGGTACGCAGGTGATGCGGCGATAGGAAAATCGAATCAAAATGAAGGCAGCTGTCAGTTCGAGCCCTCCTTAGGCGTGCAGGTGTCGGGCTTTTGCGTCGAGATGTATCGAAGCTATCATTTGTTATCAGGTGACAGTAATCTGTTGTCTGTTCTGGCCTGCCTGCGTTCCCGCCTGAGGCAGGCAGGTCGAAGGCACGTTAAGTTGTGAGTGAATTGTAGAGGTTAACTTGCTACTAGTCACTTGCTACTGATGACTAGTTCACGATAAACGCTAAACGAAAAACTATAAACGGACTTTGAATACTGAATAAAGAATGCTGAATAAAGAATAACGAATTTTAAACTTGTCTCTTTACTCCTGACTCACTCCCGACACTTCGGGATCTCGACTCAGGACTTATTTCAAATTTTCCATTACCTTTTAGCTACTACCCGCTAAACGCTAAACGAAAAACTATAAACGGACTTTGAATACAGAATACTGAATAAAGAATTTTAAACTTGACTCTTGTCTCTTGTCTCTTGACTCCTGACTCCCGACTCACTCCAGGCGCTTTCGGATCACTACTCAGGACTTATTGTCACTCCCTGATATAGGTTGACCGTTTTAAAACCATTTTAAAGATGATAAAAAGCGGAAAACGTTTAGGACCAAGAAAGATTTATTCAGAAGATTTTAAGCTTCGAATAGTCAAACTTTATGAATCAGGAAAGCATTCAGTTTACGAATTAGAAAAGATTTACGATATTTCAAATCAATCGATTTATAATTGGATCTACAAATATTCAAAATACAACAAGAAATCAGTAAAAGTTGTCGAGTTTAAAGATAGTCAGATGGATAAAATTAATAAAATGCAGGCTCGCATAAGTGAACTGGAACAGGCTCTAGGTCAAAAGCAAATGA
>NZ_FNCW01000011.1 GCF_900099815.1 Psychroflexus sediminis | reverse complement strand
TGGACAATTTCTTTAGTTGTTTTGTCCAGCCATCTACGTCGTTTTAAGTGAAGATATACCGTATTTCCACGCAATGGGAAGTCTTGGATGGTTATCTCTTTGTGAAAGCCATGGGCTGTTAACACACGGGAGATCTGTTCTGTGGGTGGCGTTTTACGCTCTTCAAAATAAAGATGTATGACTTCTCCGTTTTTAGTATTCCTTACCAGATCAAAATGAGTAATCAAAAGTTCAGGTAGGATGAGTTTGAGTAGGTCTAGATATGTGTCCAATGATTCTTTTTATTGACAAAAATCTAAATTCTATTTCAATTCACACACAACTTTTGAGATTGATCCCTTTAAAAGACATTTTGACCAAATAAGGTGACCTCAGAGGTGAGCCGTTTTATTTATCAATAAATCTGATCAGATAAAGAGCCTACATAATATCCTCGAAGTCTTTGAGTTCTTATTACACGTTTTTGCGGATTCCCCCAGTTGAACGACTTTGTTCAGCGTAGCTTGCCAGTAAAGAGGATAAGTCATTATTTCCATCCGCTGTTCGTGAGTCGAATTTGAGGCCTTCTCAAGTGCTTCACACTGTTTCATACGTTTTAAATTTTCCCCTTTAGCTTTAATATCTCTCCTATTCCATCAGGTGATATAGAAATGCTGGTAACAGAGTTATGAAAAAAAGTTAAAATACAGCCTGGCTTTAAACAATAATCTTCATAATTACTAAAGGAGTAGATAATTCAGAATAAATTAAATAAAAATAGAGTTTATCTTTAAATACTATAAATAAAACTGTATGTTTATCAAGATATAACGAGTTGTGCGGCAGCTAAAACATGAAAAATCTAAGCATTCTTAATAGGTGAGTAACATTAATCGAATTAAAGAAGTGGTCAAGAAGATTTTGTTCCCGTTAATTGCGATATTCCTGGCCTATAGGTCTTACGAAATCTTGAAAACGATTTGGTTGGTGGAGCCTTCTGAATTCAGTTTTTCGATTCAGTTTTTACTATCTTTTCTGTTGAATTTATTTGTCACAGGAATTTTTGCATTTATGGGATTTGCCTATAAGACAAATCGACTATTGCCCGAAAATTATTACCGAATTAAGAATGAAAATTTAATATTAAAATCATCCAGACTCTTAAAGGTTGACTACTTCAAAAAGTTTCTTTTGGTTATATTTTGGGGCAAAAAGAAAAATAGGCAGAACTATTTTGACGGTACAAAATCAGGCTTAGAAAACTTAGATTATCAAACAAGACAGTCTGAATTTGGACATATAGCAGCATTGGTATGTATTCAACTTGGCGTAGTGACAATGTTAATACAAGAACATTACCTGATAGCCATTTTGACGACATCATTAAACTTTATCTTGAATTTTTATCCAGTTTTACTTCAAAGGAATCATAGAATACAAATTGAACGAATTAAAAACATACAAAAACGAAAGCCAACCGCACAGCATCGGCTATAGCAAATGCGGGCTGACTGTTTAAAATGAAGATTATACAACTAAATAAAAGGAGGGGTGGGTATGCAAGAAAGCCTTAAAAATCTATCGCTTTCCAAAGCCCCGGGCCTTAACAACCATTCATCTAAAATAATTCTTATGAAATCAACTTGGCGTAAATTACATTTAACATTAAAGATTGGATTAATCGTATTTGTTTTAGGGGCTGGACCATTATTAATTTTA
Source organism: Psychroflexus sediminis (assembly GCF_900099815.1). GTDB lineage: Bacteria > Bacteroidota > Bacteroidia > Flavobacteriales > Flavobacteriaceae > Psychroflexus > Psychroflexus sediminis. The sequence continues at coordinate 102,157 of NZ_FNCW01000011.1, read as the reverse complement.
TTAGGACTAGATGCTTTAGGCTTCATTGATGCTGGTAATGCTGTAGGACCTGGGATTTTAGCAATGCTGAGTTTTTACCCTTCAATAGTTCTGATTATTATTGGTAGCATTCTCACCTATCGAAAAAGAAAAAAAGTTAACATGCATTCTGGCTTTAAACCATAATCTTTATAATTATTAAAGAAGTAGATGATTTAAAATCAGTTAAATAAAACTAAGACTTACCCCTAAATACTATGAATATAGGTATGTTTATCAAGGTATAGCGAGTTGGGCGACTTTAGGGAAAACAAAGAAATTTTCGGATATTTAGAACGAAATTTAAATGTTATGGCAACAGTAGATCATATAAGAAACGGATTGATTGACAAGATACTTTCAATTAAAGATTAAGATGTTTTAGTAGCCCTTGACAAGCTAATTTCTTCAAGTTCTTCTGAATCAGAAATGCTTGAGTTGACTGAAGAGCAAAAAATAATGCTGGAAATGAGCGAACACGATATCGCAAACGGAAAACTGATTTCTCAAGAAGCTATGGATAAAAGAAATCTAGAATGGCTAAACGCAATGTGATTTGGACACGAACAGCCGACATTCAGTTCGCAGGAATTTTAGAATATTGGGTTAAACGAAATAATTCCAAAACCTATTCAAAAAAACTCCTTAAACTTGTCTCCGAAAGAACAAAGCAGACTGCTGAAAAACCTTTGATTTATAAAGCGACCGATTTTAAAGATGTAAGACTTGCCTCGATGGGTAATTTCAGCATTTAGTATAAAGTTGCTGAAAAAGAAATTATAATCACAGCTTTTTGGGACAATAGACAAAATCCAAAAAAGCTTCTGGAAATATTGGAAAATAAAAAATAAGGTTGCCCTTCACCGGCACCCCTTGCACCCATCCGAATGGAAGGGGCGGGCAAGCCACTAAAAATCTAAAACACAAGTCGTTTAAAGCCCTTTTCAGGGCTTTTTGGCTTTTTATCAGAGTCTGTTCTTTAACCTTCAGAAAAAAGAGACCGTCTTTTGCTTTATGGCGGTAAGCTCTTCTTTACCCCACAATATGATCGGCGGCATAGACGGCAGGAAGAAGATCGGGTTTTATTCGTGCTTTAAAGCCTAAGGATTCAACATAACCCACCACAGCCGTAACCAGCTTATTGGATTTGAATTTGGGATTCACATTGTAATCCAGGTCAATGGTGTCGATCTCAATCCCCTTCTCGCGCAGATAAAGCGCAGTTTCTACCGAACGTTCTGCTTCTCCCCAGAGTCTGGTCCACATATCGGCAATCAAGGGCATCACTTCCTTGCGATAAATCACATGACAGCCTGTTTTTGAAACATTAAAGACCAGGGTGGTGGCGTAAGTCGTCCGTAATCGGTTTTGACTATCGCAACCCAAGTATAGGCTGAGCTTTTCATCGGGATGGAGCGCATAATAGTCGTGCACATAATCGGCCACATCAAAAGGCTTTTCACTGGTCAATTTTTTGAACTGCATCTGTCCGGATTTTAGATTTCAAAATGAGTCCTGAATATCAGTCACTTCTACTCAAAACGCGGCTAAAGCTAGCCTTTTTAATCTTACTTTATGAGGATATCAATCTCCGCTTTTTACAACCCGGGGGTATGGCTTAAGACCTTCTTTTTTAGGTTTTATTCTGATTTTGCCTGTAACCGGTTTGATGCTCTGCGATACATTTCTTAAAGCTTAACCTTATCCTCAACATCCAGTCTGGCCTGAGGATGTACTGAAGGCTTTACAAACCAGCTTTAGTAAAGGAGAATAAGGTGGAGGTAAGCCAAAATTAGGGCCTGAAGAATAATGGACGTCTTTAGCAACTTATTGAAAGCGGTTGCTCTTTATGACGTATAAATAATCCCTGCTTTATTCTATACATGCCTGTCCAAAACCTTTATAAATGCGTCAATATCATGGGCGGTATTATAAACATGAGGAGAAACCCGGATGAAATTACCCCTGATAGACACGTGAATGTTATGGGTTTTAAAGTCGTCCTTCAATTTGGGAGTAAGCAGGCTTTCAGGCAGAAACAATCCGTACAGATGTGAACTCATGTTGACCTCATCTTCCATCTCCAGGCCTTTTCTTTTTTGAAATGCTCTTAAGGGCTCAAGCAATTCAAAGCAATAGGATTGAATGTTTTCCACCTTCCACTTCAGAATTTGTTCCAGGCCAGCTTTCAGCATAGGGAGGGCGATAAAATTGCTAAACTCACCCACATTATAGCGCATGGCACCGCTTCCGTAGTCCTCAGGATAGCTGGTGAGTTTGTCAAAATCATGACTGTCTTTTCGGGTCATCCATGAATATTCAACAGGCTCGCCCTGGTTAAATTTTTCGCTGTAATAGGCTAAGCCTGAAGAGTAGGGTCCGAGGAGCCATTTGTAAGAAGCGCATATCAATGCATCTATGTTGAATTCCTGAACATCCATAGGCAAAGCGCCAACAGATTGAGTGCCATCCACGATAAAATACGTGTGGGTTGACCGGCACTTTTCACCTATGGCCTTCAAATCGAATTTCAGGCCCTGCATCCAATGAATAGAAGACATCACCACAACGGCAGTTTCTTCAGTGATGCTTTCGATGATATCTTCCGTCCATGTCAAAGTCCTTCCTTTTATAAATACCGGAGGAGGTATCACCCTGAGATCAGCCTTGTGGTCCTGACAGATTTTTCTCAAAGCAAGGTGATCACTTGGAAATTCTTCACTGACCATGATGCCATGCTGCCCGCTTCTAAAGGGGACATTGCGCAGGGCATTAATCAATCCGTAAGAGGCAGAGGGAATTAGCGCATTTTGGGAAGCAGGGCTGTTAATTAATTTCCCAAACAGTGACTTTATCTCCAGGGCCGGCTCAAAGAAATCGGATTCTTTGATGGAGGTAGGATCGGATTTTCTTAAGACACCCTCCATTCCGGCCTTTTCAACTGATTTCAGGTTAGGAGACATATAGGCCCCGTTGAGATAATGTAAATTTTGGGGAAGGCTAAAAAGATGGTTTTGATTTTTCATCGGGGAAGGTTTCATGTAAAGGATTCAATATATAATTTATAAATTTCATGGATCAGTTAAAACAAATAAAACCTATTTCAGCTTAGCCTGATTCTAATCTGCTTTACTATTTTAGCGAAATTTAAAATTTATTAAGCTTGCTCAACTGTAGTTCGGGTTTTATGAATAACTTGACTAGTTAACCCTAAAATATTCAACATGAAAATTGTATTCACACTCACCTGTGTTTTTCTGTTTTGTTCAAATATCGGGTTCGGGCAATACTACCCGGATAAGGAATGGGAGAGAAAGTCAGCAGAATCTGTAAATTTAAATGCCGTTTTATTGGACAGTGCTGTAAGCATCGCCTCGCCATACGAAAATGCCGTGAACAGGGATTTGAGAATCGCTATTTTAGAAGCCTTTTCCCGGGAGCTCGATTTTGAAATTCTTGGAGAAACCAAACACAGGGACGGACCGGCAGGTTCAGCCATAGATCGCAACTTGAAGCATAGTCTAAATGATAAAGCTTAAAAGTATGTCTGAAATAGGACTTTTTGATGTGAAGCATAAACACAATATAGCCCTGAATTATTTAGTCTCCTGCGACTACGGTCCAGGGGCGCACCTGCCATTCGACAATCAGTCCGTTTTTGACATAGGGATCGTTTTTGGCGAAGTCTTCGGCGACCTTGGGGTCACTGGCTTTAAAAATAAAAGCACCGCCATCGGCGGGTTCAGCAAAGGCTCCTGCCATGAGTAAAGTTCCCTGGTCATGTGCGGTTTTGATTAAGCTGAGGTGCTCTTCCCGAAAAGGGGCTCTTTTCTCGATGTAGTCAGCTATGGCTTTGTAAAAAAGAATATAATGCATAGGAGTTGTTTTAGGTATGGAATACAAGTCGTATTTATGCGTCTAAAATACAATAAAAATGAATTGGCTTTATCCTGAATACGCCAAGACCTAAGTTTTAAAGTGTAAAGAATTAATTGAAAAAACTGAAAACACTTGCTGAATTAAACACATGTAATTTTAAGGCTTATACAGCCTTGTTCAGAATTAAAAATTAACTTATGAATACAATTAAAAGCAATTTTAGAACAAAAATCTTATCGCCTATGGCTATTCTCACTCTGGCCTGCATGTCCTTTTTAGGATGTGATGATCCTGAAAGCAAAACCTTTAAAGTTCAATTCGATAGTACTAAAACCGTATCAGGTGAAAAATTTGCCCTTCGGGATATAAACCCTGGTCTTGAGACCGACTGGAGTGACTATAATTTTGTGTTGCTAGAAATGAGGATTAGTACGCCGCAGCGATTTCAGATTGGATTCTCTACAGACTCAGGATATAATGAACTGCGGGTCATGAGCTATGCTCCAGGGGGCTGGATAAAACTGGCAATTCCCCTAAGGTTTTACAGGCAGCTCCCCGATGCAGCTAATGATATTGCAGGAACCATGAATCAGCCGCGGTATACCGGCTGGTTTAATCTGGTAGGTGAGCGAGGCCCCTTGAAAGGGGTGGATTCTATAGGAATCCGAATGCATGCGCCCATTGGCAACCCCACTTTTGAATTGCGTGCTGTGAGTCTTCACCAAGAGGATCCGGGTGATGAATACCTTGGCGAAACACCAATCGTCGATGAATTTGGTCAATCTAACCTCCTGGATTTTGAGAATAAAATCAAATCCCTGAACCAGTTAGAAACCGCCTGGAAAGCCGAAGAAGCAAGCTTAACTAAAGACGAAGATTATAACTATTCAAAATATGGGGGATATCTGAATGCCAAAGTAGAAGGCACAGGCTTTTTTAGAACTCAAAAAGTAAAGGATAAATGGTGGTTTGTGGATCCCGAAGGCTATCAGTTTTTATCTCTTGGGGTGGATTGTATAGCGCCGGGTAATGGCGGACAGGTGAACAGACTGGATAAGCGGGACCGGTCTGCTTTCCTAAAGACATTACCTCCGGAGGGTATAGGCTACAATCCGGATAAGCCTAATTCAGTATCCTTTGGTACCTGGAATTTGCACCGGCGCTTTGGAGATGAATATCCTGACAAGTCCAGGGAAATGATTATAGAGCGAATGTCCAGCTGGGGGATCAATACCATAGCCAACTGGAGCAGTAAGGGAGTGATAGACATGAATCAAAAACCCTTTATGCTGCAACTCTCTGGGCTTGGTATTGAAGAGGGAGTAATGGGACTTGCCGATGTATACGCTTCAGATTTCCAAAGGAGAATCGAAGACGCAGTAAGGAAGACTGTTTCCCCCTACAGGGATAACAAATGGCTGATCGGTTATTTTACGGGTAATGAACCCTCCTGGTTGGGTCAGGAATCCAGGTTATGTGATTTGATTCTGGCTGAAGAGGATGAGAAACCGATCCGAATCGCTTTGAAGAATTATCTGGCAGAAGGAGATACGCCTGAAAGGCGTAAGGCATTTATTTACGATGCTTTTAAAACATTTCTCCAAACTGTGGAAGCCTCAGTCAGAAAATATGACCCCAACCATCTCACCTTAGGTATACGTTTCGGTCATGTTCCGGAGGACGAGGTTTTAAACCTGTGTAAAGAGGTGTTTGATGTATTTAGTTTCAATGCCTATGAAGTAGTTCCTCCAAAAGAAACGATGGACAGGATAAGTAAGGTGACAGGTTTGCCCATGATTATTGGGGAATATCACTCCGGGACAGTCAACAGGGGCATGGCTCAGGCCTTAGTACAAGTGAAAAATCAGGAGGAGCGGGGTGTTGCTTATAGGCATTACACAGAGCAGGCTTTTAACCACCCGGGCTTAATTGGTGTCGCTTATTTTCAATGGGCTGATCAGGATTTGACCGGAAGACGTTATGATGGTGAAAATTATAATTGTGGCATCGTGGATGTAACCGATCGGCCGTATCCACATATGGTGGAGGCCATCAAAAAAACAGCAAAACGGGTGTATGAGGTACATGCCGGGAAATTACAGCCTTATGATCAAAAACCTTTAGGGGCCACCGGGTATGAACTCATACCAGATCTGTGGAATGAATAAGAAATGAAGGATACCAGTATTACGATCGACTGAGAGAGTATTTAGTCAGAAATTTTAGCAGTTTAGATTTCCTTAATTTGAACTGTTTATTTTTAAAAGGCTTTGCGCATTTTTATTTTCACAGACCTTATTTTCGTCATAAATAGCCATTATTAAGAGAATGAATTAAATCTTAAGAATAATTTTGGACAGGCATGCTTAATTTGTTGCAAAATCTTAATTTGATTGAATAATCGTTTTAACATACATTCAGCCCATTCCCTTCCATTTCGCAAAAAACTGCATTCTATGTAATGCGTTTAACTAAAAGGCTTGGACAAAGTCTCCAAGTTTAGCTTTCCATTACTCTTTCTCATCAATAATCTGAGGGACTACTGGGGAAGAAAATTTCATTACTGAGCCCAACTTATAAATTTAGTCCGCTTTTTTAAGTGAGAAGTTATCGCTTTGATATTTTTTAAAGTCATATAGACTATCTAGTGTTACGTTATTGAGCATTTTATTGATTTTATTTAACCTTAACTTATTAAGGACTAGATATTTATACTTGAAAATTAAAGCCTGGATAATCTAAGCTTAACCCCTAAAAAAAACTATCCATGTAATTAATGTTGAAATTTGTTTTGTTGAAAAGTAAAGTGGAATTATTAATAAATACTAAACTCTAATCTATAAGAAAAAACACAAATTTGAGTTAGCCAAAAAAAAGCAGCCCATTTCTGCTGTGACAAGAGTAAAATCTATTTTTTAAAAAATTAAATTAAATAAACCATGAAAACAATAATGATTTTTTTGCTACTGGTATTTACTTTTAGCAATTTAACAGCTCAGCAGGAGCTACAAGCAGAACAGCAACTGAATAATGTTAATGATGCTCACAGATACGAAATTAAAGTTAGAGTAAATTCTGAGGATGCCGGATTTAGATTAAGGAATGAACACAAGAAGCTGTTTCTAAGAGATCCGGTAAAGTTTTGTAATGAGAACATTGATATTACGGGACTCATAGAATCCATAGATTCAGAAGACACCGATCGTTTTGTAGTGAAACTGAGAAGCAAAAAGGGCTATGTAAAGGCTATTTATAATCGAAAGGGAGAACTATTGGGTATCTTCCAAAAATTTGAAGACAGAGCTTTACCTCTTGATTTGAGTCAGAAATTATTTCACGATTATAATGGATGGACGATTACGAAAACTAAGTATGCGGCTAATGGGACTGGTAGTAGTGTCAATAAAGAGAAGTGGCAAATCAGTTTACAAAAAGGGGATTTAATAAAAATTGTCAAAATCAACCCTTCTAAAATTTCAAAAAGATTAAAATCCTATGAACAAGAACTAATAGGTGTTTCTGGTTATGAGCCTATTTCTGATTTACGGAACAGATAAGGAATTAATGATATTGGCATTAAAATTAAGCTATGCTTAAGGCTAAGTTTCTTCATTATTATCCTAATACAGAATACTTCCGATGGGCCTGGAAGCTAATAAACCCACAACTTTCGTTTCGGGTTTTCCTTTTGCGGAGAAAGAGGATTAACTGCGTTGATCCCTAAAAGGTTATCCTGTGCAAGCATGGAAACCCGAATCAAGCTGGCGCTTGCTTTGCTTTTTTAATACCCTGCCTCTTACAAAAGCTCCGCTTTCGACGCGTCCGGATATTAAAAAACCCACAACTTTCGTTGTGGGTTTTCCTTTTGCGGAGAAAGAGGGATTCGAACCCCCGGAGGTGTGACCCTCAACAGTTTTCAAGACTGCCGCATTCGACCACTCTGCCATTTCTCCAGCTTTTCTGGACTTTCGACCCCCCGATAGTTATCGGGGCTGCCAGTTCTCCAGAAACCATTTCCATGGTTTTCTTTAGCGGTTGCAAATATACTAAGCTTTTTGGTTTCTCAAAATTATTCGTCTTGGTTTTTTTAAAATTATTTATGTACAAGTGTTCCCGTAAACTTCCTGGCCTGGTCAAGCTTTAGTTGAACTTAGCTGTTCCAATTTTGCTGTTACATTCCCGGAAATCCTGCCCCGGGACAGGTTCTTTAAATCACTAAAAAGCAAAGTGAATTGTGTCGAAGCTCTCAAAATATGTTCTGCACAAGCACAAAAAATATTTTTCCGGTGGTAATGTTTCCAAATCAGGGTTTTCCTAGTATTTTAGCGACAAACAAATAACAAATGAAAAAAATAATATTACCTCTTGTTTTGGCTTTAAGCTTAGTAGGCTGCAAAACACAAAAGAAAGACGTCACTGAAGTCGATCCTACCCGATTTTCAAAAACGATTACATCCTCAGAATTAAGCGATTACCTCTATACATTCAGTTCTGATGAATTTGAAGGAAGAGAAACTGGTGAACCCGGACAGAAAAGAGCGGCACAGTATCTCAAGAATTATTACAGCAGCCTCAATATTCAAGGCGGCTCTGAGGAAGTTGAGCCTTACTTTCAAAGCATAGATTCTTCTTACTTTAATGGTAGATTTTCTTCTAGTGAAAACGTAATTGCAATCATCGAAGGAAGCGAATTGCCAGAAGAATACCTGGTGATTACATCGCACTATGACCATGAAGGTATTAAAAATGGTGAAATATACAATGGCGCTGATGATGGCAGCTCCGGTTCTATGGCCATGATGGAAATAGCTGAAGCTTTTCAAAAGGCAGTAGAAGAAGGTTACCGACCTAAACGGTCGATCGTTTTTTTACATTTAACTGGTGAAGAAAAGGGCCTGCTTGGTTCTAAATATTATACAGAATACCCTGTTTATCCTTTGGATAATACAGTGGCTAATTTGAATATGGATATGATAGGAAGAGTGGATGAAGCTCATGAAAATGATCCTGATTATATTTATCTGATAGGCAGCGATAAGCTGAGTACAGAACTTCATGAGATTTCGGAAGAAGCCAATGCAGCTTATACCGATTTGAATCTGGATTATACTTACAACGACGAGAATGATCCTAACCGATTTTACTACAGAAGTGATCATTACAATTTTGCTAAATATGATATTCCAATTATTTTCTATTTTAACGGTGTGCATGCAGATTATCACATGCCTACAGATACGGCAGAAAAAATAAATTACGAGGTTTTGGAAAAACGTGCTAAACTGGTGTTCTTTACCGCCTGGGAAATCGCCAACCGCGAGGAAAGACCCTTTGTAGATAAGCCTACCTTATAAATAACTTTAGCATTACAATCTTAAAACGGCAACTCTAACAGGTTGCCGTTTCTGGTTGTATTGAATCTGTGAGGCAAATGAGCCTGTGTAAAGTTATAGGAGGCAAGGCTTTAGATTCAGCTGATCATCCTCATACAGTACAGATTGGTCAGTATGAATTAAATCTCTGCGGAGCCTTTTCCCTGCCGTATGAGTTCGGGTTCGGGCTGAGTTAAATCAATGACCGTAGAGGGTGTATTATCGCCATAACCTGCATCTATAACGATATCCACAAGCTTATCCCATTTCTCTGCAATGAGTTCCGGATCTGTGGTGTATTCCACCACATCGTCATCGTCTTTTATGGAAGTTGAAATGATTGGATTTCCCAGGTGATGGACCAGCAGTTGAGCAATTTTATTGTTGGGAACCCGTATCCCCACTGTTTTTTTCTTTTTGAAAACCGTAGGTAAATTATTGTTTCCGGGAAGAATGAAGGTGTAAGGCCCGGGCAGGTTTCGCTTCAAAATTTTGAAGGTTGCTGAATCTAACTGAGCAACATATTCCGAGAGATTGCTTAAATTTTCACAAACAAAAGAGAAATTGGCTTTCTCCAGTTTTACGCCCTTGAGGCGAGCTATTTTTTCTAAGGCTTTGGTGTTATTGATATCACAGCCAAGCCCGTAAACCGTATCTGTAGGATAAATGATTAAGCCTCCGTCTTTTAAAACCTTAACGATGCGTTTTATTTCTTTTTCTGAAGGATTCTCTTCGTAAAGTTTAATAAGTTCTGCCATGAGTATTAGTTTTAGTGAAGCCTAATTTACAAAATTATTCACCCATTGATGACCTTTTTTTGACGGTATTTACTTTATCATTGATGTAGGATACGATGGCGCCAAAGATCGCGATTCCATTAAGAATCAAAATACTGGCCGCAAGTTTACCTGCATTGGTCACCGGATAATAATCACCATAGCCTACGGTGGTAATGGTGACATAACTCCACCATAAAGCGTCTTCAGCGGTTTTTATATTACCAACATCCTGTTCGAGGTATAAGACCATGCTGCTGCTCAAAATCAAAATCATGGTCGACATAAATACAATCAAGCCATACAGGCTGGCTTTCTTATTTTTGATGATGAAGGCGTGAATCATTTTATAGGCTCTCAAAATTCTTATGATCCTGACCACCCGCAATATTCTAATATAACTAAACTCCGACATCACCGGGATGGAAGAAAGTAAATCCAGCCAGCCGTAAGTCACAAAATACCTCCAGCGTTTTTTTCGTTTGATCAGTTGCGCAAAGAAATCACACAGAAACACGGCGCATAATCCAAAATCATAGTAATGGATAAGTTGATTTAATTCTGAATCTTCGTCGATAAAAAACGTAAAGCTTAAAAGTAGGATACTTAAAATCGAAAGTAAAGCGACAATTAGCTTGGTGACTGAATTCATTAAGAAATGATTTTAAGCTTGGCAAACTTTAGGATGAGGTTCTTTACGCCACCATTTTCAAATTTTATGGAGGCTTTCTTATCCATGCCAGCGCCTTCCACATTCAAAACTTCACCTTGACCAAATCGGCTGTGTTCTACGATCTGTCCGGCATCGAGCTGAATGGGCTTAGCGCGTTGCGGATATGAGTTTTCTCCCTCCGGTTTTATTTTTCGAAGGCGTTTTAGCTGTTGTTCCGAAGGTTTATGACTAGGGGGTGGCGTTCCGTTGGAAGGCTTGGTCTGTCTTAATTTGCTTTTGTCCACCTCGTCAAAAATATCTTTATCGATCAGGGATTTATAGCGATAATCATCTTTAGGAATCATATAATCCAGGTATTGATCGTCTATTTCCTCAATAAATCGACTGGGCTCAGCATCTATCAGTTTTCCCCAGCGGTAACGGGAAAGCACATAGGTCAGATAAGCTTCCTTTTCGGCACGGGTTAAAGCCACGTAGAACAAACGCCGTTCTTCTTCCAGTTCAGACCTGGTGTTCATACTCATGGCAGAAGGGAAGAGGTCCTCCTCAAGCCCTACGATATAGACATAAGGAAATTCCAGCCCTTTGGCCAGGTGTATGGTCATCAGCGCCACACGGTCTTCGTCTGCGGTTTGTTTGTCCAGATCGGTGGCTAAGGCCACATCTTCCATAAATTCTGACAGGGATCCTGTGGCATCTACCAGTTCTTTCTGACCTTCTACAAAATCGCTAATACCATTTAAGAGTTCTTCAATGTTTTCAATTCTGGCGATACCCTCTGGGGTACCGTCCTTTTTAAATTCCTGGAGCAGTCCCGTTTTTTTGGCTACAATTTCCGTGATCTCAAGCGCATTCAACTTCTCGTTCTGAACCTGAAAACTTTTGATCATATTCACAAAGTTCATCAGCTTGGTTTGCGTCCCTCTATTGATTTTGAGATCCAGCTTAGCGATGTTTTCAATGATTTCAAAAATCGTTCGCTTGTAATGATTGGCAGCCAGCGTCAGTTTATCCAAGGTAGTTTGTCCAATTCCTCGAGAAGGATAATTGATGACCCTTTTTAAAGATTCTTCGTCTTTTGGATTGATAATCAATCGCAAATAAGCCAGAACATCCTTGATTTCTTTACGCTGATAAAAGGACAATCCCCCATAAATACGGTAGGGAATATCTTTGCGACGTAGAGCATCTTCAATGGCTCTACTTTGAGCGTTGGTCCTGTATAAAACTGCAAAATCACCATTTTTAGCACCTTCCTGCATGCGCTTTTCAGTTACCGAACTGGCTACAAACCGGCCTTCCTCTGCATCATTTGTTAGACGGTTAACGTGGATTTTGGAGCCGTCTGTATTTTGAGTCCAAACCACCTTATCCAGTTTGGTTTTATTTTTTTCTATAATCGAATTAGCCGCTTCCACAATATTTTTAGTGGAGCGGTAATTCTGTTCCAGTCTGTAGGATTTTACATCATCATAATCTTTTTGGAAATTCAAAATATTATTGATGTTCGCCCCACGGAAGGCATAAATACTCTGCGCATCATCGCCTACCACACAAATGTTCTGATAACGATCGCTCAGTGCCCTTACAATCAAATACTGAGAATGGTTGGTGTCCTGGTACTCATCTACCAAAATGTATTTGAATTTCTGCTGATATTTGGCCAGTACATCCGGAAAACGGGTTAGCAATTCGTTGGTTCTCAGCAGCAAATCATCAAAATCCATGGCGCCGGATTTGAAGCACCTGTCCACATATTCCTGGTAAATATCTCCCATTCGCGGACGTTTCGCCATCGCATCTGCTTCTTGCAGTTCTGGGTTTTGATTGTAAGCTTTTACTGTGATTAAGCTGTTTTTAAAGGACGAAATTCGCGATTGAATCTGCTTGTACTTGTATATGTCTTTGTCGAGATTCTTTTCCTTGATGATAGTCCTGATGAGCTGTTGGGAATCGTTGCTGTCGTAAATGGTGAAATTGGAAGGGAAGCCTAATTTATCCCCTTCAAATCTCAGGATTTTAGCGAAAACAGAATGAAAAGTGCCCATCCATAAATTTTTAGCCTCAGGGCCAACGATTTCGGAAATCCTGTGTTTCATTTCTCTTGCAGCCTTGTTGGTAAAGGTGAGCGCCAGGATATTGAAGGCATCTACACCTTCGCTCATCAAATAAGCAATTCTATAGGTCAGAACTCTCGTTTTTCCAGATCCGGCGCCAGCAATGACGATCATCGGGCCGTCTTTTTGTAAGACAGCCTCACGCTGAGCTTCGTTCAATTGTTCAATATAATTCTGCAAGAAATGGGTTTTTTAAGATTATCACTTTTACTTCAAAATTAGTGAATTTGAAGTCATATTTTATTCGATCCGCAGTAAAATTAATTCAGAAAAACTTTTAGTTGACTAATATAATTATATTTGAATCAAAACTTACAAATGACTTCTATGACAGAACTTTTAAATTACCTGGCTTACTTATTGCCTGCACTTATCGCCGGGGGAATAGGCTATTACTTTTTTAAAGCTTTTGTCGACCATCAAAAAGAAATGCAGTACTTAGAATTGAGAAAAGAAAACAGGAGTGAGGTTTTACCCTTAAGACTCCAGGCCTTTGAGCGTTTAATTCTTTTGTTGGAACGGATTGCTCCTGGGCAGCTTCTCGCTCGGGTGAAACCTGTTGGGGAGGATAAATTTGACTATCAAAATCTGCTTATTGCCTCTATAGAGCAAGAGTTTGAGCATAACCTGGTACAACAGGTTTATGTGAGCCAGAGATGCTGGGACGCTGTCAAAGCATCCAAAAATTCAACGATTTCCCTAATTCGTAAGACCACCATGAGCGATACGATTACCGATGCACAAATGCTAAGGGAAGTTATTCTAACCGATTTGATTGAGAAATCTACACCTAGCGATACAGGCATCGCTTTTCTGAAAAACGAAATCAAAAAACTGTTTTAATACCGGTTGTTGAAAAAAGTCTTCTCTTTCAATGAAAACTCATCAACCAGATTCAGAATTGCTTTTTCATGCCGTTCAGAGTCCATAAGGGTATCCAATAGCTCTCTGCTGAATTTTTTGAATTGCCACACAGGGTGAAAAACACCTTCCATCAGGTCTTTATAATTCGCTTCTGTAAACGTATCGATTTGATACAAATACCCAAAGGCATGTTGTCTAATCTGATAAGGATAACCCGGTTTTGTGTAGTTGCTTAGCGCTCTAAACACCTTCGATTTCTGTTCCGACTGATAATCCGGGGTGACCAAATTCAGGGTTAACCAAAGCAATTTTACGTTTTTATCCTGAAAACCTTCGATAGCCTGGGTCTGGTCCAGGTAGTCAGATCTTTTTTCAGGAAAAGACATCCAGAGGTGTAGCAGGGCTCTTTCAATAGTCAGATAAGAGGGATCCTCTAAAAGGCTTTCATACTCGGTTTTGAGTTCGTTGGGAACGGACGTCAGTGAAGTGGCAACGGCCTGTCTCACATACAGATTATTGGTCTCAAGGGCTTTTTTATATAGTGGTAAGGCTAATTTCAAATCCTCTCCATTCAACTGGTATACCGCTTCCTGGCCCAGGTATTCATTTACCGGAAAATCGATTGCTTCATTCAACAGGCCCTGTTTCAGAGCCAATCGGGTTTCGCGAAATGCAGCCAGTTTCATATATTCCTGAACAAATTCATTTTTCTTCAAAAACTCGAGGGTTTCCCTGGATTGAAATGCCTTTTGGTTAAGCCATCGTTCTCTGAAATCGGTGAGGGATTGCCCGTAGACTAGCTCCACTTCACTCATGAAATCCTCTGTCGTTACATTTTCAAAAGCATTTTTCCTCAGGTAATTTTCAACGGCTTTATCAAAGACCTCGTCTCCTACCAGTTCTCTCAAGATAATCAGGGCCCAGGCTCCTTTTTGGTAATAGGTGAGGGAAGAGCCTCCGATATTAACCAGGACCTGGCCCTTGCCTGTATCACTTAAAGCTTTGAGATCTTCGGCTGTTTTATAAATTTTGAAATAATAATAATCTTCTCCATAGATTTCCCGCTCGGCTTCCAGCGCATAAAAGGTAGCAAAACCTTCATGAAGCCAGTGGTGTTTGGATGAGGTTTCGGTCACTAGATTCCCAAACCACTGGTGGGCCAGTTCATGGGCCTGTACATTCACAAAACTCCTGTCGTTGGCGCCAGTGTCATCGACTACAAATTCTTCAGAAAAGATATTGAGCGTCGTATTTTCCATCCCCGCGTACAAAAAATCCCTTACGGGTACTTGCTTAAAATTTTGCCAGGGATAGTTTATATTGATTTTGTTTTCCAGAAAATTGAAGATAGTGTCATGGTGCTGGAAGGTGGAACTCACTTTATCACTATGTCTGGTTTCAATATACAACTGAAGCGGAGTCCCATTTTTACTCCTGCTGGTCGTTCCTCTGAAGTCTCCCATGGCAAACGCCACCAGGTAGCTGCTCATAGGCTGGTTCATTTCATACTGCCATGATTTATTATTAAAGCGAGATCTTGTATTTGCAAGTTTTCCATTGGCGATGACTTCATAATTCTTGGGAGCCAGATAGGCGATATTGAAAATGAGTTTATCATTCATGTCATCCAGGCTAGGTAACCAGTGCGAGGTGTATTTTCCCTGGCCTTGTGTCCATACCTGGGAAGGGTAGTCTTTCAAATCGGAATTAAATCCAACAAAATAGAGGGCCTGCCGGGGTTCGGTTTCATAAGTAAACTCAGCGGTATAGTTCTCCCCTTTTTTGAAGTTACTGGTGATCCAGAGTTCATCATTTTCCTCAACTATTTTAAACGGACTCCCTTCCGAAGCTTTCACCTTCATATCTACCGCATCCAGGTAAACAGAGTCAGTATTCTGAAGCGCTTTAAATGTTACCTGAACTTGTCCGTTTACCTTGAAATTGACCGTATCAATTTCAACTCTGGCATTCATTTCCAAAAAGTCAACTTTCTCCGTTTGTTGGCCAAAACAAAAGCCAACGGAGAAAAGCATAAAAAATAGGGTTTTTAGCATGGGTCAAAGTTAGGATTAAAATCAAAAAAAGAGAAATCAATACTGAGGTTTTGGATCATCTAAAAACAGACCAGTCCAGTTTTAAAGAGAAGACATTGGAGTAGAGGGCCAGGCTTTGATCACCGATGTCAGTGAGCGCATAATCAATCTGTATACCTTTGTATTTAAAGCCCACGCCAAAATTGGGTTGGAAGCCAATTTCAGTTCCGTTACCGCCAAGTTGTTCAATATTTTGAAAGTTGCCTACACCTCCGCGCAAGTAAACCAAATTGATGTAACCCACTTCAAAACCGAAGGCTGGGGTCATACTCATAGCGCCAGAAGAAACAATATCGTTGGTTTGAGCAAACCTCATATCTATATTTAAGGAGGTGGTGAGTTCAAAATCCCTTCGGATGGGTGTAGTTTTAGCCACCCCAAGTTGAAGTTTGGGCAAGGTGATTTCAGAAGCTTCCGGGACGACTTGATTTTGACCTTCAACGGCATCCTGTATGGTAGCCAGTTCAGCATCATTAAAGGTCCAGGTATTGTAAGTGGTAGTGATGTCTCTTGCCATGGCTCCAAAAGACCAGGAGTTTTTTTGAAATTGAATTCCTGCATCAAATCCAAACCCCCAGGCTTGTGCAAAATCACCGATAATTCGTCTTATTACTTTCGCATTCACTCCGTAAGAAAACCCTTCCAAAGGCAGATTCCTGGCATAAGATAAGGTGAAGGCATAATCTGCATTGGAAAACAAACTGATGCGGTTATAGTCTATGTTCCCTTGCTCATCGATGAGTTGAGTGGTGTTTAAAATATCATCCACACCAAAGCGAATTATGCTGAACCCAACGGCGCTTTTGCTGTCGAGCGGCATAGCCCCAGCCACATAATTATAGGTAGCGATGTTTGCAAAATAATTGGCATGCATGGCTGAAACCTGATTGTCTTCCAGGTGAACCAGACCGGCCGGGTTCCAGTAGCCGGAATTTACATCTTTTGTAGTTGCTGTCACTGCGTTGGCCATTCCAAATGCTGCAGCATCTACGCCAATACTTAAAAATTCATTGGAATATTTTGCAGTTTGTGAAAAAGCAGATAAAGCAGATACAAAAATCAATGTGAAGCTAAACCTCTTCAATACACTAATTATTTTGGGCAAATATGCTACAATTAATAATATTAAAACTTATTTTGCTTTTTCTTATTGCATCCAAGATTCTACTTTATGACATTGATAAAACGACAAATCCCTAATTTTATAACCTTACTGAATTTGCTTGCGGGAAGTGTAGCCAGTGTTTTTGCAGTTCAAGGAGAGCTTAGCATGGCTACCTTATTCGTGGCTATAGGTGTTTTCTTTGATTTTTTCGACGGCCTGGCTGCGAGAGCTTTCAACGTAAAAAGCGACATGGGTTTACAGCTCGACTCCCTGGCAGATATGGTTACCAGTGGTTTGGTTCCGGGTATAGTGATGTGTCAGCTATTGTTTAGAAGTTTAAACCCGTCTTCAGAATTAGATTTCTTTTCTCCGGAAACCAGCTGGATGGTTTTTATCGGTCTTATTATCACTTTAGGATCGGCCTACAGGTTGGCAAAATTTAATATAGATGAACGGCAGACCGATAGCTTTATAGGTTTGCCAACACCAGCCAACGCGCTTCTGATTTTGAGTCTAGGTCTCATCTTAGAATACCATCCGGAATCTTTTATCACTCCCTGGATTGAGAATGCTTACGTACTTGTTACTATTTCTGTGCTTAGTGTTTTGCTGCTCAATGCAGAAATAAAGCTGTTTGCCTTAAAATTTAAGAACCTGAAGTTTAAGGAAAACTGGTTCAGGTATTTTATTGTAGTATTTTCTATTGTTGCTTTAGTCTGGCTTCAGTTTGTAGCGATTCCTATCATCATTTTGGTTTATCTCATGCTATCTGTCATGATACCAGGGCCTCAGAGCGAGCAGAATAAATAATATCAAAAACGCTCAACTACTTAGCCTATAGGTGAGACTTATATGTTAAAGTCCAAAATTTACGATAAGATTCTAAGAGAGTTTTAGAAGTGAACTCTTCAATACATCCTGCTTGGGTTGTATAAATAAGCAGCCGCTTTCCTTCAAATGCTAATATTTGACAGCACTTTAATATCAGAAAGATGACTGGATAGCTCTGTCTGGGGATACACCTTTATTCCCTTCTTCTTGTTACTGCAAATAATAAAATGAATAAAGCTAAAAAGTTAGAGATTCTTGGAATATAATCTCCGTGTTTTACATAAAAGGTTTCTCCTTCATATAAGGGTAAATCGTATTTTAAAATCGTTTTCTCGTTGTAGTTTGATTTTTTCAGAACAGATCCATCTTTATCAATAAAACCAGAAATCCCGGTATTAGCACTTCTCGCCACAGCCCTTCTGGTTTCAATGGCTCGAAGTTTAGCGAATATCCAGTGTTGTTTATGGCCCTGAGTATCTCCCCACCAGGCATCGTTGGTGATGATGGCAAGGGCATGGGCTCCATTGGAGACATAGCCGTTTACAAATTCACCATAAACCGATTCGTAACAGATAATAGGGGCGATGCTGTAACCGTTGTTTAATTTAAAAACACTGCGTTCTTTTTGTGTGGTTTTCATGGCGACCGTTCCTCCAAGATCTATCATGATATCACCGAGTAGGGGTTTCAAAGTGGATTGGTAGGGGAAATTTTCTACACCTACGACCAATTTTGATTTGTGATAAAATTCATGTTCTACGTCCTTTCGTTCAAAAACAGCGCTGTTGAAATCATTGAACCAGACTCCTTTTCTTAAAACATTGCTTTGACCTGAAACCTGACTTTCATCACGAAGAATTTGATACATCGAAATGCCAAACAAAATATTGAGCTGCTCATTTTGATTTAAAAGGTCTTGAGAAAATCGCTTGGCTTGCGAGTATCTGTAGTCATTGATTTCAATACCTTCAGCAAAAACAGTTTCTGGAGCGATAAGCAGTTGAGGTTTATCTTTAAAAAGAGGTTCTGCTAATTCAATTAAACTTTCGGAAATCTTTAGGTTATCTGTATAATATTTCTCTGTATAAGGATCTACATTCGGTTGTAAACTCAGGGTTTCAATGGTGTTTTCTGAATGTGTATCAGGTTTTATTAAAAAGCTAAGGCTTATAGGTAATGCTATAATTAGAAAGAGCCTGACCCCGGTCCTTAGCAGAATGTTTGATTTTTTATGCCGTCTGTAAAGCAATATCCCTTTGAAAAGAACAAAATTGGCGATTAAAATCCAAAGGCTTCCCCCAAAAGTTCCTGTATATTCATACCATTGAATTAAATTTATGTCATTAGCAAAGACATTTCCCAGGTTGAGCCAGGGCCATGAAAATTCCCAGCTTAAATGTAGTTTTTCAAAACTTAACCAAAGGGCGATAAAAAAACTGGAGGCAGCAGTAAAGG
Organism: Psychroflexus sediminis; assembly: GCF_900099815.1. Lineage (GTDB taxonomy): Bacteria > Bacteroidota > Bacteroidia > Flavobacteriales > Flavobacteriaceae > Psychroflexus > Psychroflexus sediminis. Next base: position 82,974 of record NZ_FNCW01000011.1, on the reverse strand, counting down.
CTACTCGCTTGGCAACCACATGGTAAATCAGTAAGATGAGACTCATCAATAGAGAATTGGCCAAAATGGCAAATATTCCACCAAAGGGAGTGGAGAAGTAAAGCCAATAGGTGGTAACTGCGTTCCAAATGAAAAAACTGAGATAGGCAAGGCCAAAAGTTCTTAAATTTTTTCTTTTAAAATGATCGTGTCTAGTATTAAATTCAGCAAAAAGGAGGGGGACAAATCCTATAAAGCTTAGGGGACTAAAGCCATTGGTAGGCCAGCTTAAAGCTAAAAGTAAACCTGAAGCTACAGCAAGAAGTATATTTTTCAAATCGTTTTTTTTTTCAAATTTACTTTAAAAATGAGGGATTTTAAAGATAAATGTTAAAAACAAATATCCAAAGAAGAGGTTTAAAAAAGGGGCGTTTAGATATCTTTTCCTAAATTTGTTTCTGCATTTTAGACCATGAAAATTAACCGAGTCACTCATTTTGAAATTTCTGAGAGAAAGATACTGCTAAGAGTTTTTGACGTTGTATTTGTGAGTTTAGCGCTCTATATTATATCAGAGAATTTAGGCTTCACTTATTTTTCTTTTAAGTCCAGTGTATGGGTATGGCTTATCACCCTCAGCTGTTATATTTTATTATTTGGTACAGTCTTCGAAATTTATAATCTTCAGAAGGCAGAATCTAAAAAGGCAACTGTAAAAAACGTGGTTCTAACCTGCCTTTTGGTGACTCTTTTCTTTCTGCTTACACCCATACTTTCACCACCACTTCCGGAAAACAGATTTCAAATTCTGTACTTTTTTGGTATTATGGTTTCAACTTTATTGATTTGGAGATTCCTTTATATCGGACTTATTACTTCTCCGCGTTTTTTTAAGAGAGTTCTTATTGTTGGTGATGATTTTGATATTGATAAAATTGGTAATGATTTGCTCAAAAATGATCCGAATTATGAAATCAAAGGCTATATAAGTTCGACGAAAAGAGAGTCTTCAGATTTTGATTCATATCCTTTGGGTGAGATACAGGATGTTGTGGAAAGGTATAAAATTGGAGAAATTGTAGTATCCAATTCTACAGAGGGCTTGAGTTCTGAACTCTATCAGGCTCTTGTGCCTTTGCTTAAAACTGGTTTTCCTATTAAGGCCTATGCCCATGTTTATGAAGAAATTACAAGTAAAGTTCCCGTGCAGTATGTGAATAACGATTTTTACTTTTATTTTCCATTTAGCAGGAGTAATCAAAATCGGCTTTACCTGCTGTATCAGAGAATTGTTGATGTTATAATAAGTATTATAGGATTAATTTTTGGAATTTTCATAGTGTTTATTATTCTCATCGGTAATCTAATTGGCAATAGGGGTAGTCTGTTTTACAGACAATTGAGAGTAGGCAAATCGGGTAAGGAATTTTATATCATAAAATTCAGAACGATGGTGAAGAATGCTGAATCTAACGGAGCTCAATTCGCTTCAAAGGGAGATGTGAGAATTACAAAATTTGGTAAATTTTTAAGGCGTTCCCGATTTGATGAAATACCTCAGTTTTTCAATGTCCTTAAAGGTGATATGAGTCTGATTGGGCCACGTCCTGAACGTCCTGAATTTGTGAAAACACTTTCCGAAAAAATTCCTTTCTATGAAGTTAGACAAATAATTAAGCCAGGTCTCACCGGCTGGGCCCAGGTCAATTCCAAGTATGCTAATTCTAATGAGGACATGATTGAAAAGTTACAGTACGATCTCTATTATATCAAACATAGAAGTGTTTTTCTCGATTTGAGAATTTTACTTAAAACGATTAGCACGATCATCTTTTTCAGAGGACAGTAGCTATTCGTCGAAAGCTAAAACATCCTTAGAATTAAATCCGATTTTAATGGTTTTTCCCAGTACGGGTTCATTGGTGACAACAGTGAGATGCTCACCGTTATCCAGTTTTAGGAGTAATTGTGAATGCGTGCCCAAAAAAGTTCTTTTCAATATTTCAGCTTCAGAAACATAATCACAGTCCTGATTGACGGTCAAATTTTCGTTTCTAATCGCATGACAGCAATCTTCTTTTAAAGGACATTTGAAAGCTGTTTGCAGGCCTTTATTAAGCTGTACTGTATTCCCGAATAACGAAGCTACGTATATGGATTGAGGTTTTTTATATAATGCCGAAGCTTCATCTTTCTGAACCAGTCTTCCGTTTTGAAGAATTAAAATTTCATCGGCTACCGCCAGAGCGTCTTGCGTATCATGGGTTACAAAAATAGCTGTTACGCCTGTTTTTTTTATGATATTGAAGACCTCATTTCTGAGCCTGTATCTCATCATGGCATCGAGATTACTAAAAGGTTCATCAAGAATCAACACCGAAGGTTTTGGGGCTAGAGCTCTGGCCAAGGCTACCCTTTGTTGTTGTCCGCCAGATAATTCGTGTGGATACCTATTTTCATAGCCTTTTAACCCCACAAGTTCTAAAGTGTCCAGAGCGGTATCTTTCTTTGATTTAGATTTTTTAATCCCATACACAATATTGTCCAGGACTGAAAGGTGGGGAAACAATGCATATTCCTGAAATACCATTCCTACATCTCTTTTCTCTGGAGCCACATTCTTTTTGATGGAGGCTACAAGGTGATTTTCAATATGGATCTCTCCAGAATCTAATTCCTCGAGACCTGCTATAAGGCGGATAAGTGTCGTTTTACCGCTTCCGCTTTCACCTACAACAGCACAAATATCACCAGGATTCACCTGGAAAGTAATGCCATCCAGAGCTTTCACCTTTCCCTGGTCGAAAGATTTGGACAAGTTGGTAATGTTAAGAGTTGCTTGCATTCTTCAAAAGTAACTTATTTAAAAAAATGGCCGGGATTAATGCCGTTAATATTATGAGAAGAGAAGGAAGTGCTGCGGAACTTACCATTTCGTCACTTGCATATTCAAAAGCTTTCACGGCCAGGGTATTGACGTCGTAGGGCTTCATAATTAAAGTAAGTGGCAATTCCTTTAAAATGTCTATGAAGACTAAAATAAAGGCACTCAGCAGTCCAACTCTTATCAGAGGAAATTCAATTTTGAAAAACGTTTTGAAATTCCCTTGACCTAAAACCTTTGAAGAATCGGATAAACTTCGATCGATTTTCAGGCTTGAGGATTCCAGAGGCTGATATGCTACTGCCAAAAATCGGACAACATAGGCATAGACTAAAGCGATCAGCGTTGCATTCAGAATCAATTTTGAAGTTATGTTTTTTTCAATGAGCCATTTGTCTAAATACAGACTAGGAATCAAAACACCAATGGCTATAATTATTCCGGGAATAGCATAACCCAAAACACCAAGTTTTGAACTGATTTTGAGCAATCTGATTTTATTCCATTTGGTAAAGAAGAGCAGGAGTAAAGCTACGAAAACAGTTACGGATGCCGTTAAAAATGCGATTCCAAAGCTTTCTAAAGTAATCGAAATGAATTCAGCAGTCCAGACGGTTGAAAAGGTTTGCTTTAACCAAATAAAAAGTTGAATAACAGGTAGAATAAAACCCAAAAAAACTGGGATAAAACAAATGATACTGAACCACATCTGATTGACTTTCCTGGGCTTGATTCTCGAATTATAGTTTTGTTTTGAAGTTTTTGCTGAAGTAAATTTCAGATGTCTTCTCTGCCATTTTTCAAAAAGAATCAGACCAAAAACAATCAATAGTAGGATAGCAGAAAGATAGATGGCAGTTTCCGGTTCACCGAGTGAAAACCACGACCTGAAGATTCCCGTTGTGAACGTGCTTACTCCGTAATAGCTTGCTGCCCCGTAATCGTTTAAAACTTCCATCAGCACCAGAACCAGTCCTGCTATGATGGCTGGTCTGGCTAAGGGAAAAATGAGTTTGAAAAAAGATTTGAATTCGCTTATCCCCAGCATTCTAGAAGCTTCAAGCAAATTGGTAGCTTGAGCAAGAAAGAAAGTTCTACTGCTCACATACACATAGGGGAAAAGCGAAATACTGAGAATGAGGGACAATCCATAAATATTCATGATCTCTATTCTGAAATCACCAATCCCGATAAACCCCATGAACTTTGAAAAAATCCCGGAATATCCAAAAACACCTGCATATGCATAAGCCATGATGTAAGCAGGTACAGATAAAGGGAGGATGAGAAGCCATTCCAGTTGTTTTCTAAAGGGGAATTCGAACCTGGACACCAGCCAGGCTGTCGTCACTCCAAAAAGAATAACAATGATTGAGCAAAAAAGAGCAAGAAGGAAAGAATTTTTTAAATAATCGAATAAAACATAGTCTACAATATGATTCCAGCTTTCCCCCGGACCACCAAATAATTTAAAACCGATGGTCAAAATTGGAATAGAGACAATACCCAGAACCAACAACAACAAAAGAGACCATCGATTGAGGTCTCTTTTGAGTTTGAAAAATCTATTTTTTAGATTCAATTAAAAACTATTTCCAGCCTGCTTTATCAAAAATAATGACGGCTTCCTTATTATATTCTCCTAGTTTATTGAGGGATAAATTATCTTCTTTAAAGTCTCCCCAGGATTTTAAAATTTCCGCGGGTTCTACATTTGGATTTACTGGATATTCAAAATTGGAACCTGCAAAGATTTTCTGAGCTTCTTCTTGAAGAAGAAATTCAATAAATTGTATTGCGGCTTCCTTATTGGGGGAGTATTTTGCAACACCTATACCGCTCACATTAATGTGGGTTCCCGTGGTTTCCTGATTTGGGAAAAAGATATTGACGCTTTTCCCGGCTTCTACTTCGCTTTGATCTTCAGAATTCAAAAGCTTTCCTATATAGTAGGTATTTACAATAGCGAGGTTTCCTTCATCATTGGCTACCGCTTTCACCTGGTCCCTGTCATTTCCCTTAGGAGCTCGTGCCATATTTTCAACGATGCCCTGCGCCCATTCTTCGGCAAATTCCTTACTTTGATTTGCTATTATAGAAGCTAAAAGCGATTGGTTGTAAATATTGGAAGAACTTCTTACCAATATTTCATTATCCCATTTTTCAGAAGCTAAATTAGCATAGGTGGATAATTGAGTCGAATCAACTCTGTCCTTGGCATAAGCAATGACTCGTGCTCTTTTGGTTAAACCAACCCACTGTCCGTCTTCATCCTTAAGATGTTCTGGAACTATGGAATCTATAAGCTTGGATGAAAAAGACTGCAGTAGACCCTGGGATTTTGCTCGGTATAGTCTGCCGGCATCTACAGTGATGAGTACATCGGCAGGCGACTGCTCACCTTCCAGGTTCATTTTTTGAATTAATTCGTCGGCACTGGCGTTGACGATATTGAGTTTGATTCCGCTTTCCTGTTCAAAGCGTTTGAATAATTTCTGATCCGACTCGTAATGTCTGTGAGTGTAAACAGTTAATTCATTTTCAGTTTCTTTTTTGTTGTCAGATTTACATCCAAATACAATAACTGAGATAAAGAGTAAGTAAAGTATTTTTTGCATGGTTTTATTTTTTTTACAAATTTAAATAACTAAACTTATTTAGACTTATTATTAATAACTTTTTTTCGCAAAAAAAATGGTCTCCTCAAAGAGACCACAATAAGGGTTCTGTGTTAAAGCTTATAAAGCAGCAACATATTTGGTTAACTGAGACTTTAAGTTAGCAGCTTTATTATCATGAATGATGTTTTTCTTTGCCAACTTATCTACCATAGAGATAACTTCTGGAAGACTTTTCAGCGCCTCTTCTTTGTTTTCAGTAGACTTTAATCTTCTGATCGCATTACGAGTTGTTTTGTGCTGATAACGATTTCTTAAGCGCTTTGCCTCGTTGCTTCTTATTCTTTTTAATGCTGATTTATGATTAGCCATAGCTTTAAGTATAAAATTTTAATAGTAGTCCGTAGGGGAATCGAACCCCTGTTACCAGGATGAAAACCTGGCGTCCTAACCCCTAGACGAACGGACCGTGTTAATAATGTGATTAATGAACTTAAACTTTGTAGTCCGTAGGGGAATCGAACCCCTGTTACCAGGATGAAAACCTGGCGTCCTAACCCCTAGACGAACGGACCATTAAATTTGCGAGTGCAAAAATAACCAATTATTTAAATTGCACAAATGTTTTATTCGAAAAATTAATAAGCTTTTGCAAATAAAACGCGCTGAGCAGAATCTTTACCTGTAAACATGCACTTTCCACCTTCTTTATCTCCTGTAAAGGGAATGCATCGGATGGTAGCTTTGGTCAGTTCTTTTATTTTCTCTTCTGTCTCTGAGGTGCCATCCCAGTGCGCCGAAATAAAACCCCCTTTAGATTCTAAGACCTCTTTGAATTCATCAAAGTTATCCACTTTAGTAATATGTGCGTCTCTGAATGCTTTGGCTTTGATGAATAATTCCTGTTGAATTTCTTTCAAAAGATTTTCTATAAGGTTTTCCAAACCTTCTTGATTTTCAAATGTTTTGGATAATAAATCTCTTCTGGCCAATTCAACAGTTCCTTTTTCAAGGTCTTTTGGACCAATGGCAATTCTTAAAGGAATTCCTTTCAGCTCGTATTCTGCAAATTTCCAGCCTGGTTTATGTGTTGTCCTGTTGTCGTATTTTACACGTATTCCCCTGGACCTCAAAGCATCTGCAATAGCATTTGCTTTTTCGGATACACGATCGAGTTGTTCTTCATTTTTAAAGATCGGAACAATAACAACTTGAATCGGAGCTAAATTTGGAGGTAATACCAGCCCGTTATCATCTGAATGTGTCATCACTAGTGCACCCATCAATCTTGTAGAAACTCCCCAGCTAGTTGCCCATACATATTCTTGTTTACCTTGATCTGAAGTGAATTTAACATCAAAAGCCTTAGCAAAATTCTCCCCCAAAAAATGAGAAGTTCCTGCTTGTAAAGCTTTTCCATCCTGCATCATGGCTTCAATACAATAGGTTTCTTCAGCACCGGCAAACTTTTCACTTTCAGATTTCAATCCCTCAATAACGGGGATAGCTAAATGATTTTCAGCAAAATCTGCATATAAAGAATTGATCAGCTCAGCTTCTTCAATAGCTTCTTGTTTAGTGGCGTGAGCAGTATGTCCTTCTTGCCACAAAAATTCTGTGGTTCTGAGAAAAAGTCGCGTTCTCATTTCCCATCTTACCACATTAGCCCACTGGTTTATTTTGAGGGGAAGGTCTCTGTAGGACTGAATCCAGCCTTTGAAGGTGTTCCAGATCACAGCTTCTGAGGTAGGTCTTACTACCAATTCTTCGTCTAATTTTGCTTCAGGATCTACTCTTAATTTACCTGGTCGATCAGGGTCGTTTTGTAATCTATAATGTGTTACAACGGCACATTCTTTGGCAAAGCCTTCAGCGTTTTTTTCTTCAACTTCAAATAAAGATTTAGGAACAAATAAGGGAAAATAAGCATTTTCATGTCCCGTCTCTTTAAACCTCCTGTCTAATTCGGCTTGCATTTTTTCCCATATGGCATAACCATAGGGTTTTATGGTCATACAGCCCCGTACTGCAGAGTTTTCTGCCAGGTCTGCTTTAACGACCAATTCATTATACCACTTGGAATAATCTTCTTTTCTACTCGTCAGGCTCTTTCCCATTATGTTTGGTTTGGCACAAAACTTGTACCTATGTTAATGATTATGTTTGTTAGCACAAAACTAACTAAATTTGATAATACTTATTAATATAAAACCACAAGTTATGATACACTCAAACAAAATTTTTAATTCGGTAACACTAGGAATGTTATCTGTGGTTTTCTTGACTTCGTGTTCGTCTTACAGAAATGTAAATTCTACACCTGATGGAATTTATGGATCTAGCGTCCCTTCGGAGACCAGAAGATCAATTTCTAATGCAAATGAAACACAAAGAAATGTAAATAAAGAATCTGAAACTTATACAAAGTTTTTTGAAGATCAAGGGCAGATGATTTCAGAAGCCAGAAATTTAAATAATGAAGTATTTGTTGATATAGATGATTACTCTTCTGATGATGGAAATTATATGGAAGAAGAAAAATATTATGAAGAACCAATATACAATGGTAATAATGCAGGGTGGGGAACTAACCCTACTAACGTAAGTATAAATTATATCAACAATGGCTTTGGTCCTGTTTGGGGCTGGGGTGGATTTGGTAATCCTTTTATGGGAGGATTTTATGGCCCTGGATGGGGATGGGGCGGATTCGGCTTTGGAGGTTTCTATGGCCCGGGATTTGGTTTTGCTGATCCCTTTTTCGGTGGTTTTTACGGAGGTTTCGGTGGTTTTTACGGAGGTTTCGGAGGCTTCTATGGTCCTGGGTTTTACGGTCCTGGATTTGGACATCCGTTTTATCCAGGCTACGGAGGTTATTATGATATAGCTTATAATAGAACAAACAGATTTGGTCGAAATAGAATGTCTTTAAGAAACGCTACAAGATCTCAGATTGATAACAGATATGCAGATAGAGGAAGGTCTAATGTTAACCGTGCTAATACTTCCAGAAGTAGTGTAGCCAGAAGATCTGGAAGCAGATCAAATGAAAACGTTTCCAGAAGTTCACGAAACAACTCTTCTGCTTATTCAAACAGAGTTAGAAATTCCAGAAATATTGGCGTCAGAACCTCTGGCAACTATTCTAGAGCTGGTATAAGAAATACCAATGGTGTAAATGCCAGAACACGCTCGAACAGCCGTTATGGAAATACCTCAACGAGGTCAGGATCTTATAACTCATCAGGCAGAAGCAGTAGAAGCAATGGCGTGCGTTCTTCATCCAGAACCACCAGAAGTTCCAGTACACGAAGCTCAAGCAGCAGTTCCAGAAGTTCTGGTGTAAGAAGCAGTGGCGGAAGTTCTAGATCCTCTGGAGGCAGATCTTCCGGAGGCAGATCATCAGGAGGAAGAGGTTCAGGTAGAAGATAATTGAAACTAAATAAGTTATAATGAAAAAACTAATTGTATTATTTCTAATTATGAGTTCGAGTGTTTTCGCTCAGGATATTACAGATGCTTTAAGATTTTCCAGCAATAGTATTAATGGTACCGCCAGATATACTGCTATGGGTGGAGCTTTTGGCGCTCTTGGAGGGGATATTTCAGCTATTCAAATTAATCCGGCAAGCTCGGCGATTTTTTTGAATAATAAATTTTCTGCTTCCCTGGACTTAAGTACTATTGATAACGATTCATTTTATGGAGGTGGTTTTACCACCTCATCCAGCTCCGATTTTGATTTAAATCAATTGGGTGCCGTGTTTGTTTTTACAACGACTAATGAAAACACCTTGTTTAAAAAACTTACATTAGGATTTTCATATAATCGGACGAATAACTTTAATGATGAATATTCCGTAAGCGGGAGCAATAATGAGAGTGTAGCTGGTTATTTTCTAAATAACGCACAAGGTGTTCCCTTGGATTTACTCACCCCTCGTGATGGTGAAAGTCCTGCAGACTTATATAGGTTTTTAGGTGAAAATCAGGATTTTGGAGCACAGCAAGCCTTTTTGGGTTATGAAACTTTCATTATTGATGCTTTAAATTCCGCGGATTTGGATAATACACAGTATGTGAGCAATGTAACCGGATCTGATTTTAGGCAAACGTATTTTCAAGAATCAAGAGGTAATTCTGGTAAATACACCCTAAATGGAGGTGGAATGATTGGGGATAGAATACACCTGGGCCTCAATTTGAATTACCATTTTTTAGATTACAGGCGATTAACTCTCTTTGACGAGTTCAACTCAGGCTCTGGTGTAACCGACATTTTCTTTGATAATGATCTATCCACCCGAGGGAGTGGATTTTCTTTCCAACTGGGAAGTATTGCTAAAATTACTGACGCCTGGAGAGTTGGATTTACCTATGATTCTCCGACCTGGATGAGCATTTCTGATGAGCTTTTGCAAACTATAGAGACTGTGAGATCCGGAGGGGATGTTTCTATTCTGGATCCCAGGGTTTTAAATATTTATCCTGAGTATAGCTTCAAAACACCAGGGCGGCTGTCACTGAGCACCGCTTATGTTTTTGGTGGCTCCGGATTGATAAGTTTTGATTATAGCTACAAAGACTATTCAGCCATGGAGTTTACATCAAGTGGATTTGAAACTCAAAATCAAGATATTTCAAACTTGATGACTAGTGCTTCGACTTTTAATTTAGGAGGTGAATATAAAATTAATAATGTAAGTTTAAGAGCCGGCTATTTCTTCCAGGAGAGCCCTTATGAAAATGAAAGTTTTCTTGGAGATACCGAGGGATCATCCTTTGGTTTAGGCTATAATTTCGGAAATGCTACTTTAGATTTTTCCTATCAGCGCGTTATTCAGGACAGACAGGGTGTTTTATATTTTACAGGTTTGACCCAAGAATCTGAAATTCAAAGTATCTTTAATAATTATAGGTTGACACTAGCATTTAATCTTTAAGAAGGCTAAGAGATTTCCCTCAAAATCCTATTTTCGCTAAAAATTTATTTAAATGGATATTTTTTTACTGATAATAGGATTAACTTTTTTGGTAGTTGGCGGTGAATTCCTGGTAAGATCTTCTGTAGCCCTTTCTTTAAAATTCAATATTTCAAAAATGATCATCGGTTTAACGGTGGTTTCATTTGCCACTTCAGCTCCAGAACTCCTGGTGAGTTTGCAAGCGGCACTATCTGGTTATTCTGATATATCATTGGGTAATGTCATAGGTTCCAATATTGCCAATATAGGTCTGGTCTTAGGTTTAACCGCCATCATTTCTTCAATGGATATCGACAAAGATTTTCTCAAGATGAACTGGCCTGTGATGATGGTTTTATCTGGTCTGCTTTATGTTTTTTTATATACAGAAAATGAAATTTCAAGAATAGAGGGAATAGCCCTGATTATTTTTATGGTGATTTTTATTTTGGTTTTGATAAGAAAAGCCATGAAAGGAGAGGTAGAGGTCGCAGATGAAGTCGATGAGAACTTAACTCAAACCTCTGGATTCAAAATCATTATCTGGTTTATCATTGGAGGCATTGGCCTTTATTTTGGCTCAGAATTTCTCGTTTTAGGCGCTGTGGGCATTGCAGAGTCTTTCGAAGTTAGCGAAAGAGTCATATCAGTCACTATGATTGCTATTGGTACCAGTGTTCCGGAACTGGCTGCATCCGTTATTGCAGCCTTAAAGAAAGAAAACGGCATTTCCTTAGGTAATTTAATCGGTTCCAATATCTTCAATATTGGTTCAGTAATTGGTATTACCGCGCTCATTCAGCCTATTTTTCTTCAATCTAAAGAAGTGCTGTCGGTTGATATTTTATGGATGATAGGATTTGCGTTAATTCTTTTGCCTTTGGTATTCTTGCCTAAAAAAAATGTAATATCTCGCTATAAAGGTGTTCTCCTGTTTTTAGCCTACTTAGTATTTATATTTTTAGCTTTTAGGGGGTAAATAATAGGGGTAGAGATTGATTAAAATTTATTTTTTGAATTTACACCCTCGTTTTTTTATTCATATCTCAAAATTATTTACTTTTGATTGAATTTAAAATTTAATCAATATGGCAATTTTAAGATTTAATGCTTTAAAAGAAACACTTCATCGTACTCCGGTTAAAATAGAAGAAACTGAACGCAGATCAGACCTTTTTGGCAGAAATGTTTTCAATAAAAAGGCCATGCGCCAGTATCTCACTAAAGACTCTTATGATAGCTTAATCAATGTGATTGATAAGGGACATAAAATAGACCGTTCTCTAGCGGATAATATCTCCACTGGAATGAAAGAATGGGCTATATCAAAAGGGGCTACCAACTACACCCATTGGTTTCAACCGCTTACCGGTTCTACTGCAGAAAAGCACGATGCATTTTTTGACACCTATGGAGATGGCGATGCCATGGAGAAATTTAGTGGTTCTCAACTCGTCCAGCAGGAACCTGATGCCTCAAGTCTGCCGCACGGTGGGATAAGAAATACATTTGAAGCCAGAGGTTATACAGCCTGGGATCCTTCCTCGCCAGCCTTTATATGGGGGCCAACGCTATGCATTCCAACCATATTCGTATCTTATACGGGTGAAGCTTTAGATTATAAAACACCCTTATTGCGTTCTGTTTCTGCACTAGATAAAGCGGCAACCGACGTGGTAAGATATTTTGATAAAAAAGTAAATAAAGTCATAACTACTCTGGGGTGGGAACAAGAGTATTTTTTAGTGGATTCCGCTCTGGCTTCTACCCGTCCGGATTTAATGATGTCCGGAAGAACACTGCTTGGCCATTCTCCGGCAAAAGGTCAGCAATTGGATGATCATTATTTTGGATCTATTCCAAGCCGGGTTTTGAGTTATATGCGAGACCTGGAAAGGGAGTGTATGTTGTTGGGAATTCCGGTAAAAACGAGGCATAATGAAGTAGCCCCAAACCAATTTGAGCTCGCCCCTATTTTTGAAGAAGTTAACCTGGCTGTCGATCATAATTCACTATTGATGGATGTGATGGATAAAGTTGCAGAACGACATAATTTTAAAGTATTATTCCACGAAAAGCCTTTTCAGGGGGTTAATGGGAGTGGGAAGCACAATAACTGGTCATTGGCGACAGACTCAGGCTCTAATCTGCTAAGTCCAGGAAAAACCCCTATGAAAAACATGAGGTTTTTAACTTTTTTCATCAATACCATTAAGGCCTTTTATGAAAACGAAGAGATAATACGAGCGACTATAGCTTCAGCATCCAATGATCACAGACTAGGTGCTAATGAAGCGCCGCCAGCTGTTATGTCGGTTTTCATCGGGTCACAGCTCACCAAGGTTTTAAACGAATTGGAAAAAGTAACCGATGGAAAACTTTCTCCCCAGGAGAAAACAGAATTAAAACTGAATGTTGTTGGTAAAATACCAGAAATTTTACTGGATAATACAGACAGAAACAGAACATCTCCTTTTGCCTTTACAGGTAATAAATTTGAATTAAGAGCGGTAGGGTCTACTGCCAACTGTGCCGATCCAATGACAGTGCTTAATGCCATTGTTGCCAAACAGCTTATCGAATTCAAAAAAGAAGTTGATGGTCTTATTTCTGATAAAAAAATGAAAAAAGATGATGCGATCTTCAACGTATTAAGAGAGTATATCAAATCATCCAACAAAATTAGATTTGAAGGAGATGGCTATGGTGAAGCCTGGGAAGCTGAAGCAAAAAAGCGTGGTTTGAGTAACTATAGAAACACTCCGGAAGCCCTTAAAGCCAAGATTTCTAAAAAAGCTATTGACCTTTTTGGCGAATTAAACATCATGAATGAAAGGGAAGTCAAAGCCAGATATGAAATCGAAATTGAAGATTACTCCAAGCATATCCAAATTGAAGGAAGGGTGCTGGGCGATATCGCCAGAAATCATATTATTCCTACAGCTATTAAATATCAAAACGTACTTATCAAGAATGTAAAGGGACTCAAAGAAATTTACGGCTCTGAATTTAAAAATCAAGCTAAGCAACAAATGAATATCATTGAGGCTATTTCTAAGCATATTGAAGAGATAAACGAAAAAGTAGAACAAATGATTGAAGAGCGTAAAAAATCCAACGCACTGAAAGATCCTACTAAAATGGCATTTGCCTATTGCGATCAAGTTAAGCCTTATTTTGATGATATCCGTTATCATTGTGATAAACTGGAATTATTGGTAGATAATGAAATTTGGCCAATGACTAAATACAGAGAGTTATTGTTCACTAAATAGGAATAATATTAAATTTTCTTATAAACCCAGTTTTGGATAACACTCAGGACTGGGTTTATTTTTTATAAATTTGCACAAATTATTAATATGAGTGATCAAGCCAGATATGCTAAAAGAGGGGTTTCTTCCCAAAAGGAAGATGTTCATAATGCTATAAAAAACATAGATAAAGGTCTATTTCCGAAAGCCTTTTGTAAAATTATCCCCGATTATCTTACCGGTAGCGAAGAGCACTGTGTCGTCATGCATGCAGATGGTGCAGGCACCAAATCTTCACTGGCTTATCTATATTGGAAAGAGACCGGTGATTTGTCAGTATGGAAAGGCATTGCTCAAGATGCTCTTATCATGAATATTGATGATTTGCTATGCGTAGGGGCAACAGACCACATCTTGGTGTCTTCTACCATTGGAAGGAATAAAAATCTAATCCCAGGGGAAATCATAGCAGAAATTATCAATGGAACTGAAAATTTAGTCAATGATTTAAAAACTCATGGGGTCAATATTTATACAACGGGAGGTGAAACGGCTGATGTTGGTGACTTAGTTCGTACAATTATTGTCGATTCAACGGTGACGGCAAGGTTAAAAAGGGAGGAAGTTATAGATAATGCTAATATAAAAACCGGAAATGTGATTGTAGGACTCTCTTCCAGTGGTCAGGCTACTTACGAGACAGAATACAATGCAGGTATGGGAAGCAATGGACTCACTTCAGCAAGACATGATGTACTGAATAATGCGTTGGCTGAAAAATATCCAGAATCTTTTGATCCTTCAGTTCCAGATGATTTAGTTTATTCAGGCTCCAAATCTCTAAAAGACCTTATTTCTGAAGATCTGCCGGATGTTGGTAAACTTATATTATCACCAACACGAACTTATGCTCCAATAGTAAAAAAAATATTTGAAACACTAGGAAGACACTCTATCCATGGGATGGTACATTGCAGTGGTGGCGCTCAAACTAAAATACTTCATTTTGTTGATAATCTAAGAATTATAAAAGATAATATGTTTGATATACCTCCGTTATTTAAACTCATTCAAAACGAAAGTCAGACCGACTGGAAAGAAATGTATCAGGTTTTTAATATGGGTCACAGGCTAGAGTTTTATGTCGATGAAGCCATTGCTCAGGAGCTTATAGAGATTTCCAAAAGCTTTAATGTTGATGCTCAAATCGTGGGTCGGGTAGAATCATCACAACAGAAGTCTTTGAGTATTTTTTCAGAACATGGTCATTTCGAGTATCAATAAACTTTGATGAAAAAGCTTTTAACCAGCATATTAATTTTGGGATTTACTGTCCAGGTAAATGCACAATCCTTTGGTGAAATTCAAAAAGTTGAGCCTATCGGGGATCAAATTTATCCTATAGGAGCAATGCCCTTAATAAGCACAAGCTTTGACATTGTCGATTTTTACCAATTTGAATTTAATGAACTGGTTCCAACAACTGGAAGGACAAGTTTTTGGGAAAAGATAAATAAGTTTACTCTGGATCTGAGTGAAGTTGCATTTTTGAATTGGAATGCGGGTGGATCTAATTCTATATCTGGTCTTTATGGAATGAATATAGGCAGAATATATAAAAACGATGGTTTTAGATGGGATAATCAATTTTTATTCAGGTATGGGATTAACCAGCAAGAAGGTCAAGAATTAAGAAAAACTGAAGATGATTTAGAACTTACTTCATCTTTTGGATATGAGGTATCTAAAAACTCCAAATGGTTTTATTCAGGGAAATTTAGATTTAAAACACAAGTTGCCAGAGGATATAATTATCCAGATATAGAGACTTCTATATCAGAATTTATGGCTCCGGGTTATGTGTTTTTAGGTGTGGGGGCTAAGTTTGTTGAACCTAATGAGGAATTTGAACTTTATCTGTCTCCCCTGACTCAAAAATCGACCTTTGTTTTGAACCAGCGTCTGGCCAATCAGGGAGCTTTTGGTGTCCAGGCAGCGCTTAGAGATGAACAAGGGAATATTATAAGAGAAGGTAAAACCTCGAGAAATGAACTGGGAATTTTAGTGACCAATGAGTTTAAACAAAAGCTTTTTGACAGTACTGTGCTTTCCAGCCGATTGACTTTATATACCGATTACATCAATAACTTCGGAAACATAGATGTGGATTGGGAACTGGTTTTCGATTTTAAGATCAATAATTTCATGAGAGCGAGTCTTGGTGCCCACATCAGGTATGATGATGATATTAAGATCAAAGAAGAGGCAGCAGACGGCACTCTTGTAGAAGCGGGGTCCAGAATACAACTTAAGCAGCAACTCGGTGTCGGTATAGTTTTAGACTTGTAAAACCATCTTCATTTTCACGGCGTAATAAGCTTGCTATCCATTCCATAATTCGCTATAATTCACTTAAATTTGCATCACATTAAATTCATATGCTAGATAAATTAAATTTCATAAAACAACGATTCGATGAGGTTAGTGATTTGATCATTCAACCCGATATTATGTCGGATCAAAAACGATATATAGAACTTTCTAAAGAGTATAAAGACCTCAAAGCCATCATGGATGAGCGAGAGTCTTATGTAGAATTGAAAAATAATCTTGAAGAAGCAGAGGAAATCATTTCCGGTGAATCTGATCCCGAAATGGTAGAAATGGCAAAGCTCCAATACGATGAGGCCAAGGATGAACTGCCTAAGCTTGAAGAGAAGATAAGGATGATGCTGATTCCTAAAGATCCCGAGGATGCGAAGAATGCAGTGGTGGAAGTAAGAGCAGGAGCAGGAGGAGATGAGGCCAGTATTTTTGCAGGGGATATTTTCAGAATGTTGTCTAAATACAGCGAAGCTAAAGGCTGGAAAGTAGATGTTGTGGATTATAGCGAAGGAACCAATGGAGGTTATAAAGAGATCCAGTTTGAAGTTTCCGGTGAAGATGTTTACGGAACTTTAAAGTATGAAGCTGGAGTTCACCGGGTACAGCGCGTTCCGCAAACCGAAACTCAGGGCCGTGTGCACACCAGCGCTGCAACGGTTATGGTATTTCCCGAAGCTGAAGAGTTCGATATTGAAGTCAACCCTAAAGATGTTCGCATCGATTATTTCTGTTCTTCAGGTCCTGGAGGTCAGTCGGTTAATACTACCTATTCTGCTGTAAGACTTACCCACGAACCTACGGGAATTGTAGCTCAGTGTCAGGATCAAAAATCTCAGCATAAGAATAAAGAGAAAGCCTTTAGAGTCTTGCGTTCCAGACTTTACGAAATGGAACTTGCCAAAAAGCAGGCAGAAGATGCGGAAAAGCGTGGGTCTATGGTTACTAGCGGAGATAGAAGCGCAAAAATCAGAACCTATAATTATGCCCAGAGCAGGGTAACCGATCATAGAATAAACCTTACCCTTTACGATTTGGACAACATCATCAACGGGGATATTGAAAAAATTATTAATGAGTTGAAACTTGTCGATAATACCGAGAAGCTTAAGAATATTTCAGACGATTTATAGAGCCTTATGGATATTCAAAAGCTCATCCAACAGATTAAAACTAAAAAATCCATGCTTTGTATTGGCCTGGATGTAGATTTGGATAAAATCCCCAAACATCTTCTCGTTCTTGATGATCCCATCTTTGAATTTAATAAAGCGATTATTGACGCCACACAAGCGTATTGCATAGCCTATAAACCTAACATCGCATTTTATGAAGCCTACGGAGTAAAAGGTTGGAAGGCTTTAAAACGCACTATAGATTACATCAACGATGAGTATCCAGATCAGTTTACCATTGCAGATGCTAAACGCGGGGATATCGGGAATACCTCTGCGATGTATGCCAAAGCCTTTTTCGAAGATTTAAATTTTGATTCCATTACGGTGGCTCCTTATATGGGGAAAGATTCGGTTGAGCCTTTTTTAGAGTTTGAAGACAAACATACCATACTGCTTGGATTGACTTCGAACTCAGGTGCTGAAGATTTCCAATTTTTAAAATCTGATTCTGATTTTTTATTCGAAAAAGTGCTTAGAACCTCTCAAACCTGGAAAAACAGCCGGCAGCTCATGTATGTCGTTGGAGCGACCAAGGCAGATTATCTTAAAACCGTAAGAAAGCTGTTGCCAGATAGTTTTTTGCTTATTCCGGGAGTTGGTGCTCAGGGCGGATCCTTAGAAGAGGTTTGTAAATTTGGACTAACTGGGGATTATGGATTGCTCATCAATTCGTCTAGAGGCATTATTTATGCTTCACATCAAGAAGATTTTGCAGAAAAGGCAGGACAAAAAGCACTAGATTTACAAAGTGCGATGTCAAAATACATTAACTAAAAAAGCTTATACATCACGATATATAAGCTTTTTAAAAAGGTAAATTTAGTTTGACTACATTTCTTCTTTAGTCTCTTCAGCAGCTTCTTCAGTTTCTTCAGCAGCTTCTTCCATAGCATCACCAGTCTCATCAGCTGCATCTTCCATTGCATCGCCAGTTTCTTCCATAGATTCTTCAACCGCTTCACCAGCTTTTTCAGCTTCGGTTTTTTCCTCTCTACAGCTTATTACTCCTAATCCAAGTAAAGCAGCCATAGTGATTGATAAAATTGATTTTTTCATTTTGTTTTGATTTTGTTTAAGTGCCAAAAGTATATAATTTTATGAAATATTTTAAAAATTGTCTGGATTATTTATAATTTCTTTTGAGCGATTTATATGCTTATTCAGGGTGTCTTTGTTCATCTTTTTAAGAAGGCTCATCATCATATTCATTCTTTGATTATTCTTGAAATGTTCCTGTTTTTCATGTAGAAAATTCCAGTATAAATTATTGAAAGGACAGGCATCCTCCCCCTCTTTTTTACTGACTGAATATTTACAGGATTTGCAGTAGTTCCCCATCTTATTGATATAACTCCCGCTGGAGACATAAGGTTTGGTTGCTACAATGCCTCCATCTGCAAACTGGCTCATACCTCTGGTGTTGGTCAGTTCGGCCCATTCTATAGCATCTATATAAACACCCAAATACCAGGCGTCTACTTCGTCGGGGTCTGTCATCGTCAGCAAGGCAAAATTCCCTATAATCATGAGCCGCTGAATATGATGTGCGTAGGCCTCATCCAGGCTTTGATTTACCGCATATTTCAGGCAGTTCATATCGGTTTCTCCTGTCCAGTAGAACTCTGGAAGTTTATTGGTATTTCCAAGTTCATTTTTGGATTTATAACCAGGCATCTCTTTCCAGTAAATTCCTCTCATAAACTCTCTCCAGCCTAAGATTTGTCTCACAAAACCTTCGATTTGAGAAATATCGATATCCTCTTTATGTTCATAGTAATAGTCTAAGGTAGTTTCGAGGACTTCTTTAGGTGATAACATTTTGCTGTTCATTGCAAAAGAGAGTCTGGAGTGAAATAAAAATTTCTGGTCGGTATGCAAGGCATCCTCATAATCTCCAAAATGAATCAGAAGATTTTTACAAAAATAATCTAAGACCTCAAGGCATTCTTCTCTCGAAGTTGGCCAGGGGAAGTGGTCTTGATCAATTCTCCCCATAGTCTTTATATCCATGGCTTTTATTTGCTTTAAGACCTCTTCTATATTTTTGTCGAATGTTTTAGCCTCAGGAACTTCTGGTTTCCCGGTCCATTTTTTGCGATTGCTTTTGTCATAATTCCATTTTCCACCCTCTGGTTTTTTATCATCCAGCATCATGATCCCCTGTTTTTTTCGCATATCTCTGTAGAAATACTCCATCGTCATTTCTTTCTTCCCTTCAAAAAATTTTTCAATGTCTTCTCTTTGGGTATAGAAATGTTCGGTGTCATAAGCTTCACTGGTAATCTCCAGCTTATTGCAAAAGGTTTTTAATTTGATATCCAGACGGTATTCATCCGGGAATAGGTATTCAAAATGTTCTATATGTTCCTGCTCAATGATCTTGTTGAGGTTGGAGGGCAGATCCTGTTCATTATTTTGATCGTCGATTTGATAATAAATGACCTGATGCCCGTCCTTTTGAAGTTCTTTGGCAAAATTTCTCATGGACAGAAAATAGGCAACTACTTTTTGTATATGGTGTTTGACATAACTGGTTTCCTGTAGCGTTTCTGCCATGAAATAAATGACATCTTCGTTTTTTTCCTGAAACCAGGAATGCTTGTGATTAAGCTGATCGCCCAGTATGAATCGTAAAGTCTTTTTCATAACCTGAATTTTTGAATAACTATTTTTTGTAACCTCTAACCTCTAAAATAAACTTTCCTGCAACCAGGTACGCTGAAATTTTCCGTTGGTATCGTAGCGCTCTGCCTGTTTTTTTATGTTGAATTTCCGATCTCTCGGGTCGTTGCCAACACCAGAGTTATACATCCAGTTGCCCCAGTTGCTGTGGACATCATAATCAATAAGCATGGCTTCGAAATACGCCGCACCGATTCTCCAGTCCTGTTTCCACTCCTTGGCCCAGTAGCTGTTCACGTTCTGCCTGCCCCGATTGCTCATAAAACCTGTCTCTCGTATTTCGATCATATTGGCATTGACAAAAGACTCTGGAGTGTTTCCGTTAATCCACTGTTTGAAGGCTTTTTCACTATTTCCCCAGTCGTATTCCTTGTTTGAAATTCCACCAAGCTGAAAGATTTTATTTCCGTGTTTGAGCGAAATGTATTTAAAATAGTCCCTCCAAATCAGCTCAAATATCAGCCAGTAGGTATCCTGATTTTTTTTGACTTCCTTCTCAAATTTCTTGACTTCATGATAGATAGATACAGCAGATATGCTGCCATTGGCAAGCCATGCCGAAAACTTAGAACTATAGTCTGTACCGAGCAGTCCATTTCTTGTTTTCTTGTAAAACTGCAACTTTTTGGTCTCCCAAAAATAATATTTTAATCGCTTCCAGGCAGCGTCTTCGCCTCCCTGAAAAGGAAAAGCAGAACGTTCATCTGTCTCAAAGTCTTCCAGACCCAGATCGGCCAGGCCTGGTATTTTGGTGTTCACATGCTGTAAGTTTTCCCGGGTAAGTGCTTCCGGAACAGGAATTTCGTCTCTTACCTCACACTGTTTTTCGCATTTTTTCCTGAAATCGGTATACACCTCTGGAACCTGGCTAAAGTCATCATAAGGCACATCTTCGGGATGAAATAAAAACTGGTTGTACTGCTCTGCAAACTGAGTGTCTTTCAATACCGATTTGACCGCATTTTCTACCTGCTTTTCTTCCTCGGTCCATTCTGCCTGAAAAAAAACATTCTTAATATTATATTTTTCTGATAATTTTTCAAATACCCCTGCCGGTGCATCCTGTTCTACCTGTAAACTGATGTTTAAACTTTTTAGGTTATCCGAAAGCTGTGAAACCATTTCTATGAGAAATTTAGCTCTGTATTTCTCTGTTTTTTTGAAACCGTATTTGGTGGTTTCATACTGCTTGGGGTCAAAGCAGTAGACACCGAGAACAGGTTCCGGTTGCTGACAGGCTTCATATAATGATTTTTGATCTTTTGTACGCAGGTCATTTCTAAACCATACGATATTTAGGTCTTGTTTCTTCTGCATTTTTCGCTACAATATTTGATGTTATCCCAGTTTTTTTCCCATTTTTTTCTCCAGGTGAATGCCAGGCCACAGGTGGCGCATACCTTTTCGGGTAAATGAACTTTCTTATGTGCCATTAGGGTTTTAGAGGTTTTAGTTCCTGATTTGGTCTGGCGTAGGCGTACCTCTCGATGAGTTCAGTTTTAACGTAGCCATCCAGCCCTATAATTCCGGCTGAACCGGCCCTGGTTAAATCCAAAAACCCATCTTGATCCATAATTCCTTCCTCGACAACTAAGTGCTGAATTTCTCCAATGATTAACCGACAGGCATGTTCTTCGATGTAATATTCGTTGATGTATTTACAGCCCATTTTGATTTTAGACTCTTTGACGAAAGGCGCTTTACAATCTGCTATGAATTCTTCAGTGAATCCAACTTCTTTAAACTCTGAAACTTCTTCATCATATTTTGCCGAGGTCTGGTGCGCTTTATTTACAAAATCCGAGTGGATATGATTCACGGTAAAGTGACTGTTTTTTTTAAAATTAGTGTAAGAATGACGCTCTACTGTGGTAGGTCTGAGCATAAAACTTAGCATGGGAGGATTGCTGCCAAGATGAATAACAGAATTGAATACAGCGAGATTACTCACACCCGCTTCAGAAATTGTACCGATGAGATTAGCCGACTTTAAACCACCACACGAATTAATGAGGTGCATGCGCTCTAAACCTGGTAAATTAAGGATGTCTTGTTTCGAAAAATGAGTCATAAAAATAGGCTGATGATTAATCAGCATAAAATTAAATATTGTTTAATTATTTATTGTTAATTAATAAACAAAGTATACTTATTTTTTATCCTCTAATTTCGGATAATCCGTATAACCTTCTTTTCCAGGAACGTAAAAAGTATCTTCATCCCAGTCCTGTAATTCGGCATTTTTTTCAAACCTGACTGGTAAATCGGGATTGGAAATAAATAGTTTGGCATAAGAAACCATATCAGCATTTCCTTCTTCAATCACTTTATTCCCGCTTTCCTGATCGAATCCTGCATTGATCATCAGATTTCCAGTATATAGAGGTCTGAAATGTTCAGCGATGTTAGAGACCAAAAAATCTTTATCACTTACATCGTTAAAGGGTTCGGATAAATGTAAATAGGCTAAATTATAGTCATTTAGTTTTTTGACGATATACTCAAACGTTGGAATGGTTTCTTCATCGGCTTCCATTCCAAAAATGCCGTGCAGCGACGGATTCAACCGGACGCCAATTTTATTTTCTGGAAAAAACACTTTAACCGCATCAAGAATTTCAAACAGAATTCTGGCTCTGTTTTCAATGGACCCTCCATATTGATCTGACCGCTGGTTGGATGTTCTGTTGAAGAACTGATGAAGCAAGTAGCCGTTGGACGAATGAATCTCAATACCATCAAAGCCAGCATCTACCGCATTTTTAGCCGCTTTTTTAAAGTCCTGAACCGTTCGCTTTACTTCATCTGTTGTCATTGCTCTTGGTTCGACAGTATCTTTAAAACCCTCATGGGTATATGCTTGAGTATTTGGATTCAAAGCACTAGGCGCAACAGGTTTTTCTCCATCATGGAAATCTGGATGAGATATTCTGCCCACATGCCATAACTGAATGAAAATTTTACCGTTTTCCTCATGAACAGCCTCGGTAACTTTTTTCCAACCTTCAATTTGTTCCGGCTTGTAGATTCCAGGGGTATAAATGTAACCTATAGCCTGAGATGAAATCTGAGATCCCTCACTGATAATCAGGCCGGCACTTGCCCTCTGCTTGTAGTATTTGGCGTGAAGATCTGTAGGCATATTATATTCGTTATTGGCTCTATTTCTCGTCATTGGAGCCATAATCACTCTGTTTTTCAATTCCATATCACCTATTTGAATAGGTTTTAATAATGCTTGCTTACTCATAGTTGCATTTTTTTTTGTAAACTTAATATTTATTAAATCCCTGTTCGTTAAGGCAATTATAAAACAAAGTAACTTGTACTGATTTCGCTATAAATAAAACTTATACTTAAACCAAATATTTATGAAGAATACCTCTGAACACAAGTTGACCTGGTCTGATTTTCAAAAGGTTGAGATGAGGGTAGGAACAATTTTAAAAGCTGAAATTTTCAAGGAAGCCAGAAATCCTGCCCTGAAGCTTGACATTGACTTTGGTGAGTTTGGCATCAGGCGTTCATCCGCTCAAATCACAAAACTTTATAAGGCAGAAGAACTGATCGGTAAACAGGTTATTGCTGTGCTCAATTTTCCTCCCAAACAAATCGCTACGATGATGAGTGAGTGTCTGGTATTGGCCGCTGTAGATGGTGGTTTAGGAACTTCTCTGCTATCGCCGGACCATAGGGTCGAAAATGGAACCCGGATTTCTTAAACTTTAGAATGCAGAAGAGTCAAAAAATTATGCCTGCTGATTTCCTCTGCCCCAAGGCTTTCAAGGTGTTTGGTATACACCTGACAATCGATAAGACTGATGCCGTTCTTCGCCATATTTTTGACCAGAGTAATGAATCCGTATTTTGAAGCATTATCGACTTGGGTAAACATGCTTTCACCACAGAATGCATTTTTATCTTTCAACAATATCCCGTAAAGACCGCCAACAATTTTGTCGTCTTTCCAGACTTCAACAGATTTCGCCAGTCCTGCCTCATGTAATTTGATATAACTTTCAATCATATCTTCAGTAATCCAGGTCCCGTCCTGTCGTTCTCTATTGATGTTGGCACATTGCCGAATCACGTATTCAAAATCCTCATTATAGGTAACTTTAAAAGCTTTTTCCTTAAAAAGCTTTTTCATGGATTTAGATATCTTTAGGTTTTCAGGGAATAAAACCATTCTGGGGTCTGGGCTCCACCAAAGTATGGGCTGTCCTTCTTCATACCAGGGGAATATTCCGTTTTCATAGGCAACTTTCAGGCGTTCCAAGCTTAGGTCACCCCCAAAGGCCAGTAAACCCTTTTCATCTGCAAATTTGGGATGTGGAAATATGATGTCTTTTGTCAGTTTATACATGTATTAAAAAATAAGTAAACCAGTGATGAATATTATACTGCCAATGATAAATAATAAAAAAGTGAATGGAAAAATATCACTTGCCTTTAACTTGGTTATAGCAAGAAGTGGTAAGGCCCAAAATGGCTGAAGCATATTGGTAACCTGATCTCCATAGCTTAACGCCATAATGATTTTAGGAATGGGCACACCCAGCTTAGAAGCCGATTCCAAAACGATAGGGCCTTGTATAGCCCACTGTCCGCCGCCGCTAGGTACAAAAATATTGACAATACCAGAGCTTATAAACGTAAAAATGGGCAGGCTTGCTTCGGTTGAAATGTTTACAAAAAACTGGGCAAAACTCACTGCCAGTCCACTTTCTTTCATCACTCCTATAATGCCAAAATACAAAGGGAATTGAATTAAAATACCCGAAGCGCCTTTGATCGCTTTTGCCAATGAAGCCAGATAGTGTGATATGGATTTATGAAATAAAATTCCCAAGCCCAGCATCAGAAAGTTGAGCAGGTTAGGGGTTATGTTCAACTGGAGAAGGTTTTCACCATAAACAACAAAAAAGCATAGCGTAATCAAACCCCCAAAAATGAGGGTTAATATATTATTCTTTTCCAAAGGATGAATTGATTCTCCTTTGGATTCTATCCGATTAAGAGACCCGGCGTGTTTTAAATGATCGAAGCTTAAAAACCTTGAGGCCTCAAGATTTGAAGATGATTTCCGCTTAATGCTTCTAAAAATGAGAGGAACCACTAAAAGAATTATTCCAAAAATGATAAGATTGCTTAAACTGAAAATTGTTTCAGAAGTAGAAATTTCTGAGGGCAATCCCGGAGGGATACTTCTCATAAGTGAATGCAAGTGACCCTTTTCAGCTGCTTTTAAGGGAGCTGATCCGGAAATACCACCGTGCCAGATCATCATTCCGGAATATCCCAAAGCTCCGATGAGGGGATAGTTGATGTTCAGGTTTTCTCTTGCCGATTTCTCGCCAATCTTCCTGGCTAGTATAGCTCCAAAGATTAAGCCCAGGCCCCAATTGAAAAAACCCATAAACATCGTGCTGACACTTACGAGAACAACTGCATTCTTAGTGTCCACAGCACCTTTGGTAATAAATTCAAGAAGTTTATTGACGGGAGAGCTCAAGACAAGTACGTGCCCAAGCACCAGTATCAGCATCATTTGATAACCAAAAACCAACAATTCTTGATTCCATAAACCAGATTCCCAGGCTTGAAATGTAGAAACGATTGGATTGGCTTTACCCGGGTAATCACCAAATAGACTAGCTAAAATGAGAGTGATAAGGCTGAGCAAAATACTGAGTGTAAAAGGAGAGGGCAGGAATTTGGCAAAAAAGAGTTCTAATTTCGCTATCAACTTATCCAAAGTTTAAAATATGAGGTGTAAAAATAAAAAAAGCTCTAGAAATATTTCTAGAGCTTGAATTTTTTCGAAAGGATTTATTTAAAATGGTAAATCATCTTCATCGTCATCGTTCAAATCCTGTACAGGTTCAAATTGATCTGATGGCGGAACAGGTGGTGCTCCAGCAGCGCTATTTTGATCTACATTTTCAATTCTCCAGCCATTCAAAGAGTTGAAATACTTGGTTTCTCCCTGCGGGCTTACCCATTCGCGACCTCTTAAGTTAATACCGACTTTTACATTTTGACCAACATTAAAATTATCTAGCAAGTTGGTTTTATCTTGAACAAATTCAATTAAAATGTGTTGTGGATATTGCTCTTCGGTAGTCACAACCATTTCTCTTTTTCTAAAACCATTACTACCAAATTCTTTGGTTTCTCCTAAGACTTTAATTTTTCCTTGTACTTCCATAATTATTGTTTTGCGAGTAAAATGTGTAAAGCTTTTTCAAGCTCGTTTTTTTCTATATATTCCTGAGCGATGAGATGAATCTGCTCATCTGTATTCTCTTCTATAAAATCTACTAAATGATGTTCGGAAATAAAATTTTGAACGGAAGACTGGTGTGGTAATTCTTCCAGGTTTCCAAGCTTACCAAGATCATTTCCTGTTAAGATAGAACTCAGGCGAATTGATTTTGGCAACTGATCAACACCGATTCCCTGCTTCAAAATGGGTTTTTCTACTTCAAACATCCCCTGATTCGCTCTAGAGTACCAGTTACCACCCATTCTTGCTACCAAATCAATTTTATATTGGTCTATATGTAAACCTTCGTCCAGCAAATCTTCTCGAATATGAAGTTTAACCACTTCTGCAATGACCAAATTTCCTGCACCCCCCTCTTCGCCTAAAGCAATTGTATCTTTCACTTTACATTCATATTGAACTGGAGATTCTTTCACTCTTGGGGGTTTTACCAGATCGGACGCTAACATTGTAAAACCAGATTTTTCAAATTCATTGATACCTTGTTCATATTCAGTACTGGAAAGAGAAACTTGCTGCACCATATCCCAGTTCACTACATTGATCACAATCTCCTTCGTTTGCATGGCATTTTCTAAAGTGTGTTTTACAGAATTGTCTCTCACTCGTCTTACGGGTGAAAAAACCAAAATAGGAGGATGCGCACTGAACACGTTAAAAAAGCTGTAAGGCGAAAGATTTGGTGCTCCATTTTGATCTACTGTGCTCACCAAAGCAATAGGCCGTGGACCAATAGAGCCAGAAAGCATCCCGTAGAGGTTTTTGGTTTCTAATTCCGATGGCAAAAAGCTTTTCATATTCAAATTTTTACAAAGGTAATTAATCTGTTTCTAAAATTCTTTTCAGAAATGATTTCCCTTAAAAGATATAGAGGATTAAGATTGAGTTTTAAAAAAACTAAACACAGAATTTCCGTACTTTCTTTGTTCTGAATAGGTGTTTATATGTTGAAGACTGGTGTGTTTTGAATGCTCAATGATCAAAACCCCTTCTTCATTTAAAAGCGAACGCTCTCTTATGATGTTTTCAATTTTTTCAAATTCTTCAGTAGGTAAATCATAAGGAGGGTCTGCAAAAATCAGATCTGCTTTGAGTGTTGTTTTTTCTAAAAACTCAAAGACGTCACTTTTAATGATATCCAGGTCCAGATCCAGCTCCTCTGAGGTTTTGGTCAAGAATTTAATGCAGTCGATATTAGCGTCAACCGCAGTGACACGTTGCGTTCCTCTGGAGATAAATTCAAAAGAAATACTTCCGATTCCTGCAAACAAGTCAATGACTTCAAGCTCTTGAAAGCGAATTCTGTTGTTTAAAATATTGAAAAGCGCTTCCTTAGCCATGTCGGTTGTTGGTCTTACAGGAAGTTTTTTGGGGGCGATTAATCGTCTTCCTTTAAGACGTCCGGATACAATTCTCATAGATTATAATAAATTAAAATGCTCTTGAAACCCTTCTTGATTTTCAAATTGAGGTAAAGCATCTGCATTGGAAAATGAAAGATGTTTTAGATAGGTATAAAGAATGTTTAGAGCTGGATTTTCTTCGGTATTCTTAAAGGCTCCTGTAAACTCAATGCTGACTTCTTCGCGGTTCAGATTTAATTCATTAATGGTAAACAGGACATAATAGGCGAAATCTTCAGCGGTTTCAAAAGCAAAGGCATTGGCCAAAAGCATTTTTTGATTTCTGAAAGCTGCAAAATAAATATGATGACGACTTACATGAATTCTTACGTACTCTTTGTAAGACAGACTTTTTTTGTAAGCTTTCTCAATTAAGCCTGTAAAAACGTGAGTAAACTTGAAACTTCCAAAAACGTCAAAAAGATAATTATTGATGTTTACATACGGGATATAAACCGTGTTGGCTTGAATAGACAAGATCTCGTCATAGGAAAAATCGTCGCCTTCAATGAGCTTGGAGCTGTATTTTAGGTAATGAGGCAGATGAGATTCTTCAAAATAAGCCTGAGGAACAATACTGAATTGTGGATTGGCATAAATAACTTCTAGAGTTCCTACCTTTTTAGTGTCTACGAAGTCTGAAGTAATCTGTGTTTTTAATAACTTCAGGAGTTTTGCAGTTGAATGAGAGCCGTCGAGATTGAAGTTTTCAAAAGCAAGGGGTGAATGAAGAGCGTCTGTGAATAAAAAAGAAAATCCATCTTGTAAAATGAAGATGGATAATCTGTGTATAGGATATGTTGAGCTTACACTCATCATTTAGTTTTACCAAAGTTTTTAGGCCAGTTTCCACTGGTGTTGACTTGATTCATGGAGCCTACAGTTATTGCAGGACCATCTACACCGTCCACAGATTTGATTTGTTTTTCCTGCATGACAAGATCCTGATTAAGATCTGATAAGATAAAATCTTTTGGAGCTCTGACTTCAAAAACAGGGATCTTTTTCCCATCTTCTTCAAGATAGCCGGCTTTCATTTCAAACTTTTTATTATCTGTATGAGGAATATACATCAAATCGCTGTAATCTTCAGACTCATCAAAAATAGAATCTCTAACGGATGCAAAGCCTAAGGTATCGATCACCACATCTTCAATATATTTGTCGACTCCGTAGATTCTTCTGTATTCTTCATCAAGGAAAGTGGTATCTTTTCTTTGCGTGATAACATATTGGGCAGTGTCAATGAATTTTATGAGATCCTCAAAACTATCCTCATAATTGCCTATAATTTCTTCATGGGCTAATTGAGCTTCACGAATGTCTTTCATTTTCTCAACAACATCTACGAAACGTTTGTCTTTAATCTTGTTAAACTCTACAGGTCCATAAACAGCATTATATACATAATAGCCTAAAACACCGATGACAACCCAAAGTACAATCTGTAATACTATCTTCATAACTTATAATTAAGAGTTTTTTGATAAAAGCAAAACTACAACTTTTTTTCAATCACAAAAGTATAGCACTTAAAAATCGTGCTTATATTTGAAATTTTTGTACGATAACCTCATTTATGGATAATCAAGAGTTTTACAAAATACTCAAATCTGATTTTGGACATCTTCCTACACCCAAGCAAGATCTCACTTTACAACTTCTGGCAAAATTTGTGCTGGAAACTTCAGTGGATCGCATTTTCTTACTAAAAGGTTATGCGGGGACAGGAAAAACAACCATCATAGGGACCTTGGTCAAGAACATCTGGAAGGTGAAAAAAAAGGTAATTCTAGCAGCTCCTACCGGACGTGCAGCCAAAGTGATTTCAAATTACAGCAATCAATACGCACAAACTATACATCGTAAAATATACCAGCCCAAAAGTACAACAGGGGGTGGAATTGAATTTGTACCCCAGGTCAACAAGCATAAAAACACCATTTTTATTGTAGATGAGGCATCGATGATACCAGATTTTCCCAGTGGTGATCAACTTTTTAACAAAGGCTCTGTCTTGGATGATCTTATGGAGTATGTCTATTCCGGAGATAATTGTAAGTTGATTTTTATAGGGGATACAGCACAGTTACCCCCGGTTAAATCTAATTTGAGTCCGGCTTTAGATGAAAAAACCTTGACAAATCATTACCAAATGGACGTGATACCCGTGGAGCTAGATGAAGTAGTCCGACAGCGACTGGAAAGCAGTATCCTTTTGAATGCTACCAAAATACGGGAAACCATTGAAGATGAGGATTTTGAAAGTTTCAAATTTCAACTTTCAGATAAATCCGATATGGTCAGGCTTGTGGACGGTTATGAAATTTTGGATGCCATCAACGAAGCTTATGATAATCTGGGACACGAGGAAACCGCTATCATTGTAAGGTCCAACAAAAGAGCAAATCTTTACAATGAACAAATACGAAGTCGGATACTTCTAAGAGAAGATGAAATCGCTCCGGGAGACTTTTTGATGGTTGTCAAAAACAATTATTTTTGGGTCAAGCCTAAAAGTGATGCCGGATTTATTGCCAATGGAGATATCGTGGAAATCCTGGAGATTTTTGGTATAAAAGAACTATATGGGTTTAGATTTGCGGAGGTAAACGTCCAAATGGTGGACTATCCCAAAATGAAACCCTTTGAAACCGTGATCATGCTGGATACCTTAAGTCTGAATTCTCCGTCACTGCCCTATGAAAAGTCCAACCAGCTTTATCAGGAAGTCATGAAGGATTATCAGGACATCACCTCTAAATACAAGAAATTTCTGAAGGTGAAACAGAACCCATTTTTCAATGCATTGCAGGTAAAGTTCAGCTATGCCATTACCTGCCACAAGTCGCAGGGGGGGCAGTGGGACACCGTCTTTGTAGAACAGCCCTATTTGCCGGAGGGAATCACCAAAGATTATCTCAGATGGCTGTATACAGCCTGTACACGTGCTAAAGAAAAGCTGTATTTAATCGGCTTTAAGGATGATTTCTTTAGCGACAAACAATTGTGAATTCTATATTATAAACACTAATTATGTCAAAACCTTTTAAAGTGATAGCCATGATTCCTGCCCGCTATCAGGCGGCAAGGTTTCCCGGGAAATTAATGCAGGACCTGGCCGGGAAACCGGTGATAGTCAGAACTTATGAGGCTGCCAAAAATACCGGGCTTTTTGATGAAGTTTATGTTGTGACCGATTCTGAACTTATTTTTTCTGAAATTGAAAAGCAGGGAGGCAAAGCTATGATGAGTCAAAAAGAGCATGAGTGTGGCAGTGATCGTATTGCTGAAGCCGTAGAATCTATGGATGTGGACATCGTTATCAACGTACAGGGCGATGAACCCTTTATCAATGAAAAAGCACTGAGTCAGCTGCTGAATGTTTTTGAAAAGGATACCGATAAAATTATCGATTTGGCTTCACTAAAAGTTAAGTTGACTTCTGAAGAAGATATTGTGAATCCAAATCAGGTCAAAGTCATAACAGATTTAAACAATTTTGCCCTTTACTTTTCGAGATCCCCAATCCCGTTTCACAGGGCTAAAGATGTAGAGGTAGATTATTTTAAGCATGTAGGTATTTATGCCTTTAGAAAAGAAGCCTTAATGGCGTTTTATAATTTACCGATGAGCCCCCTGGAAGCTTCAGAAAAAATTGAATGCATTCGCTATTTGGAAAATGGGAAAACCATCAAAATGGTGGAAACTCAAGAAGTGAGTATTGGCATTGATACGCCTGAAGATCTGGAAAAAGCAAGGCTGAAATTCGATTAATGACGGCCTCTTATCGTATGTCTTTTCAGGATTTTTTTACCTTCAACTTTAGATCGTTCAGACTGAATAATCCTCCAGATGGAATCGGAGGCAAATTGGCGTGAAACTTCCAGATCGACAATGGGTTTTGGATAATCTTCACCAAGTTGAAAACCATACATGTCTTGTTCCATGGTGGTTAATTTCCAGGGCTCATGTATAAATTCTCGTGGAATTGATTTTAATTCCGGAATATATTTCAGAATAAACTCACCTTCAGCATCGTGCTTATATGAGTTTTTAACCGGATTGTAAATTCGCAGGGTGTGAATACCGGTGGTCCCAGCCTGCATCTGCAATTGAGGATAATGGATGCCCGGTTCAAAATCTAAAAACAAACTGGCTAAATGCTCTGAGGCTTCCTGCCATTTTTGCCAAAGCAGGTGGGTGAAAAAGGAAACCAAAAGCGCTCTCATTCTGAAGTTGAGATAACCGGTTTGGATCAGGCAGCGCATGCTTGCATCCACAAGGGGAAAGCCTGTTTGACCTTCTTTCCAGGCTTTGATTAACTCTTCCTGTTTGGGTTGTTTGAGGATATTGAAAGCAGAATTGAAATTTTGAAATTCGGCCTTGGATTCCATTTCAAATTTTTGGATGAAGTGGGCCTGCCACCTCAGTCTGGATTGAAACTGACTCAGGGCTTGTTTGTATTTGGTTTTGGATTCAAGCTGCATGGAGGCATGAATAACTTCTCTCATCGACAAATTTCCCCAGGCGATATAAGGCGACAAACGGCTGCAGGATTTTCTGGCTAAAAGGGGTTTGGAAATGTGAGTTTGATAATTCGGATAGCGTTCTTCTAAAAAGCTTCTGAGATAGCGCAGCGCAGTAGATCGGCCTCCTTTTTGAAAATTCGTATCTCTTTCAGTCGAAATATCTACATCCTCAAAATGGCACTGTAATTTTTGTATGCTGGAATGACTGATAAACTGTCCCGGACTGGCAGAAAAAGGGACAGGATCCTGATTCATGAAATTTTCCCAAGAGTTCACCCAGGTTTTTCTGTTTTTTAGTCCCCGAATAACGCCGTTAGTGATAAATTCTTTCCACTGTATGCCTTCAGAGTTGAACCAAAGTTTTAATCTTTTATCTCTTTGGTAGGTGATATTTATGCCGGTTTCCTGATGAGAATAGACGGCTTTGATTTTTAACTGCTCATGAAGGTTTCGGAAAGCCTCTTCAGCAGAGGATTTTACAATCAAAACCTGAGTCTGACAGGCTGTCAACTCCTGTTGTAGTTCCTTTAAAGACTCTTTGATGAATCTAAAATGCCGCTTGCTGTAATGCGGATCATTTAATAGTAAAGGTTCAAAGACATAAAGTAAGACTACAGGCTGGCTTTTCTGTAAGGCGTCATGAAGTGGGGCATGGTCTTGCAATCTCAAATCCCTTTTCAGCCAAACAACATTTACCATCATCAAACTATTAAAGGCTTAATTTTTTACAGCTTCCTTATAGGTTTCTAAACAACGCTCTCGCGCTGGTTTATGCTCAACCATAGGCTCGGGATATTTGTCGCTATCAAATTCCGGAACCCATTTCTTGATGTATTTTTTATCTTTATCAAACCGATCGGTTTGAGAATAGGGGTTGAATACTCTGAAATAAGGTGCTGCATCCACACCAGAACCTGCTACCCACTGCCAGCCCCCAACATTGGATGACATTTCATAATCGAGAAGCTTTTCCGCAAAATAAGCTTCACCCCAGCGCCAGTCAATCAGTAAATGCTTACATAAGAAACTTCCTACGACCATCCTCAGGCGATTATGCATCCACCCCGTTTCATTCAGTTGTCGCATTCCTGCGTCTACAATGGGGTAGCCCGTTTGACCCGTTTTCCATTTTTCAAACTCTTCTTCATTATTTCTCCATTCTATACGATCATATTTTGGCTTGAAAGCTCTTTCCTGAGTCTCTGGATAATTGTGTAAAATGGCTTTGTAAAATTCTCTCCAGATCAGTTCATCTAAAAAGGCTTCATTTTTGACAGACAGGGCTTTTTCAACCACTTTTCTGTAACCTATAGTGCCAAATCTCAAATAGGGACTCAATCTTGAAGTTCCTTCTATGGAAGGAATGTTTCTGGTATCTTCATAATTTTTAAGCAGTTCTTTGTCAAAATTATGTTCAGGAACTTTTATGGAAGATTTTTCAAAACCCATATCCGATAAAGAGAGATTAGGTAATCGCGAATTTTTATAAGTATTTTCGAGTAAGTCTTCCGAAGGGAAAGTTTTGAAATCGATATTTTCAAATTCTTTTTTCCACTGTTTCATATAAGGCGTGAAAACCAGGTACATGCCTCCATCATTTTTCTCCACTTCGGTTTTTTCAAAAATCACCTGATCTTTAAAATCGTGAAATTCAATACCGTTTTGAGCCAATAAGGCGTTGATATTTGCATCGCGCTTGTAGGCATAAGGTTCGTAATCCCTGTTGGCGTAAACAGCTTCGATATCGAAATCTTCGATGAGTTCCTTGAAAGCATTTTCTGGAGTATCGTGATAAGTAGCTATTGAAGATCCAAACTGGTCTTGAAGATGTGACCTCATCTTTTGTAATTCATCGTGAATAAAAGTCACACGAGCATCATCCTTTGGTAGTTCATCTAAGATATGCCGGTCGAATATAAACACAGGAAGAACCGGAAAGTCTCCGGATAAGGCATGATATAAACCGACATTATCTTCAAAACGCATATCTCTTCTAAACCAAAAAACTCTGACTTTCTCACTCATTATTTAACTTTTTACGGGGTATTAAATTAAAAAATCTTCTTGTAAGAATTCAACTTACAAGAAGATTATAGGAAATTCAGTTAAAATTAATTCATATTTAAACTACCCATACCTCCATCTACTCCGAGGACTTGTCCAGTAATCCAAGAGGAATCATCGGAAAGAAGGAAACTTGCAATTTTACCTATATCTGAGGGTTCACCAACACGTTTCAGGGGATGCTTTTCATCCATTTTTTCCTTTTTCTTATCACTTCCTAAAAGCTTTCCGGCAAGTTGAGAGTTTACAAGCGAAGGAGCTACCACATTCACTCTAAAAGACGGAGCATATTCGGCGGCAAGTGCTCTTGCAAAACCTTCAATAGCGCCTTTTGCAGCAGCAACGCTGGTATGAAATGCCATTCCAGATTGAACAGCTACAGTACTGAAATAAACAATGCTCGCTTGATCCGAATTTTTGAGTTTTGAAAGAACGCCTTGGGTTACTTTTACCAGGCTTAAAAAATTAAGCTGAAAATCTTCCTCAAAAATTTCGGGCTTCATCATCTTGAATGGCTTTAAGTTTA
This sequence comes from Psychroflexus sediminis, assembly GCF_900099815.1. Taxonomy (GTDB): domain Bacteria; phylum Bacteroidota; class Bacteroidia; order Flavobacteriales; family Flavobacteriaceae; genus Psychroflexus; species Psychroflexus sediminis. Next base: position 48,219 of record NZ_FNCW01000011.1, on the reverse strand, counting down.
TAGTTCCAGGACAATATACCAAGCCATCTAAAGTATCTGGTAAATCCAATTCTGAGATATCATCGGTTAACGCATCAAATTTGTGATATGTTACATCGTAGTCCGATAAGTTTTCATCACTTCTAGAGGCCACGATAATATTGTGATCTGCACTTAGTTGTTTTACGATTTCTAGACCTATTCCTTTAGATCCTCCAATAAGTAATATATTCTTTTTCATAATTAATTATTTATGTATTTAATTTTCAAAATGACCGAACTTTTCGACCATTTTAGCCTCTCTGGCTTTAAAAATTTTATTCAATTTTGGTTTAACGAGTAGTGGATGCATCAGTCGTCCCAAAGCTCCAAAGGGTATCTTGTAATGAACCAAATCTTCAACCTCAACGCCACCTTCAATTTCGTGAATAAAGTGTTTGTGATGCCATAGGGCATAAGGGCCGTAAAGTTGTATGTCAACAAAATAACTGAGCTTCTCTACATGTGTAATCTCCGTAACCCACTTGGTAGTAAAACCAGGTAAGGGAGTTACATTATATTGTATTAACTGGCCGGTATACATCTTTCTATCTGCTCCAGACAAGATTTCAAAACCCATATCATCAGGCATGATTTCTTGAAGGTTTTTGGGATCCGACAGAAATTCCCAAGCTTCCTGCTTGTTGATTGGTAATTTTTGACGGGTGTTGATTTCATATATCATGGTTCAAAAATAATTATTTAAATGTTTAATGAATTATCTTTGGAGTTAAACAAAAGTTATTATTAAAGCTTTTTAGCCTTCAAAAGTGATAAATAATTCTTTATATGATATTTACCTGAAACAGGTATGCTTTAATTTGCAGGAAATTGAAGTAGATGATGATGAAATACCAAAGCCTAATGTTGCTTTTTATGCTGGTTGCCTGTAAAAGTGCTCAAACTGATATGCCTCTTCTTCAAGATTGTCCTAACAATGGCGATTGTGAAGTTCAGGTTTTGAAAGAAACAAAATTAATTATAAGTGAAAATTCTGAGGGGATTTTAGAAATTTCCTTTGAAGAGGATTTAAATTTTCAAGTGATTTTCATTCAATTTAAAGACAAAAAACTTAGTGATTATAAGGAAGAAATCTATCTTCAGATTCCATCCCGATTTAAGGAAATTCACTCCAAAAACCATAGTTTACAAAATCAAAAAGTTATTTATGGTAAATTGGGTGGTACTGCCGATGAGGGCTTTAAGCACATCAAACACGGGGAATTACAGCTCGTCAATTTGGATGATTATATATCGCTGCATTTAGAAATAGATTCTGAAAGTAGCCATGTTTTTAATATTGTTGATGTGAAAATTTAATTATCCTTTACATCACCACTAAAAGAGGGGACACCTGGGGAAAAACTGGGTTTTTTCTCATCCTCTCCATGATTTAATTCCAGTACCTTGTAAGGAAAACCTTGTTTTCTAACTTTTTCTCTCTGTTTACAATCCAGATTCATATAAATAGTATTATACCTTTCTTCCGCAGCTGTATCCCAAACGTATAGATACACTTCTCTTACATATTTCAGAATTAAATTATAAGAATCATGCTCTCCATAAGACCCTAAAGCTATAATGGCTTGTTTAGGTGAATCTGCTTTTGCTTTGTGATCTGAAGGGTTGGTCAAAAAATCATAAATAAATTCTTTGAATTGTATTTCAGACATTCCTTCATTCCTTTTACCATTTAGCAGTAGCTTACCTTCTTGATTGATAATAAGGCTAAGCACATTATTAGGCTTTTTAGAGGCGTACTCCTCATTCGAAATTTTTTCTTTAATGGGACAGGAGTTATCCAGCCAGGTTTGACCAAAGCTGGACAGAGTTATTGCAAGGCCTATGAAGGCGTTTAAAAGAATTTTCATGAGATATCTTATTAACTGCCACAAAGATATAAACTTATTGCTCCAATATCATTAGAACTGATACATATCATTTTTAATCGGTATAAACTGTCAGATTTTTGCCATACCAATATCATTTCATGTCAATAACCAAATGCTTTCACTGCGGTGACGATTGCTCAACGACCAAAATTTATCACGATGATAAATTGTTTTGCTGCAATGGATGTAAAACAGTTTTTGAAATTTTTTCTGAAAACGATTTGACCTGTTATTATGATTTAGAAAAAAATCCTGGGGCTACTCCAATCGACATCAACGGAAAATATGACTATTTGGATAAGTCAGACATTGTTGAGAAGCTGATTGACTTTCAGGAAGATTCCACTGAGATTGTGACACTTTACATACCGCATATTCATTGTAGCTCCTGTATCTGGGTTTTGGAAAACCTTCACAAATTGAATACACAGGTTATATCTTCTCAGGTAGATTTCCCTAAGAAAAAAGTAAGCATCACATATAAAACCGATGAGTTTTCTCTTAGGCAGTTAGTCGAACTTATGTCGAGAATAGGCTATGAGCCTTACATAAGCTTAGAAAATTATGGACAGGCTCCAAAAAGCATAGACAGGAGTTTGGTTTATAAAATAGGCATTGCTGGTTTTGCGTTTGGCAACGTGATGTTTTTAAGTTTTCCCGAATATTTTGAAGTTTCAGAATATTGGCTGGAGCAGTATAAGCCTGTCTTCAGATGGCTTATGTTTTTCTTTAGCTTACCTGTCGTTTTTTATGCAGGACGAGATTATTTTAAATCTGCCATCAAAGGCCTGAAAAGCGGAATCCTTAATATTGACATTCCTATAGCTTTAGGAATTACTGTTTTGTTTGTAAGAAGCACAGTTGATATTGTTTTCAATTTAGGCTCTGGTTTTTTCGATAGCCTTACAGGACTAGTCTTCTTTTTACTTTTAGGTAAAATCGTTCAGCAGAAGACCTATAAGTTTATGTCTTTTGAGAGGGATTATAAATCGTATTTCCCCATAGCCGTCACGAAGATAAATGCTGAAGGGAAAGAGGAGAATACGCAGGTTTATGACATTGAGAGAGGAGACCGGCTTTTAATTAGAAACCGGGAATTACTCCCTGTAGATGGGATTTTGATGTCAGCTTCAGCAGAAATTGATTACAGTTTTGTAACCGGTGAAGCCAAGCTGGTAACTAAAGTTTCCGGAGATAAAGTATATGCTGGAGGTAAACAAAGAGGGAACGCTGTTGAAATTATAGCAGAAAAGTCAGTGGAACAAAGCTATTTGACTCAGTTGTGGAGTAATGACGTATTTCAAAAAGATTACAATCCAAAATTTCAAAGTCTTATCGATAAAATCAGTAAAAAATTTACAATTGCTGTTTTAAGCATTGCCTTTTCCGGTTTGTTGTTTTGGTTGTTTTATGATGCAAGTCTTGCTTTAAATGTATTTACCGCCGTACTTATCATTGCCTGTCCGTGTGCCATAGCTCTGGCCACGCCTTTTGCTATGGGGAACTTACTGAGGATTTTTGGCAAAAATGGATTTTACCTCAAAAATACCAATGTCCTGGAACAAATGGCGGACCTGGATGTGTTTGTGTTTGATAAAACAGGAACGCTTACGACCAATAAGAAAAGCGATATTTCCTATTCGGGTCTAACCCTGAGTGAAGAAGATAAAATGGTTCTGAAAAACTCTTTCAGGAATTCCAACCATCCGTTAAGCAGGGAGCTCTATTCCTTTTTGAGCAGTCAGAATATTCAGGATTCTGAAACTTTTGAAGAACATCTCGGCGAAGGCATTATCTCGTCTTACAACGATCATACTTACAGGCTGGGTTCCGCAAAATTCGTGGCCAATCATGTAGACGATTCAACGTTAGCCACAGCGGTTCACGTCAGCAAAGATGAAAACTATCTAGGCAAATTTAAATTTGAAACGATTTACAGGAAAGGAGTGGAATCCTTATTTCAGTCTCTGGATACTCATTATAAACTGATTATCCTTTCAGGAGATAACGAAGGGGAGAAGCCGGTGCTTACCAAAATGTTACCTAAAACCACGCAGATGTTTTTCAATCAGAAACCAGATTCCAAAATGCGTCTGATAGAGAAAATTCAATCCGAAAATAAACATGTTGCCATGGTTGGGGACGGTTTGAATGATGCCGGAGCTTTGAAACAAGCCGATATAGGCATTGCTATTTCAGAAAACGTCAATGTCTTTTCTCCCGCCTGTGATGCTATTATGGATGCTTCAGAATTTTATAAACTAGACCGGTATGTAGAAATCACTAAAAAAGGAATTCAAATCATCAAATTCGGATTTATATTTTCTTTCCTCTATAATGTCGTGGGCCTTTATTTTGCACTCACAGGACAGCTTCAGCCTGTCATCGCTGCTATATTGATGCCTTTGAGCTCCATATCCATTGTGATTTTCACCACTTTGGCTACACAATACATTTCTAAACCTATTCTTAATAAATAAAACTTTGTAAATATGACTAAGGTCATTTTTTAAGGAAGTCTACACAGCTAATTTTGAACAAAAATAATTCATGAACGTCATTTACGGACTTCTCGCTATCAGTATTCTTGTTGCTCTAGTCTTTTTAGGGCTTTTTATTTTTTCTGTCAAAAAAGGTCAATTCGACGATGATTACACACCATCAGTTAGAATGCTTTTCGACGATGAACTGGTAAAAGAAAAAGGAGATGATCAATCAAAAGAAAATTCAAACAATCAACCAAAACAATCTTAACTATGGAGTTACAGCAATTTCATTACGATAATAAAATCGTAAAAAACTTCCTCTATGCCACCATCATTTGGGGTGTTGTTGGAATGTCTGTTGGCCTTTTACTGGCATTTATGTTCATTTTTCCCAATGTCACCGACGGTATTTCCTGGTTGAGTTTTGGCAGGTTAAGACCCTTACATACCAATGCTGTCATTTTTGCTTTTGTGGGGAATGCCATCTTTGCCGGAGTATATTATTCCACGCAGCGTTTATTAAAAGCCAGGATGTTTAGTGATGCCCTTAGTAAAATCAACTTTTGGGGATGGCAACTGATCATTGTTCTGGCAGCAATTACGCTGCCCCTTGGTTTTACAAGTTCCAAGGAATATGCTGAACTTGAATGGCCTATCGATATTTTGATCGCTGTAGTTTGGGTTGTGTTTGGCTGGAACCTTATCGGTACCATCTTAAGAAGACGTCAGCGCCACTTGTATGTTGCGATTTGGTTTTATATCGCCACTTTTATAACGGTTGCCGTACTTCATATTTTTAATAGTCTGGCCTTACCGGTCAATTTGTTTAAGAGTTACTCCGCCTACGCCGGCGTTCAGGATGCTTTGGTACAATGGTGGTACGGGCACAATGCTGTAGCCTTTTTCTTAACGACGCCATTCCTGGGGCTGATGTACTATTTTGTACCTAAAGCTGCTAACAGGCCTATCTATTCCTATAAATTATCGATTATTCACTTCTGGTCATTAATCTTCATATACATCTGGGCGGGGCCTCATCACCTGCTTTACACCGCTTTGCCGGACTGGGCTCAAAATCTTGGTGTCACCTTTTCTGTCATGTTACTGATGCCCTCCTGGGGTGGGATGATCAACGGACTTTTAACCCTTCGTGGAGCCTGGGATAAAGTAAGAACAGACCCTGTTCTTAAGTTTTTTGTAGTCGCTATTACGGGGTATGGTATGGCCACTTTTGAAGGACCCATGCTGTCTCTTAAAAACGTAAATGCCATTGCACACTTTACAGACTGGATTATCGCTCACGTTCACGTTGGAGCTTTGGCCTGGAATGGATTCCTTACGTTTGGTATGGTTTACTGGCTTGTTCCGCGTTTGTTTAAAACCAGATTATTCTCTACAGGACTGGCTAATGTTCACTTTTGGTTAGGGACTCTGGGTATAGTGATGTATGCCTTACCAATGTATGTAGCTGGTTTTTTACAGGCCTCCATGTGGAAGCAGTTCAACCCAAATGGAAGTTTGGTCTACGGAAATTTCCTGGAAACAGTTACTGAAATTATGCCGATGTACTGGATGAGAGCTATAGGAGGTAGTCTTTATATATTGGGAACTTTTGTAATGATTTATAACGTGATCAGAACAGCCAGGTCTGGTTCCAAAGTTGAGGATGAGCTGGCAGAAGCTGCCGCTTTAAGCCGTGGAGGTAAACGAAAAAAAGGAGAAAAATTTCACTCCTGGTTGGAAAGAAAACCAATTCAACTAACGATTCTGGCCACCATAGCTATACTTATTGGAGGAATTGTTCAGATTATACCTACACTTCTGGTGAAGTCCAATATTCCAACCATTACAACAGTTAAGCCCTATACGCCACTGGAATTGGAAGGCCGGGATCTTTATATAAGAGAAGGCTGTGTTGGGTGTCACTCTCAAATGGTAAGACCCTTCCGAAGCGAAGTGGAACGCTATGGGCCTTATGCTAAAGCTGGTGAGTTTGTTTACGACAGACCATTTTTATGGGGAAGTAAGCGCACAGGGCCGGATTTACTAAGAGTTGGCGGGAAATATACAGACAGCTGGCATTTCAAGCATTTATACGATCCTCAAAGTACTTCTCCCGGGTCTATCATGCCAAATTACTCCTGGATAATCAAAAGCAAACTGGATAAGTCAAACACAGAAGATAAGATGCAAACCATGGCAGATTTGGGAGTGCCTTATTCTGAAGAAGAAATAGAAAATGCGCAGGCGTCTATGCTGGCTCAGGGCAGCGAGATTCAGGATAACCTTTATAAAGATCCGGATTTTGTAAGAGCTTATGAAGCCGATAAAATTTATGCAGAGGAAAACAACCTGGACTTTGTAGAGATGAAAAACCGGGAAATTGTAGCCCTTATCGCCTACTTGCAAAGACTGGGTACGGATATCAAAATAAAGACTAACGAAGAAGCTACCACTTCTAACTAAATTTTTGAATTATGTTGAAATTTATAAAAGGACATATGGAAACGATAGAAGGGATAGAAATTTACCCTATTATTTCCCTGCTTATTTTTTTCCTCTTTTTTGTAGTGCTTTTTTGGTGGGTATTCACCGCCAAAAAAGACTATGTGAACGAGGTGAGCCAAATTCCCTTAGATTCTAAAAACGACACCGAATTATGAGAAATCTAGCATCCATTTTCAGAATTATAGCTTTGCCGGCAATAGCCTGGGGAGGCGTTGAACTTCTTTTTGAAACAGAACCGGGACAATGGGCTGTTTTAGAATACCCTAAAACCCTGATTTTTATCGGTTTAATATTTTTGATAGCTGTCGCTGTAGAAGTTTCCGTTGCAGCCCTTCGGTTTACTTTGCTCAGATCACTTTCAGAAGAAAAACAAGAAAAATTTCTGGCTTCAGAACATAAACTCGGAGAGCAATTAAAGGCTAAACTAGAAAAACTTCCAGAACTTTTAACCCGCTCAAAACCTGTTGAAGAAGAAGATGAAATTGAGCTGGATCACAACTACGATGGTATTCGAGAGCTGGACAACAAACTACCACCCTGGTGGCTGTATAGTTTTTATGCGTCTATTGTTTTTGCATTTATTTACATGGCGAGATATCACATTTTTGATGGGGAAACCCAAGTTGAAGAGTTCAAAGCCGAAGTCGCTCAGGCAGAAATTGATATAGCGCGTTATAAAGAAACCGCCAAAGATTTAGTTACAGTGGAAACGGTATCTCTGATGGCCGAGCCCTCAGACTTAGAAGCTGGTAAACAGATCTTCATGAATAATTGCGTGGCTTGTCATAAAATGGATGCAGGCGGAGGAATCGGGCCAAACCTTACCGATGAGTATTGGATTCTAGGCGGTGGTATCAAAAATGTATACCGAACTCTGCTGGAAGGGGGACGGCCCGGGAAAGGGATGGTGTCCTGGAAAAATGATTTTGAGCCTTCAGAACTTCAGCAGGTAGCGAGTTATGTACTCTCACTTCAGGGGACCATGCCGGCTGAGCCAAAGGAACCTGAAGGGGAAGTTTGGACTGAAGAAACGACGGAGTAAATTTATAAAACAGAGAATAAGTGGATAATCAGGAAAAATTTAGAGATAGCATTGGTACTTTGGACCAGGAAGGGAAACGTTCCTGGGTATATCCTAAAAAACCTCATGGCATCTTCTACAAATACAGAAAATACGTCAGTTATTTCCTGTTGCTTTTCCTGTTTGCCGCGCCTTTTATAAAAATCAATGGCCATCAGTTTTTGCTTTTTAATATTTTAGAACGGAAATTCAACATCTTTGGCTTTCCTTTTTGGCCTCAGGATTTCTATTTGTTTGTCATTGCTTTGCTTATCGGAGTGATTTTTATCGCTCTTTTTACCGTTGCTTTTGGACGAATTTTCTGTGGCTGGATTTGTCCGCAAACCATTTTTATGGAAATGGTGTTTAGACGAATTGAATATGCCATTGAGGGCGATCGCGGAAAGCAAATTCGTTTGGATAAAGCACCCTGGAACAAAGACAAGATTCTTAAAAAAGGAACGAAGTGGACGATTTTTGCCATCATCTCCTTTCTTATTGCCAATGTGTTTTTGGCCTATCTTATTAGTAGTGACGAGCTGATAAAATACATCACAAATGGTCCGGCAAGTCATTTAGGTACATTTATCCCCTTGCTCATTTTTACAGCGGTTTTCTATTTCGTATTTGCCTGGTTTAGAGAGCAGGTCTGTATCATAGCCTGTCCTTATGGACGCCTTCAAGGTGTCTTATTGGATGAAAAGTCTATTGTTGTGGCTTACGACCACAAACGCGGAGAACGTGAGGAAGGACGTCAGAGGTTTAGAAAAAATCAGGACAGAGCCGCAGCAGGAGTGGGGGACTGTATCGATTGTTCTCAATGTGTTCACGTCTGCCCTACAGGGATCGATATTAGAAATGGAACGCAGCTGGAATGTGTGAATTGCACTGCCTGTATAGATGTCTGCGACTCTATTATGGAAAGTGTGAATTTGCCAAAGGGGTTAATTCGTTATGCCAGTGAAAATAATATTGAAAAGAAAGCTAAATTTCAATTTACTCCCAGGCTCAAAGGCTACACAGCAGTTCTTGTGATTCTTACGGGCTTTCTAATAGGTCTGTTATTGATCAGAAGCGATGTGGAAGCCAAAGTGCTCAGACTTCCTGGTCAGCTGTATGAACTCAAAGACAATGGTCATATTTCCAATGTATATACCTTTAAACTTTTGAATAAAACCAATACCGTCATGGATAGCGTTCATTTCAAACTGGCTTCTATGCCCGGAGAAATCAAAATGGTAAAAAAAGACTATTTCAGCATAGGTGAAAGCGGGATGGCAAAGGGAACATTTTTTATAGAAGTGGATCCTTCACAGCTAACCGATTCCAATAATGAGATTGAAATAGAGGTGTACAGCAAGGACCGGATCATAGACCGGGCTACAACTAACTTCATGGGACCACAAACCTTTAGATAAAATATTATGAAATTAAACTGGGGAACATCTATCGTTATTGCATTTGTACTTTTCATCGGATTTATCATGGTTATGGTAGTGCAGATGATGTCCAGTGCTGAATTGGAACACGACCTTGTCGTAGAGTCCTACTATCAAAAAGAACTGACCTTTCAGGAAGACTTAGACTCTGCCCAAAACGCTGCAGACTTAGAGCAACAGGTGACTGTGGAAGTGGTTTCTGAAGGGGTTCAGATCAATTTTCCTTCAGAATTCAATGTTTCTGAAATAGATGGGGAAGTATATTTATACAGGCCATCAGATAAGGCTCTGGATTTCACGGTTCAACTCCAGTTAGAAAACAGAGAATACCTGTTGCCGCGCTCATTGATGAAACTGGGTTTGTGGGAAGTAAACCTGAAATTCAATTATAAGGGTGAGGACTATTTGATTCAGAAAAAAATAAGGATCTAAATGTTGTGGACGGCTTTTATTTTGGGACTTTTGGGCAGTTTTCACTGCGTGGGCATGTGCGGACCTATTGCCCTTATGCTCCCTGTAGATCGGCAAAATCCCTGGCGAAAAGCTTTTCAGATTTTCTTGTATCACTTAGGAAGAATAACCACTTATGCGCTAATAGGACTTGTTTTTGGGCTTATTGGTGAAAGTTTTGCCCTCTTTGGTTTCCAACAGCAAGTCTCCATTATCATTGGGGTTATGATGCTTTCTTCTCTTGTTTTTTCTGAATCTGTTCTAGGTAAGCTCAACTTGAGCAAACCCGTATTCAAATGGGTAGGAAAACTAAAGTCCGAGCTTGGCGCATCGTTGAAAAAGAAAGAGCTCGACACCTTCTTTTATCTGGGTTTCCTGAATGGTCTGCTGCCCTGTGGTCTTGTCTACATGGCTGTCTTTGGATCTGTTGCCATTTCAGGCTTGCTTGAAAGTTCTTTATACATGGTTTTCTTCGGGCTGGGAACTGTTCCGCTCATGAGTATTGTCATTTATGCCAAAGCATGGCTTAATTCCGTTTTAAAATTTAACCTCAAACGCCTTATTCCTATTGCTATCGCCATTATTGGTGTTTTGTTTATTCTAAGAGGTTTAGGTTTAGGTATTCCTTATGTTTCACCAAAACCTGCACAAACTCAAGTGACTTCTTCCATGGAATGTCATTAAACTTCTATTTTCATTTTATCTACTTGTAAGCAGCTTCGAAAACGATTAAGTTCAATAATAACTCAATTTTAACATAATTAATACTAAATTATATCTCTTTAGCTAATGATATTATTGGCAATTAACTAGTTTTAGGAAATAATCCTTAGAATAGTAGTTTGTTATGAAGAGAGAATCCATGTATGATGAGAGTTTTGAACATGATGCCTGTGGTATTGGAAGCGTCATAAATATCGATGGTAAAAAAGAACATCGAGTGATTGATGATGCCTTAACCATGCTGGAGAATATGGAGCATCGCGGAGGGACTGGCTCCGATCCGGAAACAGGGGATGGTGCTGGTATTCTTATTCAAATCGATAATGATTTTATCGAAGAAATTGCTGAAGAAATTCATGCGGATACCGATCCTGAAAAACCCATAGGCATAGGAATGCTTTTTTTTCCAAAAGTTCAAAGTGTTGCTAATCAATGCATCGGTATTTTAGAAAAACATGCAGAGGAGCTAAATCTCAAAATCCTGGGTTATCGTTTAGTTCCTGTGGATTCCAAAGTGCCTGGGATGGGAGCAAAACCCGTAGAGCCCTCGATTCAGCAGATTCTTATTCAGCCCAAAAACAATATGTCTGAGGAAGACCTGGAACGAAAACTCTTTGTGTTTAGAAATTATACAACGCATTATATAGGACATCATGTTCAGGGAAATAATAAGGCTTTTTATGTCTGTAGTATGTCTGCAAAGACGATCATTTATAAAGGACAGCTCAGAACCAGTCAGCTCAGAGACTATTATGAGGACTTAAGAAATCCAAATTTTAAATCTGCTTTTGCTATTATACATTCCCGATTTTCTACCAATACCTTTCCCAACTGGAAACTGGCTCAGCCTTTTCACTTTATATCTCATAATGGAGAAATCAATACCATTCGCGGGAATGTGACTAAAATGAAGTCTAAGGAAGCTAACTTCAAATCGAAAGTCTTTTCGGAGGAGGACCTTCAGCGCTTATTACCCGTAACCAATCCGGAACATTCAGATTCTGCCAACCTGGATAGCCTTGTTGAAATGCTGGTCATGGACGGCCGCCCCTTGGAACATGTCATGATGATGCTTGTTCCGGAAGCCTGGCAGGACAATAAATCTATTGATCCAGAGCGAAAGGCGTTTTACAAATACCATGCTTCCATTATGGAACCCTGGGATGGTCCGGCAGCCCTTATTTTTACAGATGGTAAACGCGTAGGCGCAACTTTGGACAGAAACGGATTAAGGCCCTCAAGATATTGCATTACGTCTACCAATCGTCTCATTATCTCTTCTGAAGCCGGAGCACTTCCGGTAAAATCTTCAGAAATTATTAAGAAAGGAAGACTTCAGCCGGGACGTATGATTTTGGCTGATTTGAATCAAAATAAAGTGCTTTATGATGATGAAATCAAAAACCGAATTGTTAAGGATAAACCTTACCAGCAGTGGATTGTTAATCAGCGTATCAAATTAAGGCTGCAACCTGTACCCGAATTTGAAAAAGAGCAGCTTACCGGTGAACAGCTTCTTCATCTCCAAAATGCCTTCGGCTATACTTCAGAAGAATTGAAAGTTATTCTGGCTGATATGGCCGTCAGGGCAACAGAACCGATTGGCTCTATGGGAGCAGATACGCCACTGGCCATCTTGAGCAAGCAAAGCCAGCATGTGGCCAATTACTTCAAGCAATTGTTTGCACAGGTGAGTAATCCACCTATAGATCCTATTCGAGAGCGAATGGTTATGTCCTTATTCACAAGAGTAGGAGAAAGTCTGAATATTCTTGACGAAACTGAATTGCATACCAAACAGATACATATTTCCCAGCCCGTATTGCTGGACTCTGATATTGAAAAGTTCAAAAATTTAAAGGATAAAGGCTTTGATTATGCCTTTATCGATTGTGTATTTGATGCAGATGGAAAACCGGGAAGCCTGGAAAGAGGTATCGATGCGGCCTGTAAAGCTGCAGAAGATGCTGTGAAATCGGGTAAAAAAGTTCTTATTTTAACCGATAAGCCTATAAGCAAAACACGGGCGCCCATTCCTTCATTACTTTCTACCGGAGCAGTACATCACCACCTGGTCAAACTGAATTTAAGAACCAAATCCGGTATAGTGGTTCAGGCGGGAGACGTGAGAGAAACGCATCATTACGCCACGCTTATCGGTTATGGAGCAAGCGCTGTTCACCCTTATTTAGCGCTTCAATCCATAGATCATCTTCAAACTCAGGGAAAACTTGATGCAGACATCAGTATAGAGAAGGCCCAGGCCAACTATCAGCAGGCTATAGGTTATGGTTTGCTGAAAATTCTTTCAAAAATGGGAATCAGTACGGTGCAGTCTTATCAAAGTGCTCAGATTTTTGAGGCACTGGGCTTGCATACTACGGTGATAGAAAAATGCTTTAAAGGCACGATTTCAAGAATAGAAGGTATCGACTTTGATGGTTTAGCCCGCGAGGTTTTGGTAAGGCATCAGAAGGCCTATCCCCAAAATGAAGAGGTTAAAAAAAGCCTGGAAGTTGGTGGCGTTTATCAGTGGAAGCGAAAAGGTGAAAAGCATCTGTTTAACCCGGAAAGCATTCACCTGCTTCAACGTTCCACGCAAACAGACAATTTTTCACTGTATAAAAAATTCGCCAAAACGGTCAACGATCAACTTAAAGATACGCTGACCTTAAGAGGTTTACTGGAATTTAAAAAACGAACGCCCATACCGCTTTCTGAAGTGGAACCTGCAGAAGAGATCATGAAACGCTTTGCAACGGGGGCTATGTCTTTTGGCTCCATTTCCCATGAAGCCCATTCTACTTTAGCGATAGCTATGAATAGAATTGGTGCCAAAAGCAATAGTGGAGAGGGCGGTGAAGACGAAGCCAGATTTGAAGTAAAACCCAATGGGGAATGGGAACGTTCAGCGATTAAGCAGGTAGCCTCAGGCCGATTTGGGGTGACCAGTTATTACCTCACCAATGCCGAGGAATTACAAATTAAAATGGCTCAGGGAGCCAAACCGGGAGAAGGAGGTCAGTTACCAGGCCATAAAGTAGATGAGTGGATTGGCAGAGTAAGGCACTCCACGCCAGGCGTTGGATTGATTTCACCGCCACCGCACCACGATATTTATTCCATCGAAGATTTAGCACAACTTATTTTCGACTTAAAAAATGCCAATAGACATGCCAGAATCAATGTAAAACTGGTCTCCCAGGCGGGAGTTGGCACTGTAGCCGCTGGGGTCTCTAAAGCCAATGCCGATGTCGTTTTAATTTCCGGGGCCGACGGGGGTACCGGAGCTTCTCCGTTAAGTTCCATTCGGCATGCCGGATTACCCTGGGAGCTGGGACTTTCTGAAGCGCATCAAACGCTGGTAAAAAACAATTTAAGAAGCAGAATAACGGTTCAGGCCGATGGTCAGTTGAGAACGGGAAGAGATATAGCCATAGCCACCTTACTAGGCGCTGAAGAATGGGGGATTTCCACAGCCGCATTGATTGTGGAAGGCTGTATCATGATGAGAAAATGCCATACCAATACCTGTCCTGTGGGGGTGGCCACACAAAATCCGGAACTGAGAAAACTATTTACGGGTAATCCAGACCATGTGGTCAATTACTTTAGATTTTTGGCGGAAGATCTGCGGGAAATCATGTCCCAACTGGGGTTTAAAACCATCAATGCTATGGTTGGTCATTCGGAAGTGATGAAAATAAGCAAGGACGTCCCTTTTTGGAAATTGAAAGACCTGGATTTAAGCCCGATTTTATACCAGGAGAACATCGCAGAACAGGTGGGTGTTTTTAAACAGATAGAACAGGACCATGAAATCGATAACGTCCTGGACCGGCAGCTTCTTGACGATGCCAGGCCTGTTTTTGAACAGGGAACTCAGGTCAAAAAATCCTATTCCATCAGAAACATAGATCGGGCTACAGGAGCTATTTTATCCAATGAAATCAGTAAAAAATTCAAAGCAGAGGGATTGAAAGACGATACAATTCATTCTAAATTTGAAGGTTCTGCAGGACAGAGTTTTGGATCTTTTCTAGCCAAGGGAGTCACCTTTGAAATTGAAGGAGAATCCAATGATTATTTTGGTAAAGGCTTGTCTGGCGGAAAATTGATCATCTACCCCCCTAAGTCAGCTGGATTTAAATCAGAAGAAAATATCATCGTAGGCAATGTGGCTTTTTACGGAGCAACTTCAGGAACAGCTTACATCAACGGCATGGCTGGCGAGCGTTTTGCCGTCAGGAATTCTGGAGTGGAAGCGGTTGTGGAAGGGGTTGGAGATCATGCCTGCGAGTATATGACAGGCGGTAAAGTTGTGATTTTGGGAGAAACCGGTAAAAATTTCGCTGCTGGAATGAGCGGAGGTATTGCTTATGTACTGGATGAGAAAGCCAGCTTTAAGAAGAACTGCAATATTGCTATGGTCGGCCTGGAAACGCCCTCAAAAGATAACTTTAACGAGCTTAAAAGCTTAATAGAAACCCATTTTCAACTGACCGGGAGTCAAAAAGCTAAAGGGATTCTGGATGATTTTGAAGCCATGAAAACGCAATTCGTCAAAATCATTCCACACGAATACAAGCGTATTTTGGAAGAAAAAGAAAAACAAGAACAAAAAATAGTAGCCTAATGGGACAACACGACGGATTTTTGAAACATGACAGGGAGTTGCCAAGTAGCAGACCCCCGGAACTAAGGATAGGCGATTTTAAAGAAATATTTGAGCCGTTTCCAGAAGAAAAGACCAAAACTCAGGCGGCCCGATGTATGGATTGCGGGGTTCCGTTTTGCCATTCGGGCTGTCCGCTGGGTAACATCATTCCGGAATTCAACGAAGCCGTTCATGATGAAAACTGGAAGGATGCAGCTTCGATTTTATATTCTACCAACAACTTTCCCGAATTTACAGGACGTATTTGTCCGGCACCCTGCGAAGCCAGTTGTGTATTAGGCATCAATAAGCCTCCTGTGGCGATTGAACATATAGAAAAATCAATTGCAGAAAAAGCGCATGAACTAGGCTATATCAAAGCAACTCCTCCAAAACAGCGGACAGGAAAAAAAGTAGCAGTGATCGGTTCAGGTCCGGCGGGATTGGCCGCAGCCGATCAGCTCAATAAGGCAGGACATTGGGTGACGGTTTACGAAAGAGATCCGGCTATAGGTGGTTTGCTGAGGTATGGTATTCCGGATTTTAAGCTAGAAAAATGGGTGGTGGATCGTAGAATCCAAATCATGGATGAGGAAGGTGTTCGGTTTAAAGTGAATGCTGAGGTTGGAAAAACCATCAATCCGGATATGCTTAAGGATGACTTTGATTCTATAGTGGTTTGTACGGGTTCTACGGTTCCCAGAAACCTCTCTATTCCCGGTCGTGAGCTTAAAGGCATTCATTATGCGATGGATTTCCTGAGCTTACAAAACAAAGAGATAGCAGGAATCAAATTTGACGACAAGATTTCAGCAAAGGGCAAGAACGTGGTTGTTATCGGTGGAGGAGATACGGGATCGGACTGTATTGGAACTTCCCACAGGCAAGGAGCAGCTTCGGTCTTGCAACTCGAGTTGATGCCCAAACCACAAAGCAAAAGAGGAGAAAACGACCCCTGGCCAATGTGGCCCATGACCCTGAGAACTTCTTCGTCTCATGAAGAAGGTGGCGAACGAAAATGGAGCACCCTGACTAAAGCATTTATAGGTAATGATAGAGCTGAACTTACCCACATCAAGCTTGTAGATCTGGAATGGGTTAATGAAGGCGGAAGACAACAGATGAAAGAAATAGAAGGTACAGAACGTTTAATTCCCTGTGAGCTTGCTTTGCTGGCTGTTGGTTTTACTCAGCCGGAAAGTTCTCTTTTGGAGCATCTTGGTGTTTCTCAAACCAAATCTGGAATTATAGATTCCACTGATTATACAACCAATGTAGAATCCATTTTTGCAGCCGGAGATGCCCGCAGGGGGCAGTCTTTGGTCGTATGGGCTATTTCGGAAGGAAGAGAAGCCGCACGGGAAGTAGACGAGTACCTGATGGGGAGTACAGAGCTGCCTTCTAAGAATGATTCCTTTTTAAGCCTTGAAGTTTAAAAGTTTATTTTTATTTTAGAGAAAAATTTTGAAAACGACTTCATACGCCAGGGTTGACCAAACAGCATTTCCACTTATCACGGTGACATTCACAGGAGAAAAAAGCACCAATGCCAATTTTAAGGCTTACCTAAAGGAATTGGATGACTGTTATTTTGCCCAGCAAAAATTGGCTATTGTTTTTGATGCCAGCCAAGCGGTTGTGCCCAGGATTTCTCATCAGATACTGCAGGCCAACTGGTTAAAGGAAAATACAAGCCTGATGCAGGACTACTGCAAAGGAACTGCTTACGTCATTCCAAACAAAACCATACAATGGGTCTTGAAGATGATTTTTCTGCTTCAAAAGCAGCCTGTTCCCTATGAAGTGTTTTCGACTTACAAAGATGCGCAGGTGTGGTGCTGGAGCCAGCTTCAGAAGGACTGATTCATTTTCTTCGGAAGTTATCGCGGTTTACTTTAGGCTTTAAAAACCTTTCTTAAAACTGACTGAAATCATATAAATCTTTGTTCAAGTCATAGCCAACTTGCACTTGAGTCTGTATTTTTGTTATTTAACATAAGATCAAAAGATATGATATATCAACTCAATAAAGTAACAGCTGAAGAGGCTGTTTCAAAAGTAAAATCAGGAGATAGAGTGTTCATTCAGGGTGCTGCAATGACCCCTTTAAAATTGATAGATGCTTTGGTCTCCAGACATGAATCTTTGGAAAATGTTGAAATCATGCACATGCATACCGAAGGACAGGCGGCATACTCGGAAGAGCAATATTCTAAAGCTTTCAAAATAAACAGTGTTTTTGTAGGCGGAAATGTAAGGAATTCGTTGAGAAAAGGAAACGGAGATTATATCCCTATTTTTCTTAGCGAAATTCACAGACTGTTTAGGCGTTCAATTTTGCCACTGGATGTTGCCTTTATTCAGGTTTCACCACCAGATAAACATGGATTTTGCTCGCTTGGAGTATCTGTGGATATTACAATTCCAGCCATTCAAACAGCAAAACTGGTGATTGCGCAAGTCAATCCCAAAGTCCCTAGAACTCATGGGGATGGCATTATTCACCTGAATGAACTGGATTTTGCAATAGAAGTCGATGAGCCCATATTTGGTCATGAACAGGCACCGGTATCTGAACTGGAAAGTAAAATCGGTGCCAATGTGGCTAGTCTTGTTGAAGATGGGGCAACTTTACAAATGGGAATTGGCGGTATTCCCAATGCTGCCCTCAAAAATTTAGGAAACCACAAAAACCTCGGTATTCATACCGAAATGTTTTCAGATGGAATTTTGCCGCTGGTAGAAAGCGGTGTGATTAACGGAAGTCAGAAGGAAGTAAAAACAGGTAAAATTGTAACCTGTTTTGCAGTGGGGTCTCAAAAACTTTACGATTTTATGGATGACAATCCTTTGGTGCACATGAAAGAAGCCGCTTACACCAACGATACGGCGATTATTAGACGTAACCCCAGGGTAACGGCAATCAATTCGGCCATAGAAATTGACCTTACAGGTCAGGTTTGTGCGGATACTATTGGAAAAATGCAGTTTTCGGGCGTGGGAGGTCAGATGGATTTTATTCGTGGCGCTTCGTTATCTGATGGAGGTAAAGCTATCATTGCCATGCCTTCGGTCACCAATAAAGGCATTTCTAAGATAACGCCTTTCTTAAATGAAGGCGCAGGGGTGACGACAACACGTGCTCACGTTCATTACATTGTTACTGAATATGGTGTGGTTAATCTTTACGGCAAAAATTTAAAACAAAGAGCGGAAGCCTTAATCTCCATTGCCCATCCAGATCAGCGTGAGCGTCTGACCAAGGCTGCTTACGAGCGTTTTAAATCTGTGTAAAGAGTAGATTTTATCCAGTTAATATTTTAAATATATACTTATGAGCCAGAAATTTAATGAAATTATACAAAGTGAAACTCCCGTTTTAATCGATTTCTTTGCAGACTGGTGTGGACCCTGCAAGATGTTGGCCCCCATTTTAAAAGAGGTCAAAGAAGAACTTGGAGATAAAGTGAAAATTATCAAAATCGATGTTGATAAAAACGAACAGTTAGCTGCCAAATACCAGGTAAGAGGCGTGCCAACTATGATTATTTTCAAAAGTGGAGAACAAAAGTGGAGACAAAGTGGAGTCCTGCAAAAAGATGAGATTGTTCAGGTGATACAGTCCAATTCTTAAATTATTTCTAGACATTACATTAAAAAGCACCTTTTAAAAGGTGCTTTTTTGGTTTAAAAAGGCTTATCAAATTTAAATCTTTAATGTCAGGACAGGACGATCTGAATGATTGACTACATCTTCACTGATACTGCCGTTAAAGAAATGGGAAAGTCCTTTTCTTCCGTGCGTTGGAATAATAATCAGATCGGCCTTAAGATATTCTGCACCATTAATAACTCCTTGTTCAATGCTGTAATCATTGAAGATTTCAATATTTTTTTTGTTAAGTGGCATTTCCACTTTGTTGAGGAACACGCGCATCTGTTCTTGAATTTCCAGGGTACTGCTGAATTGATTCCCAGGTAAATTCACATAAAGCATTTGCATTTTTGCATCAAAACTCTCAGCAAATTTTTTTGCTTTTCTATAGGGTTCAATATTTTCTAATTCAAAATCAGAAGCGAAAACTACAGTTTTAATAGAGATGTCTTTAATCTCATTTTTAACGACAAGGACAGGAACTTCAGAATATCTGACAACCTTCTCAGTGTTTGAGCCGATGACGATCTCTTCTAAACCTGATGAACCACTGGAGCCCATTACGATCATATCGATATTATTTTTTTCCACGACTTCGCTGATGGCTATGGAAGTAGATCCAGGTTCAACGTGATCTATAAGATCAATGCCTTTCAAATAGTCCTTTTTTAAGAAATTTTCAAAACGTTCCTTGGCCAGTTTCATGAAGAAAACGATCTGTTCGTCATTGACATTAAACTGTTCTGCGCCGAAAAGCGATTCTGCAAGTTCAATCACGTGTAATACATGAAGCTCAGCATCGTTTCTTTTGGCAAGCTCTGCCGCAACCTTAAGTGCGTTTTCGGAGGGTGTTGAAAAATCAACGGGAACAAGTATTTTTTTCATAGTGGTAGGTTTAAATAGTCATTGAAAATAATTGTGATTCTGATTTTTTAGCTTTTAACCTTAAATCAAATGCCATACATATGTTTCTTATAAAAGCTTTGCCAGCGGGGTTTACTCGGATAAAGTCATCTTGCACTGTCAATAGCATATCAGATTCAAATTCGGCTAAGTCATTTTTTATCTCTAATTGGGTATTTATATCTAATCCATCCAGATTCGATTCAAAGTGGCACATTAAATTTAAGATTTTTCTTCTGATTATAAGATCAGTTTCATCTAAAATGTGACCTCTGGACACGGGTAATTCATTTTGTGTCAGGCTGTCGTAATACTGATTCAGGTTTTTTTGATTTTGAGAAAAGCCAAACCAGCTGTCGCTGATGGCAGAAACACCAAGTCCAATCATTTTGTCGGTTTTGGTTGTGGTATACCCCATAAAGTTTCTGTGGAGGCTTTTATTTTGAAAAGCGATGGCCATTTCATCCTCTGGTAAAGCGAAGTGATCCATACCAATTTCGATATAGCCCTTTTCTTCAAGCATTTTCTTACCCATCTCATACTGTTGGCGTTTTAATTTTGCCGAGGGTAAATCCTTTTCATCATAGCCGCGCTGACCGTTTCCTTTGGTCCAGGGAACATGGGCATAACTGTAAAAGGCAATGCGGTCTGGCATCAAGGCGGTGGTTTTATTTATGGTAGCGATGACATCTTCCAGGGTTTGCATTGGTAAACCATAAATTAAGTCATGACTCACAGACTTGTAGCCGAAAGCACGGGATTGCTCTGTGATGCTTTTGACGGTTTCAAAAGACTGTATTCTGTGTATAGCGAGCTGGACTTTGGGGTTATAATCCTGAATGCCATAACTCACCCGGTCAAAGCCGAGACTGCTTAAGGTTTTAAGATGATTTACTGTGGTATTGTTGGGATGTCCTTCAAAACTGAAGCTAATGTCTTCCGGCAGTTCGCAGGAGCCCTTGATGGTTTCTAAAAGATATTTTAAATGCTCTGGATCGAAAAAAGTAGGGGTTCCTCCTCCAAGATGTATTTCTTTTAAAACTGGTTTTTCCTGAAGAATCTCAAGATACATGCTCCATTCTTTCAATAAGGCTTCTATATAGGGAAGTTCAACTTCGTGTCTTTTGGTGATGCGTTTGTTGCAGGCACAAAACGTACATAAGCTTTCACAAAATGGAAGGTGGATGTACAAGCTTATTTCACGTGATGCATCCTCTTTTTGTAAACTTTTGATCCATGAAGATCTAGTGTAAGTGGATTCATCCCAAAAGGGAACCGTTGGGTAACTTGTGTATCTGGGTCCCGGAACATTGTATTTCTGAATTAAGGCTTGCATGTACATTGCTTTTATTCAAAAATACTGAGCGCTTTAATCTCATAAAATGATAATAATCAGCAAACTGTAAAAAAACAAAATAGTGCAAAAAAGGATTGGTATATTTGTATAAAAAGACCACATGCCCAAAATCAAAGACATAAGTCTGGTCGCTGTTCAGTTTTTATTGATACTGGCATTTTTTCTCGACATTCACTGGTTTTCGATCAGCTTTATGGAGCATTTCCTGTGGTTTTATCTCGGTATGGTGGGTGTCGTTATTTCCGTGGCAGCGCTTTTGCAAATGAATTTGCATCTGTCTCCATTTCCCACCCCTAAGCCAAATTCCAAACTCATCACTAACGGAGCCTACAGGCTAAGCCGACATCCTATGTATACAGGAATTTTGATTTTTATGTTCAGCTTTTCGTTTTGGCTGGGTGATGGTTATAAGCTTTGCATCAGTCTGGCCATTTTAGTCTTGTTTTATTACAAAACAAACTATGAAGAATCCCTTCTTGAATCTATGTTTGACGATTATAAAGCCTACAAATCAAAGACCGGCCGGTTTTACCCCAAATTTTAAGTGCTAGCTTCTCAGATAACTTGCCCCATTCACGTCAATGATGCTCCCGGATGAGTAAGCAGCTTCATCTGAGGCCAGAAATAAAATGGCATGCGCTACTTCTTCAGGTTTGGCCATCCTATGAAACGGAGTTTCATTGAGCATGGTCTCTCTTTCATCAGGAGTTAAGGTTTCGGTTGCCATGTCTGTTTCTGTAAACCCGGGCGCTACCACGCCAACGTAAATCTTATGGGGAGCCAGTTTTTTGGCCAGGGACTGACTTAAGGCATTAAGACCGGCTTTGCTTGCGCCATAAGCGGGCTGCTCAGGCTCACCTCGAAAAGCTCCCCTGGAAGACACATTAACGATATTTCCGCCTCCAGCCTTAATCATATGCCGGGCCACGATATAAGACAGGTTCGCTGCAGCGAAAAGATTGGTTTGCAGCGTTTTTTCCCAGGCCGACGTCCAGTCATCAAAGTTTACCTCCTCCAGGTTGTGAGAGATCGCAATTCCTGCATTATTAACCAGCACATCTATTTTGTCAAACTTATTTATAAAATCACCGATGAGTGCTGCGGCTTCTTCTTTTTTTGAAATGTCGTATTGAAAAAGTTCATGTCCGTCTCCAGAAAGTTCGGCAAGTGTTTTTTCAGCTTCATCGATTCGGCTTTTAAAGTTGATCCCTACTTTAGCCCCTTTGCTGGCAAAAGCTATAGCGGTAGCTCTACCTATTCCTCTTGAAGCTCCTGTGATTAAAACATTTTTATTTTTAAAATCCATGGCTTGGTTTGTATTCGATTCGTCTAAAAATAAGACTTTTCAATAGGATGACAGGGTAAATTTAAAAAATAATAAAGCTTAATTATCAGTTTAAAATTTAAAAGACTATTGTGATTTATGATACATAAGAACTCAAGTGGAGGATTTAAATTTGCAACAGATTATGGAAAAATATACAGACATTTTTTTGAATTCATTTTCGGGTTATTTTAACTACCTGATGAATGAAATTCAAAACCCATCGCTCACCAATTACTTTTGGTGGCTGATTGGTCTATCGGTTTTGGTGCTATCTATGGAAATCATCATTCCCTGGCGAAAAGATCAGAAAATTATTCGCAAGGGCTTCTGGCTTGATGTTTTTTATGTGTTCTTCAATTTCTTTATTTTTTCGCTCATAGGTTATAATGCGATATCCAACGTATTTGTAGAATTGTTTAATGATTTTCTGGGTCTATTCGGTATTGAAAATATAATAGCCTTTCATATTCAGAATTTCCCGATCTGGTCTCAGTTTTTAATCCTGTTTCTGGTAGCTGATTTTATACAATGGAATGTACATATTCAGTTGCATAAACGTTCCTGGTTGTGGAAGTTTCATAAAGTTCATCACAGCGTCAAAGAAATGGGCTTTGCTGCTCAGTTCAGATTTCATTTTATGGAAACCCTCATTTATAAAGCGATTCAGTATATTCCTCTGGCCATGATTGGCTTTGGGATCCAGGAATTTTTTATCGTACACATGTTTGGCGTTTTGATAGGTCACCTCAATCACGCCAATCTGGGCTGGGACTATGGCCCTTTTAAATACATCTTTAACAATCCCAAAATGCATATCTGGCATCATTCTAAAGCCTTACCGGTTGAGCATCCCTTCGGCATGAATTTCGGCTTAAGCTTGAGTCTTTGGGATTATCTCTTTGGAACAGCTCATGTTCCTGAGAATGGAAAGGATATTGAACTTGGGTTTGAAAATGATGAAAACTATCCTCAGGACTTTTGGAATCAGCTTAAGAAGCCATTTAAGGAGTAAATTCCTGTATCAATCGTCAAACAAGGCTCTCATCAGGGTTTTAATACCCCGAAACATTAAATAAATAGCTCCCGCACAGGCTAAAATTCCCAAAATCAGAATAAACCAGTACAAAGGTTTATCCTGATTATTGAAGGCACTAAAAACCACAGCAGGGCCTATAAAGGCCAGGGGTAAAGCCCCGGCCAGAAATCTTACGCCTTTGGCCAAGGTTTCTTTATTGGTGTGTTTCATGGTCAATTGCTTTTCTTACACCTCCATGGAGTTTCAATAATTCTGCAGCTTTTTCTTCAGAAACTCCTAAAGCTTCAGAAATCAAAAGGCTTCCGCGCTTTTTGAGTTTGGCATTGCTCAGTTGCATATCTACCATTTTGTTGTCTTTTACTCGCCCCAGTTTGATCATCACTGAGGTGGAAATCATATTCAGGACCAGTTTTTGTGCTGTCCCAGCTTTCATTCTGGAACTCCCGGTGACAAACTCAGGTCCTACGATAACTTCGATCGGGAAATCGGAAACTTTTGAAATGGGTGAATTGGGATTACAAACTATACAGCCGGTTATGATTCCATGTTGCTGACAGGCTTTCAGGCCGCCAATAACATAGGGGGTAGTTCCAGAAGCAGCAATACCTATCACCACATCTTCTTTATGGATGTGATGGTTTTCAAGGTCTTTCCAGGCTTTATCGGTGTCGTCCTCGGCATGTTCTACCGCTTTTCTTATCGCCTTATCGCCCCCGGCGATGAGGCCGTTGACCAGGTCAGCAGAAACTCCAAAGGTGGGCGGGCACTCACTGGCATCCAGTATGCCGAGTCTGCCGCTGGTTCCTGCCCCGATGTAGAATAACCTTCCTCTCTTCTGAAGTTGTTCTGCGATCACGTCCACCAGGCTTTCAATGGCCTGAATTTCTTTCTGAACAGCTAATGGCACCAACTGATCTTCTGTATTCATATTTTCCAGAAGTTCATGGGTCGACATGTTTTCCAGATGTCTGTACTTTGAAGACTGCTCTGTGATCTTTTGAAATTCTTTACTCATTATTGAACGGTATAAATGACTTCATCTACTTCTGATAGTCCAAAATAACCAAAAATTAATTCGTCAGCATCATTATTATTCTTGATATTCCCTCTGACTGTAGCCGGTTGGGTTTCAAAAGGACCACCAGCACTTCCCGCCTGGGCCAGTAAAATCTCCAGGAAATTATAATAGCCTTTTGAAATTCCATGCAGCTGAATGGTTACAGGCATTCCAGGCTCCAGGTCTTCTTCAGAAAAGATATCAAATATCTGATTACCATCACTAAATTCATCATCGTTAATATCAAACTCGGGGAAAGCCAAGAATGGAGCGAAAAACTTGAATAAATAATAATTCTCAATGCCTTCAGGATCTGTATAAAAAACTTTTAGTTCTATATTTTCCCCGGAAAATCCGCCTGCATCGTCTTGTTCTATAAAATCTATGGGAACTACAGGTTTCAGGCTTTCCTCTGCTGAATAGACGCTCCCATTCACTTCTATGCTTAAGCTGTAAAGCTCATTCAGTGCGGGTTGAAAATTACCGGTGACATATTCACCTGGAGATGTTTCCACAAAAGTGAATTCAAGCCCGGAACTATTGCTTACCACAACCTTAGCCCCTGAAACCGGAATGGGTTCTTCTTCAAAAAAACCACGAGTCCGGCTAAGCTCTATGCTTTGGTTTGCTCCAGTAGATCCTTTTTCCCACTGCAAAATAGCATCCACTACAAGTCTTGACTTGGCTTCTTCCAGATCGACTTCCACAACGTCTTCGCAGGCTGTGAACACACAAACAAAACTTAGTAAAAACAAGAGTTTTCTCATCATTTAAAATTTAAAGCTATAACTCACAGAAGGGACTATCCCAAAAATAGAAAATCTTACGGCTTCATTCTGTCCTGTGGAAGGGTTTTGCTCAAAGTTGAGCGAAGCCGCATTTCTTCGGTTATACACATTATAAATTCCAAAATTCCACGACGAAGACCAGTTCTTTTTTCCCTGTTCCGGCGTGTAAGTAGCAGATACATCCAGTCTGTGAAAAGTGGGTAACCGGTTTAAATTTCTTCCTTCAAACACAGGAATATTCAGGTCCTGAAATTCGAACTGACCTACTGGAAAATTGACCGGACGTCCGGTTTGTAACACAAAATTACTGTTCAATTGCCACTTATCATTGAGCTCGTAGCTGCTGGTCAAAGAGATGTCATGGGTTTTGTCGTATCCATTGAGATACCAGTTCCCGTTGTTGATCCCGATTTCATCAGGCGTTCTTCCGGGAGTGCGCTGCTCGCTTCTGGATAAGGTATAGGACAGCCAGCCCGTGAGTCTTCCCGTATTTTTCTTAAGATAAAACTCCAGTCCGTAAGCTCTGCTTTCACCATTTAGGATGACACGCTCTATAGCATCATTGGCAATTAAATTGGCGCCATCTATATAATCAATCCTGTTATCGATGTATTTATAGAACACTTCGGTTTCCAGCGTAAAAGGGAGGTTTTTAAAATCTTTAAAGTAGCCCAGGGCATATTGATCTAATTTCTGAGGTTTGATGTAGGTACCACTTGGAGTCCAGACATCAAATGGAGTAGGGGATGATGTATTGGAGAGCAGGTGGAGGTTTTGGACCATTCTGTTATAACTTGCTTTAATAGAGGTGTCGTCATCCAAAAGATAAGATATTCCAAACCTAGGTTCCAGATTGATGAAACTTTCATTTACTTCGGAAGTGTTACCATCAATAGTTTCGATGGGTTCGGCTTCCACATAAATATCCCGGATTTCATCGTACAACAGCGGATTATCATTTGTATAGATATCGATTGATTCGTCTTCCATTCTCAAAAAAGCACTGAGTCTCAGGCCGTACTGGATATTTATCCTTTCACTCAGGGACTGACTCACAGAAATAAAAGCAGCATTGTCGAAGGCATATTTATTATCCAGGCTTCTTGGGTTTATAGGAGAGTCGGGTATGGTGGGTACAATTTCACCGGGGTTAACCTGATATCGGATTGAGCTTAATCCGTAGGAAAGGCTTAAAGCAGGATTGACGACCTGGTCAATTTGATAACTCACATTAAAGTTGGAAATGTTATTTTTGAAGTTGAAGCCCACCAGGGCTAAATCGAGCTCATAGTTATACTGGCTGAAGGAAAAATTCAATCTTGAACTGGTGTTTTTATCGAATTTATGTTTCCAGTCTAAAATGCCAAAAGCATTACCGTAAATATTGGTAAAACTATCATTGATATTGACATAGTCCAAACCATAATATCCGGAGAAACTCAGAGAATTTTTCTCATCGATATTAAAGTTCAGTTTAGTATTTAAATCATAGAAATAAGCGGAGTTGGCATTATCCGTCAGTTTTAAAAATAAATGCGCATAGGTGCCGCGACCACTGAGTAAAAATGAACTTTTGTTTTTTTGAATTGGCCCTTCAAGCGTTAATTTACTTGAAATGACTCCAATGCCACCCTCACCTTTAAGCCTTTGGGTGTTACCTGTTTTTTGTTTGATATCCAAAACTGAGGAAACTCTTCCGCCGTAATTAGCTGGAATACCGCCTTTATAAAGCTTTAAATAATCTACCGCATCTGCATTGAAAATAGAGAAAAAACCAAAGAGGTGGGACGAGTTATAAACCAAAGCATCATCTATCAATATTAAATTTTGATCTGTAGCTCCTCCTCTTACATTAAAGCCCGAAGCACCTTCACCGGCATTGGAAACTCCAGGAAGCTGAAGTAAAGACCGAATCAAGTCCACTTCGCCAAAAATGACAGGAATTTTTTTAATGCTGGAAGCATCGAGTTTACCCACGCTCATTTCAGGATCTCTAATGTTGATGCCTTCTATGTTATCGGTAACAATGACTTCTTCCAGGTCTTCCGTCTGCGGAATAAGAGAGAAGTTTAGTGTTTTATCTGAATTTAGATTGATTTGCTTTTCAACAGTTTTGAAGCCTAGATACGTGACTTTCACGATATACGTACCTTCACCAAGTTGTATGGTGTAATCTCCCTTTTTATCGGTAACCGTTCCTCTATTTTTTTCAGCAATTAAGATACTTGCTCCAGCTATAGGTTCACCGGAATCGTCCGTGACTGTTCCTGCCAATTCATAGGACTGGCCGAAGCCAAGTTGCACCATACACAAAAACAGGAAAAAAGATAGAAATCTGATGGTTTGTTTTTTGTCAAATATATTTAACATGTCACGTATTACTTCTGAAAAAACCATTAAATAAAACCAAAAATTTTCACTGAGGTTTAGCGTTTTCGTGAAATGGTGAATCCATCTCGTACGGGGAGTAAAACAGTCTCTATTCTGGGGTCTTCTTTAAGCTTCAGATTGTATTCCAGTAAAGCTTTCGTGTCCTTGTCTTTAGGATTTAGCTCTTCTACAACTTTGCCGCTCCACAGCACATTGTCCGATAAGAGGAGTCCCCCCGCCTTCAGTTTATCAATGATTAATTCAAAGTAGAGAGGGTAAGAGGTCTTATCGGCATCGATAAAAACCAGATCAAATTCAGCATGGATTTCCGGGATGATCTGCCTGGCATCCCCGGTATATTGAAAAATCTGCTGTCCATGTCCACTTAGGTCGAAGTATTTTCTTTGCAAATCGTAAAGCTCTTCGTTGCGGTCTATGGTATGTATTTTCCCTCCTTTTGAAAGACCTTCGGCAAGGCATAAAGCAGAATATCCGGTATAGGTGCCTATTTCTAAAACGGATGCAGGCTTAATCAGCTTCGAGATCAAGCTTAGTATTCTGCCCTGATAGTGACCGCTCAGCATCCTGGGCTGAAGCACTTTTTGCCAGGTTTCTTTGGTCAAGCGTTGAAGTAATTCAGGCTCATCTTCAGTATGAGCTTCAACATAAGTTTGAAGTTCTTTTGAAATAAAATCCATTAACTGATGATCTTATTGACTAATTCTTCTTTTTTCTTTTGATCGTCACCAAAAAGCCACTGCAGAACGTTATCCGACCAGATTTCATCTTTTTCTATTTCGGTGATGACCTTTTGCTCTAAAGCCAGGTCCAGAATCTTCCCAGGATAGGACGACTGGGGCTCGCTTTCCATTTCGCCCAGTGG
Source organism: Psychroflexus sediminis (assembly GCF_900099815.1). Taxonomy (GTDB): domain Bacteria; phylum Bacteroidota; class Bacteroidia; order Flavobacteriales; family Flavobacteriaceae; genus Psychroflexus; species Psychroflexus sediminis. The sequence continues at coordinate 19,610 of NZ_FNCW01000011.1, read as the reverse complement.
ATAGGGATCATCCAGACCCGCGAGGATCTGGGAGCTTTTCTGGTTTTCTAAAAGCAGTTTTAAAGACCGGGTATCATGAACCAGGGTGTCAAAGAATATATTTTTATGTCCAACCGATTTTCGGGGGTGAACTTTACCTTCAAATAAATCTGGCCGACCATCAAAACCCTGAATACGTCTGCCCAGATTGATTTGTGCCAGCTGACCTCCGTGTGCAAAACACACGCGCATATTGGGATACTTGTCCGGGTAGCCGTTCAGGGTTAAAAAATGATACGCATCGGCACACTGAGCCAGCATCCAGATGAGGTGAAAGCGCCAGGATGTGTTTTCGAGTTTGATGAATTTTTCACCGTCATAGGGATGAATTTCAACGGCCAGGTTATACTTGCTCGCCAGTTCAAAAATGGGTTCATTTTCTTCATCAAAAATACATCGCCAGGTACCTATGCTATCCATATAGTGAGTCGGCAGACAAAGCAATTTTAGATCCAGCTCCTCCACGCAGCGCTCGATTTCCCAAAGGGCACCTCGCACAAAACCGGGATGTACGACAAATCCACAGGTGAATTTATTGGGGTGATTTTGTTGAATCTTGGCATTGAAGTCATTTTGAAAACGCAGGGCTTTTTTCATTTCTTCCACGCGAAGCCCGTTTCCGTATAGCTGAGATAAGTTGAGAACAACGGCATGGTCGATGTTGTAACGCTCCATCCATTCCAGCTTCTCGTTAAGAAAAAAACTAGAATCGGTAACCGGACGCTTCCAGCCTTTTTGAAGCATGAATTTTTTATCATCATCGATCCAGAAAATTTCCTTTTCACGCATGAAATCCGGAATCTCTTCAGGATAAGGAAGCAGATGAGAATGACCGTTGATTCTTAGTTTTCGTTTTGACATCTCTATGTTTTAAATTTTCTACTATCTAACTTCTAACTTCTAATATCTCTCCCTCTAATCCTCTATCAGATTTTTCATCTTCCAGGCCTCATAGGTGTTGAGGATAAGTCCGGCAATAGTCATAGGGCCTACGCCTCCCGGAACAGGAGTGAGGTAACTTGCTTTTTGAGAAACGTCCTCAAAATCACAGTCCCCAACCAGTTTGCCTGAGTCTAAACGATTGATGCCCACATCGATCACCACGGCCCCTTCCTTGATCATGTCTGAAGTCAAAAAACCAGGCTTTCCGACAGCCACGATAACAATATCCGCTTTCCGGGATTCTTCTTTGAGCAGCGCTTTTGGGGTGTGAATATCGCAGGAGGTTACCGTAGAACGGCCCACTTCAAAGTCATTTCCCAGCATGATGGAAATGGGTTTTCCAACAATATTGGATCTTCCAATCACGACGACATGCTGACTGTTGGTTTGAATATCATAATGCTGAAGCAGTTTCAAAATGCCGTAAGCCGTGGCCGGACGCATCGATTTTTGCCCCAAAGCCATTTTTCCAAAATTGAGGGGATGAAACCCGTCAATATCTTTATAGGCACTGATTTCGTTGATGATGGAGTTAGGATCGATATGGTCGGGGAGTGGTAATTGAACGATGAACCCGTCAAAATGGGATTTGTTCAATTTTTTGATTTCTGAAATCAGTTCAAAGGTAGAAATAGACTCCTCAAACCGAATCACTTTGTGATTGATCTCAGCTTTATCGCATGCCTTTATCTTTCCACGAACGTAAGACTCACTTGCCGCATTTTCACCCACCATAACAATAGCTATGCTTGGCCGGGACAAATTGTAGCCCAGATGTTTTTTTTCGATATGATGGTCTATATCTGTTTTTACTTTTTTTAGGATTTCTTTGGAGACTGCTTTACCGTCTAGTAACTTCATGGCTTATGAATTAAGGTCAAAAATCAGTTCGTCGTGTTCCGCTTTTTCGGAAACTTCAAGGACCAAATTTAATTTTTCTTTAAGACTCATCTCAGGTTTCAGGATATTTTTTCTCAGCATTTCCTGAATCACCAGATCCTGAGCTCGTCCCTGACGTATGGCTTTCGAATAAGGCAGATCTTCCCTGAACGTGACCAGCGCATATTTGGAATAATATGCTGAAGGAAATTCATTTTCAAAATCCAGTTCCAGTTTTCGCTTTTCTAAAAACACTTTGTCGGCCGTATGCGATTTCATTTCATGGAAATTGTCCAGGGCCAAATCAGCAATAGCATCTGCATCGGGTTTTCTGTGTTTGCTAAACTGCTCAAAAGTGACCTCAAGATCAAAATCAGAGTCTGCCAGCATCTTATCAAACTCAACCACATCTTCAAAAGAGGCATTCATGCCCTGTCCGTAAAACGGAACAATAGCGTGTGACGCATCTCCCATCAACAGGGTTTTTCCATAGGTCCAGGGGAAACAGCGAATGGTGCCCAGCGGGGCTGTTGGGTTTTCAAAAAAATCAGTTTTTAAATCGGGCATCAGTTGGTAAGCATCCGGATAGACTTCCTTAAAGTACTCCTCAACTAATTCTTCAGTAGTCAAATTATTGAAGTTGTATTTACCGCCTTCATAAGCCAGAAACAAGGTTACCGTAAAGCTCTTATCCATATTGGGCAGGGCAATCAGCATGTTCTCACCTCGTGGCCAGATGTGTAAAGCCCCTTTTTCCGTGGCGTAATCACCGTCTTTGGATGCAGGAAAGGTCAGTTCTTTATAGCCATGGGTCAGGAAATCCTGAGAACGACTAAATAAAAATCCTTTTTCCTTTTCCATCTGCTGTCGCACCACAGAACCCGCGCCGTCTGTCCCGATAATATAATCGGCCTGCAGGGTAAATTCTGAACCTGTCCGACTACCAGATTCAGGCGGGTGTGTCTCTGCCTGCTTAAAACTGGCGTTTGCCTGCTTCAGGTCCACGTGGGTACAGGTGTTTCCAAATTGAATCTCGACATTGGGATAGGTTTCCAGCTTGTCTAAAAGCAGGGCGTTAAGCCCCGTTCTGGAAATGGAATTGATGTATTCACCCTCTCTGCCACTGTATTTTGAAAGCTGCATCTCACCCTGGGGGTTGTGTAGCATTCGACCATACATCGGGATACAAAGGCTTTCCACTTCTTTCTCCAGACCTACCATTTTTAGCCCTTTAAGCCCCCGGTTGGATAAGGCCAGATTGATGGAGCGGCCGGCGGACAGTTTCGCTTTGCGTAAATCTGATCGCTTTTCAGTTAGCGTCACGGGATATCCCAGCTGCGCGAGCCTCAATGCGAGGAGTGAACCACAAAGTCCGGCACCGATGATGAGTATATGTTCTTTAGTGGTCATGTAGACAGTGTTTTAAAAGGTGTACAAATTCATAGACGTCTGTAAATGAATTATAAAGCGGGGCAGGAGCAATGCGAATCACATCGGGTTCCCTCCAGTCGGCAACAAGGCCTTTTGCTGTGAGCTGATCAAACAGGGAACGCTCGGCATTTTTCATTTGGATAGATAGCTGGCATCCGCGTTCTTCCGGTGACCGGGGCGTCAAAATCGAAATACCCTCATGATCGAGTTCATCAATTAAAAATTCAAGAAAACCCGTCAGTTTCACCGACTTTTCTCTCAGCTTATCAAAACCCGCTTTTTCAAACAGATCCAAAGATGAGCGTGTTCCGGCCAGGGATAAAATCGGTGGATTGCTCAACTGCCAGCCCTCTGCCGTTGGGGTAGGATCAAAATCCTTACGCATATTGAATCGTGATGCTTTGTTATGTCCCCACCAGCCTACAAATTTATTGAGGCTTTGATTTTGAATGTGTTTTTCATGAACAAAGCAACCCCCAAGACTACCAGGCCCGGAATTCAAATACTTATAAGTACACCACACGGCAAAGTCAGCGCCGATGTCGTGTAAGTTAGGCTGAATGTTGCCGGCTCCATGGGCCAGGTCGAAACCCACTGTGATGTTTTCGTCCTGACAGCCTTTGGCAATGCGTTGCAGGTCAAAGGCCTGACCGGAATAGTAGTTGGTGCTGCCTACCATCACCAAAGCAATTTCATCTTTATGGGTTTCCAGAAGCTCTTCAAAATCTTCGTGTCGGCAAAGGTGTTCTCCGGGTCTGGGATTCCAGAGAATCAGGCCTTCTTTAGGATCGATGTTGTGAAATTTCAGCTGAGACTCCACCGCATACTTATCGGAAGGAAACGCATCGCTTTCGATCAGGATTTTGAATTTTTTGCCAGTCGGTTTGTAAAACGATACCATCATCAGGTGAAGATTGACCGTCAAGGTATTCATGATGACGACTTCCTCTGGTTTTGCACCCACGATTTTAGCCATGGGGATAGCTAAATCTTCATGGGAGGTCAGCCAGGGAGTTCTGGCATCCGTATGTCCTTCCACCCCAAATCTGGCCCAGTCGTCTAATTCCTGCTGAACATAGTCGGCCGTTTGTTTTGGCTGGAGCCCAAGAGAATTTCCGCACAGATAAATCTTGGGAGAACCGTCTGCTTTGACCGGGAAGTGAAACTGATTTCTAAAGTGGTGTAAAGGATCATTTTGATCCTGTTCTTCTGCAAAAGCCCTGGAATTGTCGTATTTCATAAATTAATTGACGCTTATATCGGTAAAGAAAATTTTAAACTGGCCTTCTTTGGTGTTATGCATTTCAGCAATCTTGAGGCCTTTGAAGTCCTGGTAATCTTCCCAGGTGGTTGCCAGTCTTGGTTCATCGCTTCCACTTGGGGTATAGGACCATTCACGTATCATGTTATCTTTATCTACATAAATGTGGTAGGTATCTCCAGGGGTATAACCTGCTTCATCTTTATACATAATGGCGATTTCCTGCATCATTTCGCCCGAAACCGGAGAGACGACCTGCTCCGCAACTTCATAATTGAAATTTTCATCCCAGATCAACTGAAACGGGAACAACAACCAGTATTTATCATTCACAAATCTTCTGTCTACATAAGCGATTTCTTCTTCAAAGCCATTGGTGTTATACGTAAGGGTAGTGTCTGGAGTCGACAATGACACCTCGCCTGTTTTAGGCTTCCATTTCCAGGAACGGCTGGAGATATTATCGCCGCTTTGTGCATTGAAGGTGTAGGAAATGGAATCTACCTCAGACCAGTTCTCGTAACCGTTGGCATAGGCAATTTCTTCCAGAATGCTCCAGTTTTTTTCTGAAGTAACTTCAGAAGTCGTCTCTGTAGTTGAATCTTCTGACTTATCTTTTTTCTGGTTGCAGGCTACCAGGAGCAGAAGGGATGCTAATAAAAGGGAAAAATGTTTCATAAGTTTATTTTTGAGTAAAGTTAGGTGATGCAAAAGGCTTCTACAAATAAAATGATTTGGAGAAGAATTTATTTAACAGGTGTAAGGATGCTTTACTGTTGATTTTATTTTGATTTATAATATACTTTGAAATCTGGGACAATTAATTTTTAATATTCACTAATATTGCCACCCTAAAAAAATCTAATTTGGTATGACTTGAGTTTAAAAAATAGAATTAATGTTGTTCGTAAACAAGCAACCAAATCGGTAACCAAAAAACTACTCAAACAGCAAAGCATCAGCCTTTTCAATCCGGATGAGATAAAGCGTGTTTTAATTACGCGCCCAAACCATCGGCTTGGCAATCAATTGCTTATTATGCCCTTGATAAAAGAAGTGCATCTGCAATTTCCCGAGGCCAAAATCGATTTATACCTCAAAGGTAATCTGGGAAAAGTTCTTTTTGAAAACTATGAGTATATCGATAAGATCATCAGATTACCTAAACAGCACTTTAAAGAACTGGGTCGTTATTTGAACTCGTGGTTTAGTTTGAGACAGCACAGCTATGATCTGGTGATCAATGCGGAAGCCTCTTCATCCTCCGGACGTTTATCAACCAAAGTTGCGAGAGCTAAACACAAATTTTTCGGGTACGAGCGAGAAATGAAGCTTTTTGATGCGGCTGATGTCGCTCATATCTCAAAATATCCCATTTACAGTTTACGCTACTTTCTGAAGCAGTCTCTTGTAGAGAAATCACTGCCGGATTTAGAACTTAAAATGACCGGTAAAGAATTAGGTCAGGGAAAACAATTACTGGCGACCTATGCTGATTCAAATAAACCCACGATTTGCCTGTACACCTTTGCGACAGGTAAAAAATGCTTTTCAAAAGTATGGTGGAATCATCTTTATCTGGCCTTAAAAAAAGAGTATCCCGATCATAACATCATTGAAGCTTTGCCGGTAGAAAATGTGTCGTCCTTAGACTTTAAAATCCCCGCTTTTTATAGTAAAAACATCAGAGAACTGGCATCGTTTATCTCTCAGACGTCGCTTTTCATTACCGGAGATTGCGGGATCATGCATCTGGCTGCAGCGACAAACACACCTACCATTGGGTTGTTTAATGTCACCGTAAAAGCGATGTACGAGCCTTATAACGTGGCCTGTTTAGGGATTGATACCAACCAGAAAAGCGCAGAAGACATTTGCCAAATCCTGAGGACCTCTACAGAAAAGCTGAACTTTTCTACACCTATAATTTGAGTTTTAAAACTCATCTTAAGACCTTTGAAGTTTACGGTGATCTATAAGTTGTAATCTGGTTTTAGGCCAATTCTTTAATCTTTCACCGATATAGATGCCAGGGCTCTGCCCCTTGGTACATATATTTTATGCATGTTTTACGAAGATTTGAGGGCTCTGCCCTCTTTTTTAAGGGCGTAGCCTAATAGTCTTCATGTCCTAAGGGAATGCATATATGAAAGCGTGAGCCCAATAATATTTATAACGAAAAACACCTGGAAGGGGCATCGCTCCGCAATCTTCATAGCCTAAGATGGCGAGGTATATGAGAGGGGCGTAGCCCTGACATCTTAGTAAGAGTGCGAGTAAACATGATAGGGGCGTTAGCCCTACGATCTATGTGACCAAGTGAGGTGAGGTATGTGAGAGGGGGCGTAGCCCCGCAATCTTTGTAAAACGAATAATAGAATGCAATAATAAGGAGCGTTAGCCCTGACATTTAAATTGAAATTATTCACCATTATTGCTTTTTCATATAAACCACTTACTAATTACATTATTATTGCTAAAAGTACGTTTTAGTCGTAATTATGTTACGGTTAAACCGTAAATATTGATGATATTCTAAAATTTAACACGAAAAATTACGCTCTACCGTTTTTTTTTTTTTTAGGTTTGAATCAACAAACTATAACTCTATTCAATATGAAAGTGTTCTTCTAGCTAGAAAAAAAGGAAGCGCTTTTCGGGATGAAAAGCGCTCCACAGATTTAAGACATGAAAATTCATATCTCTAACGTATTGCAATGATACGAATTTTTCATGAGGATGTGTACAGCCTTGAGCTGAGACTCGATGTAAACCATCGAAATTTTATTATAATAATTTTAAAATAAATATCATGAAAAAAGTAATATTAACTTTCGCACTAAGTACTTTAGCATTAGGAATGAATGCTCAAACCGAAGAAATAAAAGAAATCGGTGATACTAGTGAATGTATGGATGAAGCTTGGGCTGCTGGAACAGAAGCTGGCGAACAAGCAGGAGGTGTGGATACAATGTGGGGATCAGTAATTGCTTACATTGAAACTGATAAATATTACAGAGAAAATTGCCTATAATGATAACGCCCCACTTAAGTGGGGCTAATTTTTAATCAAATGATAAATAAAGTCACTATTATTGTTTTGATTTTATCAATTTCTATTTCAAGCTTTAGTCAAGATCAGGCAAAAATTGAGTATAGATATATAAATCTGACAAAACAATATATTTCAAGCGATGATAATAAACCTAAACAAAAAACACCAGGTTACGACCTACAAAAAATTATAGAAGAGTTACCTTTTGTACTGATTTTTGATGGATCTAAAAGTGTCTTTAAAATTGAAAAAAGAATGGGAGTTGGTGATAAATCTATAACTCATAATCAACTCACTTCGATGTTGCCAGAAACTTATATTGACTATAACAATAATACACGATATGATTATACTGAAATTAGCGGCCAAACTTTTTTAGTCAAAGAAAAATTAAATGTCAATTGGAAAATAACTGGCGATATAAAATTAATTAAAGGCTACACATGTAAAAAAGCTATTCAATTTGATGAAAATGAAAACATTAAAATGGAAGCATGGTTTGTGCCAGACATACCTTTGAGTATAGGGCCATCTTATGCTGTAGGTTTACCAGGCCTAGTCATACAAACAAAGCAATTTAACAAAAAAGGAGAGGCATATTCAGGTTTTGAATTTGTTAATATTGATTTTTCAAAACAAAAGGAAATTATAATCCCAAATCATAATACTATAACTGAAAAAGAATTTACAGATATTATGAAAGGTTCAAGGCAATAATATCATAAAATGAACCATTTAAATGTGTTCAACTTTAACTAAAATGCTCATCGATAAATTTCATATGAATAAATGATTTTATCTTTCAATTATTGCAGGTAATGTGAAGACCCAGGTGGTTTTAAGACTAATTCGAATGTGAAAAAACAAACAGATTAAAAACTTACAAAAAACCAGATCAACTTAAGCTTTCATAAAAATGGACCTCAGTAAAATTTCAACAACATTTTAAAGTATACCATGAAAAAAAAAATCTCGTTCATTGTTTCATTCGTTTTTTGCTTGCAACTATGTTTTGCTCAAAATTATAAAATTGAATATAAAGCCTCAATTGTTGGTTTTGATTTAAATACAGAGCAAGGAGAAAAATTGGGTAAAACTCAAAAAGCTTTTGTTCGAAATTTAAATAGGAAAAACGAAAAACTTTCTGAGTTAATTACAATAGAGGTTATATCCAATTCTGACTCTTACATGATAAGCTTCAGTGATGTTATGCTTATTGACGGCTTAAATGGTTCGGATTTAAAAACTGCTAAATATGGGATTTCAGCTTTTCCTAGAATATACAATAGGGATGGTGTGTCTTTTGGATTTTCATCTTCGTTTGATGATGTTGCAGTTAAATCTATTTCAAAGGGGTATTTCAACTGGGAAATTACTAAAGTTTCAAAAACCATTTTGGGATATAAATGTTTTAAAGCTGTTTCTGTTATAAACGAAGGTTATAAATTACCAGATAGAGTTTTCATCCCAGAAGAAGTTTGGTTTGCACCAGAATTGAACTTTATAGCTTCTCCTGGTGTTTTTGGAGATGTGCCTGGAGCCATTTTAGAATATAAAACCGGAAGGGCTCTAATAAAAGCTATATCTGTAAATCAAACCGATCGAGAAGTGAAAGAATTAGTTTTAGAGGATTATGAAACAATTAGCTATAAAACTTATAACGAAAGAATAAGAGAACGTTCCAACAAAATGTTTAACAATTGATTCTATGAAAAGACTAGCATTATTAGTTTGTATATTTTACTTGACGAGTTATTCTCAAAATTTCAAAATAACCTATGAATATGAAATACCACCACCTGATTTTCCTGAGAAAACAGGAAAATACTTAGTAGATCACTTTACAAAAGAAAAAAAAAGATACAATCAAATCAGTGAATTTTTGAACGTTGTGATGATATCAAACGGTGAAACGTACTACACCACATTTAATAAACTGATGGAAAGTGATCAATTTGATGCTACTTCTTTAACATCTGCGAAACTTCTAGTCACCTCGGTTTATCCCATTTATTACGATAGAGGTACGAGTCTGGCTAATAATTTACTTTTTTCAGATCGAGTTGTAGAGGTTGATAATGAGGACTATTTGACATGGGAGATTTTAAATGAAACTAAAACTATTTTAGGTTTTAAATGTTTTAAAGCACTACCAAAATTAAATCCCAATAAACCAAACATTAAGTCAAGTTTTATGCCTGTACATGTATGGTTTGCACCAGGTCTAAATTTTAAGGCTAGCCCAAGTGTATTCGGAGATCTGCCAGGAGCAGTTTTAGAATTGGAGAATCATAACTCAACTTTAAGGGCTATTGAAGTTCAAGAGACAAAAGAAAAGCCGCAAATAATAAAATTAAGATCAGGTCAGGAATTAACTACTTATGAAGCTTTAGATAAAAGGGCTCAAAAAGCGCATTCAGACTACATGGATAATTAAAAGCTTTTCCTACCTGCCAGAAAATCATTAACCTAGTCCATATATGTTTAAACGTTTTGCATGTTTTTTTATCCTTTCAATATTCACAACTGTTACATCTGCACAATCCTTCCAGCTCGAAGGCTTTATCAGCGATAGTCTAGACAACCCGCTAGCCAATACCAATGTGATTGCTACGCCTTTACAACAGGCCAATGCCCAAATCAAGTTTAGCATCAGCAGCTCCAAGGGAGAGTATAGACTGAAGTTGGAAGAGAATCAACCGTATTTAATCGAAATCACGCATTTGGGTTTTAAAAAAATTACGGATACCGTTCAATTATCTGAGAACGTATCCAGAAATTTTGTGATGCAGGAAAGCACCGAAAGTTTGGAAGAAATCCTGATTAAACAGGAAATGGCAGTGATCGTGAAAGAAGACACCATCACGTACCGGACCGACCAGTTCAAAACCGGGGAGGAGCGCAAGCTGAGAGACATACTTAAAAAACTGCCAGGCATTGAAGTAGATCGGGAAGGCAATGTGACCGTCAACGGAAAGCCTGTGACCAAACTCATGGTAGATGGTAAGGCTTTTTTTACGGGAGATGAAAAGTTGGGCGTCAATAATATCCCTGCCGATGCTGTGGATGAGGTAGAAGCTCTGGATAATTATAGCGAAGTGGCTTTTCTAAAAGGTCTGGAAGACAGCGATAAAATGGCCTTGAACATCAAACTCAAAGACGGAAAAAAGAAATTTGTATTCGGAGACGTAGAAGCGGGAGCAGGAGTAGAAGATCGCTTTTTACTGCATCCTAAACTGTTCTATTACAGCCCTAAAACCGCCGTGAATGCGATTGGCGATTTTAATAATACGGGTCAAAAGTCCTTTACCATCCAGGATTATTTAGATTTTGAAGGGGGTATGGCCTTGGCTCTGGAAGACCAGGGAGCGTATTCCAGATTGTATTCCGATGATTTTGCTCAGTTCTTAAGAGAAGATGATTTCGTCTTCAATAAAAATGATTTTGGAGCGGCCAGTCTCTCCCAGGAACTTGGCGGAAATTTTAGTTTGGATGCTTACAGTATTTTCAATAAAAGCAAGATGAGAACACAAACGCTTCAGGACATCACTTACCAAACTACAGAAGCGCCAGATGAAGTGAGAGACCAGTCTAATGATAACGATTTATTATTTAGTATCAGTAAGATCAAATTAAGGTATGACAATAATGATGATACCGACCTGCGGGCCAATACCAATTTTAAATACAATACAGCCGAGGCGCAATCCCTTTTAACTTCTGAAGTGGGGAATTCTAGTCGGTTTATCAATACCAATACCCAGCCGGAAAATTTTGAGTTCCTACAAACCTTCAATCTCAATAAACAGTTTTCGTATAAACACACCTTAAAACTGGAAGCTAAAATCAAAAGTGAAGACCAAACTACCGACAGACTTTGGGATTTCAACCAGGCTTTGTTTACCAATATCATCCCTTTGGTAGATGAAGGTGATGATTTTAGGCTCAACCAACTCAACCAAAAGCAAGTCAGCAATCTTAGTGTGAATGCAAAACACTACTGGGTGCTGGCCGATTTTCATCATATTTATCCGGTAGCAGGGGTGGACTATTTCAACTATAACCTAAGCACGCTCGATGAGCAGATTTTAAACGATGGCAGCACCAATAGTTTTGAGTCAGCAGGATTTAATAATCAAATGGATTTTAAACTGTTTAAGGCCTCTTTAGGATTTCAATATAAAACTCAGATTGGAGAACTGGTGTTACGGCCAGGGCTGGTGGTCCAAAATTATAACTGGAACATTTCTCAATTTAATGAAGAACTTGTGAATGACCAGACGGCTATTCTGTTACCAGAATTTTATGCTGAATATGAATTCAAATCTTCAGAAAAACTGCGACTGAATTATAACCGCTATACCAATTTTGGAAATGCTTCCAGTTATGCCAATAGACTGAGTCTCCAGAGCTTTAACCGAATCCAGCGTGGGAATGAAAATCTGCAAAACCAAGTGTATCACTCAGCGAGTTTACTTTACAGTCAGTTTAATATGTTCAAGGGCTTATTTTATAATGCGCGTTTATCCTATACGCATCGCGAAAGCAGTATTCGGAATCAAACTCAGATAGAAGGTATCGACCAGATCAGCACCAGTATTTTTACCAACTTACCCGAAAATACGTACAGTGTATATGCTACGATCAATAAACGCATTCCAGATTTTACCTTTACTTTAGGAGGAAACACCAGCTTGTCAGACTATTCCAGAATCATCAATGATGAGGTATTGGATTATGAAAGTATCAACTTCGGTTATAATGCCAAAGTAAGAACGCGTTTTGATAAGCTACCCAATATAGAAACAGGAGTTAGACAGAGCTTTTCCAGACTAAATTCTGATGTTATCAACAATAAATTCACCACTCTATCGCCTTTTGCTAATCTTGAATATGATTTTGGTAACTTTATATTTGAATTCAATTACGATTACAACTATTTCGAAAATCAAACCACTGGAGATATCAATCGCTTTGAGCTGGCGGATACGTCTTTGTTTTATGGCAAAGAAGATTCAGCCTGGGGCTTTGAAGTCAATGCCACCAATTTATTTGATATCGGCTTCAAACGTCAAAACTCAGTGAATGAGTTTATCGTCTCCGACCGGCGGATTTTTGTACAGCCCAGGATTGTGCTGTTTAAGGTGATTTATAAGTTGTAAGACAAGGCCTTAATTCTTTTCTCCAAGCCTAGATGTCAGGGCTCTGCCCCTCGGTACATAAATTAAATTCGTAATCAAATAGAAGGTGAGGTATATGAGAGGGGCGTTAGCCCTGACATCTTAAAAGCGATGCGTCTAAGATTAGTCACCATCCTAAGACGGACATCACAGTAATACGTACTGAGCTTTGTAAACTTGTCCCGTCTTTTGGGACAAGTTTACAAGCCTGGACGCTAAGCTGAAATTAACTTAAGCTTTTAAGCTGAGTCTCGTAATGGATTTAAGCCAACTCAAAACAAATTCAGAAAAAAAACGATTTATAAGTCGAAAGCCTGTTTCAGTTTATCGACGTAATCCAGTTTTTCCCAGGTGAATAACTCGACCTGATGTTTGACTTCTCCAGAATAATCTGAGCGAAAGATTTTGGTGACGACTCTGGGTTCTTTACCCATGTGACCATAAGCCGCCGTTTCGCGATAGATCGGGTTGCGAAGTTTAAGACGCTCTTCGATCATTCCCGGGCGCATGTCAAAAATCTGTCTGATTTTCTTGGCAATTTCACCATCGCTGAGGTCGATGTGCTTGTTGGTTGTGTTCACCAAAATAGAGGTGGGTTCACTTACACCGATGGCATAAGACACCTGGACTAAAACTTCGTCGGCAATACCGGCAGCTACCATATTTTTGGCAACGTGTCTGGCCGCGTAAGCCGCAGACCTGTCCACTTTGCTGGGATCTTTGCCGGAAAACGCACCACCACCGTGCGCGCCTTTCCCGCCGTAGGTATCGACGATGATTTTTCTACCTGTAAGACCGGCATCGCCGTGGGGCCCGCCAATCACAAATTTCCCAGTGGGATTGATGTGGTAAGTGATATCGTCATCAAACAGAGCCTGGGTGTCTTCATCAAACAAAGCTTTGACTCTTGGAATCAGGATGGATTTGATGTCGTCGGCAATTTTCTTAAGCATGGCTTCATCTTCATCAAATTCATCATGCTGGGTGGAGACCACGATGGTATCGATACGCTGGGGCACATTATCATCAGAATATTCGATAGTGACCTGTGCCTTGGCATCTGGTCTTAGATAAGAAATCTCGTCGCCAACTCGGCGGAGTTTGGCCAGCTCTATAAGCAGCTTATGAGAAATATCCAGTGCCAAAGGCATGTAGTTTTCGGTTTCCCTGGTCGCGTAACCAAACATCATTCCCTGGTCACCGGCGCCCTGGTTTTCTTTAGACTCCTTGTCAACCCCCTGGTAAATATCCTGAGACTGCTCGTGAATCAAGGAAATGACACCACAGGAATCTCCGGAAAACTGATACGCCCCTTTGGTATACCCAATATCGTTGATCACGTCTCTGGCGATTTGCTGTACATCCAGGTAGGTATTGCTTCTTACTTCTCCTGCCAAAACCACTTGTCCTGTGGTGACCAGAGTTTCGCAGGCCACTTTGGACGAGGAATCGAAAGCTAAAAAAGAATCGAGTAAAGCATCGCTGATCTGGTCGGCGATTTTATCGGGATGTCCTTCAGAAACACTCTCTGAAGTAAATAAATATGACATAAAGTAAAGTTTAAGGTTATAGTCGAGGGAAGGATATACTATGACTACGGTCTCAAGAAAACTGCTTTAGCATTTTAAAAAAGAGGTTGCAATCAGTCAAATCCTTCCTCGGTGCAAACATAATAAATTTGAAGCATTCTAAATTGTATTAAGTTATTTTTAGCAGAGTTACGAATTAGATTGCTTTTTTTTGTAGAAAACAGACTATCATGAAAATTAGTTTACATAAAAAAAAGGAAAGTGATGTGCATTTCGAAGCTGAAAACAGCTTAGGGCACAAGATTGAGCTATACAATTCATCGGCTCCCAATCCCCAGGCACCCAGCCCCATGGAGTTGATTTTGATGGGAACTGCGGGCTGCAGCAGCATCGATATTGTGCATATTCTGAAAAAACAAAACCTGGAGATCGAGGATTTGGATGTAGAGGTGGAAGGTTTTAGAAAGGACACCGATCCCAAAATTTTCCATACCATTAAATTACTGGTAAAACTGAAAGGCGATATCCCTGCCAATAAAGCCCGGCGTGCGGCTCAGTTGTCATTCGAGAAGTACTGTTCGGTTTCCAAGATGCTGGACCAGACCGTAGATATTCAGTACAAGGTGGAGCTGAATGGGGAGGTTTTGGAGTAGGTAGTTAGGTCGTAGGGGGTAGGTTTTAGGGGGAGTAGTTTTTGAGTAAGTGAGTTAGGGAGTAGGTTTTAATATCACATTTTAAAAAGAGACCAGTGAGTCAATTCCCCTCCTTGGGAGGGGTTAGGGGAGGCTTCTCTCATACATGAAATACGGCTGGATTTTGACTTTGTAGGCTTCCAGGTCAGTTTGCCAGCCCGCTCTTATTTCCCGTGCTGTTTTTCCCTGCTGAATTTGCTCCTGCAGGCTTGAATTTCCCGCTAGTTTATTAAAAAAATCATTGAAAAATGAGGCCGGGTCCTGGGTGTGATGATACGCCTGAAGCAGCCATTCCAAATTTACATAATCGAGATCGCTGTGATTTTGAAGATTTCTGCCAAAACAGAGTTCATTTTCATGTTTAGGATATTTGGCACCAGCGGTGGATTTGGGGACATATTCAAAATCAAAAACCAAAGGATCCAGGAATGGAGAGCCAAAGACCTGAAACTGCATGGACGTTCCCCGACCGGCATTCACATTGGTCCCTTCAAAAAAACACAAGCTCGGATACAGGTTGATGGATTTGGCATTGGGTAGATTTGGCGAAGGCTTGATGGGCAAATCATAGACCATCGACGGTGAATAAGCTTCCATGTCCACAATTTCCAATTCACATTGAATGCCGTTGTTGAGCCAGTGTTCTCCATTGATCATCTGAGCATATTCAGCAATGCTGAGTCCATGCACCACCGGGACAGGGTGCATGCCTACAAAACTTTTGAATTCTTCTTCCAGAACCGGTCCGTCTATATAATGTCCGTTTGGATTTGGCCGATCCAGAATGAGCAGCGGAATACCCTGCTCGGCGCAGGCTTCCATGATGTAATGTAAAGTGGAAATATAGGTGTAAAAGCGCGCCCCCACATCCTGAATGTCAAAGACCATGATATCGATATCTTCCAGGTGCTCCGGATTGGGTTTCTTCTGACTTCCATACAGTGAAATGACAGGAATGCCTGTTTTGGAATCTATGCCATCTTTGATGAGTTCGCCGGCATCGGCAGTGCCTCGAAATCCATGTTCCGGAGCAAAAACCTTTTTGATGTTGATATTACGATTCAAAAGTGAATCGACCAGGTGAACGTATTCCAGTTCAGAAGTAAAGATTACAGAGGTCTGATTGCCTACCACCCCCACTTTTTTATCCTGAAGTAAATCCAGATAAGCTTCCGTCCGGTTGGCTGCGACACCAAGGCTGCTAAAGGCTTTCGTTTTAGACTCTTGTGCCGTGCAAGAAATACATGCCAAAAGAATAAAATAAACTGTATTTTTGAATCTCTTTAAAACCATAGCTCAACTTGAATTTTGAATATTTTATTTCTAAACGCCTCGTTACTAAAACCGATCATAAAAGTAACATATCGGCTCCGATAATTAAAATTGCTGTTTCTGCGATAGCCATTGGGATTATCATGATGTTTGTAGCGATTAGCACCGGGTTTGGACTCCAGGATAAGATTCGGGAAAAGATTGCGGCTTTCAATGGTCATATGGTTATCAATAATTTTTCCAACAACCAGTCAAACGTCACCCAAAACCCGATCTCTACCCGGCAGGATTTTTATCCTGAATTTACTGCAGTTCCCGAAATTGAGCATATTCAGAAGGTAGCTACCAAATACGGCATCATCAGAACCGAAACCGATTTTGAAGGCATTGTCGTGAAAGGCGTAGGAGAGAACTACCGCTGGAAGTATCTGGAAGAATATCTGGTTAAAGGCCAGCTTCCGGTTTTTGATGACAAGATTAGCAAAGAAGTGCTGATTTCAGATTACCTGGCCAGTCGCCTGGGCTTTCAGGTCGGTGACAAACTTGTGGTTTACTTTGTAAGAGAAAACCAGGATCGTCTTCCAAGGTCTTTAGGCCTCACGATTTCAGGAATCTTCGATTCAGGATTCAAAGAATTCGATGAAACCTATGTGATTGCCGATTTGAGACAAATCCAAAGATTAAACAACTGGGAAGACCATCAAATCGGTCAGTTTGAATTGTTTGTAGAAGACTTTTCAGAGATTCAGGAGGTGGGCTATAAAGTGTATCAGGAAGTGGATTCTTTTCTGAATGCCAGCACCATCATCGAACTCTATCCCTCCATTTTTGAATGGTTGAAAATGTTCGATTTCAATATCATACTCATCATTGGCATCATGATTTTGGTAGCAGGCATCAATATGATTACGGCTTTGCTGGTGTTGATTCTGGAACGTACCCAGATGATAGGAATTTTAAAAGCCCTGGGCTCTTCAGACTGGTCTATCCGAAAAATCTTTCTTTACAATGCCGGGTTTTTGATTTTCAAAGGCTTGTTTTGGGGGAATCTCATCGGAATCTCCTTGTTACTGATTCAGAAATATTTAAAAGTGATTCCACTCAATCCTGAAACCTATTATGTCTCACAGGCTCCGATTTATCTCAGTCTGGATTATATTTTAGTCATCAACTTAGGAACTTTGCTCTTATGTGTATTGATGCTGTTGATTCCCTCGGTCATCATTACTAAAATTTCCCCGGTGAAAGCCATGAAGTTTGAATAAAGCTAGATTGGAATTAGTCTAAAGCTGAAAATTCAAAATTTGAATATTACTTTTTTATATTTGCGCTACTAAATAAAAATTATGGATTACGCTGAAAATATCCTTGGAACTATTGGTAAAACACCACTGGTAAAAATGAATAAAATGGTTGAAGAAATTGATGCTTTGGTTTTGGCTAAGTATGAGACCTTCAACCCCGGGAACTCTGTAAAAGACAGAATGGCTCTGCAAATGATCGAAGATGCTGAAGCCTGCGGAGCTTTGAAGCCCGGAGGAACGATTATAGAAGGAACTTCAGGAAATACGGGGATGGGACTGGCTTTGGTGGCCATCGTTAAAGGTTACAAAGTAGTTTGTGTCCTGAGTGATAAGCAAAGTAAAGAGAAGATGGATATTTTAAGAGCTGTGGGCTGTGACGTGCATGTCTGTCCTACAGATGTGGCACCAGATGATCCGCGTTCTTATTATTCAACCTCTGCGCGGCTGGCCAAGGAAACGCCAAATTCCTGGTATGTAAATCAATACGATAACCCTTCTAACTGTAAAGCGCATTTCAAAACTACCGGCCCTGAGATTTGGGAACAAACCGATGGTAAAATCACGCATTTTGTGGTTGGAGTAGGAACAGGAGGAACGATTTCAGGCGTGAGCAGTTATTTGAAAATGAAAAATCCGGACATTAAAGTCTGGGGTATTGATACCTACGGTTCCGTATTCAAAAAATACCATGAAACGGGTATTTTTGATGAAAATGAGATTTATTCTTATGTAACGGAAGGCATTGGAGAGGATATTCTGCCTTTAAACGTCAGGTTTGATGGCATCGATGGCTTTACCAAAGTGACCGATAAGGATGCTGCGGTGTATACACAGCGGCTGGCTAAAGAAGAGGGTATGTTTCTGGGGAATTCTGCCGGAGCCGCCGTGAAAGGACTTTTACAGCTGAAGGAACACTTCAAAAAAGAGGATGTAGTGGTCGTTTTATTCCACGATCATGGAAGCCGTTATGTAGGTAAAATGTTTAACGATGACTGGATGCGTGAAAAAGGCTATATTGAATAAATTTCCTGTAAAGTCTTGATTTGATCAGAATTTCCGATCACAATAATTTTTGAATTTGGTGTGAGTTGAATTTTTGGATTGGGATTGACGATGTATTCTCCATCTGCAGTCTTAAAACCTATAATGGTACATCCTGTTTTTTGTCTTAAGTCCAGTTCCAGGATTGTAGATGGTGTTTCGTGGTCAAAGAGTTGCTCAAAAGAGACTTGTTCAAGGTTAACGCTTTTACTGTCCCCATAACTTAAATTATCCCAAAACTCCAGTAAATCCGGACTAACAATTAAAGAGGCCATGTGCTGGCCTCCAATCTTATCCGGTAAGATGACATTATTTGCACCAGCCAGTTTTAGCTTTTTATAACTTGTTTCTTCCGTAGCTCGGGAAATGATTCTCAGGTTCTTATTGAGTTGTCGGGCACTTAACACGATAAATAAATTATCGGCATCGTCAGGTAAAGCCGTGATAAGATTACTGGCTTTTTCAATCCCTGCAGTGAGTAAAACATCGTCATCATTTGCATTTCCAACCAGGTACTGTTCAGGATTAAGGTCGCTTTTCTCCAAAACCTCCTGGTCCTTATCTATAACCAGAAAATCTCTATGAAACTCCATAAGCTTACTTGCTGCCTGTTGGCCATTTCTTCCATACCCGCAAACAATAATATGATCTTCCATTTTTTGAATATTTTTCAATTTACGTTTTTGCCTTAAATCATTCAAAGAACTGAAAGATATAAAATATTCAGTCACCACTGAAACTACAAACCCCAGGATAACAACACTTGAGAGTATAAGTATAGTGATGAATATTTTTGCTTCATCGGAAGGTAATACCACCTCCCTGTAGCCAACCGTTGTAATGGTGATGGCTGTCATGTAGAATGCATCTATCCAGTTTAAATCCATTATCTGTCACTCCCTGATATAGGTTGACCGTTTTAAAACCATTTTAAAGATGATAAAAAGCGGAAAACGTTTAGGACCAAGAAAGATTTATTCAGAAG
>NZ_FNCW01000020.1 GCF_900099815.1 Psychroflexus sediminis | reverse complement strand
CTCGTTTTAAGAATATTTGCTGTTGCAAAAAGAGATGAACCTTTTGTGAAATTATCGGCTTAAAAATTTGTTTTTAACTTAGAATGCTCGAACTTAAACAGAATAGTCTTAATTTCAGCAACTTAAACGAAAACGTCATTGGTAGCCCTTTGAGTAAGTTCTCTCGCTAAGCTGACTTCCGCCAAACACAAGGCGATAAAAAGTGTGTCAACAGACTCGCCGATAATTTTTTAAATCCAGTATCTTTGCGCTAATATTTGAGAGGATGGCAAAAATAAGAATTACCAAGCAATTTACTTTTGAAACGGCTCATGCCCTTTACGGCTATGACGGCAAGTGCAAAAATGTGCACGGTCATAGTTATAAACTCGATGTTACCGTTATTGGCGAGCCAATTAAGGATAAGGATAACGTGAAATGCGGCATGGTCATCGACTTTGGCGATTTAAAGAAAATTGTGAAAGCGGAAGTTGTGGATAGAATGGATCATGCCATCTTACTCAACAAGGAAACTCCGCATATCGAACTTGCCGAGCATTTAAAATCTTCCGGTCATGATGTGATTTTGGTCGACTATCAGCCTACCAGTGAAAACATGATAGCCGATTTTGCCAGTCGAATTTCCAGTAAATTAAATACTGATATCAAGCTTCACTCCCTCAAACTGAGAGAAACAGGCACGGCTTTCGCCGAGTGGTTTGCCAGCGATAATGCTTAAAAATCGATTTCAAATTCGAGAGTTTTTTCTTCAGCTCCTTCAAGATCTTCTTCAGAAATTTCATCACAGTTGATCTGAATACTGAGATTATCCGGCTCTTCAAATTCCTCTTTGGAAACATTCAGGCTTTCATCGGCGTAAACGTCTTTCATATACATGCCCCAAATCGGTAAAGCTAAAGTAGCGCCCTGTCCGTAAGCAATTGTTGGAAAATGTACACTTCTATCTTCACCTCCTACCCAGACGCCTGTAGCAAGATTGGGAACCATACCAATAAACCAGCCATCACTTTGGTTTTGAGTCGTTCCTGTTTTTCCGGCGATTGGATTGTCGAAAGCATATGGATAACCCGTCACGGCTCTCTTGTAGGCTTCCGTGTTTTTTGCATATTCAGAATTGAGTCTTAAACGTCTGCCCGAACCAAACTGCGTAACCCCTTCCAAAAGCTTAATAGTCACATAAGCCGATTCTGCGCTTAACACGTCCCGGCTTTCTGGCTGATGCTGATAAAGAATGGTTCCGTTTTTATCTTCAATTCGCTGCACGGCATAGGGTTTTACATACACGCCTTTGTTGGCAAAGGTGCTGTAGGCAGATACCATTTCATAAACACTTATGTCCGGTGTACCCAAAGCTATGGCAGCCACAGGGTCTATCTTGGAGGTGTCTATGCCCAACTTATCAATTAAGTTGATTACGCTTTCCGGCCCCGTTTTATTTATAACTCTTGCGGTAATGGTATTGATGGATTCGGCGAGGGCCTGCTTTAAAGTCTTATTACCCCCATAATCGTCCCCGGAGTTGGCGGGTGTCCAGTCTTCGGTGACACCATGCCGTCCTCTGGGAATGGTATAAGGGGTGTTTGGATACTCATCGCAGGGCGACAAGTGCAGCTGATCTATAGCCGTGGCATACACAAAGGGCTTAAAGGTAGAACCCACCTGTCGCTTGGCTTGTTTGACGTGTTCGTATTTGAAAAATTTGAAATTCACTCCGCCTACCCAGGCTTTAATTTCACCGGTTTGTGGTGTCATGGACATCATTCCGGTATTCAGGAAAGATTTGTAATACCTGATGGAATCCCTGGGTGTCATCAGGGTATCTATTGGTCCTTCCCAGGAAAACAGTCGCATTTCTCGTTTTCTGTTAAAGCTTGCCCTGATGGAATCTTCATCTATTCCTCTTTGCTTCATCCTTTTGTAACGGTCAGAGTTTTTCATTCCTCTCTGAAGGATGCTCTCAATCTCTGAAGCCTCTATATCTCTGAAAGGTGAGGTTCTGTTATCCTCATTCTGACGGTTAAATTCTTTCTGGAGGTTCTGTAGATGTCTCTCTACAGCCGTTTCAGCATAGGTTTGCATTTTGAAATCTACAGTCGTGTAAATTTTAAGACCATCCCTGTACATGCTGTAAGAGCTTCCGTCCGGTTTTGGATTATCTTCAATCCAGTCCTTCATAAACTCCTGAACGTAGGCTCTGAAATAAGTGGCGATTCCATCATCGTGTTCTTCCGGAGAGAAATTGGTCACCAATGGTAATTCCTGTAAAGAATCCTTCACCTGGGGGGTTATAAACCCATTTTTTTCCATTTGTACAAAAACCTGGTTACGCCTTTGCCTGGAATTGTCTTTAAACTGTTCTTTGACCGGGTTGTAAAGCGAAGGGTTTTTCAACATGGCTACAAGTGTAGCGGATTCTTCTATATTGAGTTCACTTGGTTCTTTTCCAAAATAAATTCTAGAAGCAGAACGTATCCCAATGGCATTGTATAAAAAGTCCATTTTGTTGAGGTACATCGCAATAATCTCATTTTTGGCGTATTGCTCTTCCAGCCTCACGGCGATGACCCACTCTTTTACTTTTTGAATAATTCTATTGAAGGTTCCGCTTTTGTTGGGATCTGTAAACAAAAGCTTGGAAAGCTGCTGGGTGATTGTACTGGCGCCTCCCCTCTGCCCAAGAAAAATGGCCGCCCTTAAGGTTCCTCGGGCATCTATACCGGAATGGCTGTAAAAACGTTCGTCTTCTGTCGCTACCAGAGCGTTGACCAGGTGATCGGGAAGGTCTTCAAAATTGATGGGTGTTCTGTTTTCCTTAAAATATTTACCAAGGGTTTCGCCATCTACAGAGATGACTTCGGTTGCCAGGTTGGTTTCCGGATTTTCCAGTTCTTCAAAGGTCGGCATGGGTCCTAAAGCGCCCCAGCCAGCCAGAAGAAAAATAAAAAAAACACTGAGAATTCCGGCAAAGAATAAAATCCAAAAGCCCAGTATGTATTTCTTAAATCCTTTTTTCTTTTCTGATGTTGATGTCTTACTCATAATTTTTTAAAAACGCATTAATTTTCAGCCTGTTTTACCGTCTCCAAATGTATGCCAAAGTCCATAATTCCCTGAAGTGTATCGAGTGGTTTTATTTTACCGAACTTTCGCATAGCATGTCTTACTTCAATTTGGTACTCCCCTTTTTCAGTAAAAATCACATTCGATTTATACCACAATTTACTTTCTTTTACACTGCCAAAACCAGTCCCCATCAATTCTCCATCGGGGTAAGCCATTTCATATTCCAGGGTATCCCCAATCTGCTTCCCGTTGGGAAAAGAAATATTGGCAATGAGATATAAATTATTGAATTCGTAATCTTGATTGACCCGTGTTACAAAAAACAAATCATATGGCTGGATAGTGTCGGGGGCTTCAAAGTCAAAAAGCAAAGTATCTGTTTTCGACCAGCCGTTTGAAAAGCTTTTATATTCTGAATATTTGAGATTTTCATGACAACTGAGCAGGCACAAACAAAAGCCGATTAAAAAGAAAAGTTTAAGAGTTTGCATTGTTCTTTTTTGACTTCTTATGTTTATTAGATTTTCTTTTATTTTTAGGTTTTTTTCGTTTTGGCTTATCGAAACGCGTTAAACTATCCTGTCCAAAAGCATTGGAAAATTCAGTTTTTTCCGGAGCTACTTCAGAACTAAATTCTTCCAGACTTGCTACTGGGTTTTTATCGCGCTGAGCCTTTAAAATTTCTTTGACAGCTTCTGTGTCGAGCTCAATCCAGTTGTTGTATTCTTTCTCGTAAGCATACCATAATTTACCCTTGAAAATGTCGATTTTCTGGCAAACGGCATCCCCTTTTTGCGTGGTGAGTTTTTGATCCTGTCTGGGAAAGTCCTTAAGAGCTTCCAGGTAGGTGTCCAGTTCATAATTGAGGCAGCATTTCAGCTTACCACATTGCCCGGCAAGTTTTAGCGGGTTCAGCGATAACTGCTGGTATCTCGCCGCCGAAGTTTTCACGGTTCTGAAATCGGTTAACCAGGTAGAACAGCACAGCTCACGGCCACAGGATCCAATACCACCAAGCCTGGCCGCTTCCTGTCGAAAACCAATCTGTCGCATTTCTATTCTCGTCTTAAACTCGTAGGCAAACTCTTTGATTAACTGCCTGAAATCTACACGCTCTTCTGCTGTGTAGTAAAAAACAGCTTTGGAGCCATCGCCCTGAAATTCGATATCGCTTATTTTCATTTTCAGTTTTAAGCGAATAGCGATTTGCCTGGCCTTTACCTTCATCGCATCCTCGCGTTCTCTGGCGGCCTGCCAGACATCGATATCCTTTTGCGAGGCTTTTCTGTAAATTTTAGCGACTTCTTTGGAAGCCGGGTCTGTTTTTTTCTTTTTCATCTGTACCCTCACCAGTTCACCGGTAAGCGTCACCATCCCGATATCATGACCCGGTGAAGCCTCGGTGGCTACAATATCTCCTATGGAAAGCGTTAGATTTTCCGTATTTCTAAAAAATTCTTTTCTGCTATTCTTAAACCTGACCTCGACACAATCAAAAGCTTTCTGGCCTCCTGGAAGTTCCACATCCGAGAGCCAGTCAAAAACCGTTAGCTTATTACATCCATCTGTTCCACATGTGCCGTTATTTTTGCAGCCTTTTGGCTGGCCATCTTTTCCGGTCGAGCAACTGCTACATCCCATACGTTCTATATATTGAAGCGTTTCTTACTTAAAACGCTGAAGATTAATCTTTCTTATTCAGAATTTCAAAGATACCAAATAATTACCAGAGAGATTCTACTGGGTTTTTTTAGATATTTTGAATTTAATAGGGTGTAGCTTTAGTTTTTTCGATATTTGCTTCAAAAATTAAGTTCACTTGAAACACCCCATATATATCAACGGTTTTGGATCCATTTCCGCTTTAGGTCATGACCGGGAAACTATTCTGAAGAATTACCGAACAGATACCACGCATTTCACAGGCTTAGACTGGGCTAAAACCTCGGTCTTTGGGGCGAGTCTTCCTGAGGCATCTTCAGAAGAAATCCAAAAACTTGCTCAGGAAAACCCCCGGTACAAAGACCTGGACAAATCTGTGCTGATGGCGATGTTTACCGCCAGGAAAGCGATTTCAGGCTTAAGTTTTGAACCCGAATCCACAGGCATCAATATCGGTTCGTCTCGTGGAGCCACAGCCTTATTTGAAGCATACTACAAAAAGTTTCTGGAGGGGAAAACACTATCGCCTCTCACCTCTCCAACCACCACCCTGGGGAATATTTCATCCTGGGTAGCTCAGGATTTGGGTGTGGAAGGCCCCAACATAAGCCATTCCATCACCTGTTCCACAGCCCTGCACGCCATGCTGAATGCCAAAGCCTGGCTGGAAGCCGATATGTGCGATTTGTTTTTAGTAGGTGGCTCAGAAGCGCCGCTTACGGAGTTTACGGTCGCCCAGATGCAGGCTTTAAAATTATATTCCAGACTGGATACCAACTTTCCCTGCGAAAGCTTGAAGCTGGATAAACTTCAGAATTCCCTTATTCTTGGAGAAGGTTCGGCTACGGCGGTCATGTCGAGATCTTCAGAACAGGCTTTGGCCCAGATCACAGGTTTTGGGTATGCTACCGAACAGATCACGCACAACATTTCCATTTCTTCGGACGCAGAATGCTTTCAGAAATCCATGAAAATGGCTTTGCAGGAAGCCGGAAAGACCCGGGTAGATGCTGTTGTGCTGCATGCCCCGGGCACCAAAAAAGGAGATCAGGCTGAGGTAAATGCTATTCAAAATACCTTTCAGGAGGTTCCTTTGCTCACCACCAATAAATGGAAGCTGGGCCATACCTTTGGCGCTTCCGGGATGTTGAACATCGAGATGGCTTTACTGATGTTGAACACCGGCGAATTTTATGAAAATCCGTTTTATAAGCAGCCCCTGCCTTCAGAACCCGTCACTTCAGTTCTGGTAAATGCCGTAGGTTTTGGAGGGAATGCCGTGAGTATTTTGCTGGAAACCCCAAACCTTTAAGAATTAATTTGACTTAGCATTTAGCTATTACTATTGAGAGGACAATGCCTCAAAAAGATAAGTCAAATCCTTTTGTTCTAAAAAAATAAGCACTTAAATGCAAGAATTAAAATTTTCACTAGCAAAAAAACTTAAAAGACTTTACTTTTAATGTTTTAGCAAAGTAGTACTATATAATGAGACCTCACAGGTCTCAAAGACCTGTGAGGTCTAAGAGATGACTTTTTTCAGCTATATAAACTTATCATTTATAGGCCTAAGTCAAAAAATTAATTTGACTCAAATTTTATTCAGAATAGCTAATACACCTACTTTTTTCTATTTTTGAATCCTTAAATAAAATACCATGACAAGAAACGACTGGACCAAGGAAGAGATTTTAGACATTTATAATAAGCCATTAATGGAATTGCTTTACGAAGCAGCAACCATACATAGAAAACACCACGACCCCAACAAAGTACAGGTGTCTACCCTGTTGTCTATCAAAACAGGAGGATGCCCGGAGGACTGCGGCTATTGCCCGCAGGCAGCGCGTTACCATACCGATATTGAAGGCAACGATCTGATGAGTGTTTCTCAGGTTAAGGCGCAGGCCCTGAGAGCCAAAGCTTCCGGCAGTTCCAGAGTTTGTATGGGTGCAGCCTGGAGAAATGTGAAGGATGGTCAGGAGTTCGATAATGTTCTGGAAATGGTAAGAACCATCAACAAACTGGACATGGAGGTTTGCTGTACACTGGGCATGGTGACAGAAAATCAGGCCCAGCGTCTTGCTGAAGCAGGTCTGTATGCGTATAACCATAATCTAGATTCTTCAGAAGAATATTATAAAGAAGTGATTTCCACAAGAGGCTACCAGGACAGGCTGGATACGATTGGGAACGTCAGAAAAAGCAATGTGACCGTTTGTAGTGGGGGTATTATTGGCATGGGAGAATCCCTGGAAGACAGAGCAGGAATGCTGGTGGCTTTGGCCACCTTAAATCCTCAGCCGGAATCTACACCCATCAACGCTTTGGTTCCTGTAGAAGGAACACCCCTGGAAGAACAGCAAAAAGTATCGATTTGGGAAATGCTGCGCATGGTGGCTACCACCAGAATTGTGATGCCGGAAACGCAGGTGAGACTTTCTGCAGGGAGAACCGACATGAGCAGGGAAGGGCAGGCGATGTGCTTTTTTGCCGGAGCCAACTCTATTTTTGCCGGAGATAAATTACTGACCACGCCAAATCCTGACGTGAATGAAGACATGGAAATGTTTAAATTGTTAGGACTTGAGCCTCAGAAGCCCTTTGAGAAAAAATCTCAGCCACAAACGGTTTCTGCAGAAGAATCTCAATACAAACCTCTGGGTGAAAAGCCAAAATGGTCGCGTCCGGGACATACGATAGAACGCAATGTCGAGGCCAAGCAAAAAGCCAAGACCAAGGTTTAGTCTGTAGGCGCAAACTTACTTTCAAGTGATTATAAGCTTCATTTTGGTAGATTCCGAAATGAAGCTTATTTTTGTTGGTTATGAAACCTGATGAAAAACTCAACCTAGAAACTGTCGATAGGGTAAAAACCATTTCTCCTCAGGACTTTGTAGAGCAGTATGTGAAGCCTCAAAAGCCCCTGGTGATAGAAGAACTGACCCGGGACTGGCCTGCTTATGAGAAGTGGTCACTTTCTTATTTGAAGGAGATAGCCGGAGATGTGGAAGTGCCTTTGTACGACAACAGACCGGTGTCGGCTAAGGATAAGTTCAATGAACCCCATGCTAAAATGAAACTTAAGTCCTATGTGGATCTTTTGAAAAAAGGACCGACCGACTATCGTATTTTTCTTTTTAATATGATGAAGGAAGTTCCTGTTCTTCAAAATCAATTCAAAATGCCGGCACTTGGTGTTAACTTTCTTAAAAAACTACCCTTTCTTTTTTTTGGGGCTGAGAATTCTTCGGTCTTTATGCATTATGACATAGATTTTGCAAACATACTTCATATCCATTTTGAGGGAAAAAAACGCTGCATTATTTATCCGCCTTCAGAAACCAGGTATCTGTACAAAGTTCCCAATGCCTTGATCAGCCTTAGTGAAATTGATTTCAATGCCCCGGATCTGGAAAAGTTCCCTGCCTTGAAGCTGGCAAAGGGCTATGAAGCTTACCTGGAACACGGGGAAGCCCTGTATATGCCGGAAGGTTACTGGCATAATATGACTTACCTCACGCCCGGTTTTTCCATGAGTTTAAGAACCTTACCCAGAAGCGCTAAAAATTTGAGTAAAGCCATTTATAATCTGACGATCATGAGGGCTTTTGAAAACCTGATGCGAAAAATAAAAGGAGATGACTGGATCAACTATAAAAACAGGCTGGCGTATCGCAGGCAGGAGGAACAATTACAGAACGACTTAAATCGGAAGTAAATCGTTGATCACATCGTAAATCAACTCGGTTTCATAGCCCTTATAAGCCAGGTGCTGGTATAGTTTCTGCCTTTTTTTGTAGGCGTTTGGCTCCTTCAGTGTGCTCAATTTTTGCTCAGACAAGTCTTTCAGCGTAGATAGATAATCTTCTTCATCAATTTCAGATAAAGCCGCTTTCAGGTTGTAGGCAGAAATAGCCTTAGCCTTGAGTTCTCTTGTAATTCTTAATCGGCCATATTTCTTTATTCTGAATTTGCCGCGGGCATAACTTCTGGCGAAGCGTTCCTCATTCAGGAAATCCTCTTCAATGAGTCTGGTGATGATGTAGGCCTGGGCATCTTCATACATTTCCAGCTCATATAATTTCTTCTCAACTTCTTGATGACACCGGTCCTGATAGACGCAGTAATTCATCATTTTCAATAGAGCCTCATCTACAGTTAATGACTTTTTTGGTTTAAAGTTGTCTTTGGGCATTTTAGTAAAATCTGACTACAAAAATACGAAAACAAAAAACCCCATATCCGCTTGGGATATGGGGTTTTTAAAAATTGATATCAACACCTTAGACTTTGATGATTGACCCGTTTTGGTCATAAAAATGATATTCTAAATAATTGTAAGCATCCCTTGGCTGGATTTTCACCCATTTTTTGAAATCAAAAAACCACTTGCTTCTTGGAGAAGGAAAGCCTTTCATTAAGTAGGCAGCGATAAAAGGATGCGCTGTAAGCGTAATCTTTTTATCTCCTTTCTTCAGGATCTTTTGCAGATCCGCATTGATTTTATTGATAATCACTATTGGGGCTTCAATCTCACCGTCGCCTTTGTTGGGATCTGCCTCACGCGTTTTGATGTTCATCTCCGGACGAACACGCTGTCTTGTGATTTGGATTAACCCAAATTTACTTGGAGGTAAGATTTTGTGTTTAGCTCTATCATCGCTCATCTCATCTTTAAGATGTTCGTATAGTTTTCTTCGGTTGTCTGGGTTGTTCATGTCGATAAAATCGACGACAATGATTCCTCCCATGTCTCTTAATCTCAACTGACGTGCAATCTCTGTTGCGCTTATCATGTTGACTTCGAGTGCTGTATCTTCTTGATTTTTGGCCTTATTACTTCTGTTTCCACTATTGACATCTATCACGTGCATAGCTTCTGTATGCTCTATGACTAAGTAAGCTCCTTTTTTCATAGTTACGGTTTTACCAAAAGACGTTTTGATTTGTCTTTCTATACCATACTTTTCAAATATGGGCACATTAGAATTATAGTGAGAAACAATAGATTCTTTGTCCGGAGATATTTTCCCGACATAATCTTTTATTTGTGTAAAGATGACATCATCATCTATGCTAATAGATGTAAATGAGTCGTTGAACATGTCTCTTAATATTGATGAAGCTTTACTAAGCTCACCCAAAACTTTCGATGGCTGAGGTGCTTTGCTAAGCTTTTTGCACATGTTTTCCCATCGTTTCATCAAATTTTGAAGGTCTCTGTCGATATCAGCCACTTTTTTGCCTTCTGCAACAGTTCTGATGATGACGCTAAAACCTTTGGGTTTAATACTTTTTACTAATCGCTTGAGCCTGCTCTTTTCTTCTTTGCTTTCAATCTTCTGTGATACTGAAACCCGATCCGAAAAGGGAACTAAAACAATATAGCGACCTGCAAGAGAAAGCTCACTGCTCAATCTTGGGCCTTTGGTAGAGATGGGTTCTTTTACGACTTGTACAAGAAGGGATTGGTTGGAGTGTAGCGTATCTGCTATGGATCCATTTTTATCGATTTCTTCTTCAAACGGAAAATCCCTCAGGGAGAAATTTTTCAGTTGATTGGAGGTGGCTTTTTTTACAAACTTCAGCATAGTTTTGACGTTTGGTCCAAGGTCGTGGTAATGTAAAAAACCATCTTTTTCATAGCCGACATTCACAAATGCGGCATTGAGACCTGGTAAAGCTTTTCTAATTTTTGCTAGAAAAATATCACCAACAGAGAAATCGAATCCTTCTGTTTCTTTATGGAGCTCTATGAGCCTTCCATCTTTTAATAAGGCAAAATCTACAGCGTCGGAACTAGAACGTACTATTAATTCCTTATTCACGCTTATTAGATTTTAGAAGTCTGTAGGTTTTACAGACTAAAATTATACATAAGTAATCCTTGAATTTCAGTGATGAAAAGGATTACATTTTTAATACTATTTAAAAATTCAATCGCTTTGAATTTTGATGTCAAAGAACGTATAGAATTAGAAAAAGTAGTGAGGCACTACTTTTTCTTGTGACGGTTAGCTCTGCTTCTCTTTTTTCTTTTGTGAGTGGCTACCTTATGTCTCTTTCTTTTTTTACCGCTTGGCATAGGCTTGTATTTTTTTTAGATTATTAAACTTATTTTACTTCTGCATTTTGTTTCACTTCTACATTTTGTTTCACTCCTTCTACAAATATTTTAGCAGGTTTAAATGCCGGAATATTGTGAGCTGGAATTTTGATCGTTGTGTTTTTTGAGATGTTTCTCCCTGTTTTTTCCGCTCTTGTCTTCACAATGAAACTTCCAAAACCTCTAAGATACACATTATCTCCACCTTCTAAAGAATTCTTAACTTCATCCATAAAGGTTTCTACAGTAGCTTGAACTTCATTTTTCTCTAAGCCGAGTTTGTCTGAAATGTTGGCTACAATATCTGCTTTCGTCATAATTCAAAAATATTTATTCAGGATTAATCTTGATTTTTTTTGAGTTTGCAAATATAAGTAATTTATCCGCAATAATTAAACACAATACGCTAAATAGTAGGCGGATATGAATTATACTTGCAAAAAACTAAAAATGAATTTCTCTAATCGTCTGCTGGATTGGTATAAGATAGAACATAGAGATTTGCCCTGGCGACATACCAAAGATCCATATATCATTTGGCTGAGCGAAATTATTTTACAGCAAACCCAAGTCAGGCAGGGCCTGCCATACTTCCTAAAATTTGTCTCCCGGTTTCCTTCGGTTCACGATCTGGCCAGGGCAAGTGAAGATGAGGTCTTGAAATTATGGCAGGGCCTCGGATATTATTCCAGAGCCAGAAACCTTCATTTTACGGCCCGGTATGTTAGCAAAATTTTAAACGGTGTTTTCCCAGATAATTACAGGGATTTAAAAAGCCTGAAAGGCGTAGGCGATTACACCGCCGCTGCAATTGCTTCTTTTGCCTACGAGGAGCCTGTTGCCGTTGTCGACGGAAATGTACAGCGAGTGCTTTCCCGGTATCTGGGCATTCATACCCCCATCAATTCTACCGAAGGGGTCAAAGAATTCAAATTAAAAGCTCAGGAAATGCTTGATGCTTCCCAGCCTTCAATGTATAACCAGGCTATTATGGAATTTGGCGCGCTGCATTGCAGACCCAAATCTCCAAAGTGCATGTTTTGTGTGTTTCAGGAGGACTGCGTAGCCTTCCAGCAGGGGATTCAGGAAGAACTGCCTGTCAAATTAAAGACCGCTAAAGTTAAAAAGCGTTATTTTACTTATCTGGTACTAACAGATTCAGAGGAAAACACCCTGGTTCAGCAAAGAAAGGGGGTGGGCATTTGGAAAGGACTTTATGAATTTCCGCTTATCGAATCTGAGACGCCTCAGGACGTTTCAACATCAGAAGCAATAATCAAAAAAACAGGAATTTCTGAGAATTCGATTTCACGCATCCGTCTCTATAATGAAAAGCCCATAGTTCATCTGCTTTCGCATAGAAAAATTATAACTTCGTTTATAGAAATTAAGCTTAGCGGTACACTTTCCGATGTCGAGCTTTCAGAACATATGGAACTTCAGAAAATAAAAGATTTACACCAACTGGCTGTGCCCGTGCTGATTCAGAATTTTATAGAATCTGAATTTTCCATGGCATAAAACTTTTTCTTACATTTACATAAATTTATTATTATGGCAGGAACACTCAACAAAGTCATGCTTATCGGCCACACAGGCGATGAAGTAAAGATGCATTATTTTGAAGGCGGAAATTGTATCGGGCGTTTCCCTTTGGCCACAAACGAAGAATACATCAATAAATCCACCAACGAAAAAGTAAGCAACACCGAATGGCACAACATTGTCGTGAGAAATAAGGCTGCTGAAATTTGCGAAAAATACCTTAAGAAAGGTGATAAAGTGTATATTGAAGGACGCATCAAAACCCGTAAATGGCAGGATGACAAAGGCATGGACAGGTATTCGACAGAAATACAATGTCTGGAATTTACCTTTTTGACCCCAAAAGATGGAGCTAATTCTGAAAGCATGGGAAACCCCCAGGCTTCTCAACCCAAGTCTGATTCCAAACCTTCTCCGGCCCCACAGGCTACGGAAGAGGAAGAAGACGATTTACCCTTTTAAAACAAAAATTCTTTAAGTATTGGAACCCGACCCCTCGAGTTACATTTTATTTTCGGTAATAGAATTTAGCGAAATAATCAAGATTATACTTTTCTTTATTCTGCTCATATCCTCTGCGCTTATTTCAGGTTCGGAGGTGGCGCTGTTTTCATTGAAACCTTCAGATTTCGATGTGAAAGAAGGCAATGTATCCAAACAGGAACAAATCATTATCAACCTGCTGGATAAGCCCAAAAAACTACTGGCGACGATTCTCATCGCCAATAATTTTATAAACATCGCTATCGTTTTGCTCTATGCGTCTATAAGTGAAACCTACTATGGAGAAAGCACTACTTTGTTTTTCGGTATAAGCCTTAAATTTATTATCGATGTAGGTCTGGTTACTTTTCTTATACTGATGTTCGGTGAGATTTTGCCTAAGGTTTATGCCAATAGAAACAATGTAGAGTTTGCTCATTTTATGGCACTGCCGCTTAGCATGCTGGATAGACTGCTTACTCCATTGAGTTTACCTATGCGCTCTGTTACCAACCTGATTCATACAAGATTTGGTAAACAAAAAACCAACCTGAGCGTTGACCAGTTATCACAGGCTTTGGAACTCACCAGTGAGGACGATACGTCCAAAGATGAAAAGAAAATCCTTCAGGGCATCGTGTCTTTTGGAAATACAGATACCAAACAGGTGATGCGTCCACGACTCGATATTTTTGCGCTTAACGTGGAGCAGCCTTTCCATGAAATCGTGGATGAAATTATAGAAAACGGGTATTCAAGGATTCCTGTTTATGAAGAAAATGTAGATAATATTACGGGGATATTGTATATCAAAGACTTATTACCACACCTTCAGGAGGAAAATTTCGACTGGCAGGCTTTGGTCAGAGAGCCTTATTTTGTTCCGGAAAACAAAAAACTGGATGATCTTTTAGCCGATTTCCAGGACCAAAAAAATCACCTGGCTATTGTTGTCGATGAGTATGGAGGGACGAGTGGTTTGATTTCTCTGGAAGATATTATCGAAGAAATTGTTGGTGACATCAGCGATGAGTTTGATGACGAAGACGTGATTTATTCCAAAATCAATAACTCCACTTATGTTTTTGAAGGCAAAACCCCTTTAAAAGATTTCTACAAAATTCTAAAATTGAGTGATCAGAAAATCGAAGAACTGGAGTCCAGTAAGGGAGAGGCAGAGACCCTGGCGGGCTTTGTTCTGGAATCTGCAAAAGGTTTTCCAAAGAAGGGTCAACTCATAGCTTTTAGCAATTTTGATTTTACTGTAGAAGCCTTGGATAGCAAAAGAATCGTTCAGCTCAAAGTGAAAATTAACAAAGAAAATCTCGGAGAAAATGAATAAAGTACTTCTGTTCTTTGTTTGGATATCGCTTATCGCTTGTAGTGAGTCTACTCAGCCAAAACCTTCCGGATTTCTTGCGCTTGATTATGAGGAGGCGAATTACAGCAAAGTCGATTTAGAGTGTCCTTTTACCTTTGAAAAAAATGAGGTATCCACTGTAGAATATCAAAATCCCAATCAGCCCTGCTGGATCAATCTCAACTATCCGAGGATGAAAGCTAAAATTTATCTCACCTACTCTCCTGTAGAGGAAAATTTAAGAGCACTGCTTATCGATGCCCAAAAGCTTCCGGAAAAACACACGATTAAAGCCGACCAAATAGAAGTCAGTGTTTACCAAAACCAGGAAAAGCAAAGCTTTGGGAATTTTTATGAAGTGGAAGGCGACGCTGCGTCTCAGGCCCTTTTTTACATGACCGACAGCACCTCTCACTTTCTGACAGGCTCTGTTTATTTTGAAGTCCAGCCCAACTACGATTCCATTTTACCCGCCGCCAGCTACATCAAAAAGGACCTGAGGCATCTGGTGGAAACCCTGGAGTGGAGGTAAAACCGCTTAATACCTAAATAAAGTATAATCTCATTGTTCTGTAAATGAGCTTGTTTTACATTTATCTCAAAATTTCACATCATGAAAATAGCAGTACTCAGTTTAGTTTTGGCTTCAGTCATTTTTACAGGCTGTAAAAAATCCAATTCCAGTCAGGAAGAGCAGATGGCCGAAGAAAAGGTTCAGACTACTGAAAAGAAAGCGGCAGAATTTGACATCACACCCATTTCTCATGCGACGGCGGTCTTTGAAATCGATTCCACGGTGTTTTATATCGATCCGGTAGGAGGCGCTCAGGCTTTTGAAAGTCAGCCTGCACCAGATGTTATTTTGGTCACCGATATTCACGGAGACCACTTCAACCAGGAAACCCTGGAAGCGGTTTCGACTTCAGAAACCAAACTCATTGTTCCCCAGGCGGTTGCCGATCAAATGCAAGGGGAGCTTAGCAGACGGTTGATCATACTCAATATCGGCGAAACCAAAGCTCTGAATGGCTTCAATATAGAAGGCATAGCCATGTATAACCAGGGCGATGGAGACAAGGTGTACCATACCAAAGGCAGGGGCAATGGTTATGTCATTGAGAAAGGAGAACTTAAAGTGTATTTCTCCGGGGATACGGAAGGGGTTCCCGAAATGAGAAACCTGAAAAATATCGACAAGGCCTTCGTATGCATGAATCTGCCGTATACCATGGATGTAGATGCCGCTGCAGAAGCGGTGCTGGCTTTTCAGCCTGATGAGGTCTATCCATACCATTACCGGGGCCAGGGAGGACTTTCGGATGTAGAGAAATTTAAAGCTTTAGTGAATAAAGGCAATGCGGCCATTGAAGTTAACCTGCTGGACTGGTATCCTCAGGCCGATTAAAACGAAAAACACCTAACTTATTTCAGGCTTTGGATTTTTTTCCAAAGCCTGAAAAGTTTTAACCCGATTTTATTAAACGTGCTGAAGAATAAAACTGACTTTTACAAAAATTTTTGGCTTGAATGCAAACACCTTAAAGTGGGTTTTTCTTTTTTCTCTGGCGCTTCTGTGGGGGAGTTCCTTTATCCTGATCAAAAAAGGCCTGGTGGGCCTGTCTCCACTGCAGCTCACCTGCCTTCGCGTCCTGATTACCGGGATTTTCCTGGGACTCATCGGCTTTAAAAAAATAAAGCAAATCTGGAAGTGGCAGTGGAAGTGGATTGCGGTTTCGGGCTTTATCGGAACCATGTTTCCAACCCTGTTATTCTCCTATGCTGAAACTGAAATCGACAGCGCTATCGCGTCTATTCTGAATTCGACAGTGCCTTTGCTGGCGCTTGTCACCGGCATTCTTTTTTTCAGCAACCGGTTTATCAAAAAACAGTTTATAGGCGTTGTGATTGGGCTTATAGGTTCTGTACTTCTCATTTTAGCCGGGGCTTCGCTCAATCCCAATCAGAACTACTGGTTTGCCGTTTTACCGGTGATAGCTTCTCTGATGTATGCCTTCAATGCCAATATTATAAAATCCTACCTGGAAAAAATTTCAGCGCTGGGTATCGCCACGGGGTCTTTTTTGGTGCTGATTCCATTTGCCCTCGGCACATTAGCCTTTACAGGTTTTTTTAACGCGGAATTCCTGGCCCGGGACGCCGTTCAAACCTCCTTGCTTTACGTGACGGTCCTGGCGCTTTTTGGGACCGCACTGGCCAAGATTATTTTCAACCGGCTTATACAGCTTTCCAACCCTGTATTCTCTACCTCGGTGACTTACCTGATTCCTGTGGTGGCCTTGTTCTGGGGGTACCTGGATGGGGAGGAGTTCAATCTTTTTCAACTCGCTGCCGGTGGGGTGATTCTGCTTGGGGTCTATATTTCCAACCGGAAGAAGAAGGAGAAAAAGGCTGAAGCGCTGGAGGAGGCTTAGAGGTGGTTTTTTGTATTATCAAAAAGTAGAATTCAGTACAATTAATTTACCTGAATAGGCACACCGGTTTTGATATGACATTTTGTTTTTCTTGGCTAAAACTTTGCAGCAAATACCACTTTTCCCTTTAGTCGATGTTATACAGTTTATTTCAAAAATGGAATCCTGGGGACATATTTATTTTTCTTTCCGCGTTGACTTTTCAGGACGTTTAGAAGAATCAAAACCAAATTATACAGGTAAAGCAGTTTCAATACGGATCCGACCAAAGAAAAATCCATTAATAAGACCGATAAGGACTTAAAAGCGTTAAAATTTAGGGGTATATAGGATCCTTTGGATGCTATCATCAAAAGCATAAAAAAAGTCAGAGTCCAGGTAATCTGAAAGCTTATTATTTTCTTTCCCGTATCCTCCACGCCTTTTATTTTTTCTCGTTTTAGAATCCACATCACCGTAGGAATAATGATTCCCATAAAAGGCTGTACAAAGACGCTAAGCGCACTTAAATTCATAAGCGTTAAATAGCCTTTGTCTTCGACCTCTGCCCATTCCAGCACCTCATCCGGGGTCACTCCAAGCGCCCGGGTCAATTTAATCAAGGTATCCCCCCGGGGAACGGATTCCCCATTTTCTATTCTTTGAATCGTTCTTAAACTCAATTTTGATTCTTCTGACAATTGTTCCTGCGAAAATCCTTTTCTGGTTCTTAGATCTTTAATTTTTCCTGCTAAGTGTTGATTGTTCATGGTTTTTTAGGTAATGGTTCGAGGCAAATTTATCAGGAAGTCTAATTCAGTCTTGCGTCACTAGGGTGACAATCTTACGACACTTTTGTCTTTATACAGTAAAAAGGCTTTATTATGGACTTGGCTATGGTTTTTTTGGCGGAAAATTCGCAGGATTGTCCCTGTTATTTTTTCAACATATGCCTTTTGGGTAAATCAGTTATCGCTATTAGCGGGAAGGGATGTGGATTTGTTGGCCTAGCTTTTTTATTTAAACATAAACTTTTTCGGCTAGACCTGCTATTACACTTCACCCAAGTTACGTTTTACCAATCAGTTTGTTTCAGGCATTCTTTTCATCACAAATCGTATTTGTCCCATATGATTGGCTTGGTGTTCCATCACATGATACCAGGCCCAATGATTATTCATGTTAGCTCTTTTGACTTTAGAATTCAACCACTTATCATCTTTGGTTTTTAATAAGTCTAGAGTCTCACTTCTTATATCATTCCATATATCTAAATAATAGGAAATTGGTTTATTTATTAATTGTTTTCTAGCTGTATCTCCTAACTCTAGAGGTACTAACCACTTTTCATTTTCTTCAGTAGTGAAACCTCTATTCTCAAATGTGAATACCTGGTAGTATTTTTCAGTTGCAGCTAGATGTAAAATCATCGCTCCGATTCGATTGGCATTTTCATCAAGTAAAAAATCAACTTCGTCTTGATTAAGTTTTTCAACGCTTTGAGTGACACGAGATTTCAAATCCTTCAGCATTGTAACTATCACTCCGGTTTGTGGAGTATATCCATTTTTAGGTTTAATGTTATTTTGAGCCTGCATTGTATTATTCAACAATAGAACAATAAGGGTTAGGTAAACAAGTTTTTTTTTCATTTTTGTTTTTATCATATCACCCTAAAAGTACACTTTTATTTAAAATAGGTTCGGATTATAGAAGCTTTACTAGTTTTAGACTATAGACAGAAAGTCATTAGACTACTTACTTCAATTTCAGTAGGAATTCCTCACCAGACTGGGGGTTTAGGCTAACTATAATGCACTAAACAATGTCTTGTAGAAACATCAGTGTATCTTAAAACAAAATCCCCCTAAACCTTTTAAAAGCTTTAAGGGGACTTATAAGCAAACTGAGTAAAATGTTTATTTAAACTTCAAGACCGGCGAGCGACCTTTTTTGAATTTTCTATTGCCGGCAGGTCTACCAGACCTTAAGCGTTTTTGCTCTTCGTAGGGCAACTGAATGATGTCTTTGCAGTCGGTTGAGCAGCAGCCCTCCATCATTTTCGCGCAGTCCTCACACTGGATAAACAGCAGGTGGCAGCCGTCATTAGCACAGTTCACATGGGTGTCGCAGGTCTTGCCGCACTGGTGGCACTGGGCAATCACATCGTCTGAGATTTTCTCGCTGCGGCGGTCGTCAAACACGAAATTCTTCCCGAAGAATTTGTTTTCCAGATTCTGGTCTTTGACCTGCCTGGCGTACTCGATGATGCCGCCTTCCAGCTGGTAGACTTTTTTGAAGCCTTTATGCTTGTAGTAGGCGCTGGCCTTTTCGCAGCGGATACCGCCGGTACAGTACATGACCAGGTTTTTGTCTTCTTTGTGGTCTTTCAGGTCTTCCTCGATGATGTCCAGAGACTGTCTGAAGGTATCCACATCGGGAGTGACCGCGTTCTTGAAATGCCCGATTTCACTCTCGTAATGGTTGCGCATATCCACCAAAACCGTATTGGGATCTTCGATGAGCTCGTTGAATTTCATCGCATCCACATGCACGCCTTTGTCAGTCACATCAAAGCTGGAGTCGTTCAGCCCGTCGTGTACGATTTTGGGTCTGACTTTTATCTTGAGTTTTAGAAAAGCTTTAGCGTAGTGTTCGATGGCTATGTTGAGTCGGACGTCTTTCAGGAAATCGATGCTGTCCAGAACCGTTTTGAAGGCTTCAAATTTTTTGGCCGGCACCGACAACTGGGCGTTGATGCCTTCGTGAGCGACATTGATTCGCCCCAGAACGTCGAGCCGGTTCCAGTGGATAAACAGATCATCTCTAAAGGCTTTGGGGTCTTTGAGCTGGTGGTACTTGTAAAAAGAAAGGGTAAGGCGTTCCTCGCCAGCTTGTTCTATAAGCTGTTCCCTTTCTTTTGAACTTAGTTTATTGTACAGTTGCATGCTATACTAATATTTGGGTTAAAAGAAATAATGAATAAAAGTGCAAAGGTATGATTTTTAAGATTTATGATATCCGATTTCTGATTAACGATTTTTGATTTGAGATTTATGAATGATGATTTGAGATTTAGAACTTCCAATCCTAAGTTGTTCAGCCGGTTTTGATTGTTTTATTGGATGCTACAAAAATAGAGATCAGTCCGTCTGCTTCTTTTTGGAGGAGTTTCAACACACCCAGCTATGGCAAAGCGGTGTAAAAAATACCTGATTATTCGTCATGCCTAATCACGTTTTAGGCCTGTCCCCTTGAGCCTTTCGGTTTCCACCCGAAGTGTTGTGGACAGGCTTAAGTCGAGAGGTTTTTCCTAGGTAGGTCTCGATTGCGATTTAATGACCTTTTTGTTTAAGTTCGAGTACTTCAATACTTCAGCATAAACTTTGTCGAGAACCAACTTCATCTCGACTCCGCTATTAGTTTTACATTTTATATTTATAAGAAGTTTAATCATATTAAATTTCTGAAAAACCAGAGGAGCAAGGTGAACTATCTCGACTCTTGAAATTTAAGCTTCATATCGAGCATTAGTCCTTGCACCCTCTTTAGGTTTTGGTACCATTTAGAATGTAAAGCTTTTAGGCTTATTAATAGCGTTAGTACTCAGACCTATTGGTTCTTCAGGTTTTTAATAGCTAATTCAAAGTTATGGAAAATATTGTTACAGGAATTGACATTTCAAAAGACACTTTAGATTATTGCTGTTTGAACAGCAATGATGTACAAGTTAAA
>NZ_FNCW01000004.1 GCF_900099815.1 Psychroflexus sediminis | reverse complement strand
ATATAATCAGGAGCAAGATCATTACATCTGTCCCCAAGGAGAGATCATTCCCTTCAAGAAAGTGTTTAAAGATTACCGTACAGCAACCCTAAAGAAAGAATACCGAAGTTCAAGCAAACAATGCAAAGGATGTCCTTTGCAAGCTGAATGTTTAGGACGTACAGCCAAAGAAAAAAAGTTCTCAGTAACCTACTACAAAGAAGAGTATGATAGAAATATCCAACGGGTAGAGAGTAAACAAGGCAGATACATGAAAGCCAAACGCCAGAGTACAGTAGAACCTGTTTTTGGGACTCTTACTCAATTCATGGGCTTAAGAAAAATCAATACCATCGGACTACAACAAGCCAACAAGGTAATGCACCTCTCGGCCATAGCTTATAACCTGAAGAAGTACCTGAAGTTCACTCAAAAACGGGCAAAAAGTGGAGCAAAAGCTCTACGATCATTAGTATCAGAAATAAAAGTACTGCAATACTTAATCAACTCTTATTTAAGCCCTCTAAATTTAGCGTAAATCCAACATAAATAAAAAGACAAAAGCCCTGAAAAGGGCTTAAAACGACTCATTTTTTAGAGTTTTAGTGGCTTGTGCAACGGTTACCAGTGTTAGCAAACGTTTAAATTCTAATTAGACAAATCAGAGTAATCATAATATTCATTTAACTGAGTTAAAAATTGAATTGTATTTATTAGCCTCCAATAATCAGATTCAAAATCAATGTTATTTATCTCTCTGTAATCGAGAATTATATTTCTGTAAATAAATGAAGTCGGCAAATCCCCCGTTTCAGTAATTCTTTCAACATATTTTTGAACTCGTTTGTCAGAAATAGTTTTCAGAAGATTTATAAATCTTCCATTAATTCTAATACCATAAGATTGATACTTTATAGGTTCTTTAAATTCTACTCTATCATGACTCATATATGCAGTTCCCTCGTATAACTGCCATAAATCAGATTTTAAACTATTTGGTATATCATTAAAACGCTTTCTAAATTTTGTTTTCTCAAAAATTTGAGTTGCTAATGAGTCAGGATATAATGATGTTACATAAATGAAATTAACGTAAGAGTTTTTTAAGTCGGATTCTTTTATGCCACCCTCAGATTCAAAGTAATTAATTAATTTTTGTAACTCTTTTGCCTCAGATTTAGAGAAATCGTTTTTAGTCAATAAGGATATTATATCATTATTTTGAGAAAAACAATTAACACTTAAAAATAGCATTAAAAAAAAGAGAAATCTATTCATTTGGTATCAATGTTTGCTAACGTCTCGTATTAAAACTGTGCGAGCTGGCGAGCGTGATTGTCCGCAGGACAATCCGCTAAGCAAGCGAGCAAAAAGTTTGGATTTGAGACAGGTTTAAGCATTGTTTTTATACAGTGTTGTACAACGTTTTTATAGTTCGCTTAAGTTATAATCCGGAGGCGATATTTTATTTACGAAGATTAAACCATCATAGGATTCTGAATATATTTTTGAAATCTTTATCTTATGTAACGGTTTAGGTTGATATCCACCTCCACCTATAAGTAAGTATTTGTTTTTCTTGCTAAAGAATTCTGTTGGTTCTTTTTCAATTGCATTATCTAAATCGATAAAGTAAATTTCCTTATTAGCCTCATTTAATGTTTCGGCGTAAGTTCTTCTAAAAGGTTTCTCTATATGATAAGTTTTCCAGTGATTTCCTTTTTTATCTACTACATAACCATTAATCTTTCCTGTCGCAAAGTCAAAACCTACACTATAGTAATCTTCTGAGTAGTGGTCTTTTAAGTGACGACCTAAATTAATTATATCACTCCCAGCGTAGTACATTTCTTTTTTGTTAATATGCTCATTATGAGCCCAAATAAAAGCTTTTCTGTTTGGCGAAAGATTTTCCACAATCCATCTTACGTTTTCAAACATTTTTAAGTCTCTAAATTCCGTGCTTTTCGGATATTGATCTTTAACGTACGAGGCATATTCAGTATAAC
This sequence comes from Psychroflexus sediminis, assembly GCF_900099815.1. Lineage (GTDB taxonomy): Bacteria > Bacteroidota > Bacteroidia > Flavobacteriales > Flavobacteriaceae > Psychroflexus > Psychroflexus sediminis. The sequence goes on along the minus strand of NZ_FNCW01000004.1, from coordinate 278,918 downwards.
CTATTAAATAATCTAAACTTCTTATTAAAGATTTATACTCTTCACTTTCGTTTTTTGAAGTCAGTATTTGCTGTTTTAATTTAGTTAATTTTGGGATCTGAAGTTGCCACCAATCGTCAGGTTTGTTATAGTTTATTGTTTTGTTTGAGCAACTATCTACAGTTGTCAAGAGTGATTCGTCAATATTAATTTTATTCTCATTAATTAATGTTCGTATCTCTTTATTAATGTTTTTCCCATTTTGAATATCCATTCCATAAAAGCGAATTTGATCTCCTTTTGATTTATCTAAGTTGAAATTTCTCATCCATTGTAATAATTCTACTACTTCTTTAGAATGCCAAAATCCTATGTTGAAATTCTCAGCTATTGTTTTAATGTCTCCTTTTCCACCACCTATCCATTCATTAATTCCAGATTCAGCTTGATACGATTCTTCCATTATAAAGACTCTGACACCTTGAGTATTGACCAAGTGTTTAAAAAATTTTGACTTAAGGTCAAAAAATTCCTTTGTATTGTGAGAAGCTTCTCCAAAACCATAAATCTTAGCATTGGCAAATTTAACGGGAGTATTTTGCTTAAAATCAATTAGGTCAGAATTTGGATTAGCGTCTTCAATAAGAATAGAATTATTATTTATCCATTCTATAGTTTGCTTTTTTTGAGAGTAGCTAAGGACGGTTAAAAAAAATATGAATATTGATATTGTATTCTTCATTAGATAAGTCTTTTTTTAAATGTTGTACAACGTCCCGGGCTATATGTAGTGCTGTGCATAAATGCCACTACTTTTTAGCTATTAAACTAATTTAGCAAAAAATCGCAAAACTTCGATTAAGCATATCATACAGCATTACTTATAGCCTCGTGTTGTGCACATTTTTTTATCTTTTTATTCTCTTGTTTTCAGGCACATTAATTATTCCTACTCCGTCAACAAGCCATTTACTATCTACTAATTTCATTTTCAAAGTCAGTCGAAACTCAGGCCAATTTTCACCTTTAACTATAAGATATTCAGATTCTGTCTTTTCGAGTTCAAATCTGTTTGGATTGTCCTGAGCGTCAAGAATGGGGTCGAATCCTAACCCGAGTTCAGGGTCATTCTTTATAGCTTGTTCGAGTATTCTATTAAGTTCATTTTTGAAGTCAACTGTCACATCGTGTCGTTGATTAATCCACTCAATCAGTCCAACTTCAGATTGCCGGTCATTTGAAAAGCCGATGTAGTCATTTATAAACTGAATTGCTACTTTGTAATTTGGCTCAGAAGACTGTTTCGATTCATTACTGGAATGTTCAGATTTTGAGTCTGTCGAATTGCAACTTAAAAATGTCAGTCCGAGGAGTAAGATTGTCAGAGTTCTCAATGTCGTTTTTTTAAATTGTGCACAACGTTTCTGGCTATGATTTCGTTGCGGAAAAATCCGCAGGATTCTTTCCGCCGTAGCCGAAAGATAGTAAATTAGCGCTGAATTCCGTCAAGGAATTCAACCGCAATGAATTATAGCCTGTGTTCTACACCGTTTGTTCATTCTATAGTTAACCAATCAGATTTAGTGGTCAGCTTTTTTGGTTCCGATGGATTGTCGATATCAGGATAAACGCCTATTTGATTTTTCTCATCGGCCATAAAAACAAATGTCCAGTTCATCGCATTATCATTAGAAAACTCCCAGTCATTCATTAAACTTTTATTAATCAACATATCAGGATATTTTTCAAGCAATTGATTTACTGTTGATTTTGGATTTAGTCCATTCATTGTTTTTAATTCAGGATGAACCGCAATAATGGACAAAATTTCGTCAGTACCAAGTTTTGGAATAAGTCCAAAAATAATTTCATCATTTGAGTAATACAAGTAAGCAGGACTTCCACCACCAAATCCAAAATTAATAGCTTCATCTTTCTTTTTAGATAGTCCGTTAAACTGATTTTCAGCATCCATAATATTCATTCCTATTTCTATAGGTCCTAATTTGCCTTTTTTAATTTGATAGTCAGAGAACTTAAACTCCGTTTGCTTTTCGTTTTGATTTTCTTTTTCTAATTGTATACTCGAATTATTCTTATTCTTTTCAGTTTTCGTATTACAACCAAAAATTAAAAGTGCTATTAAAATTGTTGAAATTATTTTCATGTAAGTTTCAGTCAAATGGTGTAGAACTCGTTATATGTTGATAAAAATACACGTTTATCTGAAATAATTACGGGATAAACGCATGTTTTTATCAATTTTGATTTGAAAGAATTCGTTCCTTTTGCTGTTGGCAACATTATAACCGGAGTTGATAATGCCGTTGATCGTTTTGCAACGTTAAATGAGAAACCCTTGCTATAGCCGTTGCTAATTTTGCAACGGTGATTTGAAAAACTAATGCTAGAACTTTTGGCTATCCGTTTAACTTTGCCTAAAAGCTGATGCTTTGATTGCTAAAACTTTGTTTTTCAGTTCTAAGACATGTCATCTAAGTAAAGGAACCGTTGAGGTGCTATCCAACGGTTTATTTCGTGAACCGTTGTTTTTTGATTTTTTTTTAATAATTATAATTTTATGTTTTGAGGATTCATCAAGAAGAAATAATTGCTTTATATTCGTAAAAAATTATATAAATCAGAGTACACATACCGGTACATGATTTAATTCATATACAGTAAAAAAAGCGCAAAAAACCGGTGTTTTGACCAAACTCATAACCCGAAGGTCACTGGTTCGAGTCCAGTCCCCGCTACTACGAGGAGTTAACTTAAAAGTTAGCTCCTTTTTTTATGTGTAAACTTTTGAAAAAATACGTGCTGGACGAGAAGCCTGTCCTGAGCGAAGAGTAACGGAGTCGAAGGGAGTCGAGCCTGCCTGCCCGACTGGGACAGGAAGGCAGGTCCCCGCTACTACGAGGAGTTAACTTAAAAGTTAGCTCCTTTTTTTATGTGTAAACTTTTGAAAAAATACGTGCTGGACGAGAAGCCTGTCCTGAGCGAAGAGTAACGGAGTCGAAGGGAATCCAGCCTGCCTGCCCGACTGGGACAGGAAGGCTAAGAGAAAGCTTCTCAGCACTGTAAGGCTTATTTGGATGACAGCATTCATGGAAAATTCAGATCTGCTGGCTTCAGCCTTAGGGATCTGAATGGTTTTGGCCAATTTCTTCCGAAGCGAAATGCTATTGACAGCAGGCTTATATATTTTTCTCGAGATTATTTAAAAAATCAATTTCCAGTCTACTGCAGTTCAAGTTTGGAAATGGTTTTAAAAACATATTTTCTTAGGTTTGTGCCAATGCAAAATCAATTCAATAGCTTCCTTAAGCTATCAGGTTGTGTATTAAAATAAAATGAATGTGAAGCAGAAAATCAAGGAAGCCTGGCCCACCAGGGAGGCTATGAAACAAATTTATAGCATGAAGCTCTGGGGAGACAACCACTCTGATTTTTATTCAGGCATAGGGTCTCACCATCCTGAACTCGTAAAACCCTACATAGAGGCTTTGTCTTCTTATTTGCAGACGTTTAAATCTGCCCCTGTCATTTGTGACCTGGGCTGTGGCGATTTTAATATTGGAAAACATCTGGTACAGTATGCCGAAACGTATATCGGTGTGGATATCGTTGAGGAGCTTATAGACTATAATTCCAGAACCTTTACGGATGAAAACTTAGAGTTTCGGTGTCTGGATATAGCGGTCGATGATTTGCCGGCCGCTGAGGTGGTTATTTTGAGACAGGTGCTGCAGCATCTCTCAAATGATGAGATACACAATATTCTAACCAAACTAAGTCATTATAAATACCTCATTCTCACCGAGCATCTGCCTCAGGGTGAATTTGTGCCGAATAAAGAGATCATTTCCGGACAGGGAACACGGCTTAAAAAGCAAAGCGGCGTCAATTTATTAGCGCCGCCATTTCATTTTAAAGTCAAGGAAGAAAAAAACCTACTGACCATTCCGTCGGAAGATCACAAAGGTGTTATTAAAACTACCTTGTATACCCTGTATTAAGTCGGTTATCGCGGACTTTTCAGTTAGTCACTGATCGTCTTTATAATCGTTCAAAGCCTTGAGTGCTGCCTTGCGTCCCATTTCTATTAATTCATCGGCTTTATAAAAATCATAGATCTCACAGCTATACCGCGGCGTTTCTATTAAAATATCGGGGGGGTGTTTTTCAAGCGTGTATTTCACCATTTCGTTTCTCATTATTTCAAAGGAGACATTCATGATATCAAAATAGCTTAACTCATTGCTATCATCCTCCGGGAATAATTCATTCAGATTCTTATTAAACTTATCAATTGTATTTTGATAAAAAGATCGCTCTTCTTCTCCTTTTTTCTTTTCCTCTTTCTCTTCCTTTTTCTCTTCCTTTTTCTCGGGCAGGGGAAGGTCTGCATTTACATTTACCGCGATCAAAACATCCCTGTCGTTTCGCGGAGCATGGGGGATAGGAATATTATTGATGACGCCACCATCAACAAGGAGAGACTCTTCATGTTTCAGCGGGGTGATGACATTCGGAATAGCTATGGAAGCCCGCATGGCCTTATACAGACTTCCTTCCTTGAAAATCACCTGTTTTTTGCTGATTAAATCGGTGGCGGTGGCGCAAAATCGAATGGGTAAGTCTTGAATTTGGGTGTCCGGAATAAAACCAGATAATTCTTTAAAAACTTTGTCTCCTTCAATGAACCCCCCTTTAAAAAGAGTGAAATCCACTAAATTAAAGACGTCAATTTTATCGAGTTTTAAAATCCATTCTTTAAACGCTTTCATTTTTCCGGCGGCATAAATCCCGCCAACCACTGCTCCCATAGACGTTCCTGTGATGGAGTGAATTTCAAAACCCTGTTCTTCCAGTTCTTCAAGAACTCCTATATGGGCGAGGCCTCTTGCACCGCCTCCGGATAAAACTAAGGATACTTTCTTCATTTACGTTTTTATTTTGAAGCCTTTTTATAGCAAAATTAGATTTTCAAATCTACTTTTAAAAAGTTAACCTACAGGTATGGATTGGATTTAGGAGGTACTTTAACTGGTTTTATTTTGAAATCCAATTTATTGAATGAACTTTAAGCTTCATCTCTAAATCCAGATGTTTATAAAAAAAATTACAGTTTTAATGTGAATGTGACTGTCTTGTAAAATTTACGTATATTGTCTATCATTATGTGATAGACCTTTAAATACCTTTCCTATGCCAGTGAAGCTCAACAATAAACTCAAGCGTTTATATATTCTTGTGAACCACCTGAACCGGAAACCGGCAACCGCTAAGGCGCTATTAGGTTTGCTCGAAAAACACGACTTATCCGTTGGCATCGCCACTTTCGAGCGCGATAAAAAAACCCTGAAGGAGGATTTCGGCATCGAATTAGGCTATGAGGCCTCAGATCATACCTATAGCCTAGCTGTCAAAGACCAGGATGAGGTTGCTCAGCTCATTCAGTTTTTACAGTTCAACCAGCTTTCAGAGGCGCTTAGTGCCGGTATCCTGGAAGGGAAGCTTTCCTTAAACTGTATCGACTTCGAAAATGAACAGCAGCTTCAGGGGATAGAATACCTGGACCGCTTGTTAATGGCGACTAAAAACCGTCAGGTTATTGAAATCGCACATCGAAAGTGTAGTGCCTCAAAGGTCATTACGTATACCCTGAAACCTTATTTATTAAAGCAATACCAGGGTCGCTGGTATGTCGTCGGGGAAGTGGGGAAAAATAAAATACGAACACTGGGGATAGATCGCATAGAAGCCCTGGTGCTCAGGCAGAAAACCTTTGAACCTAAAAACTATCCCCTGAAAGAGAAATTTAGGGGATGCGTCGGGGTTTCTCAAATCAATAAGGAAAAGGAGCTGATCCTGATTGCTTTTGAAAATTCTCAAAGTGCGTTTTTAGAACATGCACCGCTCCACCGCAGCCAGAAATTAATTCGGTCCACACGCACGCATGTGGTATACGGATATTATGTGGTGATCAACGACGAGTTACGACAACTCATCCTAAAATACGGCGCTATGGCTAAAGTTCTGGAGCCACTAAGTCTCGCTCAGGAGATCAGAAATGAACTTAAAAAAGCCTACGAAGCTTATTGATTTATTGGTCTATCATATAGTGATAGACTTGGATATTTGCTTTAAGCGCTTAATTTAAAGCCTTGTCATCGAACTTAAGCGCTTAAAGCAAATCAAAATGACCTGAGGAAATGCTTCAGCCTTAGCATAAAGTTGAAAATATAAGAATCCTTGGCGATGGCAGAGAGCCTCATTTTTGATAGGCAATTGAAGAGGATTGCGTATCGGTGATAAAGAGGTATTTATGAAAGTTATTATAATATCCTTTTACATTGATCCTGAATTAAATGATTGATTTTTGTTCAACCTATTTCAGGAAAAGACAGATTTTAAATACTGGTGCAACGGCTGGTTATAAAAACCCTGTTTGCAACGTTGCATGTTTTGTAAGGGTGAATGTAAATTTGATGACGGAGCCTTTGTGATTTTCAGCACCGCTAAGTTTTTTTAAAGTTTTCCCGGGAAATATTTTAATAGCATTCTCCATTTAGCGTTTAGACAGTCTGGTTTTCCAAGGTCATTTGGATATAGTCATTGATTACCTTCTCTAAAACATCTAAAGGTATAGCGCCATTTTGTAAAACGGCGTTGTGAAACTCCCTCAAGTCAAACTGGCTCCCGAGTTCTTGTTTTGCTTTTTCCCGTAGTTCCAGGATTTCCAGCATCCCAACTTTGTAGGCGCAGGCTTGTCCGGGGGCAACAACATAGCGTTCAATCTCTGTAATAACATCCGATGTAGGCATGCCTGTATTTTGGATCATATAATCAATGGCCTCTTCTCGTGTCCATTTTTTATAATGCATACCAGTGTCGACAACCAAACGTACCGCTCTAAACATCTCTGACTGTAGCCTGCCCAGATTACCAAAAGGGTCGTTCTCGTAAAAACCCAATTCCCAGGCCAGGCGTTCGGCATAGAGTGCCCAGCCTTCGCTGTATGCTGTAAAAGGAATAACGGTTCTAAATGTGGGAATACCCTGAAGTTCATTTTGTATGGCGAGTTGAAAATGATGTCCGGGAACACCTTCGTGATAGGCCAGTGTTTTCATAAAATAGGTGACATGTTCTTTCGTATCCCTTAGGTTGGCATAAAAGACACCACCACGCGATCCATCCATTGCAGGGCCTTCATAATAACCTAAAGGCATACCAGCTTCCTTAAATTCAGGAACACGTTTTACCTCTAAACCTGCTTTTGGCCTAATGTTGAAAGCCTCACTCATGTTTTGGCTTATATGATCGATCATACGTTTATAATCAGCTAAAATCTTTTCTCGTCCCGCATCGGAATCCGGATACAGAAACCGTTCTTCTGTATTGAGCTGTTGAATAATTTGGCCTATGGTTTTGGTAGAATCCCTATAGTTTTCTGCCTCCAGTATAGCGTACATTTCCGACTTGATTCTGTCTACTTCGGAAAGCCCCAGGCTATGTACCTGTTCTGGCGTATAATCTGTAGTGGTATTTAGCTTTAACATGTGGCGATAATAGGCGTCACCGTTGGGTAATTTCCATACACCTGCAGTATTGGTAGCTTTTAAATTTAGATGTTCAAAATAGGAAATAAGATTTTTATAAGCAGGAAAAACCGACGTTTCCATAGCTTCAGCGACTTCTTTTTTATAGATCGTTTTCTCTTCTTCTGAAATTTCTTTCAGGGCATCCACTTTGGTTTCAAAATTGGTATAAAGAATATTGGAAGTCACAGCATTTGGTTTGGTATGTGACTGTCCTAAACTATCCGTTTTAGTGCCAACAAATCCCTTCATTTCGGAAATTAGAATGGTATTGATAAATTTTGGTGTGATAATTCCCTTTGCTTCTCTTATTTTGAGGCCTTCTATAAGCTGAGAAAATTTAGTGTCGAATTTTGATAAACGTGAGATATAGGCTTCAATGTCAATAACATCATTGAGTTTATGATAACTTTCCATCATACTGGGCAAACCGTTTTGTATACCATACATTTGATTAACAGGATAATTATGGTAGAAAAAAGGTTCAGCTTCTACCGTATTCATCTTCATATAATACCCTAAAATATCCGTGTTGAGTTGATTTTCTGGCGATTGATTTTCATAATTATAACTTAATAGCGTTTCGTAATCTTCTTTGGCCTTATTGAAGTTTTCCCACTGTTTGGCATCAGAAATATCATTGAGTTCATCTTTAGACCAGTCATAAATGATTGGAACACCCAGTGTTGTAGTTAATTCCGGGCTATCTAATACAAGTTCTACGAATACCTTTTCATAAAAATGAGTGATGCTAAAAGGTTTGAACCATATGAGATTGGTCAGCCATAATCCTCCAAGGATGAATAATACCAGTAAGGTGCTTCCTGTCCAAAATTTCCAGGTGCGTTTTTTTTTAGTCATGTGTTAAGTGTGTTAATGCATGTTGTTTTTATGAAGGCTGACTTTTATATACTCCAATATAAGTGCGTTTTAACGCCTTATTCCTCCTGGAAAATTTATATATCTATTAAATTACCTCTTCCTATTTGTAAAAGATTCCTCGGGATACAGCCGCCTACTTTTATTCAGAGACCTCAAAAATCTTCATGAGGTTTTTGCCTGAAGCATTAGGGACTTCGGATATGAGTACATAGTTACCGGGTTCCAAATTTGCTTTGAAAAACCCCATTCGCCCTTCGGGCATATCGTTTACACCTCCTATAAAGGCGACCGCTTTGGGGGCGGGTTCCATCAGGCCTTTTGGGTCCGCCCAGTTCATCCAGTTTTCAAGTGCATTCAGGTTGGCGTTTTCACCCAGCTTAACCAGGTTAACATCGTGCCCGACAAAATTTTCGTGAACGGTCTGGTCTTTGTAAAAGACGGAGAAGGTGTGTTCCCCGGGACTTATGGAGTCGTTGAATACAATTCCATCTGTGCTGGAGATCGTAATTTCGGTATCCGCTGTCGGCTTTTCATTACCGGAATCCTCAGCGCTTACAAAAAGGTCTTTCGTCATGCCCATAGATGTGTGAAACACACCATTACTCATTTTAACGTAGCATTCAATAACGTATTCCCCCGGTTTGAGACGAAAGGTGGTTTCTCCAGTCTGACCAGGTGACAGCAAGCCTGAACCACCCACAAATACAACCTCTCCAAACCAATCTGGAAGTTTTGCAAATTCGGCATAACCTTCTTCACTTTTCCCTTCCATTATCAATTTCATGGCATCATCAAATACGGGGGCAACCAGGTTTTCTGCGTCTTCTGAAGTCTTTCCTTCCGGGTACTTGTCTACAAGAAAAAAATGGGTCTGTGGGGAGAGGTTTTTATAGCGAAAGGTATTCCAGCCTGAAGGAATCGTATCGGGCATCTGGAAATCCATGTCCTCGGTGACGATGTTAATGACATCCTGTTTCTCCTCTTCAACACTGCTGATTTCCTCTTTCTTCTGATTTGATTGTTCCTTACAGCCTATGAAGGCGATAATTACTAAGATACTAAGACTCCACTTAATGTTCATAATGTGCGTTTTTGGTGCTTAGAAGGACCGAAATTTATTCGATCTCATAAACAAGTGTAAACAAAACTATAAAATAAAGTTTTAATTAACTGACAACAAACGATTTAATATTTTAAAAAAAAAATTAAAATCACCATAGGAAGGGATTTAGCTCAATACCAAAATAATAAATGCATTGCAATATTTGTAGAGGTATTTCTGCTAAATTTTTAACCATAGCGATATTTTTCAACACCATCAATTTTTTAATTATATGCAATTGGATATAAAAGGGTTAAAAATGGATGTTTTATACGTAAAAGCATATAGAAACATGATATTGGGTATGCTCAAAACTTGGTTTCAAGGCCATAATTATTCTTCCCCGGCTTTTCTAAGAATAAAGTCGACAAAGCTTTCCCCCGCTGGGGTCTTCATAATATCCATGATAACTCACATGCTTAATAACCAATGCGTTGGCCCTAAGCCTTAATGTTTTTGCATGGTAGGCATGGTGGGTAGCTATTGTAGATTCTGTTGACGCTACCACAGGGGTTTGTGTATTGGCTACCCAGAATTCAGGATCATCGGTCGACATCATGGACAGCATTTCAACCTTATCTCTGTAAGCTTGGATGTCAGGGGAGTAAAATTCACTCAGGCTTTCCATAGCATAAAACGATTGAAAGCGAACCCAAGTCGCAGCGTCCGGTTCAAATTATTCCAGCCTGTGATCTTATCCGCTGAACAGGAAAAGGAATGCCTGAAAGAGGATGGAAATCAGAATGTAATTGCGCATGATTTTTATAGTTATCCTGGTTGTTTCTCCAGAAGTTCCGAGAATCAAGACTCGTCATTTCTGAAGTTTTTAAAATTGGAGATTTCCCTTGCGATGACATAGGCGAGGGAACCAAAGGCATAGGCAGGAATGTCCCAATAGTCTGCCGTGAATTTTTCACTGATTAGCGGAAAAAGGAGTTCCCCGAAGAGCAGGATGAGTAAAAAGTAGCCCAATATATCGGTGTAGGGCAAAACCAGGTTTCTGTTGCGTAAAAGAATTCTGCGTTCCCAAAGCACTGCATATAATAGTAGCGGCATAAGGACTGCAGGGTCTAAATAATTATCTAGAAAATCTATTTGAAATTGAACTCCAAGTTGAAGGTACTGATGTATCAAAAACAGCGATGCAGAAACAATCACCAGGATTAGGACGGGGCTTTCCTGTTTCATAATCCAACAACAAGAGTGATGAACAAAAATAAAAAAATGACAGGGGATAAGCTTAGAAATAAGATCAGGACAGGTAATTTTAAAATAAAAAGAAGAATCTGGAGTGCAAGGGGGTGTTTGGGCGAGGGTCGCATCCAGTCCTTAGCAAAGTAATAAATCAAAGAGAATAGTGATTCTGTGGTTTTTTCTTCTTCTTTGAGTAGCTTATCAAGTTTAGACTTCTTCATCTGTGCTATACAGTTCTTTCCTGTTCATTATAGTCACCTAAAAATAGTAATTTTAAATCGGAATAGTTCTATAAAAACGATATTCTGACTGTGTCTGGTTATTTTGAACCTAAGGGTCACGAGGCTGAAAAGCAGCCCTGTGTTGAATCCCAAAGACAAGGTATTTTGACTTTGACAGGGACAGATACCTGCGCAGGTAAAAAGTCAGTATTATTTAATTTAAGAAAGCGGTTGTAAAACCCTGATAGAAAGGGTTTCAGCTTAACGTAGATGATGAGCTTTTCATTCCTCCTGCAAAATCGTCTCCTTGTAGCGCTTTGTAGAGCGCTTCAAATTATCGGCTAAAGAGACAAGCCATCCCAGATGGTTAGAGATGAGGTAGGCTTCCTGTAACGCATGCAGGGTTTCGGTATCCAGAGCTTCATTCCCAAGTTTGATGTTTTCATCTCTTGCCTGGGCTAAGCGCTTATATTTGTTGAGCAATTTCTCATGAGCATCTTCAGCTTTAGCCTGAGCTATGTTGTCCTGAGTTGAAGTTTGTTCCAGACCATCCAGGGCGCCCTGAAGTGTATTTGAGATTCTCTGGATGAGCATATTGAATTCAACAGAAGCCGGGGTGGTTTGATGCTGGGTGATGAAGTTGCCGATAGAGGCTATGGCAGCAATGAGCGTCTGGTGAAGGGTTACCATTTCATAAATCAGCTGAAATTCTTTTTGTTTGGATTTAGGGTCCTGAGTCAGTCTCTGAAAGGCAGCGTTCAACTGGCTGATAGCCAGAAAGGCCTCTTTTCTCGCCAAATTATAAGCCAAAATATTATCCTCAGGATCCCTGTATAAGTCCTGAGTAGCCAGAAGATAGGTTTTGTTGGCTTTAAGTGCCTTTATGAGGACCTGTTTAAGGTTAAATACTTCCCAGCTGGGCAGCAGGCTGTAATTAGCCACTACGGCGATGATCGCCCCTATACAGGTATCTATCACCCTGTACTGTATAACTTCCAAGGCTTTAGGGTTGATAAACGAGTAGACAAATACAATACTAATGGTGATAAGGGCTGCAGCCCACTTATAGTTCTGCTGAATCAAGGCGAAGGCAAAAACCAGAGAGACCAGGGCCAGGACCGCATAGACTATTTCATTTTGAGTCAGTAAAACAATCCCCACAGCGATGACCGCTCCAATGAGGGTACCTGTAATTCGATCCTTAGAGCGCTCCCTGGTCAATCCATAACTGGGACGCATAATGACTATGATGGTAAGTAAAATCCAGTAGGTGTTTTGTATTTCAAAAAAGAGGCCCAGGCTGTAGGCGAACAGCATGGCTATGCTAAGTCTTAATGAGTGCCTGAATAAGGTGGAGTCCAGACGCAGGTTTTGTAAGATCATATTCAGCCTGTACTCGTGCAGGGTCAAAAACTGGCTGGCATCCTGGCGTTTTAAAGACACTTTTGAAGCCTCTTTCACATTATCCATTGCTCTTCTGATCGCTGTAATTTCTTCCAGCGTCTGTTCCTGGAAATCGTATAAGTTTTTCAAGATCAAAGCGCCTTCTCTGGCCTGGGGCAGCTTAAGCCTTCCCAGATAAGCCGTTATGGAATCGTTTGCCCTGGTTAAAGCCAGCGTCAACTTCTTTTTATCGGGTAATGCATTGCGCTGCATCAGCACTTCGGACAGACGAATGAGATGGTTGCCCATACGCTTATTCAATTGTTTTGCCGGTTTTAAAAATTCTTTTTTATCCTTAAAAATTTTAGCGATGGTTTCATAATTCATCTGCTCGGCTTCGATGAGTTCAAAAATTTTGATGGTCGAAATAAATATCAGGAGTTGTTTCTCTTCGTAGCGTGAGCGTCCTGAGTGTTTTCTGGCGGATAATAGCGTCTCTCGAAGGCTTTCGTGCTTATCGTTGATTTGATTTTGAAGACTGAAATTTTGCTGAATGCGCTGGTCTCTATTTTTTGTACTGGTGAGCAGTTTGGCACGCAGCTTCAAATACTCACCGGTCAACTGCAGCGTATCCGAGAGCAACTGATTTTGATCTTTATTGGGGAAGATGACTTGAAACAGCAGGGATACCGCTAAATACCAGAGACCACCGACGCCCATCAGGGCCACCTGGATCAAAATAGCAGAAGTCGATGTTTTATCGATTGCAAAGGCAATGACCATTGCCAATAAGCCTGAGAAAGACACCAGAGAGGCCCTAAACCCATAAACAGACAGCAGGGATACAAAAAAGGCAATCACTCCCATGGTGATTAATAAGAGGGGCAGGTATGGTTTTGTAAACAGGATGATGGCGGTGATCAGCATGGTTAAACCCGTACTGATCAGAATAGAGTTAACTTTGCGTTTTCTACTGCCTGGCATGTCTCCCGGAGCGTTTAAAAACGCACCTAATACAACGGGAAGAGCCAATTCGAAATAACCTAAAGCGTAAAAAACAGCAAAGGGTATGGCCAGCGCTACGCCCACACGAATACCGCGATCAAAATTGGAACTCTTAAAGAATAATTCGAGTTGTTTGATGCTTTCTTTCAAGCTGTTTTTTGAAGTAAAGTTAGTTCAATTCACAGGAACAGCTCCGGCTTTTTAATTGTTTTGGGAGTCTTCCGGCTTTTGCAGCATTTGATACAAGTGCATACTAAATCATTCTTTGGAAGGCTTACTAAATTTTTATTTTGAGGACGTGGGGGGAAAGCTTTAAAGCCCTGTATTTGCTATGAAGCTAATAGTAATCGCCTTAACGATATGTCCTTGAAACCGGATGATTCAGAACCTGAAAATTTATTCCGTAGGTGTAGATATTGAACCGGTCAGAACTGACAGCTGCTTAGAAAAGAAGCCATAAGAAAAGCCGGTATGACGAATACGAACTCATAGGTTTGCTATAAGGGCAGAACTGTTTTTTTTTTAAAGATAAAATGATGGTATTAGTCTTTTTTTAAAAATTTTAGATTTTTAACCCTGCAGGAATCTAATTCATATCCCGAAACTATTCCTCTTGAGGTTTGGTGAAATCTCCCAACCTAATCCACTTTTGACTGAATTTTACATCAAGTCTTTATAAGTATACATATAATCAGAGGCATTTAGCAAGCGAGGTCTGAATGACACCTTACGGCTAAAGAACTTCATTGCTCAGGTCTCATATTTTATCATAATATAATGTTAAATTTTTAACATCTTTTAATATTCACAGGATTTAAAATATCACATTTGTTTCGTTATGAATACGTTAGGAAAGCATAAGCTTAAAATTTACAAAATTCAAATTTTAAGTAATACAGAAAAATATTGATTTTTTTCATTTATGACAAGTACGGACTTAAATTTTTATAATACATGTACACTCCACAACTTAGCCTATTCTAATTCATCATTCATCTTTCTTTTTTCAATGCCCGGTCCAGGTCAGATGTCAATCCATCTCAATAGTATTGAAAAATCCTTATTTATACCTCTAATCTAATCAACCTGCCTATGCTGAATTACTAAGATAAGAGATGGTATCAAGTCAATAAAGTGATCAAAACATATCTCTTTTAATTCATGTGATCACATCAGTCCTTTTTAATCCTTAATAAAACAATAATGAAAAAAAACTACTTTACTTTTTTAACTCTTATATTTTTGATGTGTATTACTACAACAGTTGCACAAAACAGAAATGAAGAAAATTCATCCTCCAAACTATTTTGGGATACTTACTACAGTATTCGAGATTCAAACCTTTCTAAAACTGAAACTCAGAAAGAGAGCTTTAGCCTTTTAAAGCCTGCAGATGTTAAAGAGGATAAAGGCACATCTGAAGCAAAAACAGATTTCACTGTTGTTAGTAATTCCGTACCCATTTTAAACTGTATTAACGACCAAACCTTAAGCACGAATACAGACTCCTGTGCTTACACGCATACCGGAACAAACTGGGATCCTTCTGTAAGTGAGGATGTGGTCAAAGATTACCTTAACAAAGACAACTGGTCTGCAACGGCATCACGAGGAACGACAAGCATAGACTATGCTGAAGTTACTGGTCAGCAGCGTTTAAGGCTGGCCTATAATGGAAACGGCACGCCAAGAAATGGAACCTATACCTATTCAATTACAGCAAATGCAACCGAAACCATTTCTTTTGACTGGTTTTTGCAGGGCTGTCATTCCTGGTTTCAGAGTCAGGCATTATACCGCATATGGGTGGGCACTCCCGACACTATTGTGGAAACATTGTACTCCGGTGGAGGCTGCTCTTTCAGCAATTCAGGTAATTCCTCAGTGACTGTGACAGCAGGAGAGCAGTGGGGGTTTATAATTACGGGCACTCATGGTGATATTGCAAATCTCTTAAATGGAAGACTTGAAATTTACAATAATATAGCCAGAAATTACACCTTATCGGGTGCTACTACAGGAACAGGTACTAGTCTTGATGGAGTTGATTTTAACCTTGGTACTACCACCGTCACCTGGACAGCAGAAGATATAGATGGTAATATTTCAAACTGCAATTTTGATATCAACGTTGAAGATACTGCAGCACCAACAGTGGTCACTCAAAATCTAACTGTTGAATTAGACGAGTTTGGAGCTGCAAGTATTACAGCTACTGATGTAGACAATGGTTCATCAGACAATTGTGGTATTGAAAGTTTAGCTTTGGATGTCAGTAGTTTTGACTGTTCAACTCTGGGCGAAAACACAGTGACGTTAACGGTGACTGATGTTTCAGGTAATCAGGCTAATGCGACAGCAATAGTTACCGTTGTAGATAATACCTCTCCGGCAATTTCAAATATTCCTTCAAACATAACTGTGAGTAACACTCCAGGAAGCTGTGATGCAACGGTTAATTGGGCTGAAACTGTTTTAGACCTTAATCAGGACCAGTCTTCCATTGGAACAGCTGGGTCAGACCAATGGCAGTCATTTACGGCCGGACAATCCGGAGCATTATCACAAATAGAAATATTTACTAATGGATGTGTAAATAGAGCATTTACAATGGAAATATACGCTGGAGATGGTATTTCCGGCACATTATTATATACTAATTTCTACAATCTAGGTAATGTTTGCTCTGGCTGGGAAGAATTGAATATAACAGCAGGTGCTGGATTAATTGTCCAATCAGGAAATATATATACAGTAAGGTTTTTGAATGACATCGGTTCCATAGTAGCTAATGAATCTTACAATTACGGTAACTATTATTCTAATAATTATGGATTAAATCCAGGATGGCAATTAACCATGAGAACTTCTGTTTCGACAGGAGTTTATGCTACAGATAATTGTACAGTTCAAGCTTTCACAAGTACTCATAATTCAGGTGATGTTTTTAATGTAGGCTCAACAACGGTAACCTACACAGCAACAGATGCATCTGGAAATTCTACAACTTCGAGCTTTACAGTAACCGTTCAAGATAATACAGCCCCAACAGTTTTAACAAAAGATCTAAGTGTAGAATTAGACGAGTTTGGAGCTGCCAGCATTACTGCTGCTGAAGTTGATAATGGTTCATCTGACAATTGTGATATCGAAAGTTTAGCATTAGATGTTACCAGTTTTGACTGTTCAACTCTGGGAGAAAACACCGTGACTTTAACGGTGACCGATACCTCTGGGAACCAGGCTACAGAGACAGCTATTATTACTGTAACAGATACAACTGTGCCGACGGTAATTACTCAAGACATAATCGTAGAACTTGATGCTAATGGCGAGGCAAGCATTGCTTCAGACCAAATTGATAATGGCAGTTCGGATAATTGTGGTCTATTTAATGCTTTGATTTATGGGGTTTCTAACGATTATGCACTTCAAAATTCATCTAGAACTTCATCACTTGGCTTCAATGTTGGCTTTGTTTCGATGAATACGGCAAATGATCCAATAAGCTTCGAACCTGTAACTCAAATAGATCAATTCTTAAGGATTGGTGATGTTCTTCGTATAAAATACAGAAAGGCTGGCTCTACACAAGATAGAAACATCCAATGGAGAGGTAATAATAATTCGCTTGGAGATGTGACCTGGGAAACCTCAACTACCAGAACAACTTTTACGATCGAACAGCAAGGCAAAATTGCCGGAGATCTATTTGACCCAACAGAACCTTTCTTTATTAAATCTGATTTTTCAGTTCTTGGAACAACTAAATACTTGAACTCATCCTCAGGAGTTACGATGGCTGACCTACCTGAAGCTTGGAGGCTTAATATAATAACTGGTTATTTTCCCGGGTTTAGCTTTTCAAACACGGAAACTAAAACTCAGTTAGATTTCCAGTGTTCTGATGTTGGCATTAACCCTGTTACTCTCTACGCAACTGATGTAAATGGTAATATTTCAACTGGCACGGCAACTGTTACTGTTGTTGATAATAGTTTACCTACCGCAGTGACTCAAAACCTAAGTCTAGAATTGGATGAATTTGGCGCTGCCAGCATTACTGCTGCTCAAATAGATAACGGTTCATCAGACAATTGTGGTATTGATAACTTGGCTTTAGATGTCACAAGTTTTGACTGTTCAACTCTGGGAGAAAACACCGTAACGTTAACGGTGACGGATAGCTCAGGTAATCAGGCTACGGCGACAGCGATAGTGACTGTGACAGACACTGCTGTGCCAGCGGCTGTTACTCAAAATCTAACGGTAGAATTAGACGAGTTTGGAGCTGCCAGCATTACTGCTGCTCAAATAGATAACGGTTCTTCAGACAATTGTGGTATTGAAGCTTTGGCTTTAGATGTCACCAGTTTTGACTGTTCAACTCTGGGTGAGAACACCGTAACTTTAACGGTAACTGACACCTCAGGCAATCAGGCTACGGCGACAGCGATAGTGACGGTGACAGACACTGCTGTACCAGCGGTTGTCACTCAAAACCTAAGTCTAGAATTGGATGAATTTGGAGCTGCCAGCATTACTGCTGCTGAGGTTGACAATGGTTCTTCAGACAATTGTGGTATTGATAACTTGGCTTTAGATGTCACCAGTTTTAACTGTTCAACTCTGGGTGAAAACACCGTAACTCTAACCGTGACGGATAGCTCAGGCAATCAGTCTACTGCGACAGCATTAGTGACGGTGACAGACACTGCTGTACCAGTGGCTGTTGCACAGAATCTAAGTGTAGAATTGGACGAATTTGGTGCTGCAAGTATTACTGCTGCTGAGGTTGATAATGGTTCTTTGGACAATTGTGGTATTGATAACTTGGCTTTGGATGTCACCAGTTTCAACTGTTCAACTTTGGGAGAAAACACCGTAACGTTAACCGCGACTGATGCTTCTGGCAATCAGTCTGCCGCGACAGCGATAGTGACTGTGACAGACACTGCTGTACCAGCGGCTGTTGCTCAGAATCTAAGTCTAGAATTGGACGAATTTGGTGCTGCAAGTATTACTGCTGCTCAAATAGATAACGGTTCTTCAGACAATTGTGGTATTGAAGTTTTAGCTTTGGATGTTACTAGTTTTGACTGTTCAACTCTGGGTGAAAATACTGTAACTTTAACGGTGACGGATACCTCAGGCAATCAGTCTACGGCAACTGCCATAGTGACTGTTGTTGATAACCTGGCTCCGATACTAGAAACAGTTAGTATTAATGTTAGCCTGGATTCCAATAATACCGTGAGTATTCAGCCCATTGATGTCTTATTAAGTGTAACAGATAACTGTTCTTCTGAAGGTAATATCACATTGAGTCTGGATCAGGATACATTTACTTCAGCTGGAGAATATGAAGTCAATTTAACGGCTACAGATGCTGAAGGGAATAGTACAACGGTTTCTGTAATTGTAGTTGTGGAGACAACCTTAGGAGTGAGAGATTTAGGTTTAGATCTCAACATAAAACTCTCTCCAAATCCGGCATCACAATTCATAACAATTGAAGGATCTAATTTTAAGTTAGATAAAGTTGCCATTTATGATATGAATGGAAGATTAATCACCACAGGCAAAGACCTGTCCATTGACGTCAGTAATCTGTCCAGTGGCGTTTATTTTGCCAAAGTTGATGCTAATGATGGGAAAACATCAAAAACCTTGAGATTTATTAAAAAATAAATTTCATCCTTTAATTTTTTCTAAAGCCTCCACATGTGGAGGCTTTTTTTATTTACCTCCAGAGTTATAAGAACTGCTTCAGTACTGAGGTCTTAAACCTGAGTTCAGCTGGCGGAATTACTCCCGGAAGAGTAGGGGCCCTAACTTGAATTGCTTTAGGATTTTCCGAATCCCCTTCTTTATGGGTGGCCGGTTTAACTTATAACTCCTTCAAAATGGGATTGTATTTAAAATCCAGCGCTTTTACCAATTTTAATATTCAAATTCGTATTAGTTTTGCAGCAGGAACTCCAGAGCAAGGTCAGTCTAAGCATAACAGGAAGCGATGAAAAATTCAAGTCAAAGCAGTACCAGCAAAAGCCCTATGCCGCTTGTGCTTTCACTGATATTCCTGGGCGGCTTAGTGACCGCTTATTTTTTGGTGCCGAGCCTGCAGCAATTTCTCGACGAAGCCTGGCTGATCCTGACCAGCGGGGATGAGCAGCGGATCAAAAACTGGGTGGATGATTTTGGCTGGTATGGTCCCTTAGTTCTCATTCTGGCCATGGTGACGCAGATGTTTTTAATAGTGATTCCAAGTCCGGCCCTCATATTGGTTTCTATACTGGCCTATGGCGGGTTTTGGGGCAGTCTTATCAGTCTGACTGCTATTTTTGTGGCCTCCTCGGTGGGCTATCTTGTCGGGCGCTATTTAAGTCAGACTCTCATCATGAAACTTCTGGGACAGAAGACCGAAAACAAGGTAGAAGAATTCATTAACCAGTACGGATTCTGGGCCGTCATCATCACACGGCTCAACCCCTTCCTTTCCAACGATGCCATCAGTTTTGTAGGGGGTATTTTAAAAATGGGTTACTGGCGATTTATAGGGGCGACCCTCATAGGAATTCTACCGCTCATTGTTCTTATAGCGGTATTGGGTGAGAACCTAGACTTGTTGAAATGGGGATCCTTAATCTTATTAGCTGGTTTCGTGTATTACATTTACTGGGATAAGAAGCAGCGGAAACCAAAGGAATAGTCGCTGTGATCCATTGTTTTTGAGTAGGATTTTTTATAACTTCAAATCAAGAATTTGACCCATATGCGCCCATACCTCCCTGGTCCAGAACGTTGAAAAAAATAGAAGCAGAGTACAAGGTGAAACTCAGTGATGAAAGCAAACGTGATATCTTTGAGGAGCCTCACTACCAGATCATCTGCTTTACCCACCCGCAGATGCTTTTCATTCCGCAGGAAAACCTCGTGTTTTGGCTGCTGAAACCTGGGGCATAGCGCCGGAAGATAAATCGGTAGAGGAGTTGTAAGCCTATTACAAAGCGGCCAGGAACTTTGGAGGCGGCATCAATGCCAGGTCCGAAAAAGCCTTCGATCATTTTTTGTACAGGCAGTCCATCTATACCAAAGGCTGTATTATTCCGGTTTCCGCTTTTTTTGAACCTCATGATCACCAGGGAGATAAGTATCCGTTTGTGTTTAAACCAAAAGATAAGGACTTTTTGTCCCTGGCGGGGATTTACACCCGTATAGAAAACAAAGTCACCTTTGGCATTCTTGCCAAAGAAGCTTCCCCCTTATTTGCTAAAATCCACAACAAAAAGAATCGACAGCCTGTGATGCTATCTTCAGATCAGGAAAACGACTGGCTGAAGGACGACCGAGATCAGGAGGAAATTTAAGGCATTATAACCACAGACTACGATGAAGATCAGTTCGAGTATCATCCCGTGAGTCAGGATTTGTTTCATCCCCAAACCAACAGCGATGTCAAAGCTATTCTGGAGAAGGTGAATTATGAGGCGCTGGAGGAGGTGGAAAACTAGGCCAGGGTTCAGAATTTTTTCTCTGCGTTTCGGTCATTATATTTCTGTATATGTTATAGTATTTGTCATGGTCTTTTTGCTTTACAATAGGATACAGGCTTTTATTATTGGTGGCTTCTGCTTTTTCCATGGCAGAGTTAATTATCCTGGCCCAGGCATTATAGTCAGCTATTTGGTTTTTGGTGGCTGCTTGTTTTTCGGTTAATGTATCTGACATAAAACTGTGTTGGCTATCTTTAAGACCTGGGAATGGAAACTCAATAGATTGATTTTTCTGAGTTTGTGACATTCTTTTATATATTTCTAAGAATTTGCTTAAGCTGTGTTCGTCAACAATTGGCAATAATTTTGCGTTTCCGGAAAGTTGAGTTGTTTCACTATGTATCTTTTTAGCCCAGGCATTATAAGCCCCAACTTCTTTTTGGGTTGGAGGGTTTTGTTGTTTTTGAGCTGGTGCTGGCGGAGGTGGTGGTGGTACTTGCCCCGGTTTTAAATCACTTACTCTACCTAAATAAGGCCATGATTCATTATTATCTCTTTGTTCCTGGGTCATTGAATGGTAAAGATCTTGCATTCGTGAGGTATCATCTTTCCATGCAATCAAAGTATTATTTTTATCCATATAAGCTTTATGTTTTTTGGCGAGGCGATTATATTCTGGTATTTGCTCTTCTGCAAAAGATTTTCCGCTTGTTTCCTCGATTAACATATTCAATGCATTTTGTAGATTTTCTTCAGATTCAAATCTGTTGGTATCTATGCTAATGATACTTTTTTCATTGTATTTAAATCCTAAATCCATACCTGCATTAGGGTAATCTTTTAATTCTTCAATTACTTTTGGAGCAGAATATTCAGTGCCATTAATTAGAAATGTTTTATTATCATCTATTTTATTATTGACAAATGATACAATTTTCTGAGGTAAATTTTTGTTTGAAATTTCTTCAAGCTGGATTTCTTCCTTTCCACAACTTATAATGAGGAAAGTGAGGATTGGAATAACGGCCAGACTTCTTAATAGGCCATTGGCTTTTGAAGTGTTGGTTTTCATAATGTTAAATCTTTTTTTGATTATGGGGAAATGAAAGGTATTGGCCATGCTGTGCTGATAGCTGTTGGTAGCATGTTGTAATATGAGTTCCTGATATGTCATTGTATTAACCCCTTGTTGAATGACACTTCGGTCAGCCAGAAACTCATGGTTTAGTTTCATGCTATATCTGATGATATAGAATATGGGATTGAACCAAAAAAACACTAATAATAGTTCAATGAATACAATGTCAATGCTGTGTTTTTGATCCAGGTGTGCTTTCTCATGCTCAAGAACTACCTCAGGTATGAGATCCTTTTTATAAGTTTTTGCATTAACAAAAATGCGGTTAAAAAAAGAATGAGGAACAGTAATTTCCTGACGTAAAATCAATGGATAGATTTTGTATTGGCTGACTTCATCATCAGGTTTGATTGTAAATGAATAGAAGTTTTTCCCAAACCTCCAAAGCATGACAGCAACACCAATCAAATAAACAGCCATTAAGATGTATAAGCCATTGATTTCAAAATTTTGCGCTTCAATAGCAGCCTTGCCAGTACTTAAGTCAGCAATTTCGGCTATGCTAGTTTCCTGTATAGGGATCACAATGGTTTCTATCACGATAAATGGTATGATAGAAGAAATAAGGAGTGCACCGATGAGATAAAAGCGTTTCCAGTGATGCCATGAACTATTTTCTAAGGCAAGTTTATAAAACAGCCAAAGCACAAATAGACAAACTGATGAGTTGATCAGGAAATGTTCCATGCTTATTTATCTTTAATTTGCTGGTCTATAATTTTTCTGAGTTCTTCCAATTCAGTCTTGGTAAGCTCTGTCTCTTTGGTAAAGAAGGAAGCAAACTGAGAAGCACTGTCATTAAAGAAATTCTTTATTATTCCGTTGACATGCTTAGAAAAATAAGCAGATTTTTCTACCAGCGGGTAGTACTGTCGGCTTTTTCCAAAAAGGCTATACCCTACAAAGCCTTTGTCAGTCATACGCTTTAGGAGCGTTGCAATAGTCGTTGTTGCTGGTTTCGGCTCTGGATAGTCAGCAAGAAAATCTTTCATAAAGGCCTTTTCTCTTTTCCATAAATGGCTCATCAGTTCTTCTTCAGATTTTGATAACTTCATGTTCTACAGGATTAAAATTGTTTCTACAAATGTAGAATAATATTTTACATCTACAAGTGTAGAGCTAAATTAAATGATTTTAGTTATTTGAGCATCACGTCATGTTTTAATAAACAGGATCTCAAAACTATTCAGGATAAAGTGGAGCAGGAGGCCCTGAAAGTGGACTATTAGGTTAAATTTGTTACGGATTCAGCCTTATACCGAAAACCCAGTGTATGGATATTGAAAATTTTATTTACTGTCTCGAAGCCGTTCCTGATGCGGAGCAGGTGGAAACCACCGACGTGGTCGGCATACTGGAGCATATGGCTTTGACTCAGGAGATTTCGAGTATTTACAAAGCCTGCGATACGATTGAAGGCCTGGAGGAAAGCCTGAATTTTTTACTGTATGAGGATCATCATTTCCAGGATTACGAAATCATTTACCTGGTACTCCCCGGAGAGGCGAATAGCATTTTAATCAATGGGTATTATTACAGCATCGAAGAGATCGCCGAGCTTTTCGAAGGTCAAATGAAAGGCAAGGTCGTCCATTTTGCCAACCGGAAAATCCTGGACCTGACCGATGACGAGTGTCAGTATTTTCTGGATGTTACCGGGGCCCGGGCCATCTCGGGATACGGATTTCACTCCGAAAGCCTGTCCAGTGCTTATACCCTGGATCGTTTGTTTTTTAGCCTGTTTTATGAGAATGACGATCTCAGAGAAGTCGTTGAACAGATGTTTCAAAAGCAGTATAAGCTTTGTAAGCTGCTGGACTTTAGATTGTATTACTGAACAGCCTTTGTAAATCTAACCTGGATCTAAATCGTCGGCTTTGCAAGGCTGGCAGTAAACAAGCTTTGCGAAATGCTGAGGTGTAAAGGAGGTATGGATTTTTAAATTTTTCCATGCCGTAGTCATTTGCATCACATGAAGATGTGGTTTTTGCCTCGTTTATGGCATTTTGTGCTCTAATGTGCTCAGGATGTGACAGATATTTATTTATGTTTGTTAAAACATTAACACAATCTGGAATGAAAAAAGAACACACTTTAAAATCAATGATATTGGTATTAGGAATCTTCTTAACCACTACAATTTTTGCACAAACTACGCATACCATCACACTGACCTGTGATACGACCAATATTACCAGGGACAATGTAAATCAGGTGTGCAGTTTCGGGCAACAAGCCAATGTCTCCAATGTTGATTTCACAACCTATGTAAATGTAGGAGATGTCGTAGTCTGGGAAGGTCAGGCCAGCAATGCGGAAAGTTCCGTTGAATTACACTCGATTAATTATCAAGGCGGGCAAAATGTTTTTGACCAAAATGTCATCAACGATGTCGATGGGATTGTTACCGGGACAGTCGCGCAGGGTCAGCCGGGGGATGTCGAAAAATACAGTTTGAAATTTAGAGTTTACAGAAATGGCAGTCAGCTTCCGGGTATATTCGAAATTGATCCCCGCATAAGAATTCAGGAGTTCTGATCATAAAAAGTATAATACACAGATTTTGAATATAAAATCAAAAATACTAGTTGAATTTATAGCGTCATTCGTTCAAAAAGCCTTTATACTGGGCTTTTTTTTTATTGGACCCCTTTATTCTCAGAACCACCCGTCAGCTCTTGATAGTTTAGAACAGCTCTACAGCAGCGGTACTTTCGACCAAAACGATGAATTACGTCTGCTCAGAGAAATTATTAAAGAGCAAAGGGACCGGGAAAAAATAGAAAAGTATTGTGACCTGCTGATTGAAAAAGCCACAAAAGCGGATTCCACCCAGTATTTATTCACTGCAAACTTACAGAAGGGGAATGTTTATTTGAATAAAAGCGAACTTTCCAGAGCTTTAGAATACTATCAGATTGCTGCTAAACTGGCTAGTGATGCTGAAGAATTTGATCGGCTTGCCCTGACCAACATCACCATTGGGGGTGTGTATTCCGATATAGGAAGCTATGCGGTTTCCATTGATTATTATGAAGAGGGTCTAAGCCAGCTGAGAGACCTCATTAAAATGACCAGCGATACAACCGATTTGGTAAGATTCGAAAAATACCTGGCCGGTGCTTTGTTAAACGCCGGAGACGTGTATTTAAAATCGGGGGATTTTGAAAAAGCGCTTGGCTATTTTTACGAATCCAGTGGTTTATGTAAGAAAACAGACTATAGGCTGGGTTCGGCCTATAATCTTGGCAATATAGGCATGGTGTATGCCAAGCAAAACAAACCTAAAATGGCTGAAGCAAACCTTCAGGAAGCCATTAAAATCCTCGAAGAGGAAAAAGATTATTATCCGGTTTCTGTCTATCTGAATTACATTTCGGGAATTTACATGGACTTAGGGCAGCTTGAACTGGCTATAGACTATGCAAAACGCAGTTTAGATATCGCCATAACCTATGAGCTCAAAACTCAAATGAGTGAAGCCAATCTCCAGTTAGCTAAACTCTACGAGCAAACGGATGAACTTTCTAAATCTTTATTTCATTTTAAAAATTACATAGCCACTAAAGACAGCATAAACAACACAGCTACAATTCAAAAACTGGCCAATCAAAGAACTGAGTTTGAGGTCTCCCAAAAACAGTCTGAACTTGATCTGGAGATCCAAAAGCGTAAAAATGATAAAATTTTAACCTACGGGTTTTTAGGAGGTATGATTTTAGTTTCAGGTTTAGCGTTCGGATTATACCGAAGAACCAAATTCATCAGTAAAACCAATAAGCTCATCGATGAAGAAAAGAAAAGGTCCGATAACCTGCTTTTAAATATTTTACCCCGAGACACGGCGGATGAATTAAAAAAGTCTGGTAAAGTTGTAGCTAAAAAATATGAATCGGTTACGGTATTATTTACCGATTTTGAAGGCTTTACAGCCTACGCAGAAAACTCTCCGCCTGAAAAATTGGTTGAAAGTGTAGATCTGTATTTTTCTGAGTTTGATAAAATCATGGAAAAATACAATTTAGAGAAAATCAAAACCATCGGCGATTCTTATATGTGTGCGGCAGGACTGCCGGAACAAACAGAAAATCATGCCGAACTTATGGCCCAGGCCGCCCTGGATATTATAGATTTTGTAAATAAATCCAAGCAGGTACATGCGGTAAGTGACCTGAGATTTAAGGTGAGGGTGGGCATGCATACCGGCCCTGTGGTTGCCGGCGTTGTGGGAAAAAATAAATTTTCTTACGATATCTGGGGAGATACCGTCAATGTAGCTTCAAGAATAGAGTCCAGCTGCGAACCGGGAAAAATAAGTGTCTCTGAAGATACCTACAGTCTTATCAAGGATAAATACAGATTTGAAGACAGGGGTGAGATTTCTATTAAAAACAGGAGCCCGTTGAATATGTATTATCTGTATAAAAAATAATATCAAATATTACGATTATGGCACAGGATACTAATAATTACTGGGAACAATTAGAGCGCCTGGAAAAACTCATCAAAGCCTCTGAGCTTAAAGCAGGTATCCTCTTTTCTTTTCACAGTTTAATTCTGGGTCTGTTTGTAGACCGCATATCCAATTTTGAACGCATATTGACGGAGAATCCGGTGTTTATGGTCTTTGCTTTGCTATGGGTGGCCTGTGTGATCATATCTATTTACTACTGTTTCAAATGCTTTCAGCCTAATATGCAAATGAAGTACGATACCAATGTTTTCTTTTTTAGAGATGCAGCCCATGCCTTTAAAGATCCTGAAGAATTCGTGGAAGAAATCACTGCAGTCTGCGAAACCAACGAAGAGATTGTAAAGCAGTTAAGCCATCAGATCCATGCGGAAAGTGTTATCATTGACAAGAAATTCTACAATATCAAAAAAGCCATCAGGTTTTTTGTTTTGAGTTTTATTTTTGTGGTTCTGATGATGTCTCTCTGGGTATTGGTGGAGGTTATTGGGGTATTCTAGGCCTGCCGCCTGTTGAGTCCGGTTACATCCCTTACGCATCAGCGATAAGCAACAGAATACCCTCCCTGAAAGCGACTTTGAGAACTTAAAAAAAGCGCCTGTGCTTAGGTGCTGACTATAGCCTGGGGGTAAAGCTTATTCAATGGCTTCTATTTTTCCATTTGAAATCTTAAATCCAGTCTCCGGATTAGCCTTCAAAAGCTTCTCCCATTTTTCGAGTATGGGCTGCTCGAATTTAAAATCCCGGTATTCGTCCGGACTCATGATGGGGATACCCGAAATAACCGGGTAGATGCGTTTACAGCGTACACAGGATAAGATGCACTCCAGAACGTTGTCGTGTTCGTCTTTGGTAATGATTCTTGAATTCAAATCTGACTTGTCAAAAGGACAGCAAAGTTTATTGATGGTTTCTAATCTCATGGTGTTAAGTTTAAATGTTGACGGTATTCATCAATCCTAAGGTCTGGATGTTCTGCATTCATGATTCCTGAAATCACAGCAATACCATCGTATTTTAATTCATCTAATTGGTTAAGGTTTTTTGGCTGGATTCCACCAGCTAAAAAGAGCGGTTTGTTAAAAAGGGAGGAGGCTTCTTTGATGGTTTTTAAACTTACGATTTCGCAATCATCAGCGCTAGACGAGGGGAACATGGAGCAAAAAGAGATATAATCGGCCTCGTGTTCTGTAGCCCATCTTACCCGGCCTAAATCATTTCCGCAGGTGAGTCCTAGAATAAAATCTCTGTTGATTTGCTTTTTAATGCCGTCGGGGTTAGCAGGTATGCTATCAAAATGGACGCCGTCCAAGGCAGAGCTTTTCAAATATTCCCAGCGGTTATTGATCAATACCGGTGTTTTATACGGCGCGCAGACCGCGTAAATGTTCTGAATAAGCTGTTCAATGGCTTGTCCTTCCTCAAAGTGGTCCCAAATCTGGACTGCAGCAATCTGCTTGGGGAGAATGCGCTGCAATTTGTTCAGTAAAACCGCTTCGTCCATAGCCGGATCGATGACTACATAAATCCCCTGACCGATTGTGCTTTTATTCCTGTTCATTTCCAGCCTGCGTTTAATGCCTTGAAAAAAGCTTCCCAGTAAGGGTCTTTTTCCTTATAAATCAAGTCAGATGCCTGGCCTGCTGTGTTTAGTTTTATGCCTTTGGCCTGATCAGTGATTTGACCGACTTCGGTACAGGAGATATCCTTTTCTTTCAGTTTGCTTATAATCTTCTGAACTGCTTCTTTTTTACAGGTGATTATCATAGCGCCTGCGCCAATACATTCGGTGGCATCCAGTGAAAAGACTTCACAAACCCGGGACTGGGTTTCGCTTACCGGAAGCTGATCTTTGTAAACGATAGCACCATTAGCTGAGGCGACAGCCAGTTCATATATTGCTCCTAAAACACCACCCTCGGTCACATCGTGCATAGCGGTTACTCCCTGCTCCAGGTCTAAACTCGTCGCTAACAGCGCCTCCTCCAAAACGGAGATCTCATAAAACAAATCACAGGCTTTATGGTAATGTTCGGCTCCTGCTTCATTTTTTACGGTTTCGGGAAAGCTTCTGGCCAGAAGCGCTACAGAGGAGATAGCGCAGCCCTTCGTCACTAAAATGGCGTCACCGGGTTCTGCCAGTGTTGAGGTCAGCATCTGATTTTGGTCTGCGATGGTCACCAGGGTCCCGCCGCCGGCGATGGTTGAATTTTGTCCTTCAATAAACCCCGTGTGTCCGCCTGTAATGGCAATTCCAAGCTTTGAGCAGTACTGGTGAAAATAATCCCAGTAGGTCTGAAAGTCTTTTTTAGAAAACTCGGCTGGAAGGTTGAGTACAATTTGACCATACATGGGTGCAAATCCGGTTGTAGCGATATCATTGGCCACCAGGTTAACCGAAAGCCTTGCAGATTCACTTAACCCGAGGGAGGGTATGAGTGAAAGCGGATCGCTGGCCATGGCCATGGCCTGACCATTGGCCAGATTGATAATGGATACATCTACGCCAAACTGGGGTCCGGCAGTAACCTCCGGACGTTTCTTTCCGCATTTGCCCAAAAAGGATTCCTTAAAAAATTCATGTGATATTTTTCCCGACTGCTCACTCATAAGGCATCCTTAAACTGAACATACAATCCAAAAAAATCTCCAAGCGGTACATTCCATTTTTGAACCGGGAACCATTTCGGAAGTCCGGTAGTCGTCCACTCAATGCTATACTCCCTCCCTTTTAGGGCTTCATCGATGACTTTCGTCAGTGTTTGAGGCGTGTAAAACGTAGCGGTCACATAAAATTCATTTTTCCCAAAGAGCTGCTGGGTTCTGCGTCTGATCAGTTTGGGTGTGTTTCGGTTCATCATACCCATAATGATACCGTGTCTGCCCACCCGGGCAGCCTCACGAATCACTTTTACGGGATCTTTATAGTATTCGAATGTGGTGATAAAGGCCAGGGCATCGAAGGTATTGTCCTTGAACGGCAAATAATGGGAATCTGCCATCACCAGGTCACCGTCAAAACGGTGTAAAGCCTGGGATAACATAAAGGGCGAAATATCTCCCCCGGTCGCTTCAATGCCGATATCCTTCCACCATCGGGTAAAGCGGGTTGTCCCGCAGCCAAATTCGAGTAAGGTGTTGACGCGCTTGTCTTTGGAAATAAGCTCTTCCAGGATTTTTTTCTGCCAGACTTCGGCACGTTTATATGGGCCCTCGTAATACTCTTCGTAGGTGTCGGTGTATTTTCTGTTGAAAAACCACTCCGATCTGCCCTGCCAGGTTTGTGTGGTTTCGGGTATGAGTTGCTGGTTTACTTTCTTTATTTCCACGGTCTAATTGTTTTAAAAGAGTCTTTTGGAAAGCCGAACGACCGGTTCGATGGAATAGAAAGTATTCTAAGTCTACATCCCTACGTTGGCATTATCCAAATCAGGTTTCGGGTATATTCTCAGCCCTGACCTCTCAGAGCACCCCGTGTATTAATGCTCCAAAGCTATAAAAATAATTTGAAGTGCAGGTTTTATCTCTGCAAAACATTTTTTAGTACAGGCCGGGGTTTGTTTGTTTTTACCTAAAACAGACTATTCGTCTGATGATGGCGATTAACCGGTTGTCAGTATCCACAAAAAAACCTGTCTTACGCGGAGGTAAAACAGGCTTTTTCAGCTAATTCAAAACAGGTAAAAAGGTTTTATTCTAATTGGTATTTAACATGACGGGGGCTTTACCATCCGTAATGATAATCTTGGCATTTGGGGATCGGCTTAACTCCCGAAAAGCTTCAATGCTTTGGTATTGGATAAGCATAGGGGAGAGGCCTTCGTTTATGATAGCCTGGGCATCCCTTATCCCTGTTGCTTCCGCCCGTTTTCGTTCAGCTTCCTTTATTTCCCGCTGTACTATAAATTCCATTTCCTGGAATTGCTGTTCAGCTCTTAGTTTGTCTTCAATCGCAGAGGATAGTCTTGCAGGCAGGTTTATACTTTTCAATAAGACAGCCTGAATTTCAAAGCCTTTCTCTTTTAAAATAGCATTCATGTTATCCTGAATCGCATTTTCAATTTCATTTCTCTTGCGGCTGTGCATATCTTTAGCAAAATACTTAGCAGAGATATTGGCAGAAGAGGACCTTAAGGTGTTGATCAGTACATCACGCTCAAAGTTTTTACCTATGTCTTTGATGATGATAGGAGCCTTGTCCTTTTCGATGCTGTAAAGTACAGAAACCTCAGATACGATAGTCAATCCCTCCTTGGAGGGAAGAAGTAGGGTCTGTTCTACATTGTTTGTTCTTACAAGCACTTTGACAAAGGTGGTGGTCAGGGGATTAAAAAATCTCACCCCTTCCTCAACAGGTTTTTCACTCAGTTTACCAAGGCGTTGCCTTACACCAACTTCACCTGGTCTTATGACCGCACAACTGCTTAAAAAAGCAGCGGCCAGTGCCATGCTTAAAATAGCTTTTAGTTTCATAAATTTTTTTAATAAAAATATAAACTTAGAGGGAATGATTAATGATAATAATTCAATATTTAAGTAATATTTATGAGTTATTTTTATTGATTTAATCTAAAAAATATATTATTAATAATATATATAAATATTTTTAATGATATTTTAAATTAAGACTAGAAGAATTCTTTATGCTAAACCGATGCATGCAGGCTGATTTTTAGAACCAATTGTAATTTAATAACAGGAGATCCTGTGTTTTGCAAAGGGCAAAGTTGCCCCGGTTAAAACACCAAAACAGACAGGCGCGCGTATTTGAAGATCTTGGCTTAGGAAGTGCTAAGAGTAAATATAGAAGAGTATTGCTGTCCTGTCCGCCTAAGGCGGACTAAAAAGTGAAAAGCTGCAACGGTGATGAGACAGCTTTCATTTTTTGTTTTTAATATACTCTAAAGGAGGGAACTATATACCTCTAAAAAAACCTTTAGTTACTAAATTCGAAGTCTGTTGCCAAATCCAATCCGTCGGCTACAATATTAAAAATTTCAGTGTTTTGAGTTTCGCTTATCACGATGACCCCTTCTGCGTTTTTATTTGCGCCAAGCATGATTTCATCGGTGACTCCGGCAAACCATACGGAGGGATCAAAGGTGATTTCTGCAAGGGCAGATTGTCCTTCAGCAATGACAACAGTCCCTTCTCTTTCTACTTCAAAGGTTTCTCCAGAATTGAATTCGAATCGAACAGGATGCATTTCAGCATCGGGTGCCGTGTAAGTACCGTTAATAACAACCGATGGTTCATCAGTCTCATCATAAAGCTCAACTTCAACTTCTACGGCCTGGTAGGTTCCCGTAGGAATGTTAATAGACCTTATGTCTGGAGAAGGAATTCCGGTGGCAAAGTCAATCCTCACCGCGCCTTCAAGTTCAAATTCTACCGAGGTAGAGTCATTTTCAGTTTCAGCCTCATATTCCAGTGCGGATAAGGTGATAAATCCATCGCTAAAGAGAAAACTACCTGTAGCTACTGCTGATGTAGTTGTCATGGTTTTTGATTCGGCTACAGCATCAAAAGGGGCTACAACCGTATTAAAATTGACAGATAACTTAGGAGAGTTGGAAGAATCCTCATCGCTGCAGGCAAAAATACTGACCAATAAGGTAAGCGCTACTAATTTTGAAAATAAATGTTTCATTGTGTTTAGGGTTTAAGTTTTTATTGTACTTGTGTACTAGATAAACAACTGACTCGTGTTTTACCCTAGTATTTTAAAAACAAAATTTGTAGAAGATAATACAGCCTAATGGCCAGAGGCTGAATCTGATTTGCTTTACTTAAATTTTGATTTCCTCTGTAAGCAGGCCCGGCTAATCAAAACTATTCAGCGTGAGTGCTTTGCCATGCGGATCTTAGTGTTGAATTGGTTTTCAGATTTTGTGTTAGCGTCAGGACACTTATTTCTTTCGGTTTCTCATTCGTTTTGGTCCATACCATAGCCAGAAGCCGGTAACTGTAAAGCCGAGCAGGGATACGCCCATGATGGAGCTGTAAATCAATTTAAATACACTGCTGTTTGTCCCCAAAAAATCATCGATGATGGAGCCGTCATGAATATTTTCAATCCAGTCTGATCGTCGCTGACCAATATTGAGAACCTTTCCCGTGGCGCCATCAAGCTGTATACTCCAGTGGTGATCTTCAAAGACGAATTTGAGCATCCCCTTGTCCGGGCGGGCGTCTATTCTATTCATTTTGGTAGATAAATGAGGGTTAACCGAGTCGAGTAAGGTCTTATGGGCAATAGTCTGAAGGGAATCTATAGGGAGCCACCGGACGAGTTCAGAAGAGGTTCCGCGATGTGTTTCGGGTAAAATATAGCCGCCACTGTTCTTTTTCCAGCCCAGCAGCAGACCCGATAACGAAACCACTAAAAAAAAGATGAAAAGACTAGTGCCAAGCCAGCGATGAATTTTTCGGGTAGTTCGTAAGATGGAGGCTTGTTTTTTTCTTTTCATAAGCGATGATTTATCAGGCAAAAATACATGTTGTACTTTAGTTTTGGACTACTGTTTAAAACAGAGGTTTAATCCTTCAATAAAATGTCTGCCGGGACTGATCACTTCTGAAGTCTATGTTCCGGATTTGTATCCGGTTAAACTAATCATACCATCAAATACCTTTTTGTTTTTGAGCGTTTTCAAGGGATACTTTTTTATCCAGGTTAACTGTCGGCCGGCCTGTACATCTGTGTTCACGGATTTTATAAAATACCCGCATTTATAATTTTGACTTATCCTAGGCGAAGTTTGGAGAACTCAGGAGGACAAAACTTTAATTTCGAATGATTTATACATTTGTTGTAATTATATTTGATTTAATTCTTAAAAAAGTGCAAACCTATGAAACCTATTTCAACCTTATTTTTACTTTTTATTTGTTTAGCTTGGCTTAGTCCAACGGAGGCTGATGCACAGCACAGAAACCGAAACGACAATAAGACGATTAGCTTTGACGAATCTCTTTATAAAGATGCCATCAAATGGAGGAATATTGGACCATTCCGCGGGGGGCGTTCATCTGCCGTTACGGGTGTATCGGGTGAGCCTAATTTGTTTTACTTCGGATCTTCCGGGGGTGGAGTCTGGCGTACCCAGGATGGCGGTCAAACCTGGGCAAACATTTCGGACGGCTATTTTGGCGGTTCCATAGGTGCAGTCGCTGTTTCTGAGTGGGATCCTAACGTGATCTATGTGGGTGGCGGTGAAAAAACCGTTCGTGGTAATGTGTCCTATGGTTACGGGGTCTGGAAATCTGTAGACGCCGGTAAAACCTGGAAGCAGATGGGATTAGAAAATTCTCGTCATATTTCCCGAATCCGCATTCATCCTAAAAATCCGGATATAGTCTATGCTGCTGTCATGGGCGATTTATATAAATCTTCTGAAGAACGCGGGGTTTACCGCAGTAAGGATGGGGGTGAGACCTGGGAGCGAATCTTATTTGCCAATGCCAATGCTGGCGCTGCGGATTTAACATTTGACCCGACCAATCCCAGAATTCTTTATGCTTCCACATGGAGAATCAGAAGAACGCCTTATAGCCTGGAGAGTGGAGGCGAAGGTTCTGACTTATGGAAAAGCACGGATGCCGGAGATACCTGGAAAAAACTTTCAGATAACGAAGGCATGGCCAAAGGGACTTTAGGTATCATAGGTGTTGCCGTTTCTCCGGCAAATCCCGAGCGCGTTTGGGCTATCGTGGAAGCTGATGAAGGCGGCGTGTTTCGTTCTGATAACGGGGGTAAAACCTGGAAACGCATTAACCAAAGCCGCGCCCTGCGTCAGCGTGCCTGGTATTATTCCCGTATCTATGCCGATCCACAGGATGAAAATGGGGTCTATGTGGTTAATGTCAATTACCATCATTCTACGGATGGAGGGAAAACATTTACATCTTCCGTGGCCCCTCACGGGGACCACCACGATATGTGGATTGCCCCGGAAGACCCAAGTCGCATGATAATGGGGGACGATGGCGGTGCTCAGGTGTCTTTTGATGGTGGAGCTAACTGGAGTACTTACCATAATCAACCCACGGCTCAATTTTACCGGGTTACCACAGATAACGCCTTCCCTTACCGGATTTATGCCGCACAGCAGGACAATTCCACGGTGAGAATTGCGCACAGGACCACCGGAAGTTCTATCGGTGAAGACGACTGGGAGCCTACTGCCGGGGGAGAGAGTGCTCACATAGCGCCAGACCCTGAAAATCCTGAAATCGTTTACGGCGGAAGTTACGGAGGCTATTTAACGGAATATAATCATGACAACGATGAGGTAAGGGCAGTCAATGTCTGGCCGGACAATCCGATGGGCTATGGAGCAGAAGGTATGAAATACCGTTTCCAGTGGAATTTCCCTATTTTCTTTTCCCCACATAACCCCGACAAGCTCTATACGGCTTCCAATCACCTGCACGTGAGTACAGATGGCGGTGCATCCTGGGATCTTATAAGTCCGGACCTCACCCGCGATGATCCCACAAAACTAAAATCTTCCGGAGGGCCTATAACGCAGGACAATACAGGTGTTGAATATTACTGTACCATTTTCGCTGCGGTAGAATCTCCTTATGAAGAAGACCTTATCTGGACAGGCTCTGATGATGGCTTACTGCATGTGACCAAAGATGGAGGTAAAACCTGGGAGAATGTGACTCCTAAGGGCATGCCCGAGTGGATGATGTTCAACAGCATCGATCCCGATCCGTTCACAGAAGGAGGGGCCTATGTGGCGGGTACGCGTTACAAACTTGGTGACTACAGGCCTTATCTTTATAAAACTGAAGACTACGGTAAAACCTGGAAGAAAATTACGGATGGCATTGATGAAGGGCATTTTACACGTGTGGTGAGAGCTGACCCGAAACGCAAAGGTTTGCTATATGCAGGTACAGAGACCGGCATGTATATATCCTTTGATGACGGGGAAAGCTGGTCTCCTTTCCAAATGAATTTACCACAGGTGCCTGTAACGGATTTAACTATAAAAGAGGATAACCTGATTGCTGCTACACAGGGACGAAGCCTCTGGTTGATTGATGACTTAACGCCTTTGCATCAGCTTAGTGATGAAGTCGCCCGCAGGGATTTCTATTTGTATCAGCCTATGCCAAGCTATCGAATGGATGGCGGTGCAGGCAGGCCTTCCAAGACTGTAGGCGAGAATCATCCAGGTGGGGTCATGGTGTCCTATCACTTAAAGGCACTCACAGATTCAACTCGTGTGCGCTTAGAATTTATGGATGCTAACGAGCAACTCATTCGTGCATATGACACTCAACCCGATAAAAACAAGAAAGAAGTGGCTTTAGAGGATATTAAAAAGGGTGGTAACCGGTTTGTTTGGGATATGCGCTATCAGCCTGCCTCAGACTTTGAAGGTATGATTCTCTGGTGGGCCAGTATGCAGGGACCTAAGGCTATGCCGGGAATCTACAAGGTCAAGATAACTGTAGATGGTGAGTCTTCAGAACGCGAATTCGAAATTCTGAAAAATCCAAAAGCCTCCATGTCGATTGCTGATATGCAGGCTAAATTTGATTTTTTAATGCAGGTCAGCAGTAAAGTCACTGAAGCGCATGAAGCTATTGCTGATATGCGTTCTGCTAAAGCTCAAATTGAAGAAGTCTCCGATCGATTAAAGTCGGATCAAAATATGAAAGGGCTGGTGGAGAAAGCTAAGGAAATCAACGAAAAGATCACAGAGGTCGAGAAGGCCTTGTATCAGACGAAAAACAGCAGCCGTCAGGATCCGCTTAATTATCCGATTAAGCTAACGAATAAGCTGGCCCACCTGAATTCTTTGGAAGGCATGAGCGATCATGCGCCAACTTCTCAGAGTGTGGCTTTCAGAAAGGAAGTAACCTCTAAAATTGATGCCGAACTGGCCAGGTGGCAAAACATCCGGCAGAATGCTATTCCTGAATTCAATGCGATGGTAAAGCAAAAGTCGGTTGATGCAGTCATACTGGAGTCCTCATCAGAATAAGATCAATCAACTAAGTAAACTAAACACCCCCTGAAACAAAGTTTCAGGGGGTGTTTAGTTTAAAGCCTGAAACCTGGCCAGGTTTGACAAGCTTATGGTATCCTTCACGCTGAGTTAATCTCATGTGGATAGGAATTTTAAAAGTCGGGGTTTTCCTATGTGTATCTGAATACCCTGGGGATTCACTTCTTAGCTTTTTTCTTCCATTTTCTAACGGATGGAGAACTGACGTACCAGAGTAAAAAACCACTGAGTACCGTAATTAAGCCAAGAAGAGAAAACACCCTTAACACCCAGGAATTAAAATTATCCCTCCCCTGATAATCCATGGTATGCGTCATCCATAGGAAATCAAACCAGCGCCAATCCCTATGCCTCAGGGTCTGGAAAGCCCCGTCTTTAACAGATACATAGGCTTTGATATGTTCCGGAGTCTGGTAGGATATAACATAAGCAGGCAAAGGTCTGCCTCTGTATTCGCTGTGACTTCCCGCCTCTTCGATTCGCTCGATGTGTTCCGGTTTCAAATCTTCTAGCATATAGCGCTGTGCGATGAGTAAAGCATCTTCTTCTGAAATTTCTTTTTGAAGGCTTCCTGTCCCGGCATCAAAAAGCTGAGCTTCATTAACCCAGTAGTAAGGCTTTCCTGCAATTTCTCTGAGTTCTAAGGATGAAACCGGCATTTCCGTTGCAAGCTCAGAAGGACTGACCAGATTTTCAAAAGCAGATGCACTAACGGATTCTTTTTTAAAGTGATCTCCATGAATCTCATCAATGTCAGTCCAGCTGAAATACATTCCGCTTATGGTCCACATCAAAAACTGTATACCCAGGAAAATACCCAGATACCTATGTGCTTTCCTTATTTTTAAGGCTGTTTTTCTTTTGATCATTTCAGTCTTAGATTACTTTAAAGGGAATTTGAATGCTTTGGTTCTCCCAGGACATGCGTATCATCCCGGTATCATCCCCTGTTTGTTCAATCGTATAGGTGAGATGCTCCGTAAGACTATCATTTTTTGATGGTTCTGCTTTTACGCGCAATACATCCTGGTCTTTGTTATACTCATCTTTTCCATGTTGATCCCAGTGCGTGTTGAAAATAAGCGTCCATGCGTTCTCCTGAGATGGAATCACAAAAAAACCATATTTACCTGCTTCTAAGAGCTTCCCCTCAATTTCCAAATCTTTATCGGTTTCTATCCAGGTGGCCCTATGTGCACCAGCCTGCCAAACTTCATCGTAGGCCAGCAGACCTCCGAAGATCATTCTGTTTCTTACTCCGGGAGATGAGTAATCTATATGAATATGGGCGCCGTCAATGACTGCCATTTCTGAAGTATGCGGGCTCAGTGTTTTTTTGGTCTCCGTCTCAGAAACCTTCACCTCATGCTCATGATCCGAGGATCGGTCGTTTTTATTTTCATGCTTACAGGAGATACTGATTAAAAAAATACAAATAACAAGTGCTATTTTTTTCATAGATATTTAAAATTAGGTTTGGTTTAAGGTTTGAAAAGTGAGTTTAAGGCGATTAAAAAAAGATCAGACTTTTTTATTTATAGCCTTGGCGACTCTGTTGATGATAAGTAATAATAAGGTAGCTGTGACTGAAAGGACATACTGTTCCAGGGCTACGGCTATCCCAATACCAGCCGAAAACAGGACGGTGGCCGCAGTGGTAAGATAATACACCCTGCTTTCTGCATTGGCTTTTAAAATAGTACCCGCGCCTATAAAGCTAATGCCCAGAATGATGGCTTCAATAATACGTGTGGGGTCCGGCTGGATAACGTTCTGAAGCCCGCTTTGCATGTAATTCTCAACCAGGACTTTTCCAAGCGACAGAATGAGGGCCGAGGATCCTCCTACGATCATATTGGTTCTAAAACCTGCAGGCTTATCTTTGGCTTCTCTTTCCAGGCCAATAAAGCCAGTCAGTATCGCTGCGATCGACACATTCATCAGGATCAGTAACTCTCCACTCCAGTTTACGTCAGGCATAATAAAACGGTTTTCGTTTCAGGTTTATGATTTAGGCCAAAAAGTTTTGCTTAAGTCTTTGTACCGAATATAAGGATTACGAATTAATATTCTCGTTGTAAAAGCCTGCAAAATACGAAAAGTTTAATTTTTTAAATGCAAAAAGACTGCTTCATACCTCTCCAATACAAAAAGGGATACTTTGAAAAAGCAATAAGCGTCTCAAGGCCCGTTAGGTATATTCGGGAATTTTACCGACTACGCCGCTATAAAACCGCTGGAAGTTTTGTAAATCTTTTTCATAGTTCCCCGTGGTGTAAAAAGGCTCTGAAATTTTGACGGTTTTGGTAGAGTAATCGAAGGCGACCGCAGTGATAGGGACGTTTGCCTGGTGAGCGATATAGTAAAATCCACTTTTCCACCGGTCTACCTTTTTTCTGGTCCCTTCCGGAGCAATCGCGAGACGGAATTCCTCTTTGGAGTTGAAGAGTTCAACGATTTGTTCAACCTTATTTTGCTTGGAAGCCCTCTCGATAGGTTCGCCGCCCATCCATTTGAAATACCAGCCAAAAGGAGAGTCAAAGAGTTCCTTTTTGGCAACATAGTGTATGGGAACATTAACGATTTTTCGGGTTAAGGCTCCTATATAGAAATCGTGCCAGCTGGTATGTGGCGAAACCGTAACCACGGTTTTCCTGACTTTTTTATCAAACTCACCTTCGATAGACCAGCCTAAGAGCGATTGAAATATACATTTAGCTAAACCCATTTGGTCCGGGTCATTGTGATCGTGATATTCATAATTATGTAAGAGAGAGCTTGATTAAGACTTCAGGTTTTGAATTTTCGAGGTAAAAATAAGACTTAGACCGCTTATAAACACGAATTCTATAATTCAATACATGTTATTAAATCCTAAAAGCTTTTTGTTTTCAGCGCACAGACTTTAATTTCTTTTAAATTGCTTTCAAAAGTAAAATGAGACCATACCTAAGACATGCAGAAAACGCTTATTAATTTTAAGTTTATCGCACACTACGATCGGACTCCACGCTGGTCTTGTTCAATGCCGGCAGGTGTAAAAAAAAACGCAGTGACTCCGCACATTCTAATTTTATCAAGGTTTTTTCTTTAGTCGACAATAGATCAGTATGAGAAATTATAAAAATAAATACTTTGATATATCCAAGCCAGTATTTATTCCATCTGCTTTAATCACCCTGATTTTTGTAAGCCTCACCATCATTTTCGATGAGCAGGCTGAAACAGGATTCTCAATCTTCAGGGGATATATGTCAGAACATTTTGGGTGGTTCATCACCATAGCCATAAACTATTTTTTGTTTTTCGTGATCTACCTGGCTTTTAGCAAATTTGGGAACATAAGAATAGGGGGGGAAGATGCCCGTCCTGATTTTAGCAAGTTTTCGTGGATTGCCATGTTGTTTTCCGCAGGCATGGGGATTGGCCTGGTTTATTTCAGTGTAGCCGAACCCATGTTGCATTTCAGCAATCCCATACAGGAGGGACTCAGCGGAGTACAAAAATCGAAGCTGGCGATGAAACACACCTTTTTTCACTATGGATTTCATGTCTGGGGGATTTATACCTTACTGGGGATGGCTTTGGCTTATTTCACCTTCAATAAAAAAGCAGCTTTATCGATAAAATCTACTCTAAAACCGCTTTTTGGAAAGTATATGAACTCTTTTGCGGGCTATGCCATCGATGTTATTGCCGTCCTGGCCACTTTGTTTGGTTTAGCCACAACACTGGGTTTTGGGGCGGTTCAGTTTTCATCGGGAATATCAGAATTATCGGGCCTGTCCAGTACAATTAACCTCCAGGTTTTATCTATTGCCGGAATTACGCTGATAGCCACCCTTTCTGTACTTTCAGGATTAAACAAAGGTTTGAAATACCTGAGCAACCTGAATATAGTTATTGCTTTGCTGCTCTTATTTTTTGTTTTGGCAGCAGGTTCAACGGTCTTTCTGCTTGATGGCTTCGTAGAGAGTCTGGGTCTTTATATGACCGATTTTTTTGAAATAAGCACCTACAGAAATCAGTACGGGGAAGAAGGAAAATGGTTTAAATCCTGGTCGATGTTTTATTGGGTGTGGTGGATTTCCTGGTCCCCATTTGTGGGGACCTTTATCGCCAGAATTTCCAAAGGCAGGACGCTTAGAGACATCGCTATGTATGGCCTGGTGGTGCCTTCCTTATTTTCGATGCTCTGGATGTCCGTATTAGGCGGCACAGCCATAGACATGCAACTCAATACCGGTATAGATTTAGCTCAAATCGTCTCTGATGACAGTTCTCTGGGCCTGTTCAAAATGTTAGAACACCTGCCATATTATAAGATTACTGCCGTACTGAGTGTTTTTCTGGTGGCTACTTTTTTTATAACTTCTTCGGAT
The DNA here is from genome assembly GCF_900099815.1 of Psychroflexus sediminis. Classification (GTDB taxonomy): domain Bacteria; phylum Bacteroidota; class Bacteroidia; order Flavobacteriales; family Flavobacteriaceae; genus Psychroflexus; species Psychroflexus sediminis. The sequence goes on along the minus strand of NZ_FNCW01000004.1, from coordinate 238,027 downwards.
AGCGGTTCTCTGGTTGTTGACTTTATGACCTCCGGAGGCAAATTGGATGCTCCAAAAGGACAAAAGGTATTCTGGGCTTTTATGGAAGGAGCCATAGCTATTGCCCTGCTGGTTGGAGGTGGCTTGTCTGCTCTACAGTCGGCTTCCATCTCCACGGGATTCCCGTTTGCAATAATCCTGTTTTTTGTGAGTTTGTCTTTGCTTAAAAGCCTTAAAAAAGATGATCAGTTGAACACGGGTAAATGAGACTGGAGCTCTCAACTTAGGATTTAGTAGTTGATAGGAATAGACAGTTTCAGATCTCCGCCGGTATATAAAAATTGAGCTTCAGAAAACGAGGGCGCACTCATTTTAACTTCTGCACCACTGGAAAACCCGTAGCCTTCGGTAGGAATTCCAAATAGATTGGAATCGAGTTCGCCGTTGAGGTTTTCATCATGGATAACAACAATGGCATAGGTTCCGGGTTTGATATCTGAAAATTTAAAACTGGCCTCTTTTCCTTCGATTTGTGTGGTCATGACCTTATATCCCATCTTCATGAATTTATCCGGAAATCCTTCTTTGGATTCAAAAATAGCACAGGCGATAATCCCGGTACTGTTATCTATATTCTGAATTTTGACATGAATTGAAGGGCATGTGGTCTGGGAGAAACTTTTGGTAGGCCATAGCATGGAAAAGACGGCCAGTCCTAAAACCAGACTTGAAAAATTCAAAGAAATTCGAGCTATTTTTGACTTTTGGTTTTTTTTAAAAAAAGAGGAAAGTGATTTATGAGACATTTTGATGCGTTTTACTTAAAGTTATCATTTTTTGATGTTATAATGAAAAAATAAGGAGTTTTTTAAGGTTAACGTTAATTTTGAATATTGTTTTTGAGATGAGTTTATCTTTATACTTCCTAAAACTTGACGGATAGACTTGAATACGAATGTTCATCTTGTTTTGTTAGTCATTTGTGTTGAAGTAAAGGATCTAAATTAAATTTAAAATGATATCTAAGGATCAGCAGTACTGGATGCATAAAGCCATGGAACATGCAAAGTTAGGCCACACTCCCTTTGGTGCGGTGATCGTCACTGAAGAGCAGCAGTCTGTAGAAGCTTACAACACCACAAAACAGGACGGACCTGTGGCGCATGCCGAAATCAATGTGATTCAGCAATTGAAACGTTTAAAGTATACCTATGCCAGGACTCTGACGCTTTATTCTACCGTAGAGCCTTGCCCCATGTGTATGAGTGCGATACTTTGGGCCGGGATCGGAAAAGTGGTGTATGGCGCCTCCATTGCAGATGCTTCTGCATTCGGGCATCAAATCCATATTTCCTGTGAGGAAGTCGCTCAAAAATCCTGGTATAGCATTGCTTTGATTTCCGGTGTTGAGCGGGAGAAATGTCTGGAGCTTTTCGAATACTGATACTACATCCGAGATTAATTATAAACTCAGGAACTGTCAGGCTGATTTTAAGTTAGTTTGCCTAAAATAAATGCTTTTAAGATGTAGTGAAGCAACGGGTATCCTAAGTCCAGGTGAGGAGCGACGCTGGCAGAGTTTTAAAATTTCTTTTAATCGATAAAAACCCATTCCCTGTAACAGGCGGGTTGTTTAAAAAATACTAACTTTTCAAAAAAAATATCATGAAAACACTTGCATATACAGTTCTTGCCTTATGTTTACTGACCTGCAGTACACAACATAACGATTTTAATACACCTTCTATGTCAGAGTATACAGGGCTTTTGCAGGCTCAGGGCATTACCAGCTACCAATACGGAACGCATACACTTCAAACGAAGGATTCCCTGTATGCTTTAATGAGTGAGAGGGTAGACTTAGATGACTATATAGGTAAGACAATTACTTTAACTGCAGAACCCATTGAGGGATATCCTGTGGATGGGGGGCCAGACTATTTGAAGGTTATAGGGGTCAAATAAAAAATAGTAGCTGAGGCGCGATTGTATCGCGAGGAACCTTGACCTGGAGTGTAACAACTTTCGTGGAGATGGTTTACTTATAAATCATCAAGCTAAGTCTGAAATCACCAATTCTTTTATGCCAACGCGCGATACAATCGCACGTGAACTCGCGAAACAGTACCCAGGCTGCAGAGCCGGTCGAGGTATATCCTGTGGATGGAGGGCCAGACTATTTGAAGGTTATGGGTCAAATAAAAAAGAGTAGCTGAGGCGCGATTGTAACGCGAGGAATATTGACCTGGAGTGCAACAAGTTTCGTGGATAGATGGTTTACTTATAAGTCAACAAGCTAAGTTTGAAATCACCAATTATTTTGTGCCAACGTGCGATACAATCGCGCGTGAACTCGTGAAACAGTGACACTGGCTGCAGAGCCTGTCGAGGTATATCCTGTGGATGGAGGGCTAGACTTATTTAAATGTAATCGTTATAAAATAAAAAAGAGCCGACAGAATCGGCTCTTATGAAAGTGTAATATAATTTTTTGATTAGTGAGTGATGATAGCATCAGCAGTGCCATCAGGATCACCGTTTACTGTACCGCTTGTACTTGCAGCACCCAGTAATAATACACCGGCAGCATGTGGCGTTGCCATGGAAGTACCGCTAATGGTGTTGTAAGCTCCGTCTTTCCAGGTGGATTTAACTGAAACTCCTGGTGCGCAGTAATCTACTGGCGGATTTCCAAAGTTGGAGAAGCTGGCCCAGTTGTCACCCTGACTCATCGCGGAAATTGTATAAATATTAGTTCCGTTCACTCGAGCAGGAGATACATTATTAGCATCCTGTGCTTCATTTCCGGCCGCAAGCATAAAATTAATTCCTTGCTGAGCAGCAGCTTTAATAGCATCTTCAAGGGCTACAGAGACAGGTCCCCCCAGACTCATGTTGGCAACATCACCAGCAGAGCCATTGGCAGCAACGTGATCTACGCCGGCAATCACACCAGAATAAGAACCCGATCCTCTGGAGTCCAGTACTTTTACAGGGACCACAGTTGCTCCAGGAGCAACACCAATAACCCCAACAGAGTTATTTAAAGCTGCGATGGTTCCGGCGACGTGTGTACCGTGACCGTTTCCATCATCCGTAGATTTTCCATCTCTTCCAGAAGTGAAGGCATTGTATCCGCGAGAGGCGTCTACATTTAAATCCGGATGATCTAAATCGATACCAGAATCTAATACCCAGGCTACATTGGTTCCGGTATAACCGGTTGCACCATTGACCCGTGTAATTCCCCAAGGGGTTTCCTGAGAAGACGTGTCTCCGCCGCCACCATCATCAACCGGATCGGTTGGATCACAAGGCCCTCCGTTTGGAGTCCCGCAAGGCGGAGCAAATTGAACAATTCGATCCTGTTCAACATAGCTCACTCGCTTGTCTTTTCTTAAAAGATCGGCTTGTGTTTCTGTTAATTTTAAAGTAGCTCCGGCAATAGATCTTGCGTAAACATTTACAGGCTCTAGAGTTGCTGAAGATTTGCTTTCAGACAGTATCGTTTGTAAAAGGTCTAAAACATTTCCGCGAGCATCTTCACTGGTTAGAGAAGCGTTTTTCTCTGTTAGATTGCCATTAAGAACAACGATATATTGTCCGGGAATAAACTGTGATTCCCCAACAGTATTTGCCGAATCAAAACTGTCTAGTTCCTTAATGTTTTGCAGACTATCAGAATCCACCTCCTCAGAACAGGAAAATAAGCTTAATGCAAAGGTCGCAAACAGTAGAAATTTGAAATTAAAATAATGTTTCATAAAATAAATTTAAGTTAGTATTAAGATAAAAGTAGCAATTTATCAATACTGGCCAAATTAATTCTGTATTCATTTTTTAATTCAGTTTAAGAAAACTCTTGTATTTAAAGTGGAGATGCCTGATTTGCAAAGAATTAAGGCCTTTTCTTTAAATATGTTAAAATCTGAAATTTTTAAAACTTATTTCCTAAAAATATTGAGGCAGTGATAATTCCTGAGATGAAACAAATTTCACAAAAGCGTATCGCTACATTTATCCTTATGAATTCTGTGTGGCTTTTGCTGTTCTCTTACAAATTCAGCAAATTCTGGTCTCAGCCCGATATACAGCTACCGCTATAGTTTTAACAAGGTCTCATAAGGCATTCAGGGGATGAAAATAAATTCAAGGTTTATTCATTCAAACACTGAAAACTTCCAATGGGGCTTCCATCCGGGATTGCTGGTGAAGGAATCACCTTAAACTCTTCGGGGTCTTCCATAAATTTTTCAATGCGGTAAGTCATTTCTTTTGAAACCTCGGAATCAGTTTTACTGAAGCTGTTTTTCAACTCACCTAAGGTTTCGTTGGCCAGAGCTTTGACTTGCGGAATACTTCTTTTGCTAGCTGAAAGATTCATCACATGTTTTAATACATTGAAATTAATGCTGTTCTGGACTTCATTCAGGTAATCAGATTTGTGTTTTTTTTCGAATGTGTGTTCCACCAACTCTCGCAGGACTTGTTCCAGGCTTACACTGGAATCCTCCAGAGCGTTCTGTTGTATCAACCGGTTGGCCCGCTCTGGATGTAGCAATAAGCCTAAGCTCATATCACTTGCAGTAGCGGCAGCGCCAAGGGCATCAAAACTGACACCTGTATTGCTTTTGAAAGATTCGCGGCTTCTGGCATAACCAAAAGCTCGCGGAGGGAACAGGTCTAGAATAGGCTTTGGAATCGCCAAAGTTTCAGCGTGAAGAGTTCTGAGAACGGTACTCAGGGCTTTCTCCTGTTCTAGTCTTGGAATCATCTCTACAGGCTTTAAGTCACTTCCCTTGGTGGCGTAGTTGTAATTTAAGCCGCCTATGAGTTTGACACTGGCTTCGGTTTGATAGCGATGGAAAAAATACAAAGGCACAAACACATCTTCTAAAACTGAATAGGCTTCTCCTGTCTTGATATTGTCTTCAGAGAAATTGGAAATGGCTTTTTGACGAAGTTCCAAAATACGGTTTAATTCTTCAGAAGCGTTTTTTGCATTATCCCACAAATGGGCGTAAGCATGCGCTCCTCCCTGAGGACGTGCATCGGCATCGCTGATAAATTGTAAACCCGCATCTTGGGCCTGTTTTAAAACAGAATTCAGGTATTCTTTTTCGGTCTGTTCAGTATTGCTCTCGCCGTAACTGTAAGCCACAGTCACTTTGTCCCATGGACCAATGTCCGTATCATAGGCTTCGGAGAAGTCGATTTGATTTTGTTCCAGTTTTAAATTGGGGTGGGGGTAATCCATCACGCTGGCATCTGCATTGGTGCTGGCTGCAAAGTTATGGGCAAAACCAAGGGTATGCCCGACTTCGTGAGCAGACAGCTGACGAATTCTGGCCAAAGCCATGTCCAGCATGGGTTCGTAATTGTCATCTGAAGTGGCAAAAGGGCGGTTCATCAAGGCCTGGGCGATCATGAAATCCTGGCGAATCCTGAGGCTTCCTAAACTCACGTGGCCTTTCAAAATTTCACCGGTTCGTGGATCCACTACACTCGCGCCATAACTCCAGCCGCGAGTGGAACGGTGTACCCACTGAATCATGTTATACCTCAAATCCATGGGATCGGCCTCGGCAGGAAGCATCTTCACCTGGAAAGCATTCCTATACCCTATGGCTTCAAAGGCCTGGTCCCACCACCGGGCACCTTCCAGCAGAGCGGATCTGACAGGCTCCGGAGTTCCCGGGTCTAAGTAATAAATAATTGGCTCTTTGGCTTCGCTAACTTTGGCTTTAGGGTTCTTTTTTTCCAGGCGATGCCGTATGATGTAGCGTTTGGTCAAGGGCTCAAAGATGGGAGTTGCATAATCCTGATAGGAAATAAAATTGGCTCCGCTTCGAGTATCAAATTCGCGTTTTTGATACCCATCATCGGGCAGCTGCACGAAGCTGTGGTGTTGGGTGACTGTCAGGTTGGAAGCATCTGGAGCAACCGAGCGGATGTTTCTGCCTTCAGCATCACCGGTAAAAGTGAGCAGGGCTTCAAATTCTGTGTTTTTTGGAAAGGTTTTGGTCCGTTGCATCGCCAAGGCGCTTTTGCTTTGGTCTACTTTATAAGTGCCTTGTTTTTGTTGCTTTAATTGTTTAGAAATTCCGTAAGCATCTCGCATCATAAAGGGCGTAAAGTCGATCAGGAATGCCTTTTCGCTTTCGTCTATGATTTCAAAACCAAACAACACCGATTTGGCAAAAGCCTGTTCGACGCTTCGACGTTCCAGCGCATTGTCGGTATTGGCTCTATAATCCTGATTGGGCTGCATCAGTAACAGCTTATTTCCCGCACGCTGAAACTTGACGATGGCGGTCTTGCCCAGCTTACCGCGGTCCAAACCAATATCGTTGGAGCCCAGACCACTGGTCAGTGAATTCACATAGATAAACTCCTGGTCAAGCCGGTCTACCTGCAGGTAAATTTTATCCTCTTCCTGGGAATACCAAAAATCAAAAAAACCCTCTTCTTTAGTGAGCATTTCTTTGTCTTTTAAAGTGTCGAAAGTTTGTGCACCTGCTATGGTGGTGATGAATAAAAAGGTAATTCCAATAAGTCTTTTCATGGTACAAGGGCTAAAAGAAATAAGTTTGCACCGAATATAAGATTTACTTGGAAAATTCAGGGTTTAGTTTTTATTTCAAACCCAAAAACATTTAAAAACTCTGTATTTTATTTTTAGTTTTATGACAGCAAATGTGTTTAAGTTGTAAAGTTCAAATGGCAGAGGAGGTTATTATAATAGGTCAGTGAGAAAAGATAATCATCTGCAGCACATGTTAAAAGCGGTTTTGGTATAAAGAATAATCTGCGAGCATTAAAATATCGCTTTACTTTATTTGAACAGCTTTTAATTCTTTTTATTCCCTCACTGTCAGGTTGGGCTGTAAATTTTTTGACTGAATCGAATTGATACTTTTGATTATCATCCTGATCTTTTCTTTTGTCCATAAAAAGATATAACACCCAATGTTTAAAATTCAAAGACTGATGCTGCTTAGTGCTCATAGCTTATAAACTCATTCGTATCTATATGAATGTCTCAGGCTTCCAAATTGCCTTCAGCTAAGTCATCTTTCTCAACTGATTCTTAAAGTATAGGTTCTGCTTTAAGCAGTTTATTGTTATGCATAATAGTGAGTTTATGCAAATTCGGCTTAAGAAGACTTTAGAAATCCAAGATTTTTGAGTTTTAAGTGTCTCAAATTCAGTTAATTCAAGTTAAAATTTTAACTAAATATCACTATTAAAAAAATGAAAGCAATTTATTTGTGTTTTTATTAACAATAATTATTGCGCTAATTACATATAAGTTACTATAGGTTTCATCGATGAAACCAGTATACATCTAGAATACAGCATTTTAACATAGTGTGGATAAGTCTAAAAAAGCTTTTTTAGTGTTAAAATATTGGCATAAATCTGAGTTAAATCTTAATTTTATGGTAAATAAAACTACAAACAAAACTAAAAAGATTATGAAACCATTTATCAGATCACCCGTGAGATTATCTAGTGTTAGAACTATTAACTCAAAACTTTAAAACTTTAAAAACTAAAAAATATTAGAATTATGAAAAATTTATTTAGAACATTTAATTTATTCATGGCTTGTACAGCTATGATGTTCATGTATTCCTGTCAGGATGAAGCAGCTGTTCCGGAAGAAGCAAGCGGAGTAGAATTTATATTTTCAGGGGATCGGGTAAGCACTGCCAAGACTGGAGCTAAGGGTCTCGAAAAGAACGGTGAATCCTGTGATTTGGCTTTTGCTTCTTATGCTGTAGTTGAAATGGCTGGAAACAGCTATACCATCGATCTAAATACATGGGGAGATGACTTCAAAACGGACCTTATAGAACTTCCTCCGGGTAATTATGAAGTCACCAGCTGTCAACTTTATGACGCAGATGATAACCCGCTTTATGCTACACCTATGGTAGGCAGCGAGTTCGAGCAGTTTGTAAATCAGCCTTTACCTTTCAGTGTAACGGTAGAAAATTACAGAAAAATTGAATACGACATTGAAGTGCTTTGTGTTGAAGAATTCACACCGCCTCAATTTGGTTTTGTATTTTGGAATATTGACTTAAAAGAAACCAAGAATCTATGTATATTCACTAACTTCTGTAAGCCTGATGAAGGACACGAAGTAGCTACTTTAGAAGCATTTGTTTATCCAAATGAAAACGAAACTTCTGAGGCAGACTTAATCTGGAGCAGTTCAGCTGATGGGGATTATGGTAGTGAAGTTGAATCTAACGAACTTCTATGTTTAAAATTACCTTACGATCCTAGCATATCTACGGCGGAGCAGTCTGTTTTCATAAAATTATATGTAAACGATGTCTTGTTTGAAGGTACAATCTCCTTGGATAGAGTTGATATGATCAATGATGAAAAAGGCTACCTTCACCTTAACGAGAATTGTGACGGAGATTTTGATGTATTCAGTAACACTTACAATGTGGCCTGGGAGGATCTCAATGATGACGGAGGTGCTAACGATTGCGATTACAATGACTTTATTGTAAGAACAACGAGTTCTACGGATATCGCTACCGGTAACTTAAACTTTACGTTTGAGCCAGTGGCAAGAGGTGGTGGCTATAGCCATGCTTTTAAAATGTGGTTACCTGGTACAGGTTATGTAATATCAGGTGATGCTACAGATATTCAAGAAGTATCTGGTAACACAATGGTAGAAATTTACCCAAGTACAAACCAGGCATTTAATCCAAATGGAAATTTTGTAAATTCTGTTTGTGGTGGAGTTGTTGGTTCTGGTATTATGAAAACCATTACTATTGAAAGTGCACCTTCAGATTTCGTTTTTTATCTGTTAAATCCATTCGATGCCAATCTTGAAATAAATGGCGGTCCGAATTATAATTTGACGGTAGGAAATCTTTTCCCTACATCAACATTTACAAAAGATGGACAGCAGTATCCTAATGGGTTAATTACCGATCAGGACTGGAAATGGGTGCAAGAAGGTACAGACATTAGAACCGTTTATGGTAATAATTTCCAAACCAACTTCGTTCCTACATCTAATTTACAAGACTTGTATGAGAACTGTCCTTAAGAATTAGTCTATTACGATAGACTAGTCGAGGCTTATAGAAAAGTCTCTTCAAGGGAATATAGAAGGCTGCTTTTTAGCAGCCTTCTTTTTTTGGTGAGGTTTTGCACATCTGCTAAGCTTTTCAAAATATTTTTTGGTTTTACTCATTTTCATAAAAGTTAATAGGGACATTAGTTCAGTTTTTTTATAACTTTAAATAAAAGAGTATGCCCGAACTACCAGAAGTAGAGAATTATAAAATTTATATAGACAGCACCGCTCTCCATCAGCGCATCACAGCGATGGATTGCCGGGACCAAAGATTGCTGAAGCAATCCAAATCTGATTTTGACTCACACCTGATCAATCAAGAATTTAAAGCAACACAACGCATTGGCAAATATTTGTTTGTGGAGACTACAGGTGAAAAAATTCTAGTCATACACTTTGGAATGACAGGCAGGCCAAATTATTATAAGAGTGAAGATGATCGTCCCCAATATGCTCACATTCAGTTAACTTTTGAAAATGGCTTTCATTTTGCCTTTGAGAACAAACGCAAGTTTGGCTGGTGGGACCTCACCAGTTCTGTCGCAGAATTTAAAGCAGAACACAATCTAAGCGATGATGCCAGAAATCTGAAGCTCGACGATTTTAAAGACTCTCTGGAAAACCGGAAGACCGATATCAAAAAGATTCTGATGGATCAAAGCGTGGCAGCTGGTGTAGGCAACTGGATGGCTGATGAAATATTATACCAGGCCAAAATGCATCCTACCAAAAAAGTGGAAGATTTGACTCCTGAAGATATAGAGCGTGTATTCGATTGCATGAAAACCGTGATTGAAGTGGCCATTGAAAACGACGCCCATTACAGCGACTTTCCGGAACATTTCCTGATGCACTTTAGAAAAGAAGGAGCGACCTGTTTTCATACCGGAGCCGACATCAAAAAAATAAAAGTAGGAGGGAGGACCACCTACTTCTCTCCCCAATGGCAGGAGCTCTAGGCTAGAAGATCCCTGGTTTCGAAATAAAAGTTTTGCTTAGATGTTCAGTTCCTCGCCGCTTAAATGTGTTTTCGGTAGTCTTAACTGGTATAGCTCAGATATCGATGCAGGTAGATTATGATAAGACTGGTCCTATAAAAGGGGTTTCATCAGAAGTAATTTTTGTGATAACCTGATTAATCAAGTTTTGCAGGAAGCCTTATCTTGCTGTTTCAATATTAAAACTCAGGTATGGCTTCAGGATTTTTTGCGCTATTGGACGATGTGGCTACATTGATGGATGATGTGGCAGCAATGGGAAAAATCGCTGGAAAGAAAACAGCAGGCTTGCTGGGTGACGATTTGGCTGTGAATGCTGAAAAAGCTTCAGGATTTATTTCTGCTCGGGAATTGCCTGTCATCTGGGAAATTACCAAAGGCTCATTTCTCAATAAGTTGATTATTCTGCCCTTAGCATTTTTATTAAATGCTTTTTTGCCTTCAGCCATAAGTATTATTCTTATCGTTGGCGGATTGTACCTTGCTTACGAGGGCGCCGAAAAGATTTATGAATATTTTGTTCCTCACTCCAATAAGAATGAAACTCCAAAGTTTCAAAAACTTTCGAAACAACAAATCTTAAGTCTGGAAAAAGAAAAGATAAAATCGGCGATTCTTACTGATTTTATTCTCTCTGTTGAAATCGTGATCATAGCTCTGGGGAGTATTGCCGATCAAGACGACTTACTTATTCAAATTCTTACGGTATCTCTTATAGCCCTGATTGCGACTGTAGGTGTTTACGGCCTGGTTGCGCTTATTGTCAGGATGGATGAATTCGGGGCTAAGCTGGTCTCCTTAAATAACAGTTTTTCAGATAAAATCGGTCGCTTTTTAATCAGTGCCTTGCCTGTAGTTATCAAAAGCCTGACGGTCATTGGGACTATTGCTTTATTATTGGTTTCAGGAGGAATTTTCACACATAATATTCATTTCATCCACGATCTTCTGGCAGGTTTGCCTTCACTTCTGGCAGAGTTTTTAGTTGGACTTGTGGTGGGGTTTATCGTTTTACTCGTTATCAACCTGGCCAGTAAACTTTGGAAAAAAGTTTCTGCTCTCTAGGAACCTGGTTTTTCGAAGTCTTGGTTAAACTCTAAAGGCGGAAACTTTAAAAAATTTCCGCCGATAAATAGCTAAAAATAAAAAACGGGCTTAGGATGAAGCCTTTAAGTGGGAAGTGATTACTGCATTCCAACTAATTTCTTTTCAACTCCTTTTTCAGTAGCTTTCCAGGTAAAATTCTGCTCGTATCGCTTGATCGTGTTAGAATCGCCAGGATCGATGACCAGGAGATAAATCCATTCGTTATCCAGCAGGGATTTAAGGTTCGCGTTCTTTTGTAAGATACCGTTAATTCTTTCTAAGGGAGCATGAATATAAACCGATAATCTCAAGGGTTGGTGATAGGCTTTTTGATCGGTTTCGTTGACAGATTGCAGCGGTAATCCTCTTTTTAAGTCACCTCCATTTCCCTGCATAACGCCAAATCGTCCCGTGACGTTATGCGTGATTTTGGAGCCTCCGCCGTAGTTGTCGTTATCCACCGAAGAGAAGTAGTAATGGTTATTGATCCACTGGGTCACTACCATAGGTCCCTGCATGATGCCTTCCAGCGCTTTGCCTTCCGAGTCCATTTCCCAGTCGTAAGAATGCAGGAAGCAATTTCCTTGCAGGTTGATGCTTTTTGACAAAGATCTGGGGCCGACGATAAATCCTGCATTTTTGGCAAGTCCCCATTCGGGTCTGGTTTCAGACCAGTCATTGGTTTTTATATGCGCTGCTTTAATGCTGTCTTCTGATTTTCCCAGACGTTCCGTGGTAGCTGAACCCTGAGCCTGATGCAGATTTGCTTTCAGGTTTGCCAGTTGCGCTTTGTGAGTCTCCGGCAATTCAGAATCGAAAATGAGGATTTCATCTGTTGTGGTGTTATGTTCTGCTCCCATAAAGAATGTAGAATCCGGTATGAGTATGTCGTGTTCTTTGAGAGCTCGTTTTACCTCTGGAAGATTGGCGAGTTTGGCTAGCATTCTGGCATTATGCCTGCCGGGACTGGCGGCACAGGCCCCGCAATCTAAACTGGACCCAAATGGATTGTTGGCAGAGTGGCTGCCGTGGCCTACAAAAAGGACTAAAGGGGAAAAATTTTTCCATCCCATCAGGTCAAAGGCAGATTTCACGATAGCTGTTTTTTCTTCCAGACTGATTTGATCTGAAGAGGAAGTATCGCTTACAGAATGTATGTGTGGACTGAAATAGCGCTCAAAAGATCGTTTTTCTACTTGTCTGGGATTGTAAAGTTTTTCCGGGAGAACGGTTCTTAGAAAAAGTGAAATTCCGTAAAAGAAGCCAGAGCCTTCTACATACCCGAAAGCAGAAGGAAGCATATGCTTCATGCGCTTTAAGAAATAATGCGTAAACTTTTCCTTTTCCTGGCGTTTGTGATATTGAGCGGCTTCTAAGTGTTTTTCTTTTTTTGGTTCTTCCGAAACCTTATAAGACGAAGCTACAATCGGCGGACATGATTTTTTGATGATGCCATCGCTTAGATTTTCATAGTCCATAGCAATTCCAAAAAAACCAGCATATCCGAAGGTTTCATAATTTCCTTTTGATTCGACATGCCTTCTTATCAATTCAGACCGGGTATCGATGCAAAAAACCAGTTGCGCATCTGGAGTTTCGCTGGCACTGACTGATGGACGGGTCGCTTCAGAAATTTTTAAAATCTGATCCAATTCTTTGGATAATTTATTCTGCCAACTTTTTTCCCAGGCCTTCAGCCAGAGGTATTGGAGGTTTCTTTCTTTGCTCTCCCCGTTTTCAATGGCCTTACCCGGACGTATTTCGAAATTCAAATGTTTAGTCATCCACAGCCTTACTGCTAGATAATCTTCCAAACTTATTTTGAATTTCTTTTGCCATTCCGAATTGGTTTCAGCTCTATTCTTGATGTAACCGGTCCAGCCTGGTAAGGCTGATAGGTGATATTCGAAAATCTTAATTTGATCTGCTTCAGAAAAGTCGCTTACTAAATCACTTATCAATTCTACACTCTCATCGGGGAATGCTACAGAAGATTTTAAATTGAGTTCCTGATCATACTTAGCCAGTGTTTTCCACGCCTTATAGAATCCTTTTTCTTTATTGGGCATGCTCCATTCTGCAAGACCTTCATCCATAAAAGCCATCAACCATTTGATGACAAGTCTATCGACCTCATGCGAAGGATTTTTAAACTCAGGAGATGAGGTTTGCATTTGGGCTAGGCTCTCTTCCGGAGAAAGTCCTATTCCATTTTTTTTGAAAAGCGCATCGATTTCAAGCCGGTCTATCTCTTCTTGTTCCCAGGCATTTATAAAGGTAGAAACCTGAGGGAGTAGTTGCCCGCCAACCAGTTGCTCTACTTCCGAAATTGCTTGTTTAAAATGTCTATTCTCATAACCGGTCAGCGGATTGGATGTCACGAAAGCGTAGAGGGGCCATGTTTTGCCAATCACATGGGAAGCTGAATCGATTTTTTGAAGAATGTGGTCTCGTTTCATAGACTTATTTTTTGTAGTAATGAATGGTTTTTTTATAAGGTTGTGACAGATTCAAGAGTTTGACATAGAGCCAGGGCGATTTGCGATGCACCCCCAGTTTCATGATAAAAAACCCGATCAAAAAGATAACTCCAAAGACAATTTGAAGTGTATCCAGGCTATGCGGAACCTGAATCATAGGCATTTCAGACATCAAAATTGTGATCCCGTTGAAAAGAAGAGCGTAAACACTTATTCCAACAATGAATAGGACAGCAGAAGCCACAAGTTTTTCTATGTAACTAAAACTTTTCTCTTTTACGATGTTATAAGTGGCTTGGCCTACGGTTATCGCTACAATTAAGGTAAGAAAGATACTGCTGTCGGTGGTATTGGTTTTGCCAGTGAGGTACGAAAATAAAAACGCTCCCAAAACCCCAAAGAGTAATACTGCAACAGCTTGTAAAAAGGTGATTTTTATGCGTGGAGATTCCTGTGGTGAACTTTGCATGACCTGTTCTCCCGAAGATAAGAAGAGGTAGGCTTTATAAAACCCGTGCAGGATCAGGTGAGCAATCGCCGCATTAAAAAAACCTAGTCCGCATTGCATAATCATAAATCCCATCTGGGCAATGGTGGAGCAAGCCAGCTTGTGCTTTACATTAACTTGTATCAATTTTTGAAATTGAGCAAGTATTGCAGTAATACCTCCTATGATAAATAAAATCCAAAGGGTATTGGACAGGATAAGCAAGGGCGCAAATAAGGTAAGCAATAGTCCTGAACCATTCACAAAACCTGCATGCATAAGGGCAGATGCCGGAGTAGGTGAAGTCATTGCCGAGAGCAGCCACCTGTGAAAAGGAAAAATAGCAGATTGAATGGTAGCTGCAATAATGATCAGTACGGTAGAGATGATTAAGATAGAATTACTAAATTCGTCAGTGATCATTAAGCCTTGTAATGTAAATTGATCGCTATCATAGCAGAGCAAGAGAATCCCGATGGTTAATACCAAAGCGCCAGATATAAAATATCTCAAAGAAAAAGTTTCCGCTTGTCTTGCTTCTCCCCAGGTTTTATTGACACCAATCAATTTTGCCATAAAATAGCCCATGGCAAACCATGAAATAAGCAAAGGCAGAATGTGATTTGATGCCACGAATAACATAACTGAAAGCGTAAAGCAAATGCTAAAAAGCGAGAAGCGTTTTTGGTACTGGAAACCGGTGAGGTAATTTTTGGAATAACTGCTTACAATCGAACTAAAGAAAAGTACAGTTGTCCAAATCAACAGTGTAAATCCATTTATTCTAAAAATGTCTAAATATTCCCAGTTGGGTGCAAATACCTGATAAAAAATTAAAGCTAAAATGCTTGCCGTTAGTAAAAACCAATGAAGTTTAGAAGAGATTCTGGAAACTAGAGGAATACCATTAGGTTGCTCTTCAGTTTGGTTTTCAAGGGTGGATAGAGTATAACTTTCCATAGTAAGTTTTTAAATTTGTTTGCATAAAGCCTGGCTTAGCTTTATGCTTAATCTATCGAATTCAAGGTTATAATGCCGTTTATGCTTATTTTTTTGCCCTCCTTTCTAATTTCGGAGATATAGCGATCAACAGCCTCTTTCTCTTTTTCTAATGCTTGAATTCTAGTGATAAACGGTTTAGAGTCATTGTTGTGATTTTGTTCCCAGTGCTGTAGGTTTTCAATTTTGTGATAGTTTATTTTCTGATCGATTAAGGCATTTAAAATATCCGAAGCCTGAGTGGGAGTAAACTCGCCGTCTACTAATTTTACCTTTTTGTTTTTGGTTGTCAATGTTTGATTTGCCTCCATAGTGAAAAATGATTTTGATTTGTGATGCAAATATTATAAATTAGATTCATAAATTTTTATTTATATAATTAATGCAATTCATTAAAATAAATTATGAATTATACTTTGCACCAGTTGCTCATATTTTCGGAAATAGCAAATTCTAAGAGCATTACAAGAACAGCTGAAAAGCTTCACTTAACTCAGCCAGCAGTATCTATACAGCTTAAAAACTTCCAGGACCAATTCTCGATTCCTTTAACTGAAATTGTTGGGAGGCAACTTTTCGTTACGGATTTTGGCAATGAAATTGCTGAAGCGGCCAAAAAAATCCTTGAAGAAGTAGAAGCCATTAATTATAAAACCAATGCTTTTAAGGGAAAATTATCGGGTAGAATCAAAATTTCTGTTGCTTCAACAGGGAAATATGTCATGCCTTTTTTCTTATCAGAATTCATGAATAAACATGCAGGTGTCGATCTCATCATGGATGTGACCAATAAAACTAAAGTGGTCAGAAGCATGGAAAAAAATGAAGTTGATTTTGCACTGATTTCTGTACTGCCCAAAAAGCTTAAAGTGAGTAGCCTTGAGCTGATGCAAAATCAGCTTTTTCTCGTAGCTGGACGACACTTATCTCAAGAACAACTTGCAAATAAAGAACAACTTTTGACTCAGCTACCCCTTATTTTTAGAGAAGAAGGGTCTGCCACGCGAAAAGCCATGGAAAATTATATTTCGAAGCATAATTTCCAGGTGAGAAAGAAAATGGAACTAACCTCCAACGAAGCTGTAAAACAAGCGGTAATGGCTGGCTTGGGAATTTCTATAATGCCGCTAATAGGAATTAAAAATGAACTCAAAGAAAAAGATCTCCAAATTGTACCTGTCCATAACCTACCCCTTTCAAGCACCTGGCAGGTGGTATGGTTGAAGTCGAAAAAACTGACACCTGTAGCCAAGGCGTTTTTAGACCACCTGGAACTTGAAAAGGAAAAAATTGCACAGGAGCATTTCTCCTGGATCGAGACCTATAATTAATCGTTTTAGGGTTTTAAGTATTAATTGATTAATTTTAGTACAAATCTGAACCTCTCTTCTCATGAATAGTTCATTTAAAGATGTAAAAGCCGTATTTTTAAACTGCACTTTAAAAAAGTCGCCCAGAAAAAGCCATACCCGCTCATTGATGAATATCTCTATAGACCTCATGAAAAAAGAAGGGGTAGAGGTGGAAATCATAAGACCTGTAGATTATCATTTGCCTGTTGGAGTTCAACCCGACATGGTAGAAGAAGGAGAGAAGCGTGATGATTGGCCGTCGCTTTATGAGAAGATTATAAGTGCAGATATTTTAGTACTGGGAACACCCATTTGGTTGGGTGAACGCTCTTCTGTGGCCTCCAAAGTGATCGAGCGCTTATATGCCATGTCCGGCTATCATAACGATAAAGGGCAGTATGTGTATTATGGGAAAGTTGGTGGCTGCCTTATCACGGGTAATGAAGATGGCGTGAAGCATTGTTCCATGGGGATATTGTTTGCTCTACAACACTTAGGCTATAGCATTCCTCCTCAGGCTGATGCGGGCTGGATAGGCGAAGTAGGACCTGGTCCAAGTTATGGGGATACAGAGTGGGGTGGCGAAAAACTGGATGAACCTGCAGGTGTAAATACTGAATTTACCAATAGAAACACCACCTTTATGACCTATAATTTGTTGCATCTCGCCAATATGCTTAAATCCAATGGAGGTTATCCAGCTTATGGAAACTCTCGTAAAGACTGGGATGCAGGCAAACGATGGAATTTTGAAAACCCAGAATATCGCTAAGCATCAACAGTGAGTTTCATATAAAGTTCCGTAAAATCTTTACAAATGAGCGGGGGTTTTTTACCTTTCGGATAGGGAAATTTACCAGGCCTTTTTATAAAAGCCGTTTGCATTCCTAGCTGTTGAGCTCCGGCAATATCCCAGGCATGTGCTGCAACAAGCATGGACTCTTCAGGGCTTGTTTTTTCCTTCTTTAAAACATGATGATAAGCATCTGGATGGGGTTTGAATTTCCTTACAGATTCGACACTATAAAAGCCATCAAATAGGGATTCCAATCCGGAATAATTCATCTGTTGTTCTAAAGTTTCCCGGCCGCCATTAGTTAGAGCAACAAGCCTAAAACCTTTAGATTTCAATTTTTCCAAAGCTTCTTTAACTTCAGGGTGAGGTTTTAATTCTTTGATGAGGTGTAATGTGAGTTTTAGATCTTCCTCTGAAATAGATTTTGAATGCTTCTGTGAGGTCATCGTTAAAGCAGCCGCTCCTATTTCACCAAAATCTGAATACTTATCTGTCAAAGTTTCAACCATTGCCATTTGGATCAATATTGAAAACCAGTCTTCGTAGGCATTTGGGTTCCCTAGTAATTTAGTAATGCCTTCTTTCATAGGTGAAAGATCCAGCAGGGTTTCATTCACATCGAAAATAAGCAGCTGTGGTGTCATAATTTTTGAATTACATGGCTCTGTGCGCTTCTGTTCTCTCTTTGTAAGCTTCGTAATTTTCTTTGACGGACTTATCGATCTTTAAGGGGTGGTTGAAATTCGTATCGATATCCTTTATACGCTGTTCACCACCCAAAATCACATTTATTTCTTTATTCAATAATCCATCAACAGATTTTTTGGCAACCAGCTCAGGACTATCCATCTGGTCTACCTTGGCACTGCTCATCATATCAGTATCGGTTGCGGTAGGATAAACCGTCATGACATGAATATTTTCAAAAATAAGTTCCCTTCGCATAGCTTCAGAAAAATGTCTCACGCCAGCTTTGGTGGCGGCATAAACCGAATAGAAAGGTTTGGCGATATAGCCCAAGCCTGAAGAGATGTTCATAAGTCCGGCTTCGTCGCTTTTTAAGAGTAAAGGCAGAGCCTTTTTGGTCAGTAAAATAAGCCCCGTAAGGTTAATGTTGATTTGATCGACGATGTCTTCATCAGTCATCTCCTGAAGAGAATCTGCGCTTACAACTCCCGCATTATTGATAAGCAAGTCGATATGGCTCCAGTTATTGCTGACCTCCTTTACAAAGTTTTCAATAGCATTCAATTTTGAAACATCACCAGGCACAAGTATAAAATTCACTTCTTCAAACTCTTCTGTGAGTGCATTCAGCTTGTCTTGAGACCGACCAATTACAGCAAAATCCTTAACCCCTTGCGTTATTAATTCTTTGATTAAAGCTTTTCCTATACCAGCACTTCCGCCAGTAATCATCACCTTTTTATGTTTAAGATCCATAGTTTTTATCAAATTTATTTTAAATTAAAGATAATGCTCTAAACATCAATGCTTTTAGCTTTATTTTATCGCTTTAGGCTATTCATATTCTCAGAATCAAAAAAAATCCTGATTAAATGAATAATCAGGATTTTAAGTATATGTTGGATTTTCCTCTGAAACTAGTCCTCACCGAGCATGGCGAAAAATTTATCTAAGTTGGGCATAATGACAATTTGAGTTCTACGGTTTTTGGCCATATTGGCTTTTGAATCGTTAGGAACAACAGGGTCATAACTAGATCTTCCCGCTACAATCATTTGCTCAGACGGCACATTGAATTTCTCTTCCAATCTTCGTACAACGGCTGCACTTCTTCTTGCACTTAAGTCCCAGTTGTCAACAATATAGCTGTCTTCTTTAACAGTTCTGCTATCGGTATGACCTTCGACCAAAACTTCTAAGGAGGGTTCTGATTTTACAACCTCTGCAATTCTAGAAAGGATGTCATCTGCATCGTTTCCTATTCTATAACTGCTATCCCCAAACAGGAGATTGTCATCTATATTGATCTTGACCATAGTTTCTTCAATAGATACATTGAGATCTTCTCCAGATTCTCCAATCTTTTTTGAAATGTTATGAGAAATAGCTATGTTCAAAGAATCTCTTAGCGAAGTTGCTCCTGCAAGCTTAGAAGCCGGAACATCTTTTAAAGTTCTCCGCATCGCTTCTTTATTTTTTTCTGACAGAACAATGCTTTCGTTGGGAACACTTACCATCATCCCTTCTTTTTCAGTTTGTAAAGAAGCAATTTTTGAATTGTAACGCTCGACACGCATTTCAATTTGATTCATTTGGTCTTCAAGTTCTTCCTTTTCAACTCGGGTTTGCATCAACTCTGATTTGGTTTGATCCAAATTAGTTTGCAATTCTGTGTATTTCTTTTTAGAAACACAGCCAGACATAATGACTGCCGTACTCAGGGCTAATACTATTTTGTTGGTCTTCATGTTTATTTATTTTAGTTGTTGTAAATAACGGAAGTTTGCTAGAAGATGTTGTCATAGCGGGTACATTTTTTTGTTAAAAAAATGGTTTAATCAACTGCTCGTAAAATTTGCGCTGATTATCAGGGCAATACCTTAAAAAAACACATTGAGAATCACCAAGTTTTAAAATACACTACTGACGATGTATTTATTTTGAGCTATAAATGAACCTGAAATCTACTTTTTGCCAATGTCCCGGAGTCTTATGCTTTCTCTTCTTTAAAAAAATCACAAAAGGTCTTCTGTTAGGTTATACTGCTTTCTTCAGGCTTTCTTTAATTTCCTTGGGCATTTGTTCTATGATGTGGCTTAACTGGTTTTCAGACATAAAATCCTTAAGAGAGTTCAGGACAATAGCAACAAGCTCTTCAGTGGGTTTTGACCATGAAAAATCTTCTTCACCGTACATGTCCTGATGTTTTTTCACCTGGTCTTTCATCTCTTCAAGAGTATCATAACTTAAGGATGGCTTTTCAGAAAAGGTCAAGCCTTCAACATAAATCCCTTTGAAAATCATGGGAAGGGGTTCTGTTATTTGAAGCGATTCTCCGATATGAATACGGTCTCTTATGGTGTGCATGACCGCACGCCACAACCTCAAGGTGCGATCTTTTTCTTCCGGGTGACCCAAATCTAAAGCTAATTTTTTAATATACAGGTTGGCATCTTTGGCAAATTTATCGAAGCTTAAGTTTGAATTTTTCATTGTTTATTTTTTTAAGTTAGTAAGCATTAATGCCTATAGTATTTTCTTAGTTACATTTATAATTTACAGATATTAAAAAAGCATGGAAAGGCTTTTTTATAATTTTAACCTTTTTGGTTCAACAAGTTGGTTTGATTTTTTTTGACTGCTCTTGGATTTATCCTCCGCAGGATTTAATACACCTGCTTGGTGTAAACAGGAGAGGCGCAAACAGGAACATCATATGCTTTTTTTGGATCAGTTATCCGGGTAATACCTCTTAAGTCGATTAGGAGAAACACCGATTTTAAATAAGATAACCAGTAAAACATCAGCTGTTAGTTGTAAAAAAATCCCGTTTTTCTGGAATCTCCTGTTGGAGGTCATCACGGCAGACTTTAGTTTTTTGAATTTACCTTGTCTTCGAAGTCGCTTTTGAATTTCGACATCTTCCATAAAGTCCATGGTTTTAAAACCATTTATGGTTCTAAAAGTTTCAGATTTGACAAAGATTCCATGATCGCCGTAAGTGAAAAATTCTAGGCTGAACTGGCTACACCACGTATAGAGTTTGAAAATAGGATGTTTGTCTTTCACTATCAATCTAAAGCTTCCACCTATGACTTTTTTAAGCCCTATGAATTCCATAATAGAATTATAAGCATCAGGTGGTAAAAAGGTATCGGCATGCAAAAAAAGAAAAACATCTCCATGAGCGTGATCGGCTCCATGATTCATTTGGTTAGCTCTGCCTTTTTTGGATCGCAAGACGTTTACAGTGTCGAAGCCTTTGGCTATGGCTAGAGTCTGGTCCTGACTACCGCCATCCACAACGATAACTTCAAAATGGCCTGGAAGGCTTAAGCTGTGTTCAAGCACCTTAGCAATATACTTTTCTTCATTTAAGGCCGGTATAATAATACTAATGAGCATAAGGTAAAATGTCTAAAGGGATGAAGTCGGCTTGTAACGAATTCGCCTGAAAAACGCGGACGGCCGGTTCAAAATAAAAACTCTCTATACTGAATCAATTTATAACTGAAAATAATAAGAAATGCCAAAGCTCCCATAAATTCTATAAACGTAGAGGTCAAAAAACCAATAAAAGAGCCGAAAGCTGCTCTTAGAGCCTGCTGACTTCCTTTTTTGGAATAATAGAGTTCTGCGATATAGGCTCCTAAAAAAGGAAAAACCAAAACGCTGAGCGGAATAGGGGTAAAGATGCCGACGACCAGACCAATTCCTGCTCCGTACATGCCATATTTACTACCACCATATTTTTTGACTCCAAACACAGGAATGATGTAATCCAGGATAAAAATAACAAAAGTGATCGCAAATGTGATCCACAGCATGCTTGAGCTCACTTCCACTTCAGGAACGGCATAAAGAAGCAGAATGCCGATCCAGGAGATAGGTAAACCGGGTAGAACAGGCAGAAAACTTCCGATAATACCTACAATACAGCAGATGAACCCTAAACTGATTAAAAGTATACTCATGTTTTTATTTGTCTAAATCGAACCTAAACTTAAAGAATTCACTTAAGTAAATCATACTTTTGAAAAAATAATTTCAATGAGTTCACTTTACATCCATATCCCTTTTTGTAAGCAGGCTTGCCATTACTGTGATTTTCACTTCTCGACCTCTTTAAAACACAAAGACAAATTGGTAAACGCGATTGGTAAGGAACTTGAAATGAGAAAAGACGAGCTTCCCGGAGTTGTTGAGAATATTTATTTTGGAGGAGGAACGCCGAGCCTACTCACCAAAGCAGATCTGACTTCTATATTTAAAACAATTTATGCGCATTATGAGGTTGTTGAGCAACCCGAAATCACTCTCGAAGCCAATCCGGATGATTTGGATTTTGGTTATCTGAAAATGTTGTCGGAAACCAAAGTCAACAGGTTGAGCATCGGTGTACAGTCGTTTTTTGAAGCGGATCTCAAAATGATGAACAGAGCGCATAATGCCGAAGAAGCTGAATCTTCTATTTTGCTGGCCAGGCAGTTTTTTGATAACATCTCGATTGATTTGATTTATGGTATTCCTCAGATGAGTGCAGAGCGCTGGGAAGCCAATCTGGCGAAAGCTCTGGAACTCGATATTCCTCATATTTCCAGTTACGCTTTAACAGTAGAACCCAACACGGCTTTAAAACATTTTATAGACAAAGAGATCATTCCGCCAGTGGATGATGACGTGGCTAAACTGCATTTCGATATTTTAGTAGAGACCATGCATACCCAAGGCTATGAGAACTACGAGTTTTCCAATTTCGGTAAGTCAGGCTACTTTTCTCAAAACAACACGGCCTACTGGACGGGTAAATTTTATCTGGGCATCGGGCCTTCAGCCCACAGTTTTGTGAACAGCAGGCGTAGCTGGAACATCAATAATAACCCTAAATACATCCAGGCCCTGGAAGCTGGTCAACTTCCTGCTGAGTTCGAAGACCTGTCCACGACAGATCGGTATAATGAATATATTATGACTCGTCTTAGAACCAAATGGGGTGTGGATTTGAAAGTGGTTGAAACCGAATTTGGATTGACTTACGCGGCTTATTTGATGGATCATATCCAGGAGTTTCAACACCAGGGTTTATTGAAACTTGAAGGCGATATTCTCAAAGTAACCGATGAAGGTAAATTTTTGTCCGATGGGATTGCTTCAGAATTATTTATGCTAAATTTAAAATCGCCCCGAGGTTCCTGATTAGGGCAGTCATTAACAAGACTGACCGCTTGTTTTTGCTCTCCGCCATGAGAAAAAATATAGGCTTATCCACTTTCTGTTGAATTTTAAAGATATGTGTTGAAGCCCTGTAGTTCACTCTGCATTTTTTTATTTTCTTTTTGGATGAGAAGACCAAAAACCACTCGAACCGATTTAATATATCAAAAATGAATATCGAAGAACTACGAGACTACTGCCTTGGCAAACCTGAAGCAACCGAAGACTTTCCCTTTGATAACGACACCCTGGTGTTTAAAGTGAAAGGCAAAGTATTTGCGCTTACTTCTTTGAAAAAATGGGAAGCGGGAGACCACAGCTTAAACCTAAAATGCGACCCCGAAAAAGCTATTGAATACAGAGAAAAATATCCGGATGAGGTCTTTCCGGGTTATCATATGAACAAGAAACATTGGAATACAGTGGTCGTCGATGGATCTCAACTTTCCAAAAAAGTAATTCAGAATCTCATCAACCACAGCTATGCGCTGGTGGTGAGCAAGCTTCCTAAATCTCAGCGTGAAGGTTTGCTGAGATGAAGCTATGTGATAAACTTCTTCATTTTTTAGTGACGAATAGCCCAATAACTCTATTTTTGCAATTCAATTTTTACACTTATGTCAACTCCAGGGTCTGTTTATTCTGAATTTATTTCCCGATATACCACTGATTTAAAAGCGGTAAAAACTCAGCTATTCTGGTCGAGTATGCTTCGCCTGGCCGTTTTTTTGGCAATAGCCTTTGCGGTGTACTTTTTCTGGTCATCCACAAGAATCGTCATCGGTTCCATCATCCTTGGAATAATCACCTTTCTCATTTTAGTCACCAGACACTCTAAAATTCAATACCAAAAGGCAAAGCTGAAAGCCCTGCTCCAGCTGAACGACACCGAACTCAAGGTTCTTAAACGCGAATTTTCGGATCTGCCAACTGGCGATCAGTACAAAAATCCAGAGCATGAATTTAGTCAGGATATTGATATTTTTGGTAATCATTCGTTCTTTCAATACCTGAATAGAACTGCTTTAACCGAAGGTGAAGAAAATTTAGCAGCTAAGCTTACGTCCAATTCTATCGATGATATCGCATCTAAACAACAAGCGATTCGGGAATTGGCTGAACAAGTAGAACTAAGGCAAAACTTCACCGCAGATGCTATGCTGGTCGATACCGAAACCAAAGCTAGCAGCATCGTCACCTGGATCAATACCTATAAAACATTTGTTCCCAAATGGATGTCCTGGTTTCCTGTGGTATTTTCAGTGATTTCATTACTTGTGATTGTAGCCTATTTTTTCAATGTGATTTCTGGAGCTCAATTGTTGCTCTGGTTTTTGATTGGCTTAGGAATCACAGGAGTTTTCCTGAAGCGCATCAATGAATTATCCAGTCATGTGAGCCAGGCACAAAGCACCTTTCAGCAATATTTTAAATTATTAAAACTGATTGAGGATGCTGAATTTGATTCGAATTTACTAACGTCTTTTCAATCCAAGATTCATTCAGATGCTGCGAAAGCCAGTCAGATTCTCCAAAAGCTATCTAAGCATATTGACGCTCTGGATCAGCGGAATAATATTTTTCTGGGGCCTGTTTTGAACGGCTTTATGTTAAGAGATTTGACGCAATCCTTAAAAATCGAAAAATGGATCTCAGCGCATGCTGATCAAGTCGAAAGTTGGTTTAAAGTGATTGCTGAGGTCGATGCTTACAATAGCTTAGCCAATTTCCATTTCAATCATCCCAATTATGTCTTTCCAGAAATAAAAGCAAACGGAAGCTTTACCAAGACGAAAGGGGCTGTTCACCCTTTAATCGATCCTAAGCATGCCGTAAGAAATGATTTTGAAATCAGAGACAATCAGTTTTTCATCATCACTGGCGCCAATATGGCGGGGAAAAGTACTTTTTTGAGAACGGTGTCCATTCAGATTGTGATGTCCAATGTTGGACTTCCAGTTTGTGCCGCTTCCTGTGACTATGTTCCGACCAAACTTATCACCAGTATGCGTACGGTAGATTCTCTGGCGGATGAAGCCTCCTATTTCTTTGCAGAACTGACCCGACTCAAATACATTGTCGACGCAATTCAAACGGATAAATACTTTATCGTCCTGGATGAAATCCTAAAAGGAACCAATTCTACCGATAAAGCCATCGGTTCAAGAAAATTTGTGGAGCGATTGGTGAAAGCCAATGCCATTGGAATCATCGCCACTCACGATTTGAGTTTATGTGAAGTCGCCTACGAACTGCCTCAGGTTAAAAACTATTACTTCGATGCTGAAATTATCGATGATGAACTCCACTTTGACTATACGCTAAAGCAAGGTGTATGTCAAAATATGAACGCCTCGTTTCTGTTGAAGAAAATGGATATCGTGGAGTAATTTATTTCTTCACGCGTTTTTCATTCTTTTTCACAAATGCATCCCAGCCGGTATAGGAAGTTTCAATATCTGGTTTTCCACTGTTGTAGAAATGGCATACTGCCGCCGCCAGTCCATCGGTAGAGTCCAGATTTTTGGGCAGTTCTTTTATTTTGAGCATTTGCTGCAGCATCTTGGCCACCTGCTCTTTGCTGGCATTGCCATTGCCTGTAATGGCCATTTTGATCTTTTTCGGAAGATATTCTGTGATTGGGATTTGTCTGGATAAGCCGGCCGCCATGGCCACCCCCTGAGCTCTGCCCAACTTCAGCATGGACTGGACATTTTTTCCAAAAAAAGGCGCTTCAATGGCGATTTCGTCGGGATGATAAGTGTCGATAAGCTCGATGGTCCGCTCAAAAATGAGCTTGAGTTTGGTGTAATGGTCATCATACTTTTTAAGTATGAGTTCGTTCAGCTGAACAAACTTCATTGTTTTGTTTTCGATTTCAATGACTCCAAATCCCATGATCGTGGTGCCGGGGTCTATACCTAAAATGATTCGTTCTGCTGCCAATCTCTTATTTATTTGTTATTTTGTGCACATGAAGTTGCCTCACAAAACTAATCAATTCTGGAGTTTAGCCATCAAGCTTTTGATGGTAAGTCTGAGTTTTGTAGTGATTTATAATGCCGTTCAGGCCATAAGCCCCATGCACTGGCAATTGATTTATGATTTTTCACATTTTGCAGATTTGTTATGGATTGGCTTTTTTTTCTCTTTGCTGAATTGGTCCCTGGAAGCTCTGAAGTGGAAACTATTACTTGGGAATACAAAATCGATGACACTTTCAAGTGCGTTTTCAGAGACTTTAAGAGCTCATGCAGTGAGCATTATTACACCCAATAAAATTGGAGAATTTGGTGCCAAAGCGAGTTTTTATTCAAAATCTGAAAGGCCTGAAGTTCTGAAACTAACGCTGACTGGTCAGGTCTTTCAACTCCTGGCGACTTGCCTTTTTGGGGTGGCGGGCTTGGCTGTTATTTATTCTCAACTGTCTTTTCAGACCAGGCTTTCTATCGGTATAGCAATGGGAATATTATTAATTTTCGGACTGACGTTGTGTTTGATCAACTTTCAAAACAAATGGCTTGTGAGCTTACAGGCTTACTTTGCTTCGTTAGCAAAACTATCTGACACAGTTCATGTTAACGTGTTGATGCTCTCTGTCCTGAGATATGTGTGTTTCAGTCATCAGTTTTATGTGTTGTTGTGGTTATTTCAGCCAGAATTGATTTATACGGAGGTCATGCCGGTCATTTTTTCAATTTATTTTATCAGTTCCTTTGTACCTACGGTTTTGATTCTGGATGCCTCTTTAAAAGCTGGTTTAGGTTTAGTCCTGCTGGGCAGTTACCTTTCTTCTGAATTTATCATCGCGGTGAGTTTGCTGATGTGGATATTCAATTTTGGAATCCCTGCTTTTCTTGGAAACCTTTTACTGTTGAAGCCCCGATGGCTAAGCAGTTACTATAAACGAATGTTATGACATGGATTCTCGGTTTTTATGTGCTTCTTGTGTTGTATCTGGTTTACATCCTTTGGATGACTCTGGGTTTTATCAGGTTTTTAAAGCCAGAGCCTCCGGAAAAAAGACCGCCCAATGCCAAATTCAGCATCACCATTCCCATGCGGGATGAAGCTAAAAACCTCCCCGATTTGTTCAACTCCATTTCAGACCTGTCTTATCCCACCTCCTTATTCGAAATTATTTTTGTGGATGACGACTCCCGGGACGACTCCTGGAAACTGGTCAGAGCCTTTCAGGCGGACCATCGCGAGATTAAAATCTATCTGGTATCCAGCCAGTCCGACCGCAACAATGAGGCAGGTTCGGAAGAAAAACTAAGCCCTAAAAAAAACACCATTCATAAAGCCATTTCCCTGTCGTCTTATCCCTATATCCTGACTACAGATGCAGATGTTTCGCTCCCAGAGCACTGGCTGGAAAGTTATAATACTTCCCTGCACAATTCGGTTGCAGACCTTGTAGCGGGTGGTGTTGTGATAGAGAAAAGCACTTCTTTTTTATCCAGGTACCAGCATTATGATATGCTGAGCCTGCAGGCTTTTGGCCTGGGGAGTTTTAAAGGAAGACAACCTGTGATTTGCAATGGCGCTAATTTGTGTTACAAAAAGCAGGCTTACCTGGATGCTGAGGTCAATCTCGGAACAGCGCATATTGCGAGTGGAGATGATGTGTTTACCCTGCAGGGTTTCAGAAAAAAAGGCCTTGAAATAAATTACATATCAGATCCTGAAAGTGTGGTGTGGACCAAGCCTCTGGAGTCTTTCGGGGAGTTGTGGCAGCAGCGCAGACGCTGGGCGCGGAAAATAAGTTCGGTCGACAGCGGGTACATAAAGGCGGTCGGGATTCTGGTCACGCTGATGCAGCTCACTTTGGTACTGAGTCTAATCCTGGGCTTCTGGAATCCGGAGTTTTTCGTGTTCCTGGTTACCGGGTTCGTGCTGAAATTTATGGTGGATGGATTTAGTTTATCCAGTATGGCGAAAGTTCAGGAGCTTTACTTTTGCTGGACGGATTTTCTAAAAGTCAGTTTGGTTTATCCTTTCTTTACTCTGTTTTTTTCCCTGACGAGTTTGTTTGGAAAATTCGAGTGGAAGGGCCGCCGATATTCAAAATAGTTTATTTCAAAATGATAGGAAGCTCGGTGCGAAGGGGGACTGGGACGCTTCTTTTTTGAGCGGGATAAACTTCGGGGAGTTGAGAAATAGCTTCTTTTAGCCAGTTACCGAGGTCGGGATTTCGGGAAGAAATTTCATCAGAAATGCTTATGGTTTCTAGTCTGGCTTCGCCTTTTTCGGTAATGAATAATTCTAAAATGACAGTGTCCTGAGCGGATGTGGAAGTGATGATTTGCTGCTGTTTTAAGCGATTGCTCACTGCTTTTTTAATCTGCGTTTCGAAACAGGCTTTGCTTTCTTCCTTGGAAGTGACCACCCCGCAATTTTGAAAAGTAGGATAAAAATCTACTTCTTCCCAATTGATGGATTTCAGTTCCTCTTGCATAATTTCCTCTGCAGATTGTTTTTTTAAATTGAAATCCTGACACGAACACAGTATTAAAGTCAAAAAAAAGAGAGTCCATAACTTCATAAAGTAAAGGTAATCAAAAGCTTTCTAAGTTGAAGTTTTGTTTTTGGATTCTATCCATAAAGACATATACTTAGTGCTTTGTGTGCTATGATGCATCAAAATCTGGCCTATAAAATTCTGTTGTCTGTGGGAGTCTAAATCCTTTTCAAGTTTTTTAAGACGTTTGAAGAAATTGGCTGCAAAGACCCGCCGCTGGAATCGCTGATTGATAATTTTAAAGCCATTTTTTTGACCTATTTTCCAGCGTTTGGGCATCCTGTAGAGCAATACAGCCTGTCTGGCAATTTCTTCCGGGGTGTTCGCAATTTCGCCGCACCAGGGCAAATCTCCACAAATGCCTTCGGCGCCTACAGTGGTTGTGATGGAGGGCGTTCCCGCCTGCATGGCATCTATAAACTTCCCTTTTAGTCCGGCGCCAAATCTGAGTGGCCCCAGTAAAACCCGAGCCTGCTTGATGGCTTCTATGGCGTTTGCTGCTCTGCCCTTTATTAAAAAGCCCTGTTTTGCATTGTGAAGCTGCTCAACTTTCTGTGAGGTATAAGCCCCGTAGACATGAAGTTCTGCTTCCGGTAATTCCTTTTTGATGAGTGGCCAGATCTCTTCTTTTAAAAACAGGGTTTTATCCCAGTTGGGCGCATGCAAAAAATTGCCGATACTGATAAAATGCCGGCGTTCCCCGAAGCCCGGAAGATTCTCAATTTCTTTATCTTTCAGGGGTTTTAATAAAAAGGGAAGGTAGAGAAGAAGGCTTTTATTGATTTTAAACTCCTGAACCAGCAGACTCATCTCAGATTTTGAGATGATCAGACTCAGGTCACTTCGCAGAATGGAAGCTATTTCTCTTTTGGCGATGTCGGTGTATAAATACTTCTTTTTAAATGCTTTTTGGTCTTTGTAGGCCTGTTGTCTGGCTTTTCTCAAAAAATGAAGATCTTCGGTGTCTAGAATCCGTAAAGCTTCCGGACAATGCTCGCTAACTCTCCAGCCAAACTGCTCTTCCATCATAAACCGGTCAAAAAGCACATGAGTAGGTTGTAGTGTTTTGAGGTAGTCATCAAAGTCTGAATTATTGACCTGTATTTGCTTTTGTGTAATCCCGAGTAGCTCCAGGTCTTCTGCATTTTCGGAAAATTTGGCCGGAGAGGCATATATGATTTCAAATTTTCGTTTGAGAAAAAGATCTATAATCTGCATCATCCGGCTTCCAGCAGCAGAAGAAGAAGGCTCCGGCCAGACAAATCCAATAATCAATAATTTAGCCTGATTCATAGCTGCAAATTTTAATTCGTTGCGAAAATCGATAATCTGTGTCTATTTTTTTAATGATACTTTGATTATTTTTTCAATACATTTGATTCAAATTAATGTACATGAGCATGGAGAGTCCAGCCCGAACTATGGGTGGATAAGTACGGCGATTATTTTTTCTATTTCACACTATCAAAAGTAAATGATAGAGAAGTTGCAAAGGATATTGTATCCGAAACCTTTTTAGCAGGACTTAAATCCATGACTAACTTTGAAGGTAGGTCTACAGAAAAGACCTGGTTATCTTCTATTTTGAATAGAAAAATCATCGATTATTACCGGAAAAAAACTCCAATAAAGGAAAGGCAGAAGTCAAGATGAATTATGTCGGTGAAGGTCAGGAGGGTTTCAGGCTGGAAGAACAGGTCGCAAACGCCAGATCTTCCTCGGCAGATTTTTCAATAGAAAACAAAGAGTTGGGAGAAGCTATTTTAGCCTGTCTGGAACAGATTCACCCCAAACATTCTGAAATTTTCAAAATGAAAACACTTCAGGGTTATGACAACGAAGTGATTTGTAATGAAATGCGAATTACATCGTCTAATTTGTGGGTGATTATCCATAGAGCAAGAAAGGCTTTAGCCAGCTGTTTGGATAGTTCCTGGTTTAAAACATAACAAATGGAAATTAAAAACATGAATAATTTACCGCGGTCCTGTCAGAAAGTAGCTGAGTATAGTGATAAACAGCAGTATGCCGAAGCCGGCTTTTGGGAAAAACTAAGGATTCAGATTCATATTTTGCATTGCAGACACTGTCATGCCTACCATATTAAAAACGAGGAACTGACGCGGCTTCTGCAGAATCATCAACTCAAGTTCCTTTCCAAATCAGAAAAAGAAGAAATTAAGGCCAGGTTGTCCTTATAGAAAGAAGTTCCAAACCAATCCAAATCGAATAGCGAAATCTCTGTAAGGCTGTCGGGGGGCGGCAAAACTGGTATTCCCCTCCAATAATGTTGTAAAATTTTCCAGCTTGAAGAATATTCTGGCTTCTCTCACTTTTGCATTCAGAAAAAAGTCAAGCGTGTAAAATCCATCGAGTTCTTGAAAATTTTGAAGAGCAAATTCAGAAAGAATAGGATCATAGGCTTTGCTCATAAAACTGGTGAAATAATTGAATGTAAGTCCTGTCTGAAGATATAAAGCCTTATCAAAAAGATAATTGTCGTAAAAGAGTGAATTTCTCGTCACGAATTCGGGGACTGGAAAGATGGACTCACCTTCCATGACATTTTGATACATCACAGTGTTCACAAGATTAAAGTGGCCGTAATTGAACTCTTTTTCAGCTTTTATTTTAAGATACCTCACTTGTAAATCAGCCTGGCGGGGGCGCAATAAACTATCTGCAGTTATCCCTTCCGGAGTGCTTTGGTATTCAAAATAGGCGTGATTATCAATTTGAGTAAGAGATGTAGTCAGCTTTCCATATACGTTAGACTTGGCTTCGATCCCTAAATGCTGAGTATTGACGTTTTCATAATTTGGGTTGTACCAGTTGTAGTTTTCATAATCACTTTGGTTTAAAATCCAATTGAGGTTTGGAGCTGAAGAACTCAAATCAATCCTTGCCGAAAACTGAAGAGAATCTGAAAGGCTTTTACTGATTTTGCCATGAATGTCATAGCCGTCAAAATCTCCGGTGATGTTGTAAGTGGCGTCCCCCTCGAGTTTAAAACCTTTATAGGTTTTTAAGTAGGTTCCTCCCAGACTAATCACATCGGTTTGTAAGAGGTTGGGAATTCTCTTGTCTTCCAAAACCACAATGGAGTTATAGAGGTAATTGATGTTGTTATGCATGGCCTTAAATCCTATTCTGCCCAGTTGGTTTTGCTTATAGGACAGAATCAGGGTATTGGCTACATTTTGGTATTCGACCTCATCCATAAGGTCTGTGTTTTCGAAGGTGGGACCAAAATATTCAGGAGTTGAACTCGCTTGTATAAATCTATATTCTTTATCTGTAAAGTCGAGGATGTGATTCAGACGAATTTGTCCGTTTTGAGTAGAGTCATTTCCAGGTCGGATGTTATAAAAATGATTGACGTAAAACCGCTTGGCGTCCATTTCTGTTTCAGCGTTATCCAGCCTGACTTCTGCTGCAGCTCGATTTTGAATTTCTTCAATTTCATTTATAAACTGCTGGTACGAGCGGTCTGTTAGCCCCCCGTTTTCCTGATTAAATATATCTTGTGCAGCGAAATGAGACCTTATAAAATAGCGGTTATTTTTGGTTCTGTAATTGAAGCCAATTCTCAAATTCCCTGTGCTGGTCAGCTCTCTCTGGTAATTCCCCAGCGACCTCAAACCCTTGTAAGCTATGGAGAGATTCAGGTTGGGTTTTACATTGGTGGTAAAGAGGGCATCCAGGGTCTGACCCTGTTCAAAAACAGTTTTAAAATAAAGTTCTGTCAGTGGAGTCGGCACTTCGTAGTAAGCAATATCTTCCACTTCCAGATAATTGAAATGCTTGGCGCGGGCGCCAAAGCGAGGCAACGCCTGCAGGTCCTGAAACGAATAGCCAAGTTGGGTATAAGGCCTTCCTACATTGGAAAAGGGCAGCAAATCAAAAGCATCTTTTCTCAAGTAGTTAAATTTATAGCTTTTTTGGATGCTTAAAGTGGTGTCCACATAGGTGGTATCATTGCTTATGGAGATGATTTTATATTTGGAAATATCGGGTTTTTCACGATCGTCTTTGACAGACCTCATGTCTTCACTCTGCTGATCTAAGCGTCTGTTTTGATCGCCCTGAGGGTCAGTGCCCCTAGTTCTTTTTAAGACTTGAGCCTGAGACCAGGTTGAAAAAAAGAGAATAAAAAAAATATAAAATACCGACTTCATTTGTAGTTTTAAAACGTGAACAAAAGTATCATTTTTAGTTTACTTTGGTTTTAATGTCCTTCATAATTAAATTAAGAATCTAAGATTTTATATTTTTGCTGCTGAATTTGATTATGCTTCAACTCAATTATCAAGATAAATACCTGGAATGCGGAACAGACGAGGCTGGTCGGGGTTGCCTGGCCGGACCTGTGACAGCCGCTGCTGTGATTTTACCCGTAGATTTTCAAAATGAAATCCTCAACGACTCCAAGCTTTTAACCGCCTCAAATCGGGATTTTTTAGAAGTGATTCTAAAAGATAGTTGTGTGAGTTTTGGCATAGCTCATATCGATATGGGCATTATCGATGAGATCAATATTCTGAATGCCTCTATCCTGGCGATGCACAAGTCTATTCAGAAACTGAAGCCCTGTCCGGAACTGATTCTGGTGGATGGAAACCGATTTAAGCCTTTCAAAAAAATCAGACACGAATGCATCATCCAAGGGGATTCTAAATTTCTCAGTATCGCCGCGGCCTCTATTCTCGCCAAGACCGCCAGAGATGCCTTTATGAAAAAAATCGACAAAGAATTCCCGATGTATGGCTGGGCTCAGAATAAAGGTTACCCTACCAAAGCCCACCGAAAAGCCATTCAAAGCTTTGGTCTTACTAAATACCACAGAAGAAGTTTTAAACAATTGCCAGACCAAATAGAATTAAAAGTATAAACCAAAGATTTTAAGTGCTTAGATTACATTTTTCAACTTAATTTTGTTTTTTTGAAATCCCTCAGTTTATGCGTCGACTAGTTTTAATTATTTGTGTTTTATTAGGCTTAAGTTCATGCGATTTCGATTCAAATGGAGTACAGGGAAAACTTATAGACTTTATTCCACCCAAGTCAGTTTTGATCCTGGAATCTGAAAATCTCTCTCAGTCTGTTAAAGCATTAACAGGCTCCAAATTATTTCAGAACAATGCCTCCTTACCCCTTTTCAAGAACCTTCAGAATAATTTTAAATTCACCAGTTATTTCGATCTTGATACTGAAGCATTTTTGGCGGTCACCCCTATCGGTGAACGTGAGCTAGCCACATCGTTGATTATCGAAGATAAATACTTACAATTGGATTCCCTTCAGCTTAAGAAGCAAACGAAACTTGACTATGCTGGCAAAGTGATTTCAGAATTTAAACTCGATAAAGCGACGTTTTATTCGACTCTAATCGACAAAGTTAGAATATCTTCAGAATCCAAGTTGATCATTGAAAACGTGATTAGAGCATACAATAATCAATTTAAGTTCGATGAAATCTTTTACAATGCCCATAAAGCAGCAACGGGAGAAACTTCAGTATTTATCAATCTTAAAGAAGCTAATTACCTCTATAAAAATGAGTTCAACTCCTTAAAGGCCAAATCTCTTAAAGGCTTGGGTAAATGGCTGAGTGTAGATCTTGAGGTTTCCAAAGGAAGTTACCGCTGGTCTGGAGCCATTTTGAGTGGGGAAGAATCCAAAAAGTTAGATTTATTCAATGGCATTTCACCGTCAACTTTCCGATTACATGAAGTTACTCCAGCGAATGCTTCTGGATTTTTAAGCTTGTCTTTTTCGGATTTTAAAAAGCTTCAGGAAAACAGAGCAACTCAGAATTATACTGCAAGCTCATCATTTAAATCTATGTTTCAAAACACCCGTGAAGTTGGGGCATTTGAAATGGAAAATGGGGCTTTAGTTTATGATATGATAAGTTCTGATGTAACAAAGACGCTGGACTCCTTATCTTTAATAACTCAAAAGGAAACCTCGTTTAGAAATCAAACCATTTATAGCTTTGCGCCTGAGAATGTATTTGCCGACTTTTCCCCCTTATTATCCAATCATAAATTTTCTGTGTTTACAGTTTATGACAGCCATTTTTTATTTGCAAAAAATCAGGAGGTTCTGGAAAGTGTTTTAATCAATATTAACAACCGGTCAGTTCTAAGTGAATCCT
This sequence comes from Psychroflexus sediminis, assembly GCF_900099815.1. GTDB lineage: Bacteria > Bacteroidota > Bacteroidia > Flavobacteriales > Flavobacteriaceae > Psychroflexus > Psychroflexus sediminis. The sequence continues at coordinate 203,147 of NZ_FNCW01000004.1, read as the reverse complement.
CATCATTTCAAGATGCTCTGGAAAAAATGAGCACTTCTGCACATATGGTCTGGGGTGGTCAGCTGAATGCTATTTTGGAACAATTGGAGAAATCTGCAGCAGAGGATTTTTTAGATAATCTGAAAAATTTTAAAACAGAAGGTTACAGTTCCTTGATGATGCAAGCGACCCAGGAAGATAATTTTGCATTTGTTCATGGAATTTTATCCAAAGATCAGGCAGAAACCAAATCTGATGAAGCTATTCAGGTCAGCCGAATCAAACTTGAAAATACAATTACCTCGGACCCTTATTTTTTCACCAACTGGAGAACTCGCCAAAAGGATATAGTCGTTCAAGATGAAACCAACACGCTGCATCTTATAGCCAAAGACGGAAAGACGATTTGGACCAAAGCTATAGATAGCCGGTTAGTTGGCGACATCCATACTTTCGATATTTATAGAAATACGAGATTGCAGATGGCTTTCACGACTCAAAATAAGCTTTATGTTGTCGATAAAAACGCCAATAATGTCGATCCTTTCCCGTTAGACTTTAATGATTTTATCTCTGAAGGACTTGCTATTTTCGATTATGATAATAATGGAAAATACAGGTTTGTAGTCGTTCAGAATGATGAAGTATTGATGTTTAATAAAGAAGGCAAATTAGTGAAGGGTTTCGATTATAAGGCGCAAGGCGATATTAAGAGAACGCCAAAGCATATAAGAATAGGCCGGAGAGATTATATTTTAGTAGAAAATGATAGGGGGCTTAAGATACTGAATAGAACAGGAAGTGAGCGTATAAAACCTAAGCAGAAAATCTTAACTTCTGGTAATGAGTTTGGTTTACACAACTCAAGTTTTGTAGGAACTAATAAAGATGGAGATTTACTGGAAATTTCTGAAAATGGAGCGGTAAAAACTACAGAATTAAACTTGTCCGATACTCATTTTATCACTGTGAGTTCAAAGCATATAGTCACTTTTTCTGAAAATAAGCTGAGTATCAACGGCGTAAGCAAAACCTTGGATTATGGTTTGTATTTGCCGCCTCAAATTCACGAACAAGCCAAGAGAACTTATTTTAGTATTGTGGATCAGCAGGCCAGTAAAGTTTATTTGTTTAACGAACAAGCAGAACTGGTAAGCGGGTTTCCGGTATTCGGAAACTCCCAGATTGACCTGGATTTAAAAGTGCCTAATGAAATTAATTTTATCGTCAAAGGCGACGATAATGCTATCCTGATTTATAACAAAAAGCTTTAAGACTCCATCAACTTTGCCTCAAATAACTCGGTGAAGTGTTTTTTGAGTTTAGCTTTCACTTCCTCCATGGGAATTTCAGCTTTACCAAGTTCCACGTTGAGGGAAGTCACTGCTTTGTCTTTAATGCCACAGGGTACAATATTGTCAAAATAGCCTAAATCGGCATTGACATTAAACGCAAAACCGTGCATGGTCACCCAACGCGACGCGCGAACGCCCATGGCGCAGATTTTTCTGGCGAAAGGTGTGCCTACATCCAGCCAAACGCCGGTTTCTCCTTCGCTGCGCTCCGCTTTTAAACCGTATTCAGCTAAAGTCAGAATCACCATTTCCTCGAGGAAACGGAGATATTTATGAATATCAGTAAAGAAATTTTCGAGATCCAAAATCGGGTAACCTACGATTTGTCCGGGTCCGTGATAGGTGATATCACCGCCCCGATTAATTTTGTAAAAGGTAGCACCTTTCTCTGCTAATTGTTTTTCATCTAGCAATAGATTGGTCAAATCACCACTTTTACCTAAGGTATACACGTGTGGATGTTCTACGAAAATCAGGTGATTTTCCGTAGGCAGATTCTTAGATTCACGTCGGTTTTGAACTTTTATATTGAGCACTCTCTGGAACAATTCCTCCTGAAAATCCCAGGTTTCTTTATAATCGCGCTGTCCCAATTCCAGGACTTTTATGGTTTTATTCATGGCTGTCTAATTCTGATACAAAGGTACACTTTATAGCTGAGACCTTGGTTATACTTTGACCTGCCTGACTGCATCACGCAGGCAGGCAGGTCAGAATAAAAAGAAAAGACTGGAACAAATCTTAAAATCTTTAATCCTTGGTTTATAAAAGAAATTGTTGGATTGTCTTTATCTTTGCGGCTTTAGAAAATTACACACTCATGCAATTATCAGAACAAGAACGCGTAAGGCGAGATAAACTGGCTACTCTTAGGGAAATGGGCATCAATCCGTATCCTGCTGCTCAATTTGATTATACCCATACTTCCAAACAGGTGAAGGAGAATTTTAAAGAGGGTGAAAAGGTAGTGGTTGCTGGTCGTCTGGTCTCCCGTAGAATCCAGGGAAAGGCGTCGTTTGCTGAGTTACAGGATGGGGAAGGCCGCATCCAGGTGTACTTTAACCGCGATGAGATTTGCACGGGCGAAGACAAGACTTTGTACAATGAGGTGTATAAAAAATTACTGGATATCGGTGATTTTATAGGCATAGAAGGGGAGTTGTTTACGACTCAGGTGGGTGAGAAAACCATCAAGGTCTTGGATTTTCAACTCCTGAGTAAATCTTTAAAGCCGCTTCCGTTTGCTAAAAAAGACAGGGAAGGTAAAGAATATGATGCCTTTCATGATGCTGAACAGCGGTACAGACAGCGCTATGCCGACCTGGCCGTAAATCCTACTGTGAGAGAGATTTTCAAAAAACGTTCGGCTTTGTTTACAGCGATGCGTGATTTCTTTAATAACAAAGGATATATGGAAGTAGAAACGCCAATCTTACAATCCATTCCCGGTGGTGCTGCGGCGCGTCCTTTTATTACGCATCACAATGCCCTGGATATTCCGTTGTATTTGAGAATTGCCAATGAATTGTATCTGAAGCGTTTAATTGTTGGTGGATTTGACGGGGTGTATGAGTTTTCTAAAAATTTCAGAAATGAAGGTATGGACAGAACTCATAATCCTGAGTTTACGGCGATGGAAATTTATGTGTCTTACAAAGATTACAACTGGATGATGGAGTTTACCGAGAACCTGCTGGAGCATTGTGCTATGAAAGTGAACGGAACAACGAAAGCTAAATTTAAAGAGCATCACGTCGACTTTAAAGCACCATACAAGCGTGTGACGATGACTGATGCTATTATAGAGTTTACAGGTTTTGACATCACGGGCAAGTCTGAAGAGGAGTTGAGAAAAGCGGCTTTAGACATGGGCTTGGAAGTGGATGAAACCATGGGAAAAGGCAAGCTAATCGATGAGATTTTTGGAGAAAAGTGTGAAGGCAACTACATAGAACCCACGTTTATCACCGACTATCCCAAGGAAATGAGTCCGTTGTGCAAAGAGCATAGAGATAATCCGGATTTGACCGAGCGATTTGAACTGATGGTCTGTGGTAAGGAAATCGCCAATGCCTATTCAGAGTTGAACGATCCTATAGAACAGCGTGCGCGTTTCGAAGATCAATTGAAGTTAGCCAAAAAAGGCGACGATGAAGCCACGGAGTTTATCGATTATGATTTCCTGAGAGCTTTGGAATATGGTATGCCGCCAACCTCCGGTTTGGGAATTGGTATGGACCGATTGATCATGTTTCTGACTGATAATCCGTCGATCCAGGAAGTTCTATTTTTCCCGCAGATGCGCCCAGAGAAGAAAAAAGTGGAGCTGACTGAAGAAGAAAAAGTGGTTATGGAACTCTTGAAAAAAGAATCTCCTCAGGAACTGGAAAGCCTTAAAGCCAAGTCTGAATTGAGTAATAAAAAATGGGATAAGGCCATAAAAGGGCTTAGAAGTAAAGATCAGGCCACCGTGGATAAAACAGACGAAGGTTTGTTGGTTAGGTTGTTGTAAAAAATTGCTTGAAAACTTAATGTTTGGTACGAGCGAGACGCCTGCCTTTGCTAGCAACGCAAGCAGGCTCGCACCGGCGGAGAGTTTAATATAATTCTGCGATGTAGCTTGTCATTCCGACAGAGAAGCTTTCTTCTGCTTCGATGAGGAATCTTTTTCAATTCGAGGCTATGAGTAATCTTATGTTTTTAGATAATGTAAGATTCTTCACTCCATTGCATTTCATTCAGAATGACAAGGGTTGTGGTTTTTATTCTATATGAGGATACTTCCGACTGTCGGACGAGACAGAGAATCTAATCCAGTCCTTTACAATAAATCAATCCTACTAAACTGGTAATCACTAAACGTCTCCAGGGTTTTCTCTAAAGCATATTTCATGTTCCTTTCCGCTTTTAGGCTGTCGTGAAAGACGATGATGCTGCCGGGTTTTGCTCGATTTTGAATACGACTAAAACAGCCTGCTTTGGATACCCTTTCAGAATAATCTTTGCTGATAATATCCCACATGATGATGTGCTGATGGTCTTTTAAAATGGCTCTGGCCTGAGCTGAGGTACACTTGCCGTAGGGTGGACGGAAGAGATTAGATTTAACTGAATTTGATTCCATTTCCTCCTGACACAACTTTACATCTTCCAGATAAACTTTAGCCGAAGTCTTCCAGCCATTGCTATGATGAAAGGTATGATTGCCGACCGCATGTCCTTCAACCAGGATCTGTTTAAAAAGCCGTGGATGTTTCCTGATGTTATCTCCAATGCAGAAAAAGGTGGCTTTTGCCTTGTGTTTTTTCAGCGTTTCCAAAACCCAGGGGGTCACCTCGGGGATTGGTCCGTCATCGAACGTGAGGAACATCTCTTTTTCCTGAGTAGGGATGCTCCACACGCGATTTGGAAATAATGGTTTCAGAAAGTCAGTGGAGCTCACATTTATCTATTCATTAGGAATTTGATCCGGCGATAATAAACTAATACTGTCGCTATCCTTTTCACCTTCTTCATTGAGTTCATCTAACAATTCCTGGTCCACATCTTCAGATTCTGTGTCCTGATAAAAATGACTGAATTTCTCCAGGTAGGAATTGAATTCAGCAGCTTTTTCCTTCACCATCTCATTGTCTTGCTGAATGATAAGAATATCGACTAAACTTCTGTATTTCTCGATTTCAGTAAAAATTTGCTCGGCATTTTCAACCTGATTCTCATAGGTCATCCCGGCGTAATAGTCCAGCCATTCCTGGTAATTGGTTGCGAGCTGCTCCCATACTTCTCTTGCTTTTTCTGGTTTGCCGATCATGTAGTACCCGGTGACAAAAGGTTCAACCAGCTGGTAATACTGGTAATGTTCTACCGGAATATGTTTCATGCCCAGGTCAAGAATGTCTTCAGCTTTATCAAATTTTCCTTTTTCAATCAGCTTTTCGACTAGTCGGGCAAGGTTGCTTCTGTAGGTTATGGCATTTTTTCGGGTTTCCGGATCGTGATAAATGTCGTCGCTACCGCTGTTTCCCCATTCCCAGTCCATAACGATCTCGTACATTTTATCTTCATCGATACGCCCCATATCAAACGGATTTTCCGGATTGACCGGGGTTTTGATAGGCACAAGCTTATACGTCACCCCTTCCAGCTGAAGATAATCTTTCATCCAGAGGTAATCCTCATCCCTAAAACTGCCTCCTGTGAAGTAGATAGGTCTTTCCCAGTCGTTATTGGCAAGTAAATCCAGCATCATCAGATTGGGTTTGTATATCAAATTATCTTCCAGATTAATATCGATATAAGGGACAATTAAGTCTGCATCTTCCGGCTTCACTATACCTGTTTTCAATACTTGTTCCTTGTCAACCGGAACTCTTATGTTTTTAGTTGGAAAGGTGTTGATGACTTGTCCGCTTTGTAATTCTGCCTTAGTGGTTTCGTTATCACTTTTGATGTATTTTATAAACTGGTCTATCACAAGTGTATCACCTACTCTGGGATCTTCCTGATACCAAACGGCATCGTTTGTACCGTATTTATAGTCATCATGTTTTAGAGTAGTTTCAATAGGTTCGCTTTCATAGGCTTTCCTTCTCATCTGGTCTATATACCAATCTGTCGCAAAAAGACTGGTATTGATGGTTCTAACGTCGGTTCTGTAGCCTTCGATTTCCTGGGCATACCATAATGCAAAGGTGTCGTTGTCACCAATGGTAAAGAGAATAGCATTCTTGTCTACAGAATCCAAATATTTTTTGGCCATCGCCAGGGTGGTATATTTTCCTGAGCGGTCATGGTCATCCCAATTTTCTGAAGCCATCAAAACCGGTACGGCAAATAAGCAAACCACACCTACGAGAGGGACTACTAATTTTGGGGTAATATATTGTTTTAGATAATGGAACAGGGCATAAACACCCATTCCAATCCAAATGGCAAATACATAAAATGATCCTACAAGCGCATAGTCTCTTTCTCTGGGTTCAAAAGGGCGTTCATTGAGGTAAATTTTCAGAGCTATTCCTGTGAACAGAAAAAATACGGTAAGCACCCAAAAGCGCTTAACATCTTTGGACGCATGAAAAAATAAACCGATGAGTCCCAGGATGAGCGGTAAGAAATAATAAGTATTACGTGCTTTATTTTCGGCTAAATCTGAAGGTAAATTCTCCTGGCTGCCTAATCTGTTTTCATCAATAAAATCGATACCGCTTAACCAATTCCCCTCCAAATTGCTGTATTTACCCTGATTATCATTTTGTCGCCCTACGAAATTCCACATAAAATATCTCCAGTACATATATCCCATCTGAAATTCGAACAGATAGTTGAGGTTGGAAGCTGTAGATGGTTTTTGTACATCCAGGTATTGATTGAATCGCTTTAAAAAGCTGATATAACCTTCAGAAGAAACTTCTCCTTCCCTGTAATCTGCTCTAAATGTGTTGATGATAGAAACTAATTCCTCTTCACCTCTGTATTCAGGTTTGATCGAAAACTCCAAGGGACCAGTAAACATCATGTAATTGGCGGCATGTTGTGTACTCCACATCCTCGGGAGGAGGGTCTTATGCTTAGCATCAGAATTTTGCTTGGCATTTTTGTAATCATTGATGATCACATATTTCCCTTTTTCCTCATCTTTTTCATAGATGGGGTCATCATCCAGGTAAGGATTGTCGGGATCCAGGCCTGCGAAGATCTCGGTAAACTGAGGTCCATAAAATAAATGCGTTTCCGGGTACTGGTCACGATTATAATAGGCGAGGAGTTGCTGAGCACTACTGGGATCATTTTCATTGATGACTGTTCCTGCATTGGCCCGGATAGGAAGCATAATCCAGCTGGAGAAGCCTATAAACACAAATAAAATACACAGCAAAACCGTGTTGATGTGGATATAATTTTTACGTCTTGTATACTTCAAACCAAAATAAAACCCAGCAATTACGAGTAGACCGGCTATGATAGTTCCGGAATTGAAAGGCAATCCAATGGCATTGACAAAGAATACCTCCATCTTGGCGAAAAAGGTTAGGGAGTAGGGTAGAAGCAGTTTAAAGATAAACAGCAAAATACCAACGACAACTAAATTCGCAACTATGAAGTTTTTGACTGTAATGGTTTTGTAATTCTTGAAGTAATATAAAAAACCGATGGCAGGAATGGTAAGTAATCCCATGAAGTGTACTCCAAAAGATAGGCCGATGATTAAACAAATTAAAATCAACCAGCGATTACCTCTGGGTTTATGCATATCTCTTTCCCAAAGCAATCCCACATAAAACATGGCAGCCATTAGGCAGGCGGCCATCGCGTAAACCTCTGCTTCTACAGCGCTAAACCAAAAACTATCTGTAAAGGTGAAGGTGAGCGCACCAATCAAACTACTGGCTAAAATAGCCATGTCTGAAGCCTGAGATTTAACTTCAATGTTTTTTGTAAGTTTTTTCAATAACAGGGTGATAGACCAAAACATAAACAAAATAGCAAAAGCACTTGCCACCCCAGACATGAGGTTAATCATAAAGGCTATCTGACTATCATCGGAGGCAAACATAGAGAAGAAAGCGCCAAAAATTTGATAAAAAGGAGCACCCGGGGGATGTCCTACCTGTAGCTTTGCAGAAGTAGCAATATATTCACCGGCATCCCAAAAACTGGCGGTAGGCTCTGCTGTGAGATAATACGTAATGAATGCTACTAAAAAGGCAGACCAACCTAATAGTTTGTTCCAAAGTGAGAAGGCGTGCTTTGTCATTGAAATAAAAATTTTGGACGAAAATAAACAATTAAGAAATCTTATAAACGCTTGATTTTGATTATTATTTACGACTTGAAATAAGGTTTTAAGTCAAACTTATTTTTTTCAAGAATAATTTTAAAAAAGAGCTTGGTCATATAAAAGTAAGTTTTATATTTGCACTCCAATAATTATTGGCCTATGGTGTAACTGGCAACACATCTGGTTTTGGTCCAGAAGAGTCTAGGTTCGAGCCCTAGTAGGCCAACTTTATTCGAAAACCGATTTCTTAATTGAAGTCGGTTTTTTTCTTTCTCGATATAACTTTCATGGGCGAGAAGTTTATGCTGAGTCCCGATGAATATCGGGATCGAAGTGAGCCCTAGTAGGCCAACTTTATTCGAAAACCGATTTCTTAATTGAAGTCGGTTTTTTTGTTTTTGAAGGAAAGCCATTGTGATTGAATCCAGATGCTTCCAGATCTCCTGTTGCTTTTGAAATAATGCTAAAAGAGACCTGGCAGGCTATTTTTTAAAAATTTCTTCTCAATCTATTTACAAAAGGTATTCCACTTTTGATTCAAGTCGAAAAAAACCACAATTTCTTGTTACCCATAGTTTCAAAATTTAACCCGAAACAAGATTTGTCTAGCTGAAATTATGCTTCAAAAGAATTAAGACGGTTTAGATTTAAACAGCCCTTTGCTTTTTTATGGAGCTGAAAGCTGATAAAAAAAATTTCTTTTGGGTATGAATCCGATTTCTTACTTGGTTATATTATCGATTACTTTTTTTGAATTGAATGACGATAGGTAAATGATCGCTTACTGCCTGCATTTTCTCATCTTCTAATAATTCAGGTACTTTAGCTGTTCCTGGTATATATTCGTCTTGCATATTCCCGTTAAAGAGTATGTAGTCCAGTCTTCGGGAAGGTTGATCTGAAGGATGGGTAAGGACTTCTTCAGGAAGGGGATCGAAGAAACTATTGCCTTCGGTATTACCTCTTTTTAGAGTTTTTATTTCTTGACTTCCCAGAGTGCTGTTCAAATCTCCTGCAATCAGCAGGTCTTGTGAAGCATTCCTGTCCACAAAGCGTGAAAACTGGTCTTTTAGGAAATTGATCTGTCCCAGTCTCATGGATTCGTTGCGTTCACCGCGTCCGGCTTTAAGGTGAAGACCTGTCAGTATAAAGTCATAATCTTTGGATGGAAAAACCTCAATAGACCACATTCTCGTGTTCAAATTATTCTGTGTTTCAGAAAGCCCTTCATCATTCTTGTAGTCAACTACCGGTGTGGTTACATTTCCATAAGCGTAAAGAATGCCCAGGGGGAATTTACTCATCAAAACGACATTCATATACCAGCCATCACTGGGAGCACTGGCGAAAAATTCATACCCCATCCCCGTCAAATGATCCTTGGCTATTTCTCGCAAAAACTTTGTGCTTTCAAACTCCTGTAGTACGATAATATCAGCGTCAGCATTTTTCAGGGCTTCAGCCAAATAGGCTAGCTTATTTTCCATTTCAGGAGTGGGATCATTCTCCCGGGAGGCATCAATATAAGGATCGTCGTAAGCATCTACAAAATGTTCCACGTTCCAGGATAATACTTTGAAAGTTTCGTCCTCTGGATACTGATAATCTGCTGGTACAACCTGAGGATCCGCTGTAGATTCATTGCTGCTAATATCCTGGGAAGATTTACAGCTGTGTAAGAGCGCTATAAAACAAAGTGCTACTAGAAATTTAAGTTTTGGTGTCCTGTTTTGTTGTGTTCTTCTGTTTCTAAAGTTTGAATTCATTGAGTTACTATTTTAAAACGAAGATATATAAGTCAAACCTGGTAAGGTGTCTATTTGTAAGTTATCTGCAGTTACTTAACCTTATCTTAAACCTGAATCCATCTCCATAATCCAAGATTAGTCAAATAAAAGATGAACATTAAAACTGCTTTAGAAAACCGGATCAGACTTTTTTAACACAAGGTTTATCCAAAATCAAAAAAGCTCCACAATGTCTTGTGGAGCTTTTAAATCATATAAATAAATAATTTATTTCAATTTCTTTTTCACTTCCACTTCCTGGAAAGCTTCGAGAATATCTCCTTCCTGGATGTCGTTGTAGTTTTTCAACTGCATACCACAGTCATATCCTTTGGAAACTTCCTTCACATCGTCTTTGAAACGTTTTAGAGAAGTTAGTGTTCCTGTATGAATGACGATACCATCTCGGATCAGTCTGATTCCAGAGTTTCTGTAAATTTTACCTGTCAATACCATACAACCCGCGATAGTTCCAATTTTTGAAATTTTGAAGGTCTCTCTGATTTCTGCCGTACCTGTAATCTCTTCTCTTAATTCCGGAGAGAGCATACCTTCCATCGCATCTTTGATGTCGTTGATGGCATCGTAGATGATAGAGTACATTCTGATATCAATTTCTTCGTTATCGGCTAGTGTTCTTGCATTTCCTGCAGGCCTTACGTTAAATCCGATAATGACAGCTTCAGAAGCTGAGGCCAGAAGTACATCACTTTCTGTGATGGCACCTACACCTCTGTGTATAATATTCACCTGAATTTCTTCGGTAGAAAGTTTCTGTAAACTGTCGGTTAAGGCTTCTACAGAACCATCCACATCTGCTTTCAGGATTATGTTCAATTCTTTAAAGTCTCCAAGAGCGATACGTCTACCAATTTCATCAAGCGTGATATGCTTTTGAGTTCGCACACTTTGTTCTCTTTGAAGTTGATTTCTCTTGGAAGCTATATCTTTTGCTTCACGTTCGTCCTGCATCACCTGGAAGGTATCACCAGCCTGAGGTGCGCCGTCAAGTCCAAGTATAGAAACCGGTGTCGAAGGACCTGCTTCTTTTACTTTGTTGCCTCGCTCATCCTGCATGGCTTTGATCTTACCACTTGTGGTTCCAGCCAAGACATAATCACCTATTTTTAAGGTACCTTTTTGTACCAAAATTGTAGAAACGTAACCTCTTCCTTTATCTAAGAAGGCTTCTACTACACTACCTTTTGCAAGTCGGTCTGGATTTGCCTTAAGGTCGAGTAGTTCTGCTTCAAGTAATACTTTTTCTAGTAATTCGGGAACTCCCGTTCCAAGTTTTGCTGAAATTTCCTGAGACTGAACCTTACCACCCCAGTCTTCGACCAGAAGATTCATGTTGGCTAAAGATTCTTTGATTTTATCTACATTGGCAGTAGGTAAATCTACTTTGTTTATAGCAAAAACGATAGGTACACCTGCAGCCTGAGCGTGAGAAATAGCCTCTTTGGTTTGTGGCATGACATCATCGTCTGCCGCAATCACAATAATAGCAATATCGGTAACCTGTGCACCCCTTGCTCTCATCGCCGTAAAGGCTTCGTGACCAGGTGTATCCAGGAAGGAGATGGTTTCACCAGTTCCTATTTTTACACTATAAGCACCGATGTGCTGGGTGATTCCACCAGATTCACCGGCGATGACGTTTTCTTCTCGTATGTAATCCAGTAAAGAGGTTTTACCATGATCTACGTGTCCCATGACGGTTACAATCGGAGCTCTTGGTTTAAGATCTTCAGGATTTTCTTCGATGACTTCTGTGGTATCTTCAACTTCTGCACTGACGAATTCCACTTCAAAACCAAATTCTTCAGCAACCACACTCAAGGTTTCCGCATCCAATCGCTGGTTCATCGTCACCATCATGCCAAGCGACATACAGGCTGATATGATTTTAGTCACAGGTACATCCATCATGGTGGCAATTTCATTGACACTTACAAATTCTGTAACCTTAAGGACTTTGCTTTCTTTTTCTTGCTGATCGAGATCGTCCTGAGAACGCTGTTTATGCTGGTCTCTTTTGTCTCGTCTATATTTTGCGCCTTTCTTACCAGAAGATCTGCCCTGAAGTTTCTCTAAGGTTTCTCTTACTTGTTTTTGGACTTCTTCAGGAGTTGGCTCTTCTTTTGGAGCAGCTTTAGCCCCTCTTCTGGAAGAAGGCTTTGCAGCCCCTTTTTTGAAACCAGGTTTGTTCGCCCCCGGAGACGTATTGGTTTTAGAAATACGTTTGCGTTTTCTTCGTTTGGAAGCCGCTTCTTTTTCTTTCTCTTTTTCCTTTTCCTTCTTGGTCGGTGTTTTTTTGAACTGATTTAAATCAATCTTTTCACCGGTGAAATTTGGGCCAGATAGTTTAGTATACTGCGTCTGGTGTTTAGCTTCTTCAGCAGTTTTTTCTTCTTCCTTTTCGGTCTGAGGTTTTTCTTCAGCCTTTTTGGAAGTTTCTTTAGAGGTAGTTGGTGCAACGGGTTTAAAAGACTTTTCAGGTTCTTCGGATGCTTTTTTGCTTGTGGGTTTGTTTTTCCTCGCATCTTCAAGTTCAATTTTCCCCACTTGCTTCAAGCCGGAAATTTTGGACTTAGACCTAATAGTTTCTTCTTTCTGCTGGGCAGCTTTCTTAGATTCTTCAGCCTTAGCTTTTTCTTCTTCTTCCTTAGCCTTGGCTTTGGCAGCTTCCTGAGCCTTTTTCTTATTCTCTTCGGCTTCTCGCTCTCTTCTGGCTTCGTCTTCTTTTTTCTTGTCAAGTTCCTGCTCCCTGGCAAGGCGCAACTCCTCTTTCTCCTTTTTTCGCTCTTCACTGACTTCTTTGGAAGCTACTTTCTTGCTTTTATCAGTTTCAAATTTATCTGATAAAACCTCGTAAACTTCCGAAGAAATTTTAGTTGTAGGTCTTGCTTCAATCTCGTAACCTTGAGTATTCAAGTATTCCACGGCACGATCCAGTGAAATGTTAAATTCTCTCAGTACTTTATTTAATCTTGTTTGTTTTGATTCAGCCATAAATTGCCTCTAATATTACCTCTTATATAATGTTACAAAGATGAGTTTAAATAATCTATTCTTCAAACTCTTCTTTCAAAATTTTGATCACGTTCTGAACCGTTTCTTCTTCCAAATCGGTTCTTCTCACGAGATCGCTTACGTCTAATTCTAAGATACTTTTGGCAGTATCCAATCCTATTCTGCTAAATTCCTTGATGACCCAGTCTTCGATCTCATCTTTGAATTCTGTTAATTCTACATCTTCCTCCTCAATACCATCTCTAAAGACTTCGATATTGAAACCAGTCAGCTGACCGGCTAATCTGATGTTATGTCCTCCTCGTCCAATGGCTTTAGAAACCTCTTCAGGTTTTAAAGTGACTTCAGCATATTTCTTTTCTTCGTCCAGCTTAATATTTACAATTTTTGCCGGGCTTAATGCACGCTGAATGTATAGTTGGGGATTGTTTGTATAATTGATGACATCAATATTTTCATTCCCAAGCTCTCTTACAATGCTGTGAATACGTGAACCTTTCATCCCTACACAGGCGCCTACGGGATCTATCCTGTCATCGTAGGTATCTACGGCGACTTTGGCTTTCTCTCCCGGGATTCTTACTGCATTTTTAACAGTGATTAATCCATCAAAGACTTCAGGAATTTCTTGCTCAAATAGCTTTTCCAGGAAAACAGGGGATGTTCTCGATAGTATAATGACAGGTTTATTACCTTTTAATTCTACTTTATCGATAACACCTCTTATACTGTCTCCTTTTCTGTAGAAGTCAGCTGGGATTTGATGTTCCTTGGGAATGATAAGCTCATTGCCGTCATCATCTAACAAGATCACTACGTTGTGTCTGACGTGATGAACCTCTGCGGTATATATTTCTCCAATTAAATCTTGAAAATATTTAAAGGTATTGGTACTGTCGTGTTCGTGAATTTTTGAAATCAAATTTTGTCTTAAAGCTAAAATGGCTCTTCGACCCAATTGAAAAAGCTTTACTTCTTCAGAAACATCCTCACCGACTTCAAAATCGGGTTCAATTTTTCTGGCATCTGAAAGTGAAATCTCCTTATTCTCGTCCTCAACTTCTCCATCGTTTACAACAATTCTGTTTCTCCAGATTTCTAAATCCCCCTTGTCCGGGTTGATGATGATATCAAAATTGTCGTCTTGTCCAAATTTCTTCTTCAAAGCGTTTCTGAAAACGTCTTCAAGAATGGCCATTAAAGTTACTCGATCAATTAATTTGTCGTCTTTGAATTCTGAAAATGAGTTGATCAAATCGATATTTTCCATAATATCTTTATTTGTTAAAATTTATTATAACTTGAGCTTTCTCGATATCCTCGAAAGCTATTTTTTTTTCCTTTTGTACTTTATGCTTGCCTTTTCCAACGGGTTTTGGCTCTTTAGCTGTCCACTTCAGGTGGATTTTACCGTTTTCAACGCCAACCAAATCCGCTTCAATTTTTTCTTCTTTAGTGACTACAGCTAATTTCCGACCTACATTCTTTTGATATTGTCTGGGATAGGTTAAAGGTTCTGTAGCTCCACAGGAAGCAACTTCCAGTGCGAAGTCTTCAATTTCTCTATCCAGATTGTGCTCTATAGCTCTGCTGATATTCACACAATCTGAAATGGATAAGTCTCTGTCACCATCAATAATTACCTTGATGTTGTTACCTCCAGTAATTTGTAAATCGATGAGAAATAGACCTTTATCTTCTTCTAAACCTTCTGTTACCAAGGTCATAACCTGCTCTTTCTCTAAAGCCATTCTTTACTTATAAAAAGAGGGGACTAATTTGTCCCCTCATATTCAAAACTTTGCAAATGTAATAATAATTTATCAGTTATAAAAGAGCCTGTTTTTTTATAATTTGAAGTAACTTGGATAAAGTTTAAAAAATTTTTCATTATGAAAAGAATACTTGTTCCTACGGATTTTTCACAGCAAGCCAATAAAGCATTGAAAGTGGCTGCTCAAATTGCCAGAAGATATGATTGTGAAATCTTTCTTGTTCATTTGCTGGATCTTCCTTTACAACTCATAGATCCAATGAACGAGGGAGTAGGTGGTGACCTCCCCGAGTCTTTATTTTTCATGAAACTTGCTCATAAAAAATTTTCAGAGACCTTTGATGAGATGAAATATTATTTGGAAGGTATCAAAGTTCACGAAACAGTAGAGTTTGATGAGGCTTTTGACGGAATAATTTCAATAGCAAAAAAACATAAATGTGATCTTATTGTCATGGGTTCCAATGGTTCTGATGGCTTACAGGAAATATTTATAGGTTCCAACACAGAAAAAGTGGTTCGCTTTTCTCAGATACCAGTTTTAGTGATTAAAGAAGAATTACCTGTTTTCAAAATAGATACTTTTATCTTTGTTTCCAATCTTTCTACAAGTAGCAGGAAAGCTTTCAGGGAGGCTTTGAATTTCTCAGAACTTCTTGGAGTTGAGCTTCAACTCGTTTATATCAACACGCCTCACAAGTTTAAGACTACAGCAGAGCTAGATACACTCTTTAATGATTTTACAAAAAACATAGAGTTCAATCCTTCCCAATTTCATATTTATAATGACGCAACTATTGAGCTAGGAATTCGGAATTTTGCCTTTAAGGTGAGTGCTGATTTAGTTGGAATAGGAACTCATGGAAGAAAGGGAATTTCTCACTTTATGAGCGGTAGTCTGGCAGAAGATGTGATCAATCATATGAAAAAACCAATCATCACCTTTAAGATTTAAATTATAATAATGAATTTTTTAAACCCTGGGAGTGAAATATCATCACATAATTCCAAAATGATTTTGTGTTATTTCTTTCAATATCTGATAATGTATGAGTTTTATCGACATTTTTATTTTTAATCAAAGCATTACTCAGTAAACTTGCAAAGCTGTTTTTAGAACCATTTTTATTGAGAATATCCAGTTTCAACTTATCATAAGCCATGCTGAACTCTCCATTCATTTCCGTATTATTACCATAGATTGCCGTTCTAATTTCTTTTATTTTACCATCCAATTCCATTTGCATATTAGGCCCAAAAAAACTATTGATAGAATTATCTTCTATTTGGGCCAAATAGGTAGAGACATAAAACTGCTCATGATCTGGGACAAAATTCAAATGAAATAAAATTTCAGAATTCTGAGAAAATTTTGCTTTAGCGGCAACTTTTATATCTGGTTGCTTTGCATTCAGGGAGTTGTGAATATTTGAAATATGCCCATGAATGGAATTGAATTTGATTTCTCCGGGTTTTTTTCGTTGATCTACTAATTCCTGATAGGTAAGGTCGAGTTCAGAGAATAATAATGAATCTACCTTAAGTTGAAAGTCAAGATCTCTTAGGGCTTGACTGTACAAGGGCTTATATGATGTGTCGTCTGCAATGGTTTTGTCTCTGTAAATATGAAAATCGGTAGTGTCAACCTGAATTTTATCGGAGAAAACATAAAGCAAGTCCTCTTTTTCAAGAAGCTCAATCCCGGAGATTTTTAAGAATTTAGACTTCAAATTCATCCAATCCTTTTCGGTTTGAATATGATGGATATATTCTGATTTGGTAAATTTAGGCTCTACCGAAACCTCGGATAATCTGAGGGATTTGTTTGAAAAATCCAAAGATTCAGTTTTGAAATCATGCAGAGTATCTATGCTGTATTTCAAATTTTTCGCCTCTATTTCTAAACTTTCATTGCTAAGCCATTCATAAGTTTTATCGAGGGGCCATTTGATATTCTCCGCTTTTAGATTGAGTTGAGCTATTTCAAACTTTGTTTGACCATCATTTTCAACTGTTATTTTTGAATCTTCTAAATGAAGTCTTCCGATATTGAGAAGGATACTTTTCTTAAATGTTCTGTTTTCTAAACTTGAATCCGCATAAATTTTCAAATTCAAGCCTTTGGTCTCGATGCTTTCAATACTGATTTTTCCTTCAGTTATATAAGGAATAATTTCTGCGTTGAGACGGATTTTTTCAATCCTGATTTCCTGACCGGCTTCATTAAATCTGACTTGTTTTAAAGTTAAATTTCCTGTGAATATATTTACGCTTAGACTTGAGTAGGAGAGAGCGGTTTCTTCTGAAATAAGTATTTTTATTTTTTTTGAGACGAAAAAGTTAGAAATAATAATACCCAAAAGAAGGCACAACATGAGAATAAAAGTATATCTAAAAAATGTTTTCATTCCAGTTGGGTTGGAAGCTTGAAATTACATAAAAACTTCTAACAAAACATCTTCTTTTACAACTTCCTTGTATCGTGCAGGAAAAGGATTGGGACTTCGGGTATGTATAGCGAAGCAGGGGAGGTGCTGAATAAATTCTGAAAAATACTTAAATTTTTTGCCATTACCATAACGAGATCAAACTCATTGATAAAAGCTGCTTTTGAAGAAAGCTTAATTTCTTTTACACTTTTAAATTCAAGTGAATTTACCGCCTCAGAAATCAAAGCTTTAGCGTGTCTTCTATTTGGTCCTAATGCTTTGTTTAGCCCTGTAGGGAGAAGAGAAAGCTCTGCTTGTTTGACAAAAGCAAGAGAAGTCAGGATATTGAAGATACTGTAATCTGAAGTGATGGAAAAATCTGTAGGTAACAGTACTGTCTTTGGCACTTTCAAACGCGCTTGCTCTGGAATTAAGATCACAGAGCATTTTACCTTTGTGATAATTTCCAGGGTTTTTTTATCAAAAAACAATCCTGTTTCGAAGACCTCTCTGCTAGAATTTCCAAGCATGATCATATCTATTTTGTTTTCGACAATAACATGTCGAATGCTCTCTATGAATGAACCCTCGATAAATAAGGTTTGAATACGTTCTTTATCAAAGCCGTGATTCATTAAGGTTTGCTGATTTTTTTTCAGTTTTTTATCAAAAACAAGGCTGCATTTTCCACGACAACCTTCTTTCAGGCAAGGTGATTTTACATGTAAAACGGTGAAGTTTACTTCCTGATTTTTGAATAGCATTGCAGCATAATCCAGCATATGAGTGGATAATGTTGAAAAATCAGATAGTAATACGACATTCATAGATCAAGTTCTATCAATGCAAAGGTATATGGAGAATGAAATTGAAAATATGATATAAATCAGATTCTCTTTTATTGGTTTTCTTGAAAAGGATTTTTAAACGATTCGCTCCAGGGCTTCAAAATCATTGATCTTTATATTTCTGCCTTCCACATCGATAATACCTTCCTTTTTAAAGGTGGAAAGCGTCCGGATTAAACTTTCAGAAGCAATACCTGCCACAGCAGCAAGGTCTGCTCTGGAAATACGGATTTGGCTCAACTTGTTTTTCTTTAAACGCTCAGAAAATAACAGAATACTTTGTGCCGTTTTCTTTCTTACAGAACTGTACGCCATATCCATGAGTTGAGTTTTGGTCTCGCTTAAGTGGTCTCCAAGCTGGTCTATAAATTCGAACATCACTTGGGGGTGCTGGTTGAAAATAGTTTTGACTTTTTCAGTAGAGATTTCAAACACGGATGTATTTTCCAGAGC
Source organism: Psychroflexus sediminis (assembly GCF_900099815.1). Classification (GTDB taxonomy): domain Bacteria; phylum Bacteroidota; class Bacteroidia; order Flavobacteriales; family Flavobacteriaceae; genus Psychroflexus; species Psychroflexus sediminis. The sequence continues at coordinate 184,705 of NZ_FNCW01000004.1, read as the reverse complement.
TGAAGCAAATTCAGAAACACTGTTTTGTTTTGTAAAACTTATATCACCAAAAATATCATTCACTTTATGAATAGCTGTGATAAGTTCCTTTCCATTTTCTTCAAGCTTGTAAGTTTTAACCACACCTTTATCTATGAGATAAATTGAGTTTGAGGCTTGGCCGCTTTCAAAAATAAGTTCGCCAGCTTCAAAAGTCTTTATGCGTTCTTTCCTAAAAACTTCTTTTAAAGCCTCGAAAGACTGCAGGTTAAGGCTTGATACTTGATTGTTTTCAGAGGAATTTATAATGTCCGCTTTTGCCAATCTGCTTTCTATCGCATCTATAAGTTCTTCCTCCTCAAAAGGCTTGGTGAGGTAATCATCTGCTCCAAGATTCATTCCTTTCCTTACATCTTTGTGATCGGTTTTGGCAGATAAGAAAATAAAAGGAATTTTTTTTAAGGCGTTGTCTTTGGATAGATTCTCCAAAACTTGGTATCCATCCATCTCAGGCATCATGATGTCACAAACAATGATATCGGGCATAAAAACAGGAGCTTTTTCTATACCGATTTTACCGTTAGAAGCTGTCTCTACTTTATACTGAGATAATTCAAGCAGTTCTGCTGTATTTTCTCTTACGGTTTTGTCGTCTTCAATTAGTAAAATTTTACTACTCATGAACTTTAGGTATTTCTATATAAAATGTAGTGCCTTTCCCTTCTATGGACTCAAAACAAATAGAGCCCTTTAGATTTTCCAGATGAACTTTTGCAATATTGAGTCCAATCCCGGTCCCTTGGTTATTCAAAGCATTTTCTGCTCTAAAATACCTTTCAAAAATATGCTTCTGGTCTTGTTGTGGAATACCAATGCCCTCATCTTTTATTCTGAATTTAATCAGATTAGCTTCAGTGGTATCTACTTCAAAATAAATGCTGGTATCTTCTGGTGAATATTTGATGGCATTGTTTAATAAATTGGATAAAACGAGTTCTAAGACATGCTTATCTTGCCTTAAGCTTATGTCCTGAAGATTTTGAGGATAAAGGATTTCTTGACCGTCTTTTAAAGTAACATTGGCATTGTAGATGACTTCGTTGACAAGGGTAATCAAACTAAACTCCTCAAATTTGTAGGTGACTTTACCAGATTCTAAACGCTCAATGGAAAGAAAATCATATAAAATGCCTGTGAGATAATGCACTTTGTTTTTAATGGTGCTTAAGTGTCTCTCTCGTTTGTCCTGCTGCTCGGTTTGAGTGTATTTGCTAGCCAAAGTAGAGGAGGTTAATATTCCGCTGAGCGGAGTTTTAAACTCATGTGATACTAAGGATAGAAACTTGGTTTTAAGCTCGTTGAGTTCGATTTCTTTTTGCAGTGCTTTTTTGGTCTTGGATTCTGCTTGTTTTCTTTTATAAACTTCGCTCTCCAGTTTGGAATTGGAGTGTTGTAACTCCTGAATGGTCAACTTCAGTTCTTCAGTGCGCTTGTCGATTTTTTGCTCCAGATCCCTGTTGAGCTCCTCTATTTCCTGCTGCTGGGTTTTTCTTTGAGTGATGTCACTTATCAGAGACATGACGTAGCGCTCACCTTCAAATTGAAAGGGATTAAGCCCGGCTTCGACAGGAAAAATCTCCCCATTTTTTTTTAAACCATAGATATTTCTGCCATGTCCCATCTGTCGTTTCTCAGAATTATCTATAAATTTATCCACGTGTTTGTGGTGGTTTGATCTATAGTCTTTTGGGATCAGGACATCAAGATGTTTGTTGATGAGCTCTCCTTTGTTATAACCAAACATAACTTCTGTAGCAGAATTGACTTCAACCACATGCTGACTGTCATCTACTACAATAATTCCTTCGGAGATGCCTTCAAAAAGGAGATTGAAGATTTTTGAATTTTTTTGAAAATCGGTTTGACTCAAGATTAATCAGTTTAAATTAAAATCTGTATCCAATATTAAGGCCAGTTCTTAAAACGAAATCGAAGTTACGCTGAGAATTGTATTCGCTAAACAGGTTTCGGCCACCGCCAAGAAATACTTCTAAAACGATGCCGCTCTGAGATACTAGTTTGTAACCACCACTTAGCCCTAAAGCCAGATCTGTGATGTCTTCATCTCTACTCCCCCCTTCAATTTCAATGCTATCTTCTACACTGTTGAGATTGGCAAATATTTCGCCAAAGAAACCATCTGCATAGTTCTCTCCAAAATAAAATCTGAAGTAACCGGTGAAATTGGAATTGATGTTCCATTCCACATAATCGTCAAAAGGGATCATTAAATTAACTCCTACTCCAGTTTCTTCATTGATCAAATATTCGTAGGACACATCAAAGTTTCCCAGTATCAGGTAAGCAATATTGATTTTTGGTTCGTGAAATTCTGTGTAGGTAAACGTTGATTCAGTTTGAGCAATCGCATTCATAGAAAAAAATAGAACTATAGCAATACATAATTTTTTCATGACTTTTGGTTTTCTGCAAATATAGGGTTTCAAGCTAAGTCTGTATGCCTCAGGTTAAAATGAATTGCTTATTTTTGTTTAAAATTAAATCAATAATTATCGAAACTAAAACGCATAAAGCAGGATTTGTAAACATTATAGGAAATCCAAATGTCGGGAAATCAACACTGATGAACGCTTTTGTTGGAGAAAAACTTTCCATTATTACCAACAAAGCACAGACTACACGTCATAGAATACTTGGAATCGTCAACGGAGAAGATTTTCAGATGGTTTTTAGCGATACCCCCGGGATATTGAAACCGGCTTACGAATTGCAAAATTCTATGATGGATTTTGTCAAATCTGCCTTTCAGGATGCAGATGTTCTGCTTTACCTTGTAGAACTTGGAGAAAAGGCCTTGAAAGATGAAGCTTTTTTTCAAAAGCTTCAACATGCAGAAATGCCTGTACTTTTACTCTTGAATAAAATAGATAAAGGAAACGAAGCCTTGCTTTTGGAGCAGCAAAAGCATTGGCAGGAACAACTTCCGAATGCAGAAATTTTTGCAATCTCAGCATTAGAGAACTTTGGTGTAGCAGAAGTATTCAATAGAATTCTGGAACTGCTCCCGGAATCTCCTCCTTTTTATCCCAAAGATCAACTCACAGACAAGCCCGAGCGATTTTTTGTCAACGAAAAAATCAGAGAGAAAATCCTTATGCATTACAAAAAGGAAATTCCTTACAGCGTTGAGGTGGAAACCGAAAGTTTTGAAGAGTCCGATTCCATAATTCATATCAGAAGTGTGATCATGGTTGAGCGTGAATCGCAAAAGGCGATCATTTTAGGGCATAAAGGGTCGGCTATAAAACGAGTGGGGACTGAAGCCAGAAAGGATCTGGAGAAGTTTTTCGACAAGAAAATACACCTGGAAACCTTTGTGAAGGTCAATAAGAATTGGCGTAGTAACCCGAATCAGCTCAAGCGATTTGGTTATGACAACAGCTAGCCAATAAGCTTGGATAAGGCTTTGAGTAATTGCTTTGACTGTGGTGTTGCTTTGTGCCGATTTCGTCGGGCGAACATGTAAAGGGCTATCCATGATATAGCAATTATTGACATTAATATGTAGACCAGTGTGCTGGAGTGGCCTAAAGTCATATTGGTATAAAGCCATACAAGCAGACCTATAAAAGACAATCCTAAAAAAAAGTGAACAAACATAAACATGGTCCACAGACCTGGGTCGGGACCAAAGGTGCCATGTAAAACGTACTTCTCTTCTTTTTGTTCAATTTCGATATGCAAGCGCGGAGAATAATAGGTTCTGTCGGCTTTTGGAATGGATAACCAGATATGATCATCCAAGCGCTTGATTTCTGCTGCTAGAAAGCAGTCCACTTTTTTATAAACTAATTTTTTTTCAAGATTATGCAGGTCAGCCACTTCAACTTTAAAACTAGGTTTGAGTTGAAGCTGCTCATTTAATTCTTCAATACGGATCAGGTCGGCCATGATTTTTTAAAGGTCAAAATTTACACAAATTTTGTAAATTACAGCTTTTGTAAAGTATTGTACTCTATGATTAATTAAAGACGTAACTTTGCAAATTATTTAAAATACAAAAATGAATAGCATTGTAGCCGTTGTAGGCCGACCAAACGTAGGAAAATCCACCCTTTTTAATAGAATGATTAAGCGCAGGGAAGCTATCGTAGATTCTGTTAGTGGTGTGACTCGCGATAGACATTATGGAAAATCCGACTGGAACGGTCGTGAATTTACGCTTATTGATACTGGTGGGTACATAGTTGGCAGTGATGATGTGTTCGAAAAGGAAATTGATAAGCAGGTTGAGTTGGCTATAGATGAAGCAGATGTGATTGTTTTTGTAGTCGATGTGATTTCAGGAATAACGCCAATGGATGAGGATGTGGCCAAATTGCTTCGTCGAGTGAACAAACCAGTTGTGCTTTGTGTCAATAAAGTAGATTCCAATAAAAACAGAACCGATGCTCTTGAGTTTTACAACCTTGGTCTTGGTGAATATTACAGTATATCTGCCACGAGTGGGGGGGGTACCGGTGAATTGCTGGATGCGATTGTAGAAAAGCTTCCTGAACGCGAGATTGAAATTGATGAAGATTTACCAAAGTTTGCTATCGTCGGTCGTCCTAATGCAGGAAAATCCTCATTCATCAATGCATTACTTGGTGAAGAGAGATATATCGTTACCGATATTGCTGGAACAACAAGAGATTCTATCGATACACGTTACACAAGGTTTGGTTTTGATTTTAAACTTGTAGATACAGCGGGGATTCGTAGAAAAGCTAAAGTGAAGGAAGACCTTGAGTTTTATTCTGTCATGCGAAGCGTAAGAGCTATTGAAAATGCTGACGTTTGTTTGATAGTACTTGATGCTTCACGAGGTTTTGAAGGACAGGATCAAAGTATTTTTTGGCTGGCAGAAAAGAACCGAAAAGGCGTTGTGATTTTGGTCAATAAATGGGATTTGGTTGAAAAAGAAACCAATACCATGAAAGATTTTGAAGCTAAAATCCGACAGGAAATTTCTCCTTTTGTGGATGTACCGATTGTATTTATTTCGGTTTTAAATAAACAGAGAATTTACAAGGCTATTGAAACGGCTGTTGAGGTTTATAAAAACCGCAGTAAAAAAATAAAAACCAGACAGCTAAACGATGTCATGCTTCCCATCATTGCTGATAATCCTCCCCCAGCTTTGAAAGGTAAATATGTGAAGATTAAATTCATCACTCAGTTGCCAACCCCTCAACCTCAGTTTGCGTTTTTCTGTAATCTTCCTCAGTATGTGAAAGAGCCTTACAAGCGTTTTATTGAAAATAAAATGAGACAGGAATTTGATTTTAAAGGCGTTCCGATTTCTATTTACATGAGAAAAAAGTAGTTGCTTGGATAAATACTCTGAGTTTTTCAAAATCCAATTTAACAATTGGATTTTTTTTTAGTCTTAGGTCTGTTAACCGACAAACCTATGATGAAAAAAATCCTTTTAGCTTCTGTTTTCTTTTTTACTGTTTTTACGTCTTTTGCACAGGAATACACTCTTAAAGGTGAGGTATTCGATAGTGTTTCTAATGTTAGGTTAAGTTCAGCGACTGTTTTTGTGGAGACCTTAAAGGATTCAACATTGTTGAATTATACCATTACGGATAGCTCTGGCAAGTTTGAACTTTCAGTTAAAACAAAGGAAAACAGAGCGCGATTAAACATCAGTTTTGCAGGGATGAGGCCTTTCGTGAAAACCATTTCACTGTCGGATTCATCCATCGACCTAGGCATAATCAAACTTGAAGAGCTTACCAATAATTTGGATGAGGTGCTCATTAATGTGAATCGCGCCCCCATAACCATCAAAAAAGACACCTTAGAATTTAATGCGTCTTCTTTTGGCACTCGGCCAGATGCCAATCTGGAAGAAACCCTGAAGCAACTGCCAGGAGTAGAAGTCGATGCTGCGGGTAACATTACGGTCAACGGCAAACCGGTTCAAAGAATTTTGGTGAATGGAAAAGAGTTTTTTGGCAACGACCCCAAGATTGCAACCAAGAATTTACCTAAGGACATCATCAACAAAATTCAGGTTGTAGATACAAAAACCCAATCCCAGGAATTTACCGGGGAAGAGGGAGATTCTGAAAATAAAACCATTAACATCACCATAGATGAAGATAAAAACAAAGGGTACTTCTCCAGAGCTACTTTAGGTGGCGGTACAGATGACCGGTATGAAATGAGTGGAATTGCCAATTATTTCCAAGATGAATTGCGACTTAGTGTTTTAGCAAGTTCCAATAACATCAACAGCAGCGGTTTTACTTTCGATGAAGTTTTTGATGCTATGGGAAGACGAGCAAGATCCATCACAGTGAGTGGAGGAAGTTTTGGTATTAATGGACTCAATTTCGGAAATAATACGGGTATTACTAAGTCAGAGACAGCTGGTCTTAATTTTGTAAATGAATGGGGAGAGGAGTACGAGTTGGCTGCAGATTATTTTTTTGGAAATAATAAAACAGATACCCGGACGTCTACAAGGAGAGAGAATATTCTTCCAGATCGACGGTTTTTCACCAACTCTGAAAGCAATGCAACTAGAGATAACAATTCTCACCGAGGTAATGTGAATTTCACCTTTAAGCCAGATACGCTAACTAGGATTAACATCAGACCCTCAATAAACGGGAACACAGGAACAACAGAAAGCTCCAGTATTTCCCAGTCTTTAGATGAACAAGGAAACCTTATCAATACATCCGAAACTGAAAACAGAAATGATAACTTGAATTTTACTTTTAGTAATGATTTATCCATTACCAGGAAGTTTGGGAGTAGAGGTGCGTTTCTGAATTTTTCTTTTGAAAATGAAAACAACAAAAGTGAAAGCGACAACTTTTTCTTTTCCAGTAGGGAAACCTTTGGCGCTAATCCAAGCACACAAATCCAGGATCAATTAATTTCTGAAGATAACAATTCAGACACATATCAACTTGAAACTCGCTATCGATCTGTGATGACTGAAAATTTATTTCTGGATGTAGAATATTCTTATGAAATTGAATCCAGTAAGAATGAAAGAAGTGTTTTTGATTTTGATAATACTACCAATAGTTATTCAGATTTTAATGAAGACCTGAGTAACGAATTCAAAGTAAAAGGAGAAACTCATATTCCAAGTGTTGGTTTACGTTATGAAGGCGATAAATTGAGAACAGGCTTCAATCTTGGTCTGCTAAATACACAATTAAGAACTGAAAATTTAATTCAGAATATTGAATTCAATAATGACTTTAATAATCTGTTTGCAAGTGCCAATATTAGATATGAATTTGAAAGGTCCAAGCGGATAAGCTTATATTACAGGAATAGTAATAACATTCCATCCATTCAGCAATTACAACCGGTAAGAATACAAACGGATCCACTAAATATCATAGAGGGGAATCCTAATTTGAAGCCTTCTTTTAATCAAAACGTGAGTTTGAATTATAATAACTTTGATTTTAAATCGCGTTCAGGTTATGGTTTTTATATGTCTTATAATTACACCTCAGACCAGGTAGTGCAGGTTACAGAAACCAACGAAGACTTATTGAGAACAACTACTTATGATAATATTAGTGGAGCACAGAATGCAAATATTAACTTTTATTATAGCAAGCAAATTAAAGCAGTAAACAAAGACACTTATCGGCTAAGAGGAAATCTCTCTGGCCAATACGGTAAAAATTTAGGGTTTACTAACGGTCAGCAATTTGAAAGTGAAAATTATGTGGTCTCCCCTTATTTGGGTGTTACTTACGAAAAAGACCAAGTTATAACATTAAACCCTGGTTTTGGTCTGGATTATAACCTGAGGAATTTCAACATAAATTCCAATAGAAATGAAGAGTTCACCAATCTTAATTTTTCACTGGAAGCGACAACTTACTGGCCAAAAAATGTAGTTTTCGGTAATGATTTTACTTACTTCAAGTATGGTAATGTTGCAGCAGATTTCAGGTCAACTTCCTTGCAATGGAATATGAGTCTTGGTTATCAGTTTTTAAAAGACAATGCCACTTTAAAATTTAAAGTTTTCGATTTACTAGACGAAAATATTGGAACCCGAAGACAGACTGGAGATGACTTCGTTCAGGACACCGATCAGTTGATACTGGAACGTTACTTTATGTTGAGTTTTACTTATAAGTTTAGCAAGTTTGGAGGAAAAGATCCAAATTCCAGGCGTAGATTTTAAGACCAGTTCGGTGTAAATCACTGTTGGGTTATGAAAAAACCATCATGATGTAATCCTAGAAACCCTGTATTCTTCAGGAGAATGATTTTTTACAGGTAAAAAGAAGAGACTCTTTAAGACCCTTTTAGGCGCGGTAGCTTTTATTACCAGCTTCCGCCAGCACCGCCTCCGCCAAAGCCACCTCCGCCGAAGCCTCCACTAAAGCCGCCACCGCCGCCAAAGCCACCAGAAGATCCGCCGCCAAAACTACCGCCTCCCATACTTCTTCCCATACTTCCCAGAATAAGGAAATCGAGAAAGTCTGGACCTCCACGACGATTATTATTGCCTTTTCCAGAACCACCACCTTTATTTCTTCTTAAAATAAAAATGATGATAACTATAAAAATGAGTAAAGGGAAAATGGCAAAACCCCAGCCCACATCTTTGCTATTATTGGATTTTTTCAATTGAGACGCATCGAATTTTCCAGCAAATACATCAAACACAGCAGAAGTGCCCTGGTCTACTCCTTCATAATAATTGGCTTTTCTAAATTCTGGAAGAATGATGTTTTCAATGATGGTTTTACTGGTGGCATCCGTCAGATAAGGTTCTAAGCCATAGCCTGTTGAAAACCAAATCTTAGCTTCTTTCTTTGCTATTAGAATAAGTAACCCATTGTCTTCCTTTTGCTGACCTATTCCCCATTTTTGTCCCCACTCTGCAGCGTAAGTGCCAATATATTCACCGTTAAGGGAATTGATGGTAGCTACCACGATTTGAGTAGAAGTTGTATCGGCATAGGTTTCCAGCTTTTGTCTAAGCTTTTGTTCTTCTGCTTCCTCAAGTAGATCAGCAGCATCATAAACCGCCATTTCTTTGGATGGCTTTTCCGGAATTTCAATCTGTGAAAATCCAGTAAAACTGAAACCTAATAGCGTGAGTATGCTGAGTAAAACTAATCCTTGTAATGACTTCATAAATTATCCTTTAGAAATTTCGTTATCCAATTCGTTGGTATCATCAGATTGATAGGGGAAGTGCTGCTTGAGCTGCTTGCCTGCTTCCAGTATGCCATTGACAAGACCTCTTTTAAAATGCTGATGCTTAAACTGGCTTAAGATTTCATCTCTGGTACTTTCCCAAAAACCTTTGGGTACGACCTCATTTATCCCTTTATCTCCTAAGATCACCAACTGATGATCATCTATCGCGACGTAAATCAAAACGCCATTGGAAAGTTCCGTTTTATGCATTTCCAGCTTTTCGAAAATTTCCAAAGCCCTTTCAAATCTATCCTTAGGACATTTGTGTTCTATATGTACTCGAATTTCTCCGGAAGTATTGAGTTCTGCTTCTTTAATGGCTTCAACGATATCATGCTCTTCTGCTGGGTTTATAAATTCGGATACTTTCATAACAAAATGGGTTTAATTAAAGTCAAATTCTACTTCCTTTGCATCTTCAGAACCTTCATCGGCAGAATATCTGGACATTTCCTCAAAGCCAAACCAACCTGCAAAAATGGAGTTTGGAAATACTTTTATATGTGTATTGTATTCTCCAACAGCAGAATTGTAGCGATTTCTTTCGACATTGATTCTATTCTCGGTACCTTCAAGTTGGGTCTGGAGATTCATGAAATTTTGATTGGATTTTAAGTCGGGATAACGTTCTACGCTCACCAGCAATCTGGATAAAGCAGAGTTTAAGCCACCTTGTGCTTGTTCATATTGCTTTATGTTTTCTTCAGTAAGGTTATCGGCATTGATGTTTACTGAAGTGGCTTTGGCTCTTGCTTCGATAACTTCTGTCAATGTATTTCTCTCAAAATCTGCAGCACCCTGTACTGTTTTTACCAAATTTCCAATAAGGTCGTTTCTGCGCTGGTAAGCACTTTCAACATTGCTCCAGGCAGTTTTAGCTTCTTCTCTTAAAGTTACTGCGGTATTATTAAATCCTTTAGTCCAGCTATAGAAGCCAAACCCTACGACAAGGATTATTACAAGGGGAATTAACCACTTTTTCATACTCTTTTGATTTTATTAAAGTTGATTTTTGATTGCGATAAGTTCAGATTTAATAGCTTTCAATTTGCTTATCAGTTCAAATTTTGAAAGCGTTTCTTTTTTGTCTTCGCGTAAATGCGTTTTTGCACCCTCTAAAGTAAATCCACGTTCTTTTACCAAATGGTAGATAAAATCTATGGTTTTTAAGTCATCCTGGGTGAACTTTCTATTTCCTTTTGTGTTTTTTTTGGGCTGGATTTCATCAAATTCTTTTTCCCAAAATCGAATAAGAGAAGCATTTACATCAAAAACTTTGGCGACTTCTCCGATGGAATAGTAAAGTTTTTCTCCAAGCTGTTGTTTCATCAGTCTAGAGATTGGTTTTCAAGGGCAGATTGGTTTAACATGATGTCATATTCTTCTGCTGTCAGATCGCCATGATAGAAATTTATAGGATTCACCACTCTTCCGTTTTTATGGACTTCATAATGTAAATGTGGAGCTGTGGAAAGACCGGTATTTCCTACATAGCCAATAATTTCTCCGCGTTTTACCTTTTGCCCGGGTTTGACCTTAAATTCATTCAAGTGGGCATAATAGGTTTCATATCCAAAACCATGGTCAAGGACAATCAAATTTCCAAAACCGCTGGTTCGACGTGCTTTTTTTACCACAGCATTTCCCGTGGCAAAGACTTCTGTATTTGTAGTAGCAGAAAAATCCATTCCGTTGTGCATCTTTCTGTATTTTAAAATGGGATGCATGCGTATTCCAAAGCCTGAAGCCATTTTCTTTAAGTCATCGTTTTTTACAGGCTGAATAGCTGGAATAGAAGCTAATAGCGCTTCTTTGTTTTTTGCTAATTCTGCGATCTCATCCAATGATTTAGACTGGATAACCAGTCGTTTGGATAATTGATCCAGATTTTTGGTAGTTTCCGCAATAATTTCAGAATTTTCGTAACCTTCCAGGTTTTTGTATCGGTTAATCCCTCCAAATCCAGATTTGCGCTGTTCTTCAGATATAGGATTTGCTTCAAAATAAACCCTGTAAATATTATTGTCACGATCCTCCACATTCTCTAAAACATCCACCACATTTCCCATTCTTTTATTCAAAAGCTCATATTGAAATCTCATGTTTTCAATCTCTCTTTTATAAGCTCTTTCTTTTGGAGTTTCTAAATTCGGAATATTAAGGTAAATAAGCGCTAAGACAAAACTCATAGCAATAATACCCAATATAAATAAGGTGAATAAAGCAAAGCTTTTTCCTTTTTTCGGTTCGATTTTCCGATAGGATAAAGTTTCGCTGTCGTAGTAATATTTTACTTTACTCATTCTTTAATTTTATAGTATTTTTGCGCCGAAAGGGTTTCAAACTACTATTTTGGAACTAACAAATATAGCTTAAATTTGAAACACCTTAAAATAAATTCAGAACAGACTTTATGAACTCTAAACTTCTTCGACGTCAATTTTTAGAATTTTTTGAAAGCAAATCTCACGCCAAAGTAGATTCAGCACCCATTGTACTCAAGGACGATCCTACTTTAATGTTTACCAATGCGGGGATGAATCAGTTCAAATCCTATTTCCTGGGTAATTCTGAACCTAAATATACTCGTGTCACCAACTCTCAAAAATGCTTAAGAGTAAGCGGAAAACACAATGACCTTGAGGAAGTGGGTAAAGACACCTACCACCATACCATGTTTGAAATGTTGGGGAACTGGAGTTTTGGCGATTACTTTAAGAAAGAAGCTATAGAATGGGCCTGGGAATTTTTAACCGAAGTTTTAAAAATCAATACGGATAATTTATACGTTACCATTTTTGAAGGTGACGAGGCTGATGCTTTGCAAAAAGACACCGAAGCCTATGAGTTCTGGAAGAAACTGGTCAAAGAAGACAGGATTTTATTAGGAAACAAAAAAGACAATTTCTGGGAAATGGGTGATCAGGGTCCTTGCGGGCCGGCTTCAGAGATTCACGTGGATATACGAACGGATGAAGAAAAAGCTAAAACACCTGGTAAGGATTTAGTAAACCAAGATCACCCTCAAGTCGTGGAAATCTGGAACCTCGTTTTTATACAATATAACCGCAGAGCAAACGGAAGCCTGGAAACGCTTCCTTCCAAGCATGTTGACACGGGAATGGGCTTTGAGCGTTTATGCATGGTGATGCAGGACAAAACTTCCAATTATGATACCGATGTGTTTACGCCACTTATTCAAGAAATAGAAAACATCACTGGCAAAACCTATGGCACTACCGAAGAAACGGATATCGCTATAAGAGTGATTGCAGATCACGTGAGAGCTGTTGCTTTTGCTATCGCCGACGGACAGTTGCCAAGTAGCACCGGAGCAGGCTATGTGATTCGAAGAATTTTAAGGAGAGCAATCCGTTACGGATTCACCTTCTTGGATGTTAAAACAGCTTTTATATATCAACTTGTTAATGTGTTGGCAAAGCAGATGGGAGAAGCTTTTCCTGAAATTTTAACCCAAGCAGAACTCTGTAAAAATGTAATTCGTGAAGAAGAGAAATCCTTCTTGAGGACCTTAGAACAAGGTCTTGGTCTGTTAGATAATCTGATGCAGGACGCTTCATCCAAAACCATAAGCGGTCAAAAGGCTTTTGAACTTTACGACACCTTTGGATTTCCCATTGATTTGACCAATCTCATACTGAGTGAAAAAGGATACGATTTAGATTTTGAAGCTTTTCATAAAGAATTGGACAAGCAGAAAAGAAGGTCCAAAGATGCTGCGCAAACCAGCTCTGGCGATTGGACGGAAGTAAATCTTAAGGAAACAGGAGAGTTTGTTGGTTACGATCAAACTCAGGCTCATACTCATCTTATAAAATATAGGCAAGTTACTTCCAAAAAAGAGGGTGTTCAATACCAACTGGTATTGAACAAAACACCATTTTATCCCGAAGGCGGAGGTCAGGTTGGTGATAAGGGAGTTTTGGAGTTTAGTGATGGAAATAAAGTGTATATTCTTGATACCAAGAAAGAGAATAACCAAATCATTCATATTTCTAAGACTTTACCAAAAGCTCCTGACGAAGAATTCACAGCCAAAGTAGACGTTAATCTCAGACGAAAAACAGCGGCCAATCATACAGCAACACACCTGTTACATCAGGCTTTACGACAGGTTTTGGGGACGCATGTTGAACAAAAGGGCTCTATGGTCCAGCCAGATTATTTAAGATTTGATTTTTCTCATTTCTCAAAACTGACCGAGGAAGAAGTGGAGGCTGTAGAAAATTTTGTCAATTCCAGGATTGAAGAGAGTTTATCTTTTGAAGAAGAACGTCAAATCGCTTATGATGCAGCTATCGAAAAAGGAGCAATTGCTCTTTTCGGGGAAAAATACGGCGATAAGGTAAGGCTGGTGAAATTTGGTAATTCTATGGAGTTATGCGGTGGAACTCACGTGAATAATACGTCAAACCTCTGGCATTTCATTATCAAAAATGAATCTTCAGTAGCTTCTGGAATAAGACGCATAGAAGCCATCACGTCTGAAGCTGCTAAAGTATTTTTAACCAAAGAATCTCAAATTTTGGATTCGGTAAAGTCTGTTCTGAATCAGCCGCAGAATGTTCTAAAGTCTGTAGAATCTCTTCAGGAAGAAAATCTAAATCTGAAACGGGAAGTTGAACAACTGAATCAACTGAAGCTAAAGCAAATTAAAACTGAATTACAGTCTGAATTTAAAGAAATAGGAGGGATAAACTTTGTCTCTCAAAGAGTCGATCTTGACGCCGGGGCTATGAAAGATTTGGCTTTTCAAATTGGAGGTGAGCAGGATAATGTCTTCATCGTTCTGGGTTCTGAAGCCCAGGGGAAAGCTCTGTTGGCTTGCTATATTTCTAAATCATTGGTGGAAACTGAAGGGTGGAATGCTGGTAAAATCATTAAATCTTTAGGTCAACACATCCAGGGGGGTGGAGGAGGACAGGCCTTTTTTGCTACAGCTGGAGGTAAAAATCCTGACGGAATACCAAAAGCTCTTGAAGAAGCAAAATCCATCGTGGAGCAAAAATCAACCGAAGGCTAGCATGAAATTATCAACTGAGGTAGCTCTTAAAAAAACATCTTATCCCATAGATTATGATTCTAAGGTCTTGTGTCTGGGATCCTGTTTTGCGGAGCACATCAGTTCGAAATTAGATTACTTCAAATTTGAGGTGACGAGTAACCCTTTTGGTATTTTATTTCATCCGGAAGCTATTTTAAATGTGGTTGAAAAGGCCGCTAAGGATGAAGAATTTACTGCAGACGATATTTTTCTGCACAATGATCAATGGCATTCTTTTTTCTCTCATTCGAGATTAAGCAGAAATTCGAAGGCAGAAATTTTAGCTGCCTTAAATTCAGCAAAAAAAGAACTCAATATGGCATGTCGGGAAGCCTCTCATATTATTATAACGCTGGGCACTTCATTTATCTACAGAAATAAATCCACCGGGCAAGGAGTCGCCAATTGTCATAAGCGGCCCCAGGATGATTTTACAAAACAATTGACGTCAATAGATGACTTGAAGAGCATTTTAAATCATCTTACTAGTAGTTTTGAAAAGCTGAAACCACATATAAAACTGGTTTTTACAATTTCACCTGTGAGGCATATCAAAGATGGAATCCAGGAGAATCAAAGAAGTAAAGCGCATCTAATAGCGGCTTTACATGAGGTTTTAGAAGAAAATTCAACCTCATATGATTATTTTCCATCTTATGAATTGATGATAGATGAATTCCGGGATTACCGATTTTATGATCGAGATTTGATTCATCCCAATGCCTTAGCTGTGGATATGATTTGGCATAAGTTTAAATCGACTTTTATCTCCGAATCAGTTTTTGAGGATATGCTAAAGGTTGAAAAACTTCAAAAGACTTTAGCTCACCGACAGACCCAGACTCACGGAGATGCTTTTGATAAACTAAAAGCGTATCAGTCTAAATTAAAAGAGGAATTGGTGAAAAAATATCCTTTTATGAGTTTTGAAAACCTATGACAAGACGAGAGGAAATTATTAAAGCTGCAAAAGTTTTGTTCAGAGAACGAGGCTACAGGTCTGTAAGTATGCGCGATCTTGCTAAATCAATGGATTTTAAAGCAGCGAGTTTGTACAATCATATCAGTTCCAAGGAAGAAATTCTAGCTGAGATAGTTTTGGATGTTGCCCATTTTTTTACCAAAGAGATGGAGCAGGTTAAAAGTCTGGGTGCTGATACCAAAACCCAACTGGAAGCGGTGATTAATCATCATATCCTTATTACTTTGGAAAATCCGGAAGCCATCGCCATAGTGAATAATGACTGGTTGCATTTGGAGGGAATTCACTTTGAAGAATTTTTGAAACTGCGTAATGCTTACGAACAGGATTTACGTGATATAATCAATCAAGGGGTTAATGCTGGAGAAATTGGGTCCAAAAACACTGAGATTGTTCTTTTTTCAATCTTATCGACCTTGAGAACACTACACTCTTGGTATAGAAAACGCAGTGGTATCGATGGTGAACAGCTAAGAAATGATATTACTGAAATTCTTTTAAGAGGGGTCATCAAATAAATTGTCAAAGTGAGTTTTCGCTTTAATAAAGTCATTTAAATTCCCAAAGCTTTGTTTATTTTAGTCGGATGTATTTAAAGTTTATAAAGCCTTTTTTAGATTTTATTTTGAGTTTTATCGGGCTTTTGCTCCTAAGTCCATTTCTGATTTTAATCTGGGCTTTACTTCTATATGTGCATAAAGCAAACCCCATTTTTTTTCAAAAGCGGGTTGGACAATTCGGAAACCTGTTCACTGTTTTTAAATTTAAGACTATTAAAGAAAAGGGTCAGTCCAATTCATTACTTAAATTGTTACGTAAAACAAAAATTGATGAACTGCCACAGTTGATCAATGTTTTAAAAGGTGAAATGAGCCTGGTAGGGCCGAGGCCGGATATTCCAGGATATTACGATTTGTTAAAAGGAGGTGAGCGTCAGATTCTACAACTTAAACCCGGTATAACTGGCTATGCTTCTCTCAAATTTATAAACGAAGAATATATATTAAGTCAGCAGAAAGATAAATTAAGGTATAATGATGAGGTTATTTTTCCTGAAAAAGTCAAATTAAATCTTTACTATTACAGAAACGTTTCGCTTCTGTTTGATTTCAAAATCCTTTTAAAAACAATACTTTTACCCCTGCATCGCTAATCTATTTTTATGAGTTCAGCATTATCAAAAATCTGGTTATCCTCACCACATATGGGAGGTCAGGAAGAGGAGTTTGTAGCCAAAGCTTTTAGGGAAAACTGGATAGCTCCTTTAGGCCCTAACCTTAATGGCTTTGAATCTGATCTTGAAAATTATATAGGAAACGATAAGCATATCGCTGTATTGAGTAGCGGTACTGCAGCAATTCATTTAGCATTAGTTCAACTGGGAGTATCTGAAGGTGATGAAGTAATATGTCAAAGCTTTACCTTTTGTGGTTCAGCTAACCCAATTATGTACCAAGGCGCTAGCCCAGTTTTTGTAGATAGTGAGCCATCAACATGGAATATCTGTCCGAAAGCTCTGGAAACGGCAATTTTGGATAGACTAGATAAAGGTAAAACTCCCAAAGCCATTATTCCAGTGCATCTCTACGGTATGCCTTACTTAATTGAAGAAGTTGCTGCAGTGGCCGCGAAATATAATATACCCATTATTGAAGACGCTGCCGAATCTCTCGGGTCAACTTACAAGTCTCAAAAATGCGGAAGTTTCGGAGATTTTGCCGCACTGTCTTTCAATGGAAATAAAATTATAACGACGTCGGGAGGTGGTGCTTTGGTTTGTAAGTCTCAACCAACAAAAAAAAGAGCTGTTTTTTATTCTACCCAAGCCAGGGATGACGCCCCACATTATCAACATTCCGAAATTGGATTCAATTATAGAATGAGTAATGTTTCTGCTGGAATTGGACGTGGACAGATGTTAGTTCTAGAAAAACATGTAGCCCTGAGAAGAGAGATGCATCAATTTTATCAAGAAATTTTTGCGAAAATCGATGGTATTACGGTGCTGACCGAGCCTTCAGAAGATTATTTCAGCAATCATTGGTTGACGGCAATTCTGGTAAATCCAAGTAAGACTCAAGGTATCGATAGAGAGCAAATGCGATTGCATCTTGAAACTTATAATATTGAAAGCCGGCCACTTTGGAAACCCATGCATCTCCAGCCAGTATTTGCAGACAGGCCTTATTATGGTACAAATGTCGCTGAAGAATTATTTGAAAACGGACTTTGTTTACCCTCAGGATCAAACCTGGAGGACCCGGATAGAAAACGCATAAAATCTGCTATTCTGGAACTATTTAAAAAATAAAACTATGGACCTATTTGAGCTTATAAAAAAAAGAAGATCCGTCTTTCCAAAACAGTATAACAAGGAGCCTATTCTTAAGGAAGAATTAGATAAAATCCTGTCTTCAGCCAACTGGGCTCCTACTCATAAAAAGACCGAGCCTTGGCGTTTTAAGGTTGTGCAGGGGGGTGCTAAGTTAAAATTAGCAGATTTTCTTGCTGATAAAAACGCTGAAGCTGAGGCCAAGCCTTCGGCATTCAAAAGAAAAAAAATAGTCTCCAAGTTTGAAGAATCTCATACAGTAATTGCTATCTGTATGCAAAGAAGTCCGAATGGACAGCCTCCGGAATGGGAGGAGATTTCTGCTGTAGCTATTGCCGTGCAAAACATCTGGCTGGCCTGTACCGAACTGCATATTGGAGCTTACTGGAGCTCACCCTCTTATAAAGACCTGGTTAGTGATTTTTTCAATTTAAAGGAAGGAGAATCTTGTTTAGGATTTTTCTATATGGGGAAATATGATGGCGAACCTGAAGAAGGTGAACGCAAGACGCCGATAGAAGCTAAGGTTGAATATTACCTCTAAGCCACCAATATGTTATCCGGCTTCAATAATTTAACACCAATTTTTTAAAACCTAAACTAACAAACGTTAGTTTTGTTATTAAATCAGTAATAAATGCCGAGTTTTTTTCCGATTAAAGTCAAGGATGTCTACAAAGAAACAGAAGATTGTTCTGTAGTCACTTTTGATATTCCTGAAGATTTGAAACCAGATTTCAAATACAATCCAGGTCAGCATCTCACCTTAAAAAAAGACATCGACGGTGAGGATGTAAGAAGGTCCTATTCGCTTTGTTCCAGTCCAGTAGATGAAGAGTGGAAAGTAGCTGTTAAACAGATTTATGAAGGTAAATTTTCTACCTATGTGAATCACAAGTTGAAGGCAGATGATATTTTGGAAGTAATGCCACCTAGTGGTGATTTTGGTGTTGATATACAGCAGGATTCCGATAAAACCTATTTATTTTTTGCCGCAGGAAGTGGGATTACACCCATTTTATCGATGATAAAAACGCATCTGGCTATGGAGCCTCAGGCAAATTGTAAGCTTTTTTACTTGAATAAGAATGCTAAATCCATTATCTTCAAGGAAGAAATTGAGCAAATTAGAAATCGTTACTTCGGAAGATTTGAGATTTTCTATTTTTTAACCAGAGAACAACGCGATATTGAATTGCTAAACGGGAGGTTTACTCCTGAAAAAATACGGGCTTTAGCCAATACAGTTTTTGACCTCGAAGAAATAAGTGATGTTTTTGTCTGTGGACCTGAACAGATGATTTTTATGATCCGTGACGAGTTAACTTCACTTGGTTTGGGCGAAGATAAAATTCATTTTGAATTGTTTGTTTCAGGACTTTCAGAAGAGGACAAAAAACGAACCGAAGAAGCTCTGGCTAAACGAAAGGACGGGACTCAAATCACTATTTTGGATGGAGGAAAGGAATTTCATTTTGCGATGGACAAAGCCTATGATAATATTTTGGATGCAGCCTTAGCTGCCGGAGCAGATCTCCCTTTCGCCTGTAAAGGTGGTGTTTGCAGCACCTGTAAATGCCGGGTAATGGAAGGAAATGTGGAAATGAAAGTGAATTACGCTCTAGAAAAACACGAAGTTGCTCAAAATCTGGTACTGAGTTGTCAATCTGTACCAACTACAGATAAAGTAACTGTTGATTTTGACGTTTAATAAAATTTGAAAAAATAAGCTACTATGGAAAATATGAAAGAAAAAGAACAGATGAAAAGCTTAGAAGATATTTTTGAAGCAAAGATTGCTCGTGATGAAAAAATCGAGCCAAAAGACTGGATGCCGGAGAAATATAGAAAAACACATATTCGTCAAATTTCCCAGCATGCGCATTCCGAAATTGTCGGGATGCTGCCGGAAGGAAACTGGATTACCAGAGCACCTTCTTTAAGAAGAAAGGTAGCCCTGCTGGCAAAAGTTCAGGATGAGGCCGGACACGGACTTTATCTATATTCTGCCTGTGAAACTCTGGGAATTTCCAGAGAGGAACTATACCATCAACTGCATTCAGGAAAGGCTAAATATTCAAGTATTTTCAATTATCCAACACTTACTTGGGCAGATATAGGAGCGATTGGCTGGTTGGTCGACGGTGCAGCAATCATCAATCAGGTGCCCTTGTGCAGTACCTCTTTTGGACCTTATGCCAGAGCTATGGTAAGGGTTTGTAAGGAAGAGAGTTTCCACCAAAGACAGGGCTATGAAATCATGATGACGCTTTGCAACGGAACCCAGGAACAAAAAGATATGGCACAGGATGCGTTAAACCGTTGGTGGTGGCCCTCATTAATGATGCTTGGCCCTACAGATGACGAGTCTACGCATACAGAACAGTCCATGAAATGGAAATTAAAACGTAAAACCAATGACGAATTACGTCAGCAGTTTATAGACCAAACGGTTCCTCAGGCTGATATTCTTGGCCTTAAAGTACCGGATGAAGACTTGAAATACAATAATGAAACCGGTCATTATGACTTTGGAGAAATCGACTGGGAAGAGTTTTGGCAGGTTGTTAAAGGTCACGGCATGTGCAATAAAGAACGTATTTCAGCCAGAAAAAATGCCTGGGATAAGGGTGAATGGGTAAGAGATGCAGCCATTGCTTACGCAGACAAACAAACTGAAAAAGAAGTAAAAGAAGCGGTATGATAAGTAAGAAGTACAAAGTAAGAAGTACAAAGTAAGGTGTATTGAGATCAAAGAGGAGTGAGGAGAGAAAAAAGAGAAAAGAGAATAATTTTTAATTTTGACTCACGACCTGCCTTAGCCAAGGAACGCTGGCAGGCTCACGACTATAAAAAACAAATACTATGAAAAAAAACTGGCCACTTTGGGAAGTTTTCGTTAGAAGTAAAAATGGACTGGAACACCGCCACTTCGGGAGTTTACATGCTCCAGATGCCGATATGGCTCTTAAAAATGCAAGAGATGTTTACACAAGACGCAGTGAAGGTGTAAGCATTTGGGTGGTAGAATCCAAAAATATAAAGGCCTCAAATCCAGATGAAAATGGAGAAATGTTTGAGCCTGCAGCCGACAAAGCTTATCGCCACCCTACATTTTACGAATTGCCAGACGACATAGAGCATATGTAGTGGGTAAACAGGCTATTCTAATTTTAAAGATTTAAGTACATGACAAACGAAAATTTAATTCAATATATCTACGGGATTGCCGATAACTCTCTGATTTTAGGTCAGCGGATTTCTGAACTTTGTGGTCATGGACCAACCCTCGAAACGGATATTGCCATGACCAATATGGCTCTGGATTTACTGGGCCAGACTCGAAGTTACTACCAGTACGTTGCCGAACTTTCCTCAAAAGATATAACCGAAGATGATGTTGCCTTTTTAAGAACAGAGCGCGAGTACAAAAATGTGCTGTTGGTCGAGCAACCCAACACGGATTTTGCCTATATCATTGTGAGACAATATTTCTTTGACGTTTTCCATTTTATGCTTTTGAAGGAATTAGAAAATTCAAAAAACGTTAATTTTCAGGCGATCGCTAAAAAAAGCCTGAAGGAAGTGTCTTATCACAAGCGTTTTTCCGGAGACTGGCTCAAAAGACTGGGCGATGGAACGGAGGAAAGCAAGCAGAAAGCTCAGAAAGCGGTTGATGATTTGTGGGTATATACCGACGAGCTATTTCATATGACAGACCATGATAAGAAAGTGGCAGAAGCAGGCTACGGTGTTGATGTGACAATTTTTAAAACAGCCTACTACGAGACGATAACTGCTTTACTCAAAGAAGCTACACTAAATATTCCAGATGTAAAATATTTTCAGAAAGGAGGAAAAAATGGAATTCACACGGAGCATATGGGTTTTATACTATCAGATATGCAGTATATGCAGAGAACCTATCCAGATATGAAGTGGTAGAGTAGAGGTTAGAAATTAGATATTAGAAGTTCAATATTTGATACTAGAGAAAGAGCCTTGAATTAATTGAGTTACCAATAACTATCCACAAAAAAGCTAACAACCAATAACTAACTTATGACGCAGGACGTAGACATAGATAGTGAGTTACATGAGATTCTGAAATCGGTTCCCGATCCTGAGATTCCTGTATTGTCTATTATCGATTTAGGCGTTGTTCGTTCCGCAAAAATATTGCCCAATAAAGAGGTTAAAGTTGAAATTACGCCTACCTACAGCGGATGCCCTGCTATGGATGTCATCGGTGACGATATCAAAACCGAGCTCACAAAACACGGCTACACCCCTCAAGTTAAACTCATTTTATCACCTGCCTGGACCACAGACTGGATGACTGAAGAGGGCAAAAAAGCACTCAAGGATTACGGTATCGCTCCTCCCATGGACGCGACGTCAGACAAAGACGCCCTGCTAGGTAACAAGCGCGTCATTCCTTGCCCGCAATGCGAATCCAAAAACACGAGGTTGGTAAGTCAGTTTGGCTCCACGGCCTGCAAGGCGATGTTTAAATGCGAGGACTGCGAAGAAACCTTCGATTATTTTAAATGTCTTATCTAAGTTCTTTTTGGCGGTTACCCCATCCCCATAGCATTGGGGACGAGGGTCAGGCCTGCCTTTCCAAGGAACGCAGGCAGGCTTTCGGCAGTCGCTTTCTTCCACTGCTGAAGCAGACGGAAGAAGAGCTCCAACATATGCTTCAATCCCTAACCGGGGCTTATTCCTGGGATTTGTTTTTCAGCACTTTCGGTAAAGATCACTTAGATGGATTAAAGCTGAGTCAATCTCATTTCAAAGAGGTTTTACATCCTAATTTTGTAACTTTTCAGCTTAAAAATCACTAAAAATATAAACTTATGGATTCCAGTATATTACTCACTATTCAAAATCAGGTTGCTTACATCAGTTTTAATAGACCCCGTAAATTCAACAGTTTCAATCGGGAAATGGCTTTTGCTTTGCAGAAAACCCTTGATGACTGCATCCGAAACGATGAGGTAAGAGCTATCGTTTTAACTGGGGAAGGAAAAGCTTTTTGTGCAGGTCAGGATATCCAGGAAATTACAGATCCGGACCAGCATCCTGGCTTTAAGCAAATATTGGAGGATCATTACAATCCTATCATAACCAGAATTCGAAATATCGAAAAACCGGTCATCGCTGCTGTCAATGGGGTAGCTGCTGGTGCAGGAGCCAACATCGCTTTAGCTTGCGATATTGTTGTTGCCATCGAACAAGCCAGTTTTATACAGGCCTTTTCAAAAATTGGACTGATACCCGATTCGGCCGGAACCTTTTTCCTCCCCAGACTTATCGGTTTTCAGAGAGCCTCTGCTTTAGCTATGCTAGGGGATAAGGTGGATGCCGTGGAAGCAGAACGCATGGGGATGATTTATAAATATTTTTCAGCAGAAACCTACCAGGCTGAAGTAGAGCAGTTAGCTGAAAAGCTGGCCAAAATGCCAACCAAAGCTTTGGCTTATACCAAAAAAGCACTGAACAAGTCTTTCAACAATTCACTTGAAGATCAACTCGCTCTGGAGTCTGAATACCAAATCGCCGCCGCCAATACAGAAGATTATGAAGAAGGGGTATCCGCATTTATGGAGAAGAGAGAGGCGAAGTTTAAAGGACATTAATTTCAAAATTTAAATTCATTATTTTTTATTTCAAATTTTAAATAACTAATTATGACAGCTTCGGAATTAGAAAACAGATTAATAGATTTTGCAGTAGAATGCATTAAACTAACGAATAAAGCACAGAAGTCGTTTGCCTCTGAGCATATGAATAGTCAGTTAATCAGATCTTCAACAAGTGTGGCTTTAAATTATTCTGAAGCCCTTGGAGGTTCATCATTCAAAGATTATATCTTCAAGATGCAAATTTGTTTAAAAGAATTAAAAGAGTCTAAAACAAATTTGCTTATTCAACAGAAATCTGAATTATATCACGAAACTGAATCAATTAAAACTTTAATAGAAGAAGCGGAAGAATTAATTAAGATCTTTTCAAAAAGCATTGCTACTTCTAAAAAGAAAAATGGATTGAAATAAAAAATCACTTTAAAAGGAACTTAAAAATTTGAAATAACAATTTTGAAATAATAAATACAAAATATTAATGAAAGTAGCCATAATAGGAAGCGGCACCATGGGAAGCGGCATTGCACAGGTCGCGGCAACGGCGGGTTGCCAGGTCCAGCTTTACGATACAAAACGGGAAGCCTTGGATAAAGCCAAACAGGCTTTGGAGAACATATTAAACCGATTGATTGAAAAAGGAAGAATCGATGAAACCGAAAAAAACAGGATTCAGTCTAATATCTCCTATGAGGAAAACTTAAAGTCCCTTGCCAAGGCTGACTTAACCATAGAAGCCATCATTGAAAATCTGGAAATTAAGCAAAAGGTGTTTAAGGAGCTCGAAAGCTATCAAAGTAAAGAAGCAATTATCGCCAGCAATACTTCTTCTTTATCAATAGCTTCTATCGCTTCAGCTTTGGAGTACCCAGAGCGATGTATTGGGGTTCACTTTTTCAATCCAGCGCCATTGATGCCTTTGGTAGAAATTGTGCCTGCAGTACAAACGTCTCAGGAGGTTTTTGATAAGGTCTTTTCAACGATTCAGGACTGGAAGAAAGTCCCCGTAAAAGCTCAGGATACCCCTGGCTTTATTGTGAATCGAGTCGCACGTCCGTTCTATGGTGAAGCCTTAAGAATATACGAAGAGCGTTTTGCAGGTGTTCCCGAAGGAGAAGCTGGTTTCGCAACGATTGATTGGGCGATGAAAGAATTTGGCAGTTTTAAAATGGGGCCTTTTCAGTTGATGGATTTTATTGGTAACGATGTGAATTATACAGTGACTGAAATTGTATTCAAAGCCTTTTACTACGATCCAAGATATAAACCTTCTTTTACTCAGAAGCGCTTTGAGGAGGCAGGCTATTTAGGCCGCAAGTCAGGAAAAGGGTTTTATAATTATGACGGAAATGCTCAAAAAGCAGCTCCTGTAAAAGATCGAGAAATGGGTCAGAAGATTTTTGATCGCGTATTGGTTATGCTTATCAATGAGGCAGCAGATGCTTTATTCTTAAGCATTGCCTCGGCCAAAGACATTGATCTGGCGATGACCAAAGGCGTGAATTATCCTAAGGGACTTTTAAAATGGGCTAATGAAAAAGGTATAACTTGGTGCGTAGAACAAATGGATCACCTTTACGATATCTATAGAGAAGACAGATACCGGTGTAGTCCTCTGTTGAGGAAGATGGCGAAGGAAGGTGGGAGGTTTTAAATAGAAGGTTTTAGGTGATAGGGTTTAGGTGGGAGGTTGTAGGAGAGGGGTGTTAGGTAGTAGGAAAAATAGTTAAGAAATGAAGAATTTCAAGTATCATTTTAAATTTGAGGATTTGAAAGTCTATCAAAAAGCAATGGAGTTTGGTGAAGTTGTTCATCAGCAAACGAAAAGTTTTCCTAGAGAAGAGCGATTCAAATTGACTTCCCAATTCAAAAGAGCGAGTGATTCCATAGCTTTAAATATCGCAGAAGGCTCAGCTGGAACAGATAAACAATTTTATAATTATCTTGGAAATGCTTATCACAGCTTACATGAATGTGTGTCTTGCAGTACAAAGCTTTCCAAAGAAACTATATGAGTCAAGAGACTAATGAAACAAATCGCGAATACTTAGTTGAGTTGGCTGAAATGATTAGCAGCTTACGTGCTTCAATTTCAAAAAGAATAAGAAGCAAATAAAATGACCTAAAACTTAACCTATGTCCTACAACCTAATACCTAAAAAGATGCTCTCCCAAGATCCCTTCAGCACCTGGCTGGGAATTGAAATTTTGGAAGTGAGTTTGGGGAAATGCAAAGTGGGTTTGAAGATACGACCAGAGATGCTAAATTCGATGCAGAAAGCACATGGAGGTATTACTTATGCTTTAGCTGATACGGCTTTTGGTTTTGCAGCCAATACTTACGGGAAGTATGCAGTGTCTATCGAAACGTCTATCAATCATATTGAAGCTCTCGGAGTCGATGATTATATTACGGCAGAATCGACTGTTGAGGTGACTAAAAATAGACTTGGATTTCATTATGTTGAAGTAAAGCGAGGAGAAGAAATTGTAGCCCTTTTTAAAGGGGTGGTGTATAGAACTTCAAAAGAGTGGGACTTAACTAATGACTAAAAACATTAAATTGAAAACGAATTTGCGTTAGGTACCTGCCTGCCGGCAGGCAGGTTGCAGTGGAAAGCCCGGATAGTAGGTGTTGAGCTGAAACAGCTTTGCCAAAGCGACTGAAAGGAGCTCATGGGAAAGTTTGTGAAAGCCATCTCCAGAAGAGGACTTGAAACGAAAAGCCTGTTAACGCCCAAAATAATAAACAAATTAACTATGGACGCATACATTATAGACGGGATACGAACACCAATTGGGAACTATAAAGGGACGCTTTCGCCAGTGAGAGCAGATGATCTGGGCGCTTTGGTGATCAAAGAAATTTTGAGAAGAAACCCATCTATCCCCAAGGAAGCTTTTGATGATGTCATTTTAGGCTGTGCCAATCAGGCTGGAGAAGATAACCGGAATGTAGCCCGAATGTGCTCGCTATTGGCGGGTTTGCCACACTCTGTGCCTGGAGAAACCGTCAACAGATTGTGTAGTAGTGGACTTTCGGCTATTATTCATGCCAATCGAGCGATAAAAGCGGGAGATGGTGAATTGTTTATCGCTGGTGGAGTGGAGCACATGACACGAGGTCCTTACGCTATTGCAAAACCCTCTTCGGCTTTTGGTAATGATGCTAAAATGTACGACACGAGTTTCGGGTGGCGGTTTGTCAATCCCAAAATGCATGAGATGTACGGCACCGACGGCATGGGATTGACGGCAGAAAATCTGGTCGATATTCATGAAATTTCGCGTGAAGATCAGGATGCGTTTGCCTATCACTCGCAAAGGAAAGCCAGTAAGGCTCAGGAAAATGGACGTCTGGCGAAAGAGATTATCGCAGTAAATATTCCAAGGCGGAAGCAGGAGGATCTGGTTTTTGCTCAGGATGAGTTTGTAAAACCTCAAACTAAACTGGAAGTCTTAGGTAAACTTAGACCAGCCTTTAGGAAAGAGGGGAGCGTGACTGCCGGGAATTCTTCAGGACTAAACGATGGCGCAGCCGCTACCATTGTAGCCTCACAAAAGGCTATTGATGCCTATAATTTGAAGCCTATTGCGAAAATTTTAAGTTCGGCAGTAGTAGGTGTAGAGCCAAGGATTATGGGCATTGGACCAGTGGAGGCTTCCAATAAAGCTCTGGCAAAAGCTGGTTTGAAAATGGAAGATATGGATATCATCGAGCTGAATGAAGCTTTTGCCGCTCAATCTTTAGCCTGTATCAGGGCCTGGGGATTGAACGATGATGATCCGAGAATAAACCCGAATGGTGGTGCGATTGCGATTGGTCACCCCTTGGGTGTTACCGGAACCCGGTTAGCCTATACGGCAGCACTTCAGCTTCAGTTAACCAATAAAAAATACGCATTAATAACTATGTGTGTTGGAGTAGGACAGGGTTACGCTGCTATTATTGAAAGAGTTTAGCCATGCTGAGTGCCGTGAATGTAATGATTCGGTAAAGTCCCGAGAGCATTGCGATTTGGGATGCGTTCGCGTTGGACAGGGCTATGCTGCTGTGATTGAGAATGTGATTTAAATTAGTTTTTTGTATTTATGTTTTATAAATATGATATGTAAATAATTATTATATTTGATAAAACTATAATCATGACGACATTTACATCTTCACTACCAGATGATTTGTTAGATAAGCTAGCTAAAGCTTCTTCTAATTTGAAAATGCCTAAAAATAAAATTATAGAAAGAGCATTGAATATTTATTTGGAGCAACTCGATAGGGCAGCTTATGAAAAATCCTACAAAAGGATGGCTAATGATCCAGATATGATTGCGATGGCTGAAGAAGGCATGGCTGACTATTTTGAGCTATTAAAGGAATTTGATAAAGAATGAAAAAAGGAGAAATTTGGGAGGTTTTTCTTGATCCTGCTCTCGGGAGTGAACAAAGTGGACGGCGCCCTGCGGTAGTTATTTCTGGAAATTTGGCTAATAAACATTTGAATACCGTGATAGTTTGTCCTTTAACCTCCAAACTTAAGAATTATCATGGTAATCTTATCGTAAATCCAAATGGGCGTAACGGATTGAAAAGAAAATCTGAGGTAATGTCCGTACATGTAAGATCTATTTCTAAAGAAAGGTTCAAGAAAAAGCTGGGTCATTTGAATGTTTCTGAAATGGGCGTGGTAATCGAAAATCTTGAAAAAATCATTAAATATTGATCATAAAATACTAAACATGCAAACCACACAAAGTTATATACAAGGCCAATGGACTCAGGGAAAAGGTGAAGATCAGCCGATTTGTGATTCCATTACCGGAGAACATTTCACTTCTATAAATGTAGAGGGGTTCAATATTCCTGAGGTCCTGGCCTATGGTCGTGAAAAGGGGGATACACTCCGGAAAATGACTTTCCAGGAACGCGGCAATATGCTGAAATCCTTAGCTTTCTATCTTCAAAAGAAAAAAAGAGCCTTCTATGAACTGAGTTACCGTACGGGAGCTACCAAGCGGGATTCGTGGTTTGATATCGACGGGGGTTTTGGAAATTTGTTTGCCAATGCTTCGTTGCGAAAATTGTTTCCCAATCAGCCTTTTGATGTGGAAGGGGATCCTATTGATTTGTCGCATGGCGGACGATTTATGGCCCATCATATTCTGGTGCCTAAAGAAGGAGTAGCGGTGCATATCAATGCCTTTAACTTCCCTGTGTGGGGAATGCTGGAGAAATGCGCGGTGAACTGGATGGCGGGTGTTCCTGCCGTAGTTCTGCCGGCACCGCAGTCGGCTTACTTAACCGAGGCGGTAGTCAAGGAAATCATCGCTTCCGGAATTTTACCGGAAGGCGCTTTACAGCTGATTTCAGGAACCGAAAAAAGCATTTTAGACCATGTCGAATCTCAGGATATAGTGACCTTTACAGGTTCAGCAACGACGGGCCGACTATTGAAAAGTCACCCGAGACTGCTTGAGGAATCCGTTCCTTTTACGATGGAAGCGGACTCGTTGAATGCTTCAATCCTGGGAGAGGACGCCGTTCCCGGAACGCCAGAATTTGATTTGTTCATTCGTGAGGTGCGAAATGAAATGACGGTAAAATGCGGTCAGAAATGTACGGCTATTCGGCGTGCTATCGTTCCTGAGTCTTTAATTGAAGATGTACAAATCGCTTTAGGCAAAGCTTTGGATAAAGTCACACTTGGCGATCCGAGACTGAAGGAGGTACGTATGGGTAGCTTAATCGATAAAAAACAGGTGGAAGCCGTTAAAAAAGCAGTTGATCAAATTTCAAAAACAGCAGAAATAGTCTATGGCGACTTTAATGCTGTGGAAACCCTCAATGCTGAATTTGACAAAGGAGCTTTTGTGAAGCCCATTTTGATGAGAGAACATGAGCCTTTCAAAAATGAAGCCGCTCATGTTACAGAAGCTTTTGGTCCTGTAAGTACACTGATGCCTTATAAATCCTTAGAGGAAGCCATCCAGCTTTCCAAAAAAGGAAAGGGTTCTCTGGTGAGTTCCATATTTACCAATGATGATACTATAGCGCGTGATTATACGCTCAAAGCAGCATCTCATCACGGAAGGATTATGTGCATTAATCGAGAATCTGCCAAGCAGAGTACAGGACATGGTTCGCCATTGCCAAATCTGGTCCATGGTGGCCCCGGACGAGCAGGTGGTGGAGAAGAAATGGGAGGAAAACGCGGCATCAAACACTTTATGCAGCGTTGTGCCATACAGGGAAGTCCGACGACCCTGACTGAAATCACAGGAATTTATCAGCCCAAAGCTAAGTATAAAGAAACTGAAAAGCATCCGTTTGCTTATCACTGGGAAGACATTCAGCCGGGGATGTCCTTAAAAACCCATAACCGAACCTTGACTGATACCGACATCATTAATTTTGGGAACCTCACCTGGGATCATTTTTATGCACACACTGATATTACTTCCTTAGAAGGCAGCATTTTTGAGCAGCGGACCGCACACGGTTATTTTATTATCTCAGCCGCCGCTGGATTGTTTGTATACCCGAACAAAGGTCCGGTTGCAGCCAACTATGGCCTGGAAGAAATCCGATTTTTGAGACCGCTGTATCACAACGATACGATTCATGTGCGACTGACCTGTAAAGAAAAGGTGGACAGAGATCAAAAAGGAAAGGAGCTTCCAAGCGGCATTGTGAAATGGTATGTGGAGGTATTCGATACGGAAGCCGTCGAAGAAGATGATAAACTGGTCGCCATCGCTACCATCCTGACGATGGTCCAGAAGAAGCAGACTACGTTTCATGACATCGATAGAGATTTTGTTGAAAGCAAGCTAAAAGCACTTTCAGAAGAAAGTCAGCCTCAATGGGGAATGATGACACCACAGCATATGCTGGAGCATTTGGAAATGACTTTGAAAATAGCTACAGAAGAAATTTCAGATTTTGAAGTTGCTACACCGGAGGAGCATCTCGAAAAGGTACAGGAAACCTTGTACAATTACGAGAAAATGCCAAAAGGCTACAAGATGCCTTTGATGAAAAAAGACGGGCTTGAGGTGTTGCAGCATGAGAATCTCGATGAAGCCAAAAAAGCACTGCTGGAAGCCTATGACACTTTTGTAGTTTTCTTTAGAGAACATCCCGATGCCACAACTAAAAATGCTGTCTTTGGAGAGCTGACAGCTTTTGAATGGAAACTATTAAATCGAAAACATTTCAATCATCATTTTGAGCAGTTTGGGTTGATTTAATCATGCATTATCTTAAATCCATACTTAATCCAATTGTGAATCATACTAACAATCATTAGTTTTGAAGGACATTCGAAATCGATTGAGAAATAGAATAAATTATGACAAAACCTTACGTTAAAAAAGATATTCAGGACAGGATAGCAACGGTAGAATTCTTTCATCCGGCACATAATTCTCTGCCCAGCGATATTCTGGCCGAGTTGGCAGAAACGATAACTGAAGTCGGACAAGATGATAATGTCCTTGTGATTATAGTGAAGTCAGGAGGAGAGCGTACCTTCTGTGCTGGTGCCAGCTTTAAAGAACTGATTTCTATTGAAGATGAAAAAACCGGAGAGCAGTTCTTCAGTGGATTTGCCAATGTCATTAACGCCATGCGTACATGCCCAAAATTCATCATTGGTCGCGTCCAGGGAAAAACCGTTGGCGGCGGCGTAGGCCTAGCCTCATCTATGGATTATTGCATGGCAACGAAATTTGCAGCCATCAAATTAAGTGAACTGAATTTAGGCATAGGCCCGTTTGTGGTGGGTCCGGCTGTGGAGCGAAAACTGGGTGTAAGCGGAATGTCACAGATCGCGATAGACGCCAACACCTTTTATTCGGCTGAATGGGCCAGGGATAAAGGTTTGTTTGCAAATGTTTATGAGACCACTGAAGAGCTGGATATAGCCGTTTCAGAATTTGCTAAAAATCTATGTGAATATAACCCTGAAGCCGTGAAGCATATGAAACAAATGTTCTGGCGAGGCACTGAAGACTGGGATGAGCTGTTGATAGAACGCGCAAAAATCAGCGGGAAACTGGTGTTGAGCTCGTTTACGAAAGAGAAACTGAAGAGGTTTAAGTGATTAGAGGGTAGTATTTAGAGAAAAGTAAATGGTTATTAAAAATCACTAATTTTATTTTTTTTAAACATTCTAAATATTTTGAAAAGTAGATATCACTTTAATTTTGAGGACTTGAATGTATATCAAAAGGCAATGGAATTTGGTGAAATAGTTTACAATCAGATCAAAAGATTCCCAAAAATTGAAGATTATAGGCTTTCATCACAATTTGCTCGTGCAGCAGATTTGATCGCTTTTAATATAGCAGAAGGTTCTGGTGGTTCTGATGCTAGCTTTTTAAATTATTTGAGAATTGCAAGGAACAGTTCAAGAGAATGTGTATCTGCATCGACAAAAGCTTATAGAAGAAACTATATTTCTTTTGACGAATATGAAATCAATAGAGGTTATCTTGTTGAAATTAATAAAATGCTATCTTCTTTAATGAAATATATAAAAAGTAAAGATAATTAGTCAATATATTAATTGGTATGCTCTACCCGCTACAACCTAACCACTACCCTCTAAAATTAATGTATTATGAGTATATATTCATTTAAAGGACATATCCCCGTCATTCACGAATCCAGCTTTGTGCATCCACAGGCAGCGGTCACCGGAAATGTGATTATCGGTAAAGACTGCTATATAGGACCGGGTGCGGCCATTCGAGGAGACTGGGGTGAGATTATACTGGAAGACGGAGTTAATGTTCAGGAGAATTGTACCGTTCACATGTTCCCCGGGAAGTCGATCGTTTTGAAAAAAGGAGCTCACGTAGGACATGGGGCTATCATTCATGGGGCCAATTTAGGTAGGAATTGCCTGATCGGAATGAATTCTGTCATTATGGACGATGCTGAAATTGGCGCTGAATCTATCATTGGTGCTCTGGCATTTGTGAAAGCAGAGACTAAAATCCCCAGGCGAAGTTTAGTCGTAGGCAATCCAGCCAAAATCATTAAAAAAGTATCCGATGAAATGATTGCCTGGAAAACTGCCGGAACCAAACTATATCAGCAATTGCCTGCCGATTGTCACAACAGTTTGGAAGAGGTTGAGCCAATGAGAACGATTCCTGAAAACAGGCCCAAGCAGGAAGATTTTTATGAGACATTAAAAGAATTTAAAGGCGAAAACTGATTGTGACTTAATCAGTTTGAAAGCAAAAGCTAGAAAGAAAAGGTATGAGTAAAGAAACCACAGAATTTAAACTTCCTAAAATGGGAGAAAGCATTACCGAAGGTACTATCTTAAATTGGATAGTAGGGGAAGGGGAAAGTTTTCAGGAGGGTGATATTTTAGTAGAGGTGGGAACGGATAAAGTCGATAACGAAGTTCCTGCGCCATGTTCGGGACGGCTTGTTGAAATTAGGTTTGAAGCTAAGGAAGTTGTTAAAATCGGTGAAGTTATTGCGATTCTGGAATCCTCAGGTCAAGCAGAATCACCTTCAGAAGAGAAAGAAAGCAAAGCAAATACATCAGAGAAGCAGCCTGAGCGCCAGGCACCCAAAGCGCCACAGAAGCAAAAAACAAAAGCTCAGACACAGACCACTAATGCGGAGTGGAAATCAGGGACAAGAGGGAATCACTTTTATTCACCTCTGGTTGAAAAAATAGCCAGAGATTACCACATCAGCTACGAAGAGCTGGCTAGAATTCCAGCTTCCGGAACCGATGAGCGGTTGAAAAAATCTGATGTCTATAAATACTTAGAAGACGGAAGACCGGCTCAGTTTGCCCAGCCTGTGCCTGACCCATCCTCGGGCTTTCAAGTTCCCGTTTTGAAATTTGACAAAGGGAAAGGAAAGCTTGTGGAGATGGACAGGATGCGACAGATGATTGCCGATCATATGGTGTTTTCCAAACACACCTCACCCCATGTCACGGCTTATGTAGAAGCAGATATGACCGGGCTGGTCAACTGGAGAAATGAAAACAAGGCAAAATTCCAGGAAGAAACCGGTGAGAAATTAACTTACACTCCACTTTTCATTCAGGCAGTGACAAAGGCCATTCAGGATTTTCCGATGATAAATTCTTCACTGGACGGAAATAACATCATTGTAAAGGATGATATCAATATCGGAATGGCAACCGCCTTACCTAGTGGAAATCTGATTGTCCCTGTGGTAAAGAATCCTGATCAAAAAGATTTGAAAATCTTAGCCAAAGAGGTTAATGCCCTCGTGGCAAAAGCCAGGGATAACAAACTGACCAGTGATGATACCCGGGGAAGTACGTTTACCATCTCCAATGTGGGAACCTTTGGTAGCCTGATGGGAACACCCATTATCAACCAGCCGGAGGCAGCCATATTAGCTACGGGAATCATAAAGAAAAGAGCTGAGGTTATCGAATATGAGGACGGAGATCAAATAGAAATCAGGCAGATGATGTATTTGTCTTTATCTTTTGATCATCGGATTGTCGATGGCTATTTGGCGGGAAGTTTTTTAAGAAGAATTGCGGATTATTTGGAGGACTCTTAAAATTTCACGCAAAGTCGCTAAGACGCAAAATAGAGTGAACAGTGAATTGAATGAGACCCAATTATCAAAAATTAAAGATTGCAGATTATTTGGAGGATTCTTAAGATTACATGCAAAGTCGCTAAGCCGCAGAAAACAATAAAAGGGGTGCAAAATGGATGAGAACCAATTATCGAAAATTATTGTGAATACAGCTTATCAAATTCACACTCAGTTGGGTCCAGGTCTTTTAGAATCTGTTTATGAAGAAATCATGTATTTTGAACTGAGAAAACTAAACTTAAATGTCGGTCGCCAGAAACCTATTCCAGTTATATGGGATGACTTAAGAATGCAATTGAGTTTTCGAGCAGATTTAATTGTAAATAATAAAGTTATTATTGAATTAAAATCAGTCGAAAGTATCGCTCCTGTTCATCCAAAACAAGTTTTGACCTATTTAAAATTGACTAACTTAAAGCTAGGCTTACTAATCAATTTTAATGAATCGCTTATTAAAAATGGAATCACACGAATTGTCAATAATCTAAAGATATAGTAAGCTTAGCGCCTTTGCGACTTTGCGAGAGAAAAAAAACATATGAGTATAAATTTGAAAGATTCAAAAACGACAAAAATTCAATAAATGAAGTTAGATAAGAACATATTCAAAAAAGCCTTTCAAAATTTAGTCACTGCCAAAGCGATGACAGAACTCTATGAAGAAAATTTTAAGGTGGTTTCCAAATATGTACACGCCACCTCTCGCGGGCATGAAGTTATTCAAGCCGCGGTAGGTATTCAGCTTTTACCTCAGGATTATGTGTATCCCTATTATAGAGATGATTCGATTTTACTGGCCATTGGTATGCAGCCAAAGGATTTGATGCTTCAGCTTTTAGCTAAAAAAGACGATCCCTTTTCTGCCGGGCGAACCTATTACGCACACCCCAGTCTTAAGGATGATGACAAACCCAAAATCCCACACCAAAGTTCTGCCACAGGAATGCAGGCCATTCCTGCCACGGGGGCTGCATTAGGAATGAAGTACAAAGAAGAGGGTCTATCCCATCCCGAAGCGTCGGGACTTTCCAAAGGAAAGGACTTAAACTTTAAGGTTCCCCCTTTGAGAGCTAGGGGGGTTGTGGTATGTTCCCTGGGCGATGCTTCCGTCACCGAAGGTGAAATTGCAGAAGCTTTTCAGATGGCGGCGCTTAAACAACTTCCCATTATCTATGTGGTACAGGACAATGGCTGGGATATTTCTGCCAACGCGGAAGAAACCCGGGCGCAGAATGCCTTCGACTATGCCAAAGGTTTTCATGGTCTGGAAGCGATAAGCATCGACGGGACAGATTTTGAAGAATCGTATACAGAATTTGAAAAGGTTCTGGAGACAGTGAGGAAAGAAAGAAGACCATTTCTGGTACATGCCAGGTGTCCCTTACTCAATCACCATACGTCTGGTGTTCGAATGGAATTTTACAGAGATGATCTTGAAGAATCCAAAACCAGGGATCCGTATCCCAAATTAAAACAGCAGCTTTTGGATAACGCTTTTACTTCAGATGAGCTTCAGTCCATTGAAAAAGCAGCTCAGGCAGTGGTGGCAAAAGAATACCAGGAAGCTTTACAGGCTGAAGACCCAAAGCCAGAGGATTTATTCACCCATGACTTTGCTCCCACACCCATAACCGAAGAGCAGGGTGAACGCTCTCCGGTAGGAGCCGAAAAAGTGGTCATGGTCGATTGTGCTTTATTTGCCATCGAAGAGTTGATGGCGAAACACAAGGAATGTCTGCTTTATGGGCAGGATGTAGGGGGCAGGCTGGGAGGCGTGTTTAGAGAAGCAGCAACCCTGGCTCAAAAATTTGGCGACCATCGGGTGTTTAATACACCTATACAGGAAGCCTTTATCGTTGGCTCTACTGTGGGCATGTCTGCCGTGGGTCTCAAGCCTATCGTGGAGGTCCAGTTTGCAGATTACATCTGGCCGGGTCTGAATCAGCTGTTTACCGAAGTGAGTCGAAGCTGCTATTTATCCAATGGAAAATGGCCTGTTTCGATGGTTTTACGCGTGCCGATCGGGGCTTATGGAAGCGGCGGTCCATACCATTCGTCCTCTGTTGAAAGTGTGGTCACCAACATTCGCGGACTCAAAATCGTATACCCGAGTAATGGGGCAGACCTCAAAGGGCTAATGAAAGCAGCTTATTATGATCCCAATCCGGTGGTGATCTTTGAACATAAGGGACTGTACTGGAGTAAAGTGCCAGGAACCAAAGGCGCAACAAGTGTCGAACCAGCAGAGAATTACATGCTTCCCCTGGGGAAAGCCTGGGTTTTACAGGAGATATGGCCGCAGGATGATGAGGAAACCCTCAGTATCATCACTTACGGAATGGGTGTGCACTGGGCGATGAACGCCTCTCAGGAACTTGGTCTGCAGGACCGAATTGAAATCGTAGACCTGAGAACGCTTCACCCTCTGGACGAGGAAACCATTATGAAATCGGTCAAAAAATGTAAAAAATGCTTAGTGGTCACCGAGGAACCTTCAGACAACACCTTTGCCAGAGCGCTTAGCGGCAAAATTCAGGAGGAGTGCTTCCAGTATCTGGATGCTCCTGTAATGACCATCGGATCCGAAAATATGCCTGCTATTCCACTGAATTCAATTTTGGAAGAAACCATGATTCCAAGTACAGAAAAAGTAAAAGTGAAAATTCAGGACTTACTGGATTATTGATATCTGGGGCGTGTCCCTCCCCAATTCCGATGGCTTTGGGGAGCGCCGGTCTGCCCGTTTCAATTCCTCCCCCCAAAGCTTTGGGGACTGCGGGATTTCCTCTCGCATACCTCACGCGAGGTGGCGAAGAATCATTCCGGGTTTGAATATAATTCTGTTTCAGGATTTCGTTTGACTCTTCTGTCAAAAGGAATCTTTAACTGGTAGAAAACATCTTCATCCCTGAATTC
Organism: Psychroflexus sediminis; assembly: GCF_900099815.1. Taxonomy (GTDB): domain Bacteria; phylum Bacteroidota; class Bacteroidia; order Flavobacteriales; family Flavobacteriaceae; genus Psychroflexus; species Psychroflexus sediminis. Next base: position 147,901 of record NZ_FNCW01000004.1, on the reverse strand, counting down.
ATCTGCGATATCTAAACCGTATTTGATTTTGGTATGGTCAGCATATACGAAGGTGCCAAAGAGTCTGTCCCAGATGGAAAGCATGTTTCCAAAGTTGGTATCTGTCCAGGGCATTTCGTGGTGGTGGTGAAATTTATGCATTTTAGGAGTCACAACTACATAACTTAGGGCTTTGTCTAAGGGTCCTAAATTAATATTGGCGTGTGTAAAGTAGGTAAAGAACACACTCAAAATTCTGTAGAATAAATAATAAGCAATCGGCATCCCCATAATCAATACGGTCATCAGAGCAACTGTTTCTCTGATGGTAAAATCGAGGGGATGATGTCTTGTTCCCGTGGTCACATCTACTTTGGAATCACTGTGGTGAACGATATGCAGTCGCCACATCCACTTGACTTTATGTAAAAAATAATGAACCCCATATTGAGCGATAAGGTCTAAGGCCAAAATCGCTAAGAGCAGTTCTGCAACAGGAGGTAAGTCGATGAGGTGCAAAAGTCCAAACTGATTGGTTTCGATCCAAAAAAATACTCCTAAGGTAAGCGCACCAAAACCAACATTGATAAGCATGGTAAAAAGTAAAAAAATGAAATTAACCCCGGCATGCCGTATTTTTTTATACGTCATCACCGTCAGACTGTAATAGCCTTCCAGTATCCAGAAAAGAGCCAGGATGCCGACGACCCATGCCAGCTTCATCCAGATTGGCATTTCTTCAAAAAAAGAAAGAAAATCAACCATAGGTGATATATTTTGACTCCAAAAATACTGAAATCTTTATATAATTCAGATTTGTTTTTTTAATGAAGTCAAATAATTAATCTTCAAGAATAATATTATTATCATCGATACCTATATTTTTAAGATCTTCGACAACGCTGTCTATCATGGGTGGTGGGCCGCAGACGTAAAACTTCTGATCCAGCTTAAGGATGTGGTCTTTTAAAAACTCTTTATCGATATGGCCATGTGGGTATTCATCTGTATCTTCCTGAGAAAGGATATTCACAAACTGATCGCCCAGCATTTTTTCGAGTTCTTCTTTTAAAATAATATCTTTTTTTGTCTTATTGGAAAAGATGAGTTTGTTGTTTTCATTTTTTCCATGTTTATACCGGTCTCTTATGATGGCGAGCATGGGTGTTAATCCAGCACCTCCGGCGATGAACGTTCCTTCACCTCTAAAGTAAATATTACCAAAAACTTCATTTTGAAGCAGTTCATCACCTTCTTCAAGATCCAATAACTGTTCAGTAACGCCATCGTGATCGGGGTAGGTTTTAATGACAAATTCAAGGTCCTTGTCTTCAGGTAAACTTGTGAAGGTAAAAGGCCTTCCTTCTTCCTTCCAGCCTTCCTTATTGAGGAAAAGTTCAGTGGCCTGTCCAGGTTCAAATTCTAAGCCTGAAGGCTTATTGGTCTTGATTTGCAAAACATCGTGGGTTATTTTTTCAATGGACTTAATCTTTAGAGTGTTCATTTTTTATTTGAAAATAAAAAAGGTATAGGTTTTATCTATTAGGATTAAGAAATAAGGCTGATTATTTTAACACAATGAATCTGTTTGGTAAAATCTTCAGAATCTAAGTTTTAATAATTACCTTATTCCAAAATAAATTTTGACTATGGATACTTCATTTCTGGAGACGATAAAAACCTATTTAAAAGAAATACTTGTCTCTATCGGACCTGAATTAATTTACTCAGCAGTAGCACTTGTGTTGGGGATTATCTTCATCAATTTGATTATGAAGGTTTTAAAAGCTGCGCTGAGGAAATCAAAAGTCGAATTATCCTTAAAAACCTTTGTAGAAAGCCTATCGATTTTTGTTTTATATGGTTTGTTGTTTACCCTTATCGGCTCTATTTTAGGTATAAAAGCCACCTCTTTCCTGGCCATTTTCGGGGCTGCCGGTATTGCCATAGGTCTGGCTTTACAAGGAAGTCTTGCAAACTTTGCTGGCGGAGTTTTGATTCTGGTTTTTAAACCTTTTAAAGTGGGGGATTTAATTCATGTGAATTCCAGCACGGGTTATGTTGTGAATATTGACATACTTTATACAAGAATTGAAACCTTCGACGGCAGAATTATTACCATGCCCAATGGAAATGTTGCCAATAGTGATGTGGATAACCGGACCATGAATCCGTTGCGAAGAGTAGATTTGAGTTTCAAATTTGCATTTGACATCAAAATGGAAACGATTCGGCCCATCATTCTGGAGGCCATGAAAGCACATCCCATTGTAGAAAAAGAGCCTGAACCCGATGTCTGGCTGGAAGAAATTGGCGAATCAGAAATTCGTGTGACAGCAAGATGCTGGGTAGAATCTATACACTACTGGCCAACGTTTTGGGAACAACTGGAAGCTGTTAAAAAAGCTTTAGATGCCCATGGTATTGAAACTCCTATTCCAAGAAGAATTGTTTATCAAGGGGGAGAGTATAAAGCTTCAGAGTCTCTGCCTGAACGAAAAGATTAAACTAGCTTAATGATTTTTTAATTCTTTCCATCGCTTCTTCAATGTTGGCTTCGCTGGCAGCGTAAGAAATCCTGATGCAATCTGGGTTTCCGAAAGCTTCACCTGTAACTGTTGCCACATTTGCCACTTCTAATAGGAACATGGAAAAATCGGTAGCATTATCAATTTTCTTACCGCCGTAAGTTTTTCCGAAGAAAGACGAGACGTTTGGAAAAACATAAAAGGCTCCTTTGGGCTCATTGCACTCAAATCCAGGAATGCTTTCAATTAAATCTAAAATCAATTTTCTTCTCGATTTGAATTTATCGACCATGAACTGGATTTTATCTAGGGGAGCTTCCAAAGCAGTGATGACTGCTCTTTGAGCAATACAATTTGCACCACTGGTCACCTGGCCCTGTAACTTTTTACAGGCATTGGCAATTTTTTCTGGTGCACCTATATAGCCAATTCTCCAGCCTGTCATAGCAAAAGCTTTAGACACACCGTTGACGGTAACCGTTCTGTCATACATGTCGGGCAATTCAGCTATGGAAAAACGCTCTTCGCCAAAGTTGATATGTTCGTAAATTTCATCACTTACGACAATGACATCGGGATAATCTTTAAGAACTTTTGCCAGGGCTTTTAATTCCTCTTTGGTGTAAACGGAACCGCTTGGATTGCAGGGGGAGCTGTACCAAAGCATTTTAGTTTTTGAGGTGATGGCCGATTTCAGTTGCTCTGGAGTCATTTTGAAATCCTGATCAATATCCGTTTGAACTTCTACAGGAACGCCACCGTTCAATTTGATGATGTCACTGTAGCTAACCCAATATGGACAGGGAAGAATCACTTCATCACCGGGATTTAAAACAACAGAAGCTACATTGTAAAGCGACTGCTTAGCGCCTGTAGAAACGATTATTTGATTCAGGTTGTACTCTAAGTTATTGTCTCTTTTGAATTTTTTCTGAACTGCTTTTTTAAGATCTTCATAACCGTCTACCGGGGAGTATGAGTTATAATTATCATTTATAGCCTGTATAGCTGCATCTTTAATAAAATCGGGTGTATTAAAATCCGGTTCACCCAAACTAAGACCTATAATATCTTTTCCTTCTGCTTTAAGTTCTCTACTCTTTGCAGCCATAGCTAATGTGGCTGAGGTTTCCAATTTTTGAATTTTATCAGAGAGTTGAATCATATGGATTGATTTAGGATAATTGAGGTTCGCTTCCCAGTGTTCTTAAATGTCTAAAATGAGATCTGACAGCTTCTAAAGTGGAATCGTACTCATTATAAGGAAGGTCAAATTCTAAAGCTGTTTCTTTTACAATCTTGCTTATTTTATCATAATGGATATGACTTATATTAGGAAATATATGGTGCTCCACCTGATGATTGAGCCCTCCGCTAAACCAATTCATCAGTTTGCTGTTGGTCGCAAAATTTGTAGTGGTAAATAACTGGTGTATCGCCCAGGTGTTTTTCATTTCGCCAACTTCATTGGGCATGGGCATATCATTGTTTTCTACCATGTGTGCCAGTTGAAAAATGACACTTAAAATCAGTCCTGCCGTGTAATGCATGACAAAAAAGCCTAACAGCACTTTCCACCATACAATTCCTATTAAAATAGGGATGACAATCCAAATGGACAGGTATAAGGCTTTGGTAACGGCAAGCATGCTCCACTGTTTCCATTGACTTGGCATTTTTCCGTAAGATAACCTGCGCTTTAAGTAACGTCGGGTTTGCTTAAAATCTGATGTTAATGCCCAGTTGAACGTGAGGAGTCCATATAAGAAAACAGAGTAGATGTGTTGAAATTTATGAAAGCGTTTCCACTTCGCATGTTTAGAAAATCTAATAATTCCTCCAGCGTCTATATCTTCATCATGTCCATGGATGTTGGTATAGGTGTGGTGAAGAACATTGTGCTGTACCTGCCAGTTGTAAACATTACCAGCTAAAATATATATGGAGCTCCCCATGAATTTGTTAACCCATTTTTTTCTTGAATAGGTACCGTGATTACCATCATGCATCACATTCATTCCTACTCCGGCCATACCCGCACCCATCAAAACGGTGAATAATAATTTCCACCAATCTGAAATGTCTAAAAATAGGATGAGGAAGTAAGGACTTAAAAACAAGCTGAACATGAAAATTGTCTTTAGGTGCAATTTCCAGTTACCGGTTTTTTTGATATTATTTTCGTTGAAGTATTCGTTAACCCTTTTGTTCAGCGTTCTAAAGAACTTCTGCGGGTCTCTTCTGGAGAATTTAATTGTTGGATTCGTCATTGATAAAATTTATGAAAACAAATATAAAAATTAATCTATACCAATCCTTTATACAAATGCCAATTGTGTTCGATTTATAAGTGTTTAGGTGACCGATTAGATTTTTTTCAAAAGGAAAGGCTTACATAATCGGAGCGAATTTTAGCAATATCATGTTCAGAACTCTTATTTTTGCGCAAAAAACAAATCATTTGAAATTAATAAAACAGTATTTTCCTGAATTAAGCGAAGTACAGCTTCAGCAATTCGAAGCTATTGCAGATGTTTATAAAGACTGGAACCAAAAGATAAATGTGGTTTCCAGAAAAGATATTGACGAAATATACATTCGTCACGTTCTGCATAGCCTGGGCATAGCTAAAGTACAGAAATTTTTACCCGGTTCTAAAGTTCTAGATGTAGGTACGGGTGGTGGTTTTCCCGGAATCCCATTAGCTATTTTATTCCCCGAAACGCAATTCACCTTAGTGGATAGCATCGGTAAAAAAATAAAAGTGGTAGAAGAAGTAGTGGATGCTCTTGGGCTTAAAAATGTAAAGGCTGTAAACGATAGAGTAGAGAACATCTCCGGGGAATACGATTTTATTGTGAGCAGGGCCGTTGCCGTGATGCCAAGTTTTGTACACTGGGTAAAAGGTAAAATTGCCAAAGAATCTAAACACGACAGAAAAAATGGAATTCTATACCTGAAAGGAGGAGATTTGTCTGAAGAATTAAAGCCCTATCGAAGGGTTGAGATTTTTGAACTTTCAGAACTCTTTGAAGAAGACTTTTTTGACACCAAAAAAGTGGTTTATCTTCCGATGAAATATCGAGGATAGTTAAATCTCATCAGATAAAAAAAACTGGTGTAAAACAAAAAATCCCTCAATAGCAACTATTGAGGGATTTTTTGTTTTAGAATAGAGTATTAATTATCCCATATGAGGATACGTATAATCTGTTGCCGGAACAAAAGTTTCCTTGATCAATCTTGGTGAAGACCATCTCAATAGGTTAAACTTAGACCCTGCTTTATCATTAGTACCGCTATTTCTGGCACCACCAAATGGCTGGCGACCGACAACGGCACCTGTACATTTGTCATTGATGTAGAAGTTACCAGCAGAATTTTGAAGGATGTCCGTTGCTACCGATGCTGCATAGCGATCTGTAGAAATGATAGAACCTGTTAATCCATACTGACTTGTATTATCTACCAAATGCAGTGTTTCCTCGTATTTATCATCATCATACACATAAAGCGTCAACACTGGTCCAAACAATTCTTCGACCATAGTTTCGTATTTAGGATTGGTAGTTACAATCACTGTAGGTTCTACAAAATAACCTTCAGACTTATCGCAATTACCACCAACTATGATTTCTGCTTCGTCACTTTTCTTAGCTCTTTCAATATATTCTGATAATTTATCGAAAGATTGTTCGTGAATTACGGCGCCAATGAAGTTGCTTAAATCTCCAGTAGGTCCCATTTTGATTGACTTCACGTCATTAACGAGCTTTTCTTTTACACTAGGCCATAGACTGCTAGAAATATAAGATCTCGAAGCTGCACTACATTTTTGACCTTGAAATTCGAAGGCACCTCTCAATAAGGCAGTAGCGACTACCTGCGCATCTGCAGATTTATGAGCGACAATGAAATCTTTACCACCAGTCTCACCAACTATTCTTGGGTAAGTATTGTAGTTGTGAATGTTTTCACCAATTTTAGACCAGATGCCTTTAAATACACTGGTGCTTCCTGTAAAGTGAATGCCTGCAAATTCTTTTCTCGCTAAAATTTTGTCAGTAATCATAACGGGGTCACCAATAATCATATTGATAACACCATCTGGCAAACCAGCTTCTTTAAATACTTCCATAATCACTTGTGCAGAGAGCATTTGGCTATCACTGGGTTTCCAAACGGCAACATTTCCCATAAGAGCGGCGCTTGATGGCAAGTTTCCTGCAATGGCTGTAAAATTGAAAGGAGTAATAGCATATACAAAACCTTCTAGTGGTCTGTGTTCAAGTCTGTTCCATTCATTGTCTGCAGATTCTGGTTGTTCTCTGTAAATTTCTGACATGTACTCCACATTAAATCTTAAGAAGTCACAGATTTCGCAAGCAGAATCAATTTCAGCTTGAAAAACAGTTTTTGACTGACCGATCATGGTAGTTGCATTCATTTTATCTCTGTAAGGTCCAGAGATTAAGTCAGCTGCTTTTAAAAATACAGCAGCTCTTTGCTCCCAAGGTAATTTAGCCCATTCTTTTCTGGCTTCCAGGGCAGTATCTATAGCCTGTTCAACATGCTGTTCATCAGCCGTATGATAAATACCTACTTCATGTTGATGATCATGCGGAGGTCTTATACTTTTGGTATTTCCTGTTTTGATTTCTTTATCACCTATGTATAAAGGAATTTCTGCTTTTTGATTGTATATTTCTTTATACATCTTTTCTATAGAATCCCTTTCTGGAGATCCAGGAGCATAGGTTTTAATTGGTTCGTTTATAGCACTAGGCACTTGAAAATATCCTTTTCCCATAATTTTATTTTTTTATAATTGATCTTTACAAAGATAGATTATATGTTATAGTGAGAAAATTTATGATGATAAGCTTTTATTAATACTTGTTAAGATAACTTAATTAATAATATTCTCGCTATTACCAGAACCTGTTCCAATAACTCTATCAAATCTGGCTCCTATATCTCTATAATAGACAATTACCTGATAATTGTTTTCAGTAATTTCATGATTTCCACTAATAAATCCTTCATTAAAATTTCCGTTTTTGTCCAAATAGACATATTTGAAATTGTAGAACCCTTGCTTCATTAGTAAAACATTGTTAAACGTATTTTCTTTCTTTTCATCGGCCACCATTAAGGTGCTGTCATCCAGTACGTAATTATTGAACCTTCCATAGAGGTGTATTTCTCCACCATCTAAATCTCTAGAATTAAGTAGTGAAAAATGCACTTTAGCGTACTCCGATTCAATGTCCTTGTTTTCACCCTGTAATGTATTGATTCTGAAAGCTCCATTGATATCCGGATAGTAGGTATAAACTTTTCCATGTCTTACGAAGTTGGGGTAAAGATAGGTGTTGTACAAGTCCAGTAATTCTATGCGTTTTATTCTTAAGGTTCCCTGTCTAATATCACTATTATCAAAGTTTAAATATTCATTACCTCCCCAAAAAGACGATTCTTCATCATATTTATAAACCAACGTATTACCGAGCGTAAATTGGGGTTTGAGGTCGTAGATGGCGGTTGTAAAGTCATTATTTTGCACTACTGCAGTTTTTACGGTCTGGTCCGGATTTCTGAAAAAGAAATCTTTTCTCCCTATTTCGAAGTTGACTACTTGTTTCTTATCGATAAACGCCGAAGTTCTGGATCGTCTTATTTCAACATCTACATCGACCAGATTTTCATACACGATAAATTTTCTGGAAAAAAGAATCTGTTTATCGGCATTAAAAATCTTGAGCATGTAGTTTCCGCTGACTTTAAAACGCCGAGTGTTTTGATTTGGTAATTTTAACTCATAATGGGTGTAGGCTTGTAAAGTAGTGAAGGAATTTGTATAATCAAATAATCGAATGTTGTCAAATCCCTCTAAAAATTCATTTTCGGAAAGCTGAGAAGGTGTCCAGTCAAAATTATAATGTTCTATTTCGTAGTAGTAATCATTTTCAGCTGCTGTTAAATCGTCAAACTTAAGTAAAATTGAGTCTTGCAAAGGGATAACAGGCGTGCCGCTAAATTCACTGTTTGATCCAAAAAATTCGATGGTTTTAATAAAATCTGGAGGCAAAGTCTCGTAAACTTGCTGACCAAAAGACAAATAATTCGTAAAACTTATTAAAATTATGATGATAAGCTTTGAAAAACGCGAGTAAAGCCTGAAATTTGTGGGGATCATAAGTTGTTTAGATTGAATATAAATAATAAAACTATAAGATTTGTTTCCTTCAAGAATGTAAGTTAAATTATTAAATTTGCAAACCAAATAAAATTTTATTTACAGATGCCCATAGACATAAAGATTAAAAAGGGTTTAACGCTAAAACTAAAAGGTGAAGCAGAAAATTCTATTGAGCAGGCTCAAAAATCGAAAACAGTTGCTTTAAGACCTTCAAATTTTCATTCTTTGGTGCCTAAAATGGTTCTCAAAGAAGGCGCTAAATTAAATGCTGGTGATGAAGTTTTTTTCTCTAAATATTCAGATAAAACCAGAGTTGTATCTCCGGTTAGCGGAACACTAAGGGAAATCAAGCGTGGTGCTAAAAGAAAAATTTTAAGCGTTATTATAGAGGCCGATGATGAGATGTCTTACAAGGATTTTGGTATCATGGATCCTTTAAAGTCAGATTCTTCTGAAGTAAAAGACAGAATATTTTCCACTGGATTAGGTGTTTTTTTAAATCAAAGGCCTTATAACATTCCGGCTGAGGCTGAGGATACACCCAAGGCGATTTATATCTCTGCTTATGATACAGCACCATTGTCTGCGGACTATGAATTTATCTTAAAAGATAAAGCAGAGTTTTTTCAGAATGGAATCAATGCTTTGACTAAGCTAACCGGAGGAAAGGTTTATCTGGGTGTAGATAAGCAATCTGCAAGTTTTCTGAAGGATATTGAAAATGTGGAATTGATTACCATTTCTGGTCCTCATCCTGCTGGCAATGTAGGAACTTTGATTCATGAGACAGAACCTATGAACAGAGGGGAGCGCGTTTGGACTATTAATCCTGAAGATGTTGCCATAATCGGGGAGCAATTCAAAACCGGAAAATATAATGCTGAAAGAACTGTAGTGGTTACTGGTTCAGCAGCAAAACACAGAAAATATTTCAAAACCATTATTGGGGCTGAAGTTTCTTCAATTTTGAAAGATCATGACGACAATTCCAGAATCATAAGTGGGAATGTGCTTACTGGCGAAAAAATAGAAGAAGATGGTTATATCAATTACTTCTCCAATACCTTAACGGTGATTCCGGAAGGAAATGAATACAGAATGTTTGGCTGGATTCCTTTTAAGGATAACGATATTCACTCTGCTTCAAAAACATCCCTGTCCTGGTTGTTTCCAAATAAGAAATATGAAGTGAATACCAATCTAAACGGAGAGGAAAGAGCATTGGTTGTTACTGGAGAAATGGAGGAGATGATGCCTTTGGATATTATGCCAATGCAACTTATAAAAGCCTGCATGGCAGGTGATATTGAAAAAATGGAAAATCTTGGTATTTACGAAGTTGTACCAGAGGATTTTGCCTTAGTAGAATACACAAATACATCCAAAATCGAAGCTCAGTCTATTATTCGCAACGGTTTGGATATTATGATAACAGAAGTAGGATAAATTTATATATAAACATGAATTGGATTAGACAGAAAATTGATCAAATTAAGGAGCCTTTTGAGCCAGGTAACAAGCTTGAGAAGTATCGTCCGGCTATAAATGCGCTAGATACGTTCTTGTTTGTGCCAGACCATACTACCAAAAAGGGCGCGCACATCAGAGATGCAGTAGATTTGAAGAGAACAATGATAACTGTGGTTTTAGCTCTTATTCCGGCCTTATTATTTGGTATGTGGAATACAGGTTATCAGCATTTCACTCAGCTTGGTGAGAACCCTGGAATTTTAGAAGCATTTCTTCATGGAGCTTACAAAGTCGTTCCTATGATCGTGGTGTCTTACGCCGTCGGTCTGGGGCTTGAGTTTGCTTTTGCCATCATGAGAGGCCACGAGGTTAATGAAGGATATTTGGTGACCGGTTTACTTATTCCAATGATTATGCCGGTTGATATTCCGTTATGGATGGTGGCTTTATCTGTAATATTTGCAGTTTTAATTGGTAAAGAAGCTTTTGGAGGTACAGGCATGAATATTCTTAACCCGGCACTTACGGCCAGAGCTTTCGCTTATTTTGCATACCCTACCTATATGTCTGGAAATAAGGTATGGGTGAGTGAAGCTTCAAATATCGACTCTATTTCCGGTGAAACTATTTTGGGTTCTTTGTCAGCTAATAATGAGATTACCTATAGCTCTGCAGAAATGCTTACGGGGGTTATCCCGGGGTCTATTGCAGAAACATCTGTTCTATGTATCGCTGCTGGAGCCTTAATTCTGGTGCTGTCCAAAGTAGGTGACTGGAGAATCATACTTAGTGGCATTCTTGGTGCGGCAGCAATGGCTTTACTATTAAATGCTCTGCCATCTTTTGGTGTTGAGGGTAACGGTATGACTAATTTTGCCTGGTACAACCACTTGATAGTTGGTGGATTTGCTTTTGGTATCGTGTTTATGGCGACAGACCCCGTAAGTGCAGCCCAAACATTAAGAGGTAAATGGGTTTATGGCGCTTTGATAGGTGTGATAGCTATCATAATTCGTACGTTGAATCCAGCATATCCTGAAGGGATAATGCTCTCCATATTACTTTTAAATGTGTTTGCGCCAACCATAGATCATTACGTGATAGAAGGTAACATCAAGAAGAGGAAAAAAAGATTAGAAACCAAAACTGTAAAAACAGCCTAACAATGGATAAAAACAGTAACGCATATACATTTATTTTTGCGATAATCATGGTCATTGTTGTAGCAGTAACCCTTTCTTTTACTGCCACTACATTAAGTCCGCTGCAAAAAGAAAATGTTCGTAAAGAAAAAATGCAAAATATTCTAGCAACTATTGGTATTCAAACCAGTAGAGAAAACGCTGAAGAACTATTTAATAAGCACATCACGCAACAGTTGTCTTTAAACCATAAAGGTGAAGATAAAACGGAGGTCAATGCTTTTGAGGTAGATTTAGCTAAAGAACTCTCAAAACCAGTAGAGGAGCAGACTTTTCCCTTATATATTGCAAATTATGAAGGATCAGAATACTTTATTGCTCCTTTGAGAGGCAGTGGTCTCTGGGATGCCATCTGGGGTTATATCGCTTTAAAAGATGATGCAAATACCGTAAAAGGTGTTGTTTATGACCACAAAGGCGAAACTGCCGGCCTTGGCGCTGAAATTACCACTGACTGGTTTCAGCAGCGTTTTGTAGACGAAAAAATCTTCAATGACAAGGGTGAATTAGTAGGAGTGAATGTTGTGAAAGGCTACAGTGGTGGAAGTGATAAAGATGATAACAAGGTAGACTCTATTTCAGGCGCCACAATTACGAGTGATGGTGTTTCTGAAATGATTGAGAATAGATTGAAAAATTATTTGCCTTTCTTCAAAAAGCGTCAAGAAATTAAAGTTGTAACCAGATAATTATGAGCTTAGAAAAAAATCAAAAGCCTCAGACTGCAGAAGAAAAGAAGAAAAGCGAAATGCTTCTCTTTTTATCGAGTTCTGAAGAGAAAGAACACTTCCTGTCCAAGGCAAACCGAAAAATTTTAAAAGATCCTTTAGACGATAACAACCCTATCACCGTTCAGGTTTTAGGTATTTGTTCCGCTTTGGCAATTACGGTTCAGTTAAAACCTGCGATCGTTATGTCACTGGCTGTAGTTTTCGTTATGGCTTTTAGTAACGTCATTATTTCGCTTTTAAGAAACTCAATACCAAGTCGAATTAGAATTATTGTCCAGCTCGTTGTAGTGGCTTCCATGGTAATTCTTGTGGATCAAATTTTGAAAGCCTATGCTTTCGATGTGAGTAAGCAATTGTCTATTTTCATCGGTTTGATAATCACCAACTGTATCATTATGGGCCGTCTTGAAGCTTTTGCTTTAGGTAACGGGGTTTACAAATCTTTCCTTGACGGAATTGGTAACGCGGCCGGATATGGACTTATCCTCATCATCGTTGCTTTTTTCAGAGAATTATTTGGCTCTGGCAAGTTGCTTGGATATGAAATATTGGGCCATAAAGGTGTTACTATGGCAGAATCCACCGGATTGTATGCCATGGGTTATGAAGATAATGGTTTTTTCCTGTTATCTCCTATGGCTCTTATTGTTGTGGGTATCTTGATTTGGATTCAGAGAGCGAGAAACAGAAAATTAATTGAAGAAAATTAAATAAAACCTCATAGATGGATTTAATAAACTTATTTGTCAAAAGTATTTTCATAGAAAATATGATCTTCGCCTATTTTTTAGGCATGTGTTCCTACCTGGCTGTATCCAAAACAGTGAAAACTGCTGTTGGTTTAGGTCTTGCTGTTATTTTTGTCCTGTTAATCACCGTGCCTGTCAATTATCTTTTGGATAATTACTTATTACAGCCCGGCGCATTGAGTTGGTTAGGCTCAGAATTTGCCAGTGTGGATTTGAGTTTTCTTAGCTTTATCATGTTTATAGCGGTTATTGCTTCTATGGTACAATTAGTGGAGATGATTGTAGAAAAATTTGCTCCTGCTTTATATGGATCTTTGGGTATCTTTTTACCGCTAATTGCTGTAAACTGTGCTATTTTGGGAGGTTCTTTATTTATGCAGCAAAAGGATTTTAGCGGTATTGAAGGCGCAGCTGTATATGGTCTTGGTAGTGGAATTGGCTGGTTTTTAGCCATCCTTGCTATTGCAGCGATTAGAGAAAAAATTGCTTACTCCAATGTTCCTGCTCCGCTCAAGGGTCTTGGTATCACCTTTATCATTACCGGATTGATGGCGATTGGATTTATGAGTTTTATGGGTATTAAATTATAAACAAAGAAGATTATGACAGTTATATTAGCGAGTGTAGCAGTATTCTTAACCTTAATTTTGTTGCTGGTTGTTATATTATTATCAGCCAAAGCAAAATTATCGCCTTCGGGACCAGTTAAGATTAATGTGAATGGTGAAGAAGATTTAGAAGTAGATTCAGGTTCTACGTTGTTAACCACTTTGAGTGATAATAAATTGTTTTTACCTTCTGCCTGTGGAGGTGGTGGCACCTGCGTTCAATGCAAGTGTATCGTAAAAGATGGAGGTGGTGCTATTTTGCCAACCGAAGAACCACACTTTACAAGAAAGGAAATTGCTGAGGGCTGGAGACTTGGTTGTCAGGTGAAAGTCAAACAAGACATGAAAATTGAGATTCCTGAAGAAGTCTTCGGAATCAAAAAATGGCAAGCGACTGTCGTTTCAAATTATAACGTGGCTTCATTTATCAAGGAATTTATTGTTGAAATTCCTGAAGACATGGATTACAAGGCCGGGGGTTATATCCAGATTGAAGTTCCTCCCTGCGAAGTGAAATTTGAAGATATGGATATCACTGCTCATCCAGAAGAGCATCCGGATGAAGAGGATAAATTCAAAACCGAGTGGGATAACTTTAAATTATGGCCGCTTGTGATGAAAAATACCGAAACCGTGGAGAGAGCGTATTCTATGGCTTCCTATCCGGCAGAAGGTAAACGCGTCATGCTTAATGTACGTATTGCTACGCCTCCTTTCGACAGAGCTAAAGGAGACTGGATGGATGTAAATCCTGGGGTGGCTTCCTCTTATATCTTTGGCTGTAAAGAAGGAGATAAAGTAACCATCTCCGGACCTTACGGAGAATTTTTTATCAACGAAAGCGAAGCGGAAATGCTTTATGTTGGTGGTGGTGCTGGTATGGCTCCAATGCGTTCTCACTTATACCATTTATTCAGAACTCTTCAAACCGGTAGAAAAGTAACCTTCTGGTACGGAGGTCGTTCAAAGCGTGAATTGTTTTATACCGAGCATTTTAGAGCATTAGAAAGGGATTTTCCAAACTTTAAATTCTATCTCGCGCTATCCGAACCTCAGGAGGAGGATAACTGGAAAGTTAAAGATGGACTTGACGGAGAAGGTGATGGCTTTGTAGGCTTCATTCACCAATGTGTGATCGATAATTATTTAAGTCATCATGAAGAGCCTGAAGATATTGAATTGTATTTCTGTGGACCTCCACTGATGAACCAGGCCGTTCAAAAAATGGGAGAAGATTTTGGAATTCCCGATGAAAACATCAGATTTGATGACTTTGGAGGATAAGATATAGTAAATGAACCAAACCCAAACACTCCTTGTTTGGGTTTTTTTATCTCTAAAACCTATGGGATTACTCACAGAGCAGCAACTTCACAATCTTGCTATGAATGTTGTTGGAAAAGATTTGGAAGACATGGGGTATGAATTTTTGGCAGTTAACAGTAAAAAGTCAAGAAATCCACAGTTTGTAGCCACGAAAGATAAACAGCTCATTTTTGTTGTAGTTCGCGCCGTCAAATATCCGGAAAACCCTGTTTTATACAATGAGGAACTCATGCAAAAAGTTGCTAAGCATGCTGCCACTCACAATGCCAAAACCTTTTATGCCGGAGTTGGTATTGCCAACTCGGTGAGTTATGATCTTCCTGTAGATTCAGAAGAGGACTATATTTTAAATTATTCAGAATTAATTGAAATCAAATAAAGTCAATTGATTAAAATAATCTTTAAACACAGGGTTTTGGGATCAGTTTAATTCACCAAAGCTTGCAGGTGACCACAAAATCATAAAAGTAAGTGCATGAAATATTTATTAGTATTATTATTTAGCTTTTTTCTCGCTTCCTGCGACGATTCCCCTGATGTAAAAGCACTCCAGGGTAATGCATTAGGCACAACCTATACCATCAAATATTTTTCCAGTGAAGCATCTATTCGGCCTTCTGATATCAGTTCGCTTTTGGATATAATCAATGCCTCTATGAGCACGTATATTCCGGATTCAGATATTTCCAACATCAATGCTGGCGATACGTCTATAGTGGTCGACAATCATTTTCAAAGCGTTTTCAGAGCCTCTAAACGTATATATGAAGATACTGGAGGGTATTTTGATCCCAGTGTCGGCTTGCTGGTGAATGCTTATGGTTTTGGACCGGGCGGTTATTCTGAAGAAGTCACGGATCAGGATATCGATTCCCTTTTTCAATTCGTTGGTTTTGAAAGCATAAACTTGACTGAGATGAACAGGATTGAATCATCAAAATCAACTTTATACCTAGATTTTAATGCCATCGCTAAGGGGTATACAGTAGATATGTTCGGAGATTATCTGGAATCTAAAGGTTCAGAAAATTATCTGGTAGAAATTGGTGGTGAAGTGAAAGTACAGGGAAGCAACCTCGAAAGCAATAGTCCATGGGTCATCGGAATAGAATTGCCCCTTGAGGATGGTTCCAGAGAAATAAAATACGGAGTTAAACTTTATGATGAATCTCTGGCTACTTCTGGAAATTACAGAAAATTCAGAGTGGATGCTGAAACGGGTCAGAAATATGTTCATACGATTAATCCTAAAACGGGAAAATCACAGAAAACCGATATCCTCTCTGCATCAGTTATTGCTGAAACCTGCACCGATGCGGATGCTTATGCCACCGCTTTCATGGCGATGGGATTTGAGAAGTCAATGGAATTTCTTAGCTCTAACCAAGACCTGCAGGTTATTTTCATTTACAGTGATAAGAGTGGAAATCAAAAAACCTACATCTCGGAGAAACTTCAGGATTCTGTCGAAGAATTTTAGGCAGGTTTAAAACAGACAGGAATTATTTCACCCTTTTGCAAACGGTAATAATCAATTTCAGAATCTTTCATTTCTGAAGTCAAATCGACTGCTTTAACTTTAAAACCAATAGATCTCAGCTTATCAAAAAAATCGCGACCATAAATTCTTAGGTGGTCATACTGCCCGAAAATTTTTGCCCTTTCTTTGGGGTCGATGACGGAGTCGTCTTCAAATGTTGTTGCTCTGTTGAGGTCCTGGGGAATTTGAAGAATAGCCATGCCTTGAGGTTTGAGTATCCTGTACAGCTCTTTCATAGCTTTTGCATCGTCCTTGATATGTTCGAGGACATGGTTGCAAATGATGGTGTCAAAGCTATTATCTTCAAAAGGTAAGTCACATATATCAGCTTTAACATCTGCGATAGGAGAATTGAGATCTGTAGTGGTGTACTCCAGATTTTTTAAGTTTTTAAATCTTTTGTAAAACGCCTGTTCTGGGGCAAAATGAAGCACTTTCTGAGGACGAGTGAAAAAATCAGTCTGTTGCTGAAGATATAGCCAAAGCAGGCGGTGTCTTTCTAGCGAAAGGGTGGAAGGGCTAAGCACATTGGATCTTTGGTTTTCATAGCCATAAGGCAAAAACTTTGAAAAGGTCTTTCCATCAATGGGATCTTTATAGGCTTTTCCTCTGTAAGCCAACACAAGCATAGGTCTTAATAGTAAGCTGACTTTAATCAAAAAAGGCCTTGGAAATACATTGAGTAATACTTGAAAAGGGGATTTCAAAATGTTTAAATATGAAGTTTGATGATTGAATTAAATCCTAAATTGCCCGGTTTTAGCATATTATCTGCAGCCTTACAGGTGGAAAAGCATACAAAAGAAACAATTTTACTGTTTTATCTTCTGTTTTCTTCCGATAAAAAAATATAAAATCGCACCCAGGAAGTTGGTAAATAAAACGATTAAGACCCAAACGACTTTATTGTTGCCGGTAAACTCACTTCTGGCTATGTCTATCAAAGCCAATAAAGTGATTATTAAAATAACTATAAATGTTACGATTATAATGGCCTGCAAGGTTCCTATCATTTCGTTATATTTTAAATCTGTATTCCTTTAAACATTTCTGCCTATAAATTTCAGTGCAAGAGCCAAATGAGCACTCTGGCATTAAAATTACAGTTTATTTTCCTAAATCGCAGAAAAAGTTTCGCCATTTGGGCCATCATTTTCGATCATAGCAGGTTCGAGGGCGCCGGGTAAAACTTCATCTACCGAATGATCTGCAAATTCGCCTCCCAAATCTGTTGATATCCATTGCGGATCTAGGGAGTTGATTCTCACCCCCGTTCCTTCCAGTTTCACGGCAAGGTCAATACTAATCTTTGAGGCCGCCCACTTTGAGGCGCTGTAAGGCAATAATTCAGGCTGATCCTTTATTCCTGAAACCAAATTAATGACTCTGCCAAAACCATTTTCTATCATTTTAGGCATAAACGCACCGCATAGCTTGTAAACGCTCAGAACATTGACCTTCATGCTTTCCATCCAATCCTCCCACAGGTGATCCCAGAAGTCTTCCCTGTAGCTCGTCATTATCGCGGCATTGTTATATAAGATGTCAATCGAGATCTCCAGATTATTCACCTGTTCTATCAGCATTTCTATGCCTTCCTTTTCAGACAATTCACCGTGGACAGTGTAGGTATTCACCTTATAAGGCTTTAGAAGATTAAGCGTTTCCTCGCAATGTTCAGGTTTTCTGCCGTGTACAATCACATGACATCCTTTTTCGGCAAGACCCAGGGCTATTTGCTGCCCGATTCCCCGGGAGGATCCTGTAACAAGTGCATTTTTATTTTTTATATCGATCATGACTTTAGATTTTATCTTTAAAATAAGGATATTTATCAATTTAGACAAAGGAATATTTGCAAATAATTCAAACTAATGAATAACTATTTTGATTCAATGTCGTGGATTGGAAAGCTTAACTTTAAAGTGCTTTCAGTTTTTTTTAGAGAAAAGTAAAACTGAAGAAAGAGTGATTCAAAACGGACACATGTTCTGAGCGCAAGTTTGAGAAGGAATTCAAGTATTTTAAAAAGTGCCCAGAGCGGGAGTCGAACCCGCACGCCCTAATGGACACATGGCCCTCAACCATGCCTGTCTACCAGTTCCAGCACCTGGGCATTATTATTGTAAATATAAGCTTAATTCAATTTATTCGTGCATTGAAGACAATACGTCAAAGCTTATAAAAGTTAAGGCGGGAATTAAAGGTGATCTGGCTGGGGCTCACTTCGATTCCTATATTTATCGGAACTCAGTATAAACGTCTCGCCCAGCGAGATTTCTCTTTAAAATTTGTGATCTGGCTGGGGCTCGAACCCAGGACCCTCTCCTTAAAAGGGAGATGCTCTACCAACTGAGCTACCAGATCTCTGTATAATTAAGAACTTAATTTCAATAAAAAAAACCCGTGTTGAGCATGGGAATTCGTATGATCCGACTGGGGGCTTACCGATGTTTCGCTTTAGCTTCCATCGGGACAGGCTTTTCGTCCAACGCGAACCTTATTAAAATTTGTGATCTGGCTGGGGCTCGAACCCAGGACCCTCTCCTTAAAAGGGAGATGCTCTACCAACTGAGCTACCAGATCTAATGCGTCTTTTTGCGGGTGCAAATATAATACCTTCCTTCGTTTTATCAAGTAAAAATAAATTAAATTTGAAACATTTTTAATTTGTTCAAAAGCGGGAATTTATGAAGGTTGTTTTATTAGGATATATGGGTGTAGGAAAGTCAACTTTAGGTCGGCTTTTAGCTAAGACTTTTGACTTGAGATTTATCGATCTCGATGCTTACATCGAAAGCAAAGAACAGCTTACAATACCAGAAGTGTTCCAGAAAAAAGGTGAAATCTATTTTCGAAAAGCAGAATCTCTGGCCTTGCACGAGATCATTTCAAAAGAAGACAACTTTGTTTTATCCCTGGGTGGGGGTACCCCCGTTTATGGAAATAACATGCAGAACATCATGGAAGCTCCAGGAGTTGCATCGGTCTACCTGAAACTCAATATACAAACCTTAGTGGACAGGCTTTTTCTTCAGAGAGAATTTAGACCGCTTATTTCACATTATGAGGATAAAAATGAATTTGAGGAATTTGTAAGAAAGCATCTTTTTGAAAGACAGCAGTTTTATTTTATGGCGGATCATGTACTGGACCTTTCAGGTAAGAATGCCTCTGATAGTTTAGAAGATTTGATTCAGGTTATGAATCAAAATACCTAAATCAGCTCTGCTTTAGCAGGACTTTCAAAATTCACCTCAACTCTTTCATTGAGTGAAGTCGATAAAGAAATACCTTTATAGTCAGCTTTGATGGGGTAATTTTTATGATTCCTGTCTACCAGGACAGCTGTTTTAAACTGCTTTAAGGGAACCTCCAGAAAATGTTTTGCGGCAAACATGAGGGTAGACCCCGTGTTTAAAACATCGTCAACTAAAATTAAACTTTTGTTTTTATAAGCTGAAGGCTCTACAGAGACTTCAATCGATTGTAATGGGTTTTTCTTGTCGAGTTTAACGCTGGCCAGAACCATAGTTTTATCAGACAATTTCTTTATCTCTTCAGAAATCAATGCCGCAAGAGTAGCTCCATTCTCCTTAATGCCGGCGATTACGATCTTCTCGTCTTCCAGACAAGTTTCCAGAATTTGCAAAGCAATCCGCTTGACTTTAATTTTGATATCTTCTTCAGATAAGATTAAGGTAGGTTCTGTTTTCATTTTATTCATCTATGTCGTCTTTCGTGTTTTCTTTGAGATCATCCAGCTCTCGTCTGTCTTTTTTAGTAGGTCTGCCTGCTCCTTTTTTTCTGTAGTACTCTTGAGAATACTTTAGCAAGTCAAGTTTTTCGAGGTTTTCCTTCGGGGTAATATCAAGGCAATAAATGTTCGCTAATTTGGCGCCAACCCTGGATTTTGGCAGATCTAAGACTTCGATTTGATAATGGATTTGATTTTTTCTAATTTCAATCTTATCGGTTGGATAGACATTCCGCGAAGGCTTTACCGATTCTCCTTTTATTTTGACATGACCTTTCTTGCAGGCATTGCTGGCAATGCTTCTGGTTTTAAAGTATCTCACGGCCCACAAGTATTTATCTACTCTCATCAAAATCGAATTTATTCTTCAGCAAAAATAGAAGAAAATCGTATCTTGCGGCAAAAATTACAGTTAAATGAAAATACAAAATCTAGTTTTAATTTTTATTCTTATCCTTATCGTTTCTTGTAGTTCTGATGATGATGGAGATGTTACTACGGTAGTTATTAGAGACGTGGAAGAAGTGAAAGTTGAAAACATGGAACAAATTCAGACTTTCCTGGAAACCCATTATTATGAACTTGTAGATAATCCACAAAACCCAAATTTCCAAAGCATTGTATATAAAGAGATAGGCGAAAATGATACTGATAAACAAGCAGTACTGGACTCTGAATTTTTAAAGTCAAAAACTGTATCTCAACTGGGAACAGAATATACTTTATACTATCTGCAAATACGAGAAGGAGCCGAAGCTGTAAGAAATACAACTTTCGCAGATTCTGTATTAGTCACCTATAACGGATTTGCAATGACTGATAAGGAAGTATTTGATAATGCACCTAATCCAATTTGGTTCGATTTAAGAAATAATATAATTGGATTCTATGAAGTAATGGATGAGTTTAGAGGATCTACAGGCGTTATGCTAAATCCAGACGGAACGGTTTCATTTGATGATAATTTTGGAGTAGGTTCTGTTTTTATTCCTTCTGGCTTAGCCTATTTTTCTGCTCCACCTTCCGGATCCGGAATTTCTCCTTACGAGCCAATTGTTTTTAATTTTCAATTGTATAAATCTATTGAAACCGATCATGATAGAGACGGAGTTCCTTCTTGGATGGAAGATGTCAATGGAAATAGACGCCTCAATGACGATGATACTGATGAAGATAGAATCCCCAATTTTGGAGATCAAGATGATGATGGCGATGGTGTTCCAACACGAGAAGAGGTCAATTTAGACGAAGATGGCAATCTTATTCTACCTCTACCTGATTCCAATGGCAATGGTACTCCCGATTATTTGGATGCGACTTTTCCGGCATAGAGCCTGATATATATATATATATATACTTTAGTTAAATCAAAGAGCCCTTAAATTTAATTTAAGGGCTCTTTGATTTAAATGTATTGCTAATTAGATACTTCTTTCCGTATCAAAATTTTCCAGATATTCTTTCATTCTTTGAATGAATTGTCCTCCTAGAGCACCATTTACTACTCTGTGGTCATAACTGTGAGACAAGAACATTTTGTGACGAATACCTATAAAATCACCTTCGGGAGTTTCTATAACGGCCGGCACTTTTCTGATGGCACCTAAAGCCAGTATTCCAACTTGGGGTTGGTTGATGATTGGGGTTCCCATCACACTCCCAAACGTCCCTACATTGGTCACCGTGTAAGTGCCGCCTTGTGTTTCGTCGGGTTTTAATTTCCCATTTCTAGCTCTTCCGGCAAGGTCATTTACTTTTTTGGCCATGCCCAGTAAGTTGAGTTGATCCGCATCTCTTATCACAGGTACAATCAAATTACCGTCTGGTAATGCTGCCGCCATGCCAAGATTGATATGTTTTTTCATCACAATCTTATCTCCATCAACTGATATGTTGATTTTCGGGAAGTCTTTTATGGTTTTGGCAACTGCTTCCATAAAAATAGGAGTGAAGGTTAACTTTTCACCCTCTCTTTTCTGAAATGCATTTTTATGTTTATTTCTCCAATTCCAAATATTTGTAACATCTACTTCTATGAAAGACTGAACATGGGCAGAAGTCTGTGTACTAGCAATCATATGGCTAGAAATCAATTTACCCATTCTGCTCATTTCTATCACTTCATCTTCAGCGTTTATATTTACTGGAGTGTTTACCTTTGGAGCAGGAGAAGCTTTTGCTTGAGGAGCAGAAGGTGTTTCTCCTAAAGATGTTTCCGTTCTGGTTTTTTGCGAAGTGCTCGCGCCGTCTTTTTTATCCTTGACATAGGCCAGAATATCATCTTTGGTAACCCTATCGTCAAGACCAGTGCCTTTTATACTTTCTAATTCTTCTGGAGAGACGTTTTCCTGACGTGCAATATTTTTGACAAGCGGGGAATAAAACCGCTTAGAATCAGAATAACTTGAGGCGCTGTCAGCAGTTGTTTTTGCCTGATTCACGCTTTCTTCCACCATCGAAGCAGCTTCTTCAGCCGCTTTGGTCTCAGCTGTTACATCGGTTTCAGTTTCGTCTGAAGCATCGTCATCCTCTCCGTCTCCATCTACTTCAATAATAGCGACAACCTCACCAACTTTTACGACATCGTCCACCTCAAACAGCTTTTCAACCAAAACCCCATCGTATTCACTGGGAACTTCAGAATCTACTTTATCGGTTGCAATTTCTAGAACTGCTTCATCAGCTTCGATACTGTCGCCAACTTCTTTTAACCAACTGGTAATGGTTGCTTCTGCAACACTCTCACCCATCTTGGGTAGTTTTAATTCTTTTTTTGCCATATGTTCAACCTAAAAGGTGTTTTTCAGTTTTAGTTTGCAAATTTAGTAAAATTAAGCCAGTTATATTCCTAAGTTCTTATCTTCTTAACTAAGATCAATAACCTCACCTTTTACGTATTTGCTTTCGCTGCCTATCATGAAATTATAATTTCTGGGTTTTATTCTGAAAACATTATTCCTAGATTTTAAATCCACGATCGTTTTTATGCAGTCTCTGTATTCAATTTGATCCGCATCCATTACGATTAGAGTATCTTTTGTAGTGGTACTGATTCTCGATATTAAATTAATTTCTAGACTGACTTTGGTTTCCAACTTGTTTTTTAGACTTTTATCTTTTGAAATTAAGTAAACTTTTTTAAAGTTTTGTTTATTAGGTTTGATAGATTTTAGTTTCATTTTTTCAAAAACCATGGAGAGTTTAAGACTTTGCTTAACCAGTTTAAAGGAGTTTGTATAATTTTTGAAATGTTTTTTGTAAAAAATATACATGGCATTAAAAAAATTTTTGAGGTATTCCTGGTCTTTGGTGGTGCTTTCTCCTTTATAATGCAAGACTTTAGATTCTCCGAAATAATAATTTTGAAAACCCGCTTTATGGATTCTATAACTCAAATCAATATCTTCACCGTACATAAAATAGTCTTCATCGAAACCTCCAATATCTTGGAATAAATGGGTTTCCATAAACATAAACGCTCCTACTAGAATATCTGTTGGACCATTCTCATCTTTTTTTAAATCAAAATTATAGTAGGAAGAAGAATTGCCAAGTAATTTTTTTATTGCAACCCTGGGTATGGGAATATTTCGCTTGCTTTCTTCTAAAAACTCACCTGTACCATCCACAAGCTGTACTCCTATAGCCCCTGGGTTTTCCAGTTCCTGATGATACTTAAACAATTTAGTAAAACAATCTTCAGGGACTACGGTATCTGGGTTCAGGATACACAGATATTCTCCTTTAGCTTTTTTTACACCTTTATTATTTCCTTTTGAAAAACCAGAGTTTTCTGTATTTCTAATTAAATTGACCTCAGTAAAGTTTTGCTTAACTAACTCACAACTTTTGTCTGCCGAATTATTATCTATAACTATTATTTCAGCATCTATACTTTCTATTGCCTTAGTTACGCTATCCAAGCACAGCATCAGATGTTGAGGAACCTTATAGTTTAAGATGATAACAGAAAGTTTCAAGCCGTCAGTTTTTTAATGAATTTTCGAAAGGAACTCTCTGTAATATACTTCTTCCTAAAGTAATTTCATCTGCATATTCCAGTTCGTCACCTATAGAAATACCTCTTGCAATGGTAGAAGTTTTTAAAGCATATTCAGAAGCTTGAATCTGTTTGTATATATAAAAATTGGTCGTATCGCCTTCCATGGTACTGCTTAAGGCGAAAATAACTTCGTTAACATGTCCTGCTTTTATTTTGGCTACCAAACTTTCTATATTGAGTTGTTGAGGCCCAACACCATCCATCGGGCTTATTTTACCTCCTAAAACGTGATAAATACCCTTGTATTGTTCCGTGTTTTCTATAGCCATAACATCCCTTATGTCTTCAACTACGCAAATCATGCTTTGATCTCTTGTCTGATCTTTGCAAATACCGCACAAGTCATGGTCTGAGATGTTATGGCAACTTTTACATTGCCTGGCTTTGGTTTTAAGGTCTACCAATGCTGTAGCCAGATCTGTGGTTTGGGATTGCGGCTGTTTCAATAAATGCAGCGCCAGCCTAAGGGCTGTGCGTTTACCTATTCCTGGTAATAAAGCAATTTCTTCAATTGCTTTTTCAAGATACTTTGATGAAAACTCCATACCGGGCTAAAATACAATTTTGAGTTTTAGTTTTATTAAAATCTTAAGGAAACATTTGTATTTTCGCCAGCCAAACTTAGACTATGCAAGCTTATCAAATTCTACTCCTGGTTCTGGCTTATTTTGTGGTTCTGATCTTTATTTCCTTTTTGACCAATAAAAGTGGAAGTAACTCTGAGTTTTTTCAAGCCAATAAGCAGTCTCCTTGGTATTTAGTAGCCTTTGGGATGATTGGTGCCTCGCTAAGTGGTGTAACGTTTATTTCCATTCCTGGTACCGTAGCCTTTAGCAGTTTTAGTTATTTTCAGGTTGTTCTTGGTTATACTATTGGTTACGCTGTGATAAGTCTTGTGCTGTTACCCTTGTATTACAGATTGAATCTGACGTCTATTTACACCTATCTAGATACTCGATTTGGTAATCGAGCTTATAAAACCGGGGCATCTTATTTTATACTTTCTCGCATTGTTGGTGCTAGCTTTAGATTGTTTTTAGTAGCAAATGTGCTTCAGCTCATCGTTTTTGATGCACTTGGAATCCCCTATTATGCCACGGTAAGCATTACTATTTTATTGATTTGGCTCTATACCTTCAGGAGTGGAATTAAAACGATTGTTTGGACAGATACGCTTCAGACTCTGTTTATGCTTATCGCTTTAGGAATCTCTATTTATTTTATTTCAGATGCGCTTCAAATTGAGGACCTGTGGAGCTATCTGGGTACTCATGATAATTTTAAAATCTTCTTTTTTGAAGATTATAAGAGCTCAGATTTCTTTTTTAAGCAGTTTATATCAGGGATGTTTATCGCTATTGTGATGACCGGGCTCGATCAGGATATGATGCAAAAGAACTTGACTTGCAGAACATTGAAAGATGCTCAGAAAAATATTTTCTGGTTTACTCTGGTCCTTACTGTTGTCAATTTTTTGTTTTTACTCTTAGGTCTTTTGCTAACCGATTATGCAGACCTAATCGGGATTACAGAAACAAGAGACGATTTGTTTCCTGCGGTGGCCACATCTGGTGTGTTAGGAATAGCTGTAGCTGTTACCTTTATCTTGGGGCTTATTGCTGCCGCCTATTCTAGTGCAGACTCTGCACTTACTTCGCTTACAACCTCTGTAAGTATAGATATTTTAAATATTCAGGAAAGGTACTCTGAAGCTTCACAGACGAAAGTTAGAAAATACATTCACATCCTTATTTCATTCGTGCTTATTGGCGTGATGATGGTTTTTAAATATGCCATTGAAGACAAGAGCGTCATCAACAAATTATTTGAATTTGCGGGTTATACCTATGGACCACTTTTAGGACTTTATGCCTTTGGTTTGTTTACAAAATGGCGAGTAAAAGATTACTGGATACCACTAGTGGCCATAATTTCACCAGTCTTGTCCTATGTGATAAGCAGCTTAAGCTTGTCCTATTTGAACTTTGAATTTGGTTTCTTTATTCTGATTTTGAATGGCCTGCTTACCTTTCTAGGACTCATACTGATCCGTGGCCAGAAGTACGAGAGTACAAGCGTTTAAAGTTTCGATCCCAGAGTCTTCAAGCCTATGCTGCAGGTCTGGATTTTCTGTACCAGGATTGAATATGACACGGCTAGGATTCAGTTCAATTAAAAAGGCCGTGTAATGTTTTTGATGCTGAGGATTGATGTAAAGCGTCACGGTGTCTACATCCAGACTCGATAAAACTTCAGTTTGAATTTCAACACCTTCCACCTTTCCTTTTTGTTTTCCCAAAGCAACAACTTCGTGGCCTTTTTGTAGTAAAGCCCGAATTGCTTTATAAGCATACCTGGCTGGATTTTCTGAGGCGCCGATGACTAAAGTTCTTTTTTTCATAATTTTAATAGGTTTTATTTCTAAGGTTTCGGGTTGATTATCAAAGTGTTAAAGTCTGTTAATTGTCGTAACAAAAAATGTTTTTTAGCGTTTATATAAATAAAGATATTGCTTGGATTAGCCTCTAGTAAATTGGTTTTTTAAAAAAAAGGCAGTCAGATCGATTGCCTTTTTTAGTTTAAAATTATCTGATCTCCTTTTTGAAGTTTCAGCTCATTGACAACACCTGCATTAACTTCAAGTACATAGCGTGAAGGAACATCAGAACTGATTAAATCCTCAGAAAAGGGAAGTGTATTTAAATTGAAATCTACAATTTCCATGTTTTTATCCAAATAAATCAAATCCAGAGGAATATAGGTGTTCTTCATATAAAACGAAGGCCTGGCCGCTTCATTGTTATATATAAAAAGCATGCCTTGATTTGATAGCATTTGTTTTCTGTGCATTAGACCAGTTTCTTTTTCGTAATCAGTTTCAGCCAGTTCAATCTCAAAAACAGGGGCAATAGTATCATTCCCCTGAATAAACCTCAGAAGCGTATCTTTTTTAAATTCGAACTCCAAGGAGAGGTCTTTATGTTGATTCTGCCTGGATTGACAGGACAAAATCAAAAACACAAAGACTAAGGCTAAAAAATATTTAAGCTGTTTCATTTGGCCCTTTCATTCGAAAAATAAATGATTGCAAGCCCAATAACAATCATAGGCAAGCTCAGCAGTTGTCCGGTATTAAACAACCAATCAGCCCGTTCAGCCACCTGAGGTTCCTTAACATATTCAACGAAGAAACGAATGGTCCAAAGCAAGGTAAAAAAGATTCCGAAGAGAACCCCTTTTTTCTCTTTCAATTTGGTTTTCCAGAACAGCAAGGATAAAATTCCGAAGAGGATTAAATAACAAACAGACTCGTATAGCTGCGCGGGATGTCTTGGGAAGCTTTCTCCCAACTGAACAAAAACAACCCCAAAATCGGAGTTGGTTGCCTTACCGACGATTTCAGAATTTAAAAAATTTCCAATCCTGACAAAGACAGCCCCAAAAGCAACGGGTATAGTGATCCGATCTAAAATCCAAAAAATGGATTTCTCAGTCACATTTTTGCTATAGAAATACATGCCTATGGCAATCCCTATAGCCGCTCCGTGACTGGCAAGTCCCCGAAACCCTGTAAATTCAATCTCTGGTACAAAACTAATGGGCAGAAAAATAGACAGAGGATCTTCGAGAAATAATTCGGGCTGATAAAAAATCACATGGCCAAGTCTCGCTCCCACTAAGGTTGAAAGAATGGTATAGATGAGAAGTTTATCGAGTTTTTCTAAGGAAACACCTTCAGAGATGAAGATTTGTTTTGTAATGTAAAACCCAGCTCCAAAAGCTATGAGAAACATTAGGCTGTAATATCTCAACGTAAAAATACCTAAATCGATTCCCAGTGAAGGGTCCCATTGAATGGCTTGGAACATGCTTAAATTATTTAGTTGCTAATATACAGATTATTGAAACTTTCAATTCGTTTCTGAATGTTTTTTAGGTGGAGGAACCGGATCATATCCGGATTTTCCCCAAGGGTGACATTTCGAAATTCGAATTACACTTAAGTAAAAGCCTTGGAAGACTCCATGAGTTTTGAAGGCTTCTAAAGCATAGTGTGAACAGGTGGGCTGAAACCTGCAGTTGGAACCTAGAAAGGGAGATAGAATCCACTGATAAATCTTGATAAACATCACAAAAGGAAAAATCAAAATGCGTCGCCACATGGCTTAGGAATGTATCTGAAAAGTTGTACCGGTTTTACCGTCTTTGAGCTCAACATTCATATCCAAGAGTTTATCTCTGATTTTGTCACTGGTGTCAAAATCTTTGTTGAGTCTAGCGTGACTTCTCATGTCAATTAAAAACTGAATCAGCTCTTCAAAATCATTAGTACTGCCTGTTGTTTTGGAATTTTCTCCAGGATCTTCAAGTCCCATGACTTCAAAAATAAAGTCTTTCATGGTTGTAATCAATACATCAATACTTTGCTGATTCAGATTAAGCTTGCCTGCTTTTGCTAAATTAATTTGCTTAACCGCTTCAAACAAATGAGCAATGAGAATAGGACTGTTGAAGTCGTCATTCATAGCTTCATAGCATTTATCTTTCCAGGCGCTAACATCAAAATCAGAACTATCTGAAGCTTTGATAGTTTCCAGTGTAGTTAAACTCTCCATCAATTTGTTGAATCCTTTTTCTGCAGCAGCCAAAGCTTCATCAGAAAAGTCAAGTATACTTCGATAGTTGGCTTGGAGCATAAAAAATCTTACCACAGGAGGGGTATAGGATTTTGATAAATTTTCATTTTCACCCGTAAACAGTTCTCTGGGCAAAATATTATTACCCGTACTTTTGGACATCTTTTTGCCGTTGAGTGTCAGCATATTGGCATGCATCCAATAATTCACGGGATCTTTGCCATTTGAAGCCTGTCCCTGAGCAATTTCACATTCGTGGTGTGGAAACTTCAAATCCATTCCACCACCATGAATATCGAATTGTTCGCCAAGGTATTTGGAACTCATGACCGTACATTCTAAATGCCAACCAGGAAAACCAACTCCCCAGGGTGAAGTCCAGCGCATGATGTGCTGTGGCTCTGCTTTTTTCCAAAGGGCAAAATCTTGTGGATTTTTCTTGTCAGTTTGTCCAGACAACTCTCTGGTATTGGAAATAAGGTCTTCAATTTTTCTACCGCTAAGTTTTCCGTAATGTTGCGATTCGTGGTATTTCATCACGTCGAAGTACACATTGCCATCGACTTCATAAGCCAGACCTTTGTCAATAATGGTCTTTATAGTTTCAATCTGTTCAATGATATGACCGGTTGCCGTAGGCTCAATGCTAGGAGGAAGGTTGTTGAATTTTTCAAGAATTTGATGAAAATCCACACTGTATTTTTGAACCACTTCCATGGGTTCAATTTCCATAAGTTTAGCTTTTTTCGCTATACGGTCTTCACCTTCTTCGCCGTCGTTTTCTAAGTGTCCGGCGTCAGTAATATTTCTAACGTATCTAACTTTATAGCCCAGATGCTTTAAGTAACGAAAAACCAAATCAAAAGAAATAAACGTTCTGCAATTTCCCAAATGCACATTGCTATACACCGTGGGTCCGCAGACGTACATGCCGATATAACCTTCAGTCAGTGGTTGAAAGATTTCTTTTTCTCCGGAAATGGAATTATAAATCTTTAAAGATTGGTGCTCGTATAAAGCCATTAGTTAAAATTTAGTGTCCATATTGACATAGCTGAGAAGTTCTTTTCTCACATTTTCATCTTTAAATTTTCCTCCAAATTCGCTGGTTACCGTGCTGCTTTCAATGTCATTAATTCCACGGCTGTTGACGCATAGGTGTTTGGCGTCAATAATACAAGCTACATCTTCGGTGTCTAGAGCATTTTGTAGCTCTTTTACAATTTGCATGGTTAGCCTTTCCTGGACTTGAGGCCGATTTGCATAATAATTGACGATTCGATTCATTTTGGAAAGTCCCACAACTCTGCCGCTGGAAATATAGGCCACATGAGCCCGACCTACGATAGGCAGAAGATGATGTTCGCAAGTAGAATATACAGTGATATTTTTTTCTACGAGCATCTCGCCGTATTTGTAGTTGTTTTCGAATGTAGAGGCTTTAGGTTTTTTCGCAGGATCAAGACCTCCAAAAATCTCGTTAACATACATCTTGGCCACCCGTTTAGGTGTACCCATCAAACTGTCATCTGTCATATCCATACCCAAGGTATGCATGATTTCATGAACATGGCCTTTTATCTTTTCAATCTTTTCATCTTCTGTCATATCAAAAGCATCCTCTCTTACAGGGTTTTCGTAAGAAGTAGCAATATGATTATCACCGATTTCATCGATCAGCTTTTTTTGTTTTTGTTCGGACATTTTTTTAAAAAATTAGTGGCAGCAAAGATAGCTTTTTTGTGCTTTTCGTAGTCGCAAGATGACTCTTTATCAGCTTTTCATAAATAAATTAACTAAGCTTTTGTATTTAATCTGGATTTGAATCTGTTTCAATAGCGAATAAGCGAGTTAACTTTGTTATTAGGCAGAAGCTTTCTGCCTCCAAGAAAGTCCAATTCGATGATAAAGTTGACCTGGACTATTTCACCTCCCAACTTATTCAAAAGCTGGCAGGCTGCTGCCGCCGTGCCGCCAGTGGCTAGTAAATCGTCATGAAGCAAAATTTGCTCTCCTTGGTGTATGGCATCTTTATGAATTTCTATAGTGTCGCTTCCGTATTCAAGATCATAAGCTTGAGAAAATGTTTTAGAGGGAAGTTTTCCGGGTTTACGAATAGGAATAAAGCCAACTCCAAGCGCTTTGGCCAAAAGCATACCAAATAGGAATCCTCGAGATTCTATACCTACCACTTTGTCAATTTGTTTTCCGTCAAGTCCTTCAATTAGTTTTGAGAGAGCAAATTCACAAGCTTTAGGATTAATCAATAAGGGCGTGATGTCTTTATAGCTAATACCTTCCTTGGGAAAATCGGGGATAGTTCTAATATAATCTGTGAGTTGCATGATAATTGTGATTTAATGTTTGGTAAAAGTATAAAAAGAAATATATTTGCACTCCCAAAACGGCCACGTGGCGCAACTGAATAGCGCATCTGATTACGGCTCAGAAGGTTGCAGGTTTGAATCCTGCCGTGGTCACAAGATTTTTACCTAAACCCCTGTAAATCAGGGGTTTTTTATTTAGAGGCGTGCCCGATTTGGATTAGGATAAATTAATTTAAGGTTTTGAACTTTATTTAGAGACCAGAACGGCCAAAATAAACAGCAGATAGAACAACCAGTAAAATAATTGAATCCCCGCGATTATTCTGTTTTCGTTTTTAGCAAGCCACCGGTTTTGGTGATTTAACTTTACAAATTTTTCGATCAATTTCGTTACTGCATATTTATTCCAGAGATAAACAAATATTCCTACAGCTATAACAAATATGGATTTTTCTAAGACAGACATTTTTTTGAATTTGGGCTATATTTATACCTATTAATTGCTGAATCAAATAAAAGCTAATATATAATTAAGCCAATGACTTTTGCTATTAATTTATCTCGTATCGATTTCATATAAAGCAGAACCATAAAAAAACCTCTGCCAGTATTGGCAGAGGTAAATTAAATTAGATTTAGTTAAAGATTAGAAAGTAATATTCAGTTGAGAAAAAATTCGAGCTCCATCAATACCAAACTGAGTCGTCTGCCATGGATACTTGAATCTTCCAACGAAGTCTAAGTTTCTGTCCTGAGGGTGACCGCCTCTTCCAGCATAAGCCTCTGCAAATGTATCTGGAAATACGTCAAACAGATTATTTACACCTAGAGTGAAGTTAATTTTGTCGGTAAATGCATAGTTGAAACTTAAGTCTGTTAAAGTCTTACCACCGTAGGTGGCATCATCTACAGGGTTGGTAGGGTGACGGTAAGTTACGGAGCCGTAATACATCAGTGATAAATTTGCAGTCAACTTATCAATTTCATAGCTTGCCGTCCCTATAATTTTTTGTCTAGGTCTCCAGGTTTCCACCCTGGAAACATCTTCTCTGGAAAATAAGTCATCGCCCAGGTTATTGTTTTCAATAAATGAAGGGAAATTGGTGCTTTGTACTTCAGTTTTATTGAAGTTAGCAGCAATACTACCGCTCAAAAAACCACGTCCTATCTCAATATTATTGTAGCTGTAAACAATATCTATTCCCTGAGTCCTGGTATCTATAGCATTCAAAAAGAAGCCGGCAGAACCTACACCCACACTGCTTAGCGTTTGATCAATTGGGCTGTTTGGATCTCCTGTAGCTGTAACCTGGCCGGAGAGTACAATCCTGTCATCAACATCGATCTGGTAGGCATCTATAGTAATTCCAGAATTTCGACTAAACCTGTAAGTCATACCTCCGCTTAAGTTAAAAGAGGTTTCTGCATCCAATTCCGGAATGCCTAAAGCTCTTAAGGCCGGATTTTTATTATCTAAAATACCATTTTGCTGAACTCCATTGACTGTCAGTGTTGTAGTGGTTGCCGTATAGTAAATTTGATGTAGGGCTGGTGCTCTAAAACCATTACTTACAGAACCTCTAAAGACAAGCTTATCGTCTAAGGTTTTAACACGAGAGGCTAGCTTCCAGCTCACGTTAGAGCCAAAATCCGTATAATTTTCATACCGCAAAGCACCACTGACCAGAAAAGACTCTGTGAAGTCTGCTGTAACATCTGTATAAACCCCAAAGTTAGATCGGTAGTTATCAGATACATTTTCCGGGCTAAACCCTCCAAAAGATTCAGATCCGGTTCTGTCGGTAGGGTCATTTGGAGTTCCATCTCCGTAAGAAGCGAATTCACCTTCTTCCGTGACGTAACGCTCTGTTCTTTGTTCCACACCAAAGGCTAAAGTCAAAGCTTCAAGACCTGTATCGTAAAAGGTTCTGTCTATATCCAAATTGTTTACAACATGACTAAACTGGTGAGCACCATTATAAAAATCTGATGGGCTACTTCCACCGAAGGACTGGTTGAAAGAATCTTTTATATAATAGTCAATTCTATTTTTACCTAAGGTAGAACTTAAATCGAAATTCCATTCATTGTAGGTTGTTTTGAGCCCTAAAGCAAAGGTGTGGTCCTTAATGTGAGGAGCCATTTTAGCTAAAAAGAAATCCTGATCCGGGTAAATGGCCTGAAACCCAGAGACCCAGTAAGGAACTCTCGCAAACTGAGGAGCCGATCCTTCTCTATTGGTCAGTGTACCAAACGAGTAAATCTCGGTCTGAGATTCTTCATCGAGCTCAAAACCAACATTATAGGCAAAGTTGGTTATTTGCGATTCCGGTAAGCCCACCTGGAAACCTGCGCTTGGATTTCTATCCAGGAAGCTTCTCAAATCACTGGTGTTATAGGCTGTATTGTCTGTAACACCCCAGTAATTAGCCTCATCTTCAAGACTTGTAATTTCTCCTGCACGTTGTGTGGTTTGAGATTCCATATGGCTCAGGGTGAAATTGGCATAGCCTTTAGGTCCTAAATCTATACCAAAACCAGACTCTAGCTGATACATCTCTCCATCACCGCGGGTAGTAGTACTAAAATTTGTATTGATAAAGGGATCTACTTCTTTTTTCATAACTAAATTAATCACCCCGGCAATCGCATCAGAGCCGTACTGTGCAGCAGCACCGTCTCTTAAGATTTCAACGCTTTCTAAAGCTGCTGAAGGGATAGCTTTCATATCAACACCTACTTCACCGCGACCTGCTGTTACATAACTATAGACGAGTGCACTCACATTTTTTCGCTTTCCATTTACCAGAACTAATGTCCTACTTGGCAGAAGACCTCTCAGGTCGGCTGGATTGAAGTGAGCCGCAGCATCAGAAACAGGTTGCTCGGTGGCATTATAGGAAGGGACTCGCATCATCAATTGCTGATCTATGGCAGGTCTTCCTGTTTTTTCCAATTCTGAGGTTTTGAAATTATCCACAGCAACGGGGGAATCAAAAGAGGTTCGCGGTTTACCACGTGTTCCAACTACCACGACGGCGTCTAGTTGTCCGGCATCTGGCTTCAGCTGAACTTCCACACTGGATTTACCATCTACATTTACTTCTTCGTTTTTGAAACCTACATAAGAAACAACCAGAATGCTTTTATCTTCTGGAACTTGAAGGGAGAAATTACCATCAAAATCAGTTTGAGCACCAATACTGGTACCTTTTACGACTATGTTGGCTCCAGGGAGTGGATTACCATCCTTGTCCACAACTGTACCGGTGACTTGCCTGTCTTGAATCACTTCTTCGGTGATTGCAACCGGATTTACAGCTGCTGTCAGCACCACCTGGTCTCCATTAAACGCATAATCGAAATTGGCTTTTGCACCAATTTCTTTTAAAATATCTTCAAAAGCTAAATTTTCAGCCTTCACACTTATTTTTCTGGTTTCTTCAATTTCATTGACATCATAAAAGAACTTATAATTAGACCTTAATTTGATGTCATTGAGGATATCAATAAGGGCTGCATTTTCATAGTCAACAGATAAGCTTTGCTGCAAGTTTGTATTTGCAAAACCCTGCCAGGCTAAAAAGATGGATAAGACAAAACTTAGTAGTGTTTTTACTGTTGAACGTTTTGAAATGAAACCTGTGTTCATTTCCACTTGACTTTTGTGAATTTTCATCATAACATGTTTTTAAATTAATATTCTACTTAATCACTGGTGGTTGGCTTTTTTTTCGGTTTGAAAATGCTGACGTGTTTGCCTTTGATTTCATACTCAAAATGAGAACTCAGGGCAATTGTTTCTAAAGTTTCCCTGAGAGATTCATCCTTAAATTCACCTCTGTATTTATTATCCCAAATATCGTTTACAGTATTTGTGATGATAACATTATATTTTCTCTCGAGTTTATT
Organism: Psychroflexus sediminis; assembly: GCF_900099815.1. Lineage (GTDB taxonomy): Bacteria > Bacteroidota > Bacteroidia > Flavobacteriales > Flavobacteriaceae > Psychroflexus > Psychroflexus sediminis. Next base: position 112,870 of record NZ_FNCW01000004.1, on the reverse strand, counting down.
TTTCAATTCTAAGAAGGTTAAGCCATCTATGATCAAGATATTGTCAATCCAGGAATTAAAGTCACTTGCCACTACACTGTTCCTTTTTAGACTTTCGTTTGATTTTTCAAATACCGCCTGTTCATTGGGTCTCAGATTCAAGGGGTTTTTATCATTTTCGGGTGTATATACCTGTACTTCACCCTCCATAAGAGTAGCTTCTGTACTGGAGTCGTTAGAATAGGAAGAGACATTGAAATGCGTGCCCAGGACTTTCACAGTCAGACTTGGCGTGGTGACTATAAAAGGCTGTTGTTTATTTTCGGTCACTTCAAAATAAGCTTCACCAACCACCTCTACAGTTCTGGTTTTTAAATCCCTGCCAAAATGCTTTGGAAATCTAAAACTTGTCCCTGAATTCAGCCATACCAGAGTGCCATCAGATAGTTTAATCTTAAGTTTTTCGCCGTATGGAATATCTATTTGGGTGGCAGATGTGTCTTTTGCAAAAATTTCAGGGCTCCCAAAATCTAAAACACCTCCCGATTTGCGGGCTATGAGCTCGCCAACCTCGGTTTCAATATTCGAAGTCGACTTTTTATCTATAACCTGAGTACTCCCGTCAGGAAGTGTAATTTGAATCTGCTTTATGCTTTCATTAGCGTCGTTTTGGCTAAGACTCGTTTTACTCCTTGTCAGTATTTCTGAATTTTGAAAGAGAAGGCCTAAAGCGATTAAGACCGCCAAACTTGCAGCAAACGAAATAAAGTGCAGTTTTCGTTTACGCCTTCTTTTTTTCAAGTGAAGCTTCTGATAAAATATTTCAAAAGCTTTATCGGAATCAAACTGCAAGGGAATGACATAGGAATGGGAGCGAATCCTTTTCTTAAAAGTTTTAAGATGTTCCGGGTCGTTCATCACCCAGTTTTTTAAACGGATTCTTTCCTCGGCCGTAAGGCTACTGTTCAAATATTTTATAATAAGTTGTTCTGAGTTCATTTGAATAAAATGTAATCTTCCTACTTATAAGATGCAGTTTTGTTAAAAAACCCCTATCTATTATCGATTTAATTAATTAATATCCTTAATTTGTTGATTATGGAAGACAGCGTTTTTATTGAAAAACTGAAAACAGGAGATGAAATCGCTTACAAAATTTTGTATGAAAAATACTATGAATGGCTCTGTAACTACGTTTTTAGGCTGTGTGAAAACAAAAAACTATCTGAAGATATTGTTCAGGATATGTTAATGAAGTTTTATCAGAAACGCGAGCACATCAACATCACAAGTTCCTTAAAAAACTATTTATTTACATCCTGTCACAATCAGTTTTTGCAACATTTACGAAAAAAAAAGATATGCTTTGATGACTTGGATGCCATTAAATGGGAGGTGATTGCAAGTTCAGTAAATCCCCAGGAACTTCCTCAAAAGGATAGATTAAAACAACTACATCAGCTTATCGACGAGCTGCCTGCAAGGTGCAAGGAGATTTTTATAAAAAGCAAGTTGGAAAATACAAAGTACAAGGATATCGCTATCGACATGGACATTTCTGTCAAAACTGTGGAAAATCAAATGTCTAAAGCTTTAAAGCATCTTAGAAAAAGAGCGAATTTATTTGCCTTATAAGGACAAAAAGCCTCAGAAGTTTGACATAAACCTATATCCCGCAACAGGAAAGCTTTATCACAGCGACCTGGTTTTAACTTAAATAAAATTTAAAAGACGTTCAGTAGCTTCTTCAGAAAAAATACCATCATAATTCATGGCAATGCTCAAGGGGTCCATACGAAGTAAAAAACGGCAGGCATTATCATCAATATCTACGAGTGGATTAAATAAAGCTGCACTAATGTGAGGAAGTAATGGTTCTAAATCACTGTCATAGACGTTTTCTAAATTGTGCTGTACAATAAGCTCTGGCTTGGAGTCTAATATTTTCTCTAGAAAAACTTCAGTTGAGGTTTGTAATAAACCAAGATAAATAAGATCAGGGTTAATTAGGTTTTTGTATTTTAATCTGTAACTCTCAATCAGGTTTATGCGCTTCATAACAGAGGTTTAAAATGTAAAAGGGTAAAATTCAGGATGATAACATTTTATAAAGTTAGCTATAATTTTATCAACTTACAAAATTCTCCTTCATTTTTAATTTAAATGCATAGAGACGATAGATGATTTTTTTACTTATTATTTGTAATTTAAGCCTCTCTATAAAATTAAACCCTTTTGAATCTATGACTACAAATAAGTTCATTTACCTCGCTTTAATTTCGGTGATATGGTTTTCATCTTGCAAACAAGATAATTTTCCAGAATTCGATACCTGGGTCCCCTATGATGAAACAGGCTTAATCGAAGCAAACGCAGAAAACGAGTCTCAACGCTTACGCTACAAATTAATTCAGTCTAAAGTTACAGATAGGAATGAAATGATTAACACCATCATTTCTCAGCTCGATGGTTTTTCAGCAGAAAGGTATTTAGAACTCACGCCACTTATTTTAGATAAAGAAATTGAAACCCTACAGGATCAAATTTCAGAAGGTCTTTTTTCTTATAAAGAATTATCTCAATGGTACCTGTATAGGATTGCTCAATTTGAGAGCAATAAGGACTTAGCTTTAAATGCTATGATTTCAGTCAATCCAAATCTTATAGCTCAGGCTGAACAAATGGATGCCGGATCTTTTGCCAGTAACCACCCCTTACGCGGTATGCCCATAATTGTAAAAGACAATATCAACACGGAATCTATGCCTACAACAGCAGGGTCGGTCGCTTTACTAAATAACCGGACAGAAAACGATGCCGAAGTTGTGGCAAACCTAAAATCCCATGGAGGTCTCATATTGGGTAAAGCAAATTTGAGTGAGTGGGCCAATTTCCTTTGCGCGGGTTGTCCAAACGGATATAGTGCTGTGGGTGGACAAACCTTGAATCCGTATGGTTTAAGACGGTTTGATACGGGTGGCTCAAGTTCAGGTAGCGCAGTGGCTGTAGCTGCAAATTATGCGGTGGCCGCCGTTGGTTCTGAAACCTCTGGCTCTATTTTGTCACCGTCTAGTCAGCAGTCTGTGGTAGGTTTAAAACCCACCATCGGAATTCTTAGCCAGGAGGGAACTGTGCCTATTTCAGGTACCTTGGACACGCCTGGACCTATAACCAAGACCTTAAAAGACAATTCGATTCTCTTTTCGGCCATGGCTTCTCCAAGAAGTAAATCCTCACCTTCCAAAGTGCCCTGGGAAATTGAAGTACGAAAAAACTTAGCCGGTGTTAGACTTGGGGCATACCAGTCTTACTTACAGGATTCCTTATACCAGCAAGCTATTAAAGATTTAAAAAAGCTCGGTGCTGAGATTATTGAAATTGATCCCAAACCAATGAACTTTGAGGGCTTTAGCGAATTGCTAAGCGGTGATATGAAAATAGATTTAGAAAAGTATTTGGAATTATATGCCTCAGATGAGGTCGAGGTGAAACAGGCTTATGACGTCATGCAATTCAACCTAAAAGATTCAACGCTTAGAATCCCTTATGGCCAGGCAAGATTTGAAGGTATTGAAGACTTAGACTTAACCGAACATGAGCTTGTTGAAATACGGAGAAATCTTTTGCTGGCAGGCATTGATTATTTCGAAAAACCTATGCAAACACATAATCTGGATGCGGTCATATCTATTAATAACTATAATGCAGGTCAGGCCGCAGCCGCCAAATATCCGGCCTTAACGGTTCCTATGGGATACACTGCTGAAGGTGAGCCCGAAGGCCTTACCTTTATTACAAAGCCTTATCAGGAATCTGATATTTATAGCTTTGCGAAACTCTATGAACAAGCCTCTCAAAAAAGAAAATCCCCACAATTATACGCTAATTAAATTCATATACAGATGAAAAATTCAACTATTCATATTTTAGTTTTCAGCCTTTTTTTATGCTTTACGAGTCCGTTACAGGCTCAGATTGCAGAAGAACATTTTGGTTATATGGATCTTTTCGATTTACAAATGGTTTCCAGCCCTGCGATTTCACCGGATGGGAAAACCATTATTTATGAAAGGCATCAGTTTGATGTGATGACCGATCGGCGACTGGTCAATCTCTGGCAAATTTCATTTGACGGTACAAAGCATTATCCGATAACTACAGGAACAAAATATTATGGTAATGTGACCTGGTCTCCTCAGGGGGATAAGTTCGCTTTCACCTCCAATCAGGAAGGTTCCAATCAGCTCTATGTGTATTGGCTGGATTCCAAAACTACCGCAGCCATAACCAATTTTACAGAGAGCCCTTCCAGTATAAGCTGGTCACCAGATGGTTCTCAACTCTTATTCAGTAAGTTTGTTCCGGAATCTTCGAAAGCAATTAAAGCCAACCTGCCCAAACCCCCTTCAGGTGCTCAGTGGGAGGAAGGTGCCGACGTTATAGACAAAGCCGTTTACAGACGTGATGGTGGAGGATACGTTCAGGATGGTTATCGCCATCTTTTTGTTATTTCTGCCGCTGGCGGCACAGCACGTCAAGTAACCTCCGGATCTCATCAATATGGCTCACCTTCCTGGGCGCCGGATGGGAAACACATTATATATACCGTGGATAAATCTAAAGATGCCGAACTCGATCCCAACAACGAGCAGATTTATCAACAAAACCTGATCACAGGAGAGGTGAAACAACTCACCAGCGATCGCGGCCCGTATTATTCTCCGAAGATTTCGCCTGATGGTAAATACATCGCTTATGCAGGCTTTAAGGATGAGTTTGTAGGTTATCAATTGACAGAGCTATATTTGATGAATAGAGAAGGAGGGGGTGTTCAGGTCTTGTCGGAAGATTTTGCTCAGGATATCTCTTCAGTCACCTGGGCACAGGATAGCAAGTCCATCTACTTTAGATATGATGAGGAGGGAAATAGCAAGATTGGAAATATAGATTTACAGGGGAATACCAGGACCATTGCGAAAGACCTGGGTTCAGCCAGTATAGGCAGGCCTTATGGTGGTGGAAGTTATTCCGTGTCAACTGATGGCCGTGTGGCGTTTTCTCATGTGACCACTTCTACACCTTCCGAACTCGCTGTAGTCCGCAGTAAATCAAATTCAAAACCAAAGCTTTTAACCCATTTAAATGAGAATCTTTTAAAGTCAGAGAAATTAGGTGAAGTCGAAGAATTTTGGGTAGAGTCTTCGGTTGATGATTTTAAAGTTCAGGGATGGATCATTACCCCGCCAGATTTTGATCCTTCAAAAACATATCCCTTAATTCTTGAAATTCATGGTGGGCCTTATACCAACTATGGCTCCCGCTTTTCACCGGAACTGCAGTTTATGGCCAGTAAAGGCTATGTGGTGGTGTATACCAATCCACGAGGAAGTACAAGCTATGGAGAAGACTTTGCAGCTTACATCAATCACAATTACCCAAGTGAAGATTACAACGACTTGATGGACGCTACAGATTATGTAATCGATCAGGGATATGTAGATACAGATAACTTATTCATCACCGGAGGAAGTGGAGGCGGAGTGCTTACCGCCTGGTCTATTGGTAAAACAGACCGTTTCCAGGCAGCTGTTGTTGCCAAACCAGTTATTAACTGGTATAGCTTTGTATTAACCGCAGATGCTTCACCATTCTTTTCTAAGTACTGGTTCAAAGATATGCCATGGGAGTCACCAGAAGATTATTTGAAGTTTTCTCCAATTTCGCTGGTAGGCAACGTGAAAACACCAACCATGTTATTGACAGGTCAGCAGGATTATAGAACGCCAATGAGTGAAACCGAGCAATATTACACGGCTTTAAAACTTCAGGGGATCGACGCTGTGATGGTCCGCATTGCAGGTTCCGGCCATGGCATAGCAGGTAAACCAAGCAATTTGTTCAGGAAAGTAGAATACATTACAAACTGGTTTGATAAGTATAAGAACTAATTTGGTTATTGATTTTTACTCTGAACCTACCCTTTAAGATATGCAGGCGGGCCTGCCTGTCCAAGTCACGCAGGCAGGTTGGAATCGAACCAGATTTAAGATAGGGTATCACTTTTTGTTTAATAAGTACTAAAATAAAGGTGAAAACTAGGTTGTAAGCCAATTAGTTTTCACCTTTAATGTTTTATAGTTTATGTCTCAAATCACCACACTTACAATTTTAACTTACCAGGGATTCACTGATAAATTCTGGGCCTTGTCCATGATGCAATTTGGTCATCGCTATATGAAATCCGTTAAAGGGCTGAGTTTTTATAAATTACTGGGCAGTGGAAAGGAAAATTTCAATCCATTACCAGACTGGAATGTGTACGCTGTTTTACAGGTGTGGGAGGATAGAAGCTTCGCTGAAGATTTTTTTGAAACTCATCCCCTGAGCGATGTGTATCTGAAGCATACTCAGAAGATGGAAGTGCTTTACCTGGAAAGTATTCAGGCCAGAGGCTTGTGGAATGGTAAAAACCCCTTTCAGTCGTCGGTTCAGCCTAAAAACATTGGTGAGGAAGATCAAATTGCGGTGATTACCAGAGCCAGTATTAAAACCAGCCAGCTCTTAAAATTCTGGAAATTTGTTCCCGAGTCTCAAAAACCCCTGGAAAACGCGAAAGGTCTGGTGTATACTAAAGGATTTGGGGAATTACCATTTGTAGAAATGGCTACGTTCAGTATTTGGAAAAATATGGAAAGTCTTCAGGCTTATGCTTATCAAAGTCATGAACATATCAAAGCCATTCAAAAAACCAGAACGCTGGACTGGTACAGTGAAGAACTCTTTTCGAGATTCCGGCTTCAGAACAGAGTAGTGTTAAAGCCCTAAGTATTGAACCCACTTTTTAAATGCCTCATAAATCCCTTGATAAAAGGGGAGGAACTTAAGTTCATGATAATTTTTAAATCCTCCTGAAAAGAGGACTTTTCATCCAGAAACCTGAAGATCGTCTGAATAGAATTGTTTTTATACATTCTATAAAATAACTCTTCTCCAAAGTGATTTTCTTTGGTAAGAACTTCCAGAAATATTTTGTCGTAATGCTTGTATTTAACCGGCGTTGAATCTTTATAAAACTCCTGTTTCGATTTCAGAAATTTGATGATGTTTTGACTTTTGCGTTCGCAATTCTTAAACGAATATCCCGAAGAAGCTTTAACCCAACCCCCTGCAGTACCGATTTTGATGATATGTTTCTGGTTATAATCTTCAAAAGGAAAATTAGTCATCGGAATAATGCCTTTTTCGGTTTCAAGTATGGTGTAGCTATCAGTCTGAAGATGTTCCGAAATGTATTTTTTTAAGTAGTCATCGTAAGTCGATTCCTCGACCACATCAGGACTGAAGTAAGTAAATTCTACAAGAGCTCTGTTAGGTGAGAAAGGTAAGATGTAAGTAAAACTTGTGCTTTCCCCATCTTTCAAATCGAAGTCCATCATCGTGAACATGGAGTCATCGAAAACAGGTTTTTCAGTTTCTATAATCCACCCTTTGAAATGCTGGGCAATATTGAGATAACTGTCGTCTTTTATTGAGTAACTCATCGGAACTCGAGAATCGAACACCAAGTTGGCTTTATATTTTTGTTGATCGGTAATCACCACAGCAGCTTCATCGGCCTGCATGATTTTTTGAACCTGCTCAGTTTTCCAGGTGAAGTTAGGTTCTGGGAGTGTTTTTTTGGCGTGATCGTAAAAGTCAGCTGACCTTAGGGTCTTATACCTGTATTTCTTCAGATTGAGAGGAATATATTCTCCATTAGCCTTCACGAGCCCTTTGTCCCAGGATTTGGAGATGATGTTATCCCAATTCCCTGTGCCTTTTTCCCAGAAACTCCAGGTTCTGTCGTTTTTGTCTTTGGCATCTTTATCTAAAATCAGAATAGATTTGTCTTCAAAAAAAGCATCAGCAGCCATGGCGAGGGCAAGATTCAATCCTGCTGCACCAGCTCCTACGATGATATAATCATATTTAATAGTAGACATAGAAATAGATAAAAAATACGAGTTGAACCAGATAGAGGTGAAAGGAAATCAGAAAATTCCCCTTAATTTTAGCAAAATGAAAGATCAGGAGAAAGATAAAAGAGATGATACCCCAGGCGATATAATTATCCACCGGAGCATAGCCGCCGGTAAATTCCCAAAAATCAAAAATAGGCGCAATCTTTTCCATGAATAGATCCAATAACAGCATCATGAATGTTCCCAGTAACGACTTCAGAAAAATATTATCCGATAATTTGTTGGCAACAGCACCACATATAAAGGTAAGCATGGCCCAGTTTATGCCAATCAGCAGGGGAACACCCGAAATTTTGGGCCCGAAGTTATCTCCGTAAGCATATTCCCCAAAAAATAAACCGAATGTAACGCCCAGGTATTCGACAAAGACTCCTGACAGACCAAAGAGAAAAAAGAAAGCCCATTTTTTGAGGGTGTCCATCGGGAAGAAAAAAATCAGGGCCATAAACATAATCAGCAGGTTGAGTGCAGTCCTGCTTGCAAACCAGTCTTGAAAACCTAAACTAATACCTATGATTCCTGAGATATGAAAAAGCCATAGTATACCAATGGCAATGAACACATATTTCTTTTCGCTAAACAGGCTTTTCATGAGCTGGGCTTAAGCTGGTGAAACTAAATCGGAAACGATTTTAGCAGAGAGTAAACACAAAGGGATACCACCGCCGGGATGAACACTTCCGCCGCAAAAGTATAGGTTTTTTATCTTGGAACTAAAGTTTGGATGCCTTAAAAAAGCGGCGAATTTGTTATTGCTTGAGGTTCCATACAGCGAACCTTGAAAAGACGAGGTAGCCGCTTCGATGCTTTCAGGAGTTTCTACATGTTCAACTTCAATATGATCTTCAATTTGGATACCGAGGCAGGTGTTGATTTTTGCAATCACTTTTTCTCTGATATACGTGGTTTGCGCAGCCCAGTCCTGGCCACAGTTTGTAGGAGCATTGACCATGACAAACCAGTTTTCAGAACCCTCTGGAGCATCCGCTTCCACGTCCTTAGAAGTGATATTGATATAGACCGTAGGGTCGTCTGTAAAGTATTTTTTGTTGAAAAGATGATCGAATTCCTTTTCGTAATCTTCTGTAAAGAGGATATTGTGTAAGTCAAGGTCTTTAAATTTTTTATTGATTCCCCAGTAAAATATCAGTGCTGAACTCGAACGTTCCTGCTCCAAGGTCTTTTTTGGGGGTGTAGCTTTTCTTAGCAAAGAAGAGTAGGCGGAGTATACATCCATATTGCAAACTATCAAATCAAACTCCTTTTTTTCCTGATTTACCTGTAGACCTTTGATTTTTCCGTTTTCGTAAAGAATTTCATCCACTTGTTGACTGAGGTGAAAATCTATTCCTACCTCTTTAGCCAGCTGAGTAAGACTTTGAGAGATATCGTGCATGCCGTGTTTTGGAATAAAAGCACCGTAGTTCATTTCCAAATGAGGAATCATAGACATGATGCCGGGGGTCTTGTAGGGAGAAGAACCATTGTAAGTCGCAAACCTGTTGAAAAGCTGAACGAGTTTAGGATGGTCAAAATAGTTTTCATTCACCTCATTGAGACTGTTGTCCAGGTGTAACTTGCTCAAATTTAAAATTGCTTTTACCGTATCCTTTGAAAGATAGGTGCTAAACTTGTGAAGTGACTTTTCTAAGAACAAGCTCGAGGTGAGCTCATATTTGTCTTGTGTGCTTTGAAGATAATCGCTGAGGTGTTTGGCGGGTTCATCAAATGCTTCAGAAGCCTCTTCTATGAATTTCTCCTTATCGGCTTTCACCTGAAACCGCTGACCATCTTCCCAGAAATAATTGCAAATGCTTTCTTTTCTTTTGTACTGAAAGTAGGATTCAGGATTTTTATCAAAAAGCCCGAACAATTCATCGACCAAGTGAGGCATAGTGAATAATGATGGACCGTAATCAAATCTATATTCGCCTCTCCGGAAACTGTGAAGTTTTCCTCCGGTGTAGTTGTTTTGTTCAAAAACTTCGACGTCGTATCCTTTGGCTTTGAGCCTTAATGCTGAAGCAATTCCGGCGATACCGGAACCAACAACTGCAGCTTTTGATATCATCTTCTATTTGTTTTTAAGAAATTTGGCGGGTGGTATGAGCATACCAAAGCACTCTCCGTCTTCTTTGCCTAAATGTTTGTGATGAATTTTATGAGCACGTCTTATGCCCTTGGCATACCAGTGGTCGGCTTTGCGAAATAATTTAAAGCGCTGATGGATAAAAATGTCATGAACCAGAAAATAAGCTAAGCCATAGCCTGCAATGCCGGCTCCGATAGCCACTGCAAACTGAAACTCTGCGACCATAAAAAAATACATGCTTACCACGGCGTAAAACACAAAAAACAAATCGTTGCGTTCCCACCAGCTCTTATGATTTTTATGATGGTGATCTTTATGGAGAACCCATAAAAAGCCATGCATGACATATTTGTGCGTGAACCATGCCATAAACTCCATTCCCAAAAATGTTGCTAAAAACACAACAATCCAAATCAATATATCCATATTCTTAAACTAAATTAAATCTACAAGAAATGTAAGATTTCGCCAGCAAACTAGCTTTTTGATAATTAGGAACTCGTATTCTCCTGCTTTTAATTTCAAGTGAAGGTGTATTCTTTAATTTTTGAAGCAATTTGGAGTAATAAATATAAGCGGTATATACCCCTAATTTTGCTTCTACCGGTAATTTTCCTATGCCTCTTAAGCCAGCCTCAAAATCGGCATCGATTTCAGAAATAATGTTTGATTTTGTTTCTTCATCCAGACAGTTCAAGTCTGCATTAGGAAAATAAGACCTCTCCAGTTCTTCACAGTCTGCCTTTAGATCTCTTAAAAAATTTACTTTCTGGAAGGCAGAACCCAAACGCATAGCGTCATTTTTCAAACTTTCGTAAGCTTCCTCATCGCCTTTTACAAAAACTTTAAGGCACATCAACCCAACAACATCGGCGCTTCCGTAAATATAAGCTTCATATTCTTCCTGAGTCAGATAAATGGATTTATGCAAGTCTTTTTCCATACTATCCATAAACGATTCATACAAATGAGCATCTATATTGTATTTATGTACAGTTTCCTGAAAGCTGTTCAAAATGGGATTCAGGCTTATTTTCTGGTCGATGGCTTCATACATTTCAGTCTGGAAACTTTTAAAAAGTTTTGATTTATCATACTCATGAAAGGTATCTACAATCTCATCTGCAAACCTTACAAAGCCATATATATTGTAGATATCCTGTCTTATGGAAGGAGCGAGCAGTTTTGTAGCTATAGAAAAAGAAGTACTGTAAGAATTGGTAACCAACTTACTGCAATCTCTGGAAACTGTATCAAATAATGATTTCATTGCTTTAATGTTTTTCAATTAATTCAGATACCAATTTACCTGAAATCAATGCTGGTGGAACACCTGGCCCCGGAACTGTAAGCTGCCCTGTGAAATATAAGTTTTTTACTTTTTTACTCTTCAATTTTGGCCTCAAAAAGGCGGTTTGTAACAAGGTGTTTGCCATACCGTAAGCATTTCCTTTGTATGAATTATAATCTTTCACAAAGTCATTCACACAAAACGACTTTTTAAATATAATATTTTTTTGAACTTCCTGTTTAGTAAGCGATTCAAACCTTGTCATGATTTTGTTAAAATACGTCTCTCTGAGTTCTTCTGTATCTTCTATGCCCGGAGCAATTGGGACTAGGAAAAATCCATTTTCATGTCCGGGAGGTGCTGTGCTTGGGTCTGTTTTAGATGTGAAATTTGCGTAGAATAGGGGTTCATCCGGCCACTTTGGAGTGGTATAAATGTCCTTAGCATGTTCATCGAAGTCAACATCGAAAAACAAATTGTGATGTTGTACGTTTTCAAGCTTTTTATCAAATCCTATGTAGAACAGTAAAGATGAGGGGGCAAAAACTTTTTTCTTCCAGTAGCCTTCAGAATATTGACGGTGTTCAGAATCAAGCAAGGTTTCCGTATGATGGTAATCCGCGCCAGACAATATCGTATCAAATTCTCGGACCTCTCCATTTATTTCTAAAGCCTTTGCAGTTTTATCCTGTACTAAAATTTTATCGATACTGGCATTGGTATTCAATTTGACACCTAAAGACTCGGCTAGTTTAACCATGGCCGCTATGACTTCATGAAATCCACCACGCGGGTGCCAGGTCCCCAGGCCGAAATCTGCATAATTCATGAAATTATAAAAGGATGGCGTTTCACTGGGCTTAGCTCCCAAAAATAAAACGGGAAACTTTAAAATCTGCTTTAGCTTTTCATTCTTGAATTCCTTTTCAACATCTTTATCAACGGTACTGAAAAATTCACCAAGTTTTGATATGGTTTTCGGGGTGACGAGTTCTAAAGGAGAGAGTCCTGGCTTATAAACCAGGTCTTTAATCGCTATGTCATAATTATGACGCGCATTGTCTATAAACTTTTTCAGCTTTTTGGCTCCGTTTTTTTCCTCGCGGTCAAAAATTTTATAGATTTTCTCTAAACTATCTCCAATCTCAATGGTTTCACCACCTTCAAAAACTACCTGGTAACCCGGGTCCAGTTTGTCCAGTTCATAATAATCTGAAGGCTTTTTCCCGAAGTCTGCAAAAAAACGTTCGAATACATCAGGCATCCAATACCAGGACGGTCCCATATCAAACGTAAATCCTTCGTGTTTAAAGCGTCTTGCCCTTCCTCCCAGGCTTTCATTTTTTTCAAAAACTTCGACGGTATGGCCATTTTTGGCTAAATAACAGGCCGCTGCCAATGATGAAAAGCCAGAGCCTATTACTGCAATCGATTTACTCATGTTATAAATTTAATGACAATTCTGAAATATCCCTAAATGCTCTGATGCCTTCAGGAAGTTTGGTATTATTTTCTAATAATTCAATAGATTTTCGACCTAGTAACCAGTATTCACATCTTCCATCAGGACATATATGCTCCTTGAAGTCATCGAGGTATTGTGTCAGATTATCAGGTTTTACAGTTAGGTAACTTACAAAAATCGTATTGTCGTACAAAGTTGAAAGATAAGTCAAATCTTTCATTGGCAGACTTTGACCAAGAAATATAACTTTATACCCATGGGATAAAATTTCATAATTGGCATAAAACAAGCCGATGTCATGAATCTCTTCATCAGGTAGAAACAAAACAAAGACTTTGTCTGTTTTGGAAGCCTGTTCTTTTTGAAGGCTTTCGATATTGATAAATAACTTCTGCTTAATCAAATTGGATATAAATTGCTCGTGTGCAGGGGTTATCGTTCCAGCCTGCCAGAGCATTCCAATTTCGATCATGAGCGGAATAAAAACCTCTTCATATATCTCAGAAAAAGTTTTGTTGACCAGAAGATTTTCATATGTCCTAAGAAACAAGGGCTGGTCGAAATTCATCATAGCCACTTTCATAGATTTCAGGGCTCTGTTCGAATTGCTTTTACTCGTCGTAATGCTTTGTACAAGTTCCGAAATCTCACTATCATCCAATTTGGAAATACGTGATATTTTGTAACCATTCTCATTTAAAAACGCAATATTCAAAATTTTCTGAAGCCCGGTGACACCATAATTTCTGATATTGGTTTCTGTACGTTCAGGTTGTAAAACGCTGTATCGCTTTTCCCACATACGTATGGTATGTGCCTTAATACCGCTCAACGATTCTAAATCTTTAATGCTGAAATTTTGTTTAATGTTTCCCATGATATTATTTAACAATAGTCAAAAATAGGTATAATAATCATACTTTGTTTAAAAAACGAAGTTAAAACTTAAACAAATAAGCTTAAAATAATTTGAGATAAATTTTTAAGTTTAAATTTTATTGGGAAATGTATAAGGTTTTGCTAATGACAAAGCAAAGACAGATTTAGATTCAGTCTTTTTTTTCACTACGTCGTATTCACTATATCATAACAAAGAAATATCAAGCCTAAATGGGTCTTCTTCATCGGTTTTTATGCCTAAGGCTTCGTGTACATAGTCAAAAGTAGAAAGCAGTCTCGGTTGTCCGTTTATCAGAGCCACATCATGTTCAAAGTGGATGCTTGGCTTACCATCTGAAGTTAAAATTGTCCATCCATCAGGTAATTGTTTTATGCGTTTGGTTCCCATATTTATCATAGGTTCAATGGCAACTGTCATGCCTTCCACAAATTTCTTGCCTCTTCCTCTTTTTCCATAATTGGGCATTTGAGGATCTTCGTGCATTGTTTTTCCTAAACCATGTCCTACAAGTTCTCTGACGACTCCATAGCCGTGCTGTTCTGTATATTTTTGGATGGCATAACCAACATCTCCAACCCTATTTCCCTCTACAAATTGAGCAATTCCTTTGTAAAGTGACGCTTTGGTAACTTTGATAAGTTTTTTCACATCATCGTCAACTTCACCTACTTCAAAAGTGTAAGCATGATCACCGTAATATTGATTTTTTACAGCCCCACAGTCTATGGAGACAATATCTCCTTCTACTAAGGGTTTATTATTTGGGATACCATGAACAACTTGTGCATTTGGACTTACACATAAGGTGTTTGGAAAATCATAAAGACCCAAAAATCCCGGAACAGCTCCATGGTCTCTTATAAATTCCTCTGCTAATTTATCGAGATGCAAGGTTGTAACACCTGGCTTTACTTCTTTTGCAATCATCCCGAGGGTTTTCGAGACAATCTGCGCACTTTCGTGCATGAGCTTTAATTCTTCTCTGGTCTTAGTAATTATCATTTATAACTTTTTAAATAGGGATTCAAAAAATCCTTTCTTCTGATTTTTCAATTTTTCTAGCTCTTTATCCTCTTCCAGCAATTCTTTGTAAATCTCTCCCCAGCCTAGAAAACCGCCAACATTTCTATCGTCAATAAAAATATCAGCATTTATTTTTCTGCTGATTTCATCTGTATAATCTTCTTCTGGATAACTTTTGTTGACGGCATAAAACTCTATACCATGCTCTCTACAAAACTCTACGGCTTCTTTCAATTTTTCTCCACTTCTGTATGTCCAAAGAATGAGAACAAATCCTTTTTCCTGAAGCTTATGAAGAGTTTCAAAGGCAAACAATATGGGTTTACCAATAGAAGGATACTTATTTTCTACTATAGTTCCATCAAAGTCAATAGCTAAAATGGGTCTTCTGGATGAAATCATAGGGTAATATTAGAAATCATAAACGTGTTTATAATCTTCCCCTGAGAAAATTTTAAGAAGATCTTTTTCTAAAGATTCCTGGGGAAATTCAACAAAGCGATTAATCTCTTGACCATTTTCATCGTAAACGATAATGGTTGGAACATTTATGATATTGAGTTTTTTTCTTTTTTCTTCAGTCATGTCAGGTACAACTTTATCTCGGTCTACCCCTACAATGCTTAAGTTATTGAGGTTAAAATCAGCCTGATTTAGAATTTTTACCAAATGCGGAAATTCTCTTCTGCTGTCTGTACACCAAGTCCCCATATATACTAAAATATGAAAATCATTAGTTGCCAATTCTGATTTTATTTGATCTACAACTTTAGCCTTAGGCGTATAATTTTCATACCCAGACTCGAACCAGGATTTGTTGACTGTGGATTTCAAATCTTCTAGTTTGAATTCACCAAGCATAAGTTTATAATCTTGAAGTCCTGCTTTACTATAGTCTTCAAATTCAGAAGGAATAAAACTAGAAATTCCCAGACAAAGACTTAGAATCATGAATAGGGTCATTGATTTTCTCATGCTAATAACGAGTTTTGAGTCATAAGTTCTGGTTTTTCAATACCCATTAAATCTAAAATGGTAGGCGCAATATCTCCCAGAATACCGTCTTTAATAGATACGACATCTTTATCCACCAAGATGAAAGGAACTGGATTCGTCGTATGCGCCGTATTTGGAGAACCGTCTTCATTGACCATGGTTTCACTGTTTCCATGGTCTGCAATGACAATTACGGAATAATCTTTTTTCTCGGCTTCTGTAACCACTTCCTTAAGGCATTCATCCACAGTTTCACAAGCTTTTACTGCCGCATCAAAATCTCCTGTATGGCCTACCATATCAGGATTGGCAAAGTTCAAACAAATAAAATCTCCGCTTTGTTCTGAGATTTCTTTTACCAGTTTATCTTTAAGCTCATAGGCACTCATTTCCGGCTGCAAATCATAAGTAGCCACTTTTGGCGAACTGACCATAATGCGCTTTTCATTCCTAAAAGGCTCTTCCCGGCCCCCAGAAAAAAAGAAGGTAACGTGTGGATATTTTTCGGTTTCTGCAGCTCGAATTTGAGATTTCCCAGTATATTCCAAAACTTCTCCCAGTGTTGCTTTGATATTTTCTTTTTTATAAACCACATTGATGTTTTTGAAGCTATCATCATATTTGGTCATAGTGACGTAATACAAAGGAAGGGACTTCATGTCATATTCAGGAAAATCTTGCTGACTCAATGCTTGTGTAAGTTGTCTTCCGCGATCTGTCCTGAAATTGAAGAAAATCACAACATCGCCTTTATTGATTTTAGCAAGGGGTTCTCCATGGGATGTGACAGCTATTGGCTTTATAAATTCGTCTGAAACTCCGTCATCATAGCTTTTCTGTAAAACTTCTAGTGGATTTTCAGTAAAAGTTTCTGCTTCCCCTTTTACAATGAGGTCATATGCTTTTTCTATTCTTTCCCAGCGCTTATCTCTATCCATAGCGTAATACCTCCCTATAATACTAGCTAATTTGGTATCTGTTTTTTCAAAATGCGGGATCAATTCTTCGATGAATCCTTTCCCGGAATGAGGATCCACATCTCTTCCATCTGTAAAGGCATGAACATACTTTTTTGAAATACCATAGTCTTGAGCAGCTGATACAAGTCCTTTGAGGTGATTGATATGAGAATGCACCCCACCGTCACTTACCAGCCCCAAGAAATGTACTGCTTTATCGTTTTTTTTAGCATAATCAAAGGCCTGCTCCAGGGCGGGTTCATCCTTAAGCGTATTTTTTTCTACTGCCCTGTTGATTTTTACAAGATCTTGATATACAATTCTACCCGCACCTAGATTCATATGACCGACTTCAGAATTCCCCATTTGTCCTTCAGGCAATCCTACATTTAATCCATCCGTTCTTAAAGTCGCATGTGGATACTTTTTATATAAGCTATCCATAAAAGGAGTCCTGGCTTGATCCACTGCCGAAATATCTTTAGAAGGAGAAATTCCCCAACCATCCAGAATCGTTAATATGACTTTTTTGCCCATAGAATTTATTTTTTGCTAAAATAAGAATTATTGATAGATACGCTATTGCGTTTAAGAAGGCATTAAACTGGGATGGATTCCAAATCCATAGTTTTTAAAATAAGAATCCATAAAGGAATCTGTCATATAAGATTTCCCCTTAAATTCCAGATTTCTCCATGCTTTTCTATACTTCTCACTAGATTGTAAGTCAAGATACAGTTTAGCTTTTGGAGCATAAGAATAATGCCAGGGTTCGTAATTAAAACCTGTTCGTGTATCATCCCTGGTATAAACCAGTCTAAATCCAAAATCACTGCTGTTTTTCTCCATCCATGATTTCATTTTAGAAAATGGCGCATTACCATGATAATGTTTTTCCAAAAGCAAATCACCTTCTGGTACTATGACTGAATCATCAATCAAATCTATATCTGTACCCCAGTGATGTCGGGAAGTTCCTGGAATAGAGGAGTAGGTCATTATTTCTGAAATAGCTTGAATTGGAGCTTTTGTTTTTGTAAGCTGCTTAAACTTCCATTCCCAAATTTCTTTTTGCTGCTCAAAACTCCTGTAGCCTGAAACGATTTTTAAAGTGATGCCATCTTCTAGAGCTGAAGATTTCATCAAAGAGAACGCCTTAAAGGTATCCTCTTCCAGCAAAATAAACTCTGATTTTAAATGCGACTGACTTAAACCCAGAAGATTTTCAATTTTGATATCTTCAAACTCAAATAGCTTAAATAATTCTGAATTTAATTGAAGTTGAGAACCAATCCCAGCTAAAATGGAAGTCTTTAAAAATCTTTTTCGTTTCATGTCAGCTTAATCTTTTGTACATCAAAACATGCGGACCTACCTCCGGAATATGAAATTGATCTGAAATAATTTCGAAATTCAGTTTTTTATAAAAACCAACTGCAATTTCTCTGGCGTTACACCAGAGCATTTCAACATTCATTTTTTTAAGTTCACATTCAGAAAAAAGGACAAGCTTTCTGCCGATATCCTGACCGTGAAATTGAGGTTCTACAGCCATTCCTCTCAATTGGTATTGAGAATGACTTTTAAGTTTGTTTGTTCTTGAAAGAAATAAACTTAAAATACCGACACATCTAGAACCCATAAAAGCACCAATGTGTTTGGTGCTTTTTGAATCATCACCTTCCATGTGACTGGTACTTCTAGGCCTTCCCTGTCTTAAAACAAGATACCTTAAGTCTATGGTTTCACGAGAAGATATATATTTAATTTCTATAGACACCTTTAGGAAAGAATTCCATCTACAATACCGTAATCCAGTGATTCTTGAGCATTCATCCAGTAATCGCGTTTAAAATCCTTCATCACTTTATCGAAGCTTTGATTGCAATTATCTGCGAGTATTTGAGCACTTAATTCTTTAATTTTCAAAATTTCCTGTGCTTGGATTTCAATATTGGAAGCCTGTCCTCGAGCTCCTCCCATAGGTTGATGAATCATTATTTTTGCATGAGGTTGTATGAAACGTTTTCCTTTTTCACCACCCGACATCAAAATAGAACCCATAGAGGCAGCCAAACCGCTACATATTGTAGAAACTGGACTCTTCAAGGATTTCATAGTATCATAAATTGCAAATCCATCGGTTACGTATCCACCAGGACTATTGATGTAAAATTGAATTTCATCCTCGCTTTCCATGTCCAGATACATCAATCTATCAATGATGTGTTTAGCACTTTTACCATCTACTTGGCCGTTAAGAAAAACTTTTCTCTGCTCTAGAAACTTTTTATCTATAAGATCTTGAACTTTTCCTGACTTATCGCTCATAATATTTTTTTTGGAGTGTAAAATTAAAATTATATTCTTAAAGGAAACCTATAATTTGAAGAGTATTAACGAAACACTAAACTGATTCTTTGGGATATTAAAAAAGGCCTTGTAAAAAGGCCTTTTAAAAAGTAATTTTATAATTAATCTATCTTCAAAACTTTAGCATCGGGCATAGCTTGCATAAGTGCTTCGTAACTGGTTAAGTTAGGATTTTTTTCAGCAAATGCGGCGGGTATGATAGCTATTCTAAATACCTGATTCAGAAGAAAATCATTTGAAACTGTTTTGAAGTCCACGTTTCCGTCTAGAAAAAGATTTACATCAAAAAACGTATGATTGTAATTGTAGACCAGTTGGCTAGCATCGCTAAAGAAAAAACTATTTGGTAATGGAGTCCAAACATCTACGAAGTCGCCATTGTCATTTATAACTTCTTCCAAGAGGTAGACTTGAACGACATCGCTTTCGAAAACGACAACTTCACTTGTTGGAAATTCATAAAGGAACGAGTAGCCATTTTCAGCTGTAAAATCACCTTCAATTTCCAGGATGGTTCCTATTAAGGCCTCACCAGGCTCTCCTATAGGGCCAGGAGGGCCAATAGGACCCCTTTCACCTTCACAGCTAACTATAACTAAAATGAGGGCGAGTAATAAACTTATTTTTTTCATGAGTCTTGATTTTTAAAATTAATACTAAGGGAATTGACGCAGTAGCGCTTCCCGGTGTCAGTAGGACCATCTTCAAAAATGTGACCAATATGTCCACCGCAGTTGGAACATAGAATTTCAGTACGAATCATTCCAAAAGCGGTGTCTTTTTTATATTCGATGGCCCCTTCAACAGAACTGTCGAAACTCGGCCATCCACAATTACTTTCAAACTTGGATGCACTGTCAAACAGGAGTTCGCCACAGCCATTGCAGTAGTATTTACCGTCTTCAAAATGGGTATTGTATTTGCCAGAATGCGGAGGTTCGGTCCCTTTTTCTCTTAAAATGTGAAATTCTTTTTCAGAGAGTTTTTCTTTCCAGTCTTGTTCTGTCATTTTATTTTTATCTGTCATATTACGATTTTTCTTTTGGTGTAAAGTCTAGAGCCACGCCATTGATGCAATGCCTCATTCCTGTAGTTTCTTCAGGTCCGTCATTGAAGACATGCCCTAAATGACTGCCACAATCTGCACAAAGCAATTCTGAACGCTCATAGCCTAACTTCATATCAGAACTATATACGACACTATTTTCGATAGCTCTGTCAAAACTTGGCCATCCAGTACCACTGTCAAATTTATATTTGGTTTTATAAAGCGGGTTGCCACAGGCAGCACAAACAAAAGTGCCAGGTTCTTTAACCTTGTTTAAAGGACTTGAGAAAGGCGGTTCTGTACCTGCTTCTCTTAAAACCTTGTATTCTTCATCTGTAAGTTCTGCTTCCCATTCGCTTGCTGTTTTTTGAACCTCAAACTTTTTTGAAGCTTCTTCTTGTTGAGCTTCAGATTTACAGGAAATAAAAAGAATCATGAGTAGAATTAACGAAACGTGTTTCATAGTATATATTTTTTTAAAATTAAAACTTAATCAGATAAAAGCATCTAATTTTCACAAATCAATCACATCTCAAATTAAAAGTTCTATATAATGATTAGTTTTGGTAAAAATTAATATTATGTCTAAGTTCAAATTCTATACCAGTTTTTTATTAATGTTCATTATTGTAAGTTGTGGTACTAATCCGTTTACAGGAAAAAGCACCCTGGCATTGGTTCCGAACTCACAAATCTTACCGATGTCTTTTCAGCAGTATAATAAAGTTTTGGAGGAAAGCGATGTCGTCAAAGAAGGCGAAGAGGCTCAAATGATTCAAAGAGTAGGTTTCAAAATAGCCAATGCTGCCGAACGTTGGCTTAATGAAAATGGATATCCGAATTACACCGATAATTACAAATGGGAATTTAGCCTAATAAAAGATGATCAAAAAAATGCCTGGGCTATGCCCGGAGGTAAAGTGGCTTTTTATACAGGTATTTTGCCGGTGGCCAAAAATGAGGCTGGAGTAGCGGCAATTATGGGTCATGAGGTGGCTCACGCGCTAGCTAATCACGGTCAGCAACGCATGAGTGCTGGGCAGATACAGCAGGCTGCAGGTGCTGTGGGTATGCTTGCATTAGGTGACGATCAGGAAAGTCAGCAGCTTTTTGCAACGGCTTACGGGATAGGATCTCAGGTAGGATTTATGCTGCCTTTTAGTAGAAAACATGAAACAGAAGCAGACAGGATTGGAATAAAATTGATGGCTATTGCCGGCTATAATCCTGAAGAGGCTGTAGACCTCTGGCAGCGAATGAAGGATGCTTCTGAGGGTGCAGGGCCTCCCGAATTTCTGAGTACACACCCTTCTTATAATGAGCGTATAGAGAATCTACAGGATTGGGTTGATGATGCAAAACGGACAGCTGCAAAATATGGAGTGACTTCTTTTCAAAATTAAGTTTTGAAAATGAACTCTCTAAAAAAGGGACATCAAAAACTTATATATGCCTGGGCGTTTTACGACTGGGCTAATTCTGTTTATCCCTTAGTCATTAGTTCAGCTATTTTTCCTATCTACTACGGAGCACTTACTCTTGTTAAAAACGATCAGGGGATTGTTGTAAACGATACCGTACACTTCTTAGGCTACAGTTTAAATAATGATGCGCTAATCAGTTATGTGACCGGTTTGGCTTTTATCCTTATTTCTGTTTTGAGTCCACTTCTTGGGGGTATGGCAGATTATATCGGCAACAAGAAAAATTTCATGAAGTTTTTCAATTATTTAGGCGCTACAGCCTGCATGGGTTTATTCTGGTTTTCTATCGATAATCTGTGGTTTGGTTTGATCTGCTATTTTTTTGGATTAGTTGGATTTTGGGGAAGTATCGTCTTCTACAATTCGTATTTGCCGGATATCGCCTTCAGAGATCAACAGGATAAAGCATCTGCAAAAGGATTTTCATTAGGCTATATAGGCAGTGTTATTCTACTTCTTATCTGCCTTGTTTTAATCCTGTTTTACGATACCTTTGGATTTGAAAGTGAATCGCTTCCTACCCGTCTCTCATTTATTTTGACAGGAATCTGGTGGATAGGCTTTAGCCAGTATACTTACGCCTATTTGCCCAAAGGAAACCGAAAAGGAAAGGCGAGAACCAAAGATTTAATACTGAATGGTTTCAGAGAATTAAAAACCACTTACAAAAAAATAAAATCTTCCTTTGGCTTTGAGCCTTATCTTCAGGCCTTTTTTGTATACAGCATGGCGGTACAGACCATTATGCTGATTGCCACCTACTTTGGTGTAGGCGAAATACAGTGGGCAGAAGGAGGGTCAACTACAGGACTTATAGTGAGCATTCTTTTGATTCAACTTGTTGCAATTGTTGGAGCAAATGCGGCTTCTAAACTTGCGGGGAAGTTCGGAAATATCAATATTCTGATCGCCATTAATTTAATTTGGATAGGGATCTGTATTTATGCGTTTTTTATTACGCAACCCCTTCAATTTTACATCACCGCTTTTTTTGTTGGGCTGGTTATGGGAGGTATTCAGTCTTTGTCCAGGTCAACTTACTCCAAGTATATTCCGGAAGATGAAAAAGACACCGCCTCTTTTTTTAGTTTTTATGAAGTTACCGAAAAGATAGGGATTGTAATCGGCATGTTCATGTACGGATTTATTGCGCAGGTGACGGGCAGCATTAGAAATGCTATTTTATTTTTAATTCTTTTTTTTGCCGGTGGCATTTTCTTACTTTTTAGACTTAAAATGAAAATCAAAACCTAACGTATGGCATTTCTTTGGCACCTTACAGCAGTAGAATTAAAAGATAAAGTCCTGGTGACTGGCACTGTCCTGAAAAATGAGACTGCTATTGATAAATCACCACGTTCGATTCTTGCCAATGCGTGGAATGTGCTGAGTTCTTATCGAAAAAAAGCTTACAAAAGAAAGCGTATTTCTATTGAGACGCAAGACCAGACTTTTAGCGTGGAAACCAATAAAAGGGGTTATTTTTTTGAAATCTTACCGATTGGAAATCTTGATGATTTCAAAATATATGATGAGACGAAAAACCTGCTCAGCATTGATCAAGTACACCCTTATTATTTCAAAAAGCACTCTACTCCCATAGAAATCATTTCTGATATAGATGATACAGTGATTCACTCGCATACCGCCTCAGCTTTAAAGCGAATTTTAACGATTTTATTCAAAAGACCAAAACGTAGAAACAAGATATTATTCAGTAATGCTTTACTAGATTTTTTCGACGAAAATAAGTTCAGAATAGCTTATTTATCCAAGAGTGAAAGCAACTTGTTTGGATTAATAACGGCCATTTTTAGAGCCAGAGAAATTCCCAGTGGTCCTTTGTTTTTAACCTCTTATCTTAAGTTTAAAGCCCTGTTTAAGCCCAAAAAAGGTAAACATAAACAGGATTTCCTTCATCAGCTCATTTCCAATTTACCAGATAAAAAATTTATTTTAATGGGGGATGATACCCAGAGAGATATGGATGTATATACTGAAGTTGTTAATCTTTATAAGGATAGGATTATTAAAGTTTACATCAGACAAACTACATTTACAGTAAACGAAAAGCAGACGAAACAATGGGAAACACTCCAGGATACAGGCGTGGATTGTATGTATTTTCAAGATGATGACGATATCAATGATGAAATTGAAAAGTTAGAAGAATCTTTAAGACTCATATGATGGAAATTCTATTAGTCATTAACCCCGTCTCCGGGGATATAAACAAATCCGACTTCCTTGATTTTGCCAAGCGGGCGATGTCAAAATCGAAGATTGATTACCATTTGTATAAAACAACAGGGGATAAGGATTGTGAGGAATTAGATCAATTGATTGACATTTATTCTCCTGAAAAAGTGATTATTGCCGGAGGTGACGGCACTTTAAATATGTTTTTGAAACCTCTGATCAAGCATAATGTTAAAGTCGGCTTTATACCAATGGGTTCTGCTAACGGGATGGCAGTGGAGCTGGACCTGACAGATTCTATAGAGGATTTGCTGATAAAATTTATAACTTCTAAAAAGACTAAATCCCTGGATGTTCTTTCGATAAACGATTCCCATTTATTACTTCATTTAGGAGATATTGGAGCTAATGCGAACCTGGTCGCAAATTACGATAAAGATGAAAGCCGGGGCATGTTTACTTATGCCAGGCACTTTTGGTCAGAATTTAAAAATCTAAAAAGCTTTGAGTTTGATATTAAAACAGACCAAAAGGAGTATGAGAGAAAAGGAGTAATGTTAGCCATTTGTAATGGTAAAAAATTCGGCACAGGCATTCCGTTGAATTCTGTTGGTAAAATGGACGATGGCTTATTCGAATTTGTGGTGGTAAAAGCGATTGACTTTTCAGACTTATTGAAAGGGGCTTTATCCAAATTTGATGACGAATATGAAATAGAAAATCTGGAAACCATACAAGCTAAAACAGCCACCGTAAAACTAAAACAACCTAAATTACTCCAAATTGATGGCGAAGTGGTGGAGGAGTTTACAGAATTTCATATTAAAGTATTATCAAAAGCACTGAGGTTTATTCAATAAAAAAACGCCAGCTCAATTGAGCTGGCGTTTTTGATACTAAAATGTGTTGCTTTATTGCCCTTCTTTAAAAGATTCAAACTCACTTGTTATATTTTCTCTTGGCCAAACATTGTTTGATGTATCTACATCTGCAGTTTCCTGATTTGGATCCACGACTATTTTTACGATTTCTTTTTCAGACAGGACCGTTTTTTTGACTTCAGAGTCATTTTTTCTCCAGACTTGAACAGGGTACCTGAACATTTTTGAAGTTCCGTCTGCATACTGAAATTCTACGATAATCGGCATCACCAAACCACCTGGCTTGTTGAAGGTGATTTCATAAATATGTTTAGGGGTTTTCATAGCTTCAATCTGATCTAGAGTGAAGTTATCCATTAAATACTCACGAAGCTTTGGAGCATTCTTTAAAGGGTCACCTTCTTTCATGGAAGCCTCGAAACTCTCACTATCTTCAGTTAGCAAATAAACAGCATCCTCTGTACGCGGATCATTTTCGGGATCATCAATACCATATCTTGCTAAAAGAGCTTTGCCTTCTACTGTAGGATTGCTGGTCAAGAAATAGGTTTTGACATCTTCCACGCCTATATCAACATAGTCTGTGGTATAGAACCAGCCTCTCCAATACCAATCCAATTCTACTGCTGAAGCATCTTCCATTGTTCTGAAGAAATCTTCAGGAGTTGGGTGTTTGAATTTCCATCTTTGAGCAAAGGTTTTAAAAGAATAATCGAATAAATCATGACCCATAACAGTCTCTCTTAAAATATTTAAGGCTGTAGCTGGCTTCCCGTAAGCATTGTTGCCAAGTTGATAAACCTGCTCCGGATTGGTCATAATGGGCGAGATGTATTCTTGATTTCCCTTCATATAATTTACGATTTTGGAAGGTTCACCACGTCTTGAAGGATATTTTTCATAAACCTGATCATTACCTTGTAAGACCTCAGGATAAGTATCTGCAAATTCTTGCTCTGCCAGGTATTGCATAAAGGTGTTTAGACCTTCGTCCATCCATCCCCACTGTCTTTCGTCACTATTCACAATCATAGGAAAGAAATTATGTCCAACCTCATGAATAATAACACTCATCATACCAAATTTAACACGATCTGAAACAAAGCCTTCCTCGTTTGGTCTTCCGTAATTCCAGCAAATCATAGGGTATTCCATTCCCTGGCTTTTGGCATGAACCGAAATGGCTTTGTGGTAAGGGTATTGAAAAGTATAATCACTATAGGTTTTCAAAGTACTCGCCACCGCTCTTGTTGACCAGTCCTCCCATAACGGGTTACCTTCTTTGGGATAAAGAGATACAGCCATGACGTCTTTGTCACCAACTTTCACAGCCATCATATCCCAAATAAATTTTCTTGAGGTTGCAAAACCAAAATCTCTTACCATTTCAGCTTCAAATTCCCAGGTTTTAGTTTTGGTAGCATTCCTTTTTTCATTGGCAATCGCTTCCTCTTCTGTGACAATGATCACTGGCTCATCATAAGTCTCTTTTGCTCTTTCGTAGCGTTCCATCATGACTTTACTGAAGACTTCGTCTCTGTTCTGGAGTTTTCCGGTAGCATCCAAAATGTGATCTTCCGGGACGGTAATTGTTACCTTATAGTCTCCAAAAGGCAAAGACCATTCACCACTTCCCCAAAACTGATAATTCTGCCATCCTTCTTTGTCATTGTAAACAGCCATTCTAGGGAAAAACTGTGCCATCACGTAAGCTCTGTTGTCGTCTTCTTCAAAATACTCATAACCAGAGCGTCCTCCGTTTACTGTGTGGTTGTTGATTAAATAGTCCCATTCAATAGAAAATTCGAAGGCTTCACCGGGCATAAGTGGTTCTTCCAAATCCACTCTCATCATCGTATAATTGATAGTGTAAGGCAGAGGCTCTCCATCCTGATGTACTTTTTTGATATTAAAACCACCGTCAAAAGCGGGCTCCATATAGGAACTTACAAAGCTGCCTGCGGGAGTAACAGGAGCAAATTCGCTGCTGTTTCTTTCCTTAGAAGGGCTGTCTTTTGCTCTAACATTTTGATCCAGCATCACCCATAGGTAGTCTAGTTTATTGGGTGAATTATTGGTGTAAGTAATGGTTTCCTTTCCGTAAAGCATCGTGTTTTCATCATCCAGAATGATATCCATCTCATAGTCTGCGGTATTTTGATAATATTGATGTCCTGGAGCACCAGAGGCTGTTCTGTAAACATTGGGAGTGGCAAACTCATCGTAAAGTTGTTTAAACTTGTTTTGATTGGTATGGCCTGTTTGCTTTTCTTCTTTTTGCTGTTCCTGAGCATATCCGGAAATGGATAAGACAAAAACAGATAATAAAAGACTTGTGTATTTAATCAAATTCATAAGGAGTACGTGTTATAATTTAGTGTTATAATTAATGGTTCGCTTTGAAATATCTTTTTCAAGGATAAAACTTTTTTTGAAATTATCAGATTTGAAATGAATCATGTTTTTTTGTTCTTCAAATAAATCAGTCAGTATTAAGTTTTCGACTCTTAAGGCTTCAAAAAACTCTAAGTTTTCAACTTCTAAAAACAGATATATCATATCGTCTTCATATTTTCTTCCAAGATAGTTGAAATCCAATGCTCCGGTTTTGGTTTCTAAACTGAATTTATCCCTAAGGTACTTTTCAATGTAAACATCTATTTCTTCGACTTCCAGACTTGGAATAAGTTTAAAATCCTTGTCATATCTTTTGTTGAGAACCTCCTCAAAATCATCTATAAAAACCCTGGAAATAACCTGGAGACTTTTTTCTTTCTGGATATAAGTAATGTCAGTTACACTGAGATAGAATTCGTGATAAATTGTCGTTGCGGAAGTCAGTGTTAACCAAAGGATCAGGCTTGTAAAAAATTTCATTCGGTAATGTCTTTTAATTTCAGGTAAGCGATAGCTTTAAGTTTGAGTTCATCTATCATGGCTAAAGGATCATTT
Source organism: Psychroflexus sediminis (assembly GCF_900099815.1). Classification (GTDB taxonomy): domain Bacteria; phylum Bacteroidota; class Bacteroidia; order Flavobacteriales; family Flavobacteriaceae; genus Psychroflexus; species Psychroflexus sediminis. The sequence continues at coordinate 85,206 of NZ_FNCW01000004.1, read as the reverse complement.
TGATTCACGATAGACATTGTATTTTGATCTTCGGCGCAAAAATAGGCGAAATCTTCTATATATGCCTTTGGTATACTTAAATCTTTAGTGATAAGATCAGGGGTTACTTTTCTCAGTACCTTATTTTTATTGGATTGAACAATAGCGTTTTCCTTTCTTTTTTTAAGCATCTTGGTTTCACCGCTCATCCAGTTGATCAACGGAGCTAAAGGAATACCACCAGAACTTGTACTCGCGGTATAAATCTCTCTATCTATTTTATCTAATTGTCTTGGAACACCAAAACCAAATTGCCTCTGATCAATAAAATCAACTTGAACTTGAGCAATATCCTGACTTAAATCTCCAGTTAAATCATATTGGTTGATAGTTACTTCAGGAAGTTCATTTATCTGCATTTCTAAAAAAATAGACGTAGAGGTTTTTAAATTGTTTTCTTCGACTTGCAGAATATAAGTTCTGTGTTGCAAGGAGGTGAACAAAATCGAATCTCCAATACGGGCTCTTATTTCATAGTTACCGTCGGGATTGGATACGCTGCCAATTTCTTGGTTGATATTGATCACATTTACCTGGTAGTCACTAATTGAATCTGCATAAATCCGACCTTTCAAAAAGCTGTCCTGAGCCGTTAGAAGGCAAGGTGAAATCAGAACTAGAAAAAGGAGCCTCTTCAAATTAATCTTTAGCTTTAAATTCTTTCGACTTTTCCACAAGGAATCCTATAAGATCTAATTCATTTCCTTTCTGAAGCATATTTTTGGTGAGTCCTTGGTCTTCCACGAAAAAGATGAATTCGTTTATACGGTCTTCATCAATATCTAGGTTTTCTTTAAAGAAAGAATCTTTATACATCTTTCTTACCATAACGTCAACGTTTTTTGGAAGCCTGTGGTCTTCAGCAACTTCTTTGGAGGACAAGATGGCTCTGAAAATATTGGCGATATTAAGCCCGTCTTTAATAAAACGCTGTTCTGTAGTGTAATTCTCAGTTAAGGTTTGTGACCTGATGTAAGGTTGATCCCCCTCATATTCATTAATCACGGTTTCTGCTTCAGGTGCCGCATAAAAATTAGTTTTTACCTTTCTAGCATCTACTTCAATATTTCCTTCAAGATCGTATGGTCTTACGATGACTTCATCCAAAGTATTAATTTCATCATTGATTTTGACGGTGAACTTTCTATTATTGATAATATTTTCGTCGATAATAACAATGAAATTTTGATATTGAATAGATTCAAATCTCAGTCTATCTCCCTCTCTTACTGGGATTCCAAATTGACCATATTCATTAGTTACTGTCCCTTGTTTTGAATTTTGATTGATAATCTCAATTTGAGAAGCTTCACCATCCAATGGAACAATCACTTCTCCGGCTACAAAAACTCTATTGTCTATTTGCGCAGTCAGGTTTTGAATTAAAAAAAGCAGGATAAAGGTAGAGATAAGTCTCATATGTTATTTTTTGTACAATCTACTTAAAAATTCAGATACGCAATCCTAATTTTGCTACTAAAGTTATGTTAACTGAGTTCAATTCAACTAAAGTTCCTGTTTTATGCAAGCCATTATCGCCAGTACATCCACTGTTCATGGAAGTTCGTATTTAGACTATTTAAAACCGACTCTGAAGAATCATTTCCATGATAGTGAAGAAGTTTTGTTTATTCCCTTTGCGAGACCTGGAGGAATTTCTCATGAAGATTACACCGCAAAAGCTTCGCAGGGCTTAAAATCCTGCGTGAAATCTGTGAAAGGTCTGCATGAGTTTTCAGACATGAAACAGGCAATTTCAGAAGCTAAAGCCATTTTTGTAGGTGGAGGAAATACTTTTTTATTAGTCAAGCAACTGCACGAGCTCGATTTGATGAAGACTTTAAAAAGGAGCATTGAGCATGGAGCAAGATATCTTGGGACCAGTGCCGGAAGCAATATTTGTGGAGTATCCATGCAAACGACCAACGATATGCCAATTGTATATCCGCCTTCTTTTCAAGCCTTAGGAATTTTGGATTTTAACATCAACCCACACTATTTGGATGCAGACATGTCTTCAACCCACAAAGGAGAGACAAGAGAAACTCGAATTAAAGAGTTTCAAACTCTAAATTCCGAAATTGTTATAGGTCTTCGGGAAGGCAGCTGGATAAAAATCAATAATTTAGAAATCACATTAGAAGGCGCATTGCCAGCAAGGATTTTTGAACCCGGAAAACAAGCCTATGAATTAAATCCAAATAGACCTATTAAATTTTAAAAAATGGATTATCAAGCGATCTTAAATGTCATTCAAAAAGAATTTTCACCTGACGACGAAATGGGTAAGGTAGCGAGCTATATCCCAGAACTGGCAAAAGTGGATCCCCTTAAGTTTGGGGTTTACCTGTATTGTCAAAATGGAGATTCGTTTCAATTTGGAGACAGCCAGGAAAAATTTTCTATACAAAGTATTTCCAAAGTCTTTACCCTGACCATCGCCAAAGAATTGCTGGGGAGAGATTTGTGGAAACGCGTAGATGTTGAGCCATCGGGAACACCTTTTAATTCTCTAACAGAACTGGAAAGAGAAAGTGGAATACCAAGAAATCCGTTCATTAATGCGGGCTCTATTGTAGTAGCAGATGCTCTATTGTCTGTTTTGGATAATCCAAAGCGGGATCTGTTGAAGTTTGTGCGCAAACTTTGTGGAGATGATGATATTTTCTATGATGAGTCGATTTATAAAAGTGAAAGAAGTCATGGTTACCGGAACAAGGCCCTGGTCAATTACATGAAATCCCTTGGAAATATTGAAAATGACACAGACAAAGTCCTGGAATTTTATTTTTATCAGTGTTCTCTTGCCATGAATTGTGAGCAGCTCTCCAAAGCATTTATGCTTTTTGCCAATGAAGGCTTACATTTTCAGACCGGAGAAAAAGTGATAGACAAGCAGAGTGTCAAGCGTGTCAACTCCATCATGCAGACTTGCGGATTTTATGATGAAGCCGGAGAGTTTAGTTTTAGAGTAGGACTACCAGGCAAAAGTGGGGTAGGCGGCGGTATTGTAGCAGTACATCCGGAAAAATATGCCGTAGCGGTCTGGAGTCCAATGCTGAACGAGAAAGGAAATTCTGCCTTAGGAATGAAAGTTTTAGAACGGCTTACCACACTTACGGGTTTTTCAATTTTCTAAAAAGTCTTTTGTAAGTTTTAAAATTTTATGTTTCGCTGTTAACAAACAGACCAGTATATTTGCAGCATGATAATTTTACCTCTTTTTATTAGTGGCGCAGAAATCGTCTTTATCCTATTTATTCTGATAATGGTTTTCGGTGCTGATAAAATTCCGGAAATCGCTAGGTTTTTTGGAAAAACAATGAAGTCTTTCCGACACGCTACCGATGAAATCAAAACTGAAATCACCAAGCAAAAGAAAGACCATAACTTAGATTTTGACATTAAAAAAGAAGTTGAAGATCAGACCAGAACTTTAGACGATAAAACTTCAAAGTTAAAAGATGAGGTTGAAGATGCTATTGGTCCGATTAAAAGAAGGTTTTAATGGAGTTTAATCCTTTTCTTTGGGATTGGGAGTTGATGGTTTTTTTAAATAATTTGAGCCCTGATGGCTTGGATTCTTTTTGGTCATTTATCACCTATACCAAACATTGGTTGCCTTTTTATTTTTTTCTTTTGCTGCTGTTTTTTTATAAAGTTGACTATAGAAAAGGCTTTTTAGGAGTTTTAGTTTTATTGATCAGCGTAGGTTTTACCCATTTGCTTACGGAACTCACAAAATTTTTGGTGCAGAGAAACAGACCAAATCTCACCGAAGATATCATGGCTAATCTCAAAATCCTTTACGAACCTACCAATTTTAGTTTCTTTTCCGGCCATGCCTCAACTTCATTCGCAGCCACTGTATTTATCTATCTCGTTTTAAAATCTAGATATAAATACCTTGGCTTCATTTTTATTTGGCCCGTTCTTTTTTCATTAAGCCGGATTTTTGTCGGTGTTCATTTTCCGAGTGATGTCATCGTTGGAGCTTTTGTGGGAACACTAATCGCAATAATTTGTTCTAAGCTTTATGAAGCTTCCGAAAAAAAATTACTGAGTATAAGTTATCAAGATAATGCTTAGAATTGCCATACCGATTCCTACCCAGTTTTTGGTAATCACCCGTTCTCTAAAGAAGATGATACCCAGAATAGTGGAAAGCAATACAATGCTAACATTGTTGATGATGAAAATACTTGAGCTGTCAAGTCCGGGTATTCTTAGCGCCAGAATAAAAAAGTAAATAGAAAAATAATTTGGTATACCCAGGAGAAATCCACCTATTACATCTTTTGATTTAAAACCCGGTTTGTTAAGGTGTCTTCTAAGTCCAAAAACTATAAGTCCAGTCACAAAAGCAAAGAAAAAGGTAATGGCAGAAAAAAGAGAAACTTCGTCCTCCGGGACATAGGTGTTTTCTAGAAATTTAATGCTGCTTTCTATAATCCCGCTGCCTAAAAATACAAGCAAAGGAAAAATAAAGTATTTCATATCTATGCTTAAGCCGTCTTTCTTTCTCACCGATACCAGGTAGACCGACATTAGAGCCATAATAATCCCTATAATTTTTAATACTCCAAGCGATTCATTATAATATAAGATTACAAAAACCACGGGTATAGCTACACTCATTTTGCTGGCTACGGAGACCACAGACATTCCTCCTTTTTGAGTAGTGATTACCATGAGTGAAAAAACCAGTATGAACATGGCACCTAAAGCCATAGAGCCGTAAAACCAATCTTTGGATGTAACTGACCAAACTCCCTCAACAGAAAAATTTCCCTGGAGCATGAATCCGAGCACAAAGGCTATAAAATAATTGACAATTAAGGCGTTTAGCGTTGTAATGTTATACTTGCCGAAGAGCTTGAAAACGATATAAATTGCGCTGGAGGATAAAATACTTAGGATTAAGGCTATCAAAACAAATCCGTTTTTTTAGAAAATAATTGAGACACTTCTTCTTGACCCGCTTTTAGATGCCAGGTGTGAATGCCCAGTTGCTGTGCTGTCAGGATGTGTTCTAAGGTGTCGTCTATAAATAAAGTTTCCTCTGGTTTTAAATCATTCTTCTTCAAAACAAATTCAAAAATAGATTTGTCGGGTTTTCTAAAATTAATTTCATGCGAGAGGTAAAACCGATCAAAACAGGATTTAAACTCCTCGAAAACTGAAACATGTTCCTTCACCCAGTCGATGTGAAGCTCGTTTGTATTGCTGAGTAAAATTATTTTGTAAGCCTTGTTGGTTTTTAATTTTTTCAAAAAATCAAGCCGTTCTAAAGGAAAGTCAATTAAAATTGAGTTCCAGGCCTTCTTGAATTTTTCATCAGAAAGCCCGTCGAATTTTTCAGTATAGTGCTGGATAAATTCATTGGATGAAATCAATCCTTTTTCATAAGACTCATTGATTTTGAGGGTCTCAGAATCCAATTCAGAAATCCCCTGCTTCTTTAAATGCTTGGTAGTCGCAGATTTGTCCAGAGTGAGAAATACATCTCCGAAGTCAAATATGATGGTTTTAATCATTGTAAAAGTAATTCAGTTGATCGCCTTCTATCTCAGTTGTACGAGAGGCTTCTTTGTTTAATACCGGTGCCTTTATGCCCTTATCAATTTCATTCTGAGCCTTAAAAACTCTGGCTTCATCCCATAATCCTGCATCTATAAAACTCTGTAAAGTCCTGCTTCCGCCTTCAATGATGACAGATTGAAGTTCGAGCTGATGCAGCTTATCCAAGATTTGCGGCAGTGTGTCGCTATCGAAATCCAGAGGGGTAAAGCTTAAATTTTTCTGGTTCTCAGCTGTTAAGTTGCTGTGATGAAACACGACAGTGGGCTGCGAAGTATCCATTACCGATAGATGTTTTGGCAATTTTAAGGATTTATCCAGGACTATACGCGTAGGATTTTTTCCTGTCCAATGCCTGATATTCAGTTTTGGATTGTCCATCCTAGCCGTTTGGGTTCCTATTAAAATAGCCTGTTCTTCACTTCTCCATTTATGTACAAGCTGCTGAGAATAGGCATTGGTAATCCAGAAAATCACATCTTTTTTCTGATCAACAGGAGCGATAAAACCGTGCTTAGTTTCTGCCCACTTCAAGATGATGTAAGGTCTTTTTTTTCTGTGAAAGGTAAAAAAGCGCTTGTTCAAAAGTTCACATTTTTCTTCACAAACACCCACGACAACATTTCTTCCAGCAGCTAGTAATTTTTTGATACCCATGCCAGAAACTTTCGCAAAGGGATCTAGGGTTCCAATCACGATATTAGGAATTTTTTTGGCAATGATAAGATCACTGCAGGGCGGTGTCTTACCATAATGGCTGCAAGGTTCGAGCGTAACATAAAGCGTAGAGTTTTTCAGCAACGACTGGTCTTTAACAGCATGTATGGCTCTTACTTCGGCATGGGCATTACCTGCCTGTATGTGCCAGCCTTCACCTATAATTTGGTTGTTATGAACAATAACACAACCCACAAGTGGATTTGGGTATGTGGTTCCCAACCCATTTTTTGCCAACTCCAGGCATCTATTTATATAAAATTCATTTGTATTCACCGTGTAAAAATAGAAAAAGACTTAAGCATTCAACTCAGGTTTTATCTACTTTTTAAAATTTATACTGTTTATTTTTTTGGAGTTCATAAGTATTAAATTTAATTTTTTAAATAGATGTACCTGCAACTTTTAAATCATTTAATTTTGCCAGCAGGTATAGTAATTGTATAATAGCCTGTAAATTTAAAAATATCAAATCGTTCAACTGAAGACTAAAAATGACAGAAATAAGCATACGCCCAATTCAACAAAAAGATAATAGAAAAGTTGCTAAAATGATACGACATGTGCTTGTAGAGCAGGGAGCGCCAAAAGTGGGGACTGCTTATGAAGACAAGGCTTTAGATCAGCTTTTTGAAACATATCAGAAAGAAAGATCAGAATATTTTGTGTTGCTGGAAGGAGATGAAATCTTAGGCAGTGCTGGTATTTCACCCTTAGATAATGGAGATCCTGAAATTTGTGAACTTCAGAAAATGTATTTTGATCCTAGTGCCAGAGGACGGGGATTAGGGAGGCAGATGATGCAAAAGTGCCTCGACTTTGCCAAAGATCAGGGTTTTCAGGTGTGTTATATCGAAACTTTACTAAGCATGACTGCAGCTCAGAAACTCTATCAAAAAACAGGCTTTGAATATATTTCAGAGAGAATGGGCGATACGGGTCATTATTCCTGCACTATTTTTATGAAAAAAGAATTAAACTGATAAAGTGATGAAAAAAATCGCAATTATAGCTCATGATGGAAAAAAACCAGAAATGGTCAACTTCCTGAATAAAAATCTTGACCGACTTAAAAAGGTAGAACTCGTCGCCACTGGAACTACGGGAACTCATGTGAAAAATACAGGGCTTAAAGTTGAGAAAAAACTTTCTGGGCCTATAGGTGGGGATGCTCAGATTGCCGGTATGGCGGCGGAAAAAAAGTTGGCTATGATTTTATTTTTCAGGGATCCCCTTGGTAAGCATCCACACGAACCAGATGTGCAGATGCTGATGAGGATTTGTGATGTTCACAACATTCCCATCGCCACAAATCCAGCAACGGCTCAGCTGCTTATCGATGCTTTTTTTGAGGACTAGTCTTTTGGAATTGCATTTTCAATCAAATTCATAATCTCATCCGGACAGCGCATGGGTCTGCCGGTGGACTGCTTGACAAATACCAGGACAGTCTGCCCCAGGGTAAGCAGTTCTTCGTACTGATTCCTGATTTCATAATCAAACGTAATGGTTGCACTCGGTAACTGATAAAGGCCTGTCTTTACCATTAATATATCGCCAAATTTTGCTGGTTTTTTGTAATCTATTGTTAACTTATTCAAAGGCAACATCACTCCACTATCTTCCATTCTTTGATAATGCATCCCCATGATTCTTAACCAATCTACTCGGGCCTGTTCGAAATAAATAGGATAAACCGCGTGGTGTACCACGCCCATTTGGTCGGTTTCTGCATACCTAACTTCTATTGTTGAAGTGGTGGAAATCGGTTTTATTTCTTTATAATTTTTGCTCAAAATTTATCTATTAATATCTCTTTAAGTATAGGTAGAAAAAACTAGAATCTCAACATAAATTTAATTTTTTTATTAGAAAGTTTGTTTACATATTTGTCTTCCAAATAAAGTGTGTGCAACTTTATTTGAATTTAATTTTAATACAATATTTAAGTTTAACTATGTCAAAATCAGCAACTTCGGTCTGGGAGAACTGTCTTATCTTCATCAAAGATAACATCTCAGATCAAGCTTACAAAACTTGGTTTCAACCGATTAATGCTGTTAAACTCAATGACAACGCCTTAAGTATCCAAGTCCCCTCAAAATTCTTTTACGAGTGGCTGGAAGAGCATTATGTTGACCTGTTAAAAGTTGCCCTGACCAAAGAACTTGGGAAGGCTGCAAAACTGGTCTACGTGATTCGTATGGAAAATGCAGAAGGCAACAAACAACCTTTTACAGAAAAAATTCCCAGTACACAAAGGTCCAATGTTCATTCCCAGTCTGTAGATTTTCCTGCCAGGCAGAAAAATCCCGAGTTGAGAAATCCTTTTGTGATTCCAGGAATTAGAAATCTTAAAATAGACTCTCAGTTAAATTCAAATTATAGTTTCGACAATTTTCTGGAAGGCACTTCCAATAGATTAGCTAGATCTGCAAGCCTCGCTGTGGCCAATAAGCCGGGAGGAACTTCTTTTAATCCACTCCTTATCTTCGGCGGAGTAGGTCTGGGAAAAACTCACCTCGCACATGCCATTGGTTTGCAGGTAAAGGATAAGTTTCCCGAGAAAACTGTGCTCTATATCTCGGCCGATAAATTTACTCAACAGCATATCGACGCGGTTTCTAAAAATAACAGAAATGATTTTATTCATTTTTATCAAATTATAGATGTTCTTATTGTTGATGACATTCAATTGATTTCTGGTAAAAAAGGAACTCAAGATGTCTTTTTCCACATTTTCAACCATTTGCATCAAAATGGTAAACAGGTAATTTTGACCAGTGATAAAGCACCTGTAGATATGCAGGATATACAGCAGCGTCTTTTGTCGAGATTTAAATGGGGACTTTCGGCAGAACTGGAACAGCCGGATTATGAGACCCGAATTAAAATCATCAAAAATAAACTCTATAATGATGGAGTGGAAATGGCGGATGAAATTTTAGATTATATCGCCTCCAGGATTACTACCAATATCCGAGAATTGGAGGGTGCAATCATTTCGCTAATCGCTCATTCCTCATTTAGTAAAACTGAAATCACTATCGATCTTGCGGAGCAAATCGTTAAGAATTACGTCAAGAATAACAAAAAACCGATTTCTTTAGATGATATTCAAAATGTAGTAAGTGATTATTTTCATATTGAGCTTGATGAATTACAGTCCAAAAGCAGAAAGCGTAATGTCGTACAGGCCAGACAAATCGCTATGTATTTCGCTAAGGAAATCACTAAAACATCACTCACTAATATCGGCAGACATATTGGGCAGAGGGACCACTCTACCGTTTTGCATTCTTGTAAAATTGTTTCTAACCTGCAGGAATCTGACAAGCAGTTTCGTAAGTTTATTCAGGATCTTGAAGTTAAATTCAAGCAGCTATGACCAAAGTCTTGATGGTATGTTTAGGAAATATTTGTCGTTCTCCACTGGCGGAAGGCATTTTAAGATCTAAACTAGATTCCTCAAAATATGAAATAGATTCTGCGGGCACTTCAAATCAGCATGAAGGCTCTTTGCCAGATCAACGCTCCATAGAGGTTGCCAGAGACTATGGATTGGATATTACCAATCAGCGAAGCAGGCCTTTTGTGAAAGAAGATTTCAAAAGATTTGATCATATTTTTGTAATGGATACTTCCAATTATGAAGATATATTGGATTTAGCAGAAACTCAAGAAGACCGCAATAAGGTAAGTCTGATTTTAGATAAGATTTTTCCTGGTGAAAACGAAAGTGTACCAGACCCTTACCATAATTCGATAGATGGCTTTAAACAGGTGTATGAAATGTTAGAAGAATCCTGTTCTGTTATAGCTAAAGAATGGGATAAGTCTTAAATTTAGTTTCATAATAAAATCAAGACATGGGAAACGTTCAGAAAAAGGGTAAGCTTTATCTTATTCCAAATCGGCTTGGAGATCTGCCGCCTTTAGAAGTGCTTCCGCTTTCTATAAGAAAAGTGATAAACGAAATCGATCACTACATCGTTGAGAATGAAAAAGTAGCCAGGCATTTTATAAAAAAAATTGTGCCTTCTAAATCTCAGCCTAACCTAGAATTTAAACTTCTTAACAAATTTACTTCAGACTTAGAAATCCCCAGCTTTTTGGAAGCATGTGAGCAGGGGATCAATATGGGTTTGCTGTCTGATGCCGGTTGTCCTGGTGTTGCAGACCCTGGAGCCCAGGTGGTTGCACTGGCACATCAAAACAACATCCAGGTGGTTCCTTTGGTTGGGCCATCTTCTATTTTGCTGGCTCTGATGTCCAGCGGACTCAACGGTCAAAGTTTTACTTTTCACGGCTACCTGCCCATAGACAATCAGGAGCGCAAGCATCTCGTAAAGAAAATTGAGAAAACTTCCTTAGAACAGAATCAGGCCCAGATTTTTATTGAAACGCCTTACAGAAATAATAAATTATTGATCAGTCTTATTTCGACCTTACAGGCTTCTACCAGGATATGTGTTGCTGTAGACCTTACCTTATCTACAGAGTTTATAAAAACACAAACCGCGGCTGAATGGAAGAAAACTTCCATAGATTTGCATAAAAGACCTGCGATTTTCTTAATTCAGGGCTAGTTACACATTTTATTTTCAAACCATATTCAGTTGGATAAAGACGCTTACAAAACCATAGAACAATCTGGTCCTGAAGTGCTTCTTAAGGAAAAAGCAAGTAAATTCTTTGGCTATTCCTTTCCAGTACACACTGAAGAAGAGGTTGAATCTGCCCTAATAGAGTTAAGGTCCAAACACAATAAAGCGGGTCATTTCTGCTATGCCTGGCAAATAGGTGAAAATTATGAACATTTCAGAGTCAATGACGATGGCGAACCCTCCAATTCTGCAGGAATGCCCATTCTGGGTCAGTTGCAAAATTTTGAGGTTACCAATAGTTTGGTGGTTGTGGTCAGATATTTTGGAGGCACCAAGCTGGGTGTAGGTGGTTTGATTTCTGCTTATAAGACCGCAGCAAAAATGGCCTTGGAAAGCAGCAAACTTATTTCTAAAACGATTGACCTTAATTTTGATGTAGTTTGCCAGTACGATCTAATGAATTTGGTGATGAGGTTGGTTAAGGAATATGACTTAGTTATTGTAGAGCAGGATCTGAAGCTGGACTGCCGATTTAAAATTGCGGTGAGGAAAAAGGAGTTTGATAAAATTTACGAGAAGTTTGATGCGGTTTTTGGTTTTGAAGTTTCCAGTAAATATAAGTCAGAAGAAGAATGACAAATTTGAAAAGCCTTAGAAATGCATTTTTAGAGGACCTTTCTTCTGTTTACGAGCGAGAGGAGGCAGCAACTTTTTTTTCCTGGCTTGCAGAAGACCTATTCGATTTAAAAACCTATGATCTGTTGCTTAAAACCGAAGCTGATCTCAGTGAAAGTCAACTTCAGAAATTTGAAGAGGCCAAAAAAAGAATGAAGGATGAAGAACCTATTCAATATATTTTAGGTCATACCGAATTTTTTGGTTTGAAACTGGAAGTCAATCCCCATGTTTTAATTCCAAGACCAGAAACAGAACAGCTTGTAGAATGGGTGCTGGAAGACTACCAGTCTTCCAGGCTTCAGCTGACTCTTCTAGATTTAGGAACCGGAAGCGGCTGTATTCCCATCGCCCTGGCCAAACACCTGCATCAGGTCAAGATTAAAGCACTAGATATTTCTGCTGAAGCATTAAAAATAGCCGCATCAAATTTATCGGTATGTCTTGGACAGACAGGTTCTAAAAAAAAGGGATCATCACTAGAATTTGTCCATGCCGATGTCTTGAAACTCGATCAGCTTCCGGAAGCAGACATCCTGGTGTCCAATCCGCCTTATGTGAAGTTTGATGAGCAAAGGCAAATGAAAGCTAATGTATTGAAAAATGAGCCGCATCTGGCCTTGTTTGTTGACAATGACGACCCTCTTGTATTTTACAGAAAAATAGCTGTATTAGCTTCAAAAATGAATAAAAAACCAGTGCTTTACCTGGAAATCAATCAATATTTAGCTGAAGAAACCTGTCACTTATTTAAAGATTTTGGTTTTCAGCATATTGAGCTGAGGAAAGATTTTAGGGGGAATGATAGAATGCTAAAAGCTTATTAAACTTAGTTGAATGCTTGTTTTGAAGACTGGTTTTTAAAGATTTTAGTTTAAATTTAAATCTTTTACCAACGTCATTAATTTTTCGATTTCATGGATGCAAAACACAAGATAGAACAGCTAAGATCGGAGCTTCATGAGCATAATTATAAGTATTATGTTCTGGATAATCCTGAGATTTCTGATTATGATTTTGACATGAAACTGAAGGAGTTACAGGAGCTGGAGCAGGCCCATCCAGAGTTTTACGATTCTAATTCGCCTACGATGCGGGTCGGTGGTGAAGTGACCAAAAGCTTCAAAACGGTGGTGCATGATTTCCCCATGTATTCGTTGTCCAACTCCTACTCTAAAGAAGATCTCGAAGACTGGGAAACCCGAATTCAGAAAATCGTAGAGGAACCCGTAGAGTTTACCTGCGAACTGAAATACGACGGTGCATCCATCAGCTTAACCTATGAAAACGGTGAATTTGTAAGAGCTGTGACTCGGGGAGATGGCACCCAGGGTGACGAAATCACTCATAATGTAAAAACCATAAGATCGGTTCCCTTAAAACTGAAAGGAGACGATTATCCAGAACGCTTTGATATTCGCGGAGAAATTGTATTGCCGTATGAAGGCTTTGCAAAACTCAATGCTGAGAAAGTAGAACAGGGAGAGGAACCTTATGCCAACCCAAGGAATACAGCCTCAGGAAGTTTGAAACTTCAGGATAGCGGAGAGGTTGCCAAACGGCCTTTGCTGTGTTTGTTATACAATCTGACAGGTGAGAACCTGGGTGTAGACACTCAAATGGAAAGCTTAACTAAAGCACGAGCCTGGGGATTTAATGTTCCAGAAGAAGCTCAGCTCGCGAAATCCATGGAAGCCGTTTTTAATTATATCGACTACTGGGATAAGCACAGACGTGACTTGCCTTATGAAACCGACGGTGTTGTCATAAAAGTGAACAGTCTTCAGCAGCAGGAAGAGTTGGGTTATACGGCGAAATCGCCACGCTGGGCAATGGCCTATAAATTTAAAGCCGAGCAGGTTTCGACGCTGTTAAACGAAATCACCTATCAGGTTGGCAGAACCGGTGCCATCACTCCAGTGGCCAATTTAGATCCTGTACAGCTGGCAGGAACCACCGTAAAACGCGCGTCTTTGCATAATGCTGACCAGATTGAAAAGCTGGATGTAAGAGAAGGGGATGTGGTGTTTGTTGAAAAAGGAGGGGAGATTATTCCCAAAATTATTGGGGTTGATTTTACACAGCGGAATCCGGATTCTAAACCCACTGAGTACATCAAAGTATGCCCGGTTTGCGAAACACCGCTGGAACGCAAAGAAGGCGAAGCGCTTCACTTTTGTCCGAATTCGGAGGGCTGTCCCCCTCAAATTATTGGTCGGATTCAGCACTTTATTTCCAGAAAAGCTATGGATATCGAAGGCCTTGGCGGGGAGACCGTGGCTTTACTCGTGAAAGAAAACTTAATCGAAGATTACGCCGACCTGTATACCCTGAAAAAAGAAGATGTGCTTCCCCTGGAACGCATGGCGGAAAAGTCAGCTGAAAATTTGATTCAGGGCATCGAAGCTTCCAAGGAAGTTCCTTTTGAGCGGGTGCTTTTTGGCTTGGGAATTCGGTATGTGGGGGAAACCGTTGCCAAAAAGCTGGTGAAAGCCTACAAAAGCATAGACGTTTTAGCTTCTGCCAGTTTAGAAAACCTGACATCAGTTGACGAAATTGGAGAACGCATAGCGCAAAGTGTCGTGGAATTTTTTAGCGATGATGCCAATAAAGAACGCATTGACAGATTGAGAAGTTATGGACTCAATCTGGAAATTTCTGAAGAGGAGTTAGAAAATCAAAGTCAGAAGCTGGCAGATTTAACTCTTGTTATTTCTGGAGTGTTTGAGAAAGTGTCCAGAAAGGAGCTTCAAAATCTGATAGAAACCCACGGCGGAAAAAACACCAGTTCCATTTCCAAAAAGACGGATTACCTGGTTGCCGGGGACAATATGGGACCCAGCAAGCGTACTAAAGCAGAAAACCTTGGTGTCAAGATCATCACTGAAGATGAATTTTTGAAAATGATAGAAGACTAGAAAGTAGAAAGTAGGAAGTAGGAAGTAGAATGACAGACCTTCCCTAAATAATGTAGACCGTTTTTGTGAAATACTGGTCGGTTAATTTAAAATTCATAATTCTAAATTGAATGTTCGGTATTTCATAATTCTGCGTTCTAAGCGTTTCTGCGGTAAATATATTTTCTTCAGCTTCCCTGTAAGCGGACTTCCGGCTCTTTAAACTTCGATAACAAGACTTTCATTTTCGTTTTCGCCGGCTTCGTCGAAGTAAAAATCGATTCGTCCTACATTGATACCGCCCCAGCCCACCTGATTGACCAGAACTTTTCTGCCATCCAAATTCTCGACAAGACTTGGTTTTTCCAGAAAGGTATGGGTATGTCCGCCGATGATAAGGTCGATGTCTCTGGTAAGTGCCGCCAGTTTCAAATCATCAATTTTATCAGAGCGGTAACTATAGCCTAAGTGCGACAGGCAAATCACTAGGTCACAGTTGAGGTTCTGTTTTAAAATCCGGGTCTGTTCCTGAGCGATTTCCACAGGGTTGAGGTATTCGGTTTCCTTGTAAAGCTCTTTGGAAACCAGACCTTCCAGTTGAATTCCCAGACCAAAAACCCCGACGTTTAGGCCGTTAACCTCATAAATTTGATGCGATTTCACCAGGCCGTCCAAAACGGTATTGGAGAAATTATAATTTGAACTGAGCAGATCGAATTCTGCATGCTGCAGCTGTGCTGCAATATTCGCAATCCCGTTATCAAACTCATGATTTCCAATGGTAGAGGCATGATAGCCCAGTTTACTCATCAATTTATATTCGAGCTCGCCCCCGTAAAAATTAAAATAAGGCGTGCCCTGGAAAGCATCTCCAGCATCGAGAACCAGCGTGTTTGGGTTTTCCGATCTCACCTGCTGAATGAAAGTGTATCGTCTGGAAACGCCTCCAAGATTGGCGTATCGGCTGTCATTGGCCGGAAAAGGATCGATGTGGCTATGCACATCGTTGGTGTGTAAAATGGTGAGGTGTTTAGAGAATTGCTTGGGTTTAAAAGCACTCAGAACACCCAGCCCGCCTGCTGCCAGAAAACCAGTGGCAGCTCCCGTTGTTTTTATAAATTTCGATCGATTCATGCCTTTAGTTTTGAAGTTGAATAAAACGTTGATCCCTGACTGGTGCTATCGTGTCCTTTTTTTTGAAGTAGTCGATAAACAGATTTCTCAGTTTGTAATCCAGGCCCTGAACGTTCCTGGCACTGAGGAAAAAATCCATTCTATCGCCGCCTTTTGCCAAATAGTCGGAGGTGGCTACGTAGTAGGATTTCCTCTGATTTTGCGCTCCGTTTACTTTAAACTCACTCAGGTTGCCTTGAGCATCCAGAATCACTTGAATCCCTGAGATGGGGTGAGCTGCTTTATTCTGGACCAGATAATCAACCAAAGCCTGAAGTTCATCTGAAGTCAATTCAGCAACCACAACTTCATTTTCAAAAGGCATGATGTTATAAGCTGTCCTGGTGGTGATGTCTCCGGCATTGATCCCCCCGCGAATGCCTCCGTAATTCAAAATCACCAGGTCAATACTATGTCCTGTCCGTTCTTTAAACAGAGGGTTGGCCATCTCAAAAACCGCATCTGCCATCATGTTTCCAATAGGCGTGTTGAATTTGGCCTCAGCCTTATACATCGCATTAGGCGTGTAGGAGAGCACGCCTTCCATTTCTTCTTTGATTCTCCTGCGGTAAGGGGTTATAAAGGTTTCCAGTTCTTTATTTTCCGCAATAGTGTCGGAGATCAAAATTTGTTTGCTCTCTATGTGGGTCAGTTTCTGGGGTGCATCTGCACAGGACCACAGCACCGAAAGCAAAAAGAATAGGCTGAGTGTTTTCATCAGGATCAATTTTCGGTAAATATAATAGGTTTGAAAATTAACTTTAGCTTGAATTTGCCAGAATTAGGGAGTTTAAATGCTATTTTTATTTCGTATTCTCAAAAGACATTAAGGATTTAATTTTGGTATTTTTGCAAAACTGTTTTAATATAATTTATGGAAATCCCTCTGCTTAAGGAAATTGTTGTCGTTTTAGGAATTTCGATTGTCATTATTTTAGCGTTTCAAAAGCTGAAAGTGCCATCGATTCTCGGATTTTTATTTGCGGGTATTATCGTAGGACCAAGTGCGTTTAACCTGTTGAGTTCGAGGCATGAGGTAGAGCTGCTTTCAGAAATAGGCATCATCTTTCTGCTCTTCATCATCGGTATAGAATTGTCCTTTAGCGGATTGATGAAAATTAAGAAAACGGTATTTGTAGGAGGTGGTCTGCAGGTTGGAGGCACGATCTTGATAACTGCTTTAGTGGCTATGGCCCTAGGTATAGACCTTAACACAGCTGTATTTATCGGGTTTTTGATCTCCTTAAGCAGTACAGCCATCGTTCTTAAAATGCTGCAGGAGAAAGGTGAAATAAAGTCTCCTCATGGAAGAATAGCTTTAGGGATCCTTATTTTTCAGGATATCATTGTCGTACCCATGATGCTTTTGACTCCTATTTTAGCCGGAAAGGCCGAAAATATAGGAGAAACCCTTTTTATTCTTTTAGTTAAACTCATAGGGGTTGGCCTGGTGGTTTTCGTGCTTCAAAAGTATGTTGTGCCTTTCATTTTTAAACTGGTTGTCAAGTCAAAAAACAGAGAATTATTCATTTTAACGACCATCGTGTTTTGCTTTTCTGTGGCCTGGCTGACGTCCTCTGTTGGTCTCTCGCTGGCTCTGGGTGCTTTCTTTGCAGGATTGATCATTTCAGAATCGGAATACAGTCACCAAGCTACGGCCAATGTTCTTCCGTTCCGAGAGATCTTTATAAGTTTCTTTTTTATCTCGGTAGGTTCTCTTTTGGACATCCACTTTTTTATAAATCATGTGGTTTACATTTTGCTTTTTGTACTGGCCGTTTTGATTATTAAAGTGGTCATTGTAGCTTTTGTGGCTCTGTTCCTCCAAAACCAGCCAAGAACGGTGTTTTTGTCGGCCTTTAGCATTTTCCAGGTGGGAGAATTTTCACTCTTACTTTCTACAGTAGGTTTGCAGAATGATTTATTGCCCGATGCATTATATCAGTATTTTCTTGCGGTATCCATCATCACCATGGCCTTAACGCCGTTCGTGTTGCAAAAATCTCATAGGATGTCAGATTTTCTCCTCAGAGCGGCCATTCCAAAGCGGGTGAGAAAGCGCATGAATAAACGAAAAATCGAAAGCAGCAGTCAGGAAGTCGATTCTGACCACGACTGGAAAGACCATGTGATTATTGTGGGTTATGGAATCAATGGTCAAAATATTTCGCGAGTTACCTCTCATATTGATATTCCCTATGTGATCGTGGATATGGATTATGAAGCTATCAAACTGGCTAAGCAAAAAAAACAGCCTGTCATTTACGGTGACGCTTCCGATCCTGAAATTTTAAAGCATATCAATATTCAGAAAGCCAGGGTAGTGGTGATCGCTATTTCAGATCCAGGTGCCACCAAAAAGATTATTTCTTCGGTTCGTTTATTCTCTCAGACGGTTTACATTATCGTAAGAACGCGATATGTCAAGGAGATTGAAGAGAATATGAAGGTTGGTGCAGATGAGGTGATACCGGAAGAATTCGAAACCTCTATCGAAATTTTTACGCGAGTGCTAAGACAATACATGGTCACTCAGGGAGATATTGAAAATATAGTTACCAGCATCAGGTCTTCAGATTACCAGATGTTAACAAGTATCAAACCAACATCTACCAATGCGGTTTTTCAGCAACTGAATATTCCGGATAAAGAAGTGGCGACGCTACACGTTCAGCATGGGAATAATAATATTGCCGGAGCTTCTATAGGTGAATCTGGAATCGGTAAAAATTATAATGTGACAGTTTTAGCCATAAAACGGGGTAGAAAGTACATCTCGGATATTAATCCGGAGACTAGAATTGAAATAGATGATCTGGTGTATATTTTTGGTGCTTCAAAAGATATAAACACACTGAATAAAGTGATAAAATTCTAGGTCTGCTTGTAACGATATTCAAACCTAATAGTCCAATAAGAAATTTAAAAACATGAAAAATACAGTTTTAGCTTTAATGGTTTTGGTTGGTATTGTAAGTTGTAAATCGGTTTCGCAAAAGGAAAATGACCTTGTTGTCGTCGATATTTTTGTGAATGAAATCGAAAACGATAGAGTCAAAGTAAGCATGAATCCCGGACCGGTAGCTTCAGATTCGCTCAAATTTTACTTGCCCAAAACAGTTCCTGGTACTTATGAAATCAACAATTATGGCCAGTTTGCCAGCGAACTTATCGCATTTGACTACGATGGTAATGTGATGGAAACGATCCGCCAGGATGATAATACCTGGGTAATCTCCAATTCTTCAGACTTCGACAAGCTTATTTATGAAGTGGATGATACCTATGACATTGAAGGGGAGGGCGGTGTGTTTTCTCCGGCGGGAACCAATTTTGAAGCTGGTGATAATTTTATGCTGAATTTGCATGCGATGGTCGGCTATTTTGAAGATGCTAAAGAAATTCCCTACAAAATCAATATCCACAGACCTTCTTCTTTGGCAGCTTCGGCTTCTTTACCCGTTATAAATCAAACGGATAAAGGAACTTACGTGATCGATGAATTTTCTACAGACAGATACTTTGGAGTAATAGACCATCCGATTTTATATTCTGAACCGGACACCACTAGCTTCGATATTGAAGGTATGAAAGTCTTGCTAAGTGTTCATTCTCCCAATAAAATTCATACAACCGAAGATCTGAAACCAGCTTTGGAAAAAATGGTTCAGGCTCAAAAATCTTTTTTAGGCGAAATAGATAACACCAATATCTATGCAATCTTGCTGTATTTGTCTGAAATGGACAGTCCTGATGCGCGTGGATTTGGCGCTTTAGAGCATCACACATCTACAAGTGTAGTTTTACCGGAAACCATGAGTTTGGAGCAGCTTGAAGAAACGATGACCGATGTCGTTTCACACGAATTTTTTCACATCATCACTCCTTTGAATATCCACTCTAAGGAAGTTCATTATTTCGATTATAACGATCCAGAAATGTCCAAACATTTATGGATGTATGAAGGGGTTACCGAGTATTTTGCCAATTTGTTTCAAATCAATCAGGGTTTGATTTCTGAAGAAGAATTTTATCAGCGTATGAATGAAAAAATCGAAACTTCCATGGCGTTTGATGATACGATGGCATTTACTGTAATGAGCGAGAATATATTAGAAGATGAATATAAAGACAGTTATTATAATGTGTATCAAAAGGGAGCATTGATAGGTATGGCCTTGGATATTCGCCTGAGAGAATTGAGCGACGGGCAGATGGGGATTTTGGATCTGATGAAAAAACTGGTTTCTAAATACGGAAAAGATAAGCCCTTTGAGGATGAGGCTTTAATTTCTGAAATCGTTGCCATGACCTATCCTGAAATCCAAAGCTTTTTTGACAGCTACGTAACTGGAAATACACCAATACCTTACGATGAATTTTTTGCCAAAGTAGGCGTGGAAAAAACTGAAAGCCTGTCTAAGACCGGTTATTTTTTGAATGGAAGAACTCCATATATAGACGTCAACCAGGATGAGAAAACGATTTTTTTCAGAGAAAGTTACCCGATGAATTCATTTTTCAAAGATTTAGGGGTAAAGGGAGGTGATGTGATAAAGTCCATCAACGGCACTGAATATACCTTGCAAAATATAAGAGACCTGATCTCGACTTCTATGGCCTGGCAAGAAGGGCAAGATTTTACAATGACAGTGATAAGAGATGGGGAGGAAATGACTTTCGAGGGAAAAACGGCTCAGCCTTACATTAAAAAAACAAGTTTACAGTCGGTTGATTTGGATAGCGATGCTCCTGAATTCAAATTGAGACAGGCCTGGTTGAAAGACTGATTTTTTTTACTTTGAATGGCTCAATAATCACTTATATTTGAACCAAAATTTAAAGGTGCTTAATTCAATTCAAACTTATTTTCTCAGGAAAAACCTGGAGTCTTCAAAACCTCCTAAGATAAATGATAAGCCAGGCTCTAAGATCGGTGTGTTGTATAATGATGATGTTTCAGACAGATATCAACTTCAACAGCTTATCGAAAAGAATTTTAAAGTAAAAACTTCAGAAATCAATCTTTTGGGATTTAGCAGGCATAGGTATGATAGAGTTGAAAAACCAGACTTTGTTTTTATAAAAAAAGATTTTTCTTTGTTTGGTCAGCCTAAATCTGAAACTATTACTGAGTTTTTATCTCATAAGTATAA
The DNA here is from genome assembly GCF_900099815.1 of Psychroflexus sediminis. Taxonomy (GTDB): domain Bacteria; phylum Bacteroidota; class Bacteroidia; order Flavobacteriales; family Flavobacteriaceae; genus Psychroflexus; species Psychroflexus sediminis. Next base: position 64,362 of record NZ_FNCW01000004.1, on the reverse strand, counting down.
ACTGCTTTTCAATTTTTTCGGCAAAGATGAGCTTTGCTTAGAGATTGTTGCTCAACATACAGAAGCGAAACTGAAGGTAGGATTACATGAATCCAATGAAAAGGTGAATGATTTGTTGCTGGCTTTAGATTCTAAGAACCTTGATTTTTTTGAAGAAAGTTCTAAATACATTAAACATATAATTTAAATAAAAAATGACACAGTTTTTGGGGACAGGAGTTGCTTTGGCTACTCCCTTTACTAGAGAAAATGAAGTAGATGAGAATGCTTTAAGGCGTTTGGTTCAGTTTCAAATTAAGAATGGAGTAGATTATCTGGTGGTATTGGGCACAACGGCAGAAAGTACGACATTATCTAAAGTTGAAAAGGAAATCGTGAAAACGATTATAAAAAAGGAAAACAAGGCTAAGCTGCCACTCATTTTAGGTATGGGAGGGAACAATACTTCACAAGTGGTAAATGATCTTAAATCTGAAGATTTAGAGGGTTTCGATGCGATTTTATCGGTTTCTCCATTTTATAATAAGCCAAGTCAAGAAGGGATTTATCAGCATTTCGCAGCTATTTCTGAAGCATCACCACTTCCTGTAATACTTTATAATGTGCCGGGAAGAACAAGTTCTAATATGCTTCCACTCACAGTTAGGCGTCTGGCGAATGATTTTGATAACATCATTGGAATAAAAGAGGCCGCTGGAGATATGGTGCAAGCCATGCAGATGATACGAGATACGCCTGAAGATTTTCTTGTTATTTCTGGAGATGATATGATTACCCTGCCCATGGTACTTGCCGGGGGTGCTGGAGTGATTTCTGTTATGGCTCAAGGCTTTCCTTCTGAATTTACCAAGATGGTGAATTTTGGTATGCAGAGAAAAGCAGATGAAGCTTATAAACTTCAGTACCGGTTGATGGATGGAATAGATTTGATTTTCAAAGAGGGAAATCCCTCCGGAATCAAATCGGTTTTGGAATTAAAAAACTTAACAGAAAGTTTTGTTAGATTACCCTTGATTCAGGCAAGTTCGGAATTAAAATCCGCTTTAAGTGTTTTTATTAGGCAGTTGAAATAAGCCAGAAAGTATTGCGTTTTTATTATCGAAGATTTATCCCTAATTTTGCACGATATTTAAGTCTATGAAGCGATTATTAATACTCTTGATTATTGGTGTTGGATTGACCTCTTGTGGAGAATACCAGAAGGTATTGAAGGAGAAGGAAATTTCACCAAAATACGAAATGGCGAAGCAGCTCTATGAGGAAGGTATCGAAACCGGTAAGAATAAATATTTTCGTAAAGCCATACGTTTATTCGATCAGATTTTACCACAATATAAAGGTAAACCTGCAGGAGAGACCGTAAGCTATATGAATGCTAATGCGCATTATTTGGTAGGAGATTACTTCCTGTCTGGTTACCTTTTTGAGCGTTTTACCAAATCTTATCCCAATAGTGAAAAAGTAGAAGAGGCATTTTACAAAAGCGCAAAAAGTTATTATGAGGTGTCGCCTGTTTATAGTAAAGATCAGGAAGATACTTATAAAGCTTTGAATAAACTTCAGTTTTATATAAACGCCTATCCTGATGGAGAATACTTTATAGCGGCTAATGAGATGATTCAAGAATTGAGTCGAAAAATAGAAAAGAAATTTTACGAAATAGCAAAACAATACCATCACACTGAGCGCTATAAAGCGGCCATACAATCTTTTGATAATTTTATTCTCAAGTTTCCAGGGTCGACATTTAGAGAGCAGGCTTTTTTCTACAAGTTTGAATCTGCTTATATTTTAGCGATCAATAGTGTATCTTATTTAGTTCCAGAACGATTGGCTGAAGCTTTGCTTTATTATCAAGATTTCATCAAATATTATGGTGATACTGAAGGTGAACTTTTAATAAAAGTCAAATCCTACGCCCAAGACATAGAACAACGCACAAATACCCAAATAGAATTATGAATTCAAATATCAAACACACCAACGCTCCAATAAGCACAACGACAATCAACAAAAACAAGGTTGATGCCGCGACAGGAAATATTTATGAAGCGATTTCTATCGTTGCTAAACGTTCCAACCAGATTAATGTGGAGATGAAGAAAGAGCTTTTGGAGAAATTAGATGAGTTTGCTACTTATAACGAAAATCTCGATGAAGTTTTCGAAAACAAAGAGCAGATAGAAGTGTCTAAATATTACGAAAGACTACCCAAGCCACATTCTATAGCCATGGATGAATGGTTGGATGATAAAATTTACTTCAGAAATACCAAGGAAAATACTGAAGAGTAACACGTACTGCACATGAGTATTTTAAGCGGTAAGCATGTCCTTTTAGGAATTACAGGTGGCATTGCCGCTTATAAATCTGCTTTTTTGGTTCGATTGCTTAAAAAAGCTGGAGCAAATGTAAAAGTAATCATGACTCCAGATTCTGAGCAATTTGTTACACCACTTACTCTTTCCACTCTTTCAGAAAACACTGTGATTTCTTCATTTACCGATGAAGAAAAAAACTGGAATAACCATGTAGAACTTGGATTGTGGGCCGATCTCATGTTGATTGCTCCAGCAACTGCGAATACGCTGTCTAAGATGGCTGCTGGAAATGCCAATAATCTTTTGATTACCACTTACCTTTCTGCCAAGTGTCCTGTTTACTTTGCTCCTGCCATGGACCTGGATATGTATAAGCATGCTTCTTCCAAAGCGAGCATTGAAAAGTTAATTAGTTTTGGAAATAAATGTATTCCACCAGAGTCCGGTCATCTTGCCAGCGGATTAGAAGGTGAAGGCAGAATGGCCGAGCCTGAAAATATTGTCAACTTTTTGGAACAAGATGTGCTTTCTCAGCTTCCGCTTTACGGTAAAAGCATTACAATTACAGCTGGACCTACTTACGAAGCTATTGATCCTGTGCGTTTTATAGGCAATCATTCTAGCGGACAAATGGGTTTTGAATTGGCGGAACAGGCTTTGAATCTTGGAGCTACAGTGAATTTGATTACCGGTCCAACCCACTTAAAACTCGCTCATAAAAATTTAATCAGGATGGATGTGATTAGCGCTCAGGAGATGTTTGAGGCCGCAACATCAATTTTTGATAATTCCCATATTGTGATCGCCGCCGCAGCGGTTTCAGATTACAAACCCAAAGTGCAATTCGATCAAAAGCTAAAGAAAACAGAAGAAGCTTTACACATAGATTTGGAACCTACTCCAGATATCCTGAAGCATTTAGGCACTTTGAAATCCCATCAAATTTTAGTGGGTTTTGCTCTTGAAACCAATAACGAAGAAGAGAATGCGAAAGCTAAACTCAAGAAGAAAAATTTGGACTTTATCGTCTTAAATTCGTTAAATGATAAAGAAGCGGGATTCAAAAAGGAAACCAATAAAATTAAAATCATAACAAATTCAGAAATTATTCGTTTTGAAACCAAATCCAAAGCTGAAGTTGCCAATGATATTTTGGTTCATCTTTTGAAATTTATAAGCTAATGCGTTTCAAGTCAATTTTACTGGTTTTGTGTTTTCCTCTACTGGCTTCTGCTCAAGCTATAGAAGCTGAGGTATTTTTGGATGCCCAGCAAACGGGTAAGACGCAGCTTACTGTTTTTAATACCTTGGAGAAAGACATTACTGAGTTTATAAATAACACGCAATGGACAGATGAGAACTACCAGCCTCATGAGCGTGTAAAGTGCAGTTTTACAATTTTAGTTCAGAGTTATGATGCGGACAGCTTTCAGGCAACACTTCAAGTACAATCCTCTCGTCCTGTCTTTGGTTCTACGATGAATTCCATTTTGTTGAATATAAAAGATGATGATTTCAATTTTGTATATAAGGAGTTTCAGCCTCTGAACTACAATCCAAATGTGTTCAATTCTAATCTTATCTCTACAATTAGTTTTTATGTTTATACCATTTTAGGTTATGATGCGGATACTTTTGCTGAAGGTGGAGGTGACGAGTTCTATCAGGAAGCCAGAAAAATTGTAAATGTAGCCGGACAAAGAGGAGGCGCAGGCTGGAGAGATGCAGGAATTTCTCAAAGTCGGTTTGGAATTAATAGAGATTTGCTTTCCGGAAATTTTTCAAATTTCAGAAAGGCTTTATACATCTATCACAGAAAGGGTCTGGATGTTATGCATGACGATGTTGTAGCCGGAAAAGAAAATATTCTTACCGCAATCAATTTGGTTTCTCAGAATTCTAAGAGCAGACCTAATGCGGTTTTGTTCAGACTGTTTTTTGACGCAAAATCAGATGAGATCATGCAAATCTTAAATGCTGGTCCAGAAATGGATATCAGTTCAACTTTGACTACTCTGAATCAAGTTGCTCCTGTTCACAACAGAAAATGGAGACGGATAGGTAATTAATTTTGCTCCAGATCGCTCAATATTTAGTAGTTTAGCTTCCATATTAATGTCTTAAATTTTCACTTGTGCTTAGAGTCCTTGGGATCAAAAATTTTGCTCTTATTGAAGACATCAGTCTGGAGTTTACGGATAATTTTTCAATTATCACTGGTGAAACAGGTGCTGGTAAATCTATTATTCTTGGAGCCCTTTCCTTATTATTAGGAAAGAGGGCTGACTTAAATTCGATCAGAAATTCTGAAAAAAAGTGCGTCATTGAAGGTCACTTTTCTGTTGGCGCATTCGATTTGCAGTCTCTATTCGAAAATTTGGATCTAGATTATGAAGAGGAGACGATTATAAGACGTGAAATATTACCTTCAGGAAAGTCCAGAGCTTTTGTAAACGACACTCCTGTAAAGCTTTCAAATTTGAGTGAGTTAGGAGGTCATCTCATCGACATCCATTCTCAGCATGAAACGCTTTCGATAGGGAATCAGGATTACCAATACGATGTTTTAGATACTGTAGCTCAAAATTCAAAATTAAAAGCTGATTATTTTAAAAATTACAGGCTTCTGAATACTTTTAAAAAAGAGTTTGATGAGTTGAAATCCAGGCAAATCAAAGCTGATGAAGCTTACGATTATAATGTGTTTTTGCTTTCAGAATTGACTGAAGCTAAGCTGAAACCCGGACTCCAAGACGAATTGGAATCAAAGCAAAGCAAGCTAAGTCATGTAGAGGAACTTCAGGAAAAACTGGGTCAGTCTTACCAGCAGTTAGATGAAGAATCTATAGGGGTGGTTGCTCAATTAAGAGAAATCAATTTGCAGTTGCGAAAAGCTTCTCTTCTGGATTCAAGCCTTGAGGAACTTCAGCAAAGACTGGAAAGTATTTTGATAGAAGCTGAGGACATCAGTTCTGAAACTCAGACTCAGTTGGAATCTTTGGATGCAGATCCTAAAGCTTTAGAAGAGGTGAATGAAAAGCTTCAGCTGATATATACATTGCAAAAAAAGCATCATGTAACAGATATACAGGGCTTAATCGATGTTAAAGAAGAACTCGAGCAGCAGGTCTCTGTTAAAGAAAATGCTGAAAAAGCACTTCAGGAAGCTGAATTACAAATCAGCCAACAACAAAAGAAGCTTTCGCAGCTAGCTGAAGGACTTTATGAAAGCAGGTTGAAAACCACAGAAACCATTTCTAAAGTTGTTGAAGTAATGCTGGGTGAATTAGGTATCCCTGATGCTAAGCTTAAGATAGAAGGCAGCTTAAATATGACGTTTAGTTCGAGAGGAGCAGATCATTTTGAATGGCTGTTCTCAGCCAATAAAGGAAGTGCACCTCAGGATATCAAGAAAGTGGCCTCCGGTGGTGAATTGTCAAGAATTACGCTAGCTATAAAAAGCTTGCTGGCTCAATACGAAAACCTGCCGAGTATTATTTTTGATGAAATTGACACTGGAGTTTCCGGGGATGTAGCGACAAAAATGGGAGTGATTATGAAAAAAATGTCCGCATCTTTACAGGTCATTTCTATAACCCATTTACCACAGATAGCGGGGATGGGACAACAGCATTTCAAAGTCTATAAAACCACGAAAAACGAAAAAACACAGTCCAACATCAAAGTTCTTAATCAGCAGGATCGAGTTATTGAGCTAGCTGAAATGCTAGGAGGAGATAAAAGCTCTGAATCTGCTCTAGCACATGCTCAATCTTTGTTAAAATGATTAACTTTACAGCATTCAATTAAAAATAAAACTATGTCATATAATTTATTGAAAGGAAAACGCGGAATTATCTTTGGCGCATTAGATGAAAATTCTATCGCTTGGAAAACGGCCGAAAGAGCACATGAGGAAGGAGCTGAATTCGTTCTGACCAATGCTCCTGTAGCTTTAAGAATGGGGACCATTAACACGCTTGCTGAAAAAACAAATTCTGAAGTTATCCCGGCTGATGCCACTAATCTTGAAGATTTAGAAAACTTAATCGAAAAATCTCAGGACATTCTTGGTGGAAAACTGGATTTTGTACTGCATTCCATCGGTATGTCTATCAACGTCAGAAAAGGGAAACACTACACCGATCAAAATTACGACTGGACTCACAAAGGTCTGGATGTTTCAGCTATGTCTTTCCATAAATTGTTGCAAACGCTTTACAAAAAAGACGCGATGAATGAATGGGGGAGTATTGTAGCTCTTACTTACATGGCAGCTCAACGGGTGTTCCCAGATTATAATGATATGGCAGATAACAAAGCTTATCTGGAATCTGTAGCCAGGAGTTTTGGATACTTTTTCGGAAAAGATAAAAAAGTAAGAGTGAACACCATTTCACAATCGCCAACACCAACTTCTGCAGGACAGGGTGTAAAAGGATTTACGGGCTTCATGAACTACGCCGAAAAGATGTCACCGCTTGGTAATGCTACAGCACTGGAATGTGCTGATTATACTTTGACGCTTTTTTCAGACCTAACTAAAAAGGTGACTTTGCAAAATTTATTTCATGATGGAGGATTCTCCAATATGGGAGTAAGTCAGGAAATTATGGAGTCTATGGAAGAATAGTAAAAAAAATATTAGCCTTCCAGGCTAAACATAAATATAAAATCCAGCAATGTACATTGCTGGATTTTATTATTAACAGGTTCTTCCTTGGAGGTATAAATAACACAATTGAAATAGGGAATCTGTCATTATTTATTAATAATTATATAAAAAATTGTACTTAATTTTAAGAATAAGGTATTTTTTTGTTAAATTGATAACGAATTTAAAACCATATCTTATGAAAAAATTTTTACTTTTTACGTTAATGCTCTTAGCTTTCAACTTTGTTGGAGCGCAAACGATTGGAATTGTTGGTCCGGCAGCGAATGGTTGGCCAGATAACAGCAATCCAGAACCCGATATCATGCTTACCGATAATGGTGATGGAACACACTCTATAGAGGGGTTAACTCTAACAACTGGCTCTGCTAAATTTAGAACTGATAAGGATTGGAATAATCCAAACTACGGTGGTGATACTTTTCCTACAGGGACAATCACTTCCAGTAACATTCCAGTTTAAGCCGGAGTTTATGACATTGTCCTGGATTTGAATGCTAATACCTATGCTTTTACAGATGTAGGTACGTTCACAGAAATCGAATTAGCCGGTACTGCAGTGTTAGGTTCGAATCCTGAATTATCTACAATTGATGGTGTAAACTATGAATTAACGGTTACAGAATTTTTAGATGGTAATTTAGTATTTCAGGAAGTCGGAACGAAAACACCTTGGGTGCAGCTTCGTTTCCTTCAGGAACAGCTACTTTGGGTGGACCCGATATTCCAACTACTGCAGGTTTTTATCAAGTGACATTCAATTTGGATACCGGAGATTATAGTTTTGATATTCCCGCTGTAGGTTTAGTAGGTCCTGCAATTTCCCAGTGGCCAGGTGGCAGTAATCAGACACCTGATGTTATGATGAACAGTACTGATGGAAATATCTACACCTTGGACTTCCAAATCTTACAGGACGGCGAATTGAAATTTAGACAAAACCAAAACTGGAATGTCAACTGGGGTAGTCCAGATTTTCCTTCCGGAACTTTAGTTCAGGGTAGCAGTGATAATATTCCCGCCATAGGTGGTATTTATGACATTACTTTTGACAGAAAGTCATCAACATTCGATTTTCAGCCAAGTGCAGCAGCTCGTGTTCAGGTTATTCACAACTCAGCCGATCCTGCTGCACAATTTGTAGATGTGTATTTAGAAGGTAATCTTCTTATTGATGATTTTGAATTTAGAACCAGTACAGCATTTGTAGATGTTCCAGCGGGTACGCCTTTAGAAATAGACATTGCTCCCGGATCAAGTTCTGATGTGAGTGAAAGTCTCTATAACTTAACGACTACTTTAACTTCTGGTGAAACCTATATTTTAGTTGCAGATGGCGTTTTAGATACTTCACAATTTGACAGTTCTGTAAATACAATTGATTTTAATTTAGAAGTTTATCCTGGTGCACGGGAAACCTCTTTAAATTCCGGGCAGACAAGTATTCTTGTCCATCACGGATCAACTGACGCACCAACTGTTGATGCGAGAGAAACAAGTGTTCCTCTTGGAATTATTGTTAATGATATTTCTTACAGTGATTTTGGTGGTTATTTAGATACAGCAACAGAAGATTATATAATTGATGTAGAACTTGCGGACAATTCTGGAGTTGTAGAATCTTATAGAGCTCCACTTCAAACTTTTGGATTGGGAGATCTTGCAATCACAGTTGTAGCAAGTGGATTCTTAGATCCTTCTGCTAATCAAAATGGAGCGGAATTTGGTTTATGGGTGGCTTTACCTTCCGGAGGAAATCTAGTTGAATTACCACTTAATCGTACCGCCAGTTTACAGGTTATTCATAACTCTGCAGATCCTGCAGCAGAATTTGTAGATGTGTATTTAGATGGTGACCTCATTCTTGATGATTTTGAATTCAGAACAGCTACCGCATTTTTGGAGGTGCCAGCTGAATTACCAATAGATATTGATGTTGCACCGGCTAGTAGCACAGATGTGAGTGAAAGTATTTTTAATTTGAATACCACACTAGCTGAAGATGAAACCTATATAGCTGTAGCTGATGGCGTGTTAGATCCATCACAATTCGATAGTTCTGTCAATGCGATTGATTTTAACCTCGAAGTATACGCTGGAGCACAACTTGCTTCAACCAATGTCGGAGAAACCAGTATTTTGGTACATCATGGGTCAACTGACGCACCAATGGTAGACGTGAGGGAGACAGGTGTTCCTGCCGGAATTATTGTCGATGACATTGCTTATACCGATTTTCGTGGTTATCTAAACTTGGCAACACAGGATTACATCCTTGACGTGGAACTGGCGGACAACTCTGCCGTCGTAGAATCCTATCAGGCTCCACTTCAAACCTTAGGGCTAGGCGATCTGGCAATTACGGTTTTAGCCAGTGGATTTTTAGATCCTTCAGCCAATCAAAATGGAGCTGCCTTTGGTTTATGGGTTGCACTTCCTTCAGGTGGTGCATTAGTTGAATTGCCATTACAAACCTTGAGTTCAGAAAATTTTGAGGCAAGCAGTTTTACATATTATCCCAATCCAGTTAAGAATATGCTTTCTATTTCTACAACTTCCACTGTTGAGAATATAAAAGTTCATAATTTACTTGGTCAATTGGTTAAGGAGACTGCTCCAAAATCTTCGAATCCAAAAGTGAATTTAAGTGAATTCGATTCCGGGGTTTATTTAGTTTCTTTAGAGGTTGATGGAAGTATACGAACCTTCAAAATTATAAGGCAGTAAAATTTAATTGCTCTTTATTTATAATCCATCCCGGAGCTTGGCTTCGGGATTTTTTATTTGTAATATCTTTACGCTATGGTAGAGCTTTACTTTTCCTTTGTAATCCCCGTTTATAATCGTCCTCAGGAAATCATGGAACTTTTAGAAAGTCTTAGCCAGGTGTCGGAATCTTTTGAAGTCGTGATTGTGGAAGATGGATCGCAGGATACCTGTAAGAAAGCAGTGGAAGGCTCTAAGGAAAAATTGGATATTTCCTATTATTTCAAATCAAATACAGGCCCTGGAGATTCCAGGAACTATGGGATGAAAAGAGCAAAAGGAAATTACTTTATCATTTTAGACAGCGATGTCATCGTTCCTGCAAATTACTTGGAGGTTGTAAGAAAAGCCTTAACAGAAAGCTATATGGATTGCTATGGAGGAGGAGATACGGCCTTAGATTCATTTACTCCTGTTCAGAAATCTATAGATTATGCTATGACTTCACTGCTTACCACTGGTGGGATAAGAGGGAGCGCTCAGTCTAAGAGCTCCAATTCTTATGAACCAAGAAGTTTCAATATGGGTATTTCCAGGGCAGCATTCCTGGAGTCCAAAGGCTTTAGTAGTATTCATCCTGGTGAAGATCCGGATTTATCGATTCGGCTTAAAAAACTTGGATTTAAAGTAGGTTATATCGATAAAGCACAGGTCTATCACAAGCGAAGAACGGATTTTAAAAAATTTGCTCAGCAAGTTTTTAAGTTTGGCCTGGTGAGACCGATTTTACTGGTTCGCTATCCTGAAACTTCAAAAATAACCTATTGGTTCCCGTTTTTTTATACCTTGATGCTTTTGCTCGGTTTGATTTTGCTTCTTTTTAAACTTCATTTTCTTCTTTATTTCTATGCGTTATATAATTTTCTGATGTTTATAGATGCCTTGTTTAGTCATAAACATTTTAAAATTGCTATATTAAGCGTGTTGGCTGCAAATATTCAATTTGTAAGCTATGGCGTAGGATTTGTTTGGAGTTATTTCAAAATTCATATCTTGAGACAAATTCCTGAAAATGCATTTCCAAAATTATTTTTTAGTCAATGAATAAATACAAACAGATTGAAAAAATAAAAACCGGTCTTCAAAAAAGAAACTACAAGGCTTTTTTCTTTTTTCTAGGTTTCACCCTTCTTATCTGGATTTTTGTACAGATGTCAAAAACTTATGAACATGATGTACAGCTTACCTTTAAGCTCGAGGGGATTCCTCAGCATATAGTTTTTGAAAATAAGTCTAAAAATATAAGCGCTCAAGTAAAGCACACTGGATTTAAAATTTTATCTATTACTCTCTTTAACTCAAGCATAGATTTGAATTTTAATCAACTCGATTCACTAGGCAATTATTATTCTTATAGCCTTCAAAACAACAAAACTCAAATAGCTAAGTCTTTAAATCTGTCTAAAGAGGTCCTGGAAATAGCAAAGGAAAAGCTTCAATTTAGCCATTATAAATTATCAACTAAGAAATTAAAAATTAAGCCAAACATTCAGGTTAATTTTAATAAGGGTTATGATTCCGTTTCAGATTTCAGGTTTGAACCTGCTTTTATAGAAGTTTCCGGAAATGATTCCATTTTAAATACACTGGAATTTATCAGTACTAAAAAAAAGGTTTTGAAAGGAGTTTCAGATACACTTCACGGGCAGATTGAAATTCAGAAGATAGATAGCGTTTCAATCAAGTATCTAGAAGAGACAGTGGATTATACCTTACCCGTTGTAAAATTTACAGAAGGTACTTTTGAGATTCCAATACATTTTGAAAATCCGAGTCTGGAAAATGAACTTGTCATTTTTCCCAAAACAGTGAAAGTAAATTTCACTACCAGTCTTTCGAACTATGAACGAATAGATGAGTCTGGTTTTAAGGTGATTGCTAAATACGAACCTAACGAAGACTTTATGTTTTTAGAGCTAGTCAAACAGCCAAAACTCGTGAAACATGTTTCTCTGGAAAATTATAAAGTAGATTATTTAATTAAAAAATGATAAAGATTGGTCTTACCGGGGGAATAGGAAGCGGCAAAACTACAGTCGCTCAAATGTTTCAAGATCTACAAATACCCGTATTTATCGCAGATATCGAAGCCAAAAAAATACTGGATGATTTTAAAGTGGCTTCTAAAGTCGCAGAAACTTTCGGCTTAAATTTAACGGCGGAAGGTTTAATTCATAAGCCGGATCTAGCTGCCATTGTTTTTAAAGACGATCATGCTCTTCAAAATCTGAATTCTATAATACACCCCAGGGTACACGAGCGCTTTAAAAAATGGTTTAATGAACAAGACGCTCCTTATATTATTTACGAAGCAGCAATTATATTTGAAAAAGACAGGGCTTCGGATTTTTATTATACCATCCTGGTAACTGCTCCGGAAAAGGTTCGGATAGACCGCGTTATGCTAAGAGATCATGTGAGTTATGAAGATGTAAAATCCAGAATGAAGGCTCAATGGTCCGAATCCAAAAAGAAAAAGTTAGCTGATTTTATTATTGAAAATATTAATTTAAAACAAACTCAGCAACAGGTTAAGGAACTTCATGAGAAATTTTTAAATATTTCATATAAATAGCGGCATTGTCTTGTTAACTTTCGGTTAAACACCGACAAAGCATTTTGTTAAAACTGTAATTTTGGCAAAATGAATAAACGCATATTTACATTCATAATTATATTGATGAGTGTTTCCTTAATCGGAATCATTTTCGTTCAAGGCTATTGGATAAAAAATACTGTAGAAAGCAACGAAGAACAGTTTTCCATGGGAGCCAAGCAAATCCTTATCAATGTAGTTCAACAACTGGAAAAAGAAGAAATTGACAAATATTACTTCAAATTTGCTTCTATAGCAGATTCTGAAACCCCTATTAGCATTCAGCTCAGTGAAATATTTCAGTTGCCTGATGAAGGAATCTCTACTGAATATTTTATGTATTCCAACTCCTTGTTTCAGGAGGATTACAAAGTAGCCTCACCATTTTTGGCCGAAAATCAAGACTCTATTGAATTCAAGAAATTAATCAACCGTAAGGTGACGGCCGTGATGCGAAGAGATGGATTCGACGGGAGCAATCTAAATGCTATGGAGCGCTTTGAAAGAATTAGCAATTTGGAAGATGAGCAAAAGTACCTCTGGCTAGATGCAATCAAAGAAATGGCTTCTAAAATTCCTATTCATACACGAGTGGATACCTTAGAAATAAAAAAGTTGATTGATGAACAAATGCAGAAACGCAATTTGACATCCGATTATGATTTTGGAATTTATAGCAATGCTTTATCTACCAAAGTAAGAACAGCCAGCTTTGAATTGAATTCTCCATCCACTTATGGTATACCAGTTTATAGTTATAATGATGAGTATTCAGATTATCAATTGTTTATCAATTTCAAAGATAAAAACAAGCAGATTTTATCTTCTATAGCTTTAATGGGAGGTCTGTCAGTTATGTTTACCTTAGTCATTGTACTTGCATTTTCCTCAGCAATTGGTCAATTGATAAGACAAAGACAAATATCCCAGATCAAAACGGATTTCATCAACAATATGACCCATGAGTTTAAAACTCCTATAGCTACTATCAACCTGGCATTAGATTCTGTGAAAAACCCGATGATTTCCAAAAATCCTGAAGCTGTAGATCGATATATGAACATGATTCGCGAAGAGAATAAAAGAATGCATGCCCAGGTAGAAAATGTGCTGAGGATTTCAAAGCTTGAAAAAAATGAGCTTGATATAGAAAAGGAAAAATTAAATCTTCATGAGATTATCGAAGATGCAATAAGTCATATCAGTCTTATTGTAGAAGACAGAAGTGGAAAAATTGAAACCGATTTTAAAGCTAAACACGATACTATTTTGGCCAACGATTCACATTTTTCTAATGTGATTGTTAATATTCTGGATAACTCGGTAAAATATTCTGCAGAGGCTCCCGAAATAAAAGTGACTACTGAAAATGTAAATAATTATGTGGTTTTGATTATCACCGATCAAGGAAGTGGAATGTCAAAACAGGTACAGAAAAAAATATTCGATAAATTTTACAGAGAGCATACTGGAGATGTGCATAACGTAAAAGGGCACGGTCTTGGTTTAGCTTATGTAAAACGAATCGTAGATGATCACCACGGAGAAATTTCCGTTAAAAGTGAAAAAGGAAAAGGAAGTTCATTTATAATTAAATTACCATTAATATCATAAATATATGGAAACTGAAAACAAGAAAATTTTATTAGTAGAAGACGATCCGAATTTCGGAATTGTATTAAAGGACTATTTGTCCATGAATGATTATGATGTCACCCATGCCAAAAACGGAATGGAAGGCTTCGAGAAATTTAAAAAGGGAAATTACGATCTCTGTATTTTAGACGTGATGATGCCGTATAAAGATGGCTTTACCTTAGCCAAGGAAATTAGAGCCAAGAACGAAGATGTTCCCATTATATTTCTTACCGCCAAAGCGATGAAGGATGATGTGTTGAAAGGATACAAAGTTGGAGCAGATGATTATTTGAATAAGCCATTTGACAGTGAAGTGCTTTTGATGAAAATTAAAGCCATCATGCAGCGCAAGAATTCAGATACACTTGCAGACAGCAAGCAGTTTGAATTTGAAGTCGGTAATTTCCACCTCAATTCCAAATTGAGATTCTTAACTTACAAGGATGAGGAGCCTATAAAACTTTCTCCGAAAGAGAACGAATTACTGCGTTTACTTGCTTTGTATGAAAACGATTTGATGCCAAGAGAGCTTGCATTAACCAAGATCTGGAGAGATGACAACTACTTTACCTCAAGAAGTATGGATGTATACATCGCCAAATTGAGAAAATATCTGAAAAAAGATGATACAGTGGAAATTTTGAATATCCACGGTGAAGGTTTCCGTCTAGTCGTTAAAGGCTCTGACGGTAAAGGTGCTTAATAAGCCACTTTTTTCAGTTCCTAAATAACCAAAAAGACTAATCGTCTAGTACGATTAGTCTTTTTGTGTTTTAATATAAGCTAAAATCTCCTGCAATGGCGTCTGGTAATGAAACCAGTGAATCTCAGGATCTTTTTTGAACCAGGTGAGCTGCCGTTTTGCAAATCTTCGTGTATTTTTCTTTATTTCTGAAATGGCTTCATATAGACTCAGCTCGCCTTCAAAATGAGCAAATAATTCCTTATACCCGACGGTTTGCAGAGCGTTGTTCTTTCTATACGGATAAAGCCTTTTGGCTTCTTCCACTAAGCCTTGATTGATCATGAGGTCCACACGCTGTTCTATTCTGCTATAAATCACTTCCCGCGGAGCATCAAGACCGATTTTTATGACCTCAAATTTCCGTTCTTTTTTCTTTTGATTTTGAAAGGATAAAAAAGACTGTCCAGAAGTTTCAATGACTTCCAAAGCTCTGCTAAGTCGTCTCGGATTTGAGACTTCGATCGTCTTAAACGTTTGAGGGTCTTTTTCCTTAAGTAAGGTCTGCAATGTCTCTATGCCCTCGGTGTTAAGGATATCATTATATTTTTCTCTTATTTCTGAAGGTATTTCAGGAAAGGAATCCAGGCCTTCTGTTACAGCTTTCTGGTAAAGCCCGCTTCCACCAACCAAAAGGGCTATGGAATTGGATTTAAAGATGCGTTGTAAAACCTCAAGGGCCTCGTCTTCAAATCTGCCAACATTATAGATCTCTCTTATCGAGATGTGCTGTATAAAATGATGTTTTGCCTTTGAGAGTTCATCCGCCGTGGGAACTGCGGTTCCAATCTGCATCTCCTGAAAGAATTGTCTGGAGTCTGCAGAAATAATTTCAGTAGAAAAATGAGAGGCCAGCTGTATGCTTAGGGCGGTTTTGCCAATAGCTGTGGGGCCGACAATGCAAATCAAGACTGGAGAATCAGTTTTCATGTTCTTCTATATCTTCTTTGCTTTTATTGAGCGGATAACCACATTTGTGGCAAAATTCAGCATTATCTTTATGTTGGCTCTCACCACAGTTGTAGCACACCTGAGTGTTTCTGGAAAAATTTTCTTTGGTCATCTCTGCAGTGACAATTCCAGTAGGAACTGCTATAATGCCATAACCTAGTAGCATAATAAGAGTTGCAATGAATTGACCTAAAGGCGTTACAGGGTGAATGTCTCCAAATCCAACAGTAGTAAGAGTAACGATTGTCCAGTAAATCCCAATAGGAATTGAAGTATAGCCGTTTTCTGGACCTTCTACAAGGTACATAATGGTCCCCGATACAAAAGCTACTATGATGATACTGTAGAGAAATATTAATATTTTGGGCATACTTCTTTTTAAGGCGACTGAAACTACAGAACCTGCTCCTGTATATCGCGCCAATTTAAATACACGAAAAACGCGAAGTAATCTAAGTGCTCTTAAAGATAGAAGGGCTCCAGAGCCTGCGAAGATTAAAGAAATGTATAAAGGTATTGTAGAGAGAAAATCAACAATACCATAAAAACTAAAAATATAATTCTTAGGTTGTTTGATACTTATGATTCTCAAGAGGTATTCAATCGTAAAAAAAATGGTGACTATCCACTCTAGAGTTACAAATAGGTTGTGGTATTTTAGACTAATGGATTCTACCGAATCGAGAACAACTAAAGTTAAACTTGCAAGAATCACCACAATTAAAACAACATCAAAGGCTTTGCCTGCAGTTGTATCAGCTTCATAAATGACTTCATGAACTTTTTCTTTCCAAGTCATAGGTGCGATTTAAACGGGTTGAGTGTATTTAAAACTATTTAGTCTAGTCGTCCTGATTTTTTTCTGATGATTTTTCACCAATAAAAGAGTCTAAGTCAGAGTTTTTTCCAAAGATGACTAAAATGTCTTTTTCTTTCAATTCCACATTTGGATCTGCGATTCCTTCAATTTTATCGACTTTCTCTTTTTCTCCAATCTGCGTAGTTTTTTCTTCTCTTTGAATAATCGTTAGGATAAGGAGATCATGTTCTTCTCTGATCTTTAACTCCTTAATTGTTTTTCCCACATATTTTTCGGGAACCTGTGTTTCAATAATGCTAAAGTCTTCATTGAGTTCAAAGGAATCGATTACATTTTTCAAATGAAGTTTGTTCGACCAGCGCTCTGCGGTTTCTGATTCCGGATGTACGATTTCATCAACCCCAATAGCTTCAAGAACTTTTTTATGTAACGGGTTTATAGCTCTGCTTATCAATCTTTTGGCGCCTAAATTTTTAAAAAGAGCAGTTGCCATAAGATTTGAACCTTGATCTTCGCCGATAGCGATTAAAACAATATCAGTTTCTTCAAAAGGTAAATCAGAAACAGCAAGTTCATCGGTAGCATCCATGCGGATGGTGTGGGTTACTTTTTCTTTAAAATGGTCTACCTTCTCCATGCTATCATCAATGGCAATGACTTCGTTACCAAGAGCTGTTAATTTCTGAGCGATGGAAGATCCAAAATTTCCCAAGCCTACTATGATATATTTCATGTTTAGTTGATTGTTATTTCTTCAGTAGGATAATCATAATTCTTCTGTTTTATTTTCTTAAAAATAGCGATTACAACCGTAAGCATACTCACTCTTCCTACAAACATAGTAAAAATGATTACGGCTTTCCCTAAATCGCTCAGCTGTCCGGTGATTCCCAGGCTCAATCCCACTGTAGAATACGCCGAAATGGTTTCAAAAACCAAATCGAAAAGACTTAAGTTTTTATCGCTGATACTTAAAATTAAGATAGAAAAACCTATCACTATCAAAGATAAGGCAATAATGGCGTACGATCTTCTAACCGATATACTGGATATTTCTCTTTTAAATACTTCAATTCTGGATTTACCTTTAGCTAAGCTCAATATATTTAAAACAGAAATGGCGAGGGTACTGGTTTTGATACCGCCACCAGTTGATGCCGGTGAAGCCCCGATCCACATCAGCAATAAAATTAATAACAAGGTCGGCATGCTTAATAAAGCCGTGTCTACCGTATTAAATCCTGCTGTTCGGGGAGTGGCTGCTGTAAATAAGGCAGTCACTATTTTTCCAAAACCAGTGTGTTCAGCAAGGGTGTTTTCGTATTCTAAAACATAGACGGCAACCAATGCAATTGCCGTTACTGTAAAGGTGGTAATTAGGGTAATCCTGCTGTTGATATTCAACACCCAGGGTTTAAAATTTCTTCCCCCGCCAATCAATCTTTTAACGCTGTACTTGATATATTTATCGATATTTTCAACAATTGGAAATCCAAGCCCGCCTACTATAAAAGATATAATGATGATAAGTTGCAACCCATAATTAAAACGAAAGCCTTCCTCATAAAAACTACTGGATAAGGTTGAAAACCCTGCATTGCAAAAAGCTGATATCGCATGAAAAACCGAGAAAAAAGCCTGGTCTATAAAACCGTTAAAGTCGGTACTATCCAATGAGGTGTAAATAAGGATCGCTGACACCAGTTCAATTCCAAAAGTGATCACAATAATATACTTTAAAGTTTTAAACACAGTGTTTAAAGATTTGGAACTGGTAATGCTGTTTAAAGTCAGTTGATTTTCATAGGTTGAACCGCCTTTGAAAAAATAACTAAAAAAACTGGTAAAGGTTAGAATGCCAAGCCCGCCAATCTGTATCAAACAAAGAATGATGGTTTGACCTAAGCCCGTAAAATAGCTCCCGGTATCCACTACGATAAGTCCTGTGACACAAACAGCGCTGGTGGAGGTAAATAAGGCATCTATAAAACTAATTCCGGAATGGGTGGCATTGGGTAGCAGGAGAAGCAAGCTGCCCAGAAAAATAATAGTCAGAAAACTCAGTATAAAAAGTTGAGCCGGATTGAGTATGGTACGGTCTACGGAAATTTTAATGTCAGACGATTCTCGAATGAACGTAAAAATAATAGCAAACTTTAACCAGTAGTCGTCAATGGAAAAACTTTCTAGAAACGAAACTTCCAGGAGCATAAAATGCCTAACGAGTACAAAAACTGAAAATAAAATCGATAACACATCAAAAATGACAACTTCCTTATTCGGCAGGCTTTCGTTTTGATAATACCTGATTGAGGTAGAGGTGACTCCAAGAACTAAAACAACTGCATAAAAAATAGTATAGGTAGTGGTCAAATTTTCAGGATGATCGAATCCTAAATCAAAAATCAGTATGACTAGACCTAAAAGACTCAGCAAAAATGAAATGCTATGAACAAGGGTATTTTTATTCATTTTAGAACTTAAGGATCTTTAAGTGGTGATTGCTTTTTCTTAAATAACTCTGTATGATATGTTGAGAATCTCTGTCGTTTTGCATTGGGTTAATAATATTTTTGAGGATAGACATATTTTCGATTTGAAAATTTAATTCGGTATATCCTGCGCCTGCAAGTTCTCCGTTTTCGATCAAAACTACACTTTTCTCACCGGCATGTCTTCCTCTGTCCTGTATAATCATGTTTTTATTTTGGTAATCATAAAAGTCAATAAGCTGTCTGACTCTCTCATTGTAGCTTTCTGATGATTCCTCATGGACACATGCCCCCTGACATTGTTTGATGGTATAATTAAAACAGGCGCCTTCGGTTTTATGAAGTCCCGTCAGCTTTTGGCAAAGCTCATAGGTTTCTAAAGCCCGTTCCATAAAAGCTTTACCCTGCTGGTAATTGGTGAAACTCGTGATGTAGTTTTCTTTTGATTTTAGTTTTGACACCGAAAGATTGATAAAGCCCTTTTCATCTTCAAATGCATACAGACCATGAGTGAACAGGCTTTTTTTAAGTGCCGAATTAAATTTAGGCTTTAATTTTTTGATGGACTGATTTTCCTTGAGTAAAGCCAAAAGTTCATTGCCTGTTCTTTCAAAATCTATGGAAGTCACATGCTCCTGTATTTCTCTGGATTTGGGTGCATCACTCGTGAAATGCTGGTTAGCCCGCTTTTTGATATCCTTGCTTTTCCCAACATAGATAATGTCACCATCGCTATCCGAAAAATAATAGACTCCGACCGCATTAGGCAATTCGTCTACCAGCCGTATCAGCTTCTGGTCGACGCTGCTTATGGCATTTAGCTTCAGGTTGGAACTTATAATTTCCTTATCCACATCCTTTTCCAGCAATAGCTTAAACAGTTTTACGGTGGCCAGAGCATCGCCGCTAGCCCGATGTCTGTCCGTTATGGGGATTCCCAGTCTTTTGACGAGTTTTCCGAGGCTGTACGATTCAAAGCCGGGCAAGAGTTTTTTAGATAATTTGACGGTACACAAGGTTTTACGCTCATAAGTGTAGCCTAGTCTTTCAAATTCCAGCCTCAGCATCCTGTAGTCAAACTTGGCATTATGCGCAACAATGATGCAGCCTTCGGTAATTTCAATAATTCGTTTGGCTACTTCGTAAAACTTGGGCGCATGATGAAGCATTTCGTTGTTGATGCCTGTTAATCCAACCACAAACGACTGTATTTTTCGTTCAGGATTCACCAACGAGATAAATTGGTCCACGATTTCATGTCCGTCGAATTTGTAAATAGCAATTTCTGTGATTCCCTCTTCGTTATATTTCCCTCCCGTGGATTCTATGTCTAGTATGGCGTACAATCTATCCTTTTAATTTTTTAATATCGGGAACAAAAATAAAGATATAATTCTGTTTCAAAGCCTTCTAACCAAAAGTTTAGGCTTTCATTGGAGCTTAGCTTTTCTTTTTTATTCTGAATTTATCACTGCTTGACCTAAGTGTATGAGACAAAATGACATGCATACTCTTTTTAAAACCGACATTTTGACGCATATTTTATCTAAAATCTCCTACTAATCTGATTTTAAGATTAAAAATACACCCGAAATATCCATTTTTAACTTTAAAATCAATTTGGTATTCATTTTGAAAATAGTGTAAATGTAATTTAGATATTAACCTTTTAAAACTTATAAATTATGTTACCAACACGTTATGTAAATCAGGATGTAAGTCTGTTCGACAGACTTTTTAACAACGACATGTTCAACAGAGATTACTCTGAAACCAACACGACTTTACCTTCTGTCAACATCAAAGAAAACGAAGATAAATTCGGCGTAGAAGTAGCTGTTCCAGGATTTGATAAAAAAGATTTTAAAATCGAACTGAACAACAACGAACTTACTATTTCTTCAGAGAAAAAGGAAGAACATGAAAAGGAAGAAGGGGAACGCTATACCCGAAGAGAGTTTAGTTACCAGTCGTTTAGAAGATCCTTCACCTTGCCAAATACGGTAGACGGCGATAAGATTTCTGCTCAGTACAAAAATGGAGTTCTTTATGTGGATATTCCAAAACGAGAAGAGGCTAAGCCAAAGCCGGCAAGAGAAATCTCGATCAAGTAATTGGTTTAGATTTGAATTAGCTAAAAAAAAGCCAGCCGACAGGTTGGCTTTTTTTTATCAATTGTTACCTAGTTGAATATTTTATCTCTTTGTCAGGTTGGGTTTTAGAAATTTTGGTATTGCATTCAATGCTAGGTTACATTTTTTGAATGTTTTAGCATCGAGCCTTTCGGCTTCGCTTAAGACAAGTTAAGTCGAGATGTAATTGGTTCTCGTCTTCGCTCGAACTTAAACAGAATAATTTGATTTTAAAAAATTACACAAAAACCTTATTGGTAACCTGCCCGTGTGCTTTTGTCAGTTTGAGTGTTTTTATCGATTGTGAAGGAGGGGAAAAATGTATCGAAACCTTAACCTCTTTCTCCAAAAATCGAACTCCCAATTCTCACCATAGTTGTCCCGTGTTGCATGGCGATTTTGTAGTCACCGCTCATACCCATGGACAGAATACTGAAATCAGGATAGGTTTTGGAAGTCTCTTCATAGAGATCTTCTAAAACTTGAAATTCTCTATGAACTTGATCCTCATCATCCGTAAAGGTAGCCATACCCATCAGGCCTTTAAGTTTGACGTTTTTTAGTTCTGCAAGTTTTGGGTCTTTTAAAAAGGCTCTCAATTCGTCCGGAGACATCCCGAATTTCGAATCTTCTTCAGCGATCTTCACCTGGAGCAGGCAGTTAATCACACGGTCGTTTTCCTTGGCCCGTTTGTTTATTTCTTTGAGCAGCTTCATCTTTTGTACAGCATGTATCAGATCCACATAAGGGGCCATGTATTTTACCTTGTTGGTTTGTACATGACCCACCATATGCCATTTGATGTCTTTGGGTAAAGACTCCCATTTACCGGTCATCTCCTGAACCTTGTTTTCACCAAAAATACGTTGCCCCGCTTCATAAGCCTCCATCAAATCTTCGTTGGGCTTGGTTTTGGAAACGGCAACCAGATCAACATGTTCTCCAAGTTCTTCTTTAAAAAATTTAATATGTTCCTTTATAGTGCCTTCCATGAATTTAATTTTAAAATGTGATAATAATTTAATTAACTATAAATCTGTCATTTTGGATAAAAATTTAGAATTCATAAATCGTAATTCCACTCCGCAGTCTCGGTTCAATAAAGGTCGTTTTCGGCGGCATTTTCATGCCCTCATCTGCAATGGTTTTCATCTCGTCAATTTTAGCAGGATACATCCCGAAACCAACTTCAAATTCTCCATTATCAATCATCCCTTTCACGTAAGCCATGTCTTTCTGGCCCTGACTATACTCCAGTCTGGAATTATTTCTCAGGTCCTCTATGCCCAAAATAGGCTTCAGGATGGTGTTGTACAGGATCTGCGCATCAAGCCTAGATAAGGCATCATGAAAATCATAATTTCTGAATCTCAAATTCAATTCGTAGAAATCACCATCCAGGTACATGCTAAAATGATGAGGTTTCGATGGCTTGTAATAATTCTGCTTCAGGTTTTCAATTTTGAATTGCTCATCCAGTTTTATCAAAAACTCATCTTTGCTCAGGCCGTTTAAATCCTTAACAAGTCTGTTGAACTCGTGAATCCTTAAATGACTTTCAGGAATAAAGAAACCCATGAAATAATTGTAAGCTTCATAACCTGTATGCGTCTCATTTTCAGCCTGCAGTTTTTTCTTCAAGTCGATAGATGACAAGCTTCTGTGATGACCATCGGCGATATAAATATGCTGCATGGCTTTGAATTCTGCCTCGATTTGCTCTTTAATCGCTTCATCACCAATTACCCAAAAGTGATGGGTTTCCCTGGAGGTGGTAGTAAATTCATATTCCGGTCGTTCCTGCATCAGTTCCTGAGAGATTCCTTCTAAAACAGCATTGTCGGGGAAGGTTAGGAGAACAGGATCGGCATTGAACCGAACCGTTTTTAAATATTCTGTAAAGACATCCACTTTTTCCTTGAGTGTGTCTTCGTGTTTTCTGATGCTGTTGTTTTCGTAATCTTCGGTACTGGCTGCGCCGACAAAACCCACAAACTGTATTTCATTTCTGTAGATGATTTTATGCAGATAGTAGCAGGGTTTTTCATCCTGCTGAAAACTGCCGTCTTCTTTGAATTCTTCGAACCTGTTTTTGACAAGTCCGAAACGCTCCTTGCCAGAGATTTCTTTATTGTATTTGTATCCCGGATTCACAATATGCAAAAACGAAAACGGGTTGTTATCCAGACGAGCTTCTATTTGAGCTTTGGTATAGGTATCGTAAGGTTTTGAAGCTATGAGACCTACTTTATCACGAGTAGGTCTGGTAGCTCTAAAAGGTTTGACAACAGGCATGGTTAAGAGTCAAATTGTGAAGACACTTTTTCTGCCTTTTTGTTTTCCCTGTAATCGTAGAAGCCTTCACCGGATTTTACGCCGAGTTTGCCTGCTCTTACCATATTGACCAACAACGGACAGGGGGCGTATTTTGGATTTTTGAAACCATCGTACATCACTTCCAAAATAGACAGACAGACGTCTAAGCCAATAAAATCGGCCAGCTGAAGAGGTCCCATAGGGTGAGCCATTCCGAGTTTCATCACAGTGTCGATTTCCTGAACACCCGCTACATTGTTATATAAGGTTTCAACGGCCTCATTGATCATCGGCATCAGGATGCGATTTGCTACAAAACCGGGATAATCGTTCACTTCTGTTGGGACTTTACCCAGGTTTTTAGACAAGTCCACGACTGTTTTGGTAACCTCATCACTGGTGTTGTAACCTCTTATAATCTCCACCAGTTTCATGATGGGCACCGGGTTCATAAAGTGCATCCCTATCACTTGTTTAGGTCTGTTGGTTACCGCAGCGATTTTAGTAATCGGAATAGAACTTGTGTTGGAAGACAGGATAGCCTCAGATGGACAAACTTTATCGAGTTCCCTGAAGATATCCAGCTTAATTTTTTCATTTTCTGTGGCAGCTTCTACAACAAGGTCAGCGTTTTTGGCACCATCCGCAATACTTGTAAATGTCGTGATGTTGGCCAGCGTCCGTTTTTTATCGTCCTCGCTTATTTTTTCTTTGCTCACCATGCGGTCCAGATTTCTGGTGATTGTCGCAATTCCTTTGTCTAAACTGTCTTTGGTTACATCGATTAAACTGACTTTATAATCGAACTGAGCAAAGGTATGCGCAATACCATTACCCATGGTTCCTGCTCCTATAATTGAGATATGTTTCATGATCTGTATAATTTAAATTTATTGGTTATCAAATGCTTTTATGATTTGTATAGCGACTCGTAAAGCTTCTGTGCCTTGTTCCAGTGTCACTATAGGGGTAGTGTCTTTTTCAATTGCTGTGGCAAAGGTTTCTAATTCATCCAGGATAGCATTGTTGGTCTGTATGTCCGGGTTGTCGAAATAGATTTGTTTCTTGACGCCTTCTGCATTTTGAAGAATCATCGCAAAATCATCAGGCTCTTTTGGTGCGTCCTTCATTTTGACCACTTCGGTGACTTTTTCAAGAAAATCCACAGAGACATAGGCATCTCTTTGGAAAAACCGCGATTTGCGCATGTTCTTCAAAGAAATTCTGCTGGCGGTAAGGTTAGCTACACATCCATTTTCAAACTGAATTCTGGCATTGGCAATATCTGGAGTTTCTGAAATGATGGACACGCCACTGGCGTTTATATGTTTGACTTTGGATTTGACCACGCTTAAAATCGCATCGATATCGTGAATCATTAAGTCCAAAACGACTGGGACATCGGTTCCTCGAGGATTAAATTCAGCCAAGCGGTGAGACTCGATAAACATGGGGTTATTGATTTTAGGAATGGCTGCTCTGAAGGCCGGATTAAAACGCTCCACATGTCCGACCTGACCTTTCACATGGTGTTCTTTGGCCAACTGAATCAGGTTTTCGGCTTCCTCGACTGTAGAAGTAATGGGTTTTTCTATAAACACATGAACATTGGCTTTTATGGCCTGTTCTGCCATGATGAAATGATTGGTGGTAGGGGTGACGATATCGATCACATCCACTTCCTTAAGCAGGTCCGCGTAATTTTCAACATACCGATAGCCAAATTCCTTTTCTACGGCTAAGGCATGTTCTTTATTTGTATCGTGAAATCCAACAAGTGAATATTTTTTGGATTCATTGAGCAATCTGAGGTGAATTTTACCTAGATGTCCTGCTCCCAAAACACCGACTTTTAGCATAAATAATATGATTTTAAACAAAAGTAACATTTCTTTTTTTAGTAATGCCGACCTTAAGAAAGCTTATAGGAATTCCTTTAGAGTTTGCTAATGGCATTTCATCTATGAAATTAGTTTCAATTTTGTGAGAAAATAATCAAATAAGACTATAATTGTATTATAAAAGTTAATTAACCCAGCTAGTTCAAAGTTTAATAAACATTAAATCATGAAATTAAAAAATACTCTATTGCTTATTTCATTCTTAGTTTTACTGATTTCCTGTAATGATGATTCAATTTATGTAATCACAGATGACTACGAAATTGATATTCAAAAAGCTTCTGGTTTTCATAATGATTTCACCAATAGATATGAAAAAAAGAATTTAATGGTTAATGCTGAAAGGATAAATCTTAAAGAATTGTTTGCAGTATTGATTAAAACAGATTCAACTAGCATTAAAGTAAAAAGTAAAGAATTTAAGGGTGATTATTTTACGGTATTAATAGAACAAAAGAGCAACGAAAAATCTGTTCGGCAACAAATTATTGAAGATATCCTAAACAAGTGGGATTTAAAGTTAACATCAAAAGCACAACCCACATTCAAACTTCAAATTCAGGATACGGCCAAGTTTCTTGAGCACAGAAGCAATTCAGAAAATGAAACTTCAAGAATCTTTAAAAACAATAACTCTATTAAAATAAAGAATACTGACTTATCCATGATAGCAAAGCTGATGAATTCTGAATTTTCAAAAAAAGTGTTAGCAGATACTACTTCAGAAAGAATTAATTACAGTTTTAAAAGAAATTCTTTTGAAGATTTAAAAGCCAAAATGGAAAAAGAGTTGGGTATAGAATTTACAAAGGCAACTACTCCTCAGCTGACCTATATTATAGAAAGTAAATAGCGTTTTTTTATTTCTCAGGAATAACTCAATTATTCCAATGCTTTAACCAGGTTGTTTAACTATTTCTAACCAGCAGTAAACAGTTTAAATCTTCCTAAAGTTTAATGCCTCACAATTTTCAATTTAAAGTTTAAGAATGCTTTATCCTTTGTTTTCCGTTCATTAATAACTCATGGCTATTTCTTTGGGTTTTGAGATCATCTTCGCGACTTACATTATACTGGTGATTGTTCCCTGCTTATACTTAAGCCTGGAAGATATCAGGTTATTTTTTAAGAAAGACGCTTCGGTAAAGAGAAAATCTGAGGTCAGGGAAACTGAATAGAATCTGATTAGTGTTTCTTTTAAAAGAAGAGGGGGTTTCGATTCAAAAAATTATAATTAAGCCAGAAAGGCAAAATAAATGACTTGTTATAACTATCTAAAAACTTTTAGAGACACATTAAAGTTAACTAAATTAGGGATTGTTAAAGCAGGTCTAAATTATAAAACCTAGTGGAGACAAAAGATTTTACAGAATAGGGCTTTACTTAAAAAAGAAAGACGTAAAAAACTATAGAAAGTCACATAGTTTTTATGTTTAAAAAAATTGTTCAGTGACTGAATTTTAATTTAATAATAAAATTATGATTGAATTTTTAGACACAAAAAAAGAGAACTTAATTGCAGTTGAAATTAGGGGAAAGGTGTCAAAAGAAGACATACAAAAATTTCACCCACTCATTCAGCATATTCTTAATACTAATGAAAAAGTAGAATTTTATATAGAACTGCATGATTTTAAAGGCTACGATCTTGAAGGATTTTGGGAAGGTCTGAAAATAGATTCTTCACATATTTCAGATTACGGCAATATGGCTATCGTCGGCGGAAAAAAATGGCATGAATGGGCTGCCGAAGCCACAGATTTTTTCACAGATTCTGAAGTGAAACACTTTGATTTAGAAGAAAGAGCATCTGCTAAAAAATGGATTGGCATGTAAAGGGTTTAGGGCCTAATTCGAACTAATTTTTAGCGACTTCTAAATTTTAGTGTTTTGGAATTGAAATATCTGCGTTTGTTTAAAAAACTCAGCAATACTAAAATTGAAAGCGAATACAAATGATTAAAATACATATAATGAAAACAAGATTATTTAAAACAGGGAGTATGTTAAGCCTAATTATCTTAATGCTTACGGCATGTGGAGGAAACACAGATGTTGTGGATTCAGGGACTTATGAAGGTACTATTGAGGAAGTAGAGGCAGACAAAACAGAGATTTATGTAAAAACATTAGATGATCAAACCTTGGAGCTTTATTTTACCGATCAAACCACACTTACCAAAAGTGGTGAAAAAGTAGATTTTTCAGCCTTGCAGAAAGGCCAAAGAGTGGTGGTAGAAGTAGAAAGAGTTGGAAAGCGTCTCGATCCTCTTTCAGTGAAAATCCTGGAATAAAATGACTGAGCTGCCTGAATTTTGGCGAACGGAAATTTGGCATCCCCTAGTAGTTCACTTTCCCATCGCTCTTCTGTTAGTAGCTTCTCTATTTAAAGTTTTAAATCTTTTTCTAAAAGGACAAACTTGGAAAGGGGGTGGAAGTGTTTTACTTTTACTCGGCATATTTGGAGTTTGGATAGCTATTTATACGGGAAATCTAGCAGATGGGATTGTTTCGAGAACACTATGTGATCCAACAGTATTGGAAGCTCATGAAAATTCAGCTTATACATTAGCTTGGTTATTTACAGCAGCTTTTTTGTTGGACGCAGCATCCGCATTTAAACGGTCTAAAAATTATGTCAAATGGCTTAAACTTATCGTAGTCATACTGATGTTGATAGGTTCGGGATTCATGGTTTACACAGGACACTTAGGTGCCAAACTCGTTTATCAACAAGGTGCTGGAGTATATATGCCTTCACAAGACTGTGTTGAGTTCAGCGATTGAAAAATATTAGACTTATAGAATTAATTATAACTTAAAAAATATACATCATGACTTACTATCATTCAACCTTGTTAAAGAACAAATCTTTTGACCAGGCCATCGATTTGATTACTGAATCTCTTAAAGAAGAAGGTTTTGGGATTCTTACAGAAATCGATATCAAAGAGACCATGAAGAAAAAGATGGATGTAGATTTTCGTCCTTACAAAATCTTAGGCGCTTGCAATCCGCCATTTGCTCATAAAGCACTAATGGCTGAGGATAAAATTGGTACTATGTTACCGTGTAACGTTATCGTTCAGAAACTGGACGAAGGTATTGAAATAGCGGCTATAGACCCTGTAGCTTCAATGCAGTCTGTAGGCAATGATAGCTTGTCTGAGATTGCCAATGAAATCAGAGAAAAATTAAAAAAAGCGGTCGACAACCTAAATTAATCTGCGGATTTGAATAAAACAACTTTCCACATTAGCCAGATGGATTGCCCTTCAGAAGAGCAGATGATTCGCATGAAGCTGGAAAATTTTGACGAGGTTAAGCAGCTTTCCTTTGATATTTCCAACCGAAAACTTGAAGTCTATCACACCACTAATCTGAGAGGCATTCATCAGGCGATTCATGAGCTTGGGCTTAAGGACGAATTAAAAAGGACAGAGGAAGCAGAACTGCCTGTTGCTAACAAAAACGATAACCAGCAACGCAAAATCCTCTGGTGGGTATTGGGTATTAATTTCACGTTCTTTGTCGTTGAAATGACCACGGGTTGGATTTCCAATTCCATGGGTTTGATAGCGGACTCTCTGGATATGCTCGCCGATTCTATTGTTTATGCGCTCAGTCTTCTGGTGGTCGGTTCAACTGCACTTCGGAAGAAAAAAGTGGCAAAAGTGAGTGGTTATTTCCAGATGCTTTTGGCATTGATCGGTTTTTCAGAGGTTCTGAGACGATTTTTTACTGACAGTGAAACCCCCTTGTTTCAGTTTATGATTATCGTTTCCATTTTTGCTTTAGCGGGTAATCTGGTTTCGCTTTGGCTGATCAACAAAAATCAGAGCAAAGAAGCACATATGCAGGCGAGTTCCATATTTACTTCCAATGATATTATTGTTAATGGCGGAGTTATAGTGGCAGGGATTCTGGTTTATTACCTGAATAGTAAATGGCCGGATTTGGTTATTGGTGGACTAGTTTTCACTTTTGTCATACAAGGCGCCTTTAGGATTCTAAAACTGTCCAAATAAAATGGCACATCACCACGATCATTCTCACGGTACCGGTAATTTAAAAGTTGCCTTTTTTCTAAATCTAGTGTTTACGATTATAGAAATAATCGGTGGTATTTATACCAATAGTTTGGCTATTTTATCGGATGCTTTACATGACCTGGGGGATAGTCTGAGTCTGGGGCTTTCATGGTATTTTCAAAGACTTTCAAACAGGGGACGAACCCAAAATTATTCATACGGTTATAAGCGTTTTTCTTTATTAGGGGCAATCATCAATGCCGTAGTACTAGCGGTTGGTTCTACATTTATTCTAACTCAGGCCATACCACAGCTATTTAATCCGGAAGAAACACATGCTGAAGGCATGCTTTACCTGGCTATTCTTGGGATTATTGTGAATGGCGCGGCAGTTTTTAAACTGAGAAAGGGTGAATCCATGAATGAAAAGGTGGTGTCTTTACACCTGCTCGAAGATGTGCTTGGCTGGGCAGCGGTTTTAGTCGGAAGTATCATTATGATGAACTTCGATGCGCCCTTTATCGATCCGTTTTTATCCATTTTGATATCGCTATACGTGATTTACAATGTTTACAGAAACCTGAAGAAAAGCATGCAGGTGATTTTGCAGGCGACCCCTTCAGAGGTTTCCCTGGATGAGGTTAAAAGCCAGCTTTTGGACATGTCTGAAATTATAGAAATTCATGATCTCCACGTCTGGTCTTTAGATGGAAACTATAACGTGATGTCAGTTCATGTGAGATTAGAACAAGATTATAAGCTCTCTGAAGTATCCGATTTGAAAGAGAAGATGCGTTCCAGACTCCACGATGAATCTATTGAGCATATCACCATCGAATTTGAAGGCAAAGATGAAGACTGCAGTTACGGGAAATCTAAAATTTAAATAAAATCTACATTTTTAAACTTTTCTATTCTCTTCATTTACCTGAATTTTTTTCTAAATTTACTTCCATATACGTCAAAACATAAAGGCTTGGAAGACAGTTACAGACAGCAGGGTAAACGCAAATTACTGGTAGAATTGATTCGGGAAAAAGGCATCAAAGACGAGAAGGTTTTGAATGCCATCAACTCAATTCCCAGGCATTTGTTTATGGACAGTAGTTTTGAAGACCATGCCTATCAGGATAAAGCATTTCCTATTGCTGCAGGACAGACCATTTCTCAGCCGTTTACCGTTGCTTTCCAAACGGAGCTGCTTCAGGTCAAACCCGGAGATTTGATTTTGGAAGTGGGGACGGGAAGTGGTTACCAGGCGGCTGTGTTATGTGAATTGGGAGCCAAAGTGTACACCATTGAGCGTCAGCAAAAACTCTACAAAAAAACCAGGAACTTCCTGGAGCAGCTGGGATACAGACCCAAATTTATGAGTTTTGGAGATGGTTATAAAGGGCTTCCAGAGTATGCGCCGTTCGATAAGATTATCGTAACTGCAGGGGCTCCTTTTATTCCAAAGCCTCTGCTGTCTCAGCTTAAAGTTGGAGGCAGGCTTGTGATCCCCGTAGGGGAAGATCCGCAAATTATGACTTTACTGACAAGAACTACACCTACAAAATTTCAAAAGGAAACCTTCGGAGAATTCAGGTTCGTTCCGCTGCTGGAGGATAAAAACTAAAAAGGTTTAGAATTGATCCAGTAATTTGATGCCGAAGATAAGGGCACCACTTTGCCAGCCGCTTTGGTAGGGCTTGACATAATCGAGCCTAAAAAATCTGAACTCTCCAAACCCCAAATTATCCAAGCCGACAGAAAATTCAGAATACGGGTTGCGGGCATCCGTAAACAGGCTTTTAGCCCCTATAACCAGATTGAAATTGAGTTGATTGAGCAAGGGTACCTTGTTCAGAACATAACTTTTAAAGTTGTGTTCTACATGAACGTCTGCATAATGTGAATTGGTTGAAAGCGCATAATAAGGCAATAGATTAAATTGGTTGAGGTAATTTTCTGAAGTGCCTATTCTGGTTTGATTGCCTGCGAAATGCTTATAATCTAAAAATGAAATTTCGTCGGCATTAAAGAATAAGCCACCATTTAAACTATAAGCCAATTCACCAAACCGGGAGAGGGTTTTAGTCTGAGTAAGTCTGACTTTTAGCAAATCAAAATGGTAATCTTTAAGATCTGAAGCCATCCCCTTTTCATACAGAAAACTCAAGACGGGAAACTTATTGCTGTAGGTATTGTATTTTCCATTGGGCGTCAGTACATATTCCTGGTCAAAATTGAGTTCTCCGGCGATTCTTAGCTTACCGATATTATGTGAAGGAAATAGCAGTGAGCCAAAATCCTGTGGTGCCAGGGGGTTGTTGGCTGTGAATCCTCCATTTTCATTAGGGATTATCGGTGAGTTTGTGGAATTGATTAAGGCTCGCCTTCTCTCAAACTTAAAAGCTGCACTCATCCTCAGTCCGTTGAAGACCTCCTGACTATAACTGACTTCACCGAAAGTAGTTTCGTATAATTTGAGATAATTTCTTTCAAAAAAGACAGAGGCCAGTGTAGATAAGCGTTCATTGATAGGGTTGGTAGAGTTGATTTCTTCCAGCTTAGTTCCTCCGGAAAGACTGAGGAAAGGTCTGGAGAAATTATTGAATTTTTTAGTCCACTTTCCATAAACTCTTAGCTTTTCTTCAGAAAATCCATAATCGAAAAAGGAGCGGAGTTCCCAAAACCTTCGGTAGGTGCCTGCGGTATCTTTTTGTCTGAAATAGACATCAGATTTAATATTAAAGCCCTGAACGGTGTTGTTATTGATATCGGTAAGCCCAGTAAATCCAGCTTCCCGATGAGTGGTTGAATTCTGCCAGGAATAGCCGAAAACAGGATCGGTTAGGCTGAAGGTATTTCTAACGGCATCAATAGAGTCTTTGTAGGCCGGGGAGTTTTTGAGCGTTTGAATACTGTCTTTGAAAGCGTAATCCTTCAGCTCTAAGCTCGTCAGCGGCACCGGCCTGTTTTTTTTCCAAAACAAACTGTCTTTGGTGTTGGCTTCTTTCTCAAAAACGATAATGGCATTGTTGAAATCCTTAGAGGTGAGTCCGGGGTTGAAGTCATAGTTTTGATAGGAAGCGACAAAGTCTCCGCCTCCTGAAACCCCAAATATTCCCCAGCTGAAGGAAATATCCTGGGAGATCAGTGCCCAGAATGCGTTCTCTTCGCTGTATTTAAAGGTTTGGTTGAGATTGATTTCGTCAACCACTTCAATTTGCAAAGATTTTCCAGTGGTTTTTAATTCAATGCCATAAATCTCCCAGGTATCTTCCAGGATATACATATGGCCGCTAAATACAATATCATTGGGGCGTTTGGGAATCACTTTAATTTTATTGACAAGAAATTTATCGTTGTCATAAAATGTTCCAACGAGTTCATAATCGTAATAGGATAATGCAAAATCGGCGATAGGTGATACCAGATTATTTCCTAAATCAATGGTGTTTTCATAAAATGAAAAATTGAAATCTTCTGCAGAATTAAAACTAAAGCCCCTGTCGTTTCCGCTTACTTTGGAAGCGATGATGCGCTCTTTAAACTTATTGGGAGCTTTATAAGCTATTTTAGAAACCGTTTCACTTAAGTAAACCACACCACTTCTAGTGGAATCCAAACCTCCACCGAGATCGCCCACTTCCTGGCCAAGTATTTTTTTTGGTGCGTTTTGAATTTCCCAGAGTCCTTTGGAATAAAAGTCAGCTTTAAATTCTTTGATCTTTGCTAAGTTCTCCTTGCGTTGAGCAATGGCGTTTCTGATAATGGCATAAGCAGGATCTTCGCTACTGGTGATCACCACATCATCCAGGCTGGTCACTTTTTCTGAAAGCTGAACTTCCAGATAAGTTTCATTCTTTTCAAGAGTTCTTCTTTCGGTTTCAAAACCCAGAAACTTGAAAATAAGAACCTGGGATTTGGCTAACTCTATATTTAGTTTGAACTCGCCGCTGGCATTGGTCGTCGTTCCTGTAAAAGTCCCTTCCACATAAACGTTTACATTTTGAAGAGGCCGTTTTTCAGTATCTGTCACTTTCCCGGTAATCTGAGCCTGAGCAAACACTGAAAAGAATAAAAAGCAAAAAAGGAAGAGTTGATGTTTCATCGAGATGCTTAGCTCTTTCTAAGTATTGTAAGTTTTATTGATGCGGTTAAGCTTCCGCTTCGTATCTCTATCCTTTATGGTTTCACGCTTGTCATGCAGCTTTTTACCCTTACATAAAGCGATTTGTAATTTTGCAAAGCCTCTGTCGTTGAGAAACAATCTTAATGGAATGATAGTAAGTCCTGTGTTTCTAACTTCTTTATAAAGCTTTTTCAGTTCTTGTTTATTGAGTAAGAGCTTTCTGGCATTTTTGGGTTTATGATTGAAGTGCGTAGCGTGAGAATACTCCTGGACGTCCATATTGATCACAAAGAGTTCTCCTTTATCATTGAATTCACAAAAACTTTCGGCAATTGTAGCTTTACCTTCGCGAATGGATTTGATTTCGGTGCCGGCTAATACAATTCCTGCTGTATATTTGTCCAGGATTTCATATTGAAATCTTGCTTTCTTATTCTTTATATTGACTTTATTTTTTACCATAGAGTTTCAAGTAATTCGTTCAAAAATAAGACTTTTGAAAGGATAGAGGTAAGTAGCGACTAATGTTTATGGTTAAATTAATACTATGATGAACTATATTTTTGGACTTTTAATGATTGCGTTGGTGAGTTGTCAAGGATCTGATACGACTCCTGCTCCAGAAGAAATTGTAAATAAAGCCATTGCTTACTCAGGCAAATCGAAGCTGAACTCCAACATTCTCAAATTTGATTTTCGAAAGTATACGTATAAAGCTATTCCCACCTGTGACGGGTTTAGATTTGAAAGAATTTCTAAATCAAAACCTATCCGAGACGTATTAGTCAATGAAAAACTTACGCGTTATTACAAAGATTCACTGGTAAAACTGGCAGACTCTACCGCTTTTTCCTATTACGAATCCGTCAATTCTGTTCATTATTTCACGCAGCTCCCCTTAAGACTGAAAGACGAAGCTGTCAATTTATCTTATCTTGGTAAGGAAGAGATTCAGGACAAAACCTATCATAAACTGAAAGTCAAATTTTCTGAAGATGGGGGAGGAGTAGATTTTGAAGATGTCTATATATATTGGTTTGATGTGGAAGATTTTTCTATGGATTATTTAGCTTACAGCTTTATAGTCAATGAAGGTGGTCTGCGTTTTAGAAAAGCGATCAACAGAAGAACGATAGAAGGTGTCGTTTTCCAGGATTATGAAAATTATAAACCAAAAGTAAAATCAAAAAACCTTAAAGGTCTGGCAGACCTATTTGAAAATGATAAACTCGAACTTTTATCTGTTATAGAAAACAAGGATATAAAACTAACTCCAGTTGAGCTTAATTGTAAGTAAAATCCTCAGGAACTTCTCTTGTGATCATAGAATCTTTAACACTTAGGTCTTTTTCAACTTCAACTTTAAAAAAAACGTCATAGTTACTTTCATCCAGGTCCTGATATTTTTTTTCTGAAATGATTTGGTTGACAAATTTTGGATTGGTGTTGCTATGTCCCACCACTATAACATTTTTTCCATAAGTTTCTTTCCAAAACTCCTCGGTAAACAAGGTGTCTTTTTGGGCATTGTAACTTTGGATAGTTCCTTCAAATTTATGAACAATGGGGATAAGTGTTTGTAAAGTCCGGCTATAATCAGTAGAATAAAACAAGTCTAAATCTTTATCAGCAAAATAAGCTGCCATATAATTGGCTCTGCGAAGGCCTTCTTCGGTGAGATGAGGATCCTTTTCCTGAGGCTGGGATGTGTCTTTTTCCGCATGTCTTAAAAAATAATATGTCGTGTTTTGAGGGTCTTGACCTTGAGGAATATCGTAAGGAAAAGAAGATGTGCTGGATTCGCTACAGGAGGTCATAAAAATTAACATTAAGATAAATATGTAAAGTGGCGTAGATTTCATTTAATTCGATTTTAATTCTAAAACAATAAATTGATTTAGCTGAGGTCCAAAATTACTGAAATTATCATCAGAGGTAAGGATCAAAGCTTTATTTCCATTGGGCAGTATAGGACCAAAGCAAATTCCCTCCAGGTTGTCCACAATTTTATCAGTCAGTTTAGATTTGATGCTTTTAAAATCAAAAAGGAGGCTCTTTTTGGCATAAACTATGTTTTTGGAAGCCGTGCTAAGTGCCTTTGTGTCTTTGATGTCTGTGGCTTTACTAATATCAATCAGAAATAATTTCACTCGGTTGCCATGGCTTTTATGACCTGCTGAATAAGACCTTTCTAAGACAATGAATCTATTTTCATCGAGCTGAAGGAGTTCTGTCAATCCATTAACGGCAAACGGAAGAAGCGGAATTTTTATAATCCTATCCAAATCCATGGCATACTGCCTGGTAATTTGATTTAGATCTCTATCATAATAGCTTATTCGAACAGGTGAATTGGTAGTGTAAAGCTTTGGAGCCTTACCATCATTTTCCAGGGGAAGCTCGTTGGCAAACCAAAATCCGTTCGAATTTGAGCTCATGGATAATCCCTCGAAAACGCCATTATGCCTGGGCTGGTTAGTACCGTTTGGCAGAAAGTAATCCGGCAGCGGATAATGTTCAATAAACTCGGCGTTTTTGCTTATCTTAAAAATTCTTGGAGGAAGATCTTTATTGATGTTTCCTTCGGTAGAAATCAGGTAATCCATCCCATCATACCGAACAGACTCCATATCCAAAGCATTTTTCTTATAAAAAGCATCCCTCTTGAGTTTTAAGACCGATGTAAATACAAGGGTGTCAAGAGTATAGCCATCGAGATTAAATTCAGCAGAAAAGAGTAAAGGATTAGAAGGAGAGTCATTGATCATAATGAGTTCTCCAGCTTTAAAATCAATTCCTGAAATTCCACCGTAGGTTTCCCCTTTAACGTCAAAACCCGCGGGGAGTGTGTATTCGTCCAAAAATTCGACTTCCAGGTTTTGGTGTTCTAAAGCTTTGGTAGTACCGCAACCTATAACTAAAACGAAGAAGAGGCCCAGGCCTAAAAGTTGAGTTAAATAAGAACGAATTAACATATAACAAGGAATTGTATAGTAAATTAGAATTATAAATCTAAAACTAAATATTATGAACTTAGATCAATTAGAGGGAAAATTTAAAGAAGTTAAAGGTAAATTCAAGCAAAAATATGCTGAACACATTTCAGAAGACGACTTGCAGTATTCTGAAGGCAAGTTTGATGAAATGCTCGGTAAACTTCAAGAAAAAACCGGCAAAACCAAAGAACAATTAAAAGAGGAAATCGATAATATGTAACATTACATTTCTTTAAATAAGAATAGCCCTGTTGCGACAAGTAGCAGGGCTATTTTGTTTTATTTGCTGATTACCTCTACAAGTTCTACGTCAAATATTAAAATCGAATACGGAGGAATAGGACCTGTTGCTCTTTCGTTATACGATAAGTGGGGTGGAATGATGAATCTTGCTTTTTCACCCTCCTTTAAAAGTTGCAGACCTTCGTCCCAGCCTGGAATGACCTTCCCAACCCCCAGTTTAAATTCAATGGGTTCACCGCGATCGAGTGAGGAGTCGAATTTTGTACCGTCCGTAAGAAATCCCTCGTAATGCACCTTAAGCATATCTCCAGGTTTAGGAGATTCCCCCGTGTTCACTTTTTTTGTGATGTCATACCTTAATCCACTCTCAGTCACTTCATAGCCTTCAGAAAGTTCTTTCAGAACTTCTTTTCTTTTTTGGGCATTTTCTTTTAGCTTGTTTTCGTAAGCTGCAAAGCCTTCTGTAAAAGCTTCAACAGCATTAAAATTTTCAGCAGCAGTTCCTTTTCTTATAATATTGACTTTCTCGATAAAAACCTTCTGCAAAGGTCTGTCAGCTCTGTTGGTTTCAACATTGCCAATGGAGTCTACGACGTCATAGTTTTCAACCACTTTGCCAAAAACACTGTGTTTATTATCCAGGTCAGGTGCAGGCCTTAATGTGATAAAAAACTGGCTGCCATTCGAGTTTGGACCTGAATTAGCCATAGATAAAACTCCTTTTTCGTCGTGCGTGTGCAGTTGGCTAAATTCATCTGGAAACGTAAATCCGGGGCCACCTCGGCCAGTTCCTCTGGGATCGCCGGCCTGAATGATAAAATCTTTTACCACTCGATGAAAAATCAGGCTGTCATATAATCTCTGGTCTTTGTAACGGTCTTCAGTTAAAGGATGAATGCCCTCTGCATGTGCTACAAAATTACCAACAGTCATTGGGACGTCCTGAAAGTATAATTCAGCTATAAAATCCCCTTTCGAGGTTTCAAATTCTGCATAAAGCCCGTCCTCCAATTCTGAATAAGGAGAAGAGCAGGCTTGAATAAGGAAAGCCAGTAAAGCAAGTAGCAATAGTGAAAATGATTCTTTTTTATGTTTATTCATGTGTATTTTATTAAAGCTTTAAACTTACTGTAGATGTCTCTAAACTTAAAAACATTTACTGTCAATGTCTATAGTTGACAGTAAATGTTTGAAAGCCAGTTTATGTATAGTGGGATTATTTGTCTACTTCGAGTAGTTCAACTTCAAACTTAAGAATGGAGTTAGCAGGAATTGGTCCAACCTGTCTGGGGCCGTAAGCTAACTCAGAAGGAATAACGAATTCAGCTTTTTCTCCAGTTTTTAAAAGCATTATGCCTTCATCCCAACCTGGAATAACCCTACCGGTTCCTACGGCAAATTCGATAGGTTGATCCCGGTCTATTGAAGAGTCAAATTTTGTACCATCCAAAAGATATCCTGAGTAATGCACCTTGACCATATCTCCAGCCTCTGGTGATACCCCATCCGGATTTTCTGTGGTGATGTTGTAACGCAGTCCGCTATCTGTTACTTCAAATCCCTCGCTAGCCTCTTCTAGTTTTTCCTCTCTTAAGGCCAGGGCTTCTTTTTTCTCTTCTTCAGCCTTTTTTAGACCTTCCTCGAAAGCTTCAACTGCATCAAAAGCTTTTGCATCACTACCTTTTCTTATAATATTAACCGTTTCAATAACCACATCTTCAACAGGTCTGTCTCCAGGTTTTTTGGTTTCCACTTTTCCAATGCTGTCAACAACTGCTTCGCCAACTACCAATTTTCCAAAGACACTATGTCTGCCATCCAAATGTGGTGTGGGTGCAAGGGTGATAAAAAACTGGCTACCATTTGTACCTGGTCCGGCATTGGCCATTGAAAGCACTCCTTTTTCATGTGTAAGTTCGGGGTCGAATTCATCTGGAAAAGAATAACCGGGTCCGCCCTGACCTGTACCCTCAGGATCACCGCCCTGTATCATAAAACCATCGATAACTCTATGGAAAATAATGCTGTCGTAGAATTTTTCATTTTGGTATTCCTCGTCAACTTTCGGATGATTCCCTTCGGCTAAAGCGACAAAGTTACCTACGGTCATTGGTACTTTTTTGTAGTAAAGCTCGGTAACAAAATCTCCCTCTGAAGTCTCAAACTCTGCGTAAAGCCCATCTTCCAGTTTTGGGTATTCGGACGAGCAGCTATAAATTAAAAGACCTATTAAAGCAATTAATGATAATTTCAGTGTTTTCATAGTATTCAAGTTTTAATCAGTTTTTGGTTTTATTTCATTTAAAGTAACAGTCGCTTTTAAAGCTACATGAGTGCCTATTTTATCGTTATCGCCATAATACCCATAAGCTTGATGAGAGGGGAATAAAAAGGTGATAGTTTCACCTTCCTTCATCAGTTTCAGCCCTTGACGAAGGCCTGTGAAAATTTCTTCCTTATCAATGACATAAGCTCTTTCACCAAGTTCCTTTCTAGAGTAAATCGTATCTCCTTGTAAAGTGAGAAGGTTGTAATTGAACTCTACTTCATCACCAAATTGTGGCGTGAGGGTATCTTGTTTATTTTGTTCATTGTAATAATACCAAAATCCATCAGCAGAAGTAATATAAGTGTTAGCCGAATCTTTTTTGATCAGTTCTCGGATATAAGACTCTTCTTTTTCAACAATAGCTTTATTCATTTTTAAAGACTTATTTGTAAAACTTTTGGAAGCCCTACTTACGGGTTTTCTTGGTTCAGGAGACTTGCATCCCTGAACCAAGAAAAGGCAAAGCACTATATATAATACTAATTTCATATGAGTTCTTTTTTATAGGATTTCAATGTGTTTTCAAATTCAACTAAAGTCGACTCGAGACTTAGATCGCTTTTACCTCCTGCTGCATTTTTATGACCTCCCCCACTATAATGCGATCGAGCGAATGCATTCACATCAAAATCACCGATTGATCTGAAGGATATTTTGACAATTTTTTCAGATTTGTTTTCAATGAAGATCACTGCAAATTTAATTTCTTTTAAAGATAGAGCATAATTTACAAAGCCTTCTGTATCTCCTTTTTTAAAGCCATGCGTGTCAAGATCCTCTTGAGATAAATAAGTATAAGCTGTACTAAAGTCTCTCAATACTTTTAAGTTCTGGAGGGCTTTACCAAGCAGGTGAAGCCGGCTTTCTGCGTTATTATCGTAGATGTCCTGATGAATCTGACTGTTTTTTGCCCCAGCATCAATCAGGTCTGCAATGATTCTGTGCGTTTTACTGGTCGTTGAAGGGAACCTAAAAGAACCTGTATCTGTCATTATGCCGGTATACAGACAACTCGCTACTTCAGCTGTTAATTTCTGTTCTAAATATTCTGTCGTTATAAACTCATATACAAGTTCGCAGGTTGAAGCTATATGCGTATCGACAAGCATAAACTCAGCATAATCCGAAGATTCCTGATGATGATCTATCATTACAAAACTCGTGTCCAGGGTTTTGAGAAACTCGCCCAGATTACCAGTTCTGCCGAGATCATTGAAGTCTAAAGTAAAAACAAAATCAGATTCCACTAATTTTTTTTCACATTCAGCTTGATGTGCATCGTAACAAAGGACCTGATCAATACCTGGAAGCCATTTGAGAAAATCCGGAAATCCGTTGGGCATAATGACCTGAGTTGAAATTCCAAGTTTTGCCAGAAATAATGACAGACCCAATGTTGAACCTAAAGCATCACCATCCGGGTTTTTATGACCTATAATACTTACTTTTGAATCTGTACTCAATTGGCTTTTAAGCCCATCGATTGAATTTTTTCTCATAGTTTTCAAATGTACGAATTCTTAATAATGCAATAACACTGGAAGTTCTAGATTTGCCAAAAATGTTTAAACATGAATAATAGATTCTTAGTACTTGTTTTAGCTTCAATCCTGTTAGGGTCTTGTAAACCTAATTCTCAAGGAAATTCAGAAGAAACAGCTGATACCGATCAAAAAACTAATTTTAAAATTGCTTTAGGAAGTT
The DNA here is from genome assembly GCF_900099815.1 of Psychroflexus sediminis. Classification (GTDB taxonomy): domain Bacteria; phylum Bacteroidota; class Bacteroidia; order Flavobacteriales; family Flavobacteriaceae; genus Psychroflexus; species Psychroflexus sediminis. Next base: position 23,589 of record NZ_FNCW01000004.1, on the reverse strand, counting down.
GTAACCGTCAGGATATGCCCCAGGATTACTGGTCTGTCATCCAAAAAGATTCTGCAGATATATTTATTTGGGGAGGCGACAATATCTATGCTGATACCCCAGATATGGAATTGATGGAAGCTAAGTATGATTCACTTAAGCATAACACCCATTACCAATCTTTCGTGAGTGAACTTCCTTATGGCGTTATAGGCGTCTGGGATGACCATGATTACGGTAAAAACGATGCTGGTAAAGAATGGAAATACAAAGAAGAAGCAAAGACCCTCTTTATGGATTTTATGGACATAGATTCTACAGATGCTATGGCAAACAGGGGAGGAGTCTATCAGGCTCAAAGTATTCAGATTGGTGGTAAAACCATCAAATTTTATATGTTGGATACGCGTTACTTTAGAGATGGATTGCTGAAGGCAGAAGATTCCAGGAGAAGATATAAGCCATATACCTCAGCAGATTCTACACTTTTGGGACATGAACAGTGGAAGTGGCTTGAAGAGGAGTTTAAAAATTCGGAAGCGGACTTCAATATCATCGTGAGCAGTATCCAGTTTCTATCCAGTGAGCACGGATTCGAAACCTGGGGTAATTTTCCTCATGAGGTTGAAAAATTGCAAAGCCTACTTCTGGAATATTCGCTTGATAATGTATTGATGTTAAGCGGGGACAGACACATTTCAGAATTTTCTCAAAAGAAAATCGAGGGACTGGATTATCCTTTAACTGATTTCACCTCCAGTGGCTTAACCCATGCGTACTCTTCTTATGATGGAGAGCCAAATCAATACAGAGTAGGCGAAGTTGTTGCTAAAACCAGCTATGGAATTGTCGATTTGGATTTGGAAAATGAAGAAGCGGAATTAAAAATAAAATCGACTAAAGACGGTGATGTGATTCAAAATTTAAAACTGAGTTTCTCAAAGTAGGAAGCAGGTAAAAGTCTTTAGAATTGCTTACTTTTGCTGCTTATATAAAAAATAAGACAATGGCAGGAAATAAAACATTTACCATGCTTAAGCCAGATGCAGTATCTAAAGGCTATACAGGAGAAATCCTTAAACAAATTACTGGATCAGGTTTTAGAATCGTTGCGCTCAAAATGACGCAAATGACAGAACAGGATGCTAAAACCTTCTACGAAGTTCATAAAGAGAGACCTTTTTATGGAGAACTTGTAGATTATATGACCAGCGGACCTATCGTCGCTGCAATTCTTGAGAAAGAAAATGCGGTTGATGATTTCAGAACACTGATTGGTGCTACCAATCCTGAAGAGGCTGCTGAAGGCACGATTCGTAAAAAATATGCGGCTTCCATCAGTGAAAATGCTATTCACGGAAGTGACAGTGATGAAAATGCAACAATCGAAAGCAACTTTCATTTTTCCGGAAGAGAGCAGTTTTAGTATTTAAAACGAGTTATATAAAAAAGGGCTGTTTCAAACGAAACAGCCCTTTTTTGATTCATCAGAGAACTCAGTGATTTATAATTCGAATTCTATACCTAATGAAACGGAATCAAAAGATCCATAGTCTTGATTTATTCCTCTGTAAGCAAGAACGATATCAATGGCCTGGGTTACTCCGTACTGAACTTTAGGTGCGTAATAGAAGCCTTCGTCAGTTGAGTCTGTAACACCTGCGGCAAAACCGAAATCAGCTCCAATGGCCAAATTTTCAGTAGCATTAAATCGGCCTGAAACTGCTACAGGTAAAAATCCGAAATCGTCTAAATCTACATTATTTGGATCATCACTAAAATAATGGTGATAACCGGCAGTTACCCCTAAGTCGAATCTTTCAGAAACATTCCATAAATAATTGGCATCCAGGAGCAAACCAGCAGTAGATAATTCTTCTGTGTCGGCTACAGGAAGTGCTCCGCTTAGACCTAGATTAAATTCCTGAGCATTCATACTTAAGGTTGAAACTACAAAAGCTGCTAATAAAATTACTTTCTTCATGTCTATTGATTTTTATGGTTATTACTATCGCCAAGCTAACTTTATTTTTTGAGTTGTTTATTTATTTTAAAACCTCTTAACGCCTTTTTTAATTAATTTTATAACTTATATTTTTTACGAATAAATTTACACATTAGGCTTTCAAGGCTTATTCCTGCTCAAATGTTTGATACAATAATCAAATGTAAAACAGTCATTTTATCCTGATTTTTAGCTACTTATCAAATGCATAATTATGATTAATGGATAAACAACTCACAAAAACGATATGGATGAAAATGCTAACATAGAAAGCAACTTTCATTTTCAGGAAGAGAGCAATTTTAGTCTTGCTATAATGCTGAATCAAAAAAAAAGCTGTTTCAAACGAAACAGCCCTTTTAAGTTAAGCTTAGTTTTGGATTATAATCCAAATTCAACACCTAGAGAAAGAGAGTCAAAAGAACCTCCATCCCTACTGATCCCTTTATAAGCTAAAACAATATCTAAAGTTGAGGTCAAACCATACTGAATTTTTGGAGCATAATAAAAACCTCCATCATTTCCGTCCGGGCTTACTCCGATAGCATAACCAACATCTGCACCAAAAGTTATGCTTTCATTCAAATTTAGACGAGCCGCTGCAGCAACTGGAAGAAATCCAAAATCGTCTACTTCAACCATTAAACCGCCTAAATCAACATCTTCACCGAAATAGTGATGATATCCTGCTGTAACTCCTAAGTCAAATTGTTCTGACACTTGCCATAAATAATTGGCATCAATATTAAGGCCAAAACTTGTAAAATCTGCAGCATCGCCAGTCGGTAAAGCACCACTGATACTAACATTTGTTTCTTGAGCACTCATACTTAAGGCAGAGATTAAAAACGCTCCTAAAAGAAAGATATTTTTCATTTTGAATATTTTTAAATTGATAATTATTTTATCAAAAATAGTAAATATTATTAATATGACATTTATTTTAAAAATAATTCAATAATATCATCAGATTTATGCTAATGTATAAGTGTCTAGTATATTCTTTTAACATTAGCTTTGGTTTATTTTGGCTAGCACGGATAAAGTCAAAGGAGAGTAGGTATAGAGAGTCAATTCAATTGCGTTTACCGCTTTCAGTGTAACAGATCGATTAAGTCAGCTCTTTTTTTGTTTTAAAATACCTTAAAAAAAAAGCCCTTTCCTTAGAAAGAGCTTTTTTGTGGTATAAAGGGTATTTACTTAGCTATATTGATGGCCCTGGTTTCCCGGATCACCGTTACTTTTACTTGTCCAGGGTAGGTCATGTCCGTTTGTATTTTTTGGGAGATTTCAAAGGATAAGGCTGAGGCTTTTTCATCGGTTACTTTTTCACTTTCTACAATGACTCTCAACTCTCTTCCTGCCTGGATAGCATAAGCTTTTTTCACTCCGCCAAATCCAAAGGCAATCTCTTCAAGGTCTTTGAGTCGTTTTACATAGGAGTCCAGAACTTGTCGTCGAGCTCCTGGTCTTGCGCCGCTTATGGCATCACAAACCTGCACCAGTGGAGAGAGCAGGGAAGTCATTTCCACTTCATCGTGGTGAGCTCCTATAGCATTGCAGATTTCTGGTTTTTCACCGTATTTCTCTGCCCACTGCATTCCTAAAATAGCATGTGGAAGTTCGGTTTCGTTTTCGGGAACTTTACCGATATCATGGAGTAATCCGGCCCGCTTGGCAAGTTTTGGATTTAGTCCGAGTTCTGAAGCCATAATGCCACACAGGTTGGCGACCTCTCTGGAGTGTTGCAGAAGATTCTGGCCGTAAGACGATCTGTATTTCATTCGTCCTACCATCTTGACAAGCTCGGGATGTAAGCCGTGAATGCCAAGATCGATGATTGTGCGCTTACCTATGTCTATAATTTCTTCATCAATCGCTTTCCTGGTTTTCTTGACGACTTCTTCAATTCTTGCCGGGTGAATTCGGCCATCGGTTACCAGTTTATGTAAGGACAGTCTGGCGACTTCACGACGTATAGAGTCAAAACAGGATAAGATAATAGCTTCAGGAGTATCATCGACGATGATTTCTACACCCGTAGCCGCCTCAATAGCTCTTATGTTTCGACCTTCACGACCAATGATTCTACCTTTAACGTCGTCGCTTTCCAAATTGAAAACCGAAACACAATTGTCTATAGCTTCTTCAGTTCCAACCCTTTGTATGGTGTTGATCACTATTTTTTTAGCCTCCTGCTGTGCTGTCAGCTTAGCTTCTTCAACCGTATCCTGTATCATCTGCATGGCCTCAGCTTTAGCGGTTTCCTTGAGCGACTCCATAAGTTGCGCTTTGGCATCTTCTGCACTCAGTCCACTTAACACCTCTAATTGGTTGATTTTACGCTGAAGAATTTTATCGATTTCCTCCTGCCTTTTCTCCAGATATTCATTTCTGTACGAATAATCTTTTAGTTTTTCTTCAAGTTCTGAATTGAGTTTCTTGTTTTTAGAAAGTTCATTGGACACCTGGGATTCTTTGTCTTTCGTCCTTTTTTCAGCTTCGCTTATTTTTTGATCTCTGGAAAGGATAACCTTCTCGTGCTCAGATTTAAGTTCTATAAACTTTTCTTTGGCTTGAAGTATTTTGTCTTTTTTGACGCTTTCTCCTTCTTTTTCAGCCTCTTTAATGATTTTTTGAGCTTCTTTCTCGGCACTTTTCAAAGTGCCGGTAGCAGCTTTGCTGTCGATGGTTTTCGAAATTATAAAACCGATGATAAGACCTGCAATTGCTGCTATTATAATAAATGTAATTTCCATAATTGTATATATAAAAAAAGCCTGTATTAGCCTAGTTTTGTATAAAACTCCGTGTAAACAGGTTTAGGGATACTCAGTTGATCAAGGATCCGCTGCACATAAGTGGCGGCTTGCTTTAGCAACTGAAACTCACCCTTTTTAAATAGTAAATGTTGAGTTTATCAAAAAGGTACGACTAATACAGGCAGTGTCGATTTATGTAATGAACGTTAGTTTAATTGATTTTTGAGCATTTCATCCAACTCTCCAAGTTTCACCTCCACTTGCTTCAATTCTGAAGACGAAGATAACTGATTTTGTTCGATTTCTGCAGCAAATTGTAAGGCACTCATGGCCAAGACATCTTGTTTATCCCTTACTGCATAGTCCTGCTCAAATTTCTTGATAACTTCATTGATTCTCTTGGCTGCTTTTCTCAGACCTTCTTCTTGCTCTGGTCTTATGGTAAGCGGATAAACCCTATCTGCAATCGATAATTTTATTTTGAATTTATCTGTAGCCATATTATTCTGCCAATTGAATAATGCAATTATCTATTTCTTTAATCAAACTATTTATTTTGAGTTTTGTTTCTCTTTTGTACTCGTTACTGCCTAGCATAGCGTTAGCTGTTTTGAGCGTTTTGTTTTCTTGCTGTAATCTTTCTATTTCTGAATTTAATTCTGAAATAGTTTTAGAAGTAGAATCAAATTGGGACTTTAGATTTTTATGTTTAACCTTTAAAGTATTATGATTTGAGATTAATTTTTTCAAATTAACTTCTAAAGATTCAACGCTTACCACCAATTTACTCATTACAACTTTCGCATTGCTTTAAAGCAAATTTAGCATCTATTAATGAATATGACAACCTACTTTTCATAAAATTCAAAAATGAATAAGGATGAATATTGCAAATCAATTGCAAAACATACTTTAGATTTGCTCAAAATAATAAGGAATGACTTCAGAATTAATTTTTTATCTCATCATTGGTCTCATTGTCTTCAATTTTCTTTTGGAGAGTTTTTTAGATTATCTGAATTACACCAAATTTGATGCACAACCCCCGGAAGAGTTACAGGGGCTTTACGATGAATCCGAATACGTGAATTCACAGAATTACAAAAAGGATAAATTTAAATTCGGATTGCTCCAATCTGTATTCTCCTTAGCTTTAATCCTTATTTTTCTTGGTGTTGACGGTTTTGAGATCGTAAATGATATCGCCAATAGTTATGCAGATAATTCAATTCTAGTGTCCTTGTTTTTTTTCGGAATTTTATTTGCTGGAAGTTTTATACTCAATTTGCCCTTCGATTATTACTTCACCTTTGTCATCGAAGAGCGTTACGATTTCAATACGTCTACAGTATCTTTATTCTGGAAAGACAAGTTAAAATCAGTTTTACTCACTATCGTTTTAGGTGGTCTTATACTTAGCTTGATTTTGGTATTTTATAAATATGTTGGAACCGATTTTTGGTGGTATACCTGGATTTTGATTGCCTTTTTTTCAGTACTGCTGAATATGTTTTATGCCAAACTCTTTGTTCCGCTTTTTAATAAGCAAACCCCATTGGAAGAAGGGGAGTTAAGAACTGAAATCGAAAAATATGCTACCAAAATGAATTTTAATTTAAAAAACATCTTTGTTATTGATGGTTCAAAAAGAAGTAAAAAAGCCAACGCTTATTTTTCCGGGTTTGGCAGTGAGAAGAGAATTACACTGTACGATACATTGATTGAAGATTTAGACAAACAAGAAATCGTAGCTGTTTTGGCGCATGAAGTCGGCCATTATAAAAAGAATCATATTCTTATTAATCTTTTTGTGTCTATTATCACAACTGGTTTTACGTTATGGTTACTCTCCTTGTTTGTAAGTGAGCCTTTACTTGCGCATGCTTTAGGGGTAGAAAAGCCAAGCTTCCACATTGGCCTGGTCGCTTTTAGTTTTTTATATGCGCCAATTTCCCTGCTGACCGGCATTTTGACGAATATTCTGTCAAGAAAATTTGAATTTCAGGCAGATGATTTTGCAAAAACAACCTATTCTGCTCGGTATTTGATTTCAGGATTGAAAAAACTATCTAAGAAAAGCCTGAGTAACCTCACTCCACATCCAGCTTATGTGTTTTTTCATTATTCTCATCCACCTCTGTCAGAAAGGCTGAAAAATTTGAAAAATAATTCGTAATTTCATTTTATCAAGAGAAGATGTCTATGGAGATTACAGATGCTTATTTAGAACAGGAAAGCAGGGAAATTACCAAAGAATACAAGGAGCTTTTACGGATAAGTTACAGGACCTTAAGCGTTAAGGACAAAAAGCTTATTCGTAAAGCTTTTGAAACTGCTGTCGAAGCTCATAAAGACCAGAGGCGAAAGTCCGGAGAAGCTTATATTTTTCATCCTATTGCCGTAGCCAAAATTGTGGCTCATGAGATAGGACTTGATGCGACATCCATAGCTTCTGCACTTTTGCACGATGTGGTAGAAGATACGCGATATACGCTCACTGATATAGAGCAGATGTTTGGGGAAGCAGTCGCCAGAATTGTGGATGGACTGACCAAGATTTCAAGCTTAAAGAAAGATGGTGACATCTCTATGCAAGCTGAGAATTTCAGGAAAATGCTGCTCACTCTCAACGATGATATACGGGTGATTATCATTAAGATTGCAGATAGACTACACAATATGCAGACTATGGACGCTATGCGTCCGGATAAACAGGTAAAAATAGCTAGCGAAACGCTATATATTTATGCGCCTTTGGCTCACAGAATAGGACTCTATAATATCAAAACAGAACTTGAAGACCTAAGCTTAAAATATACAGAGCCCGAAGTTTACAATGATATTCTGGGTAAGTTAAAGGAGAGTAAAGAAGATCAAGATCAATATATCAAGGATTTTTCAAAAACTATTTCTGAGGCTCTCGAGAAAGAAGACATCGTTTTTGAAGTTAAAGGCCGACCAAAATCTATTTATTCCATCAGGAAGAAGATTGTTAATCAAAATATTTCTTTTGATGAAATCTATGACAAGTTTGCTCTAAGGATTATTTATAAGTCCAATTCAGAAAATGAAAAATTTCTAGCCTGGAAGATTTATTCCATAGTCACCGATTATTACAGACCCAACCCAACCCGTCTTCGCGATTGGATTTCTTCTCCTAAAACCACTGGATACGAGGCTTTGCACATCACTGTCATGGGGCCAAAAGGGAAATGGGTAGAAGTGCAGATTCGCAGTGAACGGATGAATGAGATTGCCGAAAAAGGCTATGCTGCTCATTATAAATACAAGCATAAAGATGAAGTTCAAGATGATCAGGGTTTGGATTTGTGGTTGAATAGGCTTCAGGAAGCTTTGGAAAATAATGAAATGAATGCTGTAGATTTCGTTGAGCAATTCAAACTCAACCTTTATTCCAAAGAGATTTTTGTATTCACCCCCCAAGGCGATTTGAAATCTTTACCTAAAGGAGCAACTGTTTTGGATTTTGCATTCTCTATACATACCGATATCGGTTATCAAACCCGAGGGGCTAAAGTGAATGGTAAGATTGTGGCTTTGAGCCGGGTCTTGAAAAGTGGTGACCAGGTAGAAATCATTACGTCTTCAAATGCCAAGCCAACCAAAAACTGGCTGGATTATGCAACCACAGCAAGAGCCCGAACCAAAATAAAATCTGCTCTAAAAGAAAAAAGGAAGCTAATAGCAGCAGAAGGTAAAGAGATTTTGAGACGAAAACTTAAATCTCAGCGTATCAGTTTGAACGAAAGAACCGTGAATGAGATGGTTGTTTTCTTCAAGCTGAAAACAAGTCTGGATCTATTTTATAGGGTTGGAATAGGTACGATAGATAATAAACAAATCAAAGATTATGCTTCATCAAGGAGTAATGCTTTAGTCTCGTTTTTCAAAAATAAAATCAGACGTTCCCCGGATAAAGATATCTCTCAGGATGAAGAGGATATTTCCAATAACTATGATCAGCTTGTATTTGGGGATGATGAACAAAAATTGGATTATAAATTAGCGCCCTGTTGTAATCCTATTCCTGGTGATGAAGTATTTGGATTTACAACGATAAAGGATGGTATAAAAGTGCACAAGAAAAATTGTCCTAATGCCATTCAACTTCAAAGTAATTATGCGTACAGGATTTTAAAAGCAAAGTGGATAGATTCTTCCCAGGAAGAATTTAGTGCAGCGATGAGACTTACAGGGATAGATGATATCGGTTTGGTAAGTGTCATCACCAATGAAATCTCCAAAAACCTTAATGTCAATATTTTGAATATAGCTTTCTCAAGTAATGATGGTGTTTTTGAAGGAAAATTGGTTGTGAAAGTGAAGAATATCTCCATATTGACTAAACTTATGGAAAGATTAGAAAAAATCGATGGGATCGATAAGGTTAAGCGTGAATAAAAGTATATTTTTGTAACTATGGTAAATAAAGATAATTTAAAAAACGATTTAGCTGTTGTAAAAAATGTGTTTACTAAATTTTTAGAGAATAACGGCCATCGAAAAACTCCGGAACGATACGCTATACTTCAGGAAATTTACGAAAGCGATGATCACTTCGACATTGAGTCTTTGTACATCAAGATGAAGACCAAAAACTATAGAGTAAGTAGAGCGACCTTATACAATACCATAGACTTACTTTTGGATTGTGGTTTGGTAAGAAAACATCAGTTTGGTAAAAACCAGGCTCAATACGAAAAATCCTACTTCGATAAACAGCATGACCACGTTATTCTTACCGATACTGGTGAAGTCATAGAATTTTGTGACCCACGTATAGAATCCATCAAAAAAACAATAGAAGAGGTGTTCGATATCTCTATCGATAGACACTCATTATATTTCTACGGAATTAAAAACCAACCAAAGACAGATTAAAACATGGCAGTAGATTTACTACTTGGACTCCAATGGGGAGATGAAGGCAAAGGAAAAATCGTTGATTACTTAACCAAAGATTACAACATCATAGCAAGATTTCAAGGAGGACCCAACGCAGGACACACGCTTGAATTTGATGGCATAAAACACGTTTTACACACGATCCCTTCAGGGATATTTCATAAAGATGCGGTAAATATTGTAGGGAATGGAGTGGTCATCGACCCCGTTATTTTTCAAAAAGAAATACAGGCATTAGCCAAATTTGATCTAGACTTTACGAAGAGTTTATTGATTTCAAGAAAGGCTCACATTATTCTTCCAACACATCGACTCTTGGATGCTGCTTCAGAAACCTCGAAGGGGAAAGCCAAGATAGGTTCGACATTAAAAGGTATTGGTCCAACCTATATGGACAAAACCGGCAGAAACGGATTGAGAATAGGAGACCTCGAGTTTGACAACTGGAAAGAGAAATATAGACAATTGGCCAACAAACATCAGGCGCTGATTGAGTTTTACAATGTGGATGTCCAGTACAATTTAAAAGAACTGGAGAGTGAATTTTTCGAGGCTATAGAGTCTATAAAATCTTTGAAATTCATCGATTCTGAAGAATATCTTCACCAGGCTCAAGTCGATAAAAAAACTATTCTGGCTGAAGGTGCTCAGGGTTCTCTGCTGGATATAGACTTTGGAACCTATCCTTTTGTCACTTCTTCCAATACCACGGCTGCTGGTGCTTGCACAGGTTTAGGAATAGCCCCGAATAAAATAAAAAAAGTATTTGGAATATTTAAAGCTTATACCACGCGTGTGGGAAGCGGACCATTTCCTACAGAATTATTTGATGCAGATGGAGCCAGAATGGCAAAAGTCGGGAATGAGTTTGGAGCGACTACAGGACGACCAAGGCGATGCGGATGGTTGGATTTAGTAGCTTTGAAATACGCTGTGCAAATCAATGGTGTGACAGAATTGATGATGATGAAATCTGACGTTTTAAGCGGTTTCAAAACCTTGAAAGTATGTACTGCTTACAACTACAACGGAAAAGAAATACAACACCTGCCTTACAATATTGAGGCAGAAAACTTAGAGCCGATCTATAAGGAATTCAAAGGTTGGAAAGAAGATATCTCCAAACATTCGAATTTTGATAATTTGCCACAGACCCTAAAGGATTACATCAAATTTATTGAAGACGAACTGAAGGTTCCTATAAAAATCGTATCTGTCGGTCCAGACCGGAAAGAAACGATATTGAGATAATAGATTTTTAATATTAAAAATAACAAAGCCTTCAAGTTTATTTGAAGGCTTTATTATTGATATGGTTTTGTTTAATTCTGAATCAAATCACGGATAAGGCTGCTAATGATGTCCGCCGCTCCCGGTGGTCATCAGGTCAAATACGCCATTGGTTAGGTATTTAGAATTGGAGTTTATGTCCTCTGGATTCAAAATCGGCTTAAACCCATGCTGTGGCGGGGTGGATTTTACTTCGACTTTCCTGAATCTATACTTATTTTCAGTTTGCTCTGTTAATTCTAAAATATAAGTGGTTTCATCCACTTCCGTAAATGCAGATTCCGGCAGCGCTAAGTGTTTTTTCCGGTCTGCCTCAAAATAGGCATTTACAAACATGCCGACTGTAAAACTGTTTCCTCTGTCTAAAGGATGCGCGTGGATTCTAACTTTCCTGTTTTCATTTATTTCCGCACCGATAAGACGCACATAGGCAGAATACCGTTCTTCAGATATTTCCGGGACCTCAAACCTTAAACTATCTCCTTTTTGAATTTTCATAAGATCTTTTTCAAACACATCCAGTTCCAAATGAATGTGGTCCACATCCAGGAGTTCCATGATCATTTCGGATTTTCCTATGAATTTTCCCTGGGCTACATTTAGTTTTGAAATCTTCCCACTTATAGGGGCCTTAATATGAATTTCTGAAGTGAAATCTCCCTTAGCCACTTGTTTGGGTTCTAGATTCATCAATCGTATTTGCTCAGCTAGTGAAGCAAGCTTTGCTTTGGCTTGCAGGTATTGATTCTTGGTAGCCTGAAACACTTTTTGAGCAATAATCTGGTCTTTAAATAATGTTTTTTTGCGTTCAAATTCAGAAGTTAAATATTCGAGATTACTTAAAGCCTCCACATAATTCTGCTGCATTTTTATAAAATCTGGATTTTTTAATTTGACCAGTAAGTCTCCTTTTGCAACTCGATCTCCAACCAACAAATGGGTTTGACTCACATAGCCGTCAAAATAAGAGGTAACCGATGATCTGTTTTTGGGCGGAACATCTACCATTCCAGTAACTTCAAATTCTTCAGAAAAGGTTCTTTTCTCTGGTTTCCCCAGAGTCAGCTCATTTTTCTGAAATTGTTCCTGTGTTAATTCAACAATACTATCATCAGTTGTTTTTTCTTCTGATTTTGCTTGTTTTTCTCCACAAGACATTAGCGTCAACGTGAAGATAAATAAGGTAATATATGTATAGCGTTTCATAAGTTTAGTTTAATAATAAATAATTCAAAGCGATGATGCTTTGGTTATATTCTCTTAATTTTGAAAGATAATCCAGCTGAATTCTCTGTGCATTTTCAATACTTTGAGTATATCTGAAAAAGTCAATCTCTCCGGCTTTGTAACTCAATTTTGCAGACTTCAAAATCTCTTTGGCCACCTTCAGTTGATAATTTTCAAAATTATCTAAAGCCTTTTGTTGAACGGAAAGCTGATTGATTAACTGAGTCTGACGTTGCTCCAAAACAATTCTAGCATCTTCAACTGCAGCCTGCTTGGCGCGTTCAATGATTTCTGCAGATTTTATTTTTGAGCGATCTCCAAAAAATAGTAAAGGAATATTAATTCCGATTTGGTAAACTTCAAAATTTTGATCGAGAGCTGAATTACCCCTCACCGAATAGCTAGCCGAAATACCAGGTAACAACTGATTTTTGGCTAAAGCAGAATTTCTTTCAGATACTTTTTGATCTTGCTTCAAAGCAGATAAACTCAGGTTTTCAGAACTGCTTATGGGTTTTTCCAGTTCTAGTTTTATAAGTTCATTTCCTTTCAGAATTAACGAGTCTTCGGTTTGCAACAAGCTTTGTATAGCAGCTTTACTCGCTGTCATATTTTGCTCTATCTGCAAGATTTCAAGCTGAATTTGATTGGTTTTGGACTCAGCCGTTATCTTTTCTAAATAATTGGATTCTCCTTCTTCAAATTTCCTCTTGGCCATGTAAGCAAAATCAGAGTAGACCTTGTAGATGCTATCGTAAATGGAAAGTTTATTTACGGCAGCCAAATAATCCTGATAGTTTTGCTGCAAGGCCTTGATTTGCCTTAGCTCAATAATGCTATATTGAGTTTCAGCTAAATCAGTTTTCACCTTATTCAGTTTCAATTTACTGCCATAAACCGTTGGAAAATCAATAGCCTGAGAAACGCCCCAGGCCGTAAAAAGAGTCGTATTATTTGGTGGTGCAAACACCGTTTCATCATAATTTTGGAACAACTGTGTTTTTTCGAAAGTAAAGGCTTCGCCTTCACTTGCCTTAGCTCCCTCAGCGACAAGCTGAGATGATTTTAATTTATTGTTGTTCTCAAGCATTTTAGTCTTTAAAGTTTCAAACTCATTTTCCTGAGCAAAACCTGAAAAACTTGTCCCCATAAATAAAAGTACCAGAAGACCTAATTTACCTTTAAATTTCACTTTAGATTTTTTTATAGTTACGGCATATAATACGGGTAAAACAATCAGTGTTAATAGAGTAGAGGTGACTAAACCACCAATAATGACTGTTGCGACAGGTCGTTGAACTTCCGCTCCGGCGCCTGTTGAAATAGCCATCGGAAGAAAACCTAAAGCTGTAGAACTCGCTGTAAGTAATACGGCTCTTAAGCGATCCTGAGTGGCATCAATGATATGCTTCACACTCAACTGATTGTGTTCTTTCAAAATATCTTTAAAATATTCTACCAAAATAATTCCATTTAAAACAGCAATCCCAAAGAGAGCAATAAAACCAACCCCAGCAGAAATACTGAAGGGCATATCTCTGAGCCATAGCAGAAATACACCACCAACGGCAGAGAAAGGAATGGCTGTATAAATGAGTAGAGCATCTCTGTGCTTTTTGAGTGCAAAGTAGAGTAAAACATAAATAAGAAGTAAAGCAATAGGAACGGCTATTTTTAATCTTGCTTTGGCACTTCTGAGATTTTCAAATTGACCGCCATAGGTAATCGTATAGCCAACAGGTAATGAAATGTTTTCATTGACTAACTTCTGAATTTTACTCACTACTGTTTCCAAATCACTGTTTCTAACATTAACTCCTACAACTATGCGCCGTTTGGTTTGGTCACGTGAAATTTGAGCAGGACCTTCTTCATAAGTGATGTCTGCAACTTCAGACAAGGGGATTTTACCAGATGTGGGTGTATCTATCCTTAGTGTTTTCAAATCGCTAATACCCTGCCGCTGAGTTTCCTGAAGTCTAACGACAAGATCGAAGCGTTTTTGTCCTTCAAAAACGACTCCTGTTGATTTTCCGGCAAAACCTGCTGCAACAATGGCGTTTACATCCTTAATACTGAGTCCGTATCTTGCTATTTTGTCGCGTTTGTACTGAACAGCCAGTTGGGGCAGTCCTATGATTTTTTCTACAAAAATATCTGCTGCTCCTTCAACATCAGAGATTAAATCTTTGATTTCATTGCCTTTTTCCGCCAGGATGTCGAGGTCTTCGCCATATATTTTTATCGCGATATCAGAGCGAACACCAGTGATTAACTCGTTAAAACGCATCTCGATAGGCTGAGTAAATTGCAATCCCATGCCAGGAAAAACAGCTAATGCTTTTTCGATTTCACCAGCTAGTTTTGTCTTAGTCATGCCTTCTCTCCATTCTGATTTTGATTTCAGGATAACAATGACATCCGAATCTTGCATAGACATAGGGTCGGTTGGAACTTCCGCAGCACCAATTCGCGATACGACTTGGTCTACTTCTTGAAATTGATCCAATAGAATGTTTTCTATTTCAGTAGTACGTTCTACAGTACTGCTCAAAGATTTACCGGTTTTTAAAATCGGCTGAATTACAAAATCTCCTTCATCCAGAGTAGGAACAAATTCGCCTCCCATTTTTGTAAAGGTAAATACGCCAAGAGCAATTAATACTACAGATGAGACTAAGACGACTTTAGTATGGTCTAAAGCCCATTTTATAGAAGGTAAATATAAACGCTTTATGCCATCCATAAGTTTTGTAGAAAATGTAAAGGGCTTAGAATTTGGTTTTAAAATCAAGCTACAAGCTACTGGAACCCAGGTAAAACCTAAAATCATAGCACCAATAAGTGCAAAACTAAAGGTGAGTGCCATAGGTCTAAACATTTTTCCCTCCACGCCGCTTAAGGATAGAATAGGAATAAAAACTATCAGGATAATTATTTGTCCAAAGATGGCAGAGGTAAGCATTTTTGAGGCGCCTTTAAAAGTGATTTTATCCTTCAGTTTGCTGATTTCGGAAGAGGTTTTGCCACTGAAATCGTTGGCCCGTTGCCACATCCTGAAGGCTACAAACTCTACAATAATGACGGCCCCATCTATAATGATTCCAAAATCTAGAGCTCCCATGCTCATCAAGTTGACATCCACTCCAAAAACATACATTAAACTGATGGCACATAGGAAACTCAAAGGGATAATAGAGGAAATGACTAAGCCAGCTCTCCAGTCTCCAATGATGAGGATAACAATAAAGGCAACCACCAGAAAGCCTAAAAAAAGATTTTCTATAATCGTTGAAGTTGTACGTTCAATTAATTCGGATCTGTCCAAAAAACCATTGATGTAGACCCCTTCTGGTAAAGTGTTTTCAACTTGAGCTATTCTCTCTTTTACAGCATTTATAACTTTTTGAGAATTGGCTCCTTTTAACATCATAACCTGTCCCAGAACTTTTTCGCCTTCGCCGTTACCAGTTATAGCTCCAAAACGCCTGGCATGACCAAAACCAACTTCTGCGATATCCTTAATGTAAATGGGTTGGTTGCCACGTGTAGTGACCACAATGTTTTTAATATCCTCAAGGTTAGAGATTAAACCTTCTCCCCGAATAAAATAGGCTTCTCCATTTTTTTCGATATAACTTCCGCCAGCCACAGAATTGTTATCCTCCAGCGCCTGAAAAACTTCAGAAAAACTAACTTGATTGGCTTGAAGGCGTTTGGTATTGATGCTAACTTCATATTGCTTTAAATAACCACCCCAGGAGTTAATTTCAACCACCCCAGGAATACCAGAAAGCTGTCGTTTGACAATCCAGTCCTGAATAGTCCTCAATTCTCTGGCGTCATACTCATCTTCGTAGCCAGGTTTAGTTTCCAGTGTATATTGATAAATTTCACCTAATCCAGTAGTAATAGGACCCATAAAAGGGGATCCAAAACTGGACGGTATATTTTTGGCCGCGGATTTTAATTTCTCTGAAATTAATTGCCGTGGGAGATAAGTCCCATAGCTGTCTTCAAAGATAATAGTCACTACAGAAAGCCCAAATTTTGATACAGATCGTATTTCTTTGACGCCTGGCAAATTTGCCATTTCCAGTTCCACGGGATAGGTAATAAACTGCTCTACATCGCTGGTCGATAAATTACGCGAAGTCGTAATGACTTGCACCTGGTTATTGGTGATATCCGGCACAGCACCGATAGGCACATTCATTAAAGCATAGGTTCCAAAACCTATAATACCACAAACAAATAATATGATTAGAAATTTAGATCTTAAGCTAAATTCAATGATTTTTGATAGCATATTTTTTTAGATATGAGAATAAATATTAATTCTAGATTTTTAGGAAATCTATTAATATTTTGGTGGTTGAAGAATGTCGGTTTCACCCAGAAAAGTGAAATCGATCTCATAATTAAAATTATGACGAATTTTTTCAAACGGTTTTATTAAACCTAAATTGATGTATTCAGAAGGTGTTAAAAAGAAATTTGCTGTATTGAGTTGTAATTCTTGAAAAGGCAGGTTTTCATGGTCTTTATGATCATCTTCATGTGTCTTTTTTTGGGAGCCATAATGTAGATTCAAAAATTCGATTACTGAATTTTTGTATTTAGTTTTATGAAGTTGATAATGCTCAACAAGGTCTGGAAGGTTTATGAAATTGGATATACTTATCGTCAGAGATTGGAAACCAATGATGCTTGTGATTAAGTATAAAGTGAATATTTTCATAGATTACAAAAATAATAGTTTAGTTGCTTCTTAAACTTAATATTACCTAAAGATATTATTCATTGATTAATCCTATCAAAGCTTAACAAATCATTTTAATTAGTTTTAATAAAATGAATAGTGTCATTGTTTATATTGTAAATTATTAATAACTAAACTCTTAAAAGATTATGGTAAATTCAGATATTTCTGTGATTGACTCTTTACTTCATCAGAAAACGTATTTAGATAACGGACAATTAGTTCCTTGGGAAGGGCAAATGGATGAGGTACATTCAACCATTTCAACAACCAAAGAATACAAACCAACTTTACTGGGAACCGTACCTCATATGGATGAGCCAACGGCTCTTGGGGTGCTAGATTCTGCAGTAAAAGCTTACGATCAGGGAAAAGGGGAGTGGCCAACTATGCGTGTAAAAGATAGATTGGCATGTATGACTTCTTTTGTGGAGATGATGAAAACCAAGCGAGATGAAGTGGTTAAACTACTCATGTGGGAAATCGGTAAAACGCTGGCAGATTCAGAAAAAGAATTTGACAGAACGGTAGACTACATTTATGATACTATTGAAGACTATAAACAATTAGACCGGGATAGTTCCAGGTTTAAGAAAGTTGGTGGCATTAATGCCCATATCAGAAGAGGTCCGCTTGGGGTGGTGCTATGTTTAGGACCTTACAACTATCCGTTGAATGAGACCTTTGCTTTGCTTATTCCTGCCCTAATTATGGGGAATACGGCGGTTTTTAAACCAGCAAAACATGGCGTTTTATTGTTGTCTCCTCTACTTGAAGCCTTTCAAAAAAGCTTTCCAGCTGGAGTGATTAATGTCATTTATGGAAGGGGAAGAGAAGTAGCTGCTCCGATCATGAAGACAGGAAAAATTGATGTACTAGCGCTGATAGGTAATTCTAAATCTGCCATCGCCTTACAAGACCAGCATCCTTATAAAAACAGACTACGACTTATCCTTGGTCTGGAAGCCAAAAATCCTGCAATTGTTCTCCCCAGTGCAGATTTGGAACTTGCCATTGATGAATGCATCAACGGAACATTATCCTATAATGGCCAGCGATGTACAGCTTTAAAAATTGTATATGTGCATGAAGATATTAAAGATGAATTCAATAAGCGATTTTCGAAGCGCGTGGATGAGTTGAAATTTGGTCAGCCCTGGGAAGAGGGTGTGAAACTAACACCGCTTCCGGAACCTGGTAAGCCAGCTTACATTCAGGAATTGATAGATGATGCCAAAGATAAAGGAGCGAAAATTCTGAATGAAAGAGGAGGGCATACAAGCGATAATTATATCTATCCGGCGGTTCTTTACCCGGTGACTGAAAATATGCGGGTATACCAGGAAGAACAGTTTGGTCCGGTCATTCCTATCAAACCTTTTAAGGATATCCACGCCCTTCTGGACGAAATCGCAAAATCCAACTATGGGCAGCAAGTGAGTTTGTTCGGCGATAATGTAGAGGCGCTTGCTCCACTTATTGATGTGCTGGTTAATCTGGTATGTCGAGTAAACCTCAACAGTTCCTGTCAGCGTGGACCTGATGTCTTGCCATTTACAGGCCGCAAAGATTCTGCTGTAGGCACCTTGAGTGTTCATGACGCTTTAAGGTCTTTTTCCATAAGAACCTTTGTAGCGTCCAAAGACAATCCTAAGAACAATGAGATCATTCAAAAGCTTTTAAAAAGCAACTCGTCTAATTTTGTAAATACAGATTACCTGTTGTAAAATAAGAATAAGTATATTTTAATCTTAAAGCAGCGTTCATTCGCTGCTTTTGTTTTTATAAAAGCGTAATTTTGCAGCTCAATACATAGGATTTGAAGCAGCTTACATTCATACTTTCTTTTTTGCTTTTCACTAGCTTCCTTTATGCTCAGGAAGGTAAAAAAATAGACTACACGGCAGACAGAACGCGTGTGGATCAGGAAAACTATCCCGATGCTTTTATTTTGTCCAAGGTTCAAAATCAGGTGTATTTTATTCATGAAGGCATACAGGTCTGGTGTGACAGGGCTATATTTTACCAAACCGATGATTTTTTTAGAGCATTCGGCAATGTTCGTATGAAACAAGGGGATACCGTCAACATGACCAGTAAGTATGCGGAGTATAATGGAGAAACGCAATTTGCCTTTGCCAGCGATGATGTCGTTTTGACGACACCGAGCAATAAACTGACCACAGACTCTTTGTTTTTTAACAGAGTCAAACAAGAGGCATTCTATAGGAGTGGGGGAAAAGTACAGGACTCTGCATCTACTATTACCAGTGTGAAAGGAAGGTATTTCATGAATCAGGAGAAGATTTCTTTCAGACAAAATGTCAAAGTGAGAAATCCTGAGTATGATATCGATTCCGATTATTTGGATTTTTATTCAGAGCAGGGGCATGCCTATTTGTATGGGCCTTCTACCATTACAAGTGAAACCAGTGTGGTGTATTGTGAGCGAGGTTTTTATGA
This sequence comes from Psychroflexus sediminis, assembly GCF_900099815.1. Taxonomy (GTDB): domain Bacteria; phylum Bacteroidota; class Bacteroidia; order Flavobacteriales; family Flavobacteriaceae; genus Psychroflexus; species Psychroflexus sediminis. The sequence goes on along the minus strand of NZ_FNCW01000004.1, from coordinate 4,175 downwards.
TACCCGAAATGATAACGGGTTTTTTGTCAAAAACTCCAAAATCGATTATGAAAATCGAAAACTCGAAGGCGATAGTATCTTTTTTGACAGGCCTTCTGGCTTTGCTTCGGCCAGCAACAACATCAAAGTTACCGACACCATCAATCAGTCGGTCATCACAGGGCATTATGCTGAAGTGTTCAGAATGAAAGATTCACTTTTTATCACTGAAAATCCTTTAGCTTCCATGAAGCAAGAAAACGATTCTGTTTTTATTGCGAGTGATACGCTCATGGTTACCGGAAAAGTGGATCAAAGGCAAATCAGAGCTTTTTATGATGCGAGAATATACAAGTCCGATTTGAGTGGAAAGTCAGATTCTATTCATAGTAGCGAACGTACAGGAATTACCAAATTAATTGGTGATCCTGTATTATGGTCTGGTGAAAGTCAGATTACAGGAGATACTATTTTTTTGATAAGCAACACTGAAACGGAAGAATTAGATTCGCTAAAAGTGTTTTATAATGCCTTTATGATCAAGAAAGATTCCATCGAAGGCTTCAATCAAATCAAAGGGAAAGAGTTATATGGTCTTTTAAAAAACAATGAGATTTACGAGGTGGATGTTCTCAAAAATACAGAATCACTGTTCTACTTAAGAGATGAGACCACAGATCTGATGGGGATAAATAAGTCACTCTCAGCACGGATAAAAATATTGCTTGAAGATCAGGAAATCACGGATCTTTACTATTATACCAATGTAGATTCCAATACTTACCCAAGCTCCGAATTTCCCGAAAATGAAAAAAAACTGAAAGGGTTTAATTGGCGAGGCGAAGAAAGATTAATTTCTAAATCAGATTTATTCAAGGGACGAGACAGTCTTGAGTTACCAATAATTCAAGGTCTGAAAGATCCTGAAATTTACGATGATTTTTTTGAAGGAATGCGAGACTTAAATCTGAATTCAACTTTAAAGGAATCAAATTTAAAATCGACGAAAAAAGAGGTTAAACTCAAAGAAAACAAAAACAAAAAGCCCAAAACCCCTCAGTTATTAAAGAAATTAAAAGCCATACCACCAAGCGATGAAGAGTGATTTTTTAGACTATCAGGCGCAGACGACACCGCATCCACTGGGTATGGAAGTGAGCTATGCGGAAGGGTCCTTTATTTTTACGACCGATGGGAAGCGTCATCTGGACTTTGTTGCAGGAGTCTCTGCCTGTGGATTGGGACACAGGCATCCAAAGGTAATTGAAGCTATAAAAAACCAGCTCGACAAGTATATGCATGTCATGGTGTATGGAGAGTATATACAGTCACCTGCCGTGGAGTTTACTAAATTACTGGCCAAACATTTACCTGAACCCTTGTCTCAGACGTATCTTGTAAACAGCGGAACCGAGGCTATTGACGGAGCTATGAAACTAGCCAGAAGAGCTACAGGCAGAAGTCAGATTATTGCCGCCAGAAATTGCTATCACGGAAACTCTTACGGTGCTTTAAGCCTGATGGATTATGAAGAACGCATAGCGCCCTTTCGCCCTTTGGTAGGAGATATTACTCATATTCAATTTAATAAGGACACCTGTCTCGATGTCATAACCAAAACTACAGCGGCTGTCATCCTGGAAACCATTCAGGGGGGTGCGGGGTTTATATTACCAACCAATGATTATTTAAAAAAAGTGAAGCAAAGATGTGAAGAGGTCGGCGCTTTGTTGATTCTGGACGAGATTCAGCCTGGATTTGGAAGAACAGGCAAGTTATTTGGCTTTGAACATTTTGAAGTGGTCCCCGATATTTTAGTGATTGGAAAAGCCATGGCTTCAGGCCTGCCTGTCGGAGCTTTTACGGCCTCTAAAGCCCTGATGAGCTTACTGAGTGATAAACCCAAGCTGGGTCACATTACCACCTTTGGCGGAAACCCGGTCATTGCAGCAGCCTGTCAGGCTACTTTGGAAGTTTTGACAAGCACTCCAATCATTGAGCAGATTGAACAGAAAGAATTGCTATTTAGAAAATTACTTCAGCATGAACTAATTTCAGAAGTGAGAGGGAAGGGGTTAATGCTTGCGCCAGTGCTTCAGTCTGAAGATGTGGCCAATCACCTGGTGCTGGAATCCAAAGAAAAAGGCCTCATTTTATTTTGGCTTTTGTATGAAAAAAAAGCTGTAAGGATTTCGCCTCCCTTAACCATTTCGGAAGAAGAAATTGAGATGGGCTGTGGCATTATAATTGATGTACTGAATTCGTATGTCAATTCTTCAAGCGGTGAATAACTTGTGGATAACATTTTTAAAAATCTAAGTCTCTATTGAAAAAAGACGCTTATCTTACCCTAAATTTAAATCATTTTATATGCAATTAGGATCCTCTCATCACGATGACTTCGATTTTCCTATAGAGAAATTTGAAATGATGCTTAAGACCAATGAGGTCTTGTTTTTTGATGCTGCAGAATTTGAAAACATCATCGGTCATTATATCGATAGTGGGCGTCTGGCTTTGGCTAAAAAGGCCTTAAAACTCGCCCTGGAACAGCATCCAAAATCGGTGAATTTGCTGTTGATGAAAGCTGAACTTTACACCTTTGAGGATAAGTTTGAAAAAGCTATGGATCTGCTTGAAAATCTCAAGTCATTGGAACCGAACAATGAAGAGATTTATATTCTTATAGCCAATATATATTCCAAGCAGGATTTGCATTTGCAGGCCATTGAAGTCTTGAAAGAAGCTTTGAATTTTGCTGATGACCTGATAGAAATCCATAGCATCATGGGTATGGAGTACCTGTTTCTGGAAGACTTCGAAAATGCAAAAGAGAGTTATATTCAGTGTCTGGAGAATGATGAAAACGATTATACCGCCCTTTACAATATCATATACTGTTTTGATTTTCTGAACCAAACTGATGAAGCGGTTCAGTTCATCAAAAACTTCCTGGATCGTCAGCCCTACTGTGAGGTGGCCTGGCATCAGCTGGGGAAATTGTATTTTGAGCAAAAACACTATGAGAAAGCCTTGGAAGCTTTCGATTATGCGATTATTTCCGACGATTATTTTATTGGGGCCTATCTTGAAAAAGGTAAAGTCCTGGAACGCCTGAAACGTTACAAAGAAGCCATTGAGTGTTATACACTGACGCTTCAAATAGATGATCCGACAGCTTTCGCATATCTTAGGATTGGAAAGTGTTTTCTGAAACTCAATGACCCTGAAAAAGCCTTGAAGCACTATAAAAAAGCCTTACACGAAGATCCGCTTTTAGATAAAGTCTGGCTGGCGCTTTCCGATTACCATGTCAAAATCAAAGATTACAAAATGGCGCTTTATTATATTAATAAAGCTATACATATAGACGAAGAAAACGTCTTGTATTGGAAACATTTTGCCATCATCAATCTGGAGTTAGATAACATTCATGATTCTGCATTTGGTTTCAAAAAGAGTTTGGAGTTGGGTAATTATGAGTTAGAAACTTGGATTACACGCATAGATATTCTCATTCAGTTGAAACATTTTAAGGATGCTTTGCAAACTTTAAAACATGCTGAAGACTTTTTCTCTCATTTTGCAGAATTAGAATACAGGTATGCAGGTATTTATTTCGAATTGGGAGAACTAGAAGATTCAAAAGACCATTTCGAAAAAGCCATGTTTCTGGATCCAAATTATAGCTTTGTGATGAAAGACTTATTTCCAGATTTTAAGCTGGGATAGGCTTTCATTCTGAGGGTTTACTCTAATTAATTTATAGTGAATATATAATCTTTTCGAGTTCGATCGGTGCTTAGTCAAACGAGTTTAAGGTTTGATAAAGTCCCATTGATGTCAGGTCGAGCATTCTAAGTTAAAAACAAATTTTTAAGCCGATAATTTCACAAAAGGTTCATCTCTTTTTGCAACAGCAAATATTCTTAAAACGAGTTTATTAGCGATGGCGTTTATTACACTCATGTGATGTTTTCCATCTTTAATCTTACGATTGTAATATGCCTTTAGCTGAGGATCATGCTGTGCAGCTGTGATAGCTCCCTTTGTCAAAATAGATTTTAAAGATTTATCTCTCAGAAAATGAGTCTTGGTTTTTCCTTTAATACTGCTTCCCGACTGGTATGGAAAAGGAGCTAAACCACAGTGGCAGCTAAATTTTCTTGGATTATCAAACTTATTAAAATTACCTG
>NZ_FNCW01000016.1 GCF_900099815.1 Psychroflexus sediminis | reverse complement strand
TAATCCAAATTTCTCTGGGCTATCTTTTAGTAATAGGTAGATTGTATACGCGTTACGCACCCGTCCGCCGGTCGTCGTCAAGTGCAAGCACTCACGTTACCCCTCGACTTGCATGTGTTAGGCCTGCCGCTAGCGTTCATCCTGAGCCAGGATCAAACTCTTCATCGTTAAATCTTATATATCTTAACGTCTAAATGAATTCAATTCTAAAATTGTCTTCTCAGGAATTAACTCTAATCTGTTACGATTAGTCTAATCTTTTAATGTTTCTAATTCTATAAGTAAATCGCTCTACTTATAATTGTCAATTCAATATGTCAATGAACTTTTTCCCTTCTGCCCATCTTCAACGGACATCTTCCCAAAGGAAGAAGAGAAATTCTTGGCGTTTAAAATCTAACCAAAGACCTTTAAACTCGTGCCGCTTTCGCTAAGCGGATGCAAAACTAATACTTATTTTTAATATAACAAGTGATAATTTTGAAAAAAAATAAAACTTTTAATGAACGTGCTGATTTAGTTTTTAAAGAACCGCAAATCTAATACTTTTTTCTTATCCAATCCAAGTGAAATCAACTAAATGTTATCCCTCAACCTAGTTTTAACTTGCCTTATCAATACCTCAATTAGCGGGGTGCAAAACTACAACTAATTCCCAACCTAAACCAAACTTTTAGAAAGGTTTTTTACCTCTTTTTTATCCCCGATTCTTAATTAACACAATACCTTATAGTTACATAACTTAATGAAATAAATTCATGGGAAAAAAATTAAATTTTACTATGCATGCATAATAAAATTACTTATATTTGAATTATTAATAAGTTATGAAAGAAAAAACTATAGATTATGTGCTCCGGTCCACTTGGATTGCAGTGGCGAAAATGTACAATGAGGAAGCTAACAAAAAAGGAAGTAGCATGGCTACCGGTTTTGCATTGTTAAGCATAGATCCTGAAAAGGGTACCCCATCAACAGCTTTAGGCCCTAAGATGGGCGTCGAGTCTACAAGTCTTTCTAGAACGCTAAAAGCGATGGAAGAAAAAGGCCTGATTACAAGAGAAAGAAATCCTAAGGACGGAAGAAGTGTTTTAATTCACCTTACTGATTTTGGCATTGAAATGAGGAAATTTTCAAAATACGTGGTTCTTTCATTTGATGAAGCAGTAAAGGATAATATTTCTAAAGAGGATTTAGAAATATTTTTAAAAGTTACAGACCAAATAAATAGACTCATTTCTGAAAAAATGATATTCAAAAAAGAACAAACTAAAATTCGATAAAAACATGAAAAGAAGAATCAAAAAGGTTGCAGTGATTGGTTCAGGCATCATGGGAAGCGGTATTGCTTGTCATTTTGCTAATATTGGTGTAGAAGTAATGCTTCTGGATATTGTACCTAAAGAACTCACTGAAGCTGAAAAAAAACAAGGTAAAACCTTAAAAGACCGTTCAGTACGGAACAGAATTGTGAATGAAGCTCTACAAACTTCATTAAAATCTAACCCCTCTCCTATTTATCATAAGGATTTTGCTAAAAGGATTGAGACAGGAAATCTGGAAGACGATATTTCTAAAGTCAAAGATGTTGACTGGATTATAGAAGTTGTTGTTGAGAGACTTGACATCAAAAAACAAGTATTTGAAAATTTAGAGAAGCATAGAACTCCAGGTACTTTAATCTCTTCCAATACTTCGGGAATTCCCATTAAATTCATGAATGAAGGTAGATCTGAGGATTTCAAAAAACACTTCTGCGGGACACACTTCTTCAATCCACCCAGATATTTAAAGTTATTAGAAATCATCCCTGGACCTGACACATCTCAAGAGGTACTGAATTTTCTTAATAGTTACGGAGAAAAATTCTTAGGAAAAACAACGGTAATCGCTAAAGATACTCCTGCATTTATAGGTAACAGAATTGGCATCTTTAGCATTATGAGTCTATTCCATATGGTCAAAGATATGGATATGACGATTGAAGAAGTTGATAAACTTACTGGACCAGTCATAGGCAGACCTAAATCTGCTACTTTCAGAACTGTTGATGTTGTTGGTCTGGATACCCTGGTCCATGTGGCCAATGGCCTATATGACAATGTTCCGGAAGATGAAAGACATGATCTTTTCAAACTGCCAGACTTTATTGAGCACATGATGGAGAAAAAATGGCTGGGCAGTAAAACTGGACAAGGTTTTTATAAAAAGGTCAAAAGTGAGGATGGTTCTAGTGAGATAAAATCCTTAGATCTAGATTCTCTGGACTATAGAGAACGAAAGTCAGCTAAATTTGAGACTTTAGAAAAAACCAAGTCAATTGACGTTGTAGCTGACAGATTCCCTGTCCTAATAGAAGGTAAAGACAAAGCAGGAGAATTTTACAGAAAAAACTTTGCTGCATTATTCGCCTACGTTCAAAATAGAATTCCTGAAATTACAGATGCGCTTTATAAAATAGATGATGCCATGAAAGCTGGCTTTGGCTGGCAACACGGTCCATTTCAAATCTGGGATGCTATAGGGCTCGAAAAAGGGATTCAATTGATGAAAGATGAAGGCTATGAAATCGCGAACTGGATTAAAGAGCTTTCAGAATCTAATGAGAAATCATTTTACCACGTCAAATCTGGAAAAACATATTTCTACGATATTGATAAAAAAGAACATACCAAAATTCCTGGTCAGGACGCCTTCATTATTCTGGATAACATTAGAGAAAGTCATGAAGTCTTCAGTAACAAAGATTTAGTTGCAGAAGATCTTGGTGATGGCATTTTAAATATAGAATTCCGAAGTAAAATGAATTCGATTGGCGGAGATGTCCTTAATGGTATCAACGCAGCTATGGATATCGCTGAAAAGGAATATGAAGGGGTCGTAATTTCTAATACAGGAGATAACTTCTCTGTAGGCGCAAATATTGGAATGATTTTCATGTTTGCTGTTGAACAGGAATACGAGGAGCTTAATGGAGCGATAAAATATTTTCAGGATACCATGATGCGTATGCGCTACTCTTCAATCCCAACTATAGCCGCTCCTCATCAAATGGCACTGGGTGGTGGTTGTGAACTGTCTATGCATGCCGATAAAGTTGTTGCGCATGCAGAAACCTATATTGGTTTAGTTGAATTTGGTGTAGGTGTCATTCCCGGGGGTGGTGGTTCTAAAGAAATGACCCGACGTGCAGCCAAAACCTTTCAGAAAGATGATGTTGAACTTAACCGTTTAAGAGAAAACTTTTTAACCATTGGTATGGCAAAAGTTGCCAAATCTGCTCACGAGGCTTATGATCTTAATATTTTGGAAAGAGGTAAAGACATCGTTGTAGTCAGTAGAGACAGGCAGCTTGCTATTGCAAAAGAACAGGCTAAACTGATGGCTCAAAACGGGTATACACAGCCTGTAAAAACAAACAATATTAAAGTTTTAGGCCGACAGGCTTTAGGAGCTTTTCTTGTTGGAACAGATCAAATGAAAGCCGGAAAATATATTAGCGAACACGATCATAAAATCGCTAATAAGCTGGCCTATGTCATGTCTGGCGGCGATTTGTCTGAAGCAAACTACGTTTCTGAACAGTATTTACTAGATCTAGAACGAGAAGCCTTTTTATCACTTTGTGGAGAAAGAAAAACACTGGAACGTTTACAGCACATGATTAAAAAAGGTAAACCGCTTAGAAACTAGTAGCCCATCTAAATCTTCCCTTCGGGAAGATCTGGAGATCATAAAAGTATAAATTTATTAACCGAAAAAAATACCCACAAAATCCCCTTTCCTTTGGAAAGGGTTAGGGATAGGAAAATGAAAACAGCATATATAGTAAAAGGTTACAGAACCGCAGTCGGAAAAGCACCAAAAGGTGTATTCCGTTTCAAGAGACCAGATGATTTGGCAGCTGAAACCATAGAATACATGATGAAGCAATTGCCAGATTTCGATAAATCTAGAATTGATGACGTCATGGTTGGAAATGCTATGCCCGAAGCAGAACAAGGCTTAAATATGGGCAGACTTATTTCCCTTATGGGACTAAAATCTGAAGAAGTTCCGGGAGTAACCGTTAACAGATACTGTGCTTCGGGGATTGAAACCATCGCCATGGCTTCTGCTAAAATTCAGAGTGGAATGGCAGACTGCATTATCGCCGGCGGTGCGGAAAGCATGAGTTACATACCTATGGGCGGCTATAAACCGGTGCCAAATTATGAAACGGCGAAAGCTGGAAACGAAAGTTATTACTGGGGAATGGGTCTTACAGCTGAAGCAGTTGCAGAGAAATACAATATCAGTGCCAAAGACCAAAATGAGTTTGCTTATAAATCTCATCAAAAAGCCATAAAAGCTCAAAAAGAAAACAGATTTCAGGACCAGATTGTTCCCATTGAGGTTGAAGATATTTTTGTGGATTCTAAAGGAAAAAAGCAATCTAAAACGTATACCGTAAATCAAGATCAGGGGCCTAGAGAGGATACTTCAGAAGAAGTATTGAATAAGCTAAGACCTGTTTTTGCTGAAGGTGGTAGCGTTACGGCCGGAAATTCATCGCAAATGAGTGATGGGGCTGCGTTTGTTATGGTGATGAGTGAAGAAATGGTTAAAGAATTAAACCTTGAACCCGTAGCCAGAATGGTGTCCTACGCTACAGTTGGTGTAGAGCCAAGAATTATGGGAATCGGCCCGGTAAAAGCGATTCCTAAAGCTTTAAATCAGGCTAATTTGAAATTGAAAGATATTGAACTCATAGAGCTTAACGAAGCTTTTGCTTCTCAGTCGCTTGCGGTAGCAAGAGAATTGAATATCAATCAGGATATTTTGAATGTGAATGGTGGTGCTATAGCACTAGGACATCCTTTAGGTTGCACTGGGGCAAAACTATCAGTTCAAATCTTTGATGAGATGAAGAAAAGAAATTTAAAAAATAAATATTCCATGGTCACCATGTGTGTTGGTACAGGACAAGGGGCCGCTGGGATATATGAGGTTTATTAGTAGTAAGCAGCTGGTAGTAGGTACTCAGTAAAATTAGGCTTATGCATGATTATAAAAATTTAAAAGTTTGGGAAAAGGCTATTGAGTTAGCAAAGTCTGTTTATGAATTTTCAGAGCACTTACCAAATAATGAAAAGTTTGGTATAACTAGCCAAATAAAGCGTTCAGCAGTATCTATAGTTTCAAACATTGCTGAAGGTGCTGGAAGAAATACTGATAAACAATTCGTGAATTTTCTAAATATGAGTCAAGGATCAAGTTTTGAACTAGAAACTCAATTATTTTAATCCAAGAGCTATTTAATCCAGAAAATCAAAATGAAGTTATTAATATGATATTGAGAGAAAAAAATGAAATTCAACGGATGATATATAAACTAATAGTTTCAAAATCATAAATCCAGTTTTATTTTTAATACAGATTACTTTATACTAGTTACTTAATACTTAACGAAGAGCAAAAATTATAAAAAAAAGAAAAAATGGAAACAAAGGAAAAACTAGATGATATGATCCGTGGCGGTCAATTCATCGTAAAAGAAACCAAAGCAGAAGATGTATTTACTCCTGAAGATTTTTCTGATGAACAGAAAATGATGAGAGACTCCGTAAAAGAGTTTGTCGACAGAGAGATTTGGTCTAAAAAAGAGGAGTTTGAAAAGAAAAATTACGATTTAACTGAAGAGGTTATGCGTAAGGCTGGTGATTTGGGGTTTTTGGGTGTTGCCGTACCCGAAGAGTACGGAGGACTTGGGATGGATTTTGTTTCCACGATGTTGGTTTGTGACTATATTTCTGGTGCTACAGGATCTATCGCAACTGCTTTTGGTGCTCATACTGGAATTGGAACTTTACCCATTACCTTATATGGTACTGAAGAGCAAAGAAAAAAATATGTTCCAAAATTAGCTACAGGAGAGTGGTTCGGTGCATATTGTCTAACCGAACCTGGTGCTGGATCCGATGCCAATTCAGGAAAAACCAAAGCTGTTTTATCTGAAGATGGTTCTCATTATAGGATTACAGGTCAGAAAATGTGGATTTCCAATGCTGGATTTTGTGATATATTCATCGTCTTTGCTAGAATTGAGGATGATAAAAATATTACCGGTTTCATCGTAGAAAAAGATTTGGATAACGGAATTTCTTTGGGGGATGAAGAAAAAAAATTAGGGATTCACTCCTCTTCTACGCGTCAGGTATTCTTCAATGAAACAAAAGTTCCTGCAGAAAATTTACTGGGAGAAAGAAATGGTGGTTTTAAAATCGCTATGAACGCTTTAAATGTAGGTCGCATAAAATTAGCTGCAGCCTGCCTAGATGCCCAGCGTAGAGTTTTAGGTTCTGCTGTAAGTTATGCGAATGATAGAGTTCAATTTGATACTCCAATTTCAAAATTTGGGGCGATTCGATCTAAACTTGCGGAAATGGCTATGTCTACATATGCAGGTGAAGCCGCTTGTTATAGAGCTTCAAAAAATATTGAAGACAGAATTAACTTGAGAAAAGAAAATGGTAGCTCACATCAAGAAGCAGAATTAAAAGGTGTTGAAGAGTTTGCTATCGAATGTTCAATTTTAAAAGTAGCGGTTTCTGAGGATATTCAGAGATGTACTGATGAAGGTATTCAGATATATGGAGGTATGGGATTCTCAGCCGATGCTCCTATGGAATCAGCTTGGAGAGATGCCAGGATTTCAAGAATTTATGAAGGTACCAATGAAATCAATAGAATGCTTTCAGTTGGTATGTTAGTCAAAAAAGCTATGAAAGGTCATGTAGATCTATTAGGTCCCGCAAAGGATGTCGCAGATGAATTGACTGGTATTCCTTCGTTTGACACTCCAGACTATACCAAACTCCTTGCAGAAGAAAAGGCCATGTTGGCAAAACTTAAAAAAGTATTCCTGATGGTGGCTGGAAGTGCTGCTCAGAAATATGGAGAAGAGCTCGATCAGCATCAACAGTTACTATTAGCTTCTGCCGATATTTTAATTGAAACTTATATGGCAGAATCAGCCATTTTGAGAGCCGAAAAAAATGCAATCCGTTATGATGAAGATTCTCAAAATGTTCAGATCGCCATGGCTAAATTGAGATTATATAAGGCTGTCGATAAAATCAATGAGAAAGCCAAAGAAGGAATTATTTCTTTTGCTGAAGGTGACGAACAGAAAATGATGTTGATGGGATTAAAACGTTATACCAAGTACGAAAATTATCCAAACATTGTTGAACTGAGAAATACAATTGCAGACAGGATTGTAGAAGACAATATGTATTCTATGTAATAAATACATATTACTTCATTAAAAAAAGCAGCCTTCTTATATAAGAAAGCTGCTTTTTTTTTAATAATATATAGATTTAATAATTCACATAATCGATTATTTCCAATCCATAACCTATCATTCCTACCCTTTTCTTATGTTGAGAATTGGACATCAATTTAATCTTATGCACTCCCAAATCATGTAAGATTTGCGCTCCAATTCCAAAGTCCTTCTCGTCCATTACAACTCCGGGTGCTTTGGCTATTCCTTCGTTTTGATTTTGTTTAAGTTCTTTCAATCTTGAAATCAAATTCAAGCCTTGGATATCTTGATTTATAAATACGATAGCCCCTTTTCCTTCAGCATTCAATTGTTTAAACATATTATCCAGCTTTTGATCGGCATTGGATGTCAGGGTCCCAAGAATATCATTATTGACCAAGGTGGAATTCATCCTGACCAAAACAGGATCATCTGTTTTCCAGGTACCCTTTGTTAGTGCTAAATGCACTTGATCATTTGTTGTTTGGTGATAAGCTCTCAATCTGTAGTGGCCAAACCTAGTATTCAATTCAAAATCTTCTGATTTTTCTATTAAAGAATCGTGTTGCATTCTATAAGCCACTAGATCTTCTATAGAAACTAATTTAAGATCGTGTTTCCTGGCAACATCTACCAGCTGAGGAAGCCTAGCCATGGTTCCATCTTCATTCATGATTTCGCATATAACTCCTGCAGGCTTCAAACCTGCCAATCTTGCAAAGTCTATTGAAGCTTCTGTATGACCGGTTCTTCTTAAAACCCCACCTTCCTTTGCAATGAGAGGAAAGATATGACCAGGACGATTTAAGTCATGAGGCTTGGTGTTTTCATCACAGAGAGCTTGTATGGTTTTAGCTCTGTCTGAAGCAGAAATTCCGGTGGTTACACCATTGCCTTTCAGATCTATAGAAACAGTGAAAGCAGTCTCTAAAGGATCGGTATTGTTACCAACCATTGAAGAAAGATTCAAATCTTTACAGCGACTTTCTGTTAGAGGTGAACAGATAAGACCCCTCCCATATTTGGCCATAAAGTTGATCATTTCAGGAGTTACCTTTTCTGCAGCTGCCAAGAAGTCACCCTCATTCTCTCTGTCTTCATCATCGACAACTATTATCACCTTACCTGATCTTACATCATCGATAGCTTCTTGAACGGAATCAAGCTTAATTTTTTTTTCAGTCATTTTTTTTATTTCTGATATTCAAAAAGTTGGTTTTAATCTTTTTTATAATCTTATCTATGGGAACCGTTATAAAATCTAAATTTACAAAGCCCTGATCTGTTGTTGCCCTATATGTGAGATAAACACTTAAGGGCAAAAGAATAATAGTTGACAGCCAGGAACCCACAAATGCGGGGATACTCCCACCTTCTGCACTATTCCCTGCAAACAAACCTATAAAGTGGTAGGTTAAAAAAACCACGATGGCGACTACCATTGGTAAACCTAAACCACCCTTTCTAATAATTGCTCCCAAAGGTGCACCCACGAAAAACAAAATGATACAGGCAAATGGCAGAGCATATTTATTGTGCATTGACATTTCGATCTTATTCAATAACATCTGTCTTTGCTTAATTTGATTTTTCTTCGAGCTAATTTGTGGAATAATACTATTGATAGAGTTTGTGGCTACATTAAAAAGTTGAGTGCGCTGTCTAAAGTTATATTCCCAAAACAAACTGTCTAAGGATAAATTTGAATATAAGTCATAAGTGTTTTCATTCTTATTTTCAACATTTAAGCTATCCTTTTCAGATCTTTCATCGCTCTTTTGATTTATTTTTCTTGTGTTATTTTTTTCTTCATCAACCTCATCACTATTTATGGCTCTTAACACACCACTTCTCTGTTTGATAAGTCTATCATAATTTTGTATGCTCCTTTTATAATCATTCGAAAACGAATCTAATTGAATTTTAAGTTCGCTTGTATTCAACATTTTATAAGGATGCTTTAAACTTTCATCTTCAAGATCGACATTATTAAAATCTGATAGATCAATATTTAATACATATCTATCAAATGCAGATTTTACAAACGGAGCTTTTAAATTCTGTTGGTAGGTTTTTGTAGGAATTTCATTATAATAATTGCCATCATACAACACCAGTGATAATACATTTGAATTCAATCCCGATTCTAGAACACCCCGGTCTGCCTTTATAACAGTGTAATTTCCTACTCTATTTTCAGACTTTTTATGAATAATCACATCATCTAAATTTTTACCATTCGGTCCGCTTTTCTCTTTTACCTTTATATTGATATTTCCCAAATCATTGAAAGCACCTTCAACAATGGCCATAGAAGGTTTGACCTGGGCAATATTTTTTCGCATATTGAGTACTTTTCCTTCAGCATGAGGGATAACCGTATTTGCAAAATAAAAAGTGACAACGGCAAGCAGTAAAATAAAAACAATCAGGCTACGCATCGCTCTTTGAAGGGAAATGCCAGCAGATTTCATAGCTGCAAATTCATATTGTTCTGCAAAGCTCCCAAAAGTCATAATCGACGCCAGCAAAATCGTCAACGGTAAAACCATGGGAATTAAGTTTGGAAGAAGAAAAAACAAAAACTTAGAAATAATATCCAAATCAATATCTTTTCCTGCGAATTCCTCAATGAATCGCCATACAGATTGAAGAATAAAAATAAACATCAAAATTGTAAAAACGGAAAGAAAGGTTTTTACAAATGAGGTTAAAATATACCGGTCTAAAATTTTCAATACCTGAAATTTAGTCTAATTCATTGATGTAGTAATCTGCATATTTTGATCTCTCAAATTGAAAATGCTTAGCAGATAGAGGCTCGTTTGTTTTAAATTTAGTCACCCTAAATTCAATCTTAGTATTGTCTGGTTGAATTTGAATGAGATTATAAATATGCTTGGTCTGTTTATCAATACCGAGTAATATTTTTTTCATTTCGTTATTGGAATCCATCGGAATTAACTCCACATACTGGATTTTTCTTCCCTTAACGTCTTGTAATAAATCCATTTTGAAACGGTATCCGTCTTGATAGAACGTCAACATTTTAGAAGGGGTGATTTGTTCATTATTAGCTTCATCATAACTGGAAATGGTCACCTCATCATCTTCAGGAACAATTGTGTATATGTCTTCTCCATCGAAAATTTGAGTAGTTCCCATAAGATTTAATACGTATTTTTCATCCTTAATACTCACATCCCCACGAGTTTCTTGATTCATGTTCTGTTCCTTATTCTCTAAAGAATAAGTAAAATCAATAACAAAGTTATCGTAGGACTCCACTTTATCCAGAACTTCTTTTACCAGCGCTTTAGCTTCATTATCGTTTTGAGCAATAACGGCGTTTGGAATAAGTAGTGTTAAAAAAATTAAGCTCAGTGTTTTTATTATTTTCATGATGTATTAATTAAGATTTTTGTTCGTTTTTAAGCAATTCTTCTAGAGCCAGAAGATCTGGCACAAGAACTTGTCTCGCTTTACTGCCTTCAAAAGGACCGACGATTCCTGCTGCTTCAAGCTGGTCTATAATTCGACCGGCACGATTATAGCCTAGTTTCAATTTTCTTTGCAAAAGAGAAGCTGAGCCCTGCTGAGCTGTAATAATAACTTCAGCAGCGTCTTTAAAGAGCTTGTCTCTGTCTTCGATATCATTATCAACACCTATGCCAGATTCTTCACCAGAATACTCTGGTAAAAGGTGAGCATCTGCATAGGCTTTTTGTGAACCGATAAAGTCTGTGATTCTTTCAACTTCAGGCGTATCCACAAAGGCGCATTGTAAACGTATTAAATCATTGCCTTGGGTAAATAACATATCTCCCCTACCAATTAATTGGTCTGCTCCACCCGCATCCAAGATGGTTCTAGAGTCAATTTTGGAAGTCACTCTAAAGGCCATTCTAGCTGGAAAGTTAGCTTTTATCATGCCTGTAATTACATTTACAGAGGGACGTTGGGTAGCAATAATAAGATGAATACCGATGGCCCTTGCCAATTGAGCAAGTCTAGCTATAGGCGTTTCAACCTCTTTACCCGCTGTCATAATCAGATCGGCAAATTCATCTACCACAAGAATAATATAAGGCAAAAACTTATGACCATTTTCGGGGTTCAGTTTTCTAGCTTTAAACTTCGTATTGTATTCCTTGATATTACGAACCATGGCATCTTTCAATAAATCGTAACGATTATCCATTTCGATGCAAAGCGAATTCAATGTATTTATGACTTTTGTATTATCTGTGATAATAGCCTCTTCAGTATCAGGTAGTTTGGCTAAGTAGTGTCTTTCAATTTTATTGAATAAAGTCAATTCTACTTTCTTGGGGTCCACCAAAACAAATTTGACTTCAGCCGGATGTTTTTGATACAAAAGCGAAGTCAATATCACATTAAGCCCTACCGATTTCCCTTGACCTGTGGCACCTGCCATAAGCAAGTGAGGCATTTTGGCAAGATCTACAGTATAGGTTTCGTTGGAAATTGTTTTCCCCATTGCAATAGGGAGTTCCATTTCTGCATTTTGAAACTTATTGGAAGCGACCACAGATCTCATCGGCACTACAGATGGGTTTTGGTTGGGAACTTCAATACCGATGGTTCCTTTTCCAGGAATTGGAGCGATAATTCTAATTCCTAAAGCCGAAAGCGATAAAGCAATATCATCTTCCAGGTTCTTGATTTTTGAAATTCTAATCCCCGCTTCAGGCACGATTTCGTAAAGTGTTACGGTAGGACCTACTGTCGCTTTGATTTGAGCAATCTCTATTTTGTAGTTCTTAAGCGTATCTACAATCTTATTTTTATTTTGCTCCAATTCCTTTTGATCTATGGTAATACCACGGCCAGAATTGTAATCTTTGAGTAATTCTATACTTGGAAACTGATAATTGGCCAGTTCCAAAGTTGGATCAAATTCACCAAAATCCTCAACTAATTTTTTGCTGAGCTGATCGGATTCTTCTTCATCTTGAGTAGTTTCCACCTCCATGGCTACATCGTCCTCATCTTCAGACTTAATGACAATTTTCTCTTTTTCTGATGGTTCTTTTAAAGATTTTTCGCTAAAGGTGCTCTCCATCTCAACATCTTTATCATGAGGGTGACTAGGATCGGTCTCTGTATCCAAAGAAGGGTCGAGCGCAACTTCTTCCTTAGTATTTGTTTTTTCTGAATTGGTTTGACGTTCAAATTTTACTTCAGAAACTTCCTCTTTTACATTCTCCTTATGCTTGGTAAAAGATTTCGATAGAGCATCGGGAGTCAAATTTAATCGAGACACCAAATAGATAATCAACATAAATATCAACACAAGTACAATGCCTAATTTTCCAATATAATCCTGAAGAAAATCATTTAATTCATAGCCTACTACCCCTCCTAAAATAGGATAGGAGTTAACAAAAAAACCAAAGCTCAAGGAAAACCATACTATGAGGTAGAACCCCCAAAACCAGAGCGATCTAATCTTAAAAAGCTTCAAATTCAAAAATAAATATACCCCCGTCACAAACAGCATGGCAGGAAGGCTAATGATAGAGACGCCAAAACCTTTATAAATAAGTAAATGGCTAATGTAAGCCCCAAATTTATTCAACCAGTTATTGGCGGTTTTTCCCCTCTCTAAAACATGTCCAAGCATGGATTGATCTGCCTGCCAATTAAAAAAGTAAGAAATAAAAGAGATAAACAGACCTATAGAAAAAAGTATGAGAAAACTCCCAAAAATAATCTTGGTACGCTTAGAAGATTTTAAACTAAAGCTTTTTTGAGGTTGCTTTGACTCAGTCGATTTACTCCGTTTTGTTTTAGCCATAGAGATTGTAAAGTAGGAAACAAAAATACAAATATTAACCGCTTTAACTAATCAAATTAAAGTTAGGATATAAGGAATATAAATAATTAAACCGATGACAAATGCAAAAATTCCAGCGACTCATGCAGTCCATGCAGAAATGTCCTTAAGCTTACCTATGCTTTTGACATCTCTAGGCTGAATATAATCTGCTGAATTGGTTGCCTATATACGTCAACTCAAAGCCATCATGCCGAGTTGTACAAACCATTCTGAAAAAGTTATCTTATAATAAAAGTCTGCAAGGTTAAAAAGATAGAAAAAAGTAATTGAAATTTGAATTCATTCACTTTCAGACACAGACAGGATAATCCCTTTCATGCAAAACAAAAGATTCAAGACGTTTTCTAATGGGTTTCAGTTTAAAATTGAAGTGATTTGAAAGTGAAATTTACACTTTTATTTAAGCACAAAAAAAGGAAACTGAGTTAACAGTTTCCTTTTTATTGAATATCAAATCTATTTTCTATTTATCGATAGAACCTAATACACGCTGAGCAAATGTGTTTGCGGCGTCTTTTTCAGACATACCCTCTTTCACCATTTTGTCCATTTCAATAGCTCCGGCTATGTTTGTAATAAGTTCTCCAACAACATCCATTTCTTCTTCCTTTACAGATCTGTGTTCAGAAAAAGACTCCAAAACTTCAATGGTATGTTCAAGTTTTTGAACATCATTATTTTTCTGAAAATGCTTAATTATCGGTAACTTCATTGACTAATTCTTTTAAAGATTCAAACTTATTGGTTTGAACTTGGTTTTTAAATTCTCCGCTTACGAAAGTTGCAAAAGTTGGAAGATTATCGACATTCGCTAATTTTCTAGATTCAGGATATTTTTCTGCATCTACCATTATGAATGGAATATCTTCATTCTCGCTTGCTAACTTTTTAAATTTAGGCTTCATCAATCTACAGTTTCCACACCATGTTGCTGAATATTGTACTACAACAGTGTCATTATTCTTAATTGATTCTGCTAAATTATCTTGATCTAATTCTTTAAACATAATTTTTTGTTTTATTCGATTCAGTTACTGAAAATAGAAAAACTTAGTTACTAGACAAATAAGAAGCAACACCTTCTCTGTCTGCTTTCATGCTATCCTTTCCTTCTTCCCAGTTTGCCGGACAAACTTCACCATGTTTTTGAACATGAGTGTATGCATCTATCATTCTGATAAATTCATTTACGTTTCTGCCTAATGGCATGTGATTGATGCTTTCTTGGAATACTGTTCCTTCTTCATCTATTAAGTAAGTAGCTCTGTAAGATACATTATCTCCATCTACTGTAAGGTGCCCTTCTTCGTCGTCATAACGTTCATTTGTGATATCAAGAATACCGAGTCTGCTACTTAGGTTTCTATTAGAATCTGCTAAGATTGGGTAAGAAACGCCTTCAATACCTCCATTATCTTTTGAAGTATTTAACCAGGCAAAGTGAACTTCTGCAGTATCACACGAAGCCCCTATGACGATAGTATTTCTTTTTTCAAATTCTGGTAATGCTTCCTGAAAGGCATGTAATTCTGTTGGGCATACATAAGTAAAATCTTTTGGATACCAGAATAAAACAATTTTCTTGTTTTCTTTTTGAGCTTTTTCTAAAACATTGATTTGGAAAGTATCACCCATTTCGTCCATGGCGTTTACCTTTAAATCTGGAAATTTTTTTCCTACTAATGTCATATTATATCTATTTTGTTGATTATTAATTTAAGTACAAAAATACGATACAGGAAGTGTGTTAACGTATATATTTTAACATCTCTTCTTATACTGTAATAAGTTCTACTTATAATCGTTTATAAATTTACAAACTTGAAGAAAAAGCCATTTGCAAATCTCTCTTAAGGTCTTTTGTATCTTCAATTCCAACAGAAAATCTTACGAGGTTTGATTTTATACCCTGAGCTTTACGTTCTTCTGGTGTCAGGAGCGAATGCGAAGTTTTTTCTGGAGATAACACAGTACTCTCCACACCGCCCAGACTCAATACATTTTTTATGAGTTTTAATCCATCAAAAAACTTTTGAACATCACATTTATCATTTAAATCAAATGACAGCATCCCTCCAAAACCTTGCATTTGAATTTTGGCAAGTTCATGCTGCGGATGTGATTTTAAACCTGGGTAATACACATGATCTACATATTCAGAATTTTCTAAATATTCTGCCATGTCTTGGGCATTTATGTTTTGCTGAGTGACTCTTAAATTTAAAGTTTTCATACTTCGTTCTAAAAGCCATACCGTCTGATCTGCCAAACTGCCACCAAAGTTTTTAGCCTTCGAAAACACCTTTGTCATAATTTCTTTGGAAGAGGCTACCGCTCCTGCAGTGATATCGCTATGCCCCCCGAGGTATTTTGTAGCACTATGGATCACAATGTCTACTCCAAGGTCTATCGGCCTTTGATTGATGGGGCTTGCAAAAGTGTTGTCTGCCATCGTTAAAACATTATTCTCTTTTGCGAATTGAGTAACACATGTGATATCTGTGATTTCTAATAAAGGATTAGATGGAGTTTCAATATATATCAGTTTGGTTTCGGGCTTTAAAGCAGATTTTAAATCAGCTAAGTTATTCACGTCTAAAAAATCATAGTGGATCCCGTATTGCTCGAATTCTTCGATAATAAAATTTCGTGTGCCTCCATAAATTTGATTTTGAAGGATGACATGATCTCCAGACTTCAGGATGCTTAACATAGCTGTAGTTATAGCAGCCATGCCACTGCCGAAAATCAATGCGGATTCCGCATGCTCCAACTCAGCTACCTTTTTTGCCAACATATGCTGATTGGGACTGTTGAAGTATCTCGGGTAAATAGAAGTCTCTAATCCATCATAAGCATAGGCTGTAGACAGATACATCGGGGATATCGCCCCTTTGTAGACTTTATCTTCAACTTCTCCACTATGAACACATATCGTATTAAGGCCTTTTCGCATTTTCTTATTTTTTCTCAAATTTAATTCATTACAATCAACTGATAGATTTTAGCTTTAAAATTTTTAGATCATGGAATTTTTCTCTAATTTCAAAGGTTATAACCGCATTACCTTACCTATGACCTATTTCAAATTCAGCGATAATAATGAGCTTTCAAAATATATTGATCATGAATCAAAGGGCCGGAAATTTGGAGAAAAAGTCATACTTGTCTCTGAGCTAAATCAGCTGGAAGCTGTAAATGCTGACTATGTATTATTTGGAATACCCACGCTCTCAAATTCAGCAGATGAATTTAAACCTGGTAAGTTTAAAATGTTTCAAGCGGTCCTACAAAATTTATTGAATATTCAGTACAATGACTTTAATCAGGCAGAAAATCTGGTCGTTTTAGGTGAACTGAACGTTGACATTATTTCTGATGAAATCAATCAGCTGAAAACAATTTCAGAAAAAGAAATGCGCTACGAACAGATAGTGAAAGAGACCACTCATACCGTCTCTGAGACTATTTGTGGCTTAGGTAAAATTCCAATTGTAATAGGAGGTAGTTCCAGTGATACTCTCAATCTTCTCAAAGCTTCAAATTCTACAATACAGTCCCGGCTGAACCTGTTAGACCTTTCGACACATGTCACTTTTCAACTTGAAAACTCAAGCGATTTTTTTGACAAGTACAGTGGATTTGGTCTTCATAAAAATACTACCACGCAGGCAGAATTGGACCTTTTAAATTCTTCTAAAACATTGTCTTTTCAATTTTATGAAGATTGTTTACACCTGACCACTCTGGATAAGTGTGTCAAATTTAAAAACGCCGTCGATTTTTTAAATGGACATCTCGGCTTCAAACTGGATTTAAAATCCATTCAGGGTATGTCTTCCCATTGTGACTCCTCTTCTGGGTTTAGCGTCAGAGACCTCAGAACTTTCCTGAAAGTGATTAGAAAAGAGCAGGCACAATTTTTTCATATATGTGGTTTTGAAGTCAATTTGAAAGAGAATATCGGATTTATCCTGAGTTACTTCATCTCCGATTTTATCAGAAAAGAAAATTAGTTACTGCAGGTTTATCATCAATCCAAAAAAGCTAGAGCTTGCTGCTCTGTTGAATTGTGCATAAGAATAGCTAAATCTCACTTTATTAAACCGTATACTCACGCCTCCTGTGAGACCTGAAAATGCGCGCTGGTCTTGAATTCTTAACTCTTCTCCCCTTCTGAAATTATAGCCTAGCTGAATGCTGAAGCCTCCGTCTGGAAAAAGCTCTGCTCCAAGGATCGTATGCCGCAAAACATTATTGATAAACCCGGGATCGTCTGGAGTAACATTACCGCTTAAATCTTCTACATCTCTTGCTGTATTTCTGAAGGCTATATTCCATTCCTGTAGGTTTTCTAAGGTAATGTGCCATCGGATTGGTGCTTTTTTTAAAGTTTGAGAAATTCCCAGAATAACTTCAAAAGGCAAAGGTTCTCTCACTTCATTAAAGGCTTCAAACTGTATCCCAGCATTTCGCACTACTCCAGAAACAATTAAGTCCCATTCAGAATAAATATAGCTAATGCCTAAATCTAATGCGCCGGCAAAAGAGGTATACTGCTCTAGCTTGGAGGAGATTAATTTTAGGTTGGCGCCCGCATAAAAATCAGTTCTTCCCAGGCGTCTCGCATAGCCCACGGAAAAGGCTGCTTCTTGTCCTCCAAACTCTAAAGTAGAGTTCCCAGATTCGTCATAACCATCAAAACTTCCGTAATCTATATAGGTGACGCCAGCTTGGATCATCTGTGTTCTCCTACCAAAGTCATAGGCATAAGAAGCCGTTCCATAATTGACATCTGCAAAATAATTCATGTAATTAGCAGACATCTGATTGTGCATTTCAAAATTGATCAAGGCTGGATTGGCCAGGGCATTTGCAGGATCAGATGAATATGAAGTGATGTTTTTTCCACCAAGAGCAGAGAGTTTTGGGGAATTTGGCAAGTTCAAAAACTGGTAAGTGCTTTGACCGCCAATCTGAGCTAATGAAGACCAGGTCATACCCGAAATAATGGCTAATAAAAATAACTTAGGTTTCATAAATAGTCTTTAATGCCCAGTATAAAACGATTTGCAATGTAATTTATTTTGAATAACCTTATTAACAAAAGTTCAATTATCATCACTTTGTCAAAACTGTTTTAAATAGTAAAAAAGTAAAGTAGACTGCTGTTTAATTTGAAAAGACAATTTCTTTCCTTAAGAACATCCATTTACTACGTTAATTTTTATCGTGATAGCTAAGGCTATACCTCAAAAAATCGCCTTGCAACTGAATATCCTTATTGATTATAACTTTTTGATTATAATCGAACTCAGGTTATTAAAAAAACCAGATGAATTGCTCATCTGGTTTTAATATAAATTTGAATATCAACTGGCTTAAAGAATTTTAGCGTCTTTGACTTTTTGTTTCAAAAGAGCCAAATCTAGAACTTCATGCATTTCATTGACATATTTTATGGTGAGACCTTTAAGGTATTCTTCTTTGATTTCTTCGATATCTTTTCTGTTCTCTTCACATAGAATGAGCTCTTTGATTTTAGCACGCTTAGCAGCCAGAATTTTCTCTTTTATCCCTCCCACTGGTAAGACTTTTCCTCTTAGGGTAATTTCACCAGTCATGGCCAGATTCTTTTTCACTTTACGCTGAGTAAAGAGAGAGACCAGTGAAGTTAGCATTGTAATACCAGCGCTTGGTCCATCTTTAGGCGTCGCCCCTTCTGGCACGTGGATATGAACATTGTAATCGGTGAAAATATCTGGATTTAAATTGAACTTCTCAGCGTTGGACTTGATGTATTCCATCGCAATAGTGGCAGACTCCTTCATCACTTTCCCTAGATTACCTGTAATACTAAGATTACCTTTTCCTTTGGATAAAATAGATTCTATAAATAAAATTTCACCACCAACGCTTGTCCAGGCCAGCCCAGTAACTACACCGGCAACTTCGTTGTTTTCGTAGGTGTTTTTAGGTCTGTAAGGTCCTAAAATTTTCTCAACCTGTTCACTGCTCACCTTCACCTCGTAGTCTTCTTCCATAGCGATACTTTTAGCTATGTTTCTAACCACTTTTGCAATTTTTTTCTCGAGGTTACGCACCCCGGACTCTCTGGTATATCCGTCAATAATCTTTTCCAGCTGTTGCTTTCCAAGCTTGATGTTTTCTTTTTGGATACCATGCTCTTTGATCTGCTTAGGAAGTAAATGCCTTTTGGCAATTTCTATCTTTTCTTCCACCGTATAACCATTCACACGGATGATCTCCATTCTATCTTTAAGCGCCGGATGAATAGATGACAAATCATTGGAAGTGGCAACAAACATCACTTTGGATAAGTCATAACCAACTTCCAGGAAGTTATCATGAAAATCGTCGTTTTGTTCGGGATCCAATACTTCAAGCAAAGCTGAAGATGGATCACCCTGATGACTATTGCCTAGTTTATCGATTTCATCCAAAACAAAAACCGGATTGTTTGTGCCTACTTTTTTCAAACTTTGAATGATTCTTCCCGGCATCGCTCCGATATAGGTTTTTCTGTGTCCGCGTATTTCAGCTTCATCACGCAAGCCCCCAAGAGAAATCCTTGCATATTTTCTTCCCAAAGCTTCAGCTATAGATTTACCCAAAGAGGTTTTACCTACACCGGGAGGGCCATAGAGACAAAGTATTGGTGATTTCATATCTTTCCTTAATTTGAGAACTGCCAGATACTCCACAATTCTCCTTTTGACGTCTTCTAAACCATAATGATCTCTATCAAGCACTTTTTGAGCTCTTTTTAAATCAAAGATATCTTCGCTTGTTTTATCCCAGGGCAGATCTAAAAATAAATCTAAATAATTGCGCTGAATTGAATATTCAGCTACCTGAGGATTCATTTTCTGAAGTTTAGCTAATTCTTTTTTGAAATGAGAATTTATAGAGTCTTTCCAGGTTTTAGATTTTGCGCGTTCACGCATGTCTTCAATCTCTCCTTCAGAAGAAACTCCACCCAATTCCTCCTGGATAGTTTTCATCTGCTGGTGAAGGAAATACTCACGCTGTTGCTGGCTCATATCACTTTGAACCTTAGATTGAATATCATTTTTAAGCTCTAACTTTTGAAACTCAACATTCATGTATTTCAAAGTTGAAAGGGCTCTTTCCTTAAGATCACTGGTTTCTAAAAGTTTTTGTTTGTCTTCCACATCTACGTTCATATTGGAGGACACAAAATTGATCAGAAATGAAGAACTCTCAATATTTTTGATTGCAAAGGAAGCTTCAGAAGGAATATTAGGGCTATCCTTGATGATACGAAGCGATAAATCCTTAACAGAGTCTATAATGGTATTGAATTCTTCATCATCCGGAACAGGTTTCATCTCTTCAAATTCTTCAATCTTACACCTTAAATAGGGCTGATCTGATACGGGTTCCGTGATTTTAAACCGCTTTTTTCCCTGGATTATGACTGTAGTATTCCCATCAGGCATTTTTAAAACCCTAAGAATTCTGGCCACCACACCAACTTTATGAATATCTTTAAAACCAGGGTGTTCATCTTCATCGTTTCTTTGAGCAACAACACCAATAATTTTATTACCATTGTTAGCGTCATTGATCAACTTGATAGATTTATCCCTGCCCGCGGTTATTGGAATTACAACTCCTGGAAAAAGAACTGTATTTTTTAAGGGAAGAATGGGTAAATCATCCGGTAGGACCTCGCGATTTATTTCTTCTTCATCTTCCGATGTCATCAAAGGGATTAACTCTGCATCTTCATCTATATTTTCTGTTGATAAGTTATCTAGATTAAATAGTCCGGATTTTGCCATAATTATTTTTTTGTCAAAATGTCAGTTATTACTGACTCAGCTTCTCTTTTTTCGTTATAAAGTTTGAAAAACCTTGATTTTCAAATGAAATCAAGATTGTGATTTAAATGGTTCAATTCCTATGCCACGCTAAATTAATACTATTATGTCTTTTGTTTTTGTATTCTGTAATAATTAGTCGAAATTTACCTTTTTGTTAATCTATGAACACGAACAAACAATTTGACCTCATAATAAAGGACACCAGGAATCTTTTTGTAAAGAAAACCAAAGACTATGGTACTGCCTGGAGAATTTTGAGACTTACCTCTTTAACCGACCAAATTTTTATAAAGGCCAGTAGGATAAGAAGTTTACAGGAAAATTATACCCAGAGAGTAGAAGAAAATGAAGACTCTGAGTTTGTTGGAATCATCAATTATTCTATCATGGCCTTGATTCAAATTGAACTGGGTGTTTCTGAAAAAGCGGATCTGAATGCGGATGAAGCTGTCATTCAGTACAACCTTCAAGTTGAAAAGGCTAAATCCCTGATGAAAGACAAAAACCATGATTATGGAGAAGTGTGGAGGAAAATGAGAGTCAGCTCTTTAACTGACCTTATTTTACAAAAGCTGCTTCGCATCAAACAAATTGAAGATAACGCCGGCAAAACCCTTGTGAGTGAGGGTATCGAAGCGGGTTATCTTGACATCATAAATTATTCAATTTTTGCTCTTATTCATTTAAACTTTAAAGAACAATGAAACTGAGAAGATTAAAATAATTCTTAAGCATAGCAATGTCAAATTATTTTGATCATCAAAGTTGACGCGTGAGCCATAAAAAAATAAACACATGAAATATATCGCAGGTTTTTCAAGGATTTTTGTCGGTGTTTTATTCATCTTCAGTGGGTTTGTCAAATTAAATGACCCTATTGGATTTTCTTATAAACTTGAAGAATATTTTGGAGAGGGCGTTCTTAATCTTGAATTTTTGGTTCCCTACGCACTGGTTCTTGCCATTTTTATAGTAATTTATGAGCTGCTTTTAGGCGTGAGTTTACTCATAGGCTATGCGCCAAAATTTACCAGATGGAGTTTACTCCTTATGATACTGTTTTTCACATTCCTCACATTTTACTCCGCTTATTTCAACAAAGTTACCGATTGCGGCTGCTTTGGTGATGCTATTCCTTTAACGCCCTGGCAATCTTTTATAAAAGATGTCATCCTGCTTATTTTGATTTTGATATTATTCTTCAATGAAAAGTATCTCAAACCTATTTTTGCAAAAGCCTCTCTAAAATGGATTGTTTTTGTGATGGCAATTGGATGTCTGTATTTTGCTTACCATGTTCTGATGCATTTACCTGCTATCGACTTCAGGGCTTATAAAATCGGAACACATATTCCTACAGCAATGACCTATCCTGAAGGCGCACAGGAAGCTGTCTACGAATATGAGTGGACTTTTGAAGTCGACGGTGAAAAACAAACCTACTTCACCAATGGTAGTTATCCAGACGTGGCAGGTGAATTTATAGGGGTCAATACAAAACTGATAGATGAAGGCTATACACCACCAATTCATGATTTTTCTTTGATGAAAAACGGCCAAAATTATACTGATGAATTGATGCAGGAAGATAAATTGCTTATGGTAGTCGCATATAACCTTTCCAAAACTGAAACTGAAGGCTGGACCGAAATCAAGTCGGCAGTAGAAAAAGCCTCACAAGAAAACTTTAAAATCATTGGCCTTACAGCTTCAGGAGAAGAAGCTATTTCAAAATTTAAAGGCAATTTCAATCTTGATTTTGAGTTTTATTTTGCAGATGAAACGGCGATTAAAACTATAATCAGAGCAAATCCAGGACTGGTTGTTATAAAAAAAGGGACCATAACCAATAAACTTCATTGGAATGATTCAGATGAGTTTCAAAACTAATTTCTATTGGTAAAAAAAGCCTTACAAAAAACAGTATACGCTCTCTTCACCATTTTAGGTGTGGTTACGGTGATTTTCTTTTTGTTTAGTGTTTTGCCAGGAGATCCGGCACAAATGATGCTTGGCCAAAACGAAACCAAAGAACAGTTGCAACGACAAAAAGAAAAATATGGTTTTGATAAAAGTATAGGCCAGCAGTATCTATATTATATCAATGACTTATCACCCATTTCCTGGCATAGTTCAGACGAATCAGACTTTACCCACTTTGGAGAAGACAAATATACAGGGACTCAGTTGTTCTCTTTTTTTAATGGCGCTATTTACCTGAAAACACCTTACTTAAGAACTTCTTTTCAGCGTCAAGATCAAAAAGTGCTTGACATCATCAAGCAAACCTTACCGAACACGGCTATTCTTGCAGTATCTTCTATTCTGATTGCCTTATTTATTGGAATCATTTTAGGCATTGTCTCGGCTCTTCAAAAAGATACATGGATAGATAAAAGCATTCAGGTCTTAAGCACCTTTGGAATGAGTCTCCCGTCTTTTTTTAGTGCCATTTTAGCCGCCTGGCTTTTTGGTTATGTGCTTAAAGCATATACTGGTCTCAATATGACAGGAAATCTTTACGAGCTTGGTGATTTTGGGGAACGCCAGGTATTTCATTTTGAAAATTTGATTTTACCTGCCTTTGTCCTGGGGATAAGGCCTTTAGCTGTAGTTATACAGCTTATGAGAAGTTCTTTACTGGAGGTATTTCAGCAGGATTATATCAGAACAGCAAGAGCCAAAGGCTTAAACTCCTATTCAGTCATTATGAATCACAGTCTAAAAAATGCACTAAACCCTGTAGTTACAGCCATATCTGGTTGGTTTGCCTCCATGCTGGCAGGAGCGGTTTTTGTAGAATACATTTTTGGATGGAATGGCATAGGAAAAGAAATAGTAGACGCTTTAAATACCTTAGATTTGCCAATTATAATGGGATCTGTGTTAACGATTTCCATCATATTCATCCTAATTAATATCTTAGTAGATATCATTTATAAATTATTAGACCCAAGAATATAAATAAATAAACGAATACATATGAGAACTCAAATTGTAGCCGGAAACTGGAAAATGAATTGCAATCTGGATGAATCGCTTCATCTTTTAAACGCGTTGAAGCTTAAGGATTTTACCAAGGCAGAGGTTGAGGTCGTGATTGCGCCACCTTACACAAACCTGTATGCCATTCATCAAAATTTAAGTGATTCTTCAATTAAAATCTCCTCTCAAAATATCAATGAGAATGAAGAAGGCGCCTACACAGGAGAAATTTCTCCTGATATGCTTAAAAGTGTAGGTGTAGAATATGTCATCATTGGTCACAGTGAACGCAGAGCGATATATAACGAATCTAATGAGTTACTTGCTGAAAAAGTAACGTCTGCTTTGAAGCATGGCTTTAAAATCATGTTTTGTATTGGTGAAATGCTGGATCAAAGAAAAGCTGAAAAACATTTTGATGTGGTTAAAAAACAATTGGAAAAAGGACTTTTTCACCTGAGTGCCTCGGAAATGAAACATGTAGTGATCGCCTACGAACCTGTGTGGGCTATTGGAACCGGAGAAACGGCGTCACCAGAACAGGCTCAGGACATTCATCAGTATATTCGTCAGGTCCTCGCTGAAAAATACAATCAGGATGTAGCCGAACAAACCTCAATTCTTTACGGAGGAAGTGTGAAGCCTAACAATGCCAGGGAAATCTTTGCCAAAAAAGACGTTGATGGCGGACTCATTGGAGGTGCTTCTCTGGATGCCGATAGTTTTGCTGAAATTGTGATGTCGTTTTAAAATGATCTATATAGAATATAAATTTACAATTCACCCGCTTCAGCCTGGCAGGGATATCCTGTTGGCCGAGCTGGGTGAATTACCATTTGAAAGTTTTGAAGATTACAGCAATGGACTTTTAGCTTATATCGACGAATCTGAAGATAAAGCTGATCTTTTGGAGGATATTCATATTTTAAAATCCGAAGAGTTTAAAGTATCCTACGAAAAAACTAAAATAGAACAAGTCAACTGGAATGAAGAATGGGAGAAAAATTTTCATCCAATTCATATTGATACTCGATGTACCATCCGAGCACCTTTTCATCCCAAAACCGATTCTGAAATAGACATCATCATAGAACCAAAAATGTCTTTTGGAACCGGTCATCATGCAACAACTTACCAAATTTCTGAACTACTACTTGAAGAAAACTGCGAAGAAAAACGAGTCTTGGATATGGGTTGTGGTACGGGAGTTCTTGGAATTCTAGCTGATATAAGAGGAGCAAAATCTGTTGATTATATAGATATTGACCCCTGGTGTGTAGAAAATACTGAGGAGAATCTGGAAAGAAATTCATGTAAAGGAAACGTCATTTTGGGAGGAGCTGAAAAAATTGAAAAGGAATACGATTTGATTTTGGCTAATATTAATAGAAATATTTTATTGGCAGATATGGTGTCTTACGCTTCTCATCTGGTTTCCGGAGGAGTCATATACTTTAGTGGATTTTATGAAGAAGATTTGAAATTGATCCAGGAAGAAGCACTTAAAAATGGATTGGCATTCATAAAAAATCAGGTGAAAGAAAATTGGGTTGCCGCCAAATTCACAAAAAATTAGAAATTGATTTTTAGTATTCTCTATATATTTGCATAAAAATGAGTTATGAGTGTTAAGGAAGAAGTTTTAGAAGAAGTAGATGTAAAGGAAAAACTGACAGATTCTCACGAAATTATTGTGTATAATGATGAGGTCAATACCTTTGACCATGTCATTGAAACCCTGATTAAAACCTGCGATCACGATGCTTTACAGGCAGAACAATGCACTTTGTTGATTCATTACAAAGGAAAATGTGCCGTTAAATCCGGGGATTTTGATGATTTAAAACCTCGTTGCAGTGAGATCTTAAGAGCGGGTATTAGCGCAGAGATTGTATAAAAAAACCTCGATTTTCGAGGTTTTTTGCTGTTCTAAAAATGCTAACGCAAGGTCTTTCACATTCAATTTTAGTAATGCTTAAAAATTATCGCAATAACTTTCCACGCTTTTTAGCTTTGAATAATCCTTTAAATTCAAGATAAGTTACAAAAACAGTTATTATTGGAATATAATAGTAATGCTTTGCAATACCAAATAAACTTAACAAAATATCTACTATTAAAGCTGCTCCAATAAAAAATGGTACAAATTTTTTCATTTTGAATCCTAAGAAGGTAAGTTTTGATGCGACTTGACTAACGTATTTATTGTCAAATTCTTCTTTCTCTCTATATGAAAGATTAGATAAATCATAATCTATACATTCATCTAAATAGGCTAGCATTAATTTTTTATGATCTTTATTAGCTTGTTTTTGATGTCTATTTGGCTTAAATTCAATTAAAGCCTGATTTAACTTTTGTGCATTATCAAAATAGAGCTCTTTTAGTTGTTTTTCAGTATACTTTTCCTGAACTAATTTTTCTTTTTTTCTAACAGTCTGTTCGAAATTATCTTCTAAGAAACGATCTGTGTAATAATTATTTTGCATTAGTTTTTCAATAATATATCTATAACAGTACTTAAAACATAGCCACACTTTCCTGAGAATTGTATCAGCGCAGAAATAGTATAAAATTAAGCCTCGAAATTCGAGGCTTTTTATTTCAGTAGTTGTTCATTGCCAAATTAGCCAACTACTTTTATTATCTCTGAAGTAATATAATCAATTTGTTCTTTATCCAGTTCGGTATGCATTGGTAGAGAAATGACTTCATCTACCAGTTGATTGGTCACTTTAAATTCCTTTTCATCATAACGCTCATCCTTGTAAGCCTTTTGAGAATGCAATGGAATCGGATAATAAATGCCGTGTGGTATATCATTCTTTTTAAAGTGCTCTGCTAAGGCGTTGCGCTTTCCGTTTTTGATTTTGATGGTGTACTGATGAAAAACATGACAATCGCAGGTATCGCAGATGCCATTAGAGTTATCGCATGGTTTGTAAGTTTCGGTTTGCGGGGTTTGAATGTGTTCAGACTTGCTCAAGGCTTCAGTATAATGCCTGGCTGCATTTTGGCGTCTTGAACTGTAATCGTCCAGATGCTTGAGTTTGATGTCCAGAACCGCAGCCTGTACACTGTCCAGCCTTGAATTGACACCTACCACATCATGGTGGTAACGCTCGTACATGCCGTGATTGACAATTCCTCTAATGCTATGCGCTAATTCGTCGTCATTGGTAAAAATGGAACCACCATCTCCGTAGGCTCCCAGATTTTTGGAAGGAAAAAAGGAGGTAGCTCCTACATTTCCAATCGTACCCGCTTTTTGCTGTGAGCCATCTTTAAAGGTATAGTTGGCTCCTATGGCTTGCGCATTATCTTCAATCACATAGAGATCATGCTTTTTGGCAAGCGCCATAATGTCTTCCATCTGGGCGACGTGGCCAAACAGATGCACAGGCACAATGGCTTTGGTTTTAGGTGTAATCGCTTCTTCCAATTTCTTCAAATCTATATTGAAAGTGTCTTTATCTACATCTATGAGTACCGGAGTCAAATTCAACAGTGCTATAACTTCTACGGTTGCTGCAAAAGTAAAATCGACGGTGATGACTTCATCCCCCGGCTTCAGACCCAGCCCCATCATCGCAATTTGTAAAGCATCGGTTCCGTTGGCACAGGGAATCACATGCTTAACGCCCATATACTTTTCCAAATTTTCCTGAAACTGTCTGACTGCAGGTCCATTGATATAGGAGGTTGAATTCAGAACCTCAAAAATGGATTTATCCACTTCATCCTTTATTTTATCGTATTGACCCTTCAGATCAACCATTTGTAATTTTTTCATAGTCTGTGTTTTCTTTACAAAAATAAGAATATTAAGTATCTAAAGAGACTATTCAGCTAAAAGCTTATTTTTGAAAAAAAATCTAATTTGAAGTCTTTATACCAGTTTATCATATCCAGTTTTCAATTCCTGCAGCCCGTCTTAAAATTCTTGAGTCCTAAAATGAGATTGTTCGTGGAAGGAAGAACGAACTGGAAAACCAAATTACAGGCGCAGGTTTCTGAACATGATCAGGTGATTTGGTTTCATGCCGCTTCGCTGGGCGAATATGAGCAGGCAGTACCTGTAATTGTCGCCTTAAAGCAAACGCATCCCAACTATAAAATTGCAGTGAGCTTCTTTTCACCCTCGGGATATGAGGTTAAAAAAAAGGATTCCAAACTGGATATCGTCACCTATTTACCCCTGGATACCCGAAAAAATGCCAGAGAATTTCTGGATATTCTCAATCCTGGAGTCGCCTTTTTTATAAAGTATGAGATCTGGCCGAACCTGATGGATGTTCTGTCCACCAGACAAATCAAATCATATCTGATTTCGGGACTATTCAGACCAGAGCAGCTTTATTTCAGGCCCATGGGTAAATTTATGGCTGAAGCCCTGAGTAGGTTTGACCATCTTTTCGTGCAGAATAAAGAGTCCTTAAGCCTGCTGAAAAACCATGGTTTCGATCAGGCCAGCATATCCGGAGATACACGCTACGACCGGGTCTCTGCTCAGTTAGGCATGGATAATCAGTTAAGTTTCATGGATGACTTTACGGCTTCAGGTCAACTTACTGTAGTATTTGGAAGTACCTGGCCTGAGGATTTGTCGATCGCTTTGGACGCCATCAATAAAGCCCCTAAAGACATCAGGATAGTTATCGCTCCACATCAAATCAACGCGACGCAAATTCAGAAATTGAAAAAAGACATCCGCAAGAAAGTCATCTGCTATTCTGAAATGGAAAGTCAGGAACTTCAGGACTACGAAGTCCTCATCGTGGATACAATAGGTTTGCTGACCAAAATTTACAGCTATGCCAACATAGCTTATGTAGGCGGTGGCATGGGCTCAAGCGGTCTGCACAACATCCTGGAACCTGCGGCTTTTGGAATTCCAATCCTCATTGGAAAACATTATGACAAATTTCCCGAAGCTGAGATGCTGAGACGTTTAGGAGGAGTTTTTAGTGTAGATTCTGAAAACGAATTTGAAGAAGTGTTCAATAAATTTATTACAGATAAGACGTTTAGAGAGAAAAGCGGACAGATTTGCGGTCATTTTGTGAATGCTGAAGCCGGAGCGACGCAAAAGATAATGTCTGTAATTTCCTTCTAAACCTGCCTGCCCGTCCAAAACACGCAGGCGGGCCTGCCCGTCCAAGACACGCAGGCGGGTTTACTTTGAACCGAGTCGATGCTCGCGAATGAGGCTGAGTGTAAACCCAATCATAAACAGGATGCTGAGCAAAGCCAGGGCCAGTGAGCTCACGATAAGCAATTTCTGAACCGCCTCCAGCACATCGCTGGCAGCACTAAATTTACCTATGATCAGGAAGCCTAAGGTCACGAGAAACAATAATATGCCCCAGATCCATTTATGAAATGGTGAGGGATTGATTTTGGTAAGATCGGAAAACATACTCAGGACGTATATGGCTGAATCGACCGAAGTGATGAGAAATCCCACCAGGAGTAAGATGGCTAAAATCACGGCATAAAATCCAAGAGGGAACTGTTCCAGGAGGACAAAGGTGGCCGAAAACACATTATCGAAAGCAAAGCTGGAAACCAGTCCTGAATTGATCAGTTCAATAGCCGACGTCCCAAAGCTGGTAAACCACAGAAAGGAGCCCAAACTAGGGACAATAAGCACCCCTAAAATTAACTCTCTGATGCTTTTACCCTTTGAAATTCTGGCGATAAAAATACCCGTAAAAGGTGCCCAGGCCAGCCAGAATGCCCAGTAGTAATAGGTCCAGTCCGACAAAAATTCTTCACTAAAATCAAACTTATCCATCGCCAAGCTCAGGGGTATAAAATCCTGAAGCAAAGCTAAAGTCGATTCATAAAAATTGATGAGTATCAGACTAATATCCGTGTTAAAGATTACATAGCCCAGCAGTAAAAGCGTCAGAGAAATATTGATGTTGGACAAATGCCGAATCCCTTTGCTCAGGCCTTTTACCGAAGAGAATAAGGCTAAGGAAAAAATAAGAACACACAGAAACACACTCAAAACAATTCCTAAATTAGAATCTGAAACAAAGCTGATGCCGCCTTCTACCTGACGAATACCAAGAGCTACAGCGCTAACGACCCCAAAAACCGTAGTGAGTATGACCAGTAAATCTATGCCTTTGGCGACAACAGGATTTGAGAGTTTAGAAAGGAGATGACTGAGCTGTATGTTTTGGTGTTTGATAAAAAGCAGGTAGGCGATGAATAAGGCAAAAAGCCCGTAAAAGGCCCAGGCGGTGAACCCCCAGTGGTAAAACGTCATTTCAAAGCCATGTATCTGCTCCGGTCGTGAAATTTCTATGCCGGGTTGCTGTATCATAAAAACAGGTTCCTGTACAGCCCTTAAGATAATACCTGCTCCCATGCCTGTAGAATACATCATGGCCAGCCATGACAAAGTGGAATATTCGGGCTTACCAGAACCCAATCTCATTTTTCCTAAAGGAGAAAAGGCTATGCTTAGGAGATAAAGACAAATGCAAAACCCAAGGACCAGATAAAACTGGCCAAACAGGGATCTGACCCAGACCGAGGCACTATCAATGATTTGAAAAGAGTCTTCAGGAAAGACAACAAAACACAGCCCCATAAGCCCTAAAATAAAAAGGGAGGCTGTAACTAACTGGTTTTTGTCCTTCAGAAATTTCAAACCCTAGAATTACACGGTTACTGCTTTGTTCAGGTATCTTCTGAAGGGCAGCATAGCTTTATAGGTTTCGATCACTCGATCTTTAAAATCCTCTGCAAGGACATCTTTTCTTTCAAAAGACTTCATGGCTGCAAAACTTTTCAGTCGCAGTAAATCGATGTGTTTATGATCCTGGGAAAAGCCTTTGGGTGCAGTTTTCAATTGATCTTCATCTTGCATCAGGCCTCCGAAATTCTTCTGAAACGGTTTTGAATTTATGATGTCTTTGAATTCATCTCCATTGTAATCTATAGCCTCGCGAATGCTTTTCAGAATTTCCGATTTGGGATTATAGAAGCCTCCGGCCACAAAAATGTCATCGATGCCTAAATGAATATAAAAATCACCGGTCTTGGGTCGTTTGTCCAGTCCGGCTCCAAAGTGATCCTTATAAGTGGGCTTGTTGGGATGATACAATAGGTTATTATTGATGCGATTGATGGCTTTTTTACCCGAAGAGGAATAGTAATCCTCATCAATTTTGGAAAGCTTAAGATCCAAATCCTCAAGCCATTTCACATAATCTGTTTTAACGTTCTCGTACAGGCTTCGATGTTCATCCATCCACTCTTTTTTATTGTTTTTGTTGAGAGTTTCAAGAAAATCAAATAAACGTTCAAAATTCATTTAGCTGGGTTTAATAGAATTGAGTTGAGTTTTTAATTCTTCCATTGACTGCTCCAGTTTTTTGAGCATGCTGTTTTCGGAATTTTCATTGATGGAAAAGGTCAGTTTACTGGTCACCTCCCATATTTCCTGAACTTCAGAAGCTTCCACCTCATAAGGTGGATAATAAGAATTGGTGGAGATCAAGGAGATTTTATGAGAATGCGGATGCTTGTGCAATTTTTTAACCATTACAGAATCCTGTAACACAAACACATAGACTTTATGATTCATCGCCTGCTGAAGGCTTTCTACTGATTTTCCAAGTACCCAGTCTTCAGAATGAAAGTTGGGCTCCATGCTATCCCCTTCGACCTGAAAACCTCGGTAGGATGCATTTCTGAACTGGGGAATGGGCATTTCAAAAGCAGGCAGCTGTTGATACCA
This sequence comes from Psychroflexus sediminis, assembly GCF_900099815.1. Lineage (GTDB taxonomy): Bacteria > Bacteroidota > Bacteroidia > Flavobacteriales > Flavobacteriaceae > Psychroflexus > Psychroflexus sediminis. Next base: position 721 of record NZ_FNCW01000016.1, on the reverse strand, counting down.
TTCGGCATCGCCAATATTTTGGGGATACCCGGCTGCAGCTTTTTGGTTGACCAGCAGCATATTTTCTCTGGAATTGGTTTCATCCACTGAAATCACCTTCGGCATAGAATTGATGTGATGCACATCCAGTTTTTTCTGAAAGCTTTCTCCATAAAGCCAAAGCGGATTAACTTCAAAAATTTTTAAAAGGCTCATCACGACCTGACCTGACAGCTTGGTTTTACCGCGTTCAATATCTGAAGTGGTGTTTTTGATGTTCAGGAGTTCAGCAAATTCAGATTGAGTGAAATTATGCTCTTCTCGAATTTGTTTGAAACGCCGAATTTCTAGGGGTAAATCTGATTTCATATCCGTCTGTACTTAATTAGGAATAATTCCATAAATCTAAGGAAAAAATCCTAATCAATTATAATTTTGGTATTAAAAATTAGAATAGATGTTATATCTACAAAAAGTTCAAGTAAGGTTTTGAACCCTTTGATCACTTAAAGAAGGTTCTCGAATTCGCCTGCCTGCGTCCCGCTTAGGAAGGCAGGCTCGAACTTAAAACAAAGGCATGCGTGATTTATACTGGGTATAAATGCGAACTTGAACTTTAAACAAGAAACATGATAGTTTGCGTCCTGTTTAGCATCGAGCATTCTAAGTTAAAAACAAATTTTTAAGCCGATAATTTCACAAAAGGTTCATCTCTTTTTGCAACAGCAAATATTCTTAAAAC
>NZ_FNCW01000013.1 GCF_900099815.1 Psychroflexus sediminis | reverse complement strand
GTTTGGAAGGGATAAGCGCTGAAAGCATATAAGCGCGAAACCCACCACAAGATGAGATTTCTTTAAAGGATCCCCAAAGACGATGGGGTTGATAGGTCACAGGTGTAAAGGCAGTAATGTCATAGCCAAGTGATACTAATTATCCGAAGAGCTTATCTATGAAGATGATTATTATTTTAATTCCTTACTTCAGACTCTAAAGAGCAAAGCCATTACCCTGCAATTCTTATATATTTTTATTATGTCAACTTATTAGAAGTGAGATGTTAGAGAATAGACATCAGATATGAGACATTAGATTAAAAGACCAGTGCGTCGAAAAATCTAATAGCTGAAGTCCAATATCTACAATCTACTATCTCCTTTAGAGCTTAAGGTGGTTACAGCAACGGGGCTCACCTCTTCCCATTCCGAACAGAGCAGTTAAGCCCGTTAGCGCCGATGGTACTACATACCGTGGAAGAGTAGGTCGCCGCCTTCTTTATACTAAACCCTTAATTACATCCGTAATTTAGGGTTTTTTTATTTTTTAATCTTTTTGAATAGTATGTTAAACCCTGGTAGCCTTCAATACTCTATTTCCTTCAATTGTTTTTGCAAAAATTAAATAATCACTATCGCTTCCTATATTGCAATTCAATTTTTTACGAATGCTCTCAGTAGATATTTTGACATTTTTACTGATGATGTTCACAAACTTTCCTTTATAGTCTTTTTTTAGCTTTTTAAAATGTATGGTATCAGTATTTTCAATCCTGTAAATTTTACCAGGAAAACTAGTAATCATTGAGTTCGTGGTATATAGATTTGTGTTTTTTTCAAGCTTATCTAAGTTGTATTTGGATGCAAAATGATCATACAAGCCAGATTTCATGATGCTTGAATTGAATTCATACACGTATTTATCACATTTTGACAGTGATATTAGATCAGTCTGAATCTCATCAGTTTCAGCTTTTTCAAACCTATACTTTTTGAGGGAACTGTAATTGAACAGCTTCATAGCTCTACTGTTTGCAGCTCTCCAGTCTATTACCCATACTAATTCCTTTACTTCATTTTTAACAGAGATTATATGTAACTCTTTAATCCCCGATAGTTCTTTATAACCCATTTCGATATCATACATCGGAGAAGTCTTTATCATCAAGTTTTTTGATTTTTCTTTTAGCAGGTCCTGATGTTCTAATAGATTTGGTAATGAATCCTTAAGCAGGAACACCTTTTGATTTTTGTTTCTTCGCGATGGATCCACATAAATCCAATCGTATTTGAAATTTGTTTTTTTTAAATAGTCAATTGAATCGACATTTAGGCATTGAATATTTTTAACCGATAATGCTTTAAAATTATGATTGGCGATTTCATATAGTTTTTTGTTAAGCTCAGCGTAGGTAAGCTTTTGAATTCGCTTGGAAAAATAAAAATCGTCAACACCAAAACCACCTGTTAAATCAATTAATCTTTTTCCAAAGATGAGCTTAGATTTATGATTTGCTGTAATTTCTGAAGAAGTCTGTTCAAGATTAACTTTGGGAGGATAAATGATATTTTTATTTTCAAACCAGCTCGGTAGTTTTTTCTTTGCTTTATTTTTTCCAACAATTTGATTTACCAATGAGTGTATACTTACAGACTCAAATGGGCTTCCTTTCAAAACCAGGCTAGGAATGGGTGTAGTTAAGTTGTCTTCAATAAATTGAAGGACTTTAGTCATTTGTAATTCCTTATATCTATCTTCTTGCTTCATATAAAGCAATACCTAAAGTTTGTGAAACATTCAGACTTGAATTTTTACCAAACATTTTTATATGACAAATTTTATCGAGTTTATGTAAAATATTTTCGGTTATCCCTCGTTTTTCATTTCCCATGACTAAAAGAAATTCATCAGTATCCAGTTCGCTTAATGTCTTTATGTCGGTACTGTTATTTGTGATTTCCAGGCCGATTTTTAGTCCTTTAAAATCATCAAAAACTCTCTGGAAGTCCTCATAAAATGAAATGTTTAAATTTTTCCACGTAGACCTGGAGGTTCTTTTAAAACGAGTGCTTTCAAGATCTTTTTGATTTGAACTATTTATCCAAATGCTTTGAACTCCAAAAGCCTCTGCGTTTCTAAAAATACTTCCCAAATTGGCAGGACTACTCATTTCATCTAGTAATATGCTGATTTGAGTTTTTGAAGTATTATTAAAGTTTACCTGGTGATGTTTTAGTTGCTCGTCTTTCATTGCATAAAAGCATATTTAAGAATATTGACGCCCATTTTAAGAGCTTCACGTCTTACAGCCTCAGGATCTCCGTGAACAGATGGATCTTCCCATCCATTTCCCAAGTCACTTTCATAGGTAAATAAAACCATCAATCTTCCTTTTTTATCCTCAATACCGTAAGCTACAGGTGGTTTCCCGTCATGTTCATGAATCTTGGGCAATCCATTTTTGAATTCAAATTCTGTTGTGAAAATTGGGTGCTTATGTGAAAGTATTTTTAAAGTTCGATTAGGAAAAACTTTTTTAATAGCCTTTTCAAAATAGGGTTTTAATCCATAATTATCATCTGCATGTAAAAATCCTCCACTTAGTAAATAACTCCTAAGATTTGTTGCTGCCTCATTAGAAAAATAAATATTTCCATGACCTGTAAGATGAACAAATGCAAAATTAAATAAGTCCGGACTTTCAGGCTTTACTTCTTTTATAGTTTTACTGACTTTGCTTTCAGTTGTTTTATTGACGAATTCAACAAGATTTGGTAAGGAAGTGGGATTGCTATACCAATCGCCCCCGCCTTCATATTTTAAGAGTGCAATCTCTTGAGCAGTAGTGCTTTTTATCCCTAAAATCAAGATTAAAATAAAAGTTAGCCTCATATGGATTTTATTAAGTTAACAGTATGACAAGCTACTATTCCTGCAGTTTCGGTACGCAACCTCGAGTTTGACAGCGAAATGGGATTAAAACCGTAAGATACCGCTAAATCTATTTCAGACCTTGAAAAATCTCCTTCAGGTCCAATTAATACTAAATTATCGTCTCCAACCACTTTGGAAAGTCTTTCTTTGGCATCGTTTTCACAATGGGCAATTAATTTTGTCGAATTATATTCGGAAGTGATAAAATCAGAAAATGAAGTCAATTCATTTAATTTAGGTAAAAAAGCATTTAAAGATTGTTTCATGGCTGCTTGCAAGACTTTTTCGTAGCGCTCAAGTTTAATAGTTCTTCTTTCGCTGTGTTCGCAAAGTAGTGGTGTTATTTCTTGTATCCCTATTTCAGTCGCTTTTTCCAGAAACCACTCAAATCTATCGTTAGCCTTAGTGGGAGCTATGGCTATGTGAAGATGATGTTTTGAGGCTTTTTTTTCGTCAATTTTCAATACCTCGATTTCACATTTTTTAGGATGGTTGCTTTTTATAAGGCCCTCAGCTAATAGTCCCATGCCATTGGTGATAAAAACCTTATCACCAATATTTTTTCTAAGCACTTTTGAGATATGCCGGCTTTCAATAGGATTTACCACGATAAGCTTGGCTGTTGAATCAAAAAGGGGTTCGTAGAAAAGTTGCATTATTTTTAAGGTTTTAAAACTAAAAGTCTCTTTACATTTCTGCTAAAGCTTACTACACCTAGCAATCTCAGTTTAGAAAGCTTTGAACAATTTATCAGGATTTAGTACTAGCAAGAATTACTATGGATCTTCATAAAAAATTGTTTTAGATTAGAGAGCATATCTTGCTTTTGAAGCAGTGGATAAGTCAGTAAATCGATTTTCTTTAAATTTCAGGTAACCTACAATTCCTATCATGGCTGCATTATCTGTGCAATATTCAAACTTTGGAATAAATACATTCCACTGATTTGTCTGTTTTTTTTCTATAAGTGCTTCCCGAATGCCAGAATTGGCAGACACACCACCACCGATCGCTATCTCCTTAATCCCAGTCTCTTTTACAGCTTTTTCCAGTTTGGATATCAATATGTCAACTACTTTTCTTTGAAAGGAAGCGCAAAGATCATTTATGTTTTCTTCTATGAAGTTGGGATTCTGTCTTGTTTGTTTTTGAAGATAATACAAAACAGATGTTTTTAATCCACTAAAACTAAAATCTAGTCCTTTTACATTAGGTTTGGCAAATTCAAACTTTTGCGGATCTCCAAGTTTAGAGTGTTTATCAATTTCTGGACCTGCAGGATAAGAGAGGTTGAGCATTTTTCCACACTTGTCGAAAGCCTCACCTATAGAATCATCGAGTGTTTCTCCAATTACTTCCATCTCAAAATAACCTTTAACTTTTACGATCTGGGTATGGCCGCCACTTATGGTCACCCCAAGAAAAGGAAATTTTGGAGATTTTGAATTTGTATCATTTATAAAATGAACAAGCAAATGCGCTTGCATGTGATTGACCTCTATAAGCGGAATCTCGAGGGCAAGACTCAAAGATTTTGCGAAGGAACTACCGACCAGCAAAGACCCCATCAAACCTGGTCCTCTCGTATATGCAATAGCAGACAAATCATTTTTGGTAATATTCGCTTTCTTCAGGGCTTGGTCTACAACCGGTACAATATGTTGCTGATGTGCTCTGGAAGCTAGTTCAGGCACAACACCCCCGTATTCCTTGTGAACCTCCTGAGTGGCAACTATATTGCTTAAAACTTGGTCATTGTAAAAAACAGCAGCCGATGTATCATCACAAGATGATTCAATCCCTAATATGTAAGTGTTTTTTTGAGTGCTCATTCCTTTATTTGAAAACCTGTTTGACAAGCAAAGCTAATTAAATTTATAGCCTTGTTGAAAGTATTTAGGACTAGTATTTGATATATCTTTGAAAAAATTATAGACATTAGAGTGCTCAGAAAACTTTGGAAATTTATAAAAAATGCATTTATAGCCATAATACTGGTATTTTTGCTCCTTGTCCTGATTTTTTTAATCCCACAAGTCCAGTCATATTATGGAGGTAAACTCACTGATAATTTCAATAAAGCTTATCAAACTGACCTTAATGTAAAAGGCTTAAAAGTAAACTATAAGGGAAATATAGTTTTAGAGGATTTACTTTTAAGGGATGATTATGGTGATACGATCATATATGCGAAAACCTTATCCACTTCTTTAGTAAACCTTTCAAATCTTTCAGGAACTAATCTCCATTTTTCAAACACAGAATTTCAGCAATTAAAATTTAAATTGAAACAGTATCGGGGTGAAAAAGACGATGAATTTACCAAGTTTATTGAAAAACTAAGCGATACGACCTCAAAATCATCAGAGCCTTTTCAGTTGAAAATCAACAGAGTACTTGCTTTTGAAAGTGAATTTGCTGTTATCAATAAAAACATAGACAATGATCCCACATTTTTCATCAGGGATTTAGACTTTAATATTTCAAATTTCAAGCTATCAGGACCAAATATTGAATTAAACCTCAGACGGCTCTCTGGCATTCTTAAGCAGGGAATTCTTGTTGAAGATTTCAAAACTCAATTTACTTATAGCCCACAACAAATGGATTTTCAAAATCTTATATTGGAAACTCCATATTCCAATATTAAAGGGATACTTAAGTTTGATTACGATAGAAAAGATCTTCAGTACTTTTTTGACAGGGTGAATCTGGAAGCTGATTTCAAAAAATCGCTTATTTCAAGTACAGATCTGCGGCGGTTTTATGATGGTTTCGGGTATGGCCAAGAATTCAACCTCAATGGAGCTGCTAGAGGTCAGCTTAATAATCTCGATCTTCAAAATTTAGACATTGAGGGAAATGATCATACGAGTATTTCCGGCAACCTCAAACTCTATAATTCTTTTGGCGATTCTCCATTCAACATGGTTGGCTATCCTTTGGATATCACCACAACCTACAAGGATTTGATTGCGCTTTTCCCAACCGACTTAAAACCAAATTTACCTGCTTATTTTAAAACCTTTGGAACAACCCAACTTCAAGGAAAAATCGAATTATCAAATAATGAATTGTTCACTGTTTTGAATATGAAGACAGAGTTGGGGAACGCAGAGATGAATTTGAATTTTGAAAATTATCAAAAGCCTGAAACCGTCAAGTATAGTGGGTTTTTAGCTGTTTCTGAATTTGATTTAGGTGACTTTTTCAATAATAAAACTCTTGGAAATACCACGTTTAACTTCAAAGTGAATGGTTCCGGATTTACGAAGTCTTCCCTCAATACTTTGGCAATTGGCACCATAAATTCAATTGGGGTTAATGGTTATACTTACAAAAACATTAAGCTTAACGGTAATCTTAAAGCTCCTTACTTCAATGGAGAAATGATAAGTTTAGACCCCAATTTTTTGTTTTCTTTCGACGGTCTGCTTGATGCTTCAAAAGAAGAAAATGAATTCAATTTTAATGCAGACGTGGAATATGCAGATTTATATGACTTAAATATAGTCAATCGCGATACCATGGCCGACTTCCAAGGAAATTTAACTGTTGACTTAAAGGGAAATTCTATTGATGAGCTTAAAGGTCAGCTCAGTTTTAATTCTTTGAAATACGAAAACGAACGTGAAATTTATGCTTTTGAAGATTTGGTGATTAAATCTTCATTTGAGGATACCAAACAAATTATAAGTATAGATAGCCCCGATGTCATTAGCGGAAAGCTTGAAGGAGAATTTAAATTATCTTCTTTACCTCAGTTATTTTCTGATGCTGTAGAAAATTTATATTTCAGAAGTAAGAAGGACTCAAAACAAAATTACCAGTATGTTGATTTTGATTTGAATATCTATAATAAAATTGTCGAAGTTTTCTTTCCTGAAATTGAGGTGGCTTCCAATACATTCATAAGGGGAAACATAGATGCCAGTGAGACCGACTTTTCTTTGAATTTTAGATCACCTCGCATCAGTATTTATGATAATGTCCTCAAGAATATCAATATCCAAGTCGATACAGATAGTCCTTTATATAACTCATATGTTGAAATTGAAAACATAATGACTTCATTTTATGATATTTCAGATTTCAATATGATCAACGTTAATCTAAAAGATACACTTTTTGTAAGAACTGAATTTAAGGGAGGGCAGTTAAAGCAAGATAATTTCAATTTAAGTATTTATCAAACTATAAGCGATGATGATAAATCTACATTTGGTTTTAAGCGATCTAGTATTGTTTATAATGAGAACTTATGGTTTCTCAACAGAGAATCTGATAAAAATAATAAGGTGGAAATAGAACGGGGATTTCAAAATTTCAATATGGACTCTCTAAAATTGTCTAGCGGAAATCAGTCCATTTTGCTCAATGGTATAATAAAAGATTCTACTTATAAAGATTTAATGCTGAAGTTTGATAAAGTGAAACTTGCTGACGTAATACCAAAACAGGACAGCATTCAGTTTGCAGGCCTCTTAAACGGAACCCTGGATATTTTTCAAAAAAATAATATTTATGCCCCAAACCTGGATGTGGTTATCGAGGACTTAGAGTTCAATGAGGTGAAATATGGTCAGTTTTCATTAGCAGCTAACGGAAATAAAGATCTAAGTTCATTTGATATTGTTTCAGAATTACAAACGAAAAATAAAACTTTATTTAAGGCTGAAGGCTTAGTTTTTACAGACGACAAAGATCAATACTTTGATGTAGGTGTCAATTTTAATGAATTTGATTTAAGTTCATTCAGTGTTTTTGGAGAAGAAGTCATTTCAAATATTAGGGGGTTTGCCTCCGGGAATGTAGATGTAACAGGTGAAATTGGAAATCCGTTTTTCAACGGTGAATTGCAGTTAAAAGAAGCTGGGTTAAGCGTACCTTATCTTAATATCGATTTTGATTTTGAGAATAGCTCAAGGATAGGTTTCAGCGATAAAGACTTTGTGTTTAATGATATTGAAATCACAGACGTAAAGTATAAAACTCAAGGCTTACTCAATGGCTCAATTAGTAATGAAAATTTTGAGGAGTGGTACTTAGATTTGAACATTAGTTCCAGTAATCTTGTCGCCTTGGACACAAAATTTAAAGAAGGTCGACTTTATTATGGTACTGCGTTTATAGATGGAAATGCATCTATTGTTGGTCCATCAGATGAAATTGAAATTAACGTAGAAGCTGAAACAGAAGAAAATACAGTTTTTAAAATCCCATTGGATGATACGGAATCCCTTGGGGATAATTCCTTTATTTATTTTCTAAGTTTAGAAGATAAGCTTTCTCAGGAAGCAGGTCGCAAAATCAAATTTGAAGAAGTTAAGGGTTTAAGTCTAAATTTCGATTTGGATATTACCAGAGATGCAGAAGTGGAAATTGTGGTAGATCCTGTTAATGGAAGTAGTTTGAAAGGGAGAGGAGCGGGCACGTTATTGATAGAAATCAACACCAATGGTAAATTCAATATGTATGGTGATTATGCTGTCTATGATGGAGAATATATTTTTAAATATTCGGGCTTAGTTCAAAAGCGATTTGAAGTTATTCCGGGATCCAATTTAACCTGGAATGGAGATCCTTTAAAGGCTAATATTGACATTCAAGCCAAATATATAACAGAGGCCAATCCCGCTATACTTTTAGAAAACCCTACTATAAATCGAGAAATACCAGTTGAAGTTCTAATAAACTTAGGCGGGCAAATCGTTCAGCCTGATATTGAATTCAGTTTGAATTTTCCCAATCTGTCTTCTGTGGTCAAAAGTGAGTTAGAATATCGTATACAGGGCAGAGAAAATACAGAACTTCAGGCTTTATCACTTGTGACTCAAGGAACTTTTTACAGTCAAGCAGGATTAGGTCAAAACGCTATTACCGGAAACTTGATAGAAAGAGCTTCTGGAATCGTTGATGATATTATCTCTAAAGAGGATAACAAATTCAAGCTTGGACTCAATTACCAACAAAATGACAGACGTTTAAGCCAAAATAACCTGGCCGATAGAGTAGGACTTTCCATAAAAACTAAAATCACCGACAGGGTATTAATCAATGGAAGATTTGGAGTTCCTGTTGGCGGAGTTACGGAATCTGTTGTATTTGGTGATGTAGAAGTCAATTTCCTTCTGAATGAGACAGGGAGTCTTAGAGCAAATGTATTCAACAGAGAAAGTGATATTCAATTTATTGGTGAGGAATTGGGGTATACACAGGGAGTAGGCCTTACATATACTGTAGATTTTGATTCCTTTAAAGAACTGATAAGTAAGCTTCTTAAAAATGAATACATAAAAAAGGAGAAAGAGAAAAATGAAGGGGAGGATAAAAATATTGAATTACCTTCCTACCTCATTTTTCCTTCTAGCAGAAATTCTAACTGATTATTTTTTTCCAGTAGGCAGTCAAAATCAATATCGATACCAAACAAACCCCAACCGATATTGAAAATAGTAGCATATTGTTATAGATAAGATATCCGGTAGCAAATAATGCTGAATAAACTCCTGCAACTCCAGCAAAGAAGCCTATAATTTTAAATTTAAAACCTTCAAATTTGTTATTGTTATCGAAGACTTTATTTTCAAAAGTATGAAGGGTTTCTTTTGAAGAAGGTTTTGTTAACAAGGTGACTGCAACCCAAATACAGGTGGTAATTAATACGCCAATAATAAGTTTTACATAAGTGTCAATTTCCCAGAAATCGTTTTTTTCCCCCACAAAGAAAATAACTGCAATTAAAAATGAAGACAGCATGGCTGCTATTTCACTATATGGGTTGATTTTATACCAAAACCATCTTAATATAAAAAGTAGACCGGTTCCTGCTCCTATTTGTAATAACAAATCGAAGGCTTCTTTTGCTTCCTCAAGGACAAGAGCGAGTAGTGCAGAAAAAACCATCATTAATAAGGTTGAAAGTCTACCTATTAAAACTTTGTTACGTTCTGAAGCATCTGGTTTTAAGAATCTTACATAAAAGTCATTTACCACATAACTACTTCCCCAATTGAGATGCGTGGATATGGTACTCATAAAAGCAGCTATCAAAGAAGTAACCACAAGGCCCAAAAGACCCGCCGGTAAATAGGAAAGCATAGCCGCATAAGCCAGATCATCCTTAATAAAGTCTTGGTTAAGGCCTGGAAAGGCCAGGGATAAGCTTTCCAAATCCGGAAATAAGACCAAAGAAGCCAGGCCGATAATAATCCAAGGCCAGGGCCGTACGGCATAATGAACAACGGTAAATAGCAGTGTAGCTAAAGTAGCATGTTTTGTGTTTTTGGCCGCTAACATGCGCTGAACAATATAACCACCTCCTCCAGGTTCTGCTCCAGGATACCAAACACTCCACCACTGTACAGCAAGGGGTACCACAAGAACAGGTACATAGACCTCTGGATTAGTGAAATCTGGAAAAATGGAGCTTTTATCCTGAACTTCAGGTACAGTAAGCAATTCTTGTATGCCTCCAATTTCGGGCATACCCACAATATAAATTGTAGCCCAAACACTTCCTGTAATAGCGATGGCAAATTGCACAAAATCGGTAAGAATGACCCCCTTCAGTCCTCCGAGCATAGAATACAACACAGTTACCGAACAGGAAATGACCAATGATTCAACTGCAGAAAAATCGAACATGACATGTCCAATTTTTATAGCAGCCAAACAAACAGTAGCCATGATGACAATATTGAAAAACACACCCAAATAAATCGCTCTGAAGCCTCTCAAAAAGGCAGCACTTTTGCCGCTATACCGAAGTTCGTAAAACTCAAGGTCTGTCGTAATTTCACTTTTTCTCCAAAGTTTGGAATAGAAAAAAACGGTGAGCATGCCGGTGAGTAGAAAACTCCACCAGACCCAGTTTCCATAAACACCATCATTTCTGACAATACCGGCTACCAGACCGGGAGTATCGGCAGCAAAGGTTGTAGCCACCATGGAGATACCAAGCAGCCACCAGGACATATTTCTTCCGGAAAGAAAAAAATTCTTGGCGTTTTTACCGCTGGATTTTGAAGCGTAGACACCTATTCCTAAACTTAATGCGAAAAAGGCAATAATAATAACCCAGTCTATAAGGCTTAAAAGCATAGAAGTTTAGTCTTGGAAAGCGATAAGGCTTATTTCAACATTTGCATCTTTTGGCAGCCTTGCCACTTGAATTGTTTCTCTCGCTGGAGCGGTTTCTTCATCAAAATAAGAACCATAAATTTTATTTATTTTTGCAAAATCGTCCATATTTGAGATATAGATAGTTGCTTTTATAACCTGAGAGAAAGTGAGTTTGGCTTCTTTCAAAATTGCTTCCAGACTTTTCATCACACGCGTGGTTTCTGCTTCAATAGAATCAAATTCGGTCTCACCAGTTTCAGGATTTAAAGCAATTTGCCCAGATGTATATAAAAACCCGTTGATTAAAACAGCTTGACTGTAAGGGCCAATGGGTGACGCTGCTTGTTCAGTGTTGATTATTTTTTTCATAAACTTATTATTGTAAGGTTCTATCGCGTTCTCTGTTTCTATCGTATTTCACATCTTGTAAGATGCTGGATTTTATACCGATAAAGAAAAACCAAGACTTCCTAACTCCAAATGGTGTCCAGTTAAAACTCATTTGCCAGCTTTTTAAGTCTTTTGCAAACCTTAGTTGAGTAAATGTAAAGCCTTTATTTTTTATATCATAACCTGAAGATATACCAACATTCCATGTAGGAGATAATTCTAAATCTCCGGAAAACATAAGAGAGTGAGAACTTATTTCATCTTGTCTCGCATTATTGGAGTAAGTCATGGTATAAGCTAAATTTAGATTCCAGGGTATAGCATAATTATACCTTTCATTTTCATCATTTTTTGAACCTTTGTCACGATCCGGCCGATTCATCATTTCGCTAGAGCCAAAAAGGTCATCAGGTCTTCCTCCATTCCTATAGCTTTCTGAGTCATATTCTTCCTCATCTTTTTCTTCTTCTCCCTTTTTCTCCTCGTCTTTCTGAAAATCTTTATTTGAAAATGAATAGCTAAAACTCGCATTAGCTCTGGTAAGCCTGAATAGGCTTCCTCCGTTGTTGATGTTGAGTGTACTAATTCTTCTGTTATTGCTGTTTAAGGCATAAACATCTAAAGTACCGAGAAAATTAATAGCCAATTTATCTTGTACGATAGGTAAAGTTCCTCTTACCGATATGGGGCTGAGCTGAAGGGAGTCCACTGCAAAATTATAATTGGTACTTAAGCCAAAATTATTAAGAAGACTGATTTTCTTAAAACGCTCATCTCCTGTTAGTGTAGAATCTTTTTTTCTAACTTTAGCCTCAATATCATTTGTAAGATTGAATGACATACTACTGGCAAAATTATTACCTGGCGCACCGTTGAGTGTTCCTTCAAATCTTGAAAACTCCACGACTTCATCTTCAAGTCCCGCAATACCCGTTCGTGTATATTCATCATAATATTGATCAAAAGCAGGACTTATATTGTAAGAAACAGAAGGTCTCATGACATGCCGTACTGCTTTAATTTTCTTATCATCTCCAAAATTGAACATACCATATACAGTGGTTCCCACTGAAGTAGAAAAATTATAGGTTCTGTATGAATCAAAACCATTTATAGTATCTCTTCTTACATTACGAAGCTGTTCGTCAAATTGTTGATCAAAGGTTTTGAGTGTCCATACTTCATTATAATTCATGCCTGCACTTACACTAAAATGTTCGAAAATCTTGAAGTTGGTAGAAATCGGTATAGTGTGTCTTGCTCCAACGTCTGCACCTTCAAACATTTCGGGTCTAAAAAACAATGAATCAGTCGTTGTAATTCTGTTTTCGGCCCTGACATTGTATTGTAAATTGATATTTTGAATAGCTCCTTTTTTGGATCCTGTTTTTGGAGCAAAAGGAAAAACTCTTCCTATACTGAATTGCAAGGTCGGTAAAGTCAGGTTAATGACTTCTGTATTTGTGTTTTGGTTGTGGGTGGCCGATATATTTAAGTTCATGGCTGGTTCCCCTTCGAAGGTTTTTGAATAGGTCACAGATGAATTCAGGGTGTTGTTCAGGAAATTTCCAGTATTATTCTGATTGACAGATTGTTGATAATAATCACTGGAACCTAAATTTACAGATGCTGAAAATCGAGATGAAGGATTGGCCTTTTGATCTTGGTTATGACTCCACCTCAAGTTATAAACTGTAGTTTCGCTAAAGTTGGGAAAGCCACGTTCTTCAAGCAGTAGTTTTTCATATCGAAAAGCTACATTACCATTGAAGCGATAGCGAACATTATAATCACTTTCCAGCCTCAAACCATAACTCCCGTTGGTGTAATAATCTCCAAGAACAGCTAAATCCACATAATCGCTAATGGCAAAGTAATAGCCTCCGTTCATAAGAAAAAAGCCCCTGTTTCTATTTTCACCATAGGAGGGAATGATAAAACCTGAAGCTTGCTTATCGGTCAGCGGAAAATACCCAAACGGCAATCCCAAAGGAGTTGGGACATCAGCAATGTACATGTTTACAAAGCCTGTCACAATCTTACTGTCTGGAACAAATTTAATTTTCCTAGCAAAGAAATAGTAATCTGCATCATCAATATTTTCAGCTGTAGTAAATTTTGCATTGGCCAAATAGTATATAGAGTCGTTTTGTCGCTTGGAAATTTCTCCCTTTACCTTAAAACCCCCTTGCTCTGTTCTGGAATTAAAAACCAAAGCTTTTTTTGAATCGAAGTTAAAAATCAGACTATCGGGTTCTACTAAGTTTTCTCCTTGCTTAAATGTTGGCGCTTGAGTATAAGCCCCTGTCGAGTCGATGATCCCTGAAGCAAAAACTTCTTTTGTCGAATTATCTACGATAATCCAACCAGCGTTTATGGTCATGTCACCATATTCTACAACGGCCTCGTTAAATAAGTACATTTTATCAGTCTTCCTCGACAATCTTTTGTAATCTTTGGCATAAGCATCTACAATATCGGTTAGAACTTCCCGTTTTTTGATTGTTTTGTTCTGAACCAATGTATCTCCGATTACATATTTAATACGCTGAGTTATAGAATCGGCTTCATTTTTGATGAGATAACCAAAGTCTACTTTCTGAGGTTCTTTTTCTTGTGCATAAAGCCCAAAATTGAAAAGAAAACCAATCCCAAAAAGTATATAAAGTAAGTTTGTACGCAATGCTTTTAGTACTATTTTTGTAAATGAAGACTTTTTAAAGAAGTTTCAAAATTACATTTTATTTTTATGCTTCCTAAAAAAGTTTCCAATAACATTAAGAATTATAAAATCTATGCTTAGACCCATTTCAAGTCTTTACCTAATTATGTTTATTATCATTTTTAACTTCGGTTTTAATTTGATGCATTCCCAGTCTGATACCAATAAATTTGTAGTGGTTATTGATGCTGGACATGGAGGGAAAGACGCAGGCAATACAGGTAACGATTATTTGGAAAAGGATATTGCCTTAAAAATCGCTCTGAAAGTCGGCAAACAACTCGAAAAATACGAAGGTTTAGAAGTTCTTTATACCAGAGAAACAGATGTTTTCATTCCTTTGGATAAAAGAGCTCAAGTTGCCAATAAATCCAATGCTGATTTATTTGTATCCATTCATTGTAATGGTGTAAGAAATAGTGCTCCTTCAGGTACAGAAACCTTTGTACTCGGTCTTCATAGAAATAAAGATAACTTAGAGATTGCGATGAAAGAAAATTCTGTGATTAAGTTTGAGGAGGACTATGAGGTGAAATACGATGGTTTTGATCCAGACTCTCCGGAATCCTATATTGGGTTTACGATTATGCAAGAAGAGTTTTTAGATCAAAGTGCTTTACTTGCTAATTTTGTTCAAAGGCAATTTTCAGGAGCTCTAACTCTAAAGGACAGGGGTGTGAAACAAGCAGGCTTTCTAGTCTTGAGGGAAACTTATATGCCTAGCGTATTAATCGAAACTGGATTTTTAACCAATAAAAAGGAAGGTGCTTTTCTAAATTCTGAAACAGGACAAACTCAACTAGCCGATGCCATTGTAAATGGAATTAATGAATACAAAAACATCATCAATATAGAGGCTTTAGAATCTGAATTGAGTGAATATAAAGTTAGTTCTAGTGATGTTATGGAAGATTTTTCTTCAGTGATATTTAGAATACAGTTAGCCGCTAGTTCTAGAAAAATTGATCCTAGTCCAGAAAACTTTAAAAAACTATCACCTATTATCCGTTATCAGGAAAACGATTTATTCAAATATTTATTTGGGAAGACCAAGAATTATATGAGTGCACAGAGCCTGAGAGATAAAGCTAAAGCAGAAGGTTATACCTCTGCATTTATAGTTGCTTTTAATTCTTCAGGTGATAAAATTTCGATAAAAGAAGCCCTCAATACTAGAGTTGGGGACTAGTTTTCATTAAAGTTTATTACATTTGAATAAAACTAATACCTTTGAATAAAGAACTTAAAGTTGGTATACTTGTTATAGTAGCAGTTGCCATGCTCATATTTGGTTATAATTTCCTGAAAGGGAATAATATATTTAACACATCTCGAACTTTTTATGCTGTGTATGACGATGTGGAAGGACTAAGTCCATCTGCGCCTGTTAACATCAATGGGTTTCAGGTTGGAAAGGTGACCAGTATAAATTTCATGGATTCAGGTAATCTTTTAGTGACCATTAATTTGAATAACGATATTCAGTTTTCAAAAAAAAGTGTTGCAAAAATCTATGGTGGTGGTTTGATAGGGGGTAAGTCCATGCAAATAAAACTCAAGCAGGATTCAGGTGATTTAGCAAAATCTGGAGATACTTTGGAATCTGCTGTAGAGGAAGGTTTAATCGAGTTGGTCAATGAGAAATTGACCCCTTTAAAAGATAAAATTTCAAATGCAGTTGTTGAAGTTGACACTTTACTCGGAGCATTCAATAACATCTTGGATCCAGAAACCAGAAATAACTTAAGGCAATCTGTTAAAAACCTGAACACTACACTCATAACCCTTAACAATACCTCCTCAAAAGTTGAAAGAATTCTTGATACTAACGAAGAAGAAATCAATTCTACAATCAGCCAGTTTAGTCGAACTTCAGAAAACCTTTCAAGGTTATCAGATTCATTATCTCAAATAGAATTTGGCAGAATTATCGAAAACGCAGACCAAACCCTTGCTAATTTAAATGACATTTCAGAAAAATTGAAAAACAATGAAGGGTCTTTAGGTAAACTTATCAATGATGAAGAGTTATATAATAATTTAGAAGATGCTTCTAAGGAGTTAGAGGAGCTCTTACGAGATATTAAATTGAATCCAAAACGCTATGTCCATTTTTCTGTGTTTGGAAAAAACAATGAGAAGTACGAAAAACCTGAAAACTAAATATGATTTTAGACTATTTACCACAGATTTTATTTTTAATAGTTTTAATAGCTGCTATTTTATTTTTTGCAAAAAATGTATCATCTCTCAAGCGTAATATTAGCTTAGGAAGAGAAGTGGAGCGTAACGACCAAAAAA
Organism: Psychroflexus sediminis; assembly: GCF_900099815.1. Lineage (GTDB taxonomy): Bacteria > Bacteroidota > Bacteroidia > Flavobacteriales > Flavobacteriaceae > Psychroflexus > Psychroflexus sediminis. The sequence continues at coordinate 66,880 of NZ_FNCW01000013.1, read as the reverse complement.
ATAAGCGCTTCAAGAAAATGATGAGAGTAGCTTTGGGTCAGTCTAAAATGGTTACCAGGCCCATTGCAGGTATCCTGCATATCATTGTTTATCTGGGTTTTGTGATTATCAATATCGAGGTTTTAGAAATCATTATAGATGGAGTTCTTGGAACTCACAGAATATTTGGATTTCTAGGCCCGGTGTATAATGTTTTGATTGGCACTTTTGAAATATTGGCTTTATTGGTTCTATTGAGTGTTATCATCTTCTGGCTGCGAAGAAATGTGATGAACATCAAACGATTTTTAGCTAATGAATTAAAGGGATGGCCTAAAAATGATGCCAACTATATTCTTTATTTTGAAGTTGTACTCATGGTGCTTTTTTTAACCATGAATGCTGCCGACTTGGAATTGCAACTTCAGGGTGCGCAACATTATGCAAGTGAAGCAGGAATTGTAGGTTCTTTTCCTGTCAGTCAGTATATGTTACCTCTTTTTGACGGAATGAGTATCGATACGCTGATCATTATTGAAAGAACAGCATGGTGGTTTCATATCGTTGGGATATTGATATTCTTAAATTACCTGTATTACTCAAAACACCTTCATATCTTACTGGCATTTCCGAATGTCTACTTTTCGAATTTAGATGCCATGGGTAAATTTAAAAATCTGGATGCTGTTACTAAAGAAGTGAAGCTGATGATGGATCCCAATGCAGATCCTTTTGCAGAGCCTGAGGCTGATGGAGAGGAGGACATACCAGAAAAATTTGGTGCCAGTGATGTCCAGGATTTAAATTGGTTTCAGCTTCTAAGTGCCTACACCTGTACAGAATGTGGTCGCTGTACTGCGGAATGTCCTGCAAACCAAACGGGTAAAAAACTATCTCCAAGAAAGATCATGATGGATACACGAGATAGACTGGAAGAAATCGGAAGCGATTTAAACAAAGGCAAAGAAATAACAAGCGATAATCAGCTTTTAGACAATTATATCACAAGAGAAGAACTCTGGGCATGTACGACCTGTAATGCCTGTGTAGACGCTTGTCCTGTAGGTATAGATCCCTTATCCATCATCATGGATATGAGACAATACCTGGTTATGGAGCAAAGTGCTGCTCCTGTTGAGCTCAATAATGCAATGACAAACATAGAAAATAATGCTGCCCCCTGGCCATATAATCAGCAGGATAGATTGAACTGGGCTAAAGAATAATCAGTATTATGGCATCAAAAAATCAACAGAAAGATACAAAAGAGCAGAGCGTAAGTCCAAGTTTACCCGATGGTGTTAAAAATTACCTTATAGATATTGATGGGACCATAACAGATGACGTTCCAAACGAAGAGCCTGAGAGAATGGCTACCTGCGAACCTTTTCCTGATGCACTGGAGACCGTCAATAAATGGTATAAGGATGGACACCAGATTTGTTTTTTTACGTCAAGAGTTGAAGAACATAGGAAAGTTACGGAAGACTGGCTGAATAAGCATGGTTTTAAATACCACAGTTTATTAATGGGAAAACCAAGAGGCGGTAATTATCATTGGATTGATAATCATATCGTAAAGGCTACTCGGTATAAGGGTCAATTTACAGACTTAGTAAACAAGAAAGAGACTATACAAGTATTTAAAGATTAAAACATATGATATGAGTGATAATTTGAAAGTGCCAACTATGGCATCTTATTTAGCGGAAGGAAAGCAACCAGAAGTTTTGTTCTGGGTAGGTTGTGCTGGAAGTTTTGATGATAGAGCTAAAAAAATCACTAAGGCTTTTGTTAAAATTTTAAACAATATCAATGTTGATTTTGCAGTGCTTGGAACTGAAGAAGGCTGTACAGGGGATCCTGCAAAAAGAGCAGGAAATGAATTTCTATTTCAAATGCAGGCGATGACTAACATTGAAGTACTAAATGCATACGAAGTCAAAAAAATAGTAACCGCCTGTCCGCATTGTTTCAATACAATCAAAAATGAGTACCCTGCTTTGGGTGGGAAATACGAAGTGATTCATCATACGCAGTTTTTGAAACAGCTTTTGAATGAAGGAAGATTAAAGGTAGAAGGTGGAAAATATAAAGGGAAAAAAATTACATTTCATGACCCTTGCTATTTGGGACGAGCTAATGGTGAATATGAAGCTCCAAGAGATTTGTTGCGCAAACTTGAAGTAGAATTGGTGGAAATGAAATCTTGCAAATCCAAAGGGCTGTGCTGTGGTGCAGGAGGGGCTCAAATGTTTAAGGATGCAGAAAAAGGAGATAAAGAAGTAAATATTCACAGAACAGAACAAGCGGTAGAAGTGAAGCCTGAAGTTATTGCTGCAGGTTGTCCGTTTTGCAACACCATGATGACTGATGGTGTTAAGAATAAAGAAAAACAAGACGAAATTGAAGTTCTTGATGTTGTGGAAATGATTGCTAATGCAGATGATTTATAAAAAATATGGTAGTAGAATTTAGTGAATTGCCAGATTCGTCGAGGGTTTGGGTTTTTCAGGCTAGTAGAGGATTTAGTGAAGACGAACTCAATGAAATAAAGCCTAAAATTGAAAGGTTTTTGGAAAACTGGACCGTTCATGGCCAGTCTCTTAAAGCAGGATTCGACATTAGGTATAATCGCTTTATTGTTTTGGGTCTCGATGAGTCTCAAGCCAGTGCCAGTGGTTGTTCAATAGATGCATCCGTTCACTTTATCCAAAGTTTAGAAAAGGAATACAATGTGGATTTATTGGATAAAATGAACGTTAGTTTTAAAAATGGAGAATTTGTAGCCTACAAACCATTACTGGATTTCAAAAAAATGGTAAAACAAAAAGCTGTATCACCGCAGACTATTGTATTCAATAATCTCGTGAATACAAAATCAGAATATAAAGAATTTTGGGAAGTGCCAATGACAGAAAGCTGGCATAGCCGATTGTTATAAAAATATATGAGTTCTAAAATCTATAGTAAAGTCGTCTTTTTGATGGCTTTTTTTTCATTCACCTGTGTTTTAGCGCAAAACAGTTTGTTTTCAGAAGATATAAACTCTCAAAGGAAATGGGTGGATTCGTTGTATTCGAATCTGAGTTTGGAAGAAAAAATCGGACAACTGTTTATGATCGATGTCTTCACAAATAAATCAGATGCTGAACTTGAAAACATAGCAGATTTTATAAAGACCAATCATATCGGTGGTGTAATTTTTTCTAAAGGAAATCCTTACAGACAAGCCCAGTTCACCAACAAAATCCAAACGGAGAATAAAGTCCCCTTACTTATAGGAATGGATGCAGAGTGGGGCCTTGCTATGCGGCTGGATTCTACTTATGCTTTTCCCTGGAATATGACCCTGGGAGCGATAAAAGATACTTCCATAGTGAGGAAAGTTGGGAACCAAATTGGTAAACACAATAAGCGACTTGGTGTCCATATCAATTTTGCTCCTGTTGCAGATATCAACACCAATCCTGAAAATCCTATTATTGGTAACCGGTCTTTTGGAGAAACTAAAGAAGTGGTGATCTCTCATGCTGTAGCGCTTATGAAAGGCATGCACGATGCTGGAATCCTTACCAGTGCAAAGCATTTTCCTGGTCATGGTGATACTCAGCAAGATTCGCATTTAACCTTACCCACGATAGATTTTTCTGAACAACGCATCAGAGCAATCGAATTGGAACCATTTAGAGCTTTAATCAATGAAGGGGTGAGTAGCATCATGGTAGCTCATTTGAACGTGCCCAGCTTAGAAAGCAGATCGGATTTCCCTTCCTCCCTTTCCCCTAAAATTGTTAGCCAGCTGCTAAAAGAAGAGCTTGGATTTAAGGGATTAGTCATCACAGATGCCTTAAATATGAAAGGAGTTAGCAATAACAATATTCCTGGTGAAGTAGATTTAAAAGCCTTTCAAGCCGGAAGTGATATTCTGTTGATTTCTGAAAATGTACCGAAAGCCATTGAAATCATTAAGAAAGCAATTAAAAATAACAAAATTGCTAAAAGCAGATTAGCCTATTCAGTTAAGAAAATATTATACGCCAAATATAAGGTGGGCTTGAATAATTTTGATCCTATCGAAACGACTCATTTGACCTCAGAATTGAATTCAGGCTTAAATGACGCCGTTTATAAGTTAGCTATTGAAAATGCAACGACAGTCTTAAAAAATGATCTGGGAATATTACCAATCAGCGATGTTGAACATCAAAAGATTGGTTATTTAGGACTTGGAGACGCCAGTGGAGAAACCTTTTATGAGGCCTTAAATAGGTATGCTGCTGTTGAAAGAATAGAGAATAAAGAATCCATTTTGAATAAAAATAGCAAGCTGGATTTCGACCACATTATTATTGGCTACCACAGATCTGACATAAATCCCTGGACAGATTATAAGTTTACTCCTTACGAAATTAAATGTATCGAACAGCTTTCAAGAGAAAATAAAGTCACTCTTGTTAATTTCTCAAGGCCTTACAGTTTATTAGGCTTACAGAGCTTTATTAACATAGATGCAATTTTTCAGGTATACCAGAATAGCGATATAGCTCAATCTGTTGCCGCTCAACAGATTTTTGGGGCACTAGAGACCCTTGGCAACTTGCCTGTGAGTATTACTTCTGCATTCCCTGTTGGAACCGGTTATAAATTAAAATCAAATGGCAGACTGGGACAGGGTTATTATCAAAATTTGGGTTTTGACGAGCGATTTGAAAAGAAAGTAGATTCTATTGCAAACTATGCTTTAGATGAAAAAATGACACCCGGCATGCAGATTCTGATTGCCAGAAAAGGGAAAATTATCTACGATAAAAACTTTGGATATCATACCTATGATAAAAAAAATAAAGTGCAGAGTGATGACGTTTACGACTTAGCTTCTCTTACCAAGATACTGACAACGCTGCCTATATTAATGACACTGGAAGAAGCTAGTAAACTTAGTTTAAACACCAAGCTCCATGAACTTATACCAGCACTTGCCAGCTCCAATAAAGCTGATATAAGCGTTCTCGACATGCTCTCGCATTATGCCAGGTTAGAGCCCTGGATTCCTTTTTATCAAAACACCTTAGAAGAAAAATCAGAGTATTATGCTTCGGAATATTCTGAAGAGTTCAGCATTAAAGTGTTGGAGAACATGTATTTGAGAACAGATTACCAGGATTCCATTTATTCGCAAATTGTAGAAAGTGAATTACGCGATACCTTGGAGTATAAATATTCTGATTTACCTTATTATTTTTTAAAGAAATTCATCGAACAACAAACAGATAATTCTTTAGATACACTGGCCGAGACTTATTTTTACAGGCCTATGGGATTGAGCCGATTAAAGTTTTTTCCTTTGAATCACTTTGATAAAGAAAAAATTGTTCCTACAGAAAACGATACAGTTTGGAGACAAGAATTGATTCATGGAACGGTTCACGATCAGGGTGCTGCTATGCTTGGTGGTGTTGGAGGTCATGCCGGTTTATTTGGAAACGCTAGAGATGTGGCTTCGTTTATGCAGCTTTACTTAAATAAAGGTGATTTTGGAGGTAAAATTTACTTTAGCCCACAAACCATGACAAAGTTCAATACCTGTTATTATTGCGATAAAGAGGTGAGAAGAGGAGTAGGTTTCGATAAACCGCAGCTTGATGATATCGGTCCTACCTGCGGTTGTCTTTCCATGTCGAGTTTTGGTCATTCCGGCTTTACAGGTACTTATGCATGGGCCGACCCTGAAGAAGAAATTATCTATATTTTTTTATCCAACCGGATACATCCCGACCCGGCCAATACAAAACTTATTGATGAAGACATTAGAACCAAAATACAAGGGCTTATTTATGAAAACTTATCGAAGGACTATTAAAATAATTTGAGATTAGTTTAAGACCAAAATAAGCTTCAATCTTCTATTTTTGGGAATAATAAAAAAATTATGAAAATAGCAATAGTGTGTTATCCTACCTTTGGCGGGAGTGGAGTAGTGGCAACAGAATTAGGAATTGCATTGTCCAAAAGAGGGCATGAAATACATTTTGTTACTTATAAGCAACCTGTAAGGCTCGAATATTTGAGTACATCTATACACTATCACGAGGTTTCCGTTCCAGAATATCCCTTATTTCACTATCAGCCCTATGAGCTGGCACTTTCCAGCAAACTTGTAAACGTTGTACAAAAGCATAAAATAGATATACTTCATGTTCATTATGCTATTCCTCACGCTTATGCCGGGTTTATGGCTCAACAAATGCTTTTGGAGGAAGGGATAAAACTCCCCATGATGACAACCCTTCATGGAACAGATATCACCTTGGTAGGAAGTCACTCCTTTTATAAACCTGCCGTGAATTTTAGCATCAATAAAAGCGATGTCGTTACTTCAGTCTCTGAAAGCTTGAAACAAGATACCTTTGAAATTTTTGACATCAAAAAAGAAATTGAGGTTGTCCCAAATTTCATTGACCTCTCCAATCTAACTGAAAATTTCGAAGAATGTAAACGTCACATGGTTGCTTTTGAAGACGAAAAAGTTATTACCCACGTCAGTAACTTAAGAGAAGTAAAGCGTTTAAATGACGTGATTGAAGTGTTTTTCAGGATACAATCCAAAATAAAATCAAAGCTGGTTATTGTTGGGGATGGGCCGGACCGGGAAAAAGCCTTGCAACTGGCCAAAAAATTAAACATAAGAGATAAGGTGATATTTTTAGGGAAAAGCAACGAAGTGGAACGCATCCTTTGCTATTCAGACCTATTTTTATTACCATCGGAGAAGGAAAGTTTCGGTCTTGCCGCCTTAGAGGCGATGGCTCATAGAGTTCCCATCATTTCATCCAATGCAGGAGGTCTTCCCGAGGTGAATATTCACGGAGTTTCAGGATTCTTAAGCAACATAGGCGATGTAGAAGATATGGCTGCTAATGGAATTAAAATTTTATCGGATGAAAGGGTATTGGAAACTTTTAAAAAAGAAGCACGGCAGATTGCTGAAAAATTTGACGTAGAAAGAGTGGTATGTCAGTATGAAAAATTATATCAAAAAATGATGTAATTAATCAGTTACAGTTCTGATATCAATTTTTTCAGATCTAAATTTATTCTTACCAAAGTCCAAGGTGCGTATCGGGAATGGAATATTGATATCGTTTTCGTTGTAAGCAGCTTTGATTGCTAAAATAGCATCATGCTGTGCTTTATAGACGTCTCCTTGATTAGCCACATTAGCCCAAAATCTCAATTGATAATTGATGGAACTATCGCCAAATTCAGTATAAAAAAACTGAATGCTTTCCCCAGGACGTTGTTCAAAAATCTCTTTAATTGCATTTTCCGTAATTTCCTGGACTTTTGGGAGATCACTCTCATAGCCGACACCACAGGTTAAAATGATACGTCCTCTGGGAGTTCTGCTAAAATTTTTAAAGGGGGCATCTACAATTTTGGAATTGGGTATGACGACCAGATTATAGTCTACCGATTGTATGATTACACTTCTCAAATTAATATCGATTACAAAGCCTGCAAAGCCATTGGTTTCTATCCAGTCTCCAATTTGTAATTTCGGAATAAAACTAATAATAATACCTGAAAAGGTATTGTGAAGAGTACCCTGAAGAGCAAAACCAACCGCTAAACCAAGTACACCCGCAGCACCAAGAACTGTGGTAAGCACTGAATTTAAGTTTAAAATACCTAGGGATATGAATATACCCAGAGATATGATAACTACTCTAAACACTTTTACGGATACCGTCCGGATAGAATCCTGAGCATTGCTTTTTCGGAAAAGCTTATCTATAAGTTTACTTGAATACTTTGCAAAAAGTATAAATAAAATAAGTACAAAAACAGCGATTAAAAAATTAGGCAGACCCAGTACAATAGTATCAATCCAGTCGAAAATCTTTGTAGTTAATTCTGCCCAGGCTTTTTCGGTCTTCTCAACAATTTCAGTCTCTTGCATGTTAAAAATGATATTATGAATATTGTTTTTTTTGCTTTTTTATAATTCACGCATCCAGCATCCAGCTGGTTTTTTCAAGCTCTCTAATGTATTCACCTACAAGGTCTATTGTACCCTCATCCTTATTTTGTTCTGCAGCTTCTACCACTTTTCTCATTTGAATTATAATTTTTTCATGGTCAAAGAGTAGGGTTTCAATCATTTTAAAATCCTCAAGATCTGAAGAAACTTCCTATAGATTTGAAAGTTCTAAATAATTGGAGATATTGCTTTCGGGCTGAAACCGTAAGGTTAACATACGTTCAGCAATTTCATCGATTTTTAATTTGGCGTCATCATACATTTCCTTAAACTTTGCGTATAAATTTAAGAAATTTTCACCGGTAATATTCCAGTGAAAATTTCTCAACTTTTGATAATACAAATGATAATCTGCCAGATGAACATTCAATGTTTAGCAGCATCCTGCGTTTTTGATGCCCTTAAATCTAATAACTCATAGACTTAATTTCTGAAATTATTAAATGTAATTTTAGGCATTTCTCTTATCTGCCAATCGCATGTTCCAAGCATCCAGCATCCAGCTGGTTTTTTCAAGTTCCCTTATGTAAGCGCCAATTAAATCTATTGTCCCTTCATCTTCATTTTTATCTGCAACCTCGATGACACTTCTCATTTGATCGATGATAACACCATGATCGTGTAACAAATCTTCAACCATCTCTACATCAGATTTATCCTTTGATGATTCTTTGAGGTTTGATAATTTTAAGTAGGTAGAAAAATTACTCTCTGGCTGAAAGCGCAGGGTGAGTATGCGTTCAGCGATTTCATCTACTTTGAGCTTTGCATCGTCATACATCAGCTCAAATTGCTCATGCAAATCAAAAAAATTATGACCGGTAATATTCCAGTGAAAATTTCTCAATTTTTGATAATACATATGATAATCTGCTAAAAGCACGTTTAATTCTTTAACGGTGTCTTTAGTTTTTGATTTATCTAAGTTTAAATAATTCATATTATTTTATTTGTAATTTATTAAGCATTTTATCTGAAATCTGACCTCCGGATTTTCCGTAGCCATCTACCAGCATTCCTTTGTGACCATCTGATGTTGTGATTGCATACAAGATAGAATTGTCTGCTGGATTTGACACACCCTCAAATCTGAAATAATGATCTACTTCAAAGTCATCTATCGGGTATTTTTTTTTCTTGGTTTTATTTTCTATCTGGTCATCAAGAACATTGAGGTCATCAACATAGCCCTCGTTTCTCAATGCATTCATAGTCTCGGATAAGGTATCTTTTTTTTTCATAACATCTGTTTTTTTAAAAGTAAAACTTAAGTCAGTCTAAGTCAAAAAAATGGTTTGCTTTAATCATTATTTAACTATTATCTTTTCTTATTGTTGTCTTTATTGAAATAGAATAATCCTAATGGAAAGCAGAATAACAAAAAAAGAAATTGGCCTGTTACAATCCCATATATAGTGATAATAGCAGCTATTATATAGATCCAGGTAATTTTTGTAATTTTCATATAACTTTTTTAAACGGCTAAATTATTAGCCACAAAAAAACTCCGTTAAGGAGTTTTTTTATCGATCTTATCTCATTAGGATTCTTTGTCTGCAGTTTTCTGGACGTCTATGACCAGTTCATCTTTTTCCTTGTCGAAATCCATATACAGGGTGTCCCCCTCAACAATGGAAGAATTGATGATTTTTTCAGCTAAAGCATCTTCAATGTATTTTTGAATAGCTCTGTTTAGAGGTCTTGCCCCATATTGTCTGTCAAAACCTTTATCGGCAATAAAATCTTTAGCTGATTCACTTAAAGAAAAATTATATCCTACATCTTTGATTCTTGAGAAAAGTCTCTCTAATTCTATATTGATGATTTTTTTGATGTCCTCTCGTTCTAAAGCATTAAAAATGACTACATCATCTACACGGTTCAGAAATTCCGGTGCGAAAGCTTTTTTCAAAGCTCCTTCAATTACCTTTTTGGTATTGTCGTCTTCCTGCTGCTTTTGAGACTGTGTTCCAAAACCAACTCCGGTACCAAAATCTTTAAGTTTTCTTGCTCCTACGTTGGAGGTCATAATGATGATTGTATTTCTAAAATCCACTTTCCGTCCCAAACTATCGGTTAAATGACCATCATCCAAAACCTGGAGCAGCATATTGAATACATCTGGGTGCGCTTTTTCGACCTCATCCAGTAAAATGACTGCATAAGGTTTACGTCTCACTTTTTCAGTTAACTGGCCACCTTCTTCGTATCCTACGTATCCCGGAGGCGCTCCAATTAATCTTGAAACCGCAAATTTTTCCATGTATTCACTCATGTCAAGTCGAATCAAGGCCTCATCGTTGTCAAACAACTCTCTGGCCAGAACTTTGGCAAGTTGTGTCTTACCAACTCCAGTTTGACCTAAGAATATAAATGAACCAATAGGTCTGTTTGGATCTTTAAGCCCAGCACGATTACGTTGAATTGCTTTTACAATTTTAGTCACTGCTTCACTTTGACCAATTACTTTATTTTTGATGGTTTCCGGTAATTCAGCTAATTTATTGCCTTCTGTTTTGGCAATTCTTTTCACGGGAATCCCCGTCATCATAGAAACAACATCTGCAATGTGATCTTCAGTGACTGTTTCTTTGTTTTCTTTTGAATCTTTTTCCCACTCTTCCTGAGCCTGCTGCAAATCATTTTCAATTCGCTTTTCGTCATCTCTTAATTTTGCAGCTTCTTCATATTTCTGTTTTTTGACAACAGAATTTTTCTCTTCACGAATATCTTCAAGTTCTTTTTCGAGTTCCAAAATACGTTTAGGTACATTGATATTGGTGATATGAACTCGACTGCCTGCTTCATCTAGCGCATCAATAGCCTTATCTGGAAGAAATCTATCGGTCATATATCTATTGGTAAGAGAAACACAAGACCTGATGGCTTCGTCTGTATAAATCACGTTATGGTGATCTTCATATTTATCTTTGATATTATGAAGTATTTCGACAGTTTCATCTATAGAGGTTGGCTCCACAATGATTTTTTGGAATCTCCTTTCCAGGGCACCATCTTTTTCTATATGTTGTCTATATTCATCAAGTGTGGTTGCACCAATACATTGTATTTCCCCTCTGGCAAGAGCAGGTTTGAACATATTACTTGCATCCAGGCTTCCGGTAGCTCCTCCGGCACCTACGATGGTATGAATTTCGTCAATAAAAAGAATAATATCGTCATTCTTTTCAAGCTCATTCATTACAGCCTTCATTCGCTCTTCAAATTGTCCTCTGTATTTCGTTCCTGCTACTAGGCTAGCCAAATCAAGTGTAACCAGTCTTTTGTCATAAAGTATTCTGGAAACTTTTCGTTGTATAATTCTGATAGCTAAACCTTCAGCAATAGCACTTTTACCAACACCAGGCTCTCCGATAAGAAGGGGATTGTTTTTCTTTCTTCGACTTAAAATTTGAGAAACTCTTTCTATTTCCTTTTCACGGCCTACAACAGGGTCCAGTTTTCCTTCCTGAGCCATTTCAGTAAGGTCACGACCAAAATTATCCAATACTGGCGTTTTAGATTTTTTAGAAGCTTTTCCTTTGGAATTTCCAGATCCACCCAGCGATTCTCTTCCAGAATCTCCGGAGGTTGGTGCATCGTCAGAAAACGCATCGGTAGGGGTATCCAAATAATCACCATCCTGTGTTATCATGGCTTTAAACTCCTCTTTTACATTATCATAATCCACTTTCAGCTTATTTAAGAGTTTGGTAGTGGGATCATTTTCATTCCTGAGAATACATAATAATAGGTGTGCGGTATTAATAGAAGAGCTTTGAAAAAGCTTAGCTTCTAAAAAAGTTGTTTTAAGTGCCCTTTCAGCTTGTCTTGTTAAATGTAGATTCTTTTTTTCTTGAGATATATCTGTATTCGTATGATCTGAAGGATTTAAGATTTCCACTTTTCTTCTCAACAGCTCCAAGTCAACATTCATGGCATCTAGTATATTGATAGCCTTCCCCGTTCCGTCACGAAGCAAACCAAGCATCAAATGCTCTGTTCCTATAAAATCGTGGCCAAGGCGTAAAGCTTCTTCTTTACTATATGCAATTACTTCTTTTACTTTTGGTGAGAAATTATCATCCATAGTCTTTAAATATTTATTAGACATTACTCAAAAATAATACCTTAATACTGATATACACCATTTCAATAGTGAAAATCTTATTAAATAAACCTTGTAAAAAAATGTGATAATTAGAGTTTAAGGGTCTTTAAGGATTTGATAGGTTTTGTATATTTGCTTATTAGCAACTTGTGTTGTGAATTTTTTAAATATTAATTTAAATTGAAATAAATGGCTAACGGTGAACAGCTAATACCAATTAATATTGAAGATGAGATGAAAACAGCTTACATCGATTATTCGATGTCTGTTATTGTTTCTAGAGCACTTCCGGATGTGAGAGATGGCTTGAAACCTGTGCATAGAAGAGTTCTTTTTGGATTGCAGGAACTCGGCATCTTTTCTAACAAATCTCATAAAAAATCAGCAAGAATTGTTGGTGAAGTATTAGGTAAATATCACCCGCATGGTGATACTTCTGTTTATGATGCCATGGTAAGAATGGCTCAGGAATGGAGTATGCGCTACCAACTGGTGGACGGTCAGGGTAACTTCGGTTCCGTAGATGGAGATAGTCCGGCGGCTATGAGGTATACGGAGGCAAGGATGCGAAAGATCAGCGAAGAAATGCTGGCTGATATCGATAAAGAAACGGTTGATTTTGCTTTAAATTTTGACGATACCCTGGAGGAACCTACAGTCCTTCCAACTCGAGTTCCAAATTTATTGGTGAATGGTGCCAGCGGTATTGCCGTAGGTATGGCTACCAATATGCCACCGCATAACTTAACTGAAGTCGTTGATGGCGTTAACGCTTATATCGACAATAGAGATATTGAGATAGAAGAACTCATGACCTATATAAAAGCTCCGGATTTTCCAACAGGAGGTATTATTTATGGGTATGAAGGAGTGAAAGATGCCTTTATGACAGGTCGCGGAAGAATTGTCATGCGTGCTAAAGCTGAAATTGAAGAAGTAAAGGGTAAAGAATGTATCGTAGTCACTGAAATTCCATACCAAGTCAACAAAGCAGATATGATTAAAAAGACTGCTGATTTGGTCAATGATAAAAAAATTGAAGGCATTTCTCTTATTCGAGACGAATCGGATAGAAATGGTATGCGTATCGTTTATATTTTGAAAAAAGATGCTTTGCCCAATGTAGTTTTAAATACCTTATATAAACATACAGCGCTTCAATCTACATTTAGTGTTAATAATATTGCACTTGTCAAAGGCCGACCTCAAATGCTCAATCTTAAAGACATCATTTACAATTTTGTCGAGCATAGACATGAAGTTGTCATTAGACGTACAAAATACTTACTGAGAAAGGCAGAGGAGAGAGCCCATATTCTGGAAGGTTTAATTATTGCTTCAGATCATATTGATGAAGTCATTGCGCTTATAAGAGGTTCACAAAATGCTGAAGAAGCCAGAGAAAAACTGATCGAGCGTTTTGAGCTTTCAGAAACTCAAGCCAAGGCAATTGTGGAGATGCGCCTGAGACAGCTTACAGGTCTTGAACAGGATAAGTTAAGAACGGAGTATGACGAGTTGATGAAAACTATCGAGGACTTAAAAGACATTCTTGCCAATGAACCTCGTAGAATGGAGATCATAAAAGAGGAGCTTGCTGAGATAAGAGAAAAATATGGAGATGAACGCCGTTCTGAAATCAACATGATTGGTGGTGATTTTAGCATGGAAGACATGATTCCAAACGAAAGTGTAGTCTTAACCATTTCTCACGCAGGTTACATCAAAAGAACGGCTCTTAAAGAATATAAAACTCAAAATAGAGGAGGTGTTGGTCAAAAAGCGTCGACAACAAGAGACGAAGACTTTTTAGAATATATATTCTCAGGAACCAATCACCAGTATATTTTATTTTTTACGCAAAAAGGAAAATGTTTCTGGATGCGGGTTTTCGAAATTCCGGAAGGAAGTAAAACCAGCAAAGGTCGAGCTATTCAAAACCTGATGAACCTGGATCCTGATGATAGAATCAATGCCTTTATTCTGGTTGAAAATCTTTCCGACGAAGAGTATATCAATAACCATTACGTATTGATGGCAACAAAAAAAGGCCAGGTTAAGAAAACTGTCTTAGAACAATATTCCAGACCAAGGGTCAATGGTATCAATGCCATCTCTATTAAAGAAGGCGATGAATTGCTTTCTGCTGTGCTCACAGATGGTGAAAATCAAGTCATGTTAGGCTTAAAAAGCGGTAAAGCTTTAAGGTTTGAAGAAAAGCACATTCGACCAATGGGACGAGGAGCTGCTGGCGTTAAGGGGGTTACCCTGGCTTCAGAACAGGATGAAGTGATTGGCATGATTTGTGTAAAAGATCCACAAGATGAAACCGTTTTAGTAGTTTCTGAAAAAGGTTATGGCAAGAGAACCTTTATCGACGATGAAGATGGAGAGCCGGTTTACAGAATTACCAACCGAGGAGGGAAAGGAGTCAAAACCATTTCTATTTCAGAAAAAACCGGACAATTGGTAGCTCTTAAAACAGTTCATGATGAAGATGATTTAATGATTATCAAAAAATCTGGTGTCGCCATCAGAATGTCAGTATCTGATATAAGAACTATGGGAAGATCTACCCAAGGGGTGAGACTCATCTCTCTTAAAGGTGATGACGAAATCGCAGCTGTAGCCAAAATAGTTAATGAAGATGAAGACGATTCAGAAGCAACGACGGAGTTACCTGAAGCTGATAATGAAGTACCAAACGAATAATATTAATAACTAAATTCAATAAATAGAATAAAACATGAAAAAGTCAATTTTAGCATTAACCCTAATCATAGGTTCAATAAGTTTAGGATTTTCACAGCGAAGTGAAATTAGAGACGCAGAGGACGCTATTGAAGAGGGAAAGTATAAAGAAGCTTTAACAGAATTGAACAAAGCAAAACCTCAGATAGCAGAGGAAAAAGATAAATGGGTGATTCGTTACCATTTAGCCAATGCTAAAGCCCTTGGAAACATGGCTGAGAAGCAATCTGGTGAAAAAATGTTGGAAAATATCAACGAATCACTGGAGTCTTTAAATAAGATTCTCGAAATGGAAGAGGATAATGAGGAAGCTTTAAATTACAAAGCCAACTTAAGACAGACCATGGTTCAATCTGCCATAGACAGTCAAAATGAAGGCAATTTTGACATGGCTGAGAAGTTGCTTTACAAAACCTACAAGCTTAATAAGAACGATACAGTTATGTTGTATTATGCCGCTTCTGCAGCTGTAAATGGCCAGTTATATGATACAGCACTTGAGCATTATAATAAACTATTGGATATGAATTATGACGGTTCATCTGTTCAATTCGTAGCAGTCAGTAAAGAAACTGGGGAGGAAGAAATTTTCGAATCTAAAAACATGAGAGATATCGCTGTAAAAACAGGAGAGTATTCTGATCCAACCCAAAAGAAAACACCGAGTGTTACAGGTGAAATTGCAAAGAATGTTACCTTGATTTACATTCAGCAAGACGAGCCAGAAAAAGCCCTTATAGCTATTGAAAAAGCGAAAGAAGAAAATCCTGAAGATATCAGTATTAAACAAGCTGAAGCTGATTTGTACTATAAATTAGGAAGGGTTGATAAATACGATGAGGTGATGAAAGAAGTGGTAGAAATGGATCCAGAGAATCCATCATTATACTATAATCTTGGTGTTGCATCTGAGCAACTTGGTGATAAAGAATCTGCCGAAGAATATTACAAACAAGCAATTGAGCTTAATCCTGACATGGTAAACGCTTATATAAACTTAGCGGCAATGACTTTAAGTGAAGAAAGAGCCATAGTTGAGCAAATGAATAAGCTTGGAAATTCTAGAGCAGATAATAAAAAGTATCAAGAATTGAATGAGAAAAAGAAAAAATTCTATGAGGAAGCTTTGCCTTATTTAGAAAAAGCTACTGATTTGGATCCTGATAACATAGATGCTTTACAGACCAAATTAAACATTTATTATCAATTGGGAATGAATGAAGAAGCTAAAGAGCTTCAGGAGAAAATTAATGCTTTAAAAGAATAATTTAATTTTTTTCATAATAAAAAAGCCAAGTATTAATACTTGGCTTTTTAGTTTTGTCAAATCTGCAATTAGCGTGTTGACATTTTTTCTTTCTTCTTTTGAAGTTGTCTTTTGATATCTTCAACTGTATTTGTGATAGCCAGTTCAAAGGCTTTCTCGTTGGAAGAAGCAAAAACATTTTGTCCTGGAGCACTTAATTTGATTTCGCAAATCATGCCAGTTTCTGGGCTAGACGTATTTTCAGTTTTGAAAAACACTTCGCTTCTCACGATCCAATCGTATCTTTTTTCAAGCTTTTCAAGTTTTTTGGTGACTAATTCTTCGAGTCTCTCGCTTGCTGTAACGTGTACGTAATTGAAATTAATGTCCATAAATTATAAATTTTGAATGTGTATTTATTTTAGACTACAAAAGTTTTGTAATCAAGCCCAACTCTAAATCAGACTCACTCTATAAATTTAAGAAATTAAACCAATTCATTTAAGGTTTTTCAAAATTTTAATTTTAATCTAACTTATTTAAGTTTTGGTTACAAAGTTGAAATAAGAACTTAAACAAAGATTCTTGATATTTTTATTTTTAATATTATCGTTTGTTTACATTTAATATAAAGGCTTCTATATTATTTTTGAATTTGAATACCAGACCAATGCAAAACTCACTTTTCAAAGTTCTGTCAACCTCCTTAGACGGTCAGCTTTATATAGATGAATTACATAAATTAATTTATGCAACCGATGCATCGGTTTATAGGGAAATTCCTGTAGCTGTCGTTTATCCCAAGAGCATTTCTGACCTTAAAAAAATAATTGAATTCACATACAAACATCAACTTTCGATAACTCCAAGAGCGGCCGGAACCTCTTTGGCTGGGCAATGTGTTACAGATGGAATGGTGTTGGATTTGAGCAGGCATTTTACAAATGAAATAGAGTTTGATTCCAATCATAAAACGATTCGATTGCAGCCTGGAATTGTAAGAGATGCACTTAATAAAAAGCTGAAGCCCTATCAGTTATTTTTTGGACCTAATACTTCCACAAGTAATAGGTGTAACCTTGGCGGAATGTTTGGAAATAATTCTTCAGGAACAACATCTATCAAATATGGGGTGACCAGAGATAAAGTTATTTCTTCAAAAGGTTTTCTTTCAGATGGAAGTTTTATTGAAGTTAAACCCCTTACCAAAGCGGAGTTTCAACAAAAACTGGAATTGAATACTCTTGAAGGTGAAATCTATACGTACTTCAACACACTATTTCAACAAGATAATATCGAAAATCTTATTGAAACCGGCTTTCCAAAACCCTCTATTCATAGAAGGAATACTGGATATTCCATTGATGAACTCTATAATTCTTCCTTTTTTAAAACCGATTCCAATCCTTATTTCAATCTCAATAAACTTTTGTGTGGAAGCGAAGGGACTTTATTCATAGCTACAGAGCTGGAGATGAAATTAGATGATGTTCAGCCACAGCATTCAGCGATGCTAGCAGCTCATTTCAAAAGCATTTCAGACTGTTTGGAATCTGTAGAGATGTCATTAGCCCATGACCTCTTCACCTGTGAAATGATGGACAAAACTATTTTGGATTGTACCAAAGACAGTATGAAATATCAAGGGCATAGGTTTTTTATTGAAGAAGACCCCGAAGCTATATTGATGCTTGAACTCAGATCAAATTCATTGGAAGACTTGAAAAATCAAGTCAAGAATCTTCTTCATGATTTAAAGAGTTCAACCAAAGCTTATGCTTTTCCTGTATTAAAAGATGGAGAAATCGATCTTGCAGTAGAGTTGAGAAAAGCCGGTCTTGGTCTTTTAGGAAATCTGAAAGGCGATGAAAAGGCTGTAGCCTGTATTGAAGATACGTCGGTTGCTATTGAAGATTTACCCCATTATATCTCAGATTTTTCCAAAATCATGGAATCTTATGCCCAAAAAGCAGTGTATTATGCTCATGCTGGCGCTGGAGAATTGCATTTAAGACCAATCTTGAATCTCAAAACTTCTCAAGGTGTTGAGGAATTTTCAAATATTTCTTCAGATGTTGCTCATCTGGTAAAATCCTATGGCGGTGCTTTAAGTGGTGAACATGGTGATGGCAGAGTGAGAGCCCCTTTTACAGAGTTGGTAGTCGGTGAGAAATGTTACGAGATTTTTAAAGAAATCAAGCATGTATTCGACCCCAATAAGCTTTTTAATCCCGGTAAAATTGTCAATCCAAAGCCAATTGATTCCGATTTAAGGTATGAAGTAGACAGAGATGAACCAAATATTTCTACCAAACTAGATTTCTCCAAAAATCTTGGAATTCTCAGGGCTGCAGAGCAATGTAATGGAAGTGGAGATTGTAGAAAATCTCACGAATTTGAAGGGGGGATGTGTCCGAGTTACCAGGCGACTAAAAACGAAAAGGATACCACTCGGGCAAGGGCTAATTTACTTAGGGAAGTGCTTACTCAAAAACACAAGGATAAAAATGCCTTTGATGATGAAAATCTGAAGGAAATTTTTGACCTCTGCATTAGCTGTAAGGCTTGCAAAAATGAGTGTCCCAGTAATGTAGATGTTGGTGCTTTCAAAACAGAATTTCTTTATCAGTATCAAAAGGCTAATGGAACTGAATTGAGAACTAAAGTTTTTGCAAAAAACAACATGATCAATAAGTTAGCTTCCCCGGTCGCCCCAATTTATAATTGGTTGAATACAAATACACTTACCTCTCGTTTTATAAAGCAAATTGCAGGAATTGCTAAAGAGAGAAGTTTACCTAAATTAAGTGCGCAATCCCTAAGAAAAAAAATCGATAGCGGCTTGATTTCATTGAAATCAATCGGAGAGAAAAAGAAAACAGTCTATCTGTTTATTGATGAATTCACGAATTATTTGGATGTTGAAATTGGGATTGATGCTATAGAATTATTAACCAAACTTGGTTATGAGATAAAAGTTCTTCGTCATGAAGAGAGTGGAAGGGCTTATTTCTCTAAAGGACTGTTAGACGAAGCTCAAAAATTTGTAGATAAAAATATAGCTGTTTTTTCAACTAAAATTTCAAAAGAATCACCATTATTGGGCATAGAACCTTCGTCAATTTTAAGCTTCAGAGATGAATATTTAAAATTGGCTACAGATAAAACTTCAGCAGAACAACTTTCTAAGCATGTGTTTTTGATTGAGGAATTTCTCAATGCTGAAATACAATCAGGGAATCTGAAATCAGAGCAATTTTCTGAAGAGAAGAAAGAAATAAAAATTCATAACCATTGTTATCAAAAGGCTTTATCCAATCAAATTCATACGTTTAATCTGTTGAATTTACCAAAAAACTTTAAAGTTACTTTAATCCCCTCTGGCTGCTGTGGTATGGCTGGAAGCTTTGGTTATGAAAAAGAGCACTACAAAGTCAGCCAGGATATTGGAGAACTGATTTTATTACCTGCGGTAAGAAAATCAAATGCTCTTATTTCTGCAAACGGAACCAGCTGCAGGCATCAAATAAAAGACGGAACTGAAAAAGAAGCCCTTCATCCAGTCTCCATATTGAATAAGTATGTACTATGAACTCGGGTTTAATAAGTAGCTTTCCAATTCTTGGGTAGAATTAAAATTTACATCAGGAATGTCAATTTCCAATTGTTCCGGAATATCCTCAAAGATGATATCTGTTCTAACATCACTAAAAATAAGCCCTATATCTTTGGCGTAGTAGTTTGTAATACTTGTGATTTCTTGTTCTTGTAATATGGTGAAGTCGTTAAAAACAATAAATACTTTTGCTGAAAGATATACTTGAATTTCTGAAACAAAGATGTCTTCATAATTCACGCCGTTTATCTCCTTTGAAATAGAGAAACCCTGGTGTACGGAGTTGATTCTATATGAAAAATCAACAGGAAAATCATTGATGTTCTGCTGAAATTTCCCGGAAGATGAAGACATCATATTTCCAAGTGATGAATTTGCATCGTAAAGGACAATGTCTTGCATTGGAATTTCTATAGTTGATAACTGATTTTCTAAATCGATTGTGAACTGTCCATCAAGAATTATCTTTTGATTTCCATTTTGCTTATAAGCCTTGCCAGAGGCAAGCATACTCGTGAATATCCCCACGAGTTCATCACTCGTTTGAGTGAAACCATATCTATTTTGAAACTTTTCGTCAATAGATAATAGTTCAGTACCCTGAAAATTTCCAGTATTCTGATTTAATCGATTCTCATAAATCCAGGAATTCTCAACTTCCAGAGGGAAATAATCAGCATCAGAATTCAAAAAAGTATCATTTTCTTCTGAACAGGACCAGGAAAAGAGGATTAGGATTAATATAAGAGACAGCCTGTGTTTTTTCATATTGATGAATATACAAACAAAGGAGTTAATTCAAGCTTTTTTTGTTCTCTTATCAGAAAACATTCTAGATTCATTAATAAGATTTAACATACTCGCAGAAGAGATGTCTTCTGTTTGTTTTTCAAAATCGCTGTATTTAAAAAGCTTCCAGCGTTTATTGTGATATTCCAATGCGGTAAGATTTTCTATCCAATCTCCTGAATTCAAATAGAGGCAGGTTCCCTTTTTATTTACCTTTCTAGAAATTTGAGGTTGATGAATGTGACCACAAATAACATAATGATAATCGTTTTCGATAGCTAAATCTGTTGCTGTTTTTTCAAAATCAGCTATAAATTTAATGGCTTTTTTCACTGAATATTTAATTTTTTTGGACAGGGAATATTTTTCTTTCCCCAATTTCAACAAAATAAAATTCAAAAATCTATTACCTAAAATAAGTATATCATAACCCCAGCCACCAAATTTAGCTATCCATTTGGCATTTTGAACTGAAAAGTCAAAGACGTCCCCGTGGAAAAACCAGGCTTTCTTGCCATCTAAATTCAAAATCAATTTGTCCAGGAGTTTGATATTTCCGATTTCAAAGTCACTTAGTTTCCTGAGCATTTCATCGTGGTTTCCAGTAATGTAAACGATTTCTGTACCTGACATCGAAAACTCAATCAATGTTCTGATGATTTCCAGATGTGTTTTAGGAAAATAATTTTTTCTAAATTGCCAAATATCAATGATATCCCCATTTAGAATAATTTTTTTAGGCTCTATGGAGTTTAGGTAATTGAGCAATTCCTGTGCATGACAACCAAAGGTGCCTAAGTGAATATCCGACAAAACAATTAAGTCTACTTTTCGTTTCAAAATATTAGGTTTTTATAAAGAAAAACAAATGCAAGTTTTTGTCGGTAAACTAAAGATTATGAAAGCTAAAGCTATAGGTTAGGAAATTGAACAATCTATTAACTTTAATTTTACATTATTGAGTTGAATTGCAATTTTTATAGATTATCTGTTTTGATTGCTTTTTGATTATTGCTTAAAACAATTACATTTGTTCAAAACATCATATGGCATCAAATAGCTTCGGCAGTTTTTTAAAGCTCACTACTTATGGCGAATCTCATGGAGTTTCCATAGGTGGAATTTTAGACGGAGTGCCCCCGGGAATTCAACTTGATTTAGAGAAAATTCAATTAGAATTGGACAGAAGAAAGCCCGGGCAATCCGCTATCGTTACGCAACGAAAAGAATCTGATATTGTTCATTTTAAATCCGGGATTTTTGAAGGAATTACCACAGGTTTACCGATTGGGTTTGAAATTCAGAACACAGACAATAAATCTAAAGATTACGGCCATATTAAAGATGTATTTCGTCCAAATCATGCAGACTATACCTACGATCAAAAATATGGTCAAAGAGACCATAGAGGAGGAGGAAGGTCTAGCGCCAGAGAAACTGCATCCTGGGTGGTCGCTGGTGCTATTGCCAAGCAAATCCTTAAAGATGTCAAATTTACGGCCTATACTCATTCGGTCGGTTCTCTTGAATTTACTGAACAAGACTCAATTGATTTTGATGTAATAGAAAAAAATCCTGTGCGATGCCCTAATGAAAAATTGGCGTCCAAAATGGAAGACTATATCAGGCAAATTAGAAAAGAGGGGGATACTATTGGAGGAATTGTAAAATGTGTGATTTCGAATGTTCCTAAAAATCTGGGAGATCCTATTTTTGAGAAATTACACGCCAATCTAGGAAAAGCCATGATGACCATCAATGCGGTGAAAGGCTTTGATTATGGTTCTGGCTTTGACGGTATTTCTATGAAAGGAAGCGAACATAATGATTTGTTCAATACAGATGGAAGTACTAAAACCAATCATAGCGGAGGTATACAAGGTGGTATTTCCAACGGAATGGATATCACTTTTAGGGTGGCCTTCAAACCTGTTGCAACCTTAATGCAAAAGCAGCAAACCATAAATAAAAATTCTGAAGAAGTTGAAATGCAGGGTAAAGGAAGACATGATCCATGTGTAGTTCCTAGAGCAATACCTGTAGTTGAAGCTATGTCTGCTTTAGTTTTGGCAGACGCATATTTATTAAACAAATCAATCCATTAACATGAAAAAATTAGAACTACACTGGCAGATCCTTATAGGGATGGGCCTGGGAATATTATTTGCTTTTATACTCTCTTATTTTGAATGGGGAAGCGGTTTTATTACAGATTGGATTAAGCCTTTTGGAACTATTTTTATAAATGCTTTAAAACTTATCGCCGTTCCTTTAATTCTTGCTTCACTTATCAAAGGGGTTTCAGATTTAAAAGATATTTCAAGTCTGTCCAAAATGGGTTTGCGAACCATATTAACTTATTTAGCAACAACTGTAATTGCAGTGAGTATCGGACTTATTATTGTTAATGTTTTTGAACCTGGAAAAAGCATCGAGAGTGATACCCGGGAGGAGCTTGTAGAGAGTTATGGCGGTGATGCGGAAACGACTCGTCAAAACGCTCAAAAACAAAAAGAATCTGGCCCGCTGCAGGCACTTGAAGATTTGGTACCAGAGAACATATTTGGAGCTGCCTCAAGTAACTCCAATATGCTACAGGTAATTTTCTTCGCCATTTTCTTTGGGATTGGAATGATTCTAATTCCAGAAAAGCAATCGAAACCCATCAAGGAATTTTTTGATTCGCTCAATGAAGTCATATTAAAGATGATAGACCTCATCATGCTGGCAGCACCTTATGGTGTTTTCGCGTTATTGGCTGCACTCGTTGTCGAGGCGCCAAGTGCTGATTTGTTTATAGCTTTAGCCTATTATGCACTTTGTGTGGCTGGTGGATTGATATTGATGATAGGTTTTTACGCTTCAGTCGTTGGAATATTTACAAAAAAATCACCGCGATTTTTTCTCAATGGGATTTCTCCTGCTCAATTATTAGCCTTTTCAACAAGTTCTAGTGCTGCGACATTACCCGTAACCATGGAACGGGTAGAGGAACATTTAGGGGTTCATCCTCAGGTGTCAAGTTTTGTGTTGCCTATTGGAGCCACGATTAATATGGACGGAACAAGCCTGTATCAAGCAGTTGCTGCCGTTTTTATTGCTCAGGCTTTCGGAATAGAGTTGAGTTTTGCTGCCCAATTGGGGATTATCGCCACAGCCACATTAGCTTCCATTGGTTCTGCCGCAGTTCCTGGTGCAGGAATGGTGATGCTGGTTATAGTTCTAGGTCAGGCAGGTATTCCTGAAGCTGGTTTAGCACTTATTTTTGCTGTAGACAGACCTTTAGATATGTTAAGAACCAGTGTCAATGTTACAGGTGATGCTGCCGTAGCTATGTTAGTGGCTAAATCACAAGACAAACTGGGTGATCCGCAGGTTAAAGACTGGGATGATAATTACAAAAAAACAGAATCTCAAAATTAAATGGAATAAGTAAAGCCTATCTCAACAAAACTAAGCTGTTTACTTAAGACCTTGATTTCAGCTTGGATAAACATTGTAATGGGTTCAAAAATTAAGTCTAAACTTTATCAACGTTGTAAAAATATTCAAAACATGAAAATATCTCTTAAGTTGTGTTTCGTCCTTAGTGCTGTCACTTTATTTGTTTCCTGTCAAACGGGAGAGAAAAATTTATTTGGAGAACCTGAAGTCATAGCAAGTGGATTTCAGTTTACGGAAGGACCTCACTGGCTTGATAACGAAGGTTTGATTTTTAGTGATATCCCAGCCAGTAAAATTTATATATGGAAAGCTGATAAAGACACGGTCGAGGTTTGGCTAGAGCCCTCTGGTCGCTCAAACGGCATAGATGAAATGCCAAACGGGGATATTATTATCGCGCAACATTCCGGAAAAATCAGTCGGATAAATTCAGATAAAAGTGTCATTACTTTAGCTGCAGCCTATAAAGGAAAAAAATTAAACAGTCCAAATGACTTAGCTATCACATCGTCTGGTGTTATTTATTTCACCGATCCAACTTTTGGAGTTCGGGGTGAGCCTGAACTGGAATTTTCTGGTGTTTACCAATTTAAAAATGACAGTTTAAAACTAATTTACGACGAATTCAAACTGCCCAATGGTATCGCCTTGTCAGTTGATGAAAGTTTGCTATTTGCAGCCGACTCTGAAACAGGTGACATTATAAAGTTCAATCTCGATGAAGAGGGAGAAGTCGTTTCTAAAGCATTTTTCACCAATATTGGTAAACCTACTCAGTTAGGCGGGGCGGATGGTATGATTATGGATCAGGCAAACCGTCTTTATACCACCGGACCTAATGGTCTAAGCGTATTTAATGAATCAGGACAGCAAATGGATCATTTAAAGTTTGACGAGCAAATCACCAATCTGGCGTGGGGCAGCAAAGTTGGTAAAACCTTATTCATAACTGCTTCAGACAAAGTATATCGACTCGAGGTTAAGAATTAATATAATGAGTTTATTCTAAATTCAAACAAAACGGCCTCATAGGGGCCGTTTTGCTTGATAGAAATATTCAAAATTTATTCGAAATAACTAAATTTATCCCCGTTTTTTATCTCTAATAAAGAGTTGTAAATCAGTTTAATGACATTCTCAACATCGTCTTTATGTACCATTTCTACTGTAGTGTGCATGTATCGCAGGGGAAGAGAAATTAATGCAGAGGCAACCCCGCCATTGCTATAAGCAAAAGCATCGGTATCGGTACCAGTCATTCTGCTTGCTGCCAGGCGTTGAAATGGTATCTTATGTTTTTCGGCTGTATCGATGAGCAACTCGCGTAATTTATTTTGAACTGCAGGTGCATAACTGATAACAGGTCCAGCGCCTATTTTGGTTAAGCCTTCTTTCTTTTTGTCAATCATAGGTGTGGTAGTATCGTGACAAACATCGGTCACAATAGCTACATTGGGTTGTATTGTATTGCTTATCATTTCTGCTCCGCGTAACCCAATTTCCTCTTGCACAGAATTGGTGATGTATAAACCAAAAGGTAATTCTACTTTATTTTCTTTTAACATTCGCGCAACTTCAGCAATCATAAAGCCGCCCATTCTGTTATCTAACCCCCGGCAAACGAATTTATCATTATTAAGAATAAAAAACTCATCTGGATAAGTAATGACACACCCTACATGCACGCCAAGTTTTTCAACTTCTTCTTTGTTGGTACAACCAACGTCGATGCAGATATTTTCAATCTTTGGTGTTTCCTCTTTTGACTTGTCACGGGTGTGAATCGCCGGCCATCCAAAAACACCTTTTACAATTCCGTTTTTAGTATGAATATTGACACGCTTAGATGTCGCAATTTGATGATCGCTTCCTCCATTCCTGATAACGTATATCAATCCTTCATCCGTGATGTAATTAACATACCATGATATTTCGTCGGCATGACCTTCAATGACAACCTTAAAATCAGCATCAGGATTAATGATTCCGACAGCGGTTCCATAAGTGTCTGTTATAAAATCATCCACATAGGGTTTTAGATATTCCATCCACAGTTTTTGTCCCTCCCATTCATATCCGGTCGGAGCAGCGTTATTTAAGTATTTTTCTAAAAATTTCAGTGAATTATCATTCATATCTTCATGTTTTAAGATGCTAATTTAGTAAAGTATTGAGATATAGTTGAAAACGAAACCTTAATTTTGGAATGATTTTAGCTTTGAATATTTAAATTAAATTGACGTGAAAATTATTGCTTATTTTTGTTTGCTTTTGAGCTTATCAATAAGTGCTCAGGAATATAAAAACAAGGAAATCTTAACTGATTCTGTTTTAGGCCAAAAAAAATACATGGTCATTGGCCAAGACTCAACCTGGGTTACCGAAGTTAAGCTCGATGAAGTTTTTATTTTACCTAAATTGAAATTTAAAAACAGAGATGATTTCAGAAGTTATCTTATACTCAAGCGAAAAACCAAAAAAGTATGGCCCTATGCTAAATTAGCTTCAGAACGCTTTGAAACCTTAAATCATCGTTTAGAGGACATAAAATCTAAAAGTGATAAGCGTAAATACACCTTGATTATACAAAGATATATTGAAGAGGAGTTTACAGAAGAATTAAAAAAATTAACCAAAACTGAAGGTCAAATTTTAGTAAAGTTAATTCATCGACAAACAGGGGAGACTACTTTCAAATTAGTTAAAGATCTGAGGTCTGGCTGGAGAGCTTTTTGGTATAATACTACGGCTAATTTTTTCAACATTTCACTCAAAGAAAAATACGATCCTTCAGGAGTTAGGGAAGACTTCTATATTGAAGATATCTTGCATAGAGAATTTCAATCTGGAGATTTAGAGCCTCAGGCTCCAAAAATTGACATTAAGTATTTAGAACTATTGACTAAGTGGCAAAAGGATTCGACTCTTCTACCTCCTTCAACGGGAAACTACTATAAATATAAAGGCTGAATTGTGCCATGATGTTCTATAATAAACATCAGTAGCTTTCAAAGTCAGGACCTTTAAATTAAGGTACAAACAGACTTTTATTCTCAATGATTTAATTAAGGTGACGATATAATTCAATTAGCTGTCTTTTAAACGAACAGCTTAATTTTTATCAGTTCACTTAGGTTTAACTTGGCTTCGTGTCAAATATCGAGATGCCTAAAGTACTTTAGATTTATTACCTATAGTTTTAAAGTATGAGTAAGATTTTTTAAAGCTCCATTTATGATCTTTTAATTTTCATTAATTCTGAAATCTGAATAGGCATCCATGCCATGCTCATGGATATCCAGTCCTTCCAATTCTTCTTCTCTAGATACACGTAAACCTACGGTAGATTTGATAATTATTAATATAATAGCAGATGACAGAGAACAAAATGCTCCTATTATTAATATCCCATATAGTTGATTGAGTAGCTGGCCGCTACTAGCTAATGATCCAAAAATGCCGACGGCTAAAGTTCCCCATACCCCACAGATTAAATGAACGGTTATAGCACCAACAGGGTCATCCAATTTTAGTTTATCTATCAGAGCAACGCCGCAAACCACAATTAATCCGGCGATTAAGCCAATAAGGACAGACTCATTGGGGGACATCAGGTCTGCACCAGCGGTTATGCCGACAAGCCCACCCAAAATACCATTCAAAAACATGGTTAAATCTAAATTTTTATAGAGGATAGTCGATAATATAATTGCACCAAAGCCTCCGGCTGCGGCTGCAAGACTTGTAGTGACCAGTACTAAAGAAGTAAGTCCAGGGTCTGCTGATAAAACAGATCCTCCGTTGAAACCAAACCAGCCTAACCAAAGCACTAAAACCCCAGCTGTGGCCAGGGGGATGCTGTGTCCCGGAATGGCTTTAGGTTTACCTTCCTTGCTGAATTTACCGATTCTACCCCCTAAAAGGGCCGAAGCAACCAAGGCAGCCCAACCGCCAACAGAGTGAACTAAAGTAGAGCCGGCAAAATCATAAAACCCCCAGGAATCAAGGAAACCGCCCCCCCATTTCCAGGAGCCTACTATAGGGTAAACTAAGCCTACATAAATGATAGTGAAAATCATAAAAGAACCAATCTTAATGCGTTCGGCGACAGCTCCAGAAACTATGGTGGCAGCTGTTGCTGCAAACATGCCCTGAAACAGAAAATCCGTCCAATAGGTATAATTGCCATCTGCATATGCTGCAGTGACCCCTCCTTCTGGAGACTCTAAACCGAAACCTGCAAATTTTAAGATACCCATATCTCCATCAACAAAGCCGGGGTACATCAGGTTAAATCCAAATGCATAAAAAAGTAACAACCCGCCCGTAATGATGAATATGTTCTTAAATAATATGTTAATCGTATTTTTTTGTCTTGTTAAGCCTATTTCTAAGAAAGCAAACCCGGTATGCATAAAGAAGACCAGTGCTGTAGCAATCATCATCCACAAGTTGTTTGCTGTAAATAATCCTAAATCCATAGATTAATGTTTTAATGCGTTATTATCTTATTCCTTCTTTACCGTTTTCCTTTGTTCTGATTCTATAGGCCTGAAGTACCTCAGAAACAAATATTTTTCCGTCTCCAACATTGCCGGTGTATGCTGTTTTAAGAATTGCATCCACAGTTCGGTCCATGAACTCGTCTGAGACCACAATAGATAAGTGCCGTCTTTGTATATCGCTTGTACTGTAAGAAATACCGCGATAAACATGACCTTGTTTTTCGTTACCGACTCCTGTGACATCCCAGTAACTGAAAAAATTGACTTCAACTTGATGTAAGGCTTCTTTGACATCATCAAATTTTGACTTTCTGATGACTGCTTCTATTTTTTTCATATTTAAATTGATTTAACGGGGTTAAACTACAATAAAGCATTTATTAAACAATAACACCCCCTAATTTTTAGGGGGTGTTATTGTTTAATAATAAATATAGTGGAATATGATTTTGCAGAATAGAAATTATTTTTGAGTTAAATAATTCTATATCTTAAAAAAAAGCGTTTTTATTTTAAAAAAATAATAATATCAAGTATTTATTTAGAATGAATATAAATTAATAAAAACCTTTAGAACTATTTCATTTGCACATTATACGCTTTCAAAATTTCCTGAAATTCCTGTTTGTCAAAAGTGAAATTTGAGAAAATTTCATCATGTTTGGTTCTATTTTCCATTCGCTTAATGTTTTTGATGAAGCGCCTATAATCATCTTCAGAATGTAACTCCAGCCCCGGAACTTCAATAGACTTTCCGTTTTGATCTTTAGCAACCATGGTAAAATAGGAAGAATTACAATGTTTTATACTGCCGTCTTGAATATGCTCAGCTTCCACGCGCACACCTACTACCATGGAAGTTCTTCCTACATAATTGACAGTAGATTTTAAAGTCAGTAGTTCTCCAACCTCTACAGGATTCAGAAAATCAACCCTATCCACACTTGCGGTGACGCAGTAATGCTCTGAATGCTTGGAAGCACAGGCAAAAGCCACCTGATCAAGCAGTGAAAGAATAAAGCCTCCATGAATTTTCCCTCCAAAGTTGGAATGGGAGGGAAGCATTAGTTGACTGAGTATTACAGCAGATTCTGAACTATGTTTAAATTTTTTAGTCATGGTTTTTGGTTTTATTTGTTTGTAATCCATTTAGAATCGATTGTTTTTTTGGAAGTGACCCCTAGATTTTTAAGAGCTTCAACATCTTTAATGAGATTTTGCTGGCCTGTTAGCTTTTTCATGGCTTGATCGAAAGTAGTTTTTGTAGAGTCTATCCGGTTTCCTACAGCATCCAGTCCTTCAATTAAATTCACGAATTTATCGTACAAATCTCCGGCGTGTTTCGCAATTTCGAGGGCATTTTGCTGCTGCTTTTCGTTACTCCACACCATATCCACTGTTCTCAGCGTAGAAAGTAGAGTTGTAGGGCTTACCATCAGGATGTTATCCTGAAACGCAGAGTAAAAGAAATTGGAATTTTCACTTTGAGCCAGTAATAAAGCCGGTTCCACAGGAATAAACATCAGTATAAAATCTGGAGAGGCTTCACCACCAAGTAAATCATACCGCTTTTCCTTTAAGCCTTTGAGATGATTTTCAAGAGACTTCACATGAGCTTTCAGGTAAGTTTGTTTTTCAGGTTCGCTTTCCGTGTTGATATAGTTTTCATAAGCCTTTAAGCTAACCTTGGAATCGATTACCATCAGCTTTTCGTTGGGCAAATACACCACAACATCAGGCAGCTTACTCACACCGTTTTCATCTTTATAATGTTGCTGGATATCATACTCTCTTCCTTTAACCAGGCCTGATTTCTGCAATACCTTTTCCAGAATCATTTCACCCCAATTGCCTTGCGTTTTGTTATCGCCTTTCAAGGCTTTGGTCAAGTTATTGGCTTCTTCAGATATTCTCAAATTCTGTTCATTCAAATGCTTGAGTTGCTCGTCCAGTCGAGAATGGCCCTTAAGGAAATCGATATTTGTTTTTTCAATTTTGGTTTCAAAAGAATGGAGTCTTTCCTTCAAAGGTTCCAGAATATGGGAGATATTTTTTTTGTTTTCCAGGGTGAATTTTTCAGATTTCTGCTCCAAAATGCGCTGAGCTAAGTTTTCAAACTCTTCCCCAAATTTCTTTTGCAAGGCTTGCATCTCTTCCTTTTGCTCAGCCCATTGCCTTTGCAGTCCTTCGAGTTCAGTTTCTTTTTGGGTGAGTCTGTTCTGAATTTGATAGCGTTCTCTAACTTCCGATTTCAATTCCGCCTGAAGCTTTTCGCTCACTTTCAGATACTCGTCTTTGACTTTTTCTTGACGCTGAAGCGATTCGGAATAAAGTTTTTCAAAATGTGCCGAGGTGGTTTGCCATTTTAAAATGGAAGAACGGTCTATTAATTTTGCGATAACAAACCCCAAAATTGAAGCTATGACACCAATGATGATTAAACTTGAAATATCCATAAAGTGGTTTTTTTCAAATATAGAAAAGGAATACTTAGAAAAGCTAAATTTAGAAGAGCTCTACCTGGTTTTTTTAACTTCAGAAAGATCTAATAAATTGAACGGGTTTATGCCCAATCCTTTCACTGCTTTGGATCTAAAACGAACTACCTCGTCATAATACAGAGGAATTACAGGTGCCTCCTCAATCAATAAAGAATCCATTTTTGAATACAAGTTATACCTTAAAGAATCCCTGGTAATACTTATGGCTTTTTCATAAAGCCTGTCGTAAGTTTCATTTTTAAAATGCGTGTAATTAGGACCATTGGGTGAAAAGTTCTCACTGTAAAACAAAGACAGATAATTGATCGCATCTGGATAATCGGCAATCCAGCTCGCTCTGAACGTCTCCAGCTGTCCTGCAGAACGCTTTTGACGAATAGTGGAAGGCGGCATGACATCAATTTCTACTTCAACACCAATTCTTTGAACTTCTTTCTGGATAAATTCTACCAGATCTATATAGGACGGATTTGTACTGATGATGAGTTTTGGCTCTTGTATGCCTGTTTCCTCTTTAAATTCCTGAATCAGTTTCCTGGCTTTTTCCGGCTCATAGGTAAATCCCTGAATACGTGCGCGTCCTGAAAGCCCTTCTGGAATAAAGCCTTTATGGGCAGGAATTCCTATATTATTTCTTAGGTATTTTATCATTTTATCTCTATCGAAAGCGTAATTGATCGCTCGTCGAAAGGCTTTAGATTTCATTTCTTCAGTGTCTGAATCTAAGTAAAAGCCCAGATACTCCGTATTGAGGTAGGGACTTTTTTCCATAGCGATATCCGTTTCAAATTTGGAATTGAGTTCGCCATCTACAGTGATGAGTTCATCTTTATAAGACGGATCCAGACCGCTAAGAAAGTCCAGCTTACCTTGTACAAAAGCTAAAAATTCACTTTGCTTATCGGGTAAAAAGCTTATGGCTACAGCTTCCAGATAGGGCAGGGCATTGCCATCGGCATCGGTTTTAAAATACAAGTTGTTTTTCCTTAACACCAGTTTTTCCCCTGTTTCCCAGCGCTTAAATTTAAAAGGCCCGGTGCCAAGAGGTGAAGTTTGAAAATCGAGTTTGTCCATTTCTACTGGAAGAACAGAACAAAATTTGGAACTCAGCAAGCCCAGAAAAGCGGGAAATTTTTGCAGGAGTTCAATCTGTATTACAGAATCACTGAGAGCTTTAACGCGTTTGACATCAGACATCACCCAGCTGCCGGGCGAAGCCACTTTAGGGTCGGTGAGGCGTTTTAAACTGTACTCCACATCAGAAGCTAGAACTTGTCTCGTTGAATCTTTGCCAAAAATGGGATGTTTGTGAAAGAAGACATCATCCCGCAATTCAAATTCATAGGTCAGGCCATCTTCAGAAATGGTCCAGCTACGCGCAATATCTCCTTCGATGGATAACTTCTTATCGAGTTTCACCAGAGAATTATAAAGCTGATGAGCTGGCCAGATGTTCCGTTGATCTTTTGCAAAAGCGGGATCCAGCGAAGTGATGTTGGCATGTTCGTTATACCTGAAAACCAGGTGATCGCGATCGCTTATCTTGGAGTCTGAGCATGAAGTCAGTACCAGCAGATTCAGCAATAACAAGAAAGAAAGAATAGAGTGGGTGTTCAATTTTCGAAAATAAATTTTAGTTGGTATCTTTGCACACAATTGCGAATATAGAGGTTTCTTCTGAATTTGTTTTTGACAACCCGATTCTCTACAAAACTAAATTATGTCCACACCCAAAGTTGCTTTTTATACCTTAGGCTGTAAGCTGAATTTTTCCGAAACCTCCACCATAGCCAGGAATTTTGAAGAAGAGGGTTACCAGCGAGTAGAATTCGAAAGCGATCCTGATGTGGTGGTCATCAATACCTGCAGCGTTACTGAAAATGCAGATAAGCGGTTCAAAACCATCGTTAAGCAGGCTCAAAAATCAAATCCCGATGCGTTTATCATTGGAATTGGCTGTTATGCACAATTAAAGCCCGAAGAGCTCGCCGGTGTCAATGGTGTGGACCTTGTGCTAGGCGCAACCGAAAAATTTAAAGTGACCGATTATATTACCGATTTGACCAAAAATGACTTTGGCGAGGTGCATTCCTGTGAAATTGATGAAGCCGATTTTTACGTAGGCTCATATTCTATTGGAGACCGGACGCGTGCATTTCTAAAAGTTCAGGACGGATGTGATTATAAATGTACCTATTGCACCATACCACTGGCGCGTGGTATTTCAAGATCAGATAAGCTGAAAAATGTGCTTAAGAATGCCAGGGAGATTTCTGAACAGGGCATCAAAGAAATTGTGTTAACCGGCGTCAACATTGGAGATTATGGCAAAGGGGAGTTTGGAAACAAGAAACACGAGCATACCTTTTTAGACCTTGTAAAAGCCCTAGATCAGGTGGAAGGTATTGATAGAGTTCGCATTTCATCCATAGAACCTAATCTGCTCAAAGACGAAACCATAGATTTTGTTGCCCACAGTAAGTGTTTTGTGCCTCATTTTCATATCCCCTTACAAAGCGGAAGCAATACCCTCCTAAAAAAAATGCGCCGGCGATACCTGAGGGAACTTTATATCGATCGGGTTGAGAGAATCAAAAATCAAATGCCGGATGCCTGCATTGGCGTCGATGTTATCGTTGGTTTTCCCGGCGAAACCGATGACTTGTTTTTGGAAACCTTCACTTTTTTAAACGAATTGGATATTTCTTATTTGCACGTGTTTACCTTTTCTGAAAGAGACAATACGCCCGCAGCAGAAATGGAAGATGCCGTCCCTTTAAAAGTGAGAAAGAAACGCAGCAAGATGCTAAGAGGACTTTCTGCCAAAAAACGGCGTGCCTTTTATGAAAGCCAGCTGAACTCTACTCACGAAGTCTTGTTTGAAGGCAAAAATAAATCTGGCTATATCCATGGTTTCACTGAAAATTACGTCAAAGTTAAAAGCTTTTGGAACCCTGAACTGGTCAATACCAAACATCAAGTACTATTAAATGAAATTGATGAAGATGGTGTGGTGAAAATTGATTTTGTTACAGAACCAGTCCTTACTTCATAGAATAGCTTTGTTTCTATAAATTTTATACTTACCGATCCAAGACTTAAGGAAACGCTAAAGTTGAAATATACGGTTTAGCCTAATAATTCTATGCTTAATTTTATGAACGGATTTGATTGAAAATTGAATTCAATAACTGAATACTAATAAAATTAATAGTTTACTTATGGCACATTTAAGATTAGGCGATACCGCACCCGATTTTACAGCAGAAACCACCCAGGGAAAGATTACATTTCATGACTGGTTAGGCGAAAGCTGGGGGATTATTTATTCTCATCCGGCAGACTTTACACCCGTTTGTACTACTGAATTAGGGAGAACAGCTCAGTTAAAAGAAGAGTTTGATCAAAGAGATGTTAAAGTGATTGCCTTGAGTGTAGATCCGCTTAAAGAGCATCACGAATGGATTAAAGACATCAACGAAACTCAACATACAACTGTCAATTTTCCCATCATTGCTGACGAAGACAGAAAAGTAGCTGAGTTGTATGATATGATTCATCCCAACACTTCTGAAAAATCGACTGTACGTTC
Organism: Psychroflexus sediminis; assembly: GCF_900099815.1. Taxonomy (GTDB): domain Bacteria; phylum Bacteroidota; class Bacteroidia; order Flavobacteriales; family Flavobacteriaceae; genus Psychroflexus; species Psychroflexus sediminis. The sequence goes on along the minus strand of NZ_FNCW01000013.1, from coordinate 32,302 downwards.
TGTATTTGTGATCGGTCCCGATAAGAAAATAAAACTTACACTGACTTATCCGCCTTCTACAGGAAGAAATTTCAACGAACTTTTAAGAGTGATTGATAGTCTGCAATTAACGGCCAATCAAAAACTGGCTACTCCGGCAGACTGGAAACAAGGGGAAGATTGCATTATTTCTCCATCGGTAAGCAACGAGGAAGCCAAGGAAAAGTTTCCGAACTACAAAGAAATCAAACCTTATTTAAGAACGACTTCTTACTCATAAAATCAGTATTCAGATTCAACTCTCTATCGAAAGCTAGGGAGTTTTTTTGTTGGATTAAGACCGGAATAAAAATAATAAATACATTACCAGTTATTTTTTTCCAAAACTGAATTGGGATTCAATTTTAGACTACTTTTGATTGGTTTTTTAATCCCTAAATGAACAAACTAATTGTGGTGAGCCAACCCGAAAAATGGCCAATTGTAATGGATAATACCTCCATTATAACTTCTCAAGATTACCTTATAAAGCCTGAATATACAGCATTGAAAAATGCAAGGGTATTCAATTTGAGTGATACCTACACTTATCAATCCAAAGGGTATTATGTATCCTTACTGGCAGAAGCCAGGGGACATATTTCCATACCTACGATAAGTAATTTGGTAGATCTCGGCGAAAAGAAACTGGTGAAAATCGTCTCTGAAGATTTTGAAGAAGAAATTCAGAAAAGTTTAAAGACCATTAAGTCTCAGGAATTCACTTTGAGCATCTATTTCGGTCAAAATGTTGCACAAAAGTATCGGGAATTAAGTACTTTGATATTCAGGTATTATCAAATTCCCTTCCTTAGAGTGATTTTTAAACACACCACCAAATGGAATATAAAGTCGATAAAGGCCATTTCTCTTTCTGAAATCCCGAAAGATCATTTGGAAAGCATGCATCATTTCGCTTCTCAGTATTTTTCTAAAAAGCGCTACGATACCCTTAAAATTGATAAATCTGAATACGATTTAGCGATTCTGGTACAAAAAAACGATCCTGCACCACCCAGTAATCCAAAGGCTTTGAAAAAGTTTATGGATGTAGCAGAGAAAATGAATTTCTATGTCGAACTGATCTATCCGGAAGATTTATACAGACTTTCTTCGTTCGACGCCCTGTTTATAAGACAGAGTACAGAGGTCAATAATGAGGCGTATACCTTTGCCAGAAAAGCCCTGCAGGATGGTTTAGCGATTGTCGATTACCCGGATGCCATCTTGAAATGCTGCAATAAAGTATTTATGGCTGAGGCGCTGAATAAGAACGGAATTTCTACACCAAAAACAATGATTGTTCATAAAGACAATACACATGAAGTCCTTAAATACACGGGATTGCCATGTGTATTGAAATCCCCTGATTCCACGTTCTCCTTTGGTGTAAAAAAGGCGAAAACGGAAGAAGAATATGAAACCTTAATCACAGAGATGTTTAAAACCTCCGATCTCATTATTGCTCAGGAATACACCTTTTCTGAATATGACTGGAGAATTGGGATTATAGATTCCAAACCCTTTTATGCCTGTCGCTATTTTATGGCCAAAGGGCATTGGCAAATTTATAACTGGACTGCAAACAAAAAAGGAGATCAGGATGGAAATGCAGACTGTATTGCTGTTGAAGAAGTCCCGGAGCCTGTGATAAAAGCCGCTTTGAAATCAGCTAAAATCATGGGGAAAGGGCTTTATGGCATAGATGTGAAAGAGGTTGATGGAAAAGCACTTGTCATCGAAATCAATGACAATCCAAATATAGATTTTGGAGTGGAAGACGGGCTTTATGGAGATGCCGTATACACAACAATTCTTCAGGCTTTGAAAAACCGTCTTAATTCTAAACAGGAGCTATGAAATATCACCTCTTTGATGTATTCGGTATAGAGTTGGAATACATGCTTGTGCATGCTTCAACCGGCAAAATCCAGGCTTCTGTAGATGAATTGATGAAGCTCAAAACGGGAAGCATTGTTTCTGATGTGGATAACGGTTCTATTGAATGGAGTAATGAGTTAGCTGCGCATGTGGTAGAATTGAAAACCAATGGTCCCGTCACAGATTTAAATGCGCTGGATCAAAACTTTCATAAAAACATACTCGAAATCAACCAACTGCTTCAGGCCCGAAATTGGCGTCTGTGGCCTTCAGCGGCCCATCCACTGATGAATTCGGAACTGGAGATGAAGTTGTGGCAGCATTCTTATAGTGAAATCTATGCGCTTTACAACAGAATTTTTGATTGTCGAGGTCACGGATGGTCCAATGTGCAGAGCATGCACATCAATTTACCCTTTTACGATGATTCAGAATTTGAAAAACTACATGCCGCGATACGCATTTTGCTGCCCATTTTACCAGCCTTAAGCGCGAGTTCACCGATTTTAGACGGCAAGTTTGAAGGATATATGGATGCCAGGATGAAATTGTATCTCACCAATCAGAAGCAAATACCAGAAATGACCGGGAAGGTGATTCCTGAACAGGTGTTTAACTATGAAGCCTATAAGACAAAGATTTTTGATCCTATTAATGCAGCAATTGCAGATTTCGATACAGATGAAATTTTAGAACATCATTTCCTGAATTCCAGAGGAGCTATTGCCAGATTTGACAGAAATGCCATCGAAATCAGGGTACTGGATTTACAGGAATGCCCTCTGGCTGATGTGGCTATAGCCAGTTTCAGTGTTGAAATTTTAAAGGATTTAATCCATGAAACCTATACCCCTTTGGAAGAACAGAAAGCCTGGCATGAAGTTCCGCTTTTTGAGATCTTGAATGATAGTATCGAGTATGCAGAAGAAGCGGTCATCTCTAATGAAGCTTACCTGGGATTATTTGGAATAAAGGCAAAATCCATGCCTGCAAAAGGAGTTCTCAAACATCTATTTGACAAGGTTTCTTCAAGAATGAGCGACAGACATGCTGATGCTATTGGTTTGATTTTAAAACAGGGGAGTTTATCTACCAGAATTTTAAAAGCAGTTGACGCGGACTTTTCTGAAGTAAATATTCTGAAAGTCTATCATAAACTCGGTGACAGCTTATCCAAAAACGAATTGTTTTTACCGTGAAATTGATCCTGACTTGCGAACATGCTGCTAATTTGCTGCCATCCCACTACCAAACCCGGTTTGAAAGTGAACAGCATCGCCTGGAAACCCATGAAGGCTTCGACCTCGGTGCTTTTGAGGTTTACGAATCCCTGCAGGATTTAGCGGATTATTCCTCGCATTACCCCTGGAGCAGACTTTTAATCGAAGTGAACAGGTCACTGCATCATCCTCACTTATTTTCCAGTATCTCAAAACATATGGTCAAAGCAGAGAAAAATCGTCTTATAATTGATTTTTATGAATCCTATCGACATCAAATTCAGCAGAAAATAGAAGACACAATCATCGCTGAAGAACAGGTTTTGCATGTATCGGTACATAGTTTCACTCCTGTTTTGAACGGCAGAGTTCGGGAAGCAGAATTTGGGATTTTGTACGATCCCAAACGAAAAGCTGAGAAAGACTGGGCAAAACGCTTTAAAAAAGAATTGAATACACGCTTTGGTCAGTTCAGAGCTCGAATGAATTACCCGTATTTGGGAAAAGCAGACGGATTTACAACAAGTTTACGGAAAAAGTTCCCGGAACACTATCTGGGTATTGAACTTGAAATCAATCAAAAGTTACTACAAAATATAGATGAAATGTATGCCTTGAAGTCAACATTAAACCTGTGCTTAAAAAACTGCATCTAAGAAGGATTTAACGAATTCATCTTTGAGTTAAGCATAAAGAATCCAGGAGGTCAGCAACATTAAAAATCGTTTTCGTAATTTTGTATTTCACAAATACAATAATTAATGAATAAAAATACTGTTTTAGCGTGGGCAACCTTTATCATGGTGATTGTTGGATTAGGGCTTATAGCTCTGGGTGCTTTTAGATATAATGAGATTGCCGGCTGGGGTTTTGCTTCTGTTGGTGTTGGCTTTTTTGCAATTGCATGGGTGTTTAATGCTTTGAAGGGGAGAGTTTAAAATTGCTAAGATGTCAGATTCAGCTGAACGGAAACAACTGGTAAAACATTTAAAAGGGGGACAGGCATTTATGCCTATAGAAGAGGTTATAGATCATATAAGCTTCGAGAAATTAGGCGAACGCCCGAATAATTTACCTTATTCTTTTTATGAACTTTTTTATCATATTGTCTGGGCTCAAAAGGACATCTTGAAATTTTCCACTTCAGAAGACTACAAGGGCTCTGCCTGGCCTGAGGATTACTGGCCTGCAAAGTCCTCTCCGGAATCTGAAAAAGACTGGAAAAAGCTCAAAGAAGATTATTTTGAGGATCGGAGAAAATTAGAAGATTTCATTTTAGACCCTGAAAACGATTTAAATCTTCCGGTTAAAAATTCTGACGAACATAGCTTGTTACGTGAAATACTCCTGGTGGTAGAGCATACGTCATATCATACAGGGCAAATGTTAATCATCTTACGATTGCTAAGGCTTTATAAATAATAAAAATTCAATCTGACTTTAATTTCAGATATTTGCAGACTTATAATCGAATAAAAAAATTAAAATGGCAGACGATAAAAAAGTGATATTTTCCATGTCGGGAGTATCCAAAACCTATCCGGGTGAAGATAAGCCTGTACTGAAAAACATATACCTCAGTTTTTTCTACGGTGCAAAAATCGGTATTCTGGGACTTAATGGTTCGGGGAAATCGACTTTGATGAAAATTATCGCCGGGAGAGAAAAAAATTACCAGGGAGATGTTGTGTTTTCACAAGATTATTCAGTTGGCTATCTGGAACAGGAACCGGAATTAGATCCTGATAAAACTGTTTTAGATGTAGTAAAGGAAGGCGTTTCGGATGTAGTCGCAATACTGGATGAATACAATAAAATCAATGATGATTTTGGATTGCCGGAGGTTTATGAAGATGCAGATAAAATGCAAAAACTGATGGACAGACAGGCGATACTTCAGGATAAAATAGATGCTACCAATGCCTGGGAGCTGGACAATAAACTTGATGTGGCTATGGATGCGCTTAGAACTCCACCTTCCGATCAGAAGATCGAAAGCCTATCTGGTGGTGAAAAGCGTAGAGTAGCGCTTTGCCGATTATTACTTCAGGAGCCGGATGTATTGCTTCTGGATGAACCTACCAACCACTTAGATGCTGAATCTGTGCATTGGCTGGAGCATCATTTACAGCAGTATAAAGGAACCGTCATCGCTGTAACTCACGACAGATATTTCCTAGACAATGTAGCCGGCTGGATTTTGGAACTGGACAGAGGAGAGGGTATTCCCTGGAAAGGTAATTATTCCTCCTGGCTGGATCAAAAATCTAAGCGAATGGCTCAGGAGCAAAAACAGGCCAGCAAGCGTCAGAAGACTTTAGAACGCGAGTTGGAATGGGTTAAGATGGCGCCAAAAGGACGTCAATCCAAACAAAAGGCCAGGTTAAATAATTACGACAAATTAATGAGTCAGGATCAGGATAAACTTGATGAAAAACTCGAAATCTATATTCCCAACGGACCGCGACTGGGAACCAACGTGATTGATGCCAAAGGCGTTAGCAAAGCATTTGATGACAAGCTTTTGTATGAAAATTTGAATTTCAATCTGCCACAGGCTGGGATTGTTGGCGTTATTGGCCCTAACGGAGCCGGTAAAACCACGATTTTCAAGATGATCATGGGTGAAATTGAACCAGACAAAGGTGAATTTATCGTGGGAGAAACCGCTAAAATCGCTTATGTAGATCAGGCGCATTCCAATATTGACCCGGATAAATCCATATGGGAAAACTTCAGTGATGGTCAGGACCTGGTTATGATGGGCGGAAAGAAAGTGAATTCCAGGGCGTATTTAAGTCGATTCAATTTCAATGGAAGTGAGCAAAACAAAAAAGTAGATAAACTCTCGGGTGGAGAACGCAACAGGCTTCACCTGGCTATGACTTTAAAAGAAGAAGGGAACGTACTTTTACTCGATGAGCCTACAAACGATTTGGACGTTAACACGCTGCGAGCTTTGGAAGAAGGTTTGGAGAATTTTGCGGGCTGTGCGGTCGTGATTTCTCACGACAGATGGTTCCTGGATAGGATTTGTACTCACATTTTGGCTTTTGAAGGAAATTCTGAAGTTTATTTTTTCGAAGGAAGCTTTAGTGATTACGAAGAAAACAAAAAGAAACGTCTTGGCGGAGATACGATGCCAAAACGTATCAAGTATAAAAAACTGGTTAGATAAATTACGTTAAAACATATATCTAAACCCAAATTTTAAAAAAGCCTCTCATAGTAGATTGGCTTTTTTAATTTTAATCCAAATTTTAAAATGAAGGCATCTTATTTTAAACACAGCTTAGAATTTAAACGTCCAAGCGGAACTTCGCGGGGTGTTTTAAAAACTAAGGAATCCTGGTTCATCAAGCTTGAAACAAAAGAAAGCTATGGAATAGGAGAGTGTGGGCTCCTTAAAGGGTTAAGCATCGATGATAGGAAAGATTATGAAGAAAAGCTAAAATGGACCTGCGAAAATATTCATTTAGGTCTTAAAACACTTTATTCACAATTAAAAGATTTCCCTTCCATCCAATTTGGTCTGGAAATGGCTTTTCAATCTTTATCTTCTGCAAATCCTTACCTTTTATTTCCTTCAGAATTTACAGAGGGAAAAGAGGGAATGCTTATCAATGGATTGATCTGGATGGGAGATAAGCCCTTTATGAAAACCCAAATTCAGGAAAAAATCCAACAGGGGTTTAGCTGTATTAAACTCAAAATTGGCGCCATAGATTTCGAATCAGAATTGGAATTGTTAAAATACATTAGAAGTGAATTTTCAGCCTCGGATATAGAATTGCGTGTAGATGCCAATGGCGCTTTTTCTCCCGATGATGCTTTGGATAAGCTTGAACGTTTGAGTCAATTCGATTTGCATAGTATAGAGCAACCTATCGCTCAGGGTCAATGGCAGGACATGGCCAGGCTTTGTCAACAAACCCCTTTGCCTATAGCTTTAGATGAAGAATTAATTGGTGTTAAAGATGTAACAAATAAGGAAAAGGCTTTACTAACTATACAGCCGCAGTATATTATTTTGAAACCCAGTTTAATCGGTGGTTTTCGTGGTTCTGAAGAATGGATTGAGCTGGCAAAACAGCATAACATCGGATGGTGGATCACGAGTGCCTTAGAAAGTAATATCGGTCTTAATGCCATAGCTCAGTTTACCTATGTCCAACATAATAACATGCCACAAGGGCTTGGTACAGGAGGGCTTTACACCAATAATATTGAAAGTCCTTTAGTGATAAAAGGTGAAAAAATCATGTATAATCCTGATCTTGAATGGGAAAATAAATTCAATTTATGAAAGATTACATCGCATTAGCTGCAAAAGGAGATCACGAATGGTGGAGGTATCTTGTTGGCGCATTTTTGATATTCATTATTTGGCAAGCGGGTACCATACCTTTTATAGGTGTAGTCAGTTACAAATTGGCAATGGAGGGAAGAGATTTGTCTAGTTTGTCGAATTACGAGACCTTGATGGGCACCTTGGATTCAAACCTTACGTTTTTTTTGATGCTATTATCATTTGCCATTGGATTTTTGGGAATTTGGCTTATTGTGAAATTTTTTCATAATCAGAAATTTAAAGATGTTTTGACGACTCGTGTAAAATTTGATTGGAAACGAGTCCTTTTAGGCTTCAGCATCGTTGGTTTTTTTATAGCTGTCATGACAATAATAGATTTTGTTTTAAATCCGGATGATTTTTTATGGAATTTGAAATGGGATCAATTCCTGATTTTAGCGGCTATCGGTATTATTATGGTTCCTATTCAGACCACTTTCGAGGAAATTTATTTTAGAGGTTATCTCATGCAAGGACTTGGTATTGTTTTTAGAAACAGATGGCTTCCTTTAATCGCAACTTCGGTTGGTTTTGGACTATTACATCTTGGCAATCCAGAAGTGACAAAGCTTGGTTATGTGATTATGATAAGTTATATAGGAACCGGTTTTTTGCTGGGCGTTATGGCACTTATGGACGAAGGTCTGGAACTTTCTATAGGCTTTCATGCGGGTAATAACTTGATTACGGCCTTGCTCGTTACAGCAGACTGGACAGCTTTTCAAACAGAATCTATCTTAATTTACACGGCAGAACCATCCATAGGCTTTGATGTTTTAATTCCAGTTCTTATAATTTACCCTATTTATTTATTAATTATGGCAAAGGTTTATAATTGGAAAAATTGGAAATCCAGGCTATTTGGTAAAGTCGAATTACTTTAAATGCCTCATAATGATAATTTAACATATTAATGTGGATTATTATTTTAATAATATTTAGTATTGATATTATCTAAATATCGGCTTATGAAAAATCATTCTTTTGAAATTCATCCTCGTTTTAAAATTAATGGGAATCATTTCAATAAAACTGAATTACGCTCTGTAGCTTATAGTTATGTAAAAGAAGGTGAGCCGTTTGAAGAACCCGTGGGAAACTTTCTTCTGGATTGGCTTAATGACGATTATGACAGTATAAAAGTAAGAACCTCAGGTTCTACTGGAGAACCTAAGGTTTATTTCATCGACAAACAAAAAATGATCAATAGCGCTTTGGCTACAGGTAAATTTTTTAAAGTTGAAGAAGGAACAAACGCCTTGCTTTGTTTACCAACAGATTATATTGGAGGCCGTATGATGCTCGTAAGAGCTATGGTTCTCGGTTGGGATTTGGATATAGTAGAACCAAAATCAAATCCACTGGACAAGCTTTTTAAAACTTATGATTTTTGCGCGATGACTCCTTTTCAGATGGATAATTCTTTAGGAAGGCTTCATTTGGTGAAGAAATTAATTGTCGGAGGGGGGGCTGTTTCTGAAAATCTTATCGGATTAATTCAAGGCATTCCTACCAAAGTTTTTGAAGTGTATGGGATGACTGAAACCATTTCGCATATAGCAGCAAGAAAATTGAATCCTAAAACTGATAATACCGAAAAAAGGCCATTTAAAGCTTTGCCCAATGTAAGTGTATCTCAAAATGAAAATAATTGTTTAGTTATAAAAGCCCCAAAAATACTGGATGATGAACTTGTGACTAATGATATTGTAGAGGTACTGACGTATAAAAAGTTTTATTGGAAGGGTAGGGTAGATAATATTATCAATTCTGGCGGAGTTAAAATATTTCCAGAAAGCGTTGAGAAAAAACTACAGAAACTCATTACGCATAGATTTTTTATAGCTGGCTTAGCTGATGACTCCCTTGGAGAACAAGTGGTTCTGTTTATAGAAGCCCCTCAAAATGACAAATTCCTGAGCGATCTAAGAGAAGCCATCAATAAGATGTCAAGTTTTGACAAGTACGAAAAACCTAAACATATTTATCTAATAGACAAGTTTGAAGAAACTCCCTCAGGTAAAATACATCGAAAGAAAACCTTATCAAAATTGATGAGTTAATTTGACTCATCAATTTTGGTGATATCTATGTAAAATCCATATCTATTAATGGCTAATTCATCGATATCATTTATTTCCAGATCTATTGATTCCCAGTCATTACCAACAACTTGCCTTTTGATAATCTTCTCTGTAGAATTTTGAAATTCAATCGGCATTTTAAAGTTTTTTACATCGGTTTTCCATCTCATATGCACCTGACCTTTATCGTTAAATTTCAGTTGTAATTCTGGTATATCAGCGTAATTCAGATATTGATTGAAAATAGGTTTTAGATCAAAATTAGTATTCTGATTGTAAAAGTCAATCACATCATCAGCATGAATGGTTTGATACTTGAAGGTTTCATGAAATTCTTTCAAAAGTTTCCACCACTTTTCATCATTGTTGATAACACTTCTCAAGGTATTCAGCATGTTGGCCCCTTTGTAGTACATATCTCCAGAGCCTTCATGATTGAGGCCATATTTACCAATGATAGGTTTGTCGTTAGAAATTATCCTTCTCAGACCATATAAATACTGGACAGCATCCTTTTTACCATATTCACATTCTACATAAACAGATTCGGCATAAGCAGTGAAACTTTCGTGAATCCACATGTCTGCAATGTCTGCGGCAGATACAGAGTTTCCAAACCATTCATGTGCAGATTCGTGTATGATGATAAAATCCCATTTTAAGCCAATACCAGTATTGGACATATCCTTCCCCAGGTAGCCGTTTAAGTAATTATTACCATAAGCCACTGCACTTTGATGCTCCATTCCTAAATAGGGGGTCTCAACGAGCTTATAGCCATCTTTCTGAAAGGGATATTCACCAAATTTTTCATAAAAACAATCCATCATAGGCTTGACCTGTTGGAATTGTTCTTTAGCCTTTTCTAAATTTTCCTTCAAGACATAATAATTAAGAGATAAACCCCTGTATTCATCTTCAAAATGCGCATAATCTGCAATATTCAAAGTGATATTATAATTGTTGATTGGATGTTCCACCCTCCAGTGCCATTTGGTATAAGCGTTGTCCAGAGGGATTTCTTCTATCAATCTACCATTGGAAACATTCATAAGCCCATTGGGTACGCTCACTTTTATATCTGCTGAATCCGGTTCATCGCTTTGGTGGTCTTTGTTTGGATACCAGAGACTGGCTCCCGTTCCCTGAACTGCAACTGCTATAAAAGGCTTTCCCTGTTTGTCTTCAGAAAACACAAAGCCACCGTCCCAGGGAGCATTTTTAGCAACCACTGGGTAGCCTGAATAATAGAAGGTAAGACTTTCTGTAGTTCCTGCTTTCAAAGGGGTTTCAAAATTGATAAAAACTGCATGTTCATCTCTTTCGTAAGTCAGGTTCGTTTCGTTGAATACGATCGAATCTATTTTCATATTCTGAAATAAATCCAGCTGTATTTTTGAGGTTTTCTCCAAGACCCGAAACTCGATTTCATTAAAACCGCTTAAAAAACGTTCCTTGGGATCGAGTTGGATATCTAAATTGTAGGACAAGACATCAAAACTGGTTCGTTCTGGTCTGAGACTTCCCCGTAAGGTATCCGCTCTGCTAAATTGCTTATTTTCTCCAGTCAATAATTGAGACTGCATGCTGAAAGTGGTGCAGAAGATGAAAAGTAAACTGTATATTCGTGTCATAGACTCAATAACTATTTATTACAATGATACTATGAAAAAAGTTACTTTTATCTTGCTTTCTCTGGTTTTTATTTCCTGCGGAAGTGATAGTCATCTGCTGGACGGGAAAGTTACTGACGCCAGTGGAGCACCTGTAGAAAATGTTCTCGTACAAGTGATGGGAACCGACTTAAATTCGACTACGAATGCCAAAGGTGAATTCAGAATCAACACCAAAAACAGAGGTGATGAACTCATTTTGACTCATCCGGACTATCAGATGTCCAGAATTGACATTGGTGAAAACTCTGAGTTTTCAATTGAGCTTATAGAAAAGAAAAACCAAGTGCCAGAGAAATAAACCTGTGTTTTCCTTCAGCTCCTTTAAACGCATCGGTAAAACCATAATTATACCTGGCATCAATACTCAATGAGGAGCCTAAGCTCAAGCCCACACCAACAGCACCGGAAACACTGAGTTTTTCAGATTCTAAGATATCGGAGTCATTTACCAGAAAATTGAATTGCGGACCAGCCTGCAAGTTGAAGATTCTCAGAAAATGAAATTTTAAAAGGATAGGAACCAGAGCATGATCGGTTTCTATGGACTCCTGATTAAATTCACCTCCTTGTTGAGAAAATAAAACTTCCGCCTGAACTGCAAATGCATTAAACCGAGCTCCGATAAACGCGCCTCCAGTTAGACCTAGCCTACTATCCTCACCTATACTTGATATGGAAGCATAATTGATTCCACCTTTAATTCCAAGATCCAGACTTTGAGAATTTGAATTTGTCGCGCTTAAAAAAAATAAACCAATGACTATAAGTTTGATTATACGTTTCATGATGTTTTTTTTTACTAATTTAAAATAAGTTAATCTAATAACGCAGATAATATAGTTTTAAGTTCATCAAGACTTAAATTTATTTCAATAATTCTGCCTTTTTTATCCACGAGATAATTCTGAGGAAGGTCTACGATACCCATTTCGGAAGCCATCTTTCCTGTAAAGCCGCTTTCCACTCTAAGGGACTTCCAAGGGAAGGATTTTTGGGAAACAGCAGTAATCCAATCCTGCTGATTGGTATCTAAGGAAACACCAATAACTTCAAAGCCTTCGAATTTATAACTACGATAGATTTCTAGTAAATCGGCTTGCTTGGATTTACATTCTTCACACCAGCTGTCCCAAAATATAATGAGATTGAGTTTAGAAAGTTCAGACCTGAGTTTTACGGTTTCAGAAGTAATTGAAATCAATTCAAAAGAAGGAATCTCACTGCCTATTTGATAATTTCTTCGTTTCTGTTGGTATTTTTCAAGTACACCAATATCATGAGGATTTAATTCATCTATATTTATCTTAGAAACTAAGCCTCTTATATCGGTATATAACAAATACTGTTTCATGCTCAGTTCTGAAAGCAATTTTCCAAGATAATCATGATTTGGATAAATTTTAATTAAACTATCAATTTCTTTTACGAGGAGGCTTCTGTTTTTTTTTGATTTCGAACTTGATTTCAAAAGGGTATTCATGTATGCTTTTAGATCTTTCGTTTTTCCTCCGCTTAACTGTCTGATTTCGTAATCTTTAAATGTATCCTGATCAAGTTTCACTTCATCAACAATGATATCGAAAACTAAGGTATCATTTTCAAGATAAAACACATCAGAAGTTGTTATCGAGTCAAATGTAAATCGGAAAGCTTTAGGTGAAGATACCTCGCCTTCAAATTGAAAGCTATTGTTAATGACCTCTACAGAATCGATCTGGTCGTCGTACCTGATCCTAATGAAATCATCAAATTCTCCATTGATGCTTCCTTTCAAAACATAAGGCAGTCTGGTTGATTGCTTATCAAGAGGCTGCATACAGGAAAACAAAGTAAATCCTATAAAAAGTAAAATTATTTTTTTCATCATTACAAAACTACACCAAAAATAAAAGGGCGATGAGAATTCATCGCCCTTTAAAAAAAATATAATTTGGAACTATTGATTAAAGTCTTTTATCCGTTCACTTAAATCATAAACCTTAGCCTTTGGTAAAATTCTTTCGATAATACTGCTTCCGGCTGCACTTCTGTAACCGCCGGCACAGTGAACTACAATAGGTTTGTCTGTTGAAATCTCTTCTGCAGTTTCCCTTAATTCGTTCAAAGGATGATTTTTGGCTGAATCGAAGGCTTGAGATTCTTCAAACTCACTCACATTTCTGATGTCTATAATGGTATACTGATCCGGGTTTTGCTTAAAATCTGTGTAATCCAAATCCTCAGAAGATTCAAATTGAGCCTGACCCAGGGTTAAAACCGCTTTAATTTGTGATTCATAGCCTATTTTAGCTATTCTAGAGACAACTTCATCATAATCTGAGATAGATTCCAGCACCAAATAAAATGCTTCACCTGGCTTAATGATTGCACCAATCCAGGTTTCAATCTTATCATTTTCGGTTCTGGCCATGATGTTGATGCTGCCGGAAATGTGATTGGCTTTGAAAGCCGCTTGAGGTCGTGTATCGATAATAGGAGCATCTGCATCAAAAGTCTCCACGTTCAAATGAACAGGAATATCAGAAACGGAAGCTTTATAATTGGCCGCTCCGGTTTTATTGATGTCGACATCATGTCCGAAATAAGAAGGTATAAACGGTTGTCCGTCGAGAATTTCTTTTACAAACTCCTCTTCTGTTTGTTCCTGAAACGCCCAGTTTCCAATGCGCTCATTACCTAGAGTACTCGTTGTATCATCACTCATATTTTTGCCGCATAAACTCCCGGCTCCGTGTGCAGGATACACCCAAACATTGTCAGACAAATGATTGAATTTCGTTGTCATGGTCTTGTACATCGCCTGAGCAAGTTCCTTGCGTTTAGCCGTCATATTACCTGCTTTTTCTCTTAAGTCGGGTCTTCCCACATCTCCAATAAACAAAGTATCACCAGTAAAAATAGCCTCTTTGGTCGTGGTATCGTCTACCGCATGAATAGTTATGCCGTCTGGAGAATGTCCAGGGGTGTGAATACATTTGAAAGTGATGTCTTCCATTTTGAATTCATCGCCTTCATCGAAAGCCTTGTGGGGATAATCGGCACCTACAAGCTTGCTTACATAAATTGTAGCGCCGGTTTCCTTATGGATTTGCAAATGGCTACTTACGAAATCGGCATGGGGGTGGGTTTCAAACACCGCAACGATTTGTGCATCGTTTTCTTCAGCAAATTCATAATAGGGCTGTGGATCTCTTGCAGGATCAACAACCGCCATTTTTCCATTACTTACAATGGCATAAGAGAGATGAGATAAAGGTTTGTCGTTATATTGTTTTATTGTCATAGCTTTTGTTTTAAAAAATTATTTGTTCATTTTACCTGTTGCACAGCTTATAAATGATTTCGCCTTATTTATATAGTTGTTTGCGTCTCCAACAACCGGATAGCCTAACTGCTTTAATTTATTTTCAACGTCTGAAAGGGTTGAGTCGTCTTTATAAGAAAAAGAAACCGATGAAAGCTCTGCTTCAATATCTAGGTTGCTTACATCTTCAAAAGAATTGAGATGTTTGTAGATGGTATTGGCGCAGCCTCCACATTTTAAATTTTGTACTGTTATTTTTGTTTGCATCTTATTGGATTTGAACTTCAAAACCTTTATTTCTGAATTTTAATACAGAGTAGGTAAAAATCTTGAGGGATTAAATTTTATGCAAAATAAAAGAATTTTGTCAGATCTTACAGTAACAAAAGTTACGCATTAATCGATATCGATTAACTTTATCGAATTCCTGTTCAATTTTATGCGATTGGTTTTTTCAAGCTGTTTTAAAAGTCTTGAAACGACTACACGACTGGTGTGAAGATCGAAAGCAATATCTTGATGTGTAACTTTGATTTCAGAATCCTTGTAATATTTAGATTTGTTTTTCAAATATTCAAGTAAACGCTCATCCATTTTTTTGAAAGCTATGTTGTCAATTGTCGCTAGAACTTCCATGAGGCGCTGGTGATAGCTGTCAAAAATAAAATTTCTCCATGATTTATATTTACCCAGCCATTCTTCCATTTTTTCAACAGGAATCATCAACAATTTAGAATCTGTCTCTGCCACGGCTCGTATTTCGCTGACTGCAGACCCTGTGCAACACGATAAGGTCATAGCGCATGTCTCTCCTTTTTCTAAAAAGTAAAGCATGAGTTCAAAGCCATCTTCATCTTCTCGCATTACTTTTATGACTCCGTCAATAAGCAGGGGCATAGCCGATAAATATTGACCAGTCCTTATCAACTCATCACCAGCACTTACTGTTTTTAAAACTCCTATGTCTTTGATCTCTTGAAGCAGTTCTTCTTCAAATAAATGACCGTAGTTCTTTTTAATTTCTTCCAGCATATTCTTAATTGTATTTTTGCATAAATATAAAACCAAAGTCCTGTTTAGATGGCGAATTTCAAAATTTTTAAGCCTTACGGCATGTTAAGTCAGTTTATAAACAATCAAAACCGAAGGCGTAACAAACGACTTCTTGGTGAACTCGGTGATTTTCCCGAAGGGATCATGTCCGTTGGTCGCCTGGATCAAGATTCTGAAGGTTTATTATTTCTAACTACTGATGGTAAATTCAGTCACAAAATCACTTCAACAGGAATAGAAAAAGAATACTGGGCTCAAGTAGATGGTCTTGCCACAGAAAAGCAGTTAGCTCAGCTTTCAGAAGGATTAGAAATCAGTATTTATGGTAAGCCTTATCAAACCAAATCATGCAAAGTCAGTATAATCACTCCTCCGAATGAATTGCCTAAACGTGCCAAAAATATCAGAAATGAAAAAGATCACGGTGCAACATCATGGCTTTCCATTACACTTACAGAAGGAAAATACAGACAAGTGCGTAAAATGACAGCAAAAGTGGGTTTGCCAACCTTAAGACTAATTCGCTACAGAATAGGAGAGGAAACAATTGAAGACATGAAGGCTGAAGAAGTGCAAACTCTGTCTTAGGCATTACCACCACACCACAAAAAATTTATGGGTTTCGCCTTTCTTATTTCTTCTGAAGAGCATTACCGATTGTTTATTTTCCATAAACTCTTGCAGCTTTAGTAATACTTTAGAGTAGGAATACCAGTTGGTATGTCGGGTTTCATCTGTAAACCAGTTTATTTTCTTCGGAATAAAAAAGGACTGATGTTTCCATTTTTTACTCAAAAATTGACTAAGCGTATAAAAATAGCCGGCGACAGCTTCAAGATTGGTGGCATAGAACCTGATGTTGCAATGTTCAGGCAAAAACAAAATAGACTTAAAACATATTCTCTGCTTGACTTTCCAAGGATCGATGTTAAATTTATGTAAGCTGCTTTCCGCTTTTGGATGGTAGAGCAGTGGGAATTGTTGAGATTTTAGTTTGTCCAATTTATCTATAAGCCGATCTCGCTTATTGGGACCAATCCAGCAATAATCTGGATTTTCATGCAGACTATCATCGTACAGGTAGATTTTATTGACTAATTCCACATGTAAAATTTCATTCTGAACAACATCTTGGCAGAGAAAATCAAATTCTCCAATAGTTATTTTATCATTCAAAATTTGGAGGCTGTAAGCAATCTCGTCGTAGCGATTGGATAAATTAAGGTAATATCTAAAAAAAACTTCAGCTCGTTTTCCTAAAAAATTAAACACCCTGGCTTCATCATAGGGAAAGTTATCAATTTGCCTGATGTCTTCCAGGCGTTCAAATTCAAAAGCAGGAATAGTGGAATCCGGAAGCTGATCTATCATCAACTTCGCATTCATGAAGCCCTGGTATTGGTTCAATACTTGAAGATCTGAATCTTTAGTCTCCAAGTTCTAAGGCAATTTTGATCATTTGATTGAAAGTAGATTCACGTTCTTCGGCAGAGGTTTTTTCACCAGTAATTAAAGAATCTGAAATGGTTAGAATGGCAAGAGCACTGACCTGATGTTTGGAAGCTATGGAATATAAACCTGCGGCTTCCATTTCTACACATAACACGTTGAAAGCCGCCCACATTTCATGATCTTTCGGGTCGTCGGTGTAAAATAGATCTGACGAAAGCACATTCCCTGCTTTAAAGGGGATAGCGAGCTTTCTAGCTGTTTGAACAGCTTTATCAAAGAGTTTAAAACTTGCCGTAGGAGCAAAATCGCCACCTTTGAATCTATTCCTGTTCAAAGAAGAGTTTGAAGATGCCGACATAGCGATAATCACATCACGCATCTCAACTTCTTTTTTGATGGCACCAGCACTACCAACCCGAATAAGATTTTTTACGCCAAACTCGGAAATCAATTCATGCGCATATATACTGATGGAAGGAATTCCCATTCCGGTACCTTGCACAGATACTTTTTGTCCTTTATAGGAACCCGTAAAACCCAGCATGCCTCGAACCTTATTGTAGCAGGTTGGATTGTCAAGAAAAGTTTCGGCTATCCACTTGGCTCTCAAAGGATCTCCGGGTAAAAGTATAGTTTCGGCGATATCGCCTTTTTTAGCGTCGATATGTACACTCATCGTTGTTAAATTTAATAAGTTGAATCAGGTGATGTTCCCTCTACAATGGCAATTCCTGCTGAAGCGCCAATTCTAGTCACCCCAAGCTCAATATATTGTTGAGCAGTTTTCGCATCTCTTATGCCACCCGAAGCTTTGATTTGGACGTGGTTGGAAATATTAGCTTTCATAATCCTAATAGCCTCTAAAGTTGCCCCGTGACTTCCAAATCCAGTTGAAGTTTTAACAAAATCAGCTCCGGCTGTGTCAGCAATTTTACTGGCTTTGGCAATTTCTTCGTCGTTAAGATTACAGATTTCAAGAATAACTTTTAAGGTATGACTGCCAATAGCATTTTTGACAGCTGAGATATCAGCTTTTATATAGTCGTAATCTTTAGCTTTTAGTTTTCCCTGATGGATCACCATATCTATTTCTGAAGCACCATCAGCTATGGCTTGTTGGGCTTCCTCAACTTTAGCTTTGGTTGAAGACGCACCTAGTGGAAAACCTACGACAGTACAAACCTTAACATCTGAGTCTTTAAGAATTTCTGCGGCAGATTCAACATAACTGGAGTTGATGCATACAGTCGCAAATTTGTAGGCGATAGCTTCCTCACAGAGGTTATGTATTTGTTTTAAAGTGGTATCGGCAGTTAATAAAGTATGATCTATATAAGTATTCATAGGTGTTTGAATGATTTTTGAGTAAAGATAAAAGTTTGAAATGGATATGAAGAATAATAGCTAAAATATATCAAGACAAGGGGTTTGCAATATTAAGAATAAGTTGTACTTTTGCAGGCATTAAATTAAAACAAATATTTATGAATCATTATGAAACTGTTTTCATCTTGAATCCCGTTTTATCTGAAGAACAGATAAAGGAAACAGTAAAGAAATACGAAGATTTTCTGGTTTCGAAAGGTGCAAAGATGGTAAACAAAGAAGATTGGGGCCTAAAAAAATTGGCTTACCCAATCCAGCACAAGAAGAGTGGATTTTACCACTTATTTGAGTACACAGTAGATGGAGCAACCATCGAGCCTTTAGAAGTTATGTTTAGAAGAGACGAGAGAATGATGCGTTATTTGACCGTTGCATTAGACAAACATGCTATTGATTGGGCTAAAGAACGAGTTAAACGAATTAAAACTGGCGCGTAATTATGGCAACAATTGAAGAACAATCGAAAGGAAAAAATGACGGTGAGATTAGATACCTAACCCCGTTAGACATTGAAACTAAAAGTAAAACCCGCTTTTGTCGTTTTAAAAGAGCTGGCATTAAGTATGTAGATTACAAAAATGCTGACTTCTTGATGGAATTTGTAAACGAGCAAGGTAAAATTTTACCAAGACGTTTAACAGGAACCTCTTTAAAATACCAAAGAAAAGTATCTCAGGCTATCAAGCGTTCACGCCACTTAGCTTTGATGCCATACGTAGGTGATTTATTAAAATAAAAAGGCAAAAAAATGGAAATTATACTTAAAAAAGACGTTGAAAAACTTGGTTTTGCCGATGACTTGGTATCTGTTAAAAATGGATATGGTCGTAACTTTTTAATCCCTCAGGGTCTTGCAGTACTTGCAACGCCTTCAGCAAAGAAAGTTTTGGCAGAAAACCTTAAGCAGCGCGTTTACAAAGAAAAGAAAGTCATTGAAGAGGCTAATACGTTATCTGAGAGAGCAAAAGAGCTTGACATAAAAATACCTTCTAAGGCAGGTGCTGGTGATAAACTTTTTGGAAGTATTACCGCTGGCGACCTTAGTGAAGAGTTGAAAAAGCATGATGTGGATATCGACAAAAAGTACATTACTATCTTAGGTGGAAACATTAAACGTTTAGGTCAATACGAAGCAAAATTGAGATTTCACAGAGATGTGATTTTAGATTTCACTTTTGATGTTGTTGAAGAAAGCTAAATGCATCTAACACTAAACTTTATTTTAAAAGCTGTCCTTGAATGGGCAGCTTTTTTCTTTTTTATAACACTCAACAAATCTTAATATGAAAAAAAATTACGTTTTAATTTTACTGTTCTTAATGAGTATGTCTGCTGTTACAGCTCAGGTGACTACGGCAACTATGTCTGGCCTTGTAAAGGATGATCAGGGAATCACCTTGCCCGGAGCAAATGTGGTTGCTACACATTTGCCCACAGGTTCTGTATATGGAGCTATGACTAATATAGATGGGAGATTCCGATTGAATAACATGAGAATTGGAGGACCTTACCGGGTTAACATAAGTTACGTTGGCTTCGAGACCAAAATTTTGGATAATATAACTCTCGACCTAGGGGAAACTTACAATATCGATATCACACTGGTAACGACTTCCAATGCATTGGATGAAGTCTTAATTACGGTTTCTGACAATCCTACTTTCTCCAGTGAGAGAACCGGAGCAGCTACTCAAATCACCAGCAAGGACCTAAAACGACTTCCTACCATTTCCAGATCTGCACAGGATTTCACAAGACTGGAACCTACGGCTAGTGGCAATTCCTTTGGTGGTAGAAATGACCAATTCAACAATTTTAGCCTGGATGGAGCCGTTTTCAATAATCCTTTTGGCCTGGACTCTCCAACTCCCGGAGGACAAACCGGGGCTCAGCCCATTTCTCTGGATGCCATTGAACAAATCAAAGTAACCACAGCGCCTTACGATGTGACTTTATCCGGATTTACCGGTGCTTCCGTTAATGCTGTTACCAAAAGTGGTGATAACACCTTTAAAGCGACAGCCTACAGTTTTTTTAGAAATGAAGATATGACAGGCGGTGAAATTAAAGGTCAGGATGTCCCAAGAAATGATTTGGAACAAATTCAATATGGCGTCAGCGTGGGTGGACCAATTATTGAAAACAAACTCTTCTTTTTTGCCAATTTTGAAAAAGACGATAGGACAGATTTAGGTTCGCCTTTTGCTCCCAATAGAGGAACCGGAGCAATCAACGAATCCAGAGTCCTGGCTTCAGACATGGTTGCTGTGTCTAATGCCCTTTCAGATTTGGGGTATGATACTGGAAGATTTGAAAATTTCAATTATAATTCTGAATCCACAAAAGGTATTTTAAAACTGGATTGGAACATTGATCAAAATCATAAAGCGGCACTTATTTACAACTTCTTGAGAGCCTCAAAAGATAACCCAGCCAATAGAACCGCGTTAGGATTCAGAGGACCAAGTCCTTCAGTCATTCAGTTTGAAAATTCCGGATACGAAATTAACAACAACCTGAACTCCGTTCAATTTGAATTAAATTCAAGTTTCGGTAATAAATACTCCAATAAGTTTCAGGCGGGATTTACCCATTTTGACGACTTTAGAAATCCGTTTTCTTCTCCTGCTCCCCCCATTACCATTCAGGATGGGAGTGGGTCTAATTACATCATCGCAGGACACGAGCCTTTTTCAATCAATAATGAACTGCAGCAAAAGGTATTTCAGGTCACCAATAACTTCAACATTTTTGTTGGAGATCATTCCATTACCATCGGAGCAGCTTTTGAGCGCTTTGAATTTGATAATTCATTCAATTTGGCGGCTTACGACAACTTTGGGAATCCCAACGGATATTATGGAACCTTCAGAGCTTATCCCTCTGTAGAGGCCTTTCTAGCTGATGCCAATGCCGGAGACCAGAGTGCCATCGCTAGAAATTTAACCTATGCGCAAAACGTTTTTGAATCAAGGAACGCCAATGGTGTTGGAAACGACGGAGGATGGAGACTTGCAGAAACCAATGTAGGTCAATTGTCATTTTATGCTCAGGATGAATGGAGTATGACTGATAATTTTAAACTGACTTACGGCGTAAGATTCGACAAGCCGATGTATTTTGATACCGATGAAAATATCCGTGAATTTATTGAAACAGATAACGGGGCTTCCGTAGATCCTAGTACGGTTTATTTTGATCCTGAAACCAATTCAGAAACAAGGCTTAACTCCACTCAGTTGCCAACGGATGAAGTTTTAATTTCTCCAAGACTTGGTTTTAACTGGGACGTCAGAGATGATAAAACCTTGCAGGTAAGAGGTGGAACAGGTGTGTTTACAGGTCGATTACCTTTTGTTTGGATTGGGAATCAGGTGACTGGTGCCGATCAGACGTTTTTTCAGATTGTAGATCCAGATTTCAGATTTCCACAGGTATGGAGATCCAACCTGGGGCTGGATTATAAATTTGAAAATGGAATCATTGCTTCTACCGACCTTTCTTACACCAAAGACATCAATGCTGCTCACGTACAAAATTGGGGATTACAGCCCCCTTCAGAAACACTGAATGGCGCAGATGGTAGAGCTGTTTATGCTGCTTCTGATAAAGGTGAAAACAGTGCTTTCGTTTTTACAAATTCTGACAAAGGAAGAATTTATAATCTTGTTGGAACCCTTAAAAAGAACTTTGATAATGGGCTTTACATTAGCACTTCCTACAGTTATTTAAATGCTAAAGATGTGAATTCTATTGAAGCCGAAATTACTGGTGATGCATTTACATTCAACCCGGTTGTAGGAAATGCAAACCAGGACGTTCTTGGCTTTTCAAAATATGGAGATACTCATAGATTTATTGCTGTCATCTCTAAAAACTGGCAATATGGGTCACAAAACCAATGGGCCACTACAGTCTCTAGTTTTATAGAATACGCCAAAGGCGGACGCTATAATTATACTTACGGTGGTGACATCAATAACGATGGCTCCAATATCAATGATCTTATTTATATTCCTACCGAGCAGGAATTGTTACAAATGCAGTTTACAGGTGCAGGACAAGCAGATGCTTTTAATGCTTTTATTGAAAATAATGATTATTTAAGAGATAATAGAGGTAGTTACTTTGAGAGATACGGCGCTTTAGCACCCTGGAGAAGTACTGTAGACCTAAGAGTTTTACAGGATTATAACTTTAAAGTTTCTGGCGATAAGACCAATACGATTCAGTTGAGTTTGGATATTTTGAACTTTGGAAACCTTATCAATTCTGATTGGGGTATCGTTCAGGAACCATTTAACCAACAACCAATTGGTGTGACTGTAGATTCACAAACCAATGAACCTGTCTACACTTTTAGTGAAAATAGAGTAGATTCATTTGCGGTCAATACCAGTTTAATTTCTCGTTGGAGAATGCAGGTTGGCCTAAGATATATTTTCTAAAGATATTCTAAGTTTCATTTGAAAGATCGGTAGAGCTTCTGCCGATCTTTTTTTATTTTTGCATTTATGAAATACGAAAGACTTACACAGGAACAATTCAAAGAGATGCACAAAGAATTCATCAATTTTTTGGCAAGCCAATCTATAACTAAAGAGGAATGGGAGGATATTAAAACCCATAAACCACAAGTTGCTGAAGATGAACTCGACGTGTTTAGCGATCTAGTTTGGGAAGGTGTCCTCAATAAAGTTAATTATCTTGAACATTTTTCTCCACAGCAGCTCTTTTTATTTGAATTTACAGATCAACACATTAATTTGATTGGGATTAAAATTGAGAATGAAGCTGTGGATATCAATACCAAAGAAGGGTTTCAGTGGCTTAGAGATAACTTATTGAATGATGATATTCAAATTTACACTTCCACTAAAGCTTTAAGTGAAGATAGAAATAAAGATATTTTTGCTCTCATAAAGCAAGGTGCTCATATCACTAAAGGCAAACTTTACCAGTATTTTAATGCGATGGTAGAAAAGTAAATTTATTTTAGCATTTTTATAATTTTAATATACAACATGGCAAGTCAGGCGTCAATACCCAAAGGAACCAGAGATTTTTCACCGATAGAAGTCAGCAAGCGAAACTATATCATTTCCACGATTCAACAGCATTTCAAAGATTTTGGTTTTCAACCTATTGAAACCCCTACTTTCGAAAACTCTGATACCTTAATGGGTAAATATGGAGATGAAGGTGATCGCCTGATTTTTAAAATTTTAAATTCCGGGGATTTTTTAAAGAAAGTTGATACTGCTGTTTATGAAAAGAAAGATAGTTTAAGATTATCATCCTCTATTACGGAAAAAGCCCTCAAGTACGATCTTACGGTTCCTTTTGCCAGGTATGTGGTTCAGCATCAAAACGATATTGATTTTCCTTTTAAGCGCTACCAAATTCAAAATGTATTTAGAGCAGATCGTCCACAGAAAGGAAGGTTTAGAGAATTTACGCAATGCGATGCCGACGTGATTGGTAGCGATAGTTTGTGGCAGGAAGTCGAGTTTATCCAGCTCTATGATGCTGTATTTACCAGTTTGAATCTAAAAGGTGTCAGCATCAAAATCAACAATCGAAAAATTCTTTCCGGACTCGCTGAAGTGATTGGAGAAAGCGATAAACTTATCGATTTTACAGTGGCCTTGGATAAACTCGATAAAATTGGAGAAGAAGGAGTTAAAAAAGAAATGCTGGAGAAAGGTATTTCTGAATCTGCCATAGAAAACATCAAGCCTATTTTTAATTTGAAAGATGATTTCGAAACAAAAATCAATCTTTTAAAATCTTTATTGTCCCATTCTAAAATCGGTCAAAAAGGAATAGAAGAACTTGAATTTATTCAGAAAGCCTTACAGGAATTACCGCTTAAAACCGCAAAATTAGATCTGGATGTCACACTTGCACGCGGACTCAATTATTACACAGGAGCTATTTTTGAAATTTCTGCTCCTCCCAATGTAAAAATGGGTTCCATCGGGGGAGGTGGAAGATATGATGACTTGACTGGCATCTTCGGCTTAAAAAATATGAGTGGCGTTGGTATTTCCTTTGGTTTGGATCGAATTTATTTGGTTTTGGAAGAATTGAACCTATTTCCAAAAACTGTAGAAGAGACCACAAAATTATTATTCATCAACTTTGGAGATGAAGAAGCTTTATATGCCTTAAAAGCAATACAAGCATTAAGAAAAAATCATATTGCAGCAGAGCTTTATCCAGATGCTGCAAAGATGAAAAAACAGATGTCTTATGCCGATAAACGCTCTATTCCTTACGTGGTTTTAGCTGGTGGTCGCGAAATGCAAAATCAAGTGTATAATCTTAAAAATATGGCTACTGGCGAGCAAAGCAACTGCAATTTAGAAAAATTGATGATTCATGTCTCTGGCTAAACCCCACTAGATTTGTATCATAATTTTTAAATTTTCAAAAGCAGAGACTCTTCTAAATTTGTCATAATTACCCTAAACCATGATTAATATCATTTTAGAAGCCATAATAGGTTCGTATATTTATGATATAAATCTTAAAATACCAAAATAATGGCAAAATTTAAATGGATAAGTTGCATTATTTTAATGCTTCCTTTTTTAAGCTTATCTCAAACCCTAGATAATTTAGACTATGTATCTCCGTTTCATGAAGATTTGGCTGCTGTACAAAAAAATGATCGATGGGCTTTTATCGACAGAGAGGGCGCTATAGTTATTGATTATAGATCCGATCTTGTTGAAAACCAAACAGATAACGGCTTTTATCCCTTATTTAGTGATGGAAGATGTTTAATAGAAATGGAAAAAGAGGGGATATCCTATTTTGGTTATATCGATACCTCAGGAAACGAAGTTATAGTACCCCAGTTTTTAAATGCAAAAAATTTCAAGAAGGGCAAAGCCATTGTTTTGCAACTGATTAAAGAAGTAGCGGGTGAAAATAAAGCTTTGGGTAAGAAAGTGGTGTATTACAACTATTTTGAAGTTTTGATCAATAAACAAGGCGATTTGGAAGCCTACTTATCCAAAGAACCTCAAAATATAATCCTTGATGAATCCTATATAAAAAATCCACCTAAAATATCCTACAAACAAGTTTCTGAATCCTTATTTATTAAAAAGAATAAGTCTGGTAAATCAACATTAGTTAAAATTGAGTAATACCAATTTGAATACCCACTGCTGGGTTTGATATTTAATCTGTTTTAACTATAGTCTTAGAAAATTTGGTCAAAAAGCTATCGAATTCTCAGTTTTTAACCCTTTTAACTCTTTATTATGTTGTGTAAAGTAAGATTAACTTTATATTTAAACAAAAAAAAATATGAGTTTAAAAGATAAAACACACATCAAGCCCTGGGAGGATGCGAGTAAAAGTGAAGAGCAGGTGCATCTAGCCGATATGCATGGTGATGGAGTTCACTTCAACAGAGAAATTAAAGCCAAAGCTAAGCGTGATAAACAATTGGCTAAAGAGAAAGCTGAAAAAGGCAAAAAAAAGAAAGATAATAAGAAAAAATCTAGTAAGTAATTTGAACAATTTACTTAAGCCCTGAAAATAATGCTTAATTGAGTGAGAACCCTCTTAAATTAAAAAACCCTGCAAAATGCAGGGTTTTTTTGTAGCGTGGACGAGAGTTGAACTCGTGACCTCCGGGTTATGAATCCGACGCTCTAACCAACTGAGCTACCACGCCTTTTTAAAGGATTGCAAAGATAATATTATCTTTTGCTTTCGCAAATTTGTTTATGGAATAATTTCAATTAAAATTTTTATTCTTCACCCAATTATCCATATATTGCTTTTCAATCTAAAATTGATTAAGATGAGTGATAAAGTCAAATATGAATTAGAATTTCCAATACAAGCCTCTCCATCCTTATTGTATCAATACATATCAACTCCATCTGGTTTAAGCGAGTGGTTTGCTGATAATGTGAACTCCAGGGGCGAACTTTTCACCTTTATTTGGGAAGGAAGTGAAGAACAGGCTAAGTTACTTTCCAAAAAAACAGACGATCGCATGAAATTGAGGTGGACTGCAGATGAGGAAGAAGGTTTAAATTATTATTTTGAGATGAAGATTCAAGTCGATGAAATTACCAAAGATGTATCGCTCATGATTACCGATTTTGCCGAGGAGGATGAAGTGGATGAAGGCAAGATGTTGTGGGAAAATACAGTGTCAGACTTGAAGCAAATTTTAGGATCATCATAATAAATTACTATGAACGTTTTTATAAACGGAGAAATACAATCTATTGAAAATTCATCTTTAAATCTCAATAATAGAGGCTATACTTATGGTGACGGACTTTTTGAAACCCTGAGAGTTATCAATTCCAAAATCATGTTTTGGGAGTCTCATTATTTTAGGTTAATGTCTTCCATGCGTATTTTGAGAATGCATATTCCTATGGAATTTTCACCCGAATTTTTGGAAGAAAAAATTATTGAATTAATCAAAGCCAATGATTTAGAAAAAGCACCAGTGAGAGTAAGGATAAACATCCACAGATCTGAAGGGGGGTATTACATCCCAGAAGATAATACGATTGGATACATTATTTCAACAAGGCCATTAGATAACGCTTTTTTCACTTTAAATGATAAGCCTTGTGAAGTTGAATTATTTAAAGACCACTACATTCAGTCAGGAATGCTTTCCACAATCAAGTCTAATAATAAACTAGTCAATATTCTGGCGGGTGTTTACGCCAAAGAAAATGACTTTGATAATTGTTTTCTTATCAACGAGAAAAAATCTGTTCTTGAAGTCACCAATGGTAATATTTTCGTTATAAAAGGCTCTGCAATTAAAACGCCGCCTTTATCGGATGGCTGCCTTAATGGTATTATTCGGAAGCAACTTATAGAAATTTTAAAGAAGACGGAAGATTATACCATAACCGAAGAGTCGATTTCGCCATTTGAACTGCAAAAAGCAGATGAAATCTTTTATACAAACGCGATACAAGGTATACAATCCATCACTAAATATAGAAAGAAGACCTACACTAACACTTTAGCTAAAAATTTAATAGGAAAGCTTAATGCGAAAGCTAGGCTAGTGGAAGTTTAGTTATAGTTTGGATTATCCGGTGCATTAGACCATAATAGGTATTGGCCTCCAAGGTTTTTCATCTTTTCCTGCCAGTATCGGCCATCTTTAAGAGAATTAAGAATATCATTGGCCTTGGTATCTGAATCTATAATCCAAGTATTCAAATCGATTTCAGATTCAAGTTGAGAAGCATCCCAGCCCGAATAGCCTAGAAAAAATTTGATGTTTTCTGAAGTTATTTTCCTGGTATTAATCAAATTCACAATGGTTTCAAAGGAACCTCCCCAGTAAATACCATCTTTTATTTCAACACTATTTGAAATCAGATGGGGAACGTCATGGATAAAATAAAGGTTTTCTTGCTCGACTGGACCCCCATTAAAAATTTTAAAAGTTTCATCTATCTCCGGAATTAATTCTTCAAGATTAAAATCCAATGGCTTATTGATGATAAAACCGACAGCTCCTTCTGTATCCAGATGTGCTAGGAGTATAACCGATCGATTAAACGTTAAATCACCAATCGTAGAAGGTTCAGATACTAATACATCCCCTCGGTTAGGTTGCAGTCTTTCCATAGTCAGGGTTTTAGATTTAACAATTTAATTAAAATTATAATAAAAAAAAGACCTTTTTACAAAAGGTCTTTAATTTTTTAATGAAATGTAAAAATTCCTAGCTTAATTGACCGCTTTTTGCAAGTCAGATCCAGCTTTGAATTTTACTACATTTTTAGCAGCGATTTTGATAGTTTTACCGGTTTGTGGGTTTCTACCTTCACGTGCAGCTCTTTTAGATACAGACCAAGATCCAAATCCAACTAAAGAAACGCGATCTCCTTTTTTAAGAGCGCCTTCTACGTTTTCCAGAAAAGACTCTAATGCTTTTTTAGCTTCAGCTTTAGTAACGCCAGCATCTTCTGCCATGGCATCGATTAAATTCGTTTTGTTCATAATGTAAAATTTAGATTTTATTGATTAAACATTTTATTAACACATTACAAATTTATATGGAAAATATTACTGTGCAAGAAAATACGCATAAAATCCTTGTAGAATGGGCGAAAAAACAGCTTTTCCAGCTATTATTTTTAAATATCTGATATCTAAATTTAAATTTTATATAAATCTGTAGTCATTATCCCACCCCAATCCGTTCACCAAAGCCTGTGATGTCAATCTTTTTTTACCAGGCAACTGAAGTTCCTTAATCTGGATAAGGCCATCATTTACTGCGACACAAATATTTTTCTCTTCCTTATTATAGAAGGAACTCCCAACAGTTTTATCATGATTTTCAAAACTAGCGTCTACTTTATAGATTTTCACTCTTAGAACCTCACCATTCATATTCACCTCTGTCCAGGCGGTTGGAAAAGGAGTTAAGCCTCTTACAAAATTGATAATTTCTTGAGCTGATTGATTCCAGTTGATCTTTGTATTTTCTCTGGTTAGTTTCGGAGCAGATTTTAAAGTCATCTCATGTTTTTGAGATTTAGCCTCCGTTTTTCCTTTTTCAATAGACTTGACAGTTTCAAGTACCAATGCAGCTCCTAGTGTTACTAATTTATCATGAAGACTTTCTACATCATCTTCAGGTTTTATAGGTAAAGTTTTAAAATCAATAATTTTACCGGTATCAATTTGTTCATCGATAAAGAAGGTCGTGACTCCAGTTTCTTTTTCACCATTGATAATTGCCCAATTGATAGGGGCAGCCCCACGGTATTGTGGTAACAGGGAGGCATGAAGATTGAAAGTACCAAATTCGGGAAAACTCCAGACCTTTTTAGGTAACATCCTGAAGGCCACAACTACCATCAAATTCGGATTTAAACGCTTCAAATCTTCCTGAAATTCTTCAGATTTAAGATTGGTCGGCTGTAAAACCTCAATATTTTGTTTTTCAGCATATTGCTTTACAGCGGAAGCCTGTAAGCGTTTACCCCGGCCAGCCGGTTTATCAGGAGCTGTAACCACGCCAACTATATCGACTTGAGAGTTTACCAGGTGGTCTAAGATCCCAACAGCAAATTCGGGGGTTCCCATAAAAAGTACACGTAATTTGTTCATAAGTTTTTTCTATAAGTGTTTTTAGAAGTTAATTTAATCTTTCCTTTTTCAAGGAGGCTTTGTAAGCTTTCAAGCAGCATAGCTTTAGGAAAATCGCATTTTTGGATAATTTCTTTTGAACTGGATTCAGATTGGCCTAAAACTTTTAAGATAAAAGATTCAATGCTATTATCATCTCCAAAACTGGATTCTTTTTTCCCTTCCGCTTTAGTCTTAAGGCAATTGCTGCATATCCTACATGCAGTGAAGTCTGTTTCGCCAAAATATTTAAGAATAAAATTTTGTAAGCACAAGTCATTTTCTTCAATATATTTCAAAACAGTCTCAGCTTTTCGAAGTTTGTTTTCCTGGTATTGAAAAATGTGTTTTCGAAGTGGATTTAAGCTGTATTTGTCTTCACGTGGTTTAATCAAGGTAATACTGAGGTCTTGTTTTAAAAATTCAGCCGAGAGCAATCCATGCTTTTCCAGAGCTTCGAGTTGTGTGTAAACTTCGGTATCATTAAATCCTGTTTTCTTTTTAAGAAGTTGTGGGT
The DNA here is from genome assembly GCF_900099815.1 of Psychroflexus sediminis. Taxonomy (GTDB): domain Bacteria; phylum Bacteroidota; class Bacteroidia; order Flavobacteriales; family Flavobacteriaceae; genus Psychroflexus; species Psychroflexus sediminis. The sequence continues at coordinate 2,206 of NZ_FNCW01000013.1, read as the reverse complement.
TGATGCTTAGCTCTTGTTCAAAAACACCGCCGTAAGTTCTTAACAGAGTTCTCACAAGCAGGGCATATTGCGTGTGAGTATCGATAAAACGAATAAGGTGTTGGCTGGAGACCAAAAACTTCAATTTAGTTTTTTTCTGAAAGGATTTATCTAAACTGATAACACTCAATCTATCTAAAAGATTCAGGGTATTATATGTCAGGATAGTATGCAGCTTATAATGTAAACAAAACTCATGAAAATTAAAATCAAAAGTTCTGTTTTCACCTTCCCCGTAAGCTACCCTAAATTTGCTCATCAGAGCTTTATAAACCAGTTTTACAGCCTCAAAGGTGGGAATGGTTTTTACAAACTGATTGTTCAGACGCTGTTTGTCACTTTCATTATAAAGAATAATGGCTTTCGCTGATAAGCCATCTCTTCCAGCTCTTCCGGCTTCTTGATAGTAGCTTTCCATGCTTTCTGGCAAATGGTAATGAATGACTAGCCTTACATTAGCTTTGTCGATTCCCATGCCAAAAGCATTGGTAGCAATCATAACGTGATGTTCTTCAGCTAACCAGGAAGTCAGCCGATTTTGTTTTTCAGTTTGAGTGATTCCTCCGTGAAAAAAAGTGGATCTCAGTCCTTTTTTATTGAGAAAAACAGATAGCTCCATACAGGCTGAGCGATTACGCACGTAAACGATACTACTTGGTCCTGTTTGACTCAATAATATGAACAAATCATTCATTTTATCATTTGAAAACAAATTCAGAAACGAAATGTTTGATCGTTCAAAACTCTCTTCAACCACGATGGGATCATTAAGTTTAAGTTCTTCAACAATATCTTCTTTGACTTGACTTGTAGCAGTGGCAGTTAAAGCTATAATAGGAACTTTAGGATGTAATTCTTTAAGAATTGAAATTTCTAAATAGGCTGGACGAAAATCGTGTCCCCACTGAGAAATACAGTGAGCTTCGTCTATAGCAATAAAGTTGACATTCATTTTGGTTAAACGCTGCTGGACCAGATCCTGCTGAAGGCGCTCAGGGGATAGATACAGAAACTTGTAATTACCATACACGCAGTTATCCAGTTTCTGATCAATTTCTTTGTAGGACATCCCGCTTCTAAGCAGTTGAGCTTTTATCCCTCTAGACTTCAGGTTTTCAACTTGGTCCTGCATCAGGGCAACGAGAGGTGAAATCACAATGCAAATTCCAGGTTCCACAAGGGCAGGAATCTGGAAACAAAGCGATTTTCCACCACCAGTAGGGAGGAACACACAGGTATCTTTCCCCGACAAAACAGATGTGACAGCAAGTTTCTGTGAAGGCTTAAAACTTTCATATCCCCAATGGGTTTTGAGTATGTCTAGGGGAGTGGGTGTCATTTTTCTTGAATGCTTTTCAAAATGAATTCTATTCGCTCTTGAATTCTTGATTTTGGAACTTCTATGAGTTCATAATCAAGATCGCGATAAGTTTTTATGAGAGCATCTTGAAGGTTTTTTGCAAGTTCCAAGTCTTCGAAGCGTTCATTGTCTTGTGTATAAATGTCGTTCCAAATGGGAAAGAGAAATACATGATCGTATCTATAATTGTCGTTGGCTTCGTTAAATTCTTGAGGGTACTCTTGCTTAAAATGATTCATATATGCGGTAACATCTGGAATACCCCTGTCTATAAAGACCTGTCGTGTCTCTAAGGTTTCGGCTTCCTCAAATTGTTTTATTCTACCTTTTAAAAGCATCTCGCTAAACTTCAGCGGCTCATCCAAAAATAGATGTTCTATCCCAAGTTGTCTAGCTTCCAGGGTGACTTCACGAGAAATTTCAGGAAAACACCAGTATCCTCTGTCAGATAAAGCTTTTAAAGGATCAAGACTAAAAGTTGTGTTTATGCAAATATCGTAGTGAGTCTATAAAGGAAAAATTCTACATTTTTAACACCTCTGAACTGTGCTCTAAAAGCTTTTATTTTGGCATTAAAGGATTCTGCTGATGCATTCGTGCTTCTGTTTATAAAGTAGTTCAGGATGGATCTATAATTGAGCGTTATTGTGTTTGCTATTGTATTGAAAGCTCTCAAGCCAGTATTTTCTACATCTTTATACCAATGTGCTAATTTTGTATAGGCTATTTCAATAGATGTTGCGGTATTGAATATGTTTCTGAGTCCTTGAACCAGATCGTAGGCTGTCTTTATATCAGGATATTGAT
>NZ_FNCW01000014.1 GCF_900099815.1 Psychroflexus sediminis | reverse complement strand
TCGGGAGAACCGCTGTAGATGAAAAAAGCCTAACTCATTGAAAGTCAGGCTTTGATAGATTTAGTCTTGAGGTCTCGAGCGGATTCGAACCGCTGTAGATGGTTTTGCAGACCACTGCCTAGCCACTCGGCCACGAGACCTTATTTTGAGATTGCAAATTTAAGGATAATCTTTAAATGATTAGACGTAATTATAAAAAAATTACCTCTATGATAAATAATACTATTTCATTCAGTTCTATGTTTCTCTATAATATCAGATAAAATAGTTGGAGTTTGAATGATTTTCTTGATAAACTTAGTGCTTTTCATTCGCTTTATAAACTTTTCAATAAATAATGCTTCTGACCTATTTCTACATTCAAATTTTAAAACTAGTTCCCAATCATTAGCCATTCTTGTATATGCACCTTTAAAATAATGATTTTTATGAAGAGCTAGTCTATGTTCCACATGAGAGGTTTCGCCAACGTAATACTTATTAACATCTTCTGAATGTATAATATATACAAAATGCATAATAGAAGAATTGTTAAAGGTAGTGAAATAACATTTGTCGAGCGTCCCGAAGTGTCGGGAGAACCGCTGTAGATGGTTTTGCAGACCACTGCCTAGCCACTCGGCCACGACACCATTTTAAAGAAGTGCAAATTTAAGAAATTATTTCAATCCCCAACAGAATAATGAAGATAAGATTTAATCTCGAGATCTAGACAAGGTTATGCTTACACTTTCAACATCTCCTCCCAGGGGCGGGTTTAATTTAGCCACTTTTACTTTTGAAGTCTGCACAGGATCCAATTCAGAAAAAATCCTGTCCAGAATGCGTTTCGCCACATGTTCTAAAAGCTTGGAAGGCTGTGTCATTTCTTCCTTTACAATTTTATTGAGATGCACGTAATCTACGGTATCTTTTAAAGCATCAGATTCTGCAGACAGGTCCAAATTGGCTTCCACACTCAGATCCACACGGTAATCGCTGCCGATTTTTGTTTCTTCCGGCAAACAGCCGTGGTAGGCATAAACACGAATATTGGTTAACGAAATTCTATCCAAGGTTTTTTTACAAAGATAAGCCAGACTTGAGTCGGAACACTCAAAGCTTCTATTTCGATTCCACCCTATTAATAAGGTTTTAACATAATTTAACGTCGGGCATTGTAACATTACTCAACTTTGAAAGTCCTATTAAGAGCAACTCAAGTCTTATGATAGAAATAAAAAATTTACACAAGTCCTACAAAATGGGGAAAAATTCTCTCCACGTGTTAAAAGGAATTAATTTTAATGTGGAAGAGGGTGAATTGGTTTCTATCATGGGGTCTTCCGGTTCCGGAAAATCCACCCTGCTTAATATTCTGGGGATGCTGGATGAAGCCGATGAAGGCTCTTACACCTTAGACGGTGTACCCATTAAGAATCTGAACGAAAAGCTGGCTGCTCAGTACCGAAATAAATTTTTAGGCTTTATTTTTCAGTCTTTCAACTTAATCAATTATAAATCTGCCCTGGACAATGTGGCCTTACCCTTATATTACCAGGGGGTCAATAGATCTGAACGCATGGAAAGGTCCATGGCTTATCTTGAAAAAGTAGGTCTTGCTGCCTGGGCACATCATAAACCCAACGAACTTTCCGGAGGTCAAAAACAAAGGGTGGCCATCGCGAGAGCTCTGGCTAGTGACCCTAAAGTTCTTCTTGCCGATGAGTTAACCGGGGCTTTGGACTCTAAAACTTCCTATGAAATCATGGATCTCATTCAGCAAATTAATGATGAAGGCAGAACCATTCTAGTGGTGACCCACGAAGAGGATATTGCTCAAATGTCTAAGCGCATTGTCAATTTGAAAGATGGAGTGATCATAGACGATAGAAAAATAACTCAGGTAAGAGCGATACAGAATGTTTAGTTTAGAACGCTGGCAAGAGGTTTTTGAGACCATTTCTAAGAATAAACTTAGAACTTTTCTTACAGGATTTTCTGTAGCTTCCGGTATATTTATCCTTGTCATTTTACTTGGCGTAAGTGTTGGGTTTCAAAACGGTATCGAAAGTCAATTTCAAAATGATGCCGAGAATATTATCAATGTTTATCCGGGAAGGACAGCCCTAAGCTACGAAGGCTTCAATAAAGGCCGGAGAATTCAATTGAGAAATGAAGATTATGAAGTCGTTACTGAAAATTCAAAACAGGAAATTGAGTTTAAATCTCCAACCTATCAAATTTATGCAGGTCTCATTTCCCACGGAAATAATTCCGGGAACTATCGGGTAGAAGGTGTACTGCCAGATTACCAGTATCTGGAAAAAGCAGATATCATTGAAGGAAGATTTATAAATGCAAACGATAATAAAGCAAAGGAAAAATATGCGGTTATTGGAAACCGGGTAAAAAAAGATCTTTTCGAAGATGAATCTCCAATAGGTAAATATGTACAGGTTTCAGGACTGAATTTTAAGGTCATAGGGGTGTTCACAGACCCAGGTGGTGAAAGAGAGGAAACAAGAATATATGTGCCTATTAACACCGCTCAAATTGTTTTTGGGGCAGGAACTGATATCCGGTCCATGGGATTTACACTTCCAAAAGAGGAAAATTATGAGCTTGCTCTCAAACAATCCAATGCCTTTGCAGCGCAGATGGAAAGGATGTTGAAAACAAAACTGCAAATCGACCCCAAAGATGAAAGTGCACTATTCATAAGTAACAATATTGAAAATACGAAAGAAATTTACGTGCTAATCAGTGCCATGCAGATATTTTTCTGGGGCGTAGGGATCGCCACTTTACTGGCCGGAATTATAGGTGTGAGCAATATCATGCTTATCATCGTAAAAGAGAGAACCAAAGAGATAGGGATACGGAAAGCCCTTGGGGCAGAGCCCCTGTCTATTGTGGGAATGATTTTACATGAATCCATTTTTGTAACAGCTATTTCCGGGCTTTTCGGATTGATTTTCGGACTTGTTTTATTAGAAATAGTTGGCCCTTATATTGAGCTTGACTTTATAAAAAATCCGAGTGTTAACTTCAATATTGCGGTTTCCACCTTGTTATTACTAATCGCAGCTGGTGCAATTGCCGGATTCTTTCCTGCCTGGAGAGGAGCTAGAATTAAACCTATAGATGCTTTAAGAGACGAATAATATGTTCAACAGAGACAAATGGAATGAAGTTATAGAGTCATTGACTTCAAATTTATTCAGGACCATATTGACGGCCTTTGGTGTCTTTTGGGGCATATTTATTCTTGTTATCCTGCTGGCAGCCGGGAATGGCTTTGAAACCGGAGTCAAGCAACTTTTTGACGGTATTTCTTCCAATTCTATGTTTATGTGGTCACAGACCGTTTCAAAATCGTATAACGGCTTACCTAAAGGACGTCGCTATAGTTTTGACCTTGATGATGTAGAAGAAATAAAAAGAGGTGTCAGCGGGCTTAAATACGTTTCTCCAAGAAATCAGCTTGGTGGTTTTGGCGGAGAAAACAATGTCGTAAGAGGCCTGAAAAGCGGCGCCTTCAATGTGTATGGCGATTATCCTGACATACAGTATCAGGAACCCATGAAAATACTTAAAGGTCGGTTTTTGAATCAAAATGACATTGAAGCCAAAAGAAAGGTTGCTGTCATAGGGGAAGGCGTTGTCAAAGGGCTGTATGATTTCGATGAAGATCCCATAGGGACGTATGTCAAAGTTCAGGGAGTCAACTTTATGGTTATAGGGATTTATAAAAAGAAAGGCTTTGGAGGCGGAAATGCTGAGGAAGCCCAGAAACAAATTTATGTTCCCTTTACGGCTTATTCACAAGCCTTCAATATGGGTCAAAACGTGGGCTGGATGGCCATTACTGCCAACGATAATAATTCTATTACCAGGCTAAAACCTCAAATTTTTGACATTATAAAAGAAAATCATGACATCGCTCCAGACGATGACAGAGCCATAGGTAATTTTGATTTGTTCGAGCAATTTTCAAAGATATCCGGACTTTTCATAGCGCTCAACGCCGTAGCTTATTTTGTAGGCATATTGATCTTGTTGTCTGGGGTGATAGGCATCAGCAACATCATGCTTATCGTTGTCAAAGAAAGAACCAACGAGATAGGAGTACGCCGGGCATTGGGAGCAACACCCTGGCAGATAAGAGGCCAGATTCTTTTTGAATCTGTTTTTCTCACCATTATTGCCGGGATGACAGGAATCGTATTTGCAACTGGGGTTTTGGCAATCATCAATGCGCTGATGCCTGAAAATTCTGATATTCCTTTTACAAATCCAAGTGTGGATCTTATTACCGTTATCATCGCCTTATTAATATTAATTGTTTCTGGTCTTTTTGCCGGTTTTATTCCAGCACAAAACGCGATACGCGTAAAACCAGTAGACGCCTTAAGAACTGAATAAAAACAACCTTTACCTAATAGAAATTAAACATGAAAAAAGTTATCACCATCATTATTCTACTTGTCATTGTAGTCTTATTTGGGGGATCTTTATTTTACCTCTACCAAAAAAATCAAGAAAGCCCTGAAGTTTTTAAAACTGAAGAACCCACCACCGAAACGATTGTAAAGAAAACAATGGCTACGGGGACACTCATACCAAGAGAGGAAATAGACGTAAAACCCAATATTTCCGGAGTTGTTGACAAGCTTTTTGTCAAGCCTGGAGAGATCGTAAAGATTGGCGATATGATTGCTCAGCTAAAGGTGGTTCCTAATATCACTAGCCTGAACTCAGCAAAGAACCAGGTAAGACAGGCAAAAATCAATTTAGCCAATGAGAGAAAAATATTTGAAAGACAAAGCGAACTTTTTGAAAAGGGAGTGATTTCTGAAAATGATTTCGATCTAGCTAAAAATGCCTACGACAACGCCTTGCAAACGCTTAAGGCTGCCGAGGAAAATTTGGAAATCATCCAGACAGGTACCACTCAGGATGCCGGAAATGCGGCTACTACAGAAATAAAAGCAAGAATCTCAGGGATGATTCTGGATGTTCCTATTGAAGTGGGTAACCAGGTTATTGAAGCCAATAACTTCAACGAGGGAACTACAATCGCCATTATCGCGAAAACGGACGATATGATTTTCGAAGGAAAAGTTGACGAATCTGAAGTCGGTAAAATAAAAGAAGGTCTGCCTTTGGAAATAACCGTTGGCGCCATAGAAGACAAAACCTTTAATGCTACGTTGGATTATATTTCTCCAAAGGGTACAGAAGAAAATGGAGCGGTTCAATTTGATATTGAAGGAAGCTTAAAACTCAATGACAGCATTTTTATAAGATCCGGACTTAGCGCCAATGCGTCAATCATTTTAGAAAGATCTGACGATGTTCTAGCGATCAGTGAAGCTTTAGTTCAATTTGAAAAAGACACCAAAAAACCCTTCGTGGAAGTCGAAATCGGCGAGCAGAAGTTTGAGAAAAGAATGGTAGAACTTGGTCTGAGCGATGGAATTAATGTGGAAGTCATCTCTGGAGTAAGCAAAGGAGATAAAATTAAAGTATGGAATAGAGTTGAAGAACCTATTGCCGGTAATCCTAGAAGAAGATAGTTTATGAGATCATTTGTATTAATTATAAGTATATTCTTTTTGAGTGTTCAGGTACAAGCTCAAGAGAACGATGTTCCAAAGGAATGGACCTTGGAAGCCTGTGTGAGGTATGCCATGGATAACAATATCTCTGTTAAACAATCCCGTTTAAACATAGAAACTGCAGAAATAAGCAGAAGCGAGGCCATTGGAAATTATTTGCCAAGCTTAAACGGAAGTACAAGCAACTCCTGGAATTCAGGTCTTACACAAAACGTCACTACGGGAATTTTAGAAACGCAAACCGTCAGGAATCTTTCGGCCAATGTTACCGCCGGTGTGACCTTATTTGATGGATTGAATAATCTGAGAACCTTTCAGCGAGCCAAATTAGAGAAACTTGCCAGCCAGTACTCCTTACAACTGATGAAGGATGATATTGCCCTTTTTGTGGCCAATTCGTATCTGCAGATCCTGGTCAATAAGCAGCAACTTGAACTGCTGGTAGAACAAAATTTAGTCACCAAAAAACAACTGGAGCTTACCCGAAAAACTGTAGAAGCAGGGAGTGCCCCGGAAGGTGATTTGTTAGAAATTGAGGCTATCAATGCTGACGAAGAGCAACAGATTGTGGTAGCGCAAAACAATTTAAGAATTGCAAAAATAAGTTTAGCACAAACCCTCTTGATTGAGGATTACCAGAATTTTGATATTGCAGACGAAGAATACGATATTCCCCTGACCGATATCTTGTCTAAGACACCGGAAGAGATCATTGAAAAGGCCAAGGTAGATCGCTATGAGGTTAAAGTTGCTGAACAGAATCTGGAAATAGCTGAAAAAGACATTGAAATTTCAAGAAGTCAGCTTTATCCTTCGCTTAACGGTTTTCTAAACTATAACACCAGAGAGTCTGACAGAGGACGAAGTGTAGGTGCCGGTATTGATCCAAATGAACCCACAAGAGAGATTGGCGTCGTTGAAGCCACTGGCCAGGCCGTAGTCGCTCCGAATTTTAGAGTAGAAACTGCAGGACCCAGTAGTTTCTTCGATCAGCTGTCCAGAAACGACGGGTATACATTCGGTCTTCAGTTGAATGTTCCTATTTTCAATGGATTTGCAACCCGCAATCAGATAAAAAGAAGGGAAGTCAATGCGAAACGTGCTGAATTTGAATTACAACAGGCCGAACTGGATCTGGAAGCCAATGTTTATCAGGCTTACGTAGATGCACAGGGCGCAGCAAAAGCCTATGCCGCAGCTATGAAAGCCGTAGAATCTCAAAAATTAGCTTTTGATTATGCTCAACAACGCTTTGAAGTAGGTGTTTCCAATGCTTTTGAACTGAGCCAGTCCAAATTTAGACTTACCAATGCAGAAAATACTTTAATCAATGCTAAATACGATTACATATTCAATATAAAAGTTTTAGAATTGTACTTTGGAATTAGAGTTGTCGAGTATTAAAAATAAAGCGTTTTGGACAGTATTATCCTTTGTTTAGAAACCTCCACGACCAATTGCTCGGTGAGCATTGGTCGCGGAGACTCCATACTCGCTTTTAAAGAAGTCAACTCCAAGAATTTTTCACATTCTGAGCAACTGCATGGTTTTATCAACGAATTACTGGCTCAGGAAAAATTAACGCCTAGGGATCTGCACGCGGTCTCCATCAGTAAAGGTCCAGGCTCTTATACGGGGCTCAGAATAGGCGTTTCTGCCGCAAAAGGCTTGGCCTTTGCTTTGGATATTCCATTGATTTCAGTCTCTACTCTGTTCTGTTTAGCTAAGCAGGTTGATATTGAGGAAGGTTTGATTGTCCCCATGCTCGATGCCAGGAGAATGGAAGTATACTCAGAAGTTTTTGACGCTGACTTCCATTCCAAAAGAGAAATCAAAGCTGAAGTTTTAGAGGAAAATTCCTTTCAAAAGGAACTTGAATCAGGGGAAGTCCATTTCATAGGAAGTGGTGTTGAAAAATTTGAGGGCATTTGCAGTCATCCCAATGCTGTTTTTCATCATAAAAAACTTCCTTCTGCCCAGGAACAATTCTTTATAGCAAAACGGAAGTTTGATAAAAAAGCTTTTGAGGATGTGGCTTATTTTGAACCCTTTTACCTCAAGGATTTTGTGAGTAAGTAAAGGTTTAAGATTCCTTTTCTTTACTCATGTCAAATAAATGCACATCTCGCTGTGGGAATGGGAACGATACACCAGCATCTTCGAGTTCGATTTTGAGTTTTTCCATCGTATCAAAATTCAAGGCCCAGTAATCTTCTTTTTTGGCCCAGAATCTTAAAGATAAATCTACAGAATTATCGCCTAACCCCGTAACTACAACAGCCGGTTCCGGATCTTTTAAAGTTCGTTCATCAGAATTAACTATATCCAGTAAGACTTCTCTGGTCTTTTTAATATCGCTATCATAAGAAATACCAACGGGCATCGCATTTCTTCGTATAGGTTCAAAAGAGTAATTGACGACCTTATTGTTGGAAAGCTGTCCGTTTGGGATAATAACTCTTTGGTTACCAATGGTAGTCAAAAACGTATAAAAAATTGTAATTTCAGTCACTGTACCCGATTCGCCCTGGGCATCTATAAAATCGCCTACGCGAAATGGCTTTAGAATAATTATCAAAACCCCTCCTGCAAAATTGGATAAGGAGCCTTGTAAAGCCAAGCCGATGGCCAAACCGGCAGCCGCTAAGATGGCGGCAAATGATGTGGTTTCTACCCCAAGTTTCGAAATCACAATAATGAACAGTAAGATCTTAAGAGCAATTCCAAGAATGCTCAATGCAAATCCTCTTACCCCTGGATCCACTTCGCGCTTCTCCATGACTTTCCTGATTTGGCCTAGGATTAACTTAATGACCCAAAATCCAAGAATGAGGATTACTAAGGCAGCTATGACGCTTGGCAGATAAGAAATTACTTTACCTAAAAATAAATTGGCCAGTCCGCTAATACTTTCTATTGAGATGTCTTCCATAGTTTTTGTTTTTATGTTATCTAACAAATATAAAATTAATTAATAATTAAACCATTAGTTACTAGCTCTCTAGATTCCGGATTGATAAAGATTAATTTACCTGAAGAATCCTGGGTCATCAAAATCATGCCTTCACTCAATGTTCCCTTCAGTTTTATAGGTTTAAGGTTAACCACAACGCTTACCTTTTGGCCTACTAGTTCTTCAGGCTTATAATGTTCGGCAATCCCGGAAACAATGGTTCTTTCATCAAGCCCAGTATCGACTTTCAGGACCATCAGCTTTTTGGTTTTCGCTTTTTTCTCTGCGGAAATGATTGTGCCTACTCGCAAGTCCAGTTTTGAAAAATCTTCAAAAGTAACTTCCTCTTTTTGGGGTTCCAGTTTTGATTCTTCTTCAGCGTTTGAAACTTTAGTAGCTTCCAGTTTTTCAATCTGCTTTTGAATTTCGTCGTCTTCAATTTTACTGAATAAAAATTCAGCTAAATTAATCTGATGCTCTGAAGGAATCAATTCGTCTAGTTTTGAAATATCCCCCCATAATAAGGGATGCGAGAAGGAGTCAAAATTCAGCATTTTCTTCAATTTCTCTGCGGTAAACGGCACAAAGGGTTCACTGACGACTGCCAAAGCTCCCGCCACCTGCAGAGCCACATACATGATGGTCGCTGTGCGTTTCGGATCGGTTTTCTGAAGCTTCCACGGCTCTTCGTCAGCTAGATATTTATTGCCCAGTCGCGCCAAATTCATCATCACACCCTGAGCTTCACGGAAACGGTATTTTTCTATGGAGTCTGAAATGCTTTGCGGAAAGGCTTTAATATCGCTTAGAACTTTTAAATCGGTCTCTGTAAATGAAGAAGCTTCGGGCACCATGCCTTCATAATACTTATTGGTAAGTACCACGACTCTGTTGATAAAGTTGCCATAAATCGCAACTAATTCGCTGTTGTTTCTGGTTTGAAAATCCTTCCAGGTGAAATCGTTGTCTTTGGTTTCTGGAGCATTGGCCGTCAAGACATATCTCAGCACATCTTCTTGACCTGAAAAATCCTCCAGGTATTCATGCAGCCAAACCGCCCAGTTTCTGGAGGTTGACAATTTTCTACCTTCCAGGTTCAAAAATTCGTTTGCCGGCACATTATCCGGCAGAATATAGCTGCCTTCTGCTTTGAGCATGACCGGGAAAATGATGCAGTGAAAAACGATATTGTCTTTTCCGATAAAATGCACCAGTTTGGTGTCTTCGTCTTTCCAGTAGGGCTCCCAGTCTTTGCCTTCTCGCTCAGCCCATTCTTTAGTTGAGGAGATATAACCGATAGGTGCATCAAACCAGACGTAAAGCACTTTGCCTTCGCCGCCTTCCACGGGAACAGGAATGCCCCAGTCCAGATCTCTGGTCACCGCTCTGGCGCGTAAGCCTTCATCGATCCAGGATTTACACTGTCCGTAAACATTGGACTTCCAGTCTTTTTTGTGGCCTTTTATGATCCAGTCTTTCAAAAAATCATCGTATTGATCTAAAGGTAAAAACCAGTGCTTGGTTGATTTCAAGGTGGGGACGTCGCCTGTAATCGCTGACTTGGGATTGATTAGATCTGTGGCGTTAAGCGAAGATCCACATTTTTCACACTGGTCTCCGTAGGCTTCTTCGTTACCGCATTTCGGGCAGGTTCCCGTCACGAAACGATCGGCCAGAAACTGATCCGCTTTTTCGTCGTACAATTGCTCGGTCGTTTCTTCGATAAACTTATCGTTATCGTACATATTCTGAAAAAACTCCGTCGCCGTATCGTGATGTACCTGGGCTGAAGTTCTGGAGTAATTATCAAACTGAATTCCGAAATCCTGAAAAGACTGTTTGATGATGGCGTTGTATTTATCGACGACATCCTGTGGACTTACGCCTTCTTTTTTGGCTTTGATGGTGATAGGCACGCCGTGTTCATCGCTACCACAAACGAAGACCACATCTTCGCCTTTTAATTTTAAGTAGCGCGTGTAGATATCTGCAGGCACATAAACACCAGCCAAATGACCTATATGTATGGGGCCGTTGGTATAAGGCAAGGCCGCGGTAATCGTATAACGTTTTGGATTTTTCATAGTCTAAAATTCTTACCACAAATGTAATAAACACTGTCACATTAAAAGACAAAGGATATCGATTCTTGAGCATAAGCAGTCGAAGGTTTTATACACGACCTGTAGATTAATTATAACTCTAGTGATGTCCCTTGGGAGATGAGCAGAAGGTTTTGATTTCACAGCAGACATTCATTTAAGAATTAAATTGGATTTGTAGGAGTTGAGCAGATGAATCCTAAAAAATCATCATAACATTTAACAGTACGGATTATTGTGTTATATTTGTACGTATAGAATAATTAGCTATGGATTCAAAACTGACTTTAAAGCTCAATCAAAGCGTTATAGAGAAGGCTAAAGTATATGCAGCTGAAAACAAAATGAGTTTATCTCGAATTATAGAGGCTTATTTACAATCGTTAACAAGCAAAAATGACACTTCAGAATTTGACATTTCACCCTTTGTAAAAAGTATAGCCACTGGAACTCAACTCCCTTCTGATATTGACTATAAAAATGAGTATTCTAATTATGTATTAGAAAAATACAAATGAAAAGAAGAATTTTTTTAGACACCAATATTATGTTGGACTTCCTTGGAGAAAGACATCCCTTTTATGATTCAGTCGCGAAAATTGCAACGCTTGCTGAAAAAGGTGAATTAGTCATGGTGGTTTCTCCAATTTCATTTGCAACGGTCAACTATTTTTTAACAAAGTTTGAAAACCCTAAAATAGCAAAAGAGAAACTTAGAAAGTTTAAAATTATCTGTGAAATATGTTCTCTAAATGAACAGACTATAGAAAAGGGACTAAATTCTTCTATAAAGGATTTTGAAGATGCTTTACAATATTTCAGTGCCACCGAATCTAACTGCGACCTTATACTCACTAGAAATGCTAAGGACTTTAAGAAATCATTATTACCTGTAATGACAGCAGATGAGTTTTTAAAATCGCTAATGACTAAATAATCTATGAGTTATGTAGAAATATCAATTTGTAGGAATTAAGTATTTTAGTGCTTCAAATTCAACTATGATTCAACCTCCTCCCCTAGAAAAAAACGACCAGGTCGCTATCATAGCCACTGCAAGAAGCATTACAGAAAAAGACCTGCAACCCGCAATCGACTTATTAAAAACCTGGGGGTTGATACCTGTTTTAGGAACAAGCATTGGTTTACAGGAGCATCAGTTTGCAGGCAGCGATAAAGAACGGGCCGAGGATTTTCAAAATCAGATCAACGATCCTAAGATCAAAGCGATCTGGTTTGCCAAAGGTGGTTACGGCTCAATCCGGCTTTTGGATCTGGTGGATTTTTCTATGCTGAATAACCAGCCTAAATGGCTGATTGGCTATTCGGATGTCACCGCCATTCATCTGCACCTGCAAAACATGGGCATTGCCAGTCTTCATGCGCAAATGGCTTCTGCCATCGAGACCCGGTCTGCTTCCACTTCAGGTGAACTTAAGAAGGTACTATTTGGTAAGAATCTTCAGATTGAATATGCCTCCAGACATACGAATCATGTGAATGGGGAAGTCAAAGCGGAAGTACTGGGTGGCAATCTATCTGTATTATATTCAGCAATAGGAAGTCAAAGCATGCCCAGCTTTAAGAATAAAATTTTATTTCTCGAAGACCTTGATGAATACCTTTACCACATCGACCGGATGATGCAGAATCTGAAAAGAAGCGGACTTCTGAGTCAGATTTCGGGACTGATTGTGGGGGGAATGACCGACATGAATGATAACACTGTTCCCTTTGGTAAAACGGCTGAAGATATCATTTTTGAAGCGGTAAAACACCTAAATATTCCCGTAGCTTTTAACTTCCCCGCAGGCCATGTGGAAACCAATTTGCCCGTCATGTTTGGCAAAACGGCTCAGCTTAGCGTTACTTCTGACAGGGTTCGCTTGGTGTTCTAATCCTGTGTAAACTGAATTGACTACAAATGAAGGCTTTGGCACATCGCCAATGCTGAATAAGCTGATTGGAATGAGGCTTTATACTACCACCCTAACCTGTTGAATAATAAAACTTTAAAGCTATCTGTTAATTGAAAATTAGCAATACCTTTCGACCTGTAAACTCTTAAACAATATGATGAGAAATTTAATGTTAGTAATGGTTATTCTGTTTTCAACAAGTATAGTATTCACCTCTTGTCGGGAAACAACAACAACGACCAAAGAAGTGAGAGTTGAGACCATAGAATCGAAAGGAGCGATAGAACGTGCCGGAGAAAAGGTGGATTCTAAAGTCAATGAGGAAATTGACAAAACCATCGATAAAATCGATAGCGAGTAATAAACTTGATAAGCTCGAACAGATTGTTCGAGCTTTTTTTTATTAAGCAGTTTGCTGTAATTCTATTTTTTTAAAGCACTTCCCATAGATTTAAATTATTATTTCCAAACCTCCTAAAACAAACTCCTTTTCATAATTTCAAAGACTTCATTTCTGATGTAAAGTCATACTTGAATTGATCTTTCAAGAATGACGTATGCTTATCCGTTTAGTGTCCTCAATAATTTTTTATGTTGAAGGCCTGGAAAAAGTCTCGAATGTATAGATGGGACACTTTTGATTCAGGTTTAACGTTTAGGTTTCATAGCCGATATAGAGTTGATAAGCTATCTTTAAGTATCTTAGAGTTAAATTTAGTTGTTATAATAGCCATGGCACAGCATAACGAATTAGGTAAAAGCGGCGAAAAAGACGCGGTGAATTTCCTGAGAAATAAGGGCTATGACATCCTGGAAACCAATTATGTTTACGATAAAGCTGAAGTCGACATCATTGCCAAATCCGGTGAGTATCTGGTCGTCGTGGAAGTGAAAACCAGGAGCACGCCAGACTTTGGCGATCCGCAGGATTTTTTAAAGCCCGCACAAATCAAACGTTTGATTAAGGCTGTGGACTATTATATAAATGAAAAGGATATCGATCTGGAAGTGCGCTTTGATATTATAGCGATAATTAAAAATAAATTAGGAAAACGTATAGAGCATCTTGAGGATGCTTTTTATTACTTTGAATAAAATTTAATGCTATGAGTAAGCCCGTTTTAAAAATAAAAGAGCTCGGTTTTCACTGGGAAACCAAAGATCCGTTTATGTTTTGTGCCTTTCATCAGGATCAGTTTCCTAAAGGCGAAGCTAACTTAGGCCCACCTAAAGAGGCTCTGAAAGGGCGATTTCTCGGAAACGATTTCCAGAAAAAAGATGGCTGGAGAATGTATCACGGACAGGAAGTGCCGGGATTCCCCTACCATCCGCACGCCGGTTTTGAAACCATCACTTTGGTGGAACAGGGCTATGCAGACCACTCCGATTCTATGGGCGCCAAAGGGCGTTTTGGCGAGGGCGATGCACAGTGGATGACGGCCGGAAAAGGGGTGTTACATTCGGAAATGTTTCCACTGCTGCACCGGGATCAGGAAAATCCCTTACTCTTGTTTCAGATTTGGCTGAACTTACCCAGGCGATCCAAAAAAGTAGAGCCG
This sequence comes from Psychroflexus sediminis, assembly GCF_900099815.1. Lineage (GTDB taxonomy): Bacteria > Bacteroidota > Bacteroidia > Flavobacteriales > Flavobacteriaceae > Psychroflexus > Psychroflexus sediminis. The sequence goes on along the minus strand of NZ_FNCW01000014.1, from coordinate 38,156 downwards.
CATTACAAGATGCTTTGGCATGAGAATATTCCGATAGTTGAAGAACAGGACGAGAACGGAAAAACTATTAAAGTCAAAGTGATCGCCGGAAAGTATAAATCAGAGAAAGCACTGGATCCGACACCAGATTCGCTGGCGGCTGAAGACAACAACGACATCCAGGTGTGGAGAATTACCCTGGAAGCGGGAGCAGAATTTACACTCCCAGCCGGGGATGCCAAGAGTAACCGCGTATTGTTTTTCTACGAAGGCGAAGAACTCAAAACCGAAGGTTTTGAAATTCCCGAGGGACATTCCCTTGATCTGGATGCTTCGCAGGAACTTAAACTAGTCAATGGCACTCAAAAAGCTGAGCTGCTTTTGCTACAGGGAAAACCCATCAACGAACCTGTGGTTCAACAGGGACCATTTGTAGCCAATTCACGTGAAGAAATGAGTGAAATCATCGGCGAATACCAGCGCACGCATTTTGGCGGATGGCCCTGGCCAAAAGCGGAATTTACCCATGGAGACCGGGGACGTTTCGCCTTGTTTGCGGATGGAACTTTGGTGGAAAAATCTCAGCAAGAACTAACTTAAAAAGGCAGTTCTGATTTTATGCATTCCTTTTGCTCCGCTCGTCGGATGCAAGAGGAAAGGTGCTTTGAACCTCTTATTTAAACCATTTATTATGAAAAAAATCATCCTTCTTTTAATTGTAAGTTTTAGCTTGATATCTTGTGTAGACTTATTCCTGGACGATGATATCAATTATCCGGATACTGGAGAACCCGTCACTTCTTTTCAAATCAATGTTGGTAATAACTCAGCAGGAGGTAACAATATCGTTGAATCAAGCTTAGGAACCTACCGAGAGGACCAAAGCGCAAGCTTTAAGTTACAGGCGCAGCATTACCAAATCAGTAAACTAGAACGAAATCAGGACACCGGAGAAATTATTTACATATACCAGCCTCAACAAGATTATGTTGGAGAAGACTATGTCGAAATACTTGCTCCGACCGATAGCAATGGAAATCGAGTGTTTGAAAGTAAGGTGTTTGAATTTCAAATCAACGTAGGTAATTGAAGAGTTAAATGGGTTAAAGTGATTCAATCGGCCTATCAAAAAAAATATTTAAAATCAAGGAAATCATTTAATAGAAATAAAAATTGCCCCATTGAGCAAAGTGGACAGGTATTAAACTCTGAAATTTAAAAAGTTTTCGATAGTGTTTTGTTAACGAATAGAAAGGTTATCAATGGCAACTTTATTAATAATCAGGCTGTTTTGTTTAAGTTCGAGCGGAGTCGAGAACCATCTACATCTCGACTCCGCTCAATGCTAAAACATATAAAAAAACCTATTTGATATTAAATGAATTTAAAAAAATTTCAAGAAGCTAGAACTGACAAAATCAGGCATTTTAGAGCGTCTTACTTATTCTTCCAGTTATCCCTCAGCGTTACGGTCCTGTTAAAAACCAGGTTGTCCTCAGTTGAATCCCTGTCCACACAGAAATACCCAATGCGTTGAAACTGAAATTTATCTTCAGTCCTCGCTAATTTTAAATAGGGCTCTACATAGGCCTTACTGATTTCCAAAGACTCCGGGTTAACGAATTCTAGGAAGTCCTTTTCCTTGTCGGCCGTAGGATCTTCAACGCTAAACAATCTGTCGTAAAGTCTCACCTCAGCTTCCACAGCATGTGGAATCGACACCCAGTGCAGGGTCCCTTTCACTTTACGCTGAGAGGCTTCCGTCCCACTCCCGCTTTTACTCTCAGCATCATACGTACAGTGCACTTCCAGAATGTTGCCGTTGTCATCTTTCACCACATTCTCGGCTTTGATGATGTAAGCGTTTTTCAACCGAACTTCCTTTCCTAGTTTCAAACGGAAAAACTTCCGGTTGGCTTCTTCTCTGAAGTCTTCCTGCTCGATAAACAGTTCTCTGGAGAAAGGAACTTTATGTTCCCCTGCAGATTCGTCTTCAGGGTTGTTTTCGGCAATGAGCCATTCCTCCTGTTCTTCAGGATAATTGGTGATGACCACTTTCAAAGGGTTCATCACACCCATCACACGAGGTGCTTTTTGGTTGAGATCATCTCTCACGCAAAACTCCAGGTGAGCGACATCTATCATGTTTTCCCGTTTGCCGATGCCGATGCTGTCTGCAAAAGTTCTGATCGATTCTGGCGTATACCCGCGTCTTCTCAATCCAGAAATGGTAGGCATTCGGGGATCATCCCAGGAACTCACGATATTTTGTTCTACAAGATGAGCCAGTTTCCGTTTGCTAACGACTGTGTGACTCAAGTTTCTTCTGGCAAACTCACGCTGTTTGGGTACCAGCTCACCGGGCTTGCTCACGCGCTCCACAAACCAGTTGTAAAGCTCGCGGTGTGGCAGAAATTCTAGCGTACAAAACGAATGAGAGATCGACTCAATAAAGTCAGATTCTCCATGCGCCCAGTCGTACATTGGGTAAATCATCCAGTCGTTTCCTGTTCGGTGGTGGGCTTTGTGCAGACACCTGTACATCACAGGATCCCGCATAATCATATTTGGAGAAGCCATATCTATTCTAGCACGGAGCACATGGGCTTTTTCGCCGGTTTCTCCGTTCTTCATAGCTTCAAAAAGCTCTAAGTTTTCTTTCACAGAACGATCTCTGTAAGGACTCGCCGTTCCCGGCTGTGTTGGTGTTCCTTTTTGGGAAGCGATGTCTTCAGACGACTGGCTATCCACATAAGCATCTCCGGCCTTAATCAACTCTACAGCCCAGTCATACAACTGCTGAAAATAGTCTGAAGCATAGCATTCCTGCGCCCACTCAAACCCAAGCCACTTTACATCGCTTTTGATGGAATCCACATACACCGTTTCTTCCTTAAGCGGATTAGTATCATCAAATCTTAAATTAACGGGAGCATTGTATTTCAGCCCCAAACCAAAATTCAGGCAAATCGATGATGCATGTCCAATATGCAAAAACCCATTGGGTTCTGGCGGGAAGCGAAATTTTAAGTCGCTTACTTTATAGTTGGTTTTCAAATCCTCTTCAATGATCTGCTCAATGAAATTCAAAGATTTTTTCTCTTCAGACATAATTCTAATTTAAGTTGCAAATTTACTTAAATTCACCTTGCTACGCAGAGCAGGCTGCATAAGATTTTTTCAGATTTCTTCTGATTTTGGATTTCGACAGATTTCAGGTGTAGAATAAATTAGCCTAAGGCCACAGCATCCCTTCAGCTTCATGCTCAGGCTTTGGGTTCTGCTGAAGGGTCTCGGGTATTTTTTAGACATTTTTACATTTAAATACAAAAGCCCTCTCAAAGTGAAAGGGCTTTGTAACTAGTATTCGATTTCTACTTCAGTTCAACCACTAAATCATCGGCATACACCATAATACCGGGCTTAAGGGCAATCTTACTGACTTCTCCTTCAGCATTGGCGGTAACGGTGGTTTCCATTTTCATGGCTTCGATGATAAACAAAGGTTGGTTTTTCTTCACTTTATCTCCTTTTTTGACAAGAATTTGAGTTAGTGAGCCCTGGAGCGGCGCACCTACTTGTTTCTCATCCGACTTGTCTGCTTTTTCATGAGCAACATTAACTACTTTTACATCTTCATTTCTAACTTGAATATTTCGAGTTTGCCCGTTTACTTTAAAGAATACAGTGGCCATACCGTCATCATCGGTTCTGCCAACAGAAACCAGGGTAATCAGCAAAGTTTTTCCACGATCAAGTTCAACTACGATCTCCTCACCGGGTTCCATTCCATAGAAAAAATTCTTGGTGGGGATGTTGAAAACACTACCATATTTCAGATGGTGGTTGTAAGCGTCTGTGAACACTTTGGGATATAATTTATAGGATAAGAAGTCGGTGAACTCTAAAACTCTGTCCATGTCGGCCGAAAACATATTTTGAAATTCTTTGAATTCTTTTTCAAAATCCACGGGTTCCAAATGTGCATTGGGTCTGTCGGTATAAGGTTTTTCGTCTTTTAAAATGATCTTCTGAATTTTCTCCGGAAAGCCACCAACGGGCTGACCCAAATCCCCTTTAAAGAAACTCACGACCGACTGGGGAAAGGATAAATTTTCGCCGTCTTCCAAAACATCGTCAATGCTTAAATTATTACTCACTAAATACTGGGCCATGTCCCCCACTACTTTAGAACTTGGCGTTACCTTGATAATATCTCCAAAGAGTTTATTCACCTGAGCGTACATATCTGTGATTTCATGAAATCGGTCTGCAAGTCCCAGAGATTCCGCCTGTGGCTTCAAATTGGAATATTGACCGCCGGGAATTTCATGGGTATACACTTCTCCTGTTCCGGATTTCAATCCGGACTCAAAAGGATAGTAATAAGTTCTCACCTGCTCCCAGTATATGGAGTATTCGTTGAGTTTTTGGACATCCAGTTTATTTTCTCTTGGATGGTATTTAAGGACCTCAACCAGTGAATTGAAATTGGGTTGTGAAGTCAGACCCGACAACCCGCCAAGGGCAACATCTACCACATCTACTCCGGCTTCTATGGCGTTGAGGTAAGTAGAGGCCTGCATCGACGAGGTATCGTGCGTATGCAGGTGAATTGGAATCTTAACTTCAGATTTTAAGGCCGACACCAGTTCTTTGGCAGCATTCGGTTTAAGCAAACCAGCCATGTCTTTGATTGCCAAAACATGAGCACCGGCATTTTCAAGGTCTTTGGCCAGCTGGGTATAGTAGCTTAATGTGTATTTAGTTCGGTTAGGATCCATGATATCCCCGGTATAGCACATCGAGGCTTCCGCTAAACCACCGGTATTTTTTCTCACGTATTCTATACAGGGCGCTATGGATTTCATCCAGTTTTGTGAATCAAAAATCCTGAAAATATCAATACCACTGTTCCAGGATTCGGTGACAAAACGCTCAATCAGGTTGTCCGGATAAGCGGTATAGCCCACCCCATTGGATCCTCTCAAAAGCATTTGCAGCAAAATGTTGGGCATTGCTTTTCTCAAAATTTTGAGTCGCTCCCACGGATTTTCCTTCAGAAATCGCATACACACATCAAAGGTGGCTCCACCCCATACCTCCATACTAAAGACTTCAGGATGAGATTTAGCAAAATTTTCCGCCACTTTCTGCATATCATAGGTTCGCATACGCGTTGCCAGTAAACTCTGGTGCCCATCACGCATGGTGGTGTCGGTAAAATGAATTTTCTTTTCATCGGATAACCACTTCGCAAATTCATCGGGACCAAGCTTGGTCAGTAAATCTTTGGTCCCTTTCTGGTAAGGCGTTGATTTGGATAATTTTGGAACTTCTGGTTTTAAGAATTTCGGGTTATCGATGGTGTGCTTTACATCGGGATTGCCGTTGACGGTAATATCCCCTAGAAAATGAACCATTTTGGTAGCCCGGTTTCTCGGCTCTTTGATGTTGAAAAGCTCAGGTGTGTTCTTGATATAATTCACCGTTACTTTTCCTTCGCGGAAAGTGGAGTCTTTTAAAATATTATCGAGAAAGGCCATATTGGTTTTTACCCCACGCACCCTAAATTCTGCCAGGGCACGTCGCATTTTACGGCAGGCATCATCCAGAGTTCTGCTGCTCGCTGAGACCTTAACCAGCATCGAATCAAAAAACGGAGAGATTTTCACACCCTGGTAAACACTACCGGCATCCAGGCGAATTCCAAAACCTGAAGCACTTCGGTAAGTGGTAATGGTTCCATAATCCGGCTTGAAATCATTTTTAGGATCTTCGGTTGTAATTCTACACTGCACGGCATATCCGTTTATAGAAACCGAATCCTGGTCAGGAAGTTTTATTTCTTCGTCAGATAGTTTGTAATTATCGGCGATATAAAGCTGGGTTTTAATCAGATCTATACCTGTCACTACTTCTGTTACCGTATGTTCAACCTGCACTCTGGGATTAACTTCAATGAAATAAATACTGCCGTCATCATCCACAAGGAATTCAACAGTACCAATATTGTTATAATTTACTGCTTTACAGATTTTGACCGCATACTTATAAAGATTGTTTTTGACCGTTTCATCCAGATCCTTGGAAGGCGCAAATTCAATTACTTTTTGATAGCGGCGCTGGACCGAGCAATCCCTTTCAAAAAGATGGAGAATGTTGCCATGGTTGTCGGCCACAATTTGAATTTCAATATGTTTTGGGTTTTCTATAAATTTTTCAAGGAAAACCGTTTCATCGCCAAAGGCATTTTTAGCTTCCCGCCTAGATTCGCCGTAGGCATTTTCGAGTTCATCCATGCTTCTAAGCACCCGCATTCCGCGACCTCCTCCTCCTGATGCAGCTTTTAGCATCAGGGGAAATCCTATACGTTCAGCTTCTTCCGTGGCAATTTCCAGAGAGGTCAAATCTTTTTTATTGCTTTCAATGATGGGCACCTCATTGTCGATAGCTACTTTCTTGGCGGTGACCTTATCGCCCAAAGATTTCAGAACATCTACTTTAGGGCCTACAAAAACGATGTTATTGTCCTCGCAGGCCTGAGCAAATTTTGAATTTTCAGAAAGAAAACCATAACCAGGATGTATGGCATCCACACCGTTTTCTTTGGCGACACGAATGATTTCGTCAATGTCCAGGTAAGGTTTAAGCGGCTCTTTATCGTCGCCGACCTGGTAAGATTCATCGGCTTTGTATCTGTGTAAGGAATACCTGTCTTCGTAAGTGTAAATTCCAACAGTTCTAATACCTATTTCCGTACAGGCGCGAAAAATTCGGATAGCGATTTCACCTCTGTTGGCCACTAAAACTTTTTTGATGTTCATTCTGATCGTGTTTATTTTGAAATTAATACAGGTAAGTTTTAAATTTATAAAAATAAATTTGCCAACCTCGTAGATTTGGGGTTTTTTTAAAACAAAATCGATTTAATTAGACCTAAATAAATGGAAACTCAACTCAAATCCTTAGACAACGAGATACTTTCAATTCATGATCTATTAAAGAAAGGACAAATAAACCTTATCCTTTTTTACAATACGTATTGTCTTGGCTGTACTGGAAGAGCTATTCCTTTTGCTTACAAGTTATCTCAACATTTTCCCGAATTGAATTTAATTGTTATTCATACCAATTTTGGAAATCAGATGTTTTCTAAAACTGAAATTTTAGACATTTTCACTTCAAAAACATCGCCTTTTGAAATTTATTTGGATCCTGATGCTGAAGCTTACAACTATTTTGAATGTGAAGGCACTCCGCATTGGATAGTTTTGGACCAAAATTTAAACATTTCCCGAAGTATTTTTGGTTCTCAAAATCAAGCTCAGCAAAGATTATGGTATGCTATTGAGGAATTGAAAGTTTAGCAGAATTATTCTTACTATTTTACTTAAAATGATTTTTCTACCAGAGATTTCTCAGGAAATTCGGATGTGTTTTTAATCACAAAATCTACAACACCAATTATTAATTCTTCTTCAGTGATCACCTGAACTTTCCATTGGCCTTCCGTAACATTGGTTTTATAAGTATATCCGCGAAAACCACGACCACGTCCACCAGTAACTTCAAAACCAATATCTTCAGTCACTTCCCAGTTTTCAGTGTCAGGATTATACCATTTCCACCGATGAAAAACCGATGTATTTAAATCTGTAGGTGCAAAAATAGAGGTAAACACATACACAGGTTCATCATCAAGACGATGAAAATCGATTTGATGTGATCGCCAGAATATATACCAGTCGTCACTTTCATAGGTAAGGATGTATTTGTTATCCTTGATTTGGACATCATGAGCCACCAATCCCGTTTCCATAGCAAGAGGAACCGGCGGGATGAGCCTGAAATAGTAAAACACATTGGTAGATATATACAGAAAGAGGATAAGGCTTACCAGTTTTTTTAAGCTTATCTCTGTTCTGGTGCTTGGACTGGAGGCGTAAATGAATACGATGAGTGCCAGCGTGCTTCCTAAACTTACGAGTCCAGAAATAATAAAAACAACAGTGTTTATTTCCTTTATAAACACAGGGATCATAAAGGCAAAAAATGTAAAGCTTATAAAAAAGTAGACACTAAACTGAAGGTATTTATTGGATATTTTCTTTTTAAGAAATTCATTGGCAAATAAAAGAATAAGTAGCAAAATGAAAAAGGCCATCGTTTTTGACAAGGAGACACTTCTAAAGAAATAAATGACAAAAGCACTTGAAAGACCTCCAAAGAAAAACTGTATCACCAGCGGAAAGTATTTGGAATAACGCCCGATGAAAGTGCCCTCCCACTTGCCATCATCGTCTAAATTGAATAAATAAAGGCTTATCGTTAATAAAGCCATATACAGGCAGAGAAACACGATATCGTAGGTGCGATCTATTCGGCCTAAAGTGAACGTGTCAAAAATAAAGCCGCCAGTAAAGAACAGGACAGGTGCATACTTTTGATGGCGAGAAAGGAATTTTCTAAAAGCACAATTTTTAAATCTTACTAAAGCTCTTTTCATGATGTATTATGAAGACTAAATGTATAGCATTTTACCTGGCGATTATTTTTCTTAGATATTTTTATGAAAATTATTAATCTATATTTAATCCACAATGAATGGCTAAAGATAACTGCCCTAAAAAAAGTATTGACGTCTTCTAAAATCTTTTAAAAATCAAAATTTCAAAAAATTAAAATCGATTTTTAATGAGAACCTATGGCCTGCTCCTTTAAATAAAAAACCACTCCGTAAAGAAGTGGTTTTAGAATGAAGTGGAGAATATCGTCCCGAAGCATCGGGAGAGCCGATGGCCTTTAGATATAAATTTAATTAGCCTTTCTCTGGATTTGAGAGTTTTGAGTTTTTGCTCAAGTTGATATGCCTCTTTTCTGGTGTTAAAGCTTTGCTGCCAAATTAACTTCCAGGGGCTGTAGGGTTTAGTGTATCTAGAAAACCCCTTGTTGTGCTCTTCAAGTCTTTTTTGTAAATCTTGGGACTGGCCGATGTAAAATCGGCCATCCTTTAAAGATTCTAGTATGTAAGTGAAATATTGCATAATAATGAGCTATTACCAAAACTTCCGGAAAGTCAACTTCGTATTTTGAAATCAAAAAAACCACTCCTAAGAGAAGTGGTTTTTGTGGAGAATATCGGATTCGAATCCCATGATTTAAGCTTCTCTGAAGCTATAAATCATGTGGACTCTCGGCATTAATAGCCTTTGAAAAAGGCTTTAATGTCGGAGCCGATGGCCTCATCCTTTGGATATAAATTTAATTAGCCTTTCTCTGGATTTGAGAGTTTTGAGTTTTTGCTCAAGTTGATATGCCTCTTTTCTGGTGTTAAAGCTTTGCTGCCAAATTAACTTCCAGGGTCTGTAGGGTTTAGTGTATCTAGAAAACCCCTTGTTGTGCTCTTCAAGTCTCTTTTGTAAATCTTGAGACTGGCCGATGTAAAATCGGCCATCCTTTAAAGATTCTAGTATGTAAGTGAAATATTGCATAGTAATGAGCTATTACCAAAACTTCCGGAAAATCAACTTCGTATTTTGAAATCAAAAAAACCACTCCTAAAAGAAGTGGTTTTAGAATAAAGTGGAGAATATCGGATTCGAACCGATGGCCTCCACGCTGCCAGCGTGGCGCTCTAGCCAACTGAGCTAATCCCCCGAGCTTACAAAAATAAACAAATTTCAGACGTGTCGAAATCATACTTCAATTATTTTGAGTATTAGATACTCTGAAACCATTTCAGAAGCAATTTTTATTTAATTTTATCAACTAAACTTAAGATTTAACACATGGAAGATTTTTGGCTGTACCTCAAAATGGGTTTTGAGCATGTTTTGGACTGGAATGCATACGATCACGTGCTTTTTCTTACAGCTTTAGTGGCATCTCTGTCCTTCCCTCAGAGTAAAAAGGTCATTTGGCTGGTGACACTTTTCACATTGGGTCATATTTTATCCTTGGCGCTTTCTGCTTTTAATATCCTGAGGGTAAACACTGATCTCATTGAATTTTTAATTCCTTTAAGCATTATTGTTACGGCGGTTTATAATGTCTTTACGGTTGGAAAAATCAAAGGAAAAAACAAAGCCACTCTTCTTTACTTTTTTACTTTCTTCTTTGGCCTGGTCCACGGCTTTGGTTTTTCGACCTACTTCAATATGCTTGCCAAAGGCACTGATACTATTTTACTGATGCTGGTAGAATTTGCCCTTGGAATAGAACTCGCTCAAATTTTGGTGGTTTTTGTAGTTCTGCTTTTAGGGTTTATTGTTCAAAATATTTTCAGATTTTCCAAAAGAGATTGGGTACTTGTCATTTCTTCAATCGTCCTTGGAATGACAATCCCCATCCTTATAGACAATTGGATTTTCTGAACGCTGTCAAAATCAACAATTTAGAGTTTAAGTAAATTTAGGCAGCTTCTTAACGCTTGTAAAGAATCATAAGTTTTATATTCGAATTTATTTTGCGAATGGTAACAGAAAAACAACTCAAATATGATAAAGCTTACCTGCGAATTGCTCGAGAGTGGGGTAAGTTATCTCATTGTAAGCGAAAACAAGTAGGAGCCATCATCGTCAAAGATCGCATGATCATTTCCGATGGTTTCAATGGTACCCCGACTGGATTTGACAATGCATGTGAGGATGAAGACGACCTTACCAAATGGTACGTGCTTCATGCTGAAGCAAATGCTATTCTTAAAGTCTCCGCTTCCACACAATCGTCAAAAAATGCAAGCCTTTACATCACCTTATCTCCTTGTAAAGAATGTAGTAAGCTCATACATCAAGCTGGCATCATTCGTGTGGTGTATCAGCAAGCTTATAAAGATAATTCAGGTTTGGATTTTTTAAAAAAGGCTGGTGTTCAACTAGAACATATTCAAGATCTTGAGGAATGAATAAAAAAATGAAAATAATTTTACCCCTGCTTATAACTGTGTTTTTTGTAGCAGGAATATGGCTCGGAAATCTATTGGATTTTCAGGACAACTCTCTTTACAGCTCATCCTCTAAACGTCAAAAGCTAAACAGACTGATTAATTTCATCGATAAGGAATATGTAGATGAAGTGAATACAGATAGCATCGTGGACATTACTGTAACCTCTATTTTAGAGAATTTAGACCCGCATTCTGCTTACATCTCCAGGCAAGAATTTGACTATGTCCAAGATAATATGCGTGGAGATTTTGTTGGGATTGGTATAAATTTCTACACCATTAAAGATACCATTGCTGTCATAAGAACCTTGGAAAAAGGTCCTGGTGAAAAAGCTGGTCTTGAAGCTGGAGACCGAATCCTGTACGCAGACGCTGTCCCTTTATTTGGAAATAATATGTCGAACGATTCCATCATAGAGCTGCTCAAAGGACCCGAGAATTCCAAGGTCAAGCTCAAAGTCAAACGTTTTGGAGTAAATGATTTACTGGATTTTGAAATCAACAGAGGCACAGTTCCCTTAAAGAGTGTTGACGCTGGATACATGGTGAATGACACCTTGGGATATATCAAAATCAATAGATTTGCTGAATCAACTTACTCCGAATTCAAAGCCAAAATGAAGCAGTTTGCCACTCCAAAAATGAAAAGTATCATTTTGGATTTAAGAAATAATGGCGGTGGGTTTTTAAAGCAGGCTACTCTTATTCTGGATGAATTTATCGCCGATGGAAAATTGCTTTTATTCACCAAAAATAAAAGCGGGGACTTAAGAAAAACTTATGCTACTGAATACGGAATATATGAAGACCAAAATCTGTATGTGTTTATAGATGAGAAATCCGCTTCTGCAAGTGAAATTGTAGCCGGGGCGATTCAAGATAATGACAGAGGAACTATCATTGGACGACGCTCTTTTGGAAAAGGGCTTGTGCAGCGGGAAATGAATCTTGGAGATGGAAGCGCCGTGAGACTGACTGTTGCCAGATATTATACCCCAACAGGAAGGTCTATCCAGCGACCTTATGAAAATGGAAATAGTGAAGCTTATTATTCCAGATACATGGAGCGCTATACCAATGGAGAACTCCTGAGTAAAGACAGCATTACAACGGATGATTCCCTGAGGTATAAAACTCCAGAAGGCAAGATTGTTTACGGAGGCGGCGGGATTATTCCAGATGTTTTTGTCCCTAGAAGCGCCTCACAAGATATCCAGGATATCAAATTTATGTATGAAGGTGGAGTGATGGATCGGTTTATTTTTAATTTGTTGGATGAAGACAGAATATATTATAATTCGCTTTCTCAAAACGATTTTTTAGAAAGAAGACTTATCACTGAAGAAGTCTTAGATAAATTCACGCGTTATCTTGGGGATTATAATATGTACTACAACTTTGGAAGTAGCAGTTATGTTTTAAAAAAATATCTAAAAGCGACTATGGCAAGGCAGTTGTTTGGCAGCGATCTTGCTGAAAAGATTTCCAACGAAAATGGAGCTTTCATCACAGCTCTTCTAAATTCTAATTTAGGACGGTCTGATCTGCCGGCAAGTCTTAAAACAAAAACTTCAGAAGAAAACCCAGCAACAGACTAACGGGTGTATGAAAGATTTTGCTCAATTGGTAAAAACGATAGACAGCACCAACAAGACCAATAGAAAGGTGGAGGCGCTGAGCAACTACTTTCTAAAAGCTTCAGATACTGACAAAGTTTGGACCATTGCCATTTTATCTCACAGAAGACCTCCCAGACCAGTAAATAGTACGCTGATAAGAAATTACGCTTCAGAATTGGCAGATATTCCTCTATGGCTTTTTGAAGAATCTTATCATATTGTGGGCGACCTCGCCGAAACTATTGCGCTTGTTGTCCCCGAAAAAGTAAAAACTACCGAAAAAAGCTTAAGTCAGTATCTACAGGAAATACTTCAGCTCAAACCAAAATCAGAAGAAGAGAAAAAACAATACCTCATCGAGAATTGGAGCCAGCTGAATTATTACGAGCGTTTTGTATTTACCAAATTGATTACAGGCGGGTTCAGAATAGGCGTAAGTCAGAAACTGATGACCCGCGCACTTTCCATAGCTACCGGCATCGATGAGGATATTTTGGCTTTCAAACTCATGGGAAACTGGGACCCTGGCAAGATTTCATATTCTGAATTGATCCTGGAAGAAAATGAAGCGGATTACTTGTCCAAGCCGTATCCCTTTTATCTCGCTTATGCCATAGAAGAGGAGGCGTCGGAACTGGGAAATCCTGCCGACTGGATTGCGGAACACAAATGGGACGGTATCCGTTCACAGCTGATTGTTAGAAAAGGACAGCTTTTTGTGTGGAGTCGTGGCGAAGAACTGGTCACCGACAAATATCCAGAATTCGAAGCGTTTACGGAAGTTCTCCCCGATGGAACCGTTTTGGATGGTGAGATTTTGCCGTATCCAAACGCGGGAATCGGAGATTTTAAGGACCTGCAAACCCGAATCGGTCGTAAAAATGTCAGCAAAGCCCTTTTAAAAAAATTGCCCGTTATCCTGAAAGCTTACGATATACTGGAATACCAGGGAGAAGACATTCGCTCAACCCCATTTGAAAAACGAAGAGAAATTCTAGATGACCTTTTCGCTGAGTATTCATCAAAAATAAAGCCTTTTCATTTGTCTGAAACCATGCGCTTTTCATCCTGGGAGGACATGGCCAGGGAACGTCAAAAAGCAAGGGAGATCAAGTCTGAAGGACTTATGATAAAACGAGCGGATTCCAGCTATGGTGTTGGTCGCAAAAAGGGAGACTGGTGGAAATGGAAATCAGATCCGTTTAGTATTGATGCGGTGCTTACCTATGCGATGCGTGGACACGGTAGAAGGAGTAACCTGTTTACAGATTATACCTTTGCGCTGTGGAATGACGATAAAACAGAGCTGGTCACTTTCGCCAAAGCTTACTCCGGTCTGACGGATAAAGAATTTAAGAAAATTGATGCGTGGATCAAGAAAAACACCATCGAGCGTTTTGGTCCTGTAAGAAGTGTGGAGCACGAACAGGTATTCGAAATCGCCTTTGAAGGTATCGCAGAATCCAAACGCCACAAAAGCGGCATTGCCACACGCTTTCCAAGAATCCTGCGCTGGCGACAGGATAAAAAAATTGCAGACGCCAATACCTTAGAAGATTTAAAGGCCATGATTCCTGAGTGAAGACGATGAAGATAAAAAGAGGAAAGAACAAAGAGAAAAGAGAGAGTTCAGAGACTAAACAAATAGACAAAGACGAAGACGAAGACGAAAATAATAGTAGAAGGTAAATATTAGAAGTACGAAGTAGAAAAACTTAAAAATTCAAAATTTGAGGCGGTGAGCTTGAAATTTGAAATAATAGATTTGAAATAACAAATTTGAAATCCGGTATTCAGTATTTGCTATTCGATATTTTTTGGTGATGCGGTGATAAAAAGTTAGGGGGCTTCTACTTATCCTTCAGCTTCTTACGGTAAATAAAGTCGTTTAAGGTCCACGAAAAGATGCCGTAAATTCCACCACCCACAACGATGGAAATGGCCAGCTGTACAAAAAAATCAGTATTGCTCAGCTGTCCCCATTTGTCCCAGTAATTGATCACCAGGTTGACTGCGAAAATTAATATCCCAAAACCAAAGCCATGTTTGATGATGTATTTTGCTTTGCCCTGACTTTTGATTTTCTCCCAGTTGTCAACAAATTTTTTATCTGCTTCTTTCATAAATTTTTATTTGGTTAAGTAAACTTTATCTATTTCCAATTGAAATTCTTCTTCCTTTTTGTTTCCTATAAGGAAGGCAACTTCCCGAATCACGTCAGCCTCAAAGTTGGGCAAATTTAAATTTCTTCCCCTATATCTGGGATAAAAACTAGATAGTTTTAATTGAATCGTTTGCCATTCCGGAGTCACTTTAAATTCCTGGACATAAGAAGGAGCTTCTTCTTCACCACTCTTCTTGATTCTGAATTGATACGTTGATGGCTTTCCTTTTACCCGAATATTCACATGGCTATAATCATGAATATTTTTAATCGTGGTTTGATGCCTTACTGAAGCAAAACCGCCATTGTTTTCCAGCGAAATTTTTCCGGAAAAAACCGCGTTTCCGTCTTCGCTAAGATGAATTGAACTCTGAGACAAACCACCCATCACCCCGTCATTTACAATGTCCCAGTCTTTGATGTTTTTGTCAGGTTCGAAATCGTAAATGGTAAAATTTTGTGCCATAGCAGTTGTGATTATTAAACAGAACATTAAAGTTTTCATAGGAAATCCGTATTGAGCATTAAATTTAGTTATTTTAAATCGAAAATCTAAGGTATGCCTCAAGCACTTTCGAAAAGTTATTTTGAAAACACAAATGTCGTTTTTCTCGCCAAAGATTTGATTGGAAAACAGTTGACCACTCATATCGACGGCGTCATCACTTCTGGCATTATCACCGAAACGGAAGCCTACGCTGGTCGGGGGGATAAAGCCTGTCATGCGCATCTTGGAAGGTTTACCGAGCGCACCAAAGTGATGTACGAATCCGGTGGAATTGCTTATGTTTACCTGTGCTATGGTATTCATAACCTTTTCAACATCGTCACAAATACCCAAGGAAATGCGGATGCCATATTGATAAGAGCTATCGAACCTACTCAAGGCATCGACATTATGCAGAAACGCCGAAAGAAAGTGGAGGTAGATAAAACCTTAACCGCAGGTCCGGGAAATGTGAGCAAAGCTTTGGGCATCACCAAATCTCATAACCAATATAGTGTGACAGGTGATGACATTTGGATAAAAGATGTTGGACAACAAACTGCTAATATTGTAGAAACCACAAGAATTGGCATAGATTATGCAGAAGAAGATGCAGAGTTGCCCTGGAGATTTTACGATAAAGATTCTAAATTCGTTTCTGTGAAATAAAAACTATGAAACTTAAACTCATTTCATGTCTTGTTATACTAGTTTCGCTGAGCACGAACCTGCACAGTCAAGACAAATTATTTTACAACCGGATCCATTATTTTGAACACCTGACATGTCAACATCCTATCGGAACAATAATTCAGGACAAAGTCTTTTTTGCTAACAACACAGACAACAGTTCTTTTCTCAATTTCAATAATTCTGAAAATGAAATTGCAAATGTAGACTTGATCAATTATGGAAAATATACTGCGTTTAATCAGTTTTTTAAAACCGATTTTCTGGCAGCAAACACCATTATCATGGGGTTTCCACAAGGCGTTTCAAGTGTTTCTCAATCTATTCAGAAAGCGAGAAACCAATTTCGGCTGGATAAGGTCAAAGACACCCTCATTGATGATAAAAAACTGAAGCATATTCGCATTAAGCCAAAGGATACTTTAGTTCACCGGTTTAAATCCTATAATATCTTAATCAACAGCAGTACAGATACCGAAACGCCCCTTTACAGGTCTCCTACAATTTATTTTTTATTGATGGGTAGCCTTAAAGACCTCAAAGGTACAGTCGTAGAGACTTATTTTATTGACTTACAAGGCTATTGGTTTTGCCGGGACGTCCTTTCCGGATTTGAAATCACCAACAAACGGGTGATTGTAAAGTAAAGATTTGCAATAGAATTTTTTCTAAGACATATAAATGATAAACTCATCTAGTTGAAATGATTAATTTTAAATAGAATGATGAGATCATAGCTTTCAAACCCATTTCTAATTTAAACTCTTATCCAAAATTCAGCCCTGGATATATTTCTTTGGCGTAGTTCCAAATTTCTTCTTGAAGGCTGCAATGAAATGACTGGCCGTGCTGTAACCGATACTCAGGCCAACCTCATTTACGTTGTGCTGACCTTTCTCCAATAGTTTTCTGGCGTAATCCATTTTATAATCGAAAAGAAAAGAGAACACGGTATCCCCGTAAATTTCCTTGAAACCTTCTTTCAGTTTTTTTAAGCTCAACCCGACTTCATCGGCAAGTTCCTGCAAAGTAGGGGGCTCTGTCATTCGCTGAAGAATAATACTTTTAGCCAATTTGATTTTCTTCACATTATCTTCATCATCTAGAAACGGACACTGCTCAATATCAGCCTCTGCAGGCCGGTTGAAATAAAGCCCTATCAATTCGTAAACTTTGCCCTTGAGATATATTTTTCTAACTGAAGGATGGAGATTGAAGTTCAAAATCTGACTTAAAATCACAGCCATAGCCGGCGAAACCATGACTTCCTTATAGAATTTTTTATCGCGATTATCCTCGGTCAGGAAATCGATATAATTGGCCTCAGCAGAAAATAAAGTATGCAGTTTTTTGATGGATATCAAAATGGAGACCGACCAGGAATTGGAAGACGATTCGAGATTAAGCGGTAAATCCCGCTCCGGATTATAAAGCAGTAAAGAGGAATCTTCCTTAATATTTAAAGCATACCTCCCTTCGTTAAAATTGAATTTAATCTCGCCTTTCACACAAAAATGAAATTGAATGAAATCCGCACTGATCTGGTGCGTGATACATTCTTCGTAGTCCGAATCATTTTTAACGGATAAGATGGATATCCCTTCTTCAATCTCTATAAGTTGCTCGGAACCTCTAGCGATATTTTTATCTGACATCAAGGCCATTTCTAGTCGTTTATTATTTAGAACGGTTCTAATTAAACAGGCTCTAACTGGTTATCAATACTACAAAAATACTTAATTAAGCTGATATTTATCAGATTTCAATTAAAAATACGCCAAACGACAAAAAAGGAACTTACAGCGTTATTTTTAACTCTGCTTATATTCTAGTTTTGTACACCATATTTTTTGGAATCAAAGAATGCAGAAATACAACGTCTCTAAACATAAAAACTTTTACGTCATAGGCATCAGCTATCAAAAAGCAGATGCAGAGACTAGAGGTAAATTCAACCTAAACATAGACCAGAGAAAAGCTTTGCTTGACAAGGCTAAATCTATTGGTCTTACTTCTGTGGTGACTTCTTCAACCTGCAACAGAACTGAAATCTATGCATTTGCCGACGAGGCAGAGGTATTGATAGATCTGCTTTGTGAATTTAGCATCGGAGACCAGACCACCTTTGTGGAAAGCGGGTATGTTCTGGAAAATGAAGCGGCCATCATTCATATGTTTCGTGTGGGAGGCGGACTGGATAGTCAGATTCTTGGTGATTTTGAAATCATAAGTCAGATCAAATCGGCCTTCACTTTGTCCAAGAAAAAGGGAATGATCAATCATTTCATGGAAAGACTGGTCAATTCTGTGATACAGGCCAGCCGCAGAATCAAAAATGAAACTAAAATATCTTCAGGAGCAACTTCGGTTTCTTTTGCCTCTGTCCAATATATTTTAGACCACACCACTCATGTTTCAGATAAGAAAATACTCTTGTTTGGGACTGGTAAAATAGGGAGAAACACCTGTGAGAACCTGGTGAAGCATACCAGTAATAAAAACATTACGCTCATCAACAGAACTAAAGATAAAGCTGAAGAAATCGCTGGCAAATTCAATTTGATCGTCAAGGACTTTTCAGAATTACAGTCGGAAATCCGTTCTACTGATATTTTGATTGTGGCCACTGGTGCACAAACTCCAACCATCACCAAAGAACTGATTTATCCTAAAAAAGAGCTTTTAATTCTGGACCTTTCCATTCCTAAAAATGTAGCTGAAGATGTGGAAGGAATGACCAATGTGAAGCTGCTTCACCTGGATCATTTATCTCAGCTTACCGATGAAACTCTATCTAAAAGAAGAGCTTTTATCCCAGATGCAGAAGCTATCATTGAAGATGTAAAAACTGAATTTGATGAGTGGCTGGACACCAGAAAATTTGCTCCAACTATCAAAGCCCTTAAAGAAAAATTCAAAATCTTCCAGGATGAAGAATTGGATTATCAAAGCAAAAAGAACAATCAGTTTGATAAAGAGCAGGCCGAACTCATCAGTGATCGCGTGATTCATAAAATCACAAGAAGCTTTGCAAGCCACTTAAGAAGCGCCAACGGTTCTACGGAAGACAGCATTGCTTTACTCAAGAAAGTCTTCGAACTGGAAACTGAATCTGATTAGCCTTAATTTTCATCCCTATAACTCTGTTTCTTTATGTCAAAAACTATACGGATAGGAACTCGTGATAGTGAGTTGGCCTTATGGCAGGCACACCAAGTAAAATCACTCCTGGAACGCGAAGGCTATACTCCCATTCTTAAACCCGTCAAATCTACCGGAGATCTCAATCTCGAACAACCGCTTTACGAAATGGGCATCACT
Source organism: Psychroflexus sediminis (assembly GCF_900099815.1). Taxonomy (GTDB): domain Bacteria; phylum Bacteroidota; class Bacteroidia; order Flavobacteriales; family Flavobacteriaceae; genus Psychroflexus; species Psychroflexus sediminis. The sequence continues at coordinate 18,948 of NZ_FNCW01000014.1, read as the reverse complement.
GGGATTTTTACCAAAACCCTGGATGTGGCCCTCATCAAAGAAGAAATTGATATTGCCGTGCATTCCATGAAAGACGTGCCTACAAGATTGCCAATAGGCGTTGTGCAAGCGGCTGTTTTACCAAGAGCCAACACAAGTGACATCCTTATTCATAAAGGTGTTGAGCATTTTTCTTCAAAAGAAACGATTGCCACGGGAAGCTTGAGACGCAAAGCCCAGTGGCTGCGAAAATATCCAAATCATGAGGTCGTCAACTTGCGAGGAAACGTCAACACCCGTCTGCAAAAGCTGGAGGACAGCGACTGGGCTGGAGCCATATTTGCTGCAGCTGGACTTGAGCGCATCGATTTAAAACCGGACAACCACACCGAACTCGACTGGATGATTCCTGCAGCTGCCCAGGGGGCGATGCTGGTTGTAACTTTGGATTCAAATACGATTTGTAAAGAGGCTTTGCGTCCTATAAATCACGCTGAAACCGCTCTGGCTGTAAAAGTTGAGCGAGAGTTCCTTAGAACTTTAGAAGGGGGCTGCACAGCTCCTATTGGCGCCCTAGCTAGTATTGACGGTGATGAACTGAAACTAAAAGCCGGACTGTTTGGTCTGGATGGAACCGAAAGCTACATCATCGAAGAATCCACAGCTTTAGACCAGGCAGATGGTTTTGGTAAACGCTGCGCTGAACTGGTTTTGAGACAGGGGGGTGATCGACTGATGAAAGAACTGCGGAAAATACTGTAAGATGTCTTCTGTCCTTTCTACAAAACGGCTTTCACCCGCTCAGAAAAACCTGCTCCTCAACGCGGACCTTAGTCTTACCGAATACAATTTTATAAAGACACAAGCCTTAGAATTGCCGGCCTCCGTATCCGAAGCACCTTACCCAAATGCCATTATCACCAGTCAGACAACAGTTGAATTAATCCGGGATTTCAAAATCAAAACCTGCTTTTGTGTGGGTGAAAACACCGCTTTAAAATTGAAATCCCTGGGATTTGAAGTCGAACTCATCGCTGAACATGGGAAGGCCTTAGCTGACGCCATCATCGAAAGCTATGCCGATCAGGCTTTTACCTTTTTTGGAAGCCGGCAGCGAAGACCTGAGCTTTCTGAAGCCCTTAAAAAAGCAAAAGTCAGTCTCACAGAGATTTTCGTTTACGAAACCATCAAAACCCCTAAATCCTTCAACCGAACATTTGATGCCGTGCTGTGCTTCAGTCCTTCCGGAGTGGACAGCTTTTTTGAAGCAAATCCGGCTTCAACATCCAAACTGATTTGCATCGGGCCCACGACGGCCAGGCAGGCCGGATTGTATTCTGAATCTGTTTTTGTGTCGAGTAAAACCAGTATAGAAAGTGTCATCGTGAAAGCGGTGAAGGTGTTGAAGTAAACTTTTTTCTTTTAGCTTTATCCCAAACCATATAGCGTACCTGACGGCACGCTGAGCCTGTTTCGTATTAGGGTTTACCAAAATATAGTCCCTAACGGGACAGGTTAGTAGTTACTAGTTTTATGGAGTTCGTGACTTAACATATGCCTGGCGAAAAAGGCTCAAAACTCATTTTCAAACCTTAACTAAGAGAGAGCGCTTTGATTGACTTGTCTCTTTAGAGACTTTATATAGGTAATAGAGAAAGCCACCGGCACCACCTTGTGCCTTTAGGTACAAAATATGAATGCCCACACCAAATCATGCTATAGAGCTAACAGTAAGCTAACCTTGTTATGTCTTAAGTTACACCCTGACTATTCCCTCGCCGGGCAAGCATAACTTTGTTTATCCACCAAAACCTGTGTAGAAAGTGTCATCGTAAAAGCCTTGAAGGTGTTGAAATGAAAAACTAGTCTTCGAGCTTGACCTCAACCCAGACCAGTCTATGATCGGAGCTGGATTCCCTATCCAGCATCAATTCATGCAAAGCTTCGCCTTCTACCGGCCAGAATACACCATGATCGACCACATTCAAATCTTTGGAAGGCAGGACATAGTCGGCTCTCAATTTCCAAAAAGCCGTGTGGTATTTTCCATAGGGATTATCAGGGCTTAAGGATTCACCGCCTTTGCTGGAAGGGGTAAACTCATTATTCACCCTAGGATGATTCAGTAAATCGCTGATGCCTTCGGTCCTGGCGTTACCTTCATAAGGTGAAGCGTTCAAATCTCCCATAATGACGAAGGCCTCTGACCCCAGGGGACCGGTTTCACCCTTATCATCATAAATATAAGCGCCCTGGGTTTTATCGATATAGTCTTTCCAGAATCTTATCTCATCGTGATTTCTCTTGCCATTTCTATCTTCCTCAGCATCGAAACCTGGTGGAGTAGGATGACTTGCCAATACATGTATGGTTTGATCACCAAATTTTACAGGCACATCCCAGTGCGATTTGGAAGACAACCTGAAAGCATCCCAGGCTTCATCGCTATAAAAATTATTCCCGTCAGCCGTTTGGGTTACCAGATAACCGGGCATATCCTTCCACTTAAACTTCTGAAAGGTGCGGATATTCGCTTTGTCGATGGGGTATTTTGATAGCAGTACCATCCCATAATGTCCAGGATATCGTCCATAACCAAAGGCATCGTTGGCACTGCCTTCAAATTTGCCGTCTCCGTTAAGATCGAACGGCGTTTCTATTCCGGTGTTGGAGGCAGCATAGTAATAATAAGGATAGTCGATCGCTTGTGCTTCTCCCTGAGGCACTTTAAGATAAGCCTTGATGAATTGCTCTACTCCCTGCTCAGGATTTTCGATATAGTCAAATTCATTGAGCAGAATTACATCCGGCCTTTGGGTCTGTATGATTTTGGCAATATTTTTTATATGTGGACTCGTTCCCCCGGCCAGTTTATCGATTAGCACCTGAGAAGACACACCATCGGCATATCGGCCTAAATAATTTTCAGATTCCATACTGACGTTGAAGGTCGCAAACATGACTTCTGACTGCTGGTCTGATGCACTTGGATTTTTGCATTGAACCATGAGCAAAACCAATACTAAAAGCTGGGGTAAATCTTTGAAGCGCATGCTGTTTTATTTAGACTGTACGTCTGCAATAATACGCTTATGCAAACTTTTCTAAATGATTAATTATTCAAAAAAACCGGGGCCTGACTGTTTTTTTACCTAAAACAAAAAAAATCCCGCCATTCAGCGGGATTTAAGAATCATAAACACTAAAACTTATTCGAAATCGGCATCGGTAACGCCTTCGTTAAATTTTACTTCTTCTATTTTGATATCGACAGTTTGTGGACCAAAATTTTGACTTAAGGTCATGGGAATCAAGATTCCGTTTTTATCTGTATAATCCAGGTATGAAATCGTGGATACCATTTTTTGTCCCATTTGTTCTGCTGTAGTTTCAGTGGCCAGTTTCAAGCCAGAATCTACACTGTAGAATTCTCTTACATTATCTGTAAGCTGAACAACATAAGCCTCTTCGCCATTTACTGACTCAATCCCCTTAAGTTCTGCGTTTTCTGACACACTTAATTCAGGAAAGAGACCAGAGCTTGCTTTAGAGTCTTTCACCTGCTGCTCGTTTAAATCTATTCTCTGACCCTGACCAGCAGCATAGCCTTTTTCGCCATCAAAAACCTGCTTGCTAAGCGTCATTCCATTCATTTCGATCATAGTGAGAGATTTTCCGCCTTTAGCCGCTTTACTTATAAAAGATAAAGTCATCCCCTGAACACTTGCATTCCCTTTCATCATCATGGAATTGACTTTAGAAATCGCCTCTTCTCCACCTACAGCAGTGATATAATCCTCATACACAGTTGCCACTGTAACCCCTTCCGGCAGTTCTTTTTTAAACTCAGGTTTGTCAATCGGATTCGCATATTGATCAAAATAATTTACAGGAAGGTTCAATCTATCAAGCTTATCTACAACCTCACTTCCTTTACCCACCATGACTATTCTAGCATTATCAATCTTAAAATACTTTTGGGAAACTGCCTTAACATCCTCAGCAGACACCTTATTGATATTATCAAGATAATTTTCATAAAAATCCTGTGGTAAATTATTGAGCTTTATACTAAGCGCATAGTTTGCAATGGTTTGAGGACGCTCCAATGCCATTACAAAATTTCCAACATACTTCGCTTTAGCGTTTTCTAAAGTTTGCGCATCAACTGGCTCTGTTCTAATTCGTTTTATTTCTTTAACGAACTCAACCACTGCACTATCCGCAACGGCATTTCTTACCTTAGCAGAAGCATTGAATCTAGAGACACCATATCGGTTTGACCCTAAACTTGAATAAGCTCCATAAGTATAGCCTTTGTCTTCACGAAGATTTTTGAACAGGTAGCCTTCACCACCTCCTCCAAGAATGTTATTTGCCATCAATGCAGCAAAATAATCTTCGTCGTTCTGCTTCAAGTCAACATTATTTGTTACTGTAATGTCCGTTTGAGAGGCGTTTGGCATATCGATAAAATTGATTTGAGTAGTCGATACATTCTCTGTCAATTTCGGTTCAGTTATGTTTGGTAAATCCTGCTTTTCCCAATCCCCGAAAAACTTTTTTATTTGTTTTTTTGCAGCTTTTGGATCAATATCTCCTACGACAACAATATAAGCATCGTTGGGAGCAAAACGCACCTGATAAAGATCTTTCACATCTTGAAAAGTAACATTGTTGACCGTTTCTTCTGTTAAATACTCTCCATAAACGTGATCCTTGCCATAAGCCAAAGCGCTTACAACTCTTCCGGAAACAGCATCTAAGCTTTTTTCGCTTGACTTTAAATTTTCGATCAGTTTTTCTTTCTCCTTTTCAAATTCTTCTTCAACCAATAAAGGATTGATTGTAGCATCTGCCATCAACTCGACAATGCGATCTGAGTATTTCGCCAATCCACTTCCAAAGGCTCCACTTGAACCAAAGCTTATGCTAGCTCCTAAAAAGTCAACTTCTTCGTTGAAATCATCTTTAGAAATCGAAGTGGTTCCATTACCGAGCATTGCAGATAATAAACTTGCAACACCTGCTTTATCTCCTTCCTTGTAAGGCAAATTGTCGATTCTCAATTGATAAGAAACGCGAGGTAACTTATTATTTTCAACCACCATAAGGGTGATTCCGTTCTTTAATTTAAATTCCTTTGGCTTTTCAAGATTGATTTTGGGTTCAGGGCCAGCTTCAGGCATTTGAGATCTATCTATTTGAGCGTTGACTCCAAATGCAATCAAAGCAACACCTATAAAAGCTACTAATTTTATGCTTATTGTTTTCATCTTAGTTATCTTCTTTTTTTGGTAAATACTCGATTTCTACCCTTTGATTAGGGCTTAAATACTTCTTAGCAACGTCTCTAATTTCCTCTCTTGTTATAGATCGGTAAAGTTCCAATTGAGTGTTGATCAGATCCACATCCTCATACAACAAGTAATATGTAGCCAAAGAACTGGCTATCCCTGCAACACTAGAGTTAGAACTTACGAATCTGCTTTCAAATTGGTTTAATAATTTCTGGTAATCTCTTTCTGAAATTAATTCAGTTTGCATTTTAAGAATCTCTTCATCTATTTCTTCTAAAAGAGTATCCAAAGAAACATCGCCTAAGGGCAGAGCTAACAAAGCAAAAATATTATAATCTACCTGACCTAGGTTGACAGCCTGAGCTTGTAAAGCCATCTTTTGTTCATCAACTAATTTTTTGTACAAAACAGAACTCTTTCCTCCGCTTAAATAAGTTGAAATCATGTCTAATACAAAAGCATCACGGGTTGCCTGTCCAGGTAATCTATAGGCAGCAATGATTGCGGGGATCTGGATATTTGCATCGTAAGCTTTCACCCTTTTAGTAGACGTTATAGGCTCTTCTTCAGGGAAATCTCTTATCACTTCAGGACGAGGCTTAACTTCACCAAAGTATGCTTTAACCATTTTCATGGTCTCCTCTTTGTCTATGTCTCCAGCAACAATCAGAACAGCATTGTTAGGACCATAATATTTGTTGAAATACGCATTAAATTCTTCTAAAGTTGCCGCATCTAAGTGCTCCATTTCTCCAATATTCGTATCCTTATAGGGATGAACTGTGAAAAGATTTTCGCCTACAACCTCTAAAAATTTACCATAAGGTCTATCGTAGCTTTGTCGCTTTTCTTCTTTTACAACCTCATTTTGAGTCTCTACTCCCTGTTCATCAATTACTGGATGGAGCATGCGTTCAGACTCTAGCCATAGTCCCAGTTCCAGCTTATTGGACGGGAAGATTTCATAATAATAGGTCCTGTCCTGAGAAGTATTTGCATTAAACGTACCTCCGTTAGCAGGAATTATTTTCATGAACTCACCTCTTCCTATATTTTCTGAGCCTTCAAATAACAAATGTTCAAAGAAGTGAGCGAAGCCGGTACGATCTCTAGGGCCATCCTTTCCACCCACATTATACATAACAGAGGTGATTACAACAGGAGCTGTGTTATCCTGATGCAGGATCACATGCAAACCGTTGTCCAGGTCGTATTCTGTAAATTCCACCTTCTGGGCCTGCGCCAGCGTGATAAAAAATACAAAAACAGATAACATAATAGTCTTAGTCATTTTTTTTGTTTTTGGTTATATCATATAGGTCTAAAAGTATATGATTTGTTACAAAAAAAATTCAATCCATTTTATATTTTTGTAATCCTTAAGAGTTTATTAATTCACGTTGAAAATTCTTATCCATTCTTAATTTTGATATATTAGCAAATAAATTTAACCCATGAGTCGATTTGTACTTTCTGTAAGATTTGGAATAGCATTAGCTTCCTCTTTAATAGCATACTTTTTGGTTTTGTCCTTATTTGGACTGCATACCAATCCATTATTTAGTTTATTTAATGGGGTTATTACCGGTTTTGCCATCTATGAAGCCATAAGATATAAGCGAATTGAATTAAAAGAGGATTATACCTACACAAAAGGCTTTCAGGCCGGAATAGTGACCGGTTTTCTGGCTACTATCCTCTTTACCATTTTTATGGCAGTCTATGTGACAGAAGTCGATCCCGATTTCATGAGTAAAATCGCAGAAAACTTCTCTAAGTCCTATACAGTGGGTGTTGGAATATTTAGTTTCACCGTTTTACTTGGTGGTTTTGCTACGACCATAGTCCTGACTCTCTCCTTCATGCAGCTGCTAAAACGCAGTTTGAAAGGTTAGTATTTTCATTTCAATTTAAATTGCCCTTTTATTTTTAAAGTACTATATTTGCAAACTATTTAGTAAAAATTAAATAACTAAACACTATGTATGCAATTGTAGAGATAGCAGGGCAGCAATTTAAAGTTGCGAAAGACCAGAAAGTGTTTGTTCACCGTTTAAAAGAAGAGGAAGGTGCTGATGTATCTTTTGACAAAGTTCTTTTACATGCAGACGGAGACAACATTACTCTAGGCGCCCCGGCTATAGACGGTGCTTCCATTAGCGCAAAAGTCGTTAAGCACCTGAAAGGAGACAAGGTTATTGTCTTTAAAAAGAAAAGAAGAAAAGGATACCGTAAGAAAAATGGTCACCGCCAGTACCTTACTGAACTCCAAATTGGAGACATCTCTGTTTCCGGAGGTTCTTCAAAATCTGCTTCCACTTCTAAGAAAAAAGAAGAAACCAAAGAAGCTAATAAAGAAGAAACAACTGACTTGAGCAAGCACACTGTGGCTGAGCTTAAAGAAATGGCCAAAGAAAGAGGCTTGGAAGGATACTCTGCTTTGAAAAAAGCTGAATTGATCGAATTATTAAGTAAGTAACATAATTACAAAAACTAAACATCATGGCACATAAGAAAGGTGTTGGAAGTTCAAAAAACGGAAGAGAATCAGAATCAAAACGTCTTGGCGTTAAAATTTTTGGCGGACAGGCTGCTGTTGCCGGAAATATCATCGTGAGACAAAGAGGAACTGCTCACAAGCCAGGCGAGAATGTATATGCTGGAAAGGATCATACATTACACGCTAAAGTGGATGGAACCGTACATTTTAAGAAAACAAAAGATGATAAGTCTTTTGTCTATGTCACTCCATTTGAAGCTTAAGCAATTAACTTCTAATATACAATAAGCCCTTTAATTAATTTTAAAGGGCTTTTTTATGGTTGAATCCTGTCTCAGTGACTTAGGAAAGGAAATTATATGGGATTTCATAAACAAACTTCAGCGTTTTAATTCAGGTGCATACGCATCCAAAGTCAGGTTAAGTTCCCTGAAAGTGCTTCCGGGAGCTTTACGTCTTAAGCCTGTTATGATATGCTTATATTAAAACCAGGCCTTCCAGGGAATCCTTGAAAGCATAAGCAGTAAGGCCAGGGCATAAAAAATAGCGATGGTTCTAAACTTCTTATTGGACGCCAGTTTCTTTTTGTGCTTGCTGTAGCCTACGGTGATGAGGACAATCGTTATTATCATCGTTAATGGGTGCTCCACAAGGTATAATCTCAAAGTGCTGTCCTGCATGACGCCTTTCATACCAACTTCTGAAAAGGCACTGAAATAAGGGCTTACGAAATATAAGACAAGACCAATAAGCAATTGTAGATGCGAAACAATAAGCGTAAACAGTGAAATTCTAAAGTCTTGCGGGCCAAATGATTTTTTGCCCAGGGTTTTGATAATCGCATTAAAAGTCGCTAATACAAGGACTAAAACGACCAAATAAGCCCAATAGGAGTGAACAATCTGAATAACTTCGTACATAGTATTTATTTATTATTTTCAAAAAGAGCTTTAAGCTCAGTCGCGTTTTGTGGTTTCATTTTACCTGCCAGAACCAAGCTTAACTGCTTACGTCTTAAAGCAGCATCAAACCTTTCTTTTTCAAGTTTGGTTTGCGGCTCTAATTTAGGAACTTCTACGGGATTTCCTGTATCATCAACAGCAACAAACGTATAAATCGCTTCATTGGCTTTAGACCGTTTTCCGCTTTCACGGTCTTCGATCCAGACATCGATAAATATTTCCATCGAGGTTTTGAAGTTTCTGGAAACTTTAGCTTCAACAGTCACCACACTCCCTAAGGGGATGGCTTTGTTGAAAGCGACGTGGTTGACAGATGCCGTGACGACGATACGTCTGGAATGTCTTCTTGCAGCAATACTCGCCGCACGATCCATTCTGGCCAAAAGTTCTCCACCAAACAGGTTGTTGAGTGGATTCGTTTCACTGGGTAAAACTAAATCTGTAAGTGTGGTTTTAGAATCTTCAGGATATTTTACTTCCATGTATATTTTTTTGCAAAGATAGGTTTTGTCTTGTTAACCCTAACCTAAAGTTGCTTTACATACAACCAGGCCTCTGGATTTTCTGTCGCCTTTATTGTTCTAAGCTGAGACAAGGCCTCCTCTTTTTGCACATAACTGTCAAAAGCCACCTGGTGCAAGCCATAGGCATTTTCTCCAATCATCGAAGCCTTATAGCCCTGAGCCCGGAGAAGCTCTACCTTTCGATTAGCATTGCTTTTCACTCGAAAAGCCCCGGCAATAATGTGGTATTTTGGTTTTAAAGTTTCAAGCTTTGTGGTGCTTAAAGGGAGTTCGGATAAGGTGTAGCTGAATTCGGCACTCTGAATTTTATCCTGCAGAAGGGATTCAGCTTTTTGAGCCTGAGCATCGTTATGTGAAATCACGTACGTGTTATACTGATACAATCCTGCAAAACCGGCAAGGCCAAGGGCAATTACTCCTACTGCAGCATACCTTAGATAGGCTTTGTTGTTTTTTCTTTCTGTTGAGCTTGAAGTATCCAGTTTTCTAACTTTTACACTTGAGTCCTCTTGTCCTTTGATCTCTTCTAATGATTGCGAAATGGTATCCAGTGTGATATCATCCAGTCCGAAAGACTCTATAAAATAGTTAACATAAGCATCAGGCTCAAAAGATACTTTACCCTCTTTATCTTGATGAAATCTTCCTAACCGAGGAATGTCTATAACTTTTTCAAGGTTTAAAGCCGTTTGAAAATCATTGACAAAAAGCTGGATTTTGTGCTTTGCACTCTCAAAATCCATAGATTCTCCTTTGGCAATGGTTTCTGCTAAAAGGCCATCGTGATTTTGAATCGCTTTATTAAAGGTTAATTTCCTGGAAGGAGGTGAGAACTTGTGAGAGTCCGCATGATAGATGGACGTGTTTTTTTGTGTAACAAAAGCGCCTAATCCTGGCACTATAACGCATTCGTATCGGTATAACAGGTCTTGTATGTACTCTTCTACTCTCATACGAACAAAGTTAATTTTTTTACTTACATAAGCAACAGGCAATTTAAATTTTGAAAGTCTAATTCCTAAAACTTAAATTTTATTCCGGAATAAATTCCGAAGAAATAAGGCTGAAAGCTGGAGGTATTACTTTCGAAGGTGTTAATTTGATACATGAACTTAGGCTCTAAATTAAAGGATACCTGCTCTGAAAAGTTATAATCCATACCTACACCCAGATTGGCGCTAAAACTAAAGGTGTTGAGATTATTTGCTTCACCGATATTCGAAGAGCGTCCATTATTTTCGAAAAAGATCTCGTTGTTATTTAATACATAAGTGCTGGCTCCGCCCAATACATGTATGCCTATTTTTTCATCTAAAAGCGCATATTCTACCTCCAAAGGCACTTCTACAAAGCCCAGTTCATGATTTAGTACGCCAACAGGATTTACCTTTGAAGGTCTAAGACCTAAAGAAGTGATACCCGCTCTAGTCTGTACATCTCGGTTATTAATTGCGGAAATCAGAGAAAATTGGCCTAATTGGCTTGATTGCCTATTGATATTACTCGAATTCTCTCCTTTAAAAGACGGAGAGGTGATGGATAAAACAACATCTTGAGTTGCATATCCCATAGCTACCTGGTTGATTCCTGTTCTTATTTTAATCTTTTTATTAATGGCATAGGCAACATTGACGCCGTAAGACAGGTTGGGATTACTCGTTGTTTTTCCCTGGAGAGTTGATTCTATAGGGTTTCCTCCGCTAAGAGAACTCATAAAAACAGGAGCAATATTGGGCTGAACAGTCCAGGGCTTATCTATGGACTTAGCCTCGTCAACTGCTGAAAGATTATCTTCCTGCATCGCATCAAACAGTGATTTTTTCTTGCTTACCGTGTTTTCCTTTACATCAGCTTTGGCAAGGCTGTAAGTTACAGAGGGGCTTGAAAGAAAATTTATCAAAGAACCCTTCAACTGGCTAACTGTCGAAAACGACCTTTCTGTAGTTTTTGTTTTTTCTGCAGGGGCTGCATACCAGTCTTTTTGATTAAAATTTAAAGTTGAACCGGCTAATACTGAACTGCCTGCTTCCGGTTCTCTAATTTGAAAAGCTAAACGGCTTTCAAAAGAATTTTCCATTTTGGATAAACTTTCAGTAACCGATGAAAATCTATATTGAAGAGGAATAAGTTCTAAGGAAGTTGATTTTAATGATGCAGGCTTCTTAAACGTTATAGAGGGTTTATAAACCGATGAATTATAATAAAAAACGCCTATAGAACTAAATATAAGTACAATAGCAGCAACCGAGGCTACTTGCCACCAAAAGGGCAAAATTCTCCTGGAATGTTTTTTTCCTGTTAATTTCTCCTCAATACCATTCCAGACTTTTGGTGATGGCGAAGCCTGAAAGTCTTTAAAACCTTCTTGAAACAAGCGCTCTATAGATTTAGAAGATTTCATTTAATTCCGATCTATTTTATAAGGATATTCACCATAAGCCTTGGCTTCGATAATTTTTTTTCTTAAAATTTCTTTTGCCCTAGACAAGTTTGATTTCGAGGTGCCTTCACTAATATCCAGTTTTACAGCAATTTCTTTGTGAGAAAAACCATCAAGTGTATAAAGGTTGAAAACCATTCTGTATCTGTCCGGAAGATTCTGTATGCAATTCAAAAGAAATTGTAAGGAATAGCTTTCGTCTTCTACATAAACCTCTTCAGCTTTGAGAGCGTCTTCATTCACCAACTCAAATACTTTTTGGTTTCGATAGCGTTCAAGACAAATGTTAATCGTTATTCGTTTTAACCAGCCTTCAAAAGAACCTTTGTGTTGAAATTGATGTACTTTCTCAAAAATCTTAATAAATGCATCTTGCAAATTATCTTCTGCTTCAGCATAATTGCGGGAATATTTTAAAGAAATACTAAAAAGAACCTCTGCAAACATCTCATATAAAAGCCTTTGTGACGATAGGTCATTCTGCTTACAGCGTTTGATTAGGTTTTTTAGTTTCATTGGTATTTATTCTATTACAATCACCTTTTTGTCTATGAAAACGGGTTGTCCAAGGCTATCGTTTGCGGTTAAGAATTTGAAATAAAAATCAGATTCAAATGAATTAATAAAATCGACGTCTATTGGTATTCCTTCATTCTCGAGTTCGCAACTAATGCCTTCTTTTTGAGTGAATATAGTTATTGCGCGAACAAAATACAAACTATCTTGCTGTATTTCAGCATCAAACCCTGAAAAGCTATGACAATCTGACTTTTTTTCATAAGTGACTTCTAGAACGTAGGCTTCTCCAACCCGCATTGTATCTGGTACGCTAGCAGCTAGTATAGGGGAGACTTCTGTGGATTGAAAAAAATTATCATCCGCAGATTCACAGCTCGAAAGAATAATGGAGGTCAAAAAACCAGCCATCACAAATTTGGTGAAAAATTTCATTGGCAGTTGCGTTTACTTAATAGACGAAATAAAAGAAAGAAGGTTGCGTTGGGTCAAAAAAATAGCAGGCATAAAAAAACCGATGAGTTCATCACCGGTTTTTTTATGTATTTTAAAGGGTAGTATTTTAATCTTCAGATTTTGCCAATTTGATAGCTTCTACGATTTTTTCTTCCAGCTCATCCATCAGTTCAGGGTTGTCCTGCAATAAAGTTTTTACGGCATCTCTACCCTGACCTAGCTTGGTGTCTTCATAACTAAACCAGGACCCTGCTTTTTTAATGATTTCGTAATCGACTCCAATATCAATGATTTCACCAACTTTAGAAATCCCAGTTCCATACATTATATCGAATTCTGCCATTTTAAATGGGGGAGCTACTTTATTTTTGACCACTTTCACTCGGGTTTTATTACCCATCACATCACTATTGGCATTTTTAATCTGCGTAGAACGTCTGATGTCAAGTCTTACAGATGCATAAAATTTTAAGGCATTACCGCCGGTCGTTGTTTCGGGGTTTCCAAACATCACTCCAATTTTTTCTCGCAATTGGTTTATAAAAATCACGGTACAATTGGTTTTGCTAATGGTCGATGTCATTTTTCTTAAGGCTTGAGACATCAGTCTCGCATGAAGACCCATTTTGGAATCTCCCATTTCACCTTCAATCTCACTTTTTGGAGTCAAAGCCGCTACGGAGTCAATCACAATAATATCAATAGCTCCGGAACGAATCAAATTTTCAGTGATTTCCAAAGCCTGTTCTCCGTGGTCTGGCTGGGATATGATTAGATTATCAATGTCTATGTTAAGGTTCCTGGCATAAGTTCTGTCAAACGCATGTTCCGCATCTATAAAAGCTGCTATGCCACCTGCTTTTTGAGCTTCCGCAATGGCATGAAGCGTCAATGTGGTTTTACCAGAAGATTCTGGTCCATATATTTCTACTACTCTTCCTCTAGGATATCCTCCAACTCCGAGAGCCAAATCCAAACCTAAAGAACCCGAAGAAATCGCCTCTACATCCTGAACTGCCTGGTCACTCATTTTCATTACCGTTCCCTTACCGTAAGTCTTATCAAGCTTATCCAAAGTCAATTGAAGCGCTTTTAACTTTGCATCTTTCTCGCTATTTTCTTTTGCCATTTTTTTTTAATTGAATTCATTTTATGTAAAAATAGTATTTCTTTTTTATTATTTGGACCTTCATTACGCAACCATTTAAGTAAAAACACATCTTACTAATAAATATCACTATTTGAAGTTTTTAAGAAAAACATCTTTTACCCGTACAAATGGAATTTCGATTTCGTTCATGACGGTGTCTAGTTGCAAAATAGACGGGGGCTGACGTTGTTTACTTTTTGATTGATTGAAAAAAATTAAAAATGTATAACAACGAATTAGCCAAACCTTGTTGTTTTGACAACATTTTGAAAAAGCCTCTGTAAATAGAGGCTTTTTTCGTTTTAACAATATTTAACATATTTCAGCTTTTTTGACCTTGTCATTGGTATAGTTTGAATTATGTTTGTATCATCATCTGCCACTTTTCGGTGTATGATTTATAAAGAAGAGGCGAGAGACAGGCTCCGCGACCCTCGGCAACCTCAACATAGTGTTGAAAAGGTGCTAATTCCTGCCCAAAAAGGGACATATAAATTATAAGAAAATGAACTTGTATTTTTTAAACACCAGGCTTTCCATTCAATTCAGTTTTGAATTTGTATCACTAGTATCTTTTTGCACATCGTCCATGCGAATGCACACGCCTATGTCGTGCTGTTGTTGTATGTGCGCATAGGCTCACTTCTCAAGTTTCCTAATTTATCTCTGCCCTTCTCTTCTGAAGGAATACCGAGTAAATCCATTCATAACCTTTTAAAATCCTTACAAATGTCTACACTAAAATTTGAAAGTTTACAACTTCACGCCGGACAGGAAGCCGATCCCACCACAGGTTCAATTGCTGTCCCCATTCACCAGACCTCCTCTTATAAATTTAAAAATTCTGAACATGCCGCAAAATTATTTGGCCTGCAGGAGTTTGGAAATATCTATACCCGAATCATGAATCCCACCACCGATGTGTTCGAAAAGCGCATTGCTGCTTTAGAGGGTGGAGTTTCGGCGGTAGCGACCTCTTCCGGTCTGGCCGCGCAGTTTCTGGCTTTATCGACCCTTCTGCAGGCTGGAGATAATTTTATTTCCACGTCGTTTCTATACGGCGGAACCTATAATCAATTCAATGTCACCTTCAAGAAACTCGGTATCGAGGCACGTTTCGCCAACGGCGATGAGCCGGGTTCTTTTGAAGCCTTAATCGACGATAAAACCAAAGCGATTTACCTGGAAACCATCGGCAATCCAAAATTCAATATTCCGGATTTTGAAGCCATTGCCAGGATTGCGCAAAAGCATGAGATCCCCCTTATTGTGGATAACACCTTTGGGGCCGGAGGTGCGATTGCCCAGCCGATAAAACACGGGGCCAATATTGTGACTTCTTCGGCAACCAAATGGATTGGTGGTCACGGTACGAGCATTGGCGGCGTACTGGTAGATGCAGGAAACTTTAACTGGGCCAATGGAAAATTCCCCGGGTTCACAGAACCTTCTGAAGGTTACCACGGTCTGAAATTCTGGGAGGTGTTCGGCGAAGGCAACCCCTTGGGTCTCCCTAACGTGGCTTTTGCCATAAAAGCCAGAGTGGAAGGCCTGAGAGATTTCGGACAGTCCATTAGCCCATTCAACTCCTTTTTACTGCTTCAGGGCCTGGAAACCTTATCCCTCAGAACCGAACGTCATTCTGAAAATGCTTTGAAGCTGGCCCGACACCTGGAAAAACATCCCAAAGTAGAATATGTCAATTATCCGGGCCTGGAAAGTTCAGCCTATCATGAAAATGCCAAAAAATACCTCCGCCATGGCTTCGGTGCCGTGTTATCCTTTAAGCTCAAGGGGGACGTGAATGATGCAGACCAGCTGGTAGATGCTTTAGAGCTTATCACCCATACCGCAAATGTGGGGGATGCCAAGACTTTAATCATTCATCCGTCTTCTACCACCCATCAGCAGCTTAACGAAGAGGAGCAAGAAGCCTCCGGCGTATTCCCGGGAATTCTCAGAGTTTCTGTAGGGATAGAACATATAGACGACATCATCGCTGATTTGGAACAGGCATTTTCACAACTTAAAAATTAAATAGAATGAGTTTATCAAACTTTTCAATAAACGGATCCAGTATCAATTCAACCTTATATAAAGGCACTTCAAGGCAATTTAGCTTTTTAGTGGACGAACCCCACGAACTTGGCGGACAGGATTTAGCCGCCAATCCGGTAGAATATCTCCTGGCAGGCTATGCGGGCTGCCTGAATGTGGTCATCAATTTGGTAGCTAAAGAACTGGGGATCAAACTTTATGATTTTAATATCAATATCAACGGAAATATAGAGGCTGACAAATTCCTGGGGCTAAGCGAAGAAGGCCGGGCAGGCTTTCAGTCTTTGGAGGTGAGTATCGATTTTGTCACCAACGCCACTCAGGAAAGCATAGACTTTCTGTTGAAAAGCGTAAAACAAAGATGTCCAGTCAGCGATAATTTAAGTCAGGCGACCCCAATTCAGTATCACATTACAAAGTCAGCTTACACCGAAGAAGCCTATGCCTAAATTATTTACGTATCGAAAGCCTTTCAGACTCGAAAATGGTCAGACTTTACCTAAGCTTGAGCTGGCTTATAACACCTTAGGCCAGCTCAATGCTGAAGCTTCAAATGTCATCTGGATATGCCATGCCTTAACCGCCAATGCGCATCCCGAAGAATGGTGGCCGGGCATTTTTGATGAGAAAAACGGTATTGATATCGATAGGTATTTTGTGATTTGCGTCAATACGATTGGTTCCTGCTATGGGAGTACCAATCCGCAAAGCTTGCATCCGGAAACCAAAGAAGTCTACGGCCTGAATTTCCCTAAGTTTAGCATTCGGGATATTTCAAAGAGCCTGGATCTTTTGAGTGCACATCTGGGAATCGACCAGATTCAATACCTCCTGGGGGGGTCTATGGGAGGTATGCAGGCGATGGAATGGGCTATTCTAAAGCCTGAGAAAATCAAAAATCTGATTTTACTAGCAACCAGCGCCAAACATTCTTCCTGGGGCATTGCCCTCAACGAAACCCAGCGTATGGCGATTGAGGCAGATTCTACATTTTTTGAAAACAAAAAAGAGGCCGGTAAAAAAGGCCTTGAAGCTGCCAGGGCCATTGCTTTGGTGAGTTACAGGAACTACAGGACTTACCAGAACTCGCAAATCGATCAGGACAATACCACAGATCACTTCAGGGCCTCTTCCTATCAAAAATACCAGGGGGAAAAACTTTCCAGGCGTTTTGACGCGAAAGCCTACTGGTATTTGTCCAAAGCCATGGACAGCCATAACGTAGCGAGAAATAGAGGAGGTTTTGAAAATGCACTATCCAGAATCAGGGCCAAAACCCTGGTGATAGGAATTCAGACCGATTTTCTATTCCCTGTAGAAGAGCAGGAATTTCTTGATCAACACATCGCTAATTCAGTACTGGAAATCATAGATTCCAGCTATGGTCATGATGGGTTTTTAATTGAGGTTGAAAAGATAAAATCATTATTACAAAAACACTTTAAACTATAATCCATGTCACAAAATTTAAGAATCGGATTGTTTGGGTTTGGTAGTGTAGGTTCTGGCATATACCATGTACTCAAGAAAAAAGAAATGTCAGAAATTAACATAAAAACCATCGTGGTTAAAGACCCGAGCAAACCGAGATCTATCGACTCCAAACACTTTAGCTATGCCGCAGAAGATATTCTTGAAGATGAAGATATCAACGTGGTTTTAGAGTTAATCGATGATGCAGATGCCGCTTTTCACATCGTAAAACAGGCTTTAAACCATAAAAAACACGTTATATCTGCAAACAAGAAAATGCTGGCCGAACATTTTGAAGAACTCATTGCTTTAGCCCAAAAACAGAAGGTAAGCCTGCTTTACGAAGCCGCCGTTTGTGGAAGTATTCCTGTGATACGAACTTTGGAGGAATCTTTTGGTTATGATGCGTTAACCTCCTTAAAATCCATAAGCAACGGGACCAGCAATTATGTACTGACCCGCTTGTTTCAAAATCCACAGCCTTTTGAGGAGATCATCACCGATGCGCAAAAACACGGCTTTGCAGAATCTGACCCTACTCTGGACATCGACGGCTGGGATTCCAAGTTTAAGCTCATCATAAGTAATTACCATGCCTTTGGGATACTGAACACCCCAGAGGATATTTTAAATCTTGGGATACGACATGTTAAACCGGAGGATATTGAATTTGCCAAGGAGAAAAATTTCAGCATCAAATTAATCGGGCATTCCAAGATGGAAGATGGCAAACTGGAAGCCTACGTGGCCCCCCAGTTTATCCCGACTTCCGAAGCCATCACTTCCATTGAATTCGAAAATAACGCGGTGGAAATCAATGCTGACTTTGCACATCAGCAGCTGCTTCAGGGAAAAGGAGCCGGGAGCGTCCCTACGGCCAGTGCCGTGCTTTCAGACCTGGTTTCTTTACTGAAAAACTATTCCTATCCTTATTCCAAAGTAAACACAAGTATTTCTGAGTTTGATTCTGAAAAGCTTATCAAAATCTACATTTCTTCTTATGATAGAGAAGACTTAGAGCCTTTCTGTTTTAAAGAGGCAATACTTTGCGGCACCCAAAAGCAGCTTCAGTATAAAATTGGAAAAATTTCAGTTGAGCATTTAAAAGAACAGGTGGAACGCTCTAATGCTGAAGTTTTTATCGCGGTGTTTCCAGACTGAAACTAATTCTATTGAACATTCGTAATCAAACTTTGGTAATTTAGAATTTCATATTATATAAGATGATTTTTCTATGTTTTAGCATCGAGCATTCTAAGTTAAAAACAAATTTTTAAGCCGATAATTTCACAAAAGGTTCATCTCTTTTTGCAACAGCAAATATTCTTAAAACGAGTTTATTAGCGATGGCGTTTATTACACTCATGTGATGTTTTCCATCTTTAATCTTACGATTGTAATATGCCTTTAGCTGAGGATCATGCTGTGCAGCTGTGATAGCTCCCTTTGTCAAAATAGATTTTAAAGATTTATCTCTCAGAAAATGAGTCTTGGTTTTTCCTTTAATACTGCTTCCCGACTGGTATGGAAAAGGAGCTAAACCACAGTGGCAGCTAAATTTTCTTGGATTATCAAACTTATTAAAATTAC
>NZ_FNCW01000001.1:5932-320713 GCF_900099815.1 Psychroflexus sediminis | reverse complement strand
CAATGCTCAATCAGTTTACGATCACTGATAATGTTCTCCAAATAACCCACCAAGCACAACTTAAAAAACACAACAGGATCAATGCTTTTTTGACCGCTTGAACCGTAATAAGGCTTGGTTAATTTGTACAGATCCTCTAAATCCAAAACCGACTTTAATCTGCGATAAAAATTCTCTTCGGGGACGCGTTCACTCAGTAAGAATCGAGTGAATAACTTCTCTTGATATGTCTTTTTTCCTTGCATTACTAAAGATAATCAATTCCAAACTTTTCAATGCCAATCAATTAAATATATTTACAAGAAATTGAGTTGTGCAACAGGCACAATGGCTAAAGCTCATTAAGGCTTGAAACTCCTGATTGGAATTTCAAGCTTTTTTGCTAACTTTATAGTTGTAACGGAATGAGAGCCAGGAGCCTTGGTGGCAATAAAAATAAACAGTATGAGATTTTTATTAAAAAAAACTTTAGTTGTCCTTACACTAGTGATTACTCACGCCAATTATTCCCAAATCAAAAAAATTAATATTGAAATAGAGAATTACACTTATACTACCATTCAGTTTGGATATCATTATGGAAATAAAACCTATTTAAAGCCAGATGCTTTAACAGATTCAGATCGTATTAAAAAGCAAAATGACGGGAAATTTGTTATTAATTATGATAGCACATTAGAGCCCGGTGTTTATTTTATTGTTTTTAAACCCGATAATAAATTTGTTGAAATTCTTATTCCAGAAAAGATTTCACCTGATTTACAAATAAGGGTGAGTGCGCTAAATCCAAATCAGACCCTACAAGTTGAAGGTGATAATGATGAGAATGCCCTGTTTTACAGCTATATTAATTTTTTAAATGAAAAACGAGAAATCGCACTAAAACACCAGAAAGACGGTGATTTAGAAAGTATTAATAAGCTAAATGAAGAGGCTGAAGACTTTAAGAAAAGAGTTATTGAGACACATAAAAACAAACTTGTCAGTAAAATACTGAATGCCAACACTCAAATTGAAATACCAGATTTTGAAGGTACAGAAGAAGACATAAAATTCAAAAGCTGGAAATACTATAAAAACCACTTTTTTGATCATGTAGATTTGGCAAATCCAGCCATGCTAAGGACAAGCTTTTTATATAACATAGTGGATACTTATATCGAAAAACTTACGGTTCAACATCCAGATTCTATTTCAAATTCTATAGATTTTATTTTGAGCAAAATGAAACCAGCTCCGGAGACCTACAAATACTATGTTATAGATTTTTTAAATAAGTACGCCAAATCTAAAATAGTGGGCATGGATGCCGTGTATGTGCATATCGCCACTCAATATTATGCCACGGGGAATGCGCCCTGGACAGAAAAAGAACAGCTGGATAAAATTTTGGAGAATGCAAAAGCTCTGTAACCAATTTTAATTGGTAAAATAGCACCCAATATAAAACTTGATCAAGCAAATGGTAATGGCTTTAATCTTCATGACTTAAAAAGCGAGTATACCATACTATTTTTTTGGGACGAAGACTGTAATAGCTGTCTGTCTGCCATAAGTGATATAAAAGAACATGAAGCCCGTTTAAAGGAATCGGGGGCAGAAATTGTATCTATATTTAGTGGAAATAATGATGCCTACTTTAAAGATTTCACTAAAAGCAAAAACATGGCAAACTGGCTTAACACCAAAATCACCAGCGAAACAGATGCTTTCAAGGCATATAACATAAGCGCTTTTCCTAAATTTTTCATTTTAGACCAAGACAAAAAGATTGTATCCAAGCAAATAGGAGCAAATCAACTTTTAGAGGTTATGAATTCCCTTAACCGATAAAATAATTTTGAGGATTCATAATATGCTTTTTTTTTATTTTGGCTATAAAAAGGAATGGGAATAAAATACAACGAAGGGCCGGTTGTTTATTGCTATAACTCGTGCGGTAAGAACGTAAAAACCGGAACCGGTAAATCAAACTCGTTTAGATATTAATAACTGCAGCCAATCTAGTTTATAAAAATGCGGACTTCTCTCCTAGTTCCACAATGCCCGAGTCTATTAGGAAGTCGCAAATCTTTTCTTATTTCGCTTTTAAAATTTCACTAAGTTTAGTACTCTAAAAACTATGCTTTGTGCCTAATTGGTATTTAATCCCGCACAGGTCATAAACAAAGCCAGTTATGCGATAAGAAAAAGTTTAATCCATCTAAAGAAATGAAGAAACATAATTCTAAATAAAAATGGTCAAGAAGATATTGTTCCCTTTAATTGCCATATTCCTGGCCTACAGGTCTTATGAACTATTGAAATTGCTTTGGTTTGCGGAACCTTCTGAATTCAATCTTTCGACTAAGTTTTTATTATCGTTATTGTTGAATTTATTTATCACAGGAATTTTTGCATTTATGGGTTTTGCCTATAAAACAAATCGATTATTGCCCGAAAACTATTAACAAGTTAAGAATGAAAAACTCATATGCAAAGTATTCAAATCCCTTAAGGTCGAATACTTCAAAAGGTTTCTCTTGTTTGTATTTTGGGGCAAGAAGAAAAATAAACAGAAATATTTTGACGGTACAAAATCAGGCTTAGAGAACTTAGATTATCAAACAAAACAGTCTGAATTTGGGCACCTGGCAGCATTGGTGGTAAAAGTCGAGTATCCGAAATTTTAAATCGAAAAAAGAAATTGACTTTTGATATGATAAGAGAGTTAGAAAGATTACTTTAAATTTCTGCTTCAGTCTTAGTCAACAATTATCAACTCGTAAAAAAATGACAAAGGGTGATCGAGTAGACGGCTCCGCCAGTAACTGACGGAGTGCGCCTCTCACACCACCGTACGTACGGGTCTCGTATACGGCGGTTCGTAATCCATCACTCCAAGGCTCTTTACACCCTTGAAACTATCTTCTAGTTTAAGCATAGGCTATGAAATATCATTCCTATGCGAATTTTAAAGAGAATCACGTTCCGTCCTTCCTTACTTGTGAGACCTTCCATAATATCTGTTTATGGCTCGTTTCCTGCAAGTACTATGACTTCGGCTGACTTCTCCATATAGCCAACTCGTGACTTTGGAGACCTCCCTCGGTAAGATAAATAGCTTCCCGCCAATTCCTGCTGTATCTACTAATTGTACCTTTTCTTGTGGGCGTTACAAAGATGTGCTTGCTTACCCCAATACGACTAGCCTCTATATACAGTTCTTGTTCATCAGTACCGGCTTTTGTAGTCTCGCTTACTTCACTGAATGCCTCACAGCAAACCAGCTTGCGACTTACTAATGGTTATAGGCGTTACCCTAACCCATAAGGGACTTTAACCCTCTAGCTTATTCCTTATATGCAAAAGAACATTAGTCAATATTTGACTATATTTACCATTCAAGGCGCACACATCGCATATAGCTTATGGCTAAATATCTTGTCGAATCGAAAATTTTGGTATGTTTATAAAAGCAAAAGTATAACCGAATAACTTGCGATTGTTTTCCCGCCACAAACACATATGCGAGAAACGTTACCACACATTTGAGAAAAATCGTTTTCATATTGACAATTGTGCTTATCAATCAAAGCATCTACTCACAAAAAAAGATTGTGGGAAAAGTGGAATTTTACAAATCGAATAACTTAAATGATAGAATTTTTCAATCAACAACTGATGTGGAACTTGAAAAAATCAATTCTAACAATCATTCGATAAAGGTCATTCAAGGTAAAGTTGTTGATAGCACGAAAACCGATGATAATGGAATTTTTAAATTCAATTTTAACGTTTCAAATATGTTAGATATTGTTGTTAATGAAAATTCAACAGTTTTAGAAGGAAGATTTCATTTCAAGCCAAATGTAATTATTGAAAATGACACCTTACTTCTCAAAATTTCTGACAAAAAAATAGCTGTTTACAAGGATAGCATATCAGCCAAAGGTTTTTATTCTAAATACAATGAAAAAAAAGCTCTTGAACATTTTAAGCAAGGAAAAAGGCAATTACTTGCGATTGGTGGCGAAATGTCAAAATTAAAAAGAAAAGAACAACAAAAATTGACCAAAAATCACGACGTGAAATTTAATTATGTCCTTTTCGGTTCATTGATGTCGAGAGCTAAATTAAGAATTTTAGAACGATACAATTCTAAAATGAAAGAATTACTTGGAATTAAAAACGTGTGGTAACACAGGCTATGATTCATTGCGGTTGAATTCCTTGGCGGAATTCAACGCTATTTTGCTATCTTTCGGCTACGGCGGAAAGAATCCTGCGGATTTTTCCGCAACGAAATCATAGCCAAGTCCGTTAGCTTTAATATAGCTTCATGTCTTTTCCTGAAATTGGGTGACTAAAAATCAATCATTTAATTCAGGATCAAGATGAAAGATAATCAATCAGACTGCCCAAAAAAAGAGTATCAAAAAATAAGCTTTGAACTCAAACTTATGATCATTGACCAAATTCAAACTGGTCAAATCTCCATCAATCATGCTGCTAAATCTTTTAAGGTCTCCAGGTCTTCAATAGATTATTGGCTTAAAAAATATAGTACCTTAGAACAAAAGAAACGAGGTATGAGTAAGCAAGATGAGATCAAAAAACTAAAAGACAAAATCGAAGAACTCGAGTTTATCAAAGAGTTTCAAAGGGATTATATCGCTAATCTGGAGAACCTCTCAGGACTTGACTTAGCAAAAAAGCATTTGCCCGATGCATTGGCCAAAGCGATAGAAAAACGCAAAAGAGACCTTTTAAAATGAAATGGGTCTATCAGTGCTTCAGGATATGTCTTTTCCTGAAATTAGTTGACTAAAAATCAGTCATTTAATTCAGCATCAAGGTAGAAGGATACTATTATCTTTTTCATAAACACCACCTCATCACCGATAAACAACCATCTTCAAATGCATATCATAATAAGGCACTCTGCCATCGCTAAGAGATTTGATATTTTCAACTTTATGATAACGCTGGAGCAGTTCTTCCAAACGTCTTAGGTCTGCTTTCGTAGCTGACTTGTTTTGTTCAGGCGTAAGCAGGTTTTTAACTAAGTCTGCGGCAGTGGTTCCGAGGGCTGCATTAGCCACTCCGGCTGCATTGACATGGTCAATTTTTGTTTTTTCAGCATTGAGCTTTGCGGGTTTGTTGAATTTCTGTCTGAGTTGATGACTTCTCACTCTGCAGGATGTAGAACAAAACTTTTGAACTTTCCGTCTTTTGGGAATAAATTCCTTTTTACAGTAGCGACAGATGTAATGATAATTCTCCATTGTGCGTTAAGTTTACGTATGTTTTACGCTTAATCAGCTGTTGACTAGTCCTTTTTGTTGAAAACATTATTCAGTAAGTACTGAATAGCATCTTCTTCGGTTAATACGTTTCTTCTTTTTTTCTTCTTTAGATCGCAGGAGTACAAATCTTTTTTAAGCATTTCAAATAATCGCTCCTGCCCTTCCCTTGGGAGTGCTTTCGCGACCTGATAAGCAGTGTTTGCATCCATACCTAATCGCGAAATTAGACGAGATGGATACGTACGTTTTAGGATGCAGAGACTTACAGAGGTTTGCTGCACTTTAGTGCAGGATTATGTTGTTTAATGATGTATACTTATCCTATTAAATACAGTATTCAATAGATACTCAATAGCGCCTTCTTCAGTAAGAACCGTTCTGTTTTTTTTCTTTTCCTGCTGGTAGGAATACAAATCTTTTTTAAGCATATCGTATAAGAGCTTTTGCCCTTCCTCCGGGAGTGCTTTCGCTACTTGATATACTGTTTCTGCATCCATATCTAATTCCAAAATTAGACATGATAGTGATAGGTTTTAAGCTGATGTTAGGTTAGGGGACGATACGTGACGTTATGATACGATTTGTTAGGTTATGTAAGGATAGTTCACGTTATGTTAAGTTAAGTAACGGTAAGCATGTTTTTCAATGTTCCTTATTGCACTTAATATGTATTTCATTGTATCCAACTGAAGTTTAATGTTAGTTCTTGTTTCTTATTGTTCGAAATCCCTCCATATTAAACCTTTTTAGCTCTCTTTATAGAACATATAACTCCAGAATTAGATAACCATCTTACTCTTGGAACATTTTTGTTTCAAAGAGTAAGATAGCTCTATTCAGTAAATGCTTTTTTTTTACTTAAATAAGTGCGAATAATCCTCTGGCAGTTCAGCATCAATATCGCGTAAATACTTTTCCAGTGCGTCCATGGTAGAATGACCAGTAATCAGCATGAGTTTGCTTTTGGTTTCGTTGGGTGAGCTTTTCTCTCTAAGCTTTCTGTATAATTTAGTGATAAACGTATGCCTGAAACTGTATAAACCAAATTCCTCTCCCAGCCCAAAATGATCTTTCACCTCTTTAAAGCGTTTAGAGAATTCATTTCTTCTGTTGGTTTCCGAAGCACTCCATGCTTCTCCAATACCAAAGCGACCAAACAGTAAAGCATCGCCAGGGAGTTTGGACAGATCTGGTATATCCTTGATAAGAATATCAGGTATGATTTTGATTTTTACCGGCTGATTTTTAGCCTTGACGTAAAGCTTTTTATCTTTCAAGTCGACATCTCTGATTTTTAATCTGCAAACTTCAATAGGCCTAAGAAAATTAAGACTGATAAATTTGATAAACAGGTGTAAAGTCGGATCATGTTTCTCAAGATGAGTGTTGATTTTCTTTTCCTGATCTGGCGTATACGTCTTATTTCGTTTGGGAACGGTCTTTAATTTTGGAATGGATTGTACGAAATTGGATTTAACGATTTCGTTTTCTTCCAGCAGTTGAAATAAGGAAGCGATATCGGTCCGGGAATTATTGCGGTTTCTGGCACTGGTCTTCTTTACAATAGTATTCAAATACTGATTGACAGTCTTTTTAGTAATGCTGGTAATGGGCTTATCGAATAGTTTTTCCTCTCTAAGCCACTTTTCAAAAAGACCAATTCTGCTCTTGTATTGAACGTATGAGTTTGTATTCATCATATGCTCTTTCATAGACAAGCCAAACTTAAAAGCTTGGTCAATGCTCATGATGTCTTCCTCAGTTTCTACAGGCACAGGACCTGGCTCAGGCTGAAGTGCAGGTGTTGGTTTAGGTTTTGACTGTTTTTCGGCTGGTTCCTGGTTATCGGAAAACAGCTTGGCTTCCAGATCGCTGTTATCTTTATAGGGATTGAATCCTAGCTCTAACAGTTTTGAGAGGGCTTCTCGCATCGTTCTAAGAAAAGAATAGCGCTCACGCTTAGTTTTAAACTGATTCGCACCTGCTTTTATATTGGTTTGTCTTTTAAGCTTACCAGTTTTTGGATCTCTAAAGGAATAATACACGTACCAACTTTTAGATAGAGCCTCTTTTTTATCTTCTTTTGAGAGCTTAGACCAGGAATTAATGTCTACCCCACCTGTATAGATATTTGGTTCAGAATAATCTAATTTCATGATTGGATCGTGTACTTTATCGTGTACTCTTTGTAAAAGTAAAAAAAATGAAGGCATAAAAAAACGGATTGTGAGACACAATCCGTTGATTTAATTGATATTTAAGTAGTAGCGGGGACTGGACTCGAACCAGTGACCTTCGGGTTATGAGCCCGACGAGCTACCTGCTGCTCTACCCCGCGATATATGTTTGTAATTGTCTTTTTAATATCGGACTGCAAATATAAGTAGAATTATCAATTCCACAAAATAAAACTTCAACTTTATTGCTCAATATCTTCAGCTCTGAATTCCTGAAGTTCTTCGTCTTCAAATCGCACACTGACTTCAATAGGATTACAGCAGACTTCGCAATCTTCCACATAGGTTTGCTGCCTGACCGAAGGGTCCAGCAACATGCTGATGTCTTCCCAGCAATACGGACACTGAAAGTAATGTTCAAACATTAGAAATCTACATTTAGAAGCTGACCGGTTAACTGCAATAACTCCAGCTCGGCAATTTTAGCATCGTATTTGGCCAGGTTTTTACTGGTTTGGGCGTTGAGCAGGTTGATCTGTGCCTGACGAAGTTCCACCGAGGTAATCTGCCCCAGCTTGTACTGCTCATTTGAACGTTCAAAATTATTTTTGGCCGTCAGTATGTTCTGGGTCTGAAGCTCCAAAACTTCAAGCCTGGTGTGATAGTTTCCCAGCGCATTCGAGATATCCCGCTTGACCTGCTGCCTGATCTGAGCTTTGACCAGCTGTTGGTTATCATAATTAATTTTGGCGTTCTTCATTCGGGTAATTCCGCTTCCGCCATCAAACAGATCCCAGGTTAAACTGATGCCGCCAGAGACACCGGTCGTGGTGCTGGAGGTCGCAAAACTGGTCACGGGGAAGTTACCCTCATTCCATCCATAAGACCCCGTCAGTCCAATGGAAGGTAAAAACACAGCTTTACTGGCCTTATAATCATAATCGCTTATTGTAATGTTCTTTTCCGCCTGTAAAAGACGAACATTATTGGACTGGGACGTATTTACAAAGTTTTCGATCTGAATTGGACTGGTAAAACTCACAAGCGTATCCACCTCGAAGTTCTGTTCAAGTTCTGAGTTAATGACGACATTCAAATCGCGCTTGGCATTTTTTAACAGCTGACGATTATTCATCAGATTGATGCTGTCATTGACGAGATCTACCTCAGCATTTAGCACTTCCAGCTTATTGACCTGTCCGAACTGAAAATTATACTCCGCTCGCTTTAAGCGCTGCTTTGTATTTTTATAGGTTTGTTGCAACACCTGTTCATTTTCTGTAAGCCGGGCGACTTCATAATAGACCGTGAACAATTGCAGCATGGTGGTTTCTATGGTCTGCCTTGCTTCCAGGGAAGACAAATCGTACTCTTCTTTTAAACGCTTATAATTCCAAAATCTCCCGAGTCCGTCAAATAAGGTGTAGTTTAAGTTGATGGAGGCGTTATAACGCGTTGTCTCAGCACCAACAATAGAGTTTTGCTCACCGTCACGAAAGGTCACGTCCTGGTCATCCTTGGTGTAGTTACCCCCGGCATTACCGGTAAGCCTGGGCAGATATCCGGAATTAAGGATGCCCTGGTTATTATCAGCGATCTCCAACTGATTTTCTGCCAGCTGAATACCAAAGTTATTGGATAACATTTGAGTAATGGCTTCTTTTTTGCTCAATAGTTCCTGAGCATGCGTTGGAGCAGAACTACATAAACTGAGGATAAAAGTCAATATGCTGATGGAAAATACTCTCATATCATCTAATGATCTTTAGGTTTAAATTGGTTTTGGCCGGTTTCTGAATCGCGGTTAGCCTCATCGATTTCTTCCTGGCGATGCGCTTCTTCTTCCTGCTCTTTTATCGCCCGTTCTACAGATTCTTTACTGACCTGTTCCCCCGTTGAAAGCCATTTGAATCTCGTTTTTGCTGAATTAGTAATCGATAATAACAAGGGTAAAAACAGCAGCGTAAGAAAGGTCGCTATAAAAATACCATAGGCTATGGATATGGCCATGGGTTTTAAAAACTGAGCCTGCCTGCTGCGTTCCAGAAGTAAAGGAGCTATCCCGGCTATGGTCGTTAGTGAGGTTAAAAATATAGCTCTGAATCTGGATTTCCCGGCTTCGATCAAGGCGGTATCGAAAGCCATCCCGTCCCGAAGATAAGTGTTGAATTTACCGATGAGCACCAGGCCGTCATTGACCATAATCCCCACCAGCGCAATAATGCCTAATAAGGATAAGACATTCACCGGAAAGCCATGTATGTAATGTCCCCAGGCTACACCAATGACACTGAAAGGTATAAGGAACATCAATAGCAAAGGCTGACTGTAACTCCTGAAGGTAAAGGCAATGACCGCATAGATGAGAAAAAGGATAACCGGGAACACATTTTTAGCAGAATCGGTAAGCTTATCCGCTTCGCGATTCTGGCCTTCGTAAGACACCGACACGCTTGGATATTTGGACAGAATCGGCGGTAAAATATTTTCATCGATGTTGGCGATGGCATCTGTGGAACTGGCATTGGGATCTTCCAAATCGGCTTCTACCCGAATTTCTCTTAAACCGCCCAAATGGCTTATAGACTCAGTTCCTCTTTCAATGGAGTAAGTGGCTATCTCTCCAAAAGGCACCCGATTCCCGTCTGGGGTCACAATGCGCATATCATCCAGATCGTTGATGGATTCCCGATTGTCGCGATCATATCTGACCCAGACTTTAATTTCATCCTGTCCCCTTTGAAAGCGCTGAGCCTGCAGCCCAAAAAAGCCTGCTCTCACCTGGCTCATGACATCACCCAAGTTCAAGCCTAAAGCATAAGCCTCATCCTTCAGGTCAATGCTTATTTCTTTAATGCCTTCGGGATCCGTATCCGTGACGTCCTTAAGTGTAGTATTCTCCTCCAGGAGGGCTTTCAGTTCTTCTTTAGCCTGTTCCAGCTCTTCCAGATTATTCCCCAGCAGTGAGACAGAAACGGGCTTGCCCCCAAAATTTCCTCCGGAACCAAAGGTGAGACGCTCCACCCCATACACCTCGCCTACCTCCTCTCTGATGGCATTCGTAATTTCCGGGGATCCAAAATCACGTTCTTCCCCCGGAAGTAAATTTACCCGTAAAGAAGCTTTATTATTTCCCGGTCCTACACGTCTTACGATATTCCTGACGACCTCTTTATTGCCGGACTGACGCCTGGAAAAGTCTTCATTGACCCGCCAGGCTGCATCTTCCACCATGGAGATGATACTGTCTGTGGTTTTAGGGTTGGTTCCTTCTGGCATCAGCAAATCTATACTCACACGATCACTGGCAATACTGGGAAATAAGGTGACTCTGACTACACCTCCCATAATGGATCCAATGGTTAGGATGAGCAGTGTAGTAATGATGGCAAAGCTTATAAATCGGTTCTTGACGGTAAATCTTACCACGGGTTCATAAAACTTATCTCTCAAAAAAACCATGACTCGATCACCATAGACGTTCATTCGTCTCATCTTCTTAAACAGCTTTTCTATTCCTTTAGCCGTGTCTTTCTCACCCGCTTTTTCTCTTACCAAAGCTTTGGAATGAGCGATGTGAGCCGGCAGGATGATCAAGGCTTCAATCAATGATACGACGAGGGTTAAAATAACAACTGTACTTACCTCGCCAAAATACTTACCTATACGGCTATCCAGAAATAAAAAAGTGGAGAATGCCAATACCGTGGTGATTATCGCGGAAATGATAGGGGGAAGCACCTCCATAGTACCATCTATGGCGGCCTGAAC
Source organism: Psychroflexus sediminis (assembly GCF_900099815.1). GTDB lineage: Bacteria > Bacteroidota > Bacteroidia > Flavobacteriales > Flavobacteriaceae > Psychroflexus > Psychroflexus sediminis. The sequence continues at coordinate 309,477 of NZ_FNCW01000001.1, read as the reverse complement.
CGGCTTTTTACCCATTTCATAATGCTGGTAGATATTTTCTGAAATGACAATGCCGTCATCCACCAGAATTCCTATGACGATGATCATCCCAAACAGAGACAAGACATTGATAGTCACGCCAAAGGAACTGGCAAAAATAAACATCCCTAAAAACGAGATCGGCAGACCAAAGGCCACCCAAAACGCCAGACGTGTATTCAGGAAAAAAGATAAAAACACCAGTACGAGAAGTATTCCTACCGCTCCGTTTTCGATTAACAATTGAGTCCGCTGCCTTAGGGTGATGCTACGGTCATCCTCTATGATAATTTCTATGGTATCATTTTTTTCATTATACTCCTTGACATACTGTCTTACTTTTTCGGCAGCAGCAATAAGATCTTCATTATTGGTCGTAGAGATATTAACGCTTACCGCAACCCTTCCGTTGATATAAGAAGCATTAGGGGTTTCTGCAAATCGGTCTCGAATGACAGCCACATCCCCCAGCGTCACCTGGGTACCATCCGGCTGAGACTTTACAACCAGGTTATTCAATTCCTCGCCATAATAAGAACGGTTATTGGCCCGGATTAGGAAATCTTCTACATCTGTTTTTATACTCCCCCCTGTTGTGAGGATATTGGATCGGGAAACGGCCTGGGCAACCTCTGCAAACGTGAGGTTGTAGGCCAGCAGGTCATCTTCATCCACGGCGATTTCAATTTCTTCATCGGGATACCCTGAGATTTCGATCTGAGAAAGACCATCCATGGCCCGAAGATCGTATTCCATCTGTCTTGCGATTTGCTTCAGCGTAGCCAGGTCCACGCCTTCTCCACTTACAAAATAATCGAAAGTTTCGCGTATGTTCTCCTGCTTGGCAACCACCAGGGGTTCCATGCCCGAAGGAAAATTGGGAACCCGGTCTACTGCGTTTTTGACCTCGCTCAACATCACATCAATGTCTTCGTCGCGATCGATCTCTACGGTGATACTACCCCCGTTTTCTCTGGAGGTTGAAGTGACCCGGTCTACACCGACCAAACCCTTTAGATTATCCTCAATTTTCAGGACAATCCCCTCTTCAATTTCTTCCGGAGCTGCCCCGGGATACGTCACGTTGATATTGATAATTTCAGATTCGATTAGCGGAAAGAAGGAGGATTGCAAACGCAGCATGCCTATGGTTCCGAAAATCACAAAAGCTAAAATCATGACATTGACTGCCACGTGGTACTTGATGAAGTAAGAGATGATTTTTCTCATTCCTGAATGCTTTCTTTCTCTGCCTTGGAGTCTTCCTGAGGCTGGTCTTCAGAATTGTTACCCCTGATTACTTCGACTCGCATACCACTAAAGGCACCAGGAACCTGCTTGGCTAAAATAAGTTCACCCTCAGGAATACCCTTAACAACGACTTGCTCGTCCGAAAAGTAGACCGGCTTGACTTTTAGACGCTTTAAGATCGTGTCCTTAACCACAAAAATGTTATCCTCATCATCGATTAAGCTTCGGTCAATAGAGATGGCATTTTCTTCTTTTTTGGCTTCGATCAAGGCCTTCAGATACATTCCTTCTTTTAAAGAGGAATCCTTAACTTCTATAAAGACACTTACCGTTTGGGTCGCCTGATCTATACTGGCATTGATTCGATTAACTTTTCCCGAATAGCGCTGTGTGCCCTGCTTATTGATCAAGCTAACGAACCCCCCTTCTCTCAAAAGGTCTGCATAATCTTTGGCAATGCCCACCTGAAGCTCATACACTTCAGGATCTATAAACTCACCCAGCATCATTCCGCTTCGGATTAAGGTGCCTTCGGTAACCAGGGCCTGAATTAAAACACCATCATAGGGTGCCGTTATTTTATATTTGAGAAGTCGCTCTTCGAGATTCTTGACATTATAGTAAGCCGTATTGATACCTCTGCCATTTATAAAAAACCGTTCTTTTTCCGAGTCGTACTCCGGCAGTGGCGGCACTGTTTCTTTGATATCAAAGGCATTAAGATACCTCTGCCATTTAGGATAGATTTCCGGAAAATCCAGCCTCAAATCGGGCATTATGGCTGTGATTTGATTGTATAAGTTACTTTTTGCAGATTGTACTGAGGCTCTGTATTCTAAAGCGTCGATCCGGATTAACGTTTGACCCTTTTTATAAGCCTGTCCGGTTCTGAAGGCTTTGGCGCTGTAATCAAAAACCCCCTGCACTTCAGCATACAGCTCAACTCTGCGCTTGGCAAGAAGATTTCCATTGGCAGGAATTATAATGGGAACTGTAGAATTTTGAACCGTATCTACAAATACTGTTTTGATGGTTTTCCTTGATGCAGACTTGGGAACCTCTTTACTATCAATAATAAATTTAGCCCCTAATACGCCTCCTGCCAGCAAAAGCACTCCTAGCACATATAATATAATTTTTCTCATAATGATTTTAAGACATCATTAAAACAGGAAGGTTAAAGTTGAATCTTTAATTTTATGAAAACTTAAAGACTTTCTATTTTGATTTGGAGCTCTTCCCAGGACTTCATAAGCGTCTCGAGCTTGCTTTTTTTGGCATTGTAGTTTTCGAAGAAATTGTCCTTTTGGATGGTTTCTTCATAATGGAGTTCCAGCTGCCTGTCCAGGGCCTTGACCTCTTTTTCCAGTTTTGAAATCTTTGACTCCACGCCACTTAGCTTATTCTGAAGGGATTTTTGTTTCTTTTGAAATTCGTAATCGTTCTTAGTGGAAGATTGTGCTTTAGCTTCCTTCGCCTTCTTGTCTTTTTTCTCCACCTCCCGCATCGACTCCAGAGCTCTGTATTTCAGGTAATCATTGATGTCTCCAAGGAATTCCTTAACGGTATTATTTCTGAATTCGTAAATAGAATCGGCTAAACCCTGCAGAAAATCTCTGTCGTGAGACACCAGAATTAGCGTGCCTTCAAAATTATTGAGCGCTGCCTTTAAGACGTTTTTAGACTGAATGTCCAGGTGGTTGGTAGGCTCATCCATAATCAGCACATTAAAGGGAGTTAGAGACATTTTAGCCAGCGCCAGACGGTTTCTTTCTCCTCCGGAAAGCACCTTGACAAATTTCGTCACATCATCGCCCCTGAACAAAAAAGAACCCAAAATATCACGCACACGGCTTCGGTTAGATTCATTGGCTGCATCTATCATGGTATCCAGCACCGTTTTGTTTCCATCCAGATATTCCGCCTGATTTTGAGCAAAATAACCGATTTCAACATTATGGCCCAGTTTGATGTTACCGGAATGCTCAAGCTCACCGACGATAATTTTGGCTAGCGTAGATTTCCCCTGTCCGTTCTGCCCTACAAAGGCAATTTTAGAATTTCTTTCGATTAAAAAATCGACATCTTTAAAAACGGTATCTCGCCCAAATGACTTCGATAAATCTTCAGCTTCAATCACGACTTTCCCCGGATTTTTGGAGGAGTTGAATTTTACATTCATCACCTGATTATCCTCTTCATCCACTTCGATAACTTCGGTTTTTTCCAGCTTCTTGATCAGCGATTGTGCCATGGAAGCCTTATTGGCTTTGGCCCTGAATTTACTGATCAGCTTTTCGGTCTGTTCGATTTCTTTCTGCTGATTTTTTTGAGCAGCAAGCTGTTGCTCGCGCAACTCTTCTCTCAGGACTTTAAACTTTGAGTAAGGTTTATTGTAATCGTAAATTTGACCTAGAGATAATTCAATGGTTCTATTGGTAACATTATCCAAAAACATTTTATCGTGAGAAACGATAACCACACAGCCTGGAAAATTCTGCAGGAAACTTTCTAACCACAGTATGCTCTCAATATCCAGGTGGTTGGTCGGCTCATCCAGCAGTAAAATATCATTGCTTTGCAGCAACAACTTAGCCAGTTCTATTCGCATTCTCCACCCTCCGGAAAAAGTGTCGGTCAATTTGTCAAAATCAGAAGTGGTGAACCCCAGACCTTTCAAGACCTTTTCAGTATCACCCTGATAATTGTATCCCCCAAGGATTTCGTATTGCTGCTGATAGTCATTCAGGTCTATCATCAGCTGATTATACCCCTCGCTTTCATAATCGGTGCGTTCTACCAATTGTTCATTGATATGCTCCAATTTTGCTTCTATAGATTTTATCTTCTCAAAAGCCTGATAAGCCTCCTCCAGAACCGTTCTCCCTTCTTCAAAATCGATATCTTGCTTTAAAAACCCAATAGCGATCTCTTTATCCTTTGCAATCTGACCGGTATCCAGTGGCATTTCACCTGAAATAATCTTGAGCATAGTCGACTTCCCGGCTCCGTTTTTCCCGATGAGACCTACTCTATTCCCTGCACTCAGCTTAAAACTGATTTCCTTGAAAAGATACTCTCCGCCAAATGAAACAGAAAGATTATGAATGTGTAGCATATGTTACCTAAAATTTTTGCAAATATTGGTATTTTTGCGCTGTAATGCTAAATTTTATTCATAATGCTGAAAGGGACCAAATTATATAGTGTGTTTACAGGAAAGTGCCCGGTATGTCATGAAGGAAAAATGTACAAAGAACCCAATCCCTATAAGCTGAGTAAAATTTATGATATGCACGAAAGATGTTCGGTCTGTAATACTAAATTTAAGATCGAACCTTCATTTTTTTACGGAGCCATGTATATAAGTTATGGCCTGGGCGTTGCCTTGGCCGTCGCCTCCTTTATAACTTCTTATTTCCTTATCGGACTGGAAGTTATCCCTTCTTTTATATCCATCATTGTCGTTCTGGTGCTTCTGGGGCCCATCATCATGAGATTATCTAGGAATATATGGATCAACATGTTTCTGTCTTACGACAAGGAAGCTAAGCATAAAACTTCAGGAACCGATTGAGGCTTATTTCCTTTTCGATGGTCTTGCCTTCAAAAATTAAATCGACTAGGTTTTTGGATAAGCGGGGCGCAGCCATAACACCCCTGCTTCCAAAACCGTTCAGGATAAATAGATTTTTAAAGTCCGGGTGTGAGCCTAAAACCGGTTTGCGATCTCTCACGGTTGGCCTTACTCCAGCCACCTGGTCTATTATTTCATAAGTACACTCTATCAGGTCTGAAAGCTTAGCTTCAAGTTCAGCACGAGCCTCTTCAGTAGGCAAATCATTCAGCTGTGTTCTGGAATAGGTTGCTCCATATTTGTAGAGGTCATTGCCCAGAGGAATAATAAAGTTTCTGGCCTTAAGGATAGAGGTGTTGGCCTTTAATTCCTGAGATTTAAAAATTAAATACTCCCCCTTATTGCCATAGACAGGAAGCCAGTTGAAAAAAGGATTGTTTACGATACCAAAACCTTCACAAAAAACGACGCAGGCATAGGCGCTCTGATCATAGAAGACTTTATCCTTGCTGAATTTGATGGCGTGATGCACAATGGTTTCCGGGATGAACTGGGAAGATTCCAAATATCTGGCCTTTTCACTTTCAATTAAAGCCTTGAGATACAGCAGGTGGGATTGGAGAACTTCTCCAGCTTTAAAATCTGCCTGAACTGAAGCGGTGACCTTCTGAATCTTTGGATTCAGAAAAGGCTCAAGTCGGCGCTGGTCTGAAGCCACTGTCCAGTTATTTTGATCTTCTGCAGAAGAGAACAGTTTATAAACGGGACACGGAGTGAAGTAGGTTTCACTGTAACCGGCATTGAACCGACGATAAAAAGCGATGGCTTCCGGCATAAGCTGGTCTGCGTTCCAGGCTAAATTATAACGCTTGAGAGCTACCGGATTTAAAACTCCCCCGGCCACTTGAGAAGAAGCCTGACTTTCATCGGCTATAATATCGAAGGTCTTTCCCTTCAATTCAAGCTGCTTAGCAACCGATAAACCCGCAATTCCAAACCCTACTATCAGAACATCTTTCATAAAAAAACCCTTACATATTGCAAGGGCTAATTTATAATTTTAAAAAGGAGTTGGAATTAATAATTCCACATATCTAACTCGAAATTTCTGATCTCTTCTTTAATTCTTTGCGACTCCAGGAGTTGAAGCAGAGCATTGTCCTGGATATATTCATTGACTTCCCTATCCTCATAAACGTTTTGAGTTTTATAAATAAAAGAGTCAAATCGCCTGGAGTTTAAAAGGTGATCAAAGCTAAAGGGCTTAGAGCCATTTTGATTATTTAATACTTTAGCATTATGCAAGGCCTGACGTGCATCTGGAAACCACACCCAGAAGTAGGGAACGATTTGTGGATCACCGGCATAACTCTCATTCTGACTTTGTATATCGTAACCAGCCGGAGCAATACCCAGCAACCTGTAACGCATTTCACCCTGCAGCTTGTCGAAGTACCACATGCCTTTGATACGGTATTCTAAAATATTTCTACTGGTAATTTCAGTAGGGATCAGGTAAGGTTCCATTTGCATTATCAATTCTTCAGAATACAAATCCGGATAATCAGAAAGCGTTCCCGCCAGGGATCTGTTGATGAAAACCTGTACATTTTCTGTACCAGTCACTCCGTATTGTCCCAATATATCTAAAGCGACATTGGGAAGGAAAATAGACTTGGTGGCACTTAAGATATCTTCATAAGATTTCTTTTTATTAAAATAACTTGTATTGTACACCTCCGTAATCCCATCTGCAGCAGTAGAGTCTTTAGAGCCTTTTGCGATAGCATCCATAAGGACTTTGTAAAGAGAACGTCTGTTGGAAGAGAAAGAATCATCCTGGGTTGGGTATAACAACGGAAAATTAATCTTTTGATTCAAATCTATCTTTTCCCAAACCACTTTTGACCATAAAATATCCCTATCGCCAATGTAACCATACTCCAGAGGCGCATCGTCATCGGAGGCTTTCTGATCTAATGTCATAACACCAACCTGTGAAGGTTTAGATGCGTTTAATATGTTTGATTGTCCAATAGCAAAACCAGTGCTAAGCAGGAATATCAAACACATACATACTTTAAAATTTGAATACATCATCTTAAGTTTAATTTGTTATTTGAACCAATATGGCCGGCATGTTTTTAACATTTACGCCAGGTACATCAGCTTTTATATCGAATATCTGTATAATGTCTCCAGCTCTTGCTAAGTCTAAAAGTTCCTGTGCCTTACGATCCAGCCTGTTTCCATTGACTACAACAGCAGGCTGACCCGGAATACTCATCGTAAACCTTTTGACAACAGGGGTTATATCGAAATCAAAGTTTTCAAAAGTAGCCCCGACAGGCGAAACTTTTAAGGCATTCTTAGGCATTTGTATTGCAGAACCTTCCTGCACCTGACCTCTTACAGTAGGCGTAGGTCTGGGTAAACTTTTGATTCTAAACGTGGTTGAGGAAGGAAATTTTTTCCCGTCGATCTCGCCTACAACATTTATTTTCACCTCATTACCCGTTTTAGGAACCATTATATATTGAGATCCTTTAATTCGACGAAGCCCCGGAGCTGATGCACTGACTTTATTTCCAGGCACACCCGGCATAGAAACCGTGATAGGATTCTCGATACCTCTGTAAACCACGTTCATTTTATCTGCAGAAACAATAGCCTGATTTGGCTTAGGAATAACGGAGAACGACTGGTTCACCGGAACTTTAATCTCTTCACCGTTTTGTTTGAAAATCAATTCACCCTCGATCTGATGCTCTCCTGCCTGCCCTGCAGTGACATTCAAAACCACTCTGCCTTCTACGATAGAATAGTCGGAATCGTCTAGCGGTCTCCCATCAAGTGTCAGATTGACTTCATTGGGCACTGTAGATTCGTCTGTTCTTCCCAGGACTATTTCTCCATTGAATTTATCCCCCTGGTAGTAGGCTCCCCGCTCTGTTTTAAGCAAAGTCGTATAATTGGTCATGGAAACCATTTGTGTAAGTTCTCCGGCTAATAAAATAGATAAGATTTCATTTTCATAAACTCTGATGTCATTCTGCATAGTTGAGAGTTTGGTGATTGATGAAATCAATGGAAAACCGATAAAATGATATTCAATAAATTTCTTGGTGACGTTTTCTCCGTCTACGATATCTTCTCCACTAAATTTATCACCTAACACGCTGGTTATCGGCAAATACTTAGGATTATCTCCTAATAATTTCAGCATGCCATCGTGGTAAACTTCCATCTCATTCATGAATTTCTCGCCAGCTTTGGTTAAATTACCACTGGAAATCATTTTCTGATCCAGATAAGCAGACTTATCCATACTCTCATAATCCTGTGGGTCATCTACTGTACTTTTCAACTCATCTTTTAGTGAACCTAAGTACTGGTAATAAGAATCTGTAAGTGAAGCCACTGAAGTTGCTAAACCTTTAGCCTCATTAAATTGCTTCGGAGACTCCTTGGCTTTTTGAATTAAGCCATTAACAGCAACTTCATTTTTCTGTACAAATTTCTCATTTGCCTCTACCAAAGACTCGTTAATTATGCCAAATGACCTTAATACTTCCTTGGACATATTCAACGCCAACATAGCAATAAAAACCAAATACATAAGATTGATCATCTTTTGTCTAGGGGTCTGTTTTCCTGAAGCCATAGTTTTTCTTTTAAGAAATTTAAATTAAGCCTTAGGCCTCATTGCACTCAACATTCCACCGTAAACCCCATTAAGAGAATTTAGGTTGGCAGTAAGAGATTCCATTTGTTCTTTCAGTCTACCGGCATTATCTGCGACAGCCTGGTTGACCTCTGCTTGCTTGGAAGCAGATTCGACTTGAACTTTATATAAATTATTCAAGGATTCCATTTGAGTAGCAGCTAATGTAAGCTCCTGACTATATTTTCTTTGGGATTCCATTGATTCTGTTGTAGGTTGTATATTTCGAGCAGCACCCTCGAAGTTTTTGATGCTCTCGCCTAAACTTTCCATCAGTTTAGAATCGATTTTGGCTTCTTTAAGCATTTCGTCTAACTTCCTGGATAAAAGTCCCTGCTCGTCTTCTTCTTTAGCGGATTTCCCTCTGGAAGAAGGATTTTCCTGAGCTAATTCCGGATAAACTTTAGACCAGTCCAGATCATTGTCAACAGGCTCAAATGCGGAAACCGCAAATACGCCTGCCTCTACTACAAGACCTATTATTAACATTAAGTTACCTGCCGGCCAGTGCATAATTTTAAATAATGCACCGATAATAACTATAGCCGCACCAAGACCATAGACCATATTCATTATTTTTTTTCCTGATTTTGAGTTTGCCATGATTTGAGATTTGATTGTTTAGTTTTATTTTAAATTTAAAGAATTACCTAAGAAATCCTGAACAGTTCTAAAGCCTATATAGCTCCTGGCAGAATCTGAATATTCATAATTTCTTGTGCTCACCTGTAAGTAATAGCTGACGTCTTTCCAGGATCCACCTCGGATGACTTTACGCTTGTTAGCGCTATTATTCACATTTGGACTTATAGAGGATATGTATTCGTACGAGGCAGGATCATAAGAGGTGTTTACCCATTCTGCGACATTACCGGACATATTATACAACCCATAATCATTTGGCTCATAGGCATCAGCCTCTACCGTATACAAAGCTTCATCGGCTGCATAATCCCCCCTGAAAGGTTTAAAGTTTGCTAAAAAACAAGCCCTGTCATCTTTGGCGTAAGGCCCACCCCAGGGATAGGTACCTCCTTCAATACCACCTCTGGCAGCATATTCCCATTCAGCCTCAGAAGGCAGTCTGAAAAAACTGATACTGGCCTCATCTTTCTTTTTTCTAAAGTCATTCAGGTATTTTGTTCTCCAGTTGGCGAAAGCCTTGGCCTGAGACCAGGTCACCCCAACCACGGGATAATCATCATAAGCGGTATGCGAAAAATAATCGTTGTGCATCGGCTCGTTGTAAGAATAATAAAAATCCTTGATCCAAACCGTAGTATCCGGATAAACCAGGACTTCTTTTTCGGTTATAAAACTTGTTCGATCGCCACTGTTTCGTGCTGCTGCGTCAATATCCATCGATTTATAAGTGTACTTAAACTGGGTGACATCAAGCATTCTGCGGCCATTATAAGACTGGTCATCAGACAAGTAAAATTCGTCCATAACGTACACGTAGTCTTCATCCGGATACTGAGAGGGATCCCAAATTATTTCCGGATTCCAGTTTATGGCTTGATCTAAGGGATCATAATGCCTGGAAAATTCTTCATAAGGCGTAAGCTCCTCATCATCATCACCTCCAGAATTTTTAAAAGCATAGCGTTGAATACCTTCTTCGTTTTCGCCAGCCTCTCCAGCTAACTCTGCTGCTTCAGCCAATTTTTGTCTGATGACAGAATCTCTTACGTTCTCGACAAACTGTCTATATTCTGCATTAGTGATTTCAGTTTCATCCATATAGTAAGAAGGAACAGTAACTGTCTTGGGAGGAGCATTTTGAACACCAGCTAAATCATCATCAGATTTCCCCATGATAAAAGAGCCTCCTTTTACCAGAACCATACCGTATGGTTTTTCAGGATACCATTTCTTCCCTTCTACTCCTACAAGCTGGCCTTGATCGCTTTTCCCACAGCTCATCACCAAAAAGGCTAGCAATAAGAAACAAAGACCTTTAGAAGATGTAAAATAAAGTTTCATAATTAAGTGATTAAATTCAAATCTTGTATACAAATAAACAATTTTTTTCTTAACAATAATTAATATCTAAAATATTTAGATATTGTTTTTATACTTAGCTTTCAGCCACCTATCCGGCATTACCGAAGAAGCTGCATCCAAATAATCCTGTTTGTCACAAGCTAATAACGAGGGTTTATGGTCATTATTATTCTCACTTGGAATTTTGATCCACCAACGCTCTGAAATCTCGCTTTTTATGAAAACCAAAACCTCATCCTGTATAGGAACATTATATTTGGTGAAATTAGCATTATTCTCTTCAACTTTCTCATTTAATCGCAAACTGAACCCCTCCATAAAATACCATAACATCTGAGAAATCAGATGAATCAGGCTTTCTGATTTCTGCATAGCCTGCAATTCATACATCCCAAAAGAAGTTAACTTGTCACTCATTCCAGCGTATCTTGCTAATTTACATAGGTCAAATGTACTGAATCCGTTAATATTAACATGACTTGAATCCGCAATTTCTGAAGATTTAACACAATAAATATCAATACTGAGCAAGTCCGTATCCCTTAAGATGGGTTCAGCCCTTGTAAATTCATGCTTGAGCTCGCCTAGTCTTAGGGCTTCAAAAAAAAGCTTTTCCATCAAATCGATTTCCTCCTGGGGCGATAAATAGGTTTGATAACCCAGATTGCAGTAGTTGAAAAGATTATAAGGCTCATCTATGATCATTTTTCCTACATAAGACTGACCATGCATAGGTAGATCAGAATTGCCTAAATCAAATTTATGGTCAACAGAAGTCAGGTTAACCATATAATTTATTTGATCATAAGCTCTGTACTGGTAAAATGTAAAATCCTGACTTCCGCCCAAAATTATAGGCAAGATGGACTTTTTGTAAAGCTGAGACAGAATGTTTTTAAAGACATAAGCTGTATCCGACACCTCATCCCCTTTACCTATATCTCCTAAATCTAAAATATTCAACTCCCAGTTTCCTACATACATAGCATATAACTGGGTTCTGATCTCATCAAAATAAAACTCAGACTTCTTCTTATAGACACTGTTTCGCGAATCTTTTACACATAGCACAGCAATCTGAGTGTTCTCGAAATGCTGTTCGTCGCCCTCGTAAAAACTTACAAAATTTGATAAAGTTTGTTTTGAAAAAGAGTGGATTACTTCCTGTAACTCAGAATTTACAGGTTCTAAAAATTCAAATGCCATTAATATTGATTAGGATTATTTTGATTTAGACTTATCAGATTTTTTAGATTTTGTAGCTGATTTCTTTTTGGTCGTCGTTTTTTTGGCTTTGGAAGCTGTTTTCTTTTTGGCAGGCGCTTTCTTCTTTTTGGTGTTTTTTTCAAGAATCGCTTCCGCTTCATCCAGTGACATCTCTTCTGCTTCAGTTGTTTTCGGGAGCTCTACCTTCGTTTTCCCTTTAGAGAGCTTATACCTGCCCCATCTCGCTTTCTCAAGCTTAATGCCTTCTGCTTCCCAGTGGTGAATTAATTTATCCTTTTCTTTCTGAATCTTATCTTCGATCAGCTCCACAATATCGTCTTCAGTAAGATTATCGAAATCGTATTTTTTGTTTACGTTGATAAACATGCCGTTCCATTTCAAATAAGGGCCAAATCGGCCTACACCTTTTTGAACACCTTTGTCATCGTAGTGATAAATAGGTTCTTCGGCTTTTTCTTTGGCTTTAATCAGTTCTACAGCACGCTCATAACTTACATCCAGGGGATCTTCTCCTTTTTCGAGGGAGACAAATTTCTTTCCAAAACGCACATAAGGACCAAACCGGCCAATATTGGTTTCCACTTCCTCGCCTTTATACTCCCCTAATTGTTTTGGAAGTTTAAACAGGTCCATCGCTTCTTCATAAGTCACAGAAGACAAGGTCTGGGAGGGTTTTAAACTCGCAAATCTGGGTTTTTCATCATCTTCCACAGAACCGATCTGAACCATAGGTCCAAATTTTCCTAACCTTGCGCTTACAGGCTTACCTGTTTCAGGATCTTCTCCAAGAATCCGCTCCCCTACTTCCCTGTCGGCATTGGCAGCAACATCCAATACATTGGGATGAAAATGGATGTAAAAATCCTTCATGACCTTGGTCCACTTGGCGTTTCCTTCTGCTATCTCATCAAAATCCTGCTCCAGTTTTGCCGTGAAATTGTAATCGAGAATGCCTTTAAAGTGCTTAACCAGAAAATCATTCACCACCATGCCCACATCCGTTGGGACCAATTTACCCTTATCGCTTCCTACTTTCTCTGAAAGCTCTGCAGTTGTGATTTCATCGTTTTTGAAAGTGTACTGAACATACTTTCGTTCAGTTCCATCTACATTCCCTTTTTCAATATATTTCCTGTTTTGAATTGTGGATATCGTCGGGGCATATGTAGAAGGTCTGCCTATACCCAATTCTTCGAGTTTTTTCACAAGTGCAGCTTCCGTATAACGGGAAGGCGGCCTGGTATAACGTTCAGTAGCCTGTATATAATCATTAATAAGGACCTCCCCCACTTTCATGGCTGGAAGCAAACCGCTCTGCTCTTCATCTTCATCATCCTTACCTTCCAGATAAACTTTCAGGAATCCGTCAAATTTAACAACTTCACCATTGGCTGAAAATTCAAGCTCGTCTTTATCGGATGAAATTCTAACATTGGTTCTCTCCAAAGCAGCATCACTCATCTGAGAGGCAATGCCCCGCTTCCAAATCAACTCATAAAGCCTTTGCTGATCGCGCTCGGCATCGATTTGATGCATAGCAAAATTAGTTGGTCTTATCGCCTCGTGAGCTTCCTGAGCGCCTTTAGACTTTCCTTTGTAATTACGCGCTTTGTGATAGGTATTCCCATAGGTGCTTTTTATTTCATCTTCAGCGCTTTGTTTGGCTTGCTGAGATAGGTTTACACTATCGGTTCTCATATAGGTAATATGACCGGCTTCATAAAGACGCTGAGCCATATTCATTGTTTTACTCACGGAAAAATAAAGCTTCCTGGCCGCTTCCTGTTGTAATGTAGAGGTTGTAAACGGAGGTGCCGGAGATTTCTTGGCCGGCTTTTTGGTAAGATCACTGACTTTGAAATTAGCCTGTTTTTGAGCTTCAAGAAAGGCTTCAACCTGCGTTTTAGACGCCAGGTTTTTAGGAAGTTTAGCCTTAAACCTCGCCCCCTCTTCTGTTTCAAACTCTGCATCCACCCTATAAAATACTTCCGGGCTGAAGTTTAATATCTCACGCTCACGCTCGACGATAAGCCTTACGGAAACCGACTGAACTCTACCTGCAGACAAGCCCCCTTTTACTTTTCTCCATAATATAGGAGACAACTCATATCCTACCAAACGGTCTAAAACCCGTCTGGCCTTCTGAGCGTTTACCAGGTTATAATCAATTTCTCTTGGGTTTTGAATCGCATTTTTAATGGCAGATTCTGTAATTTCTGAAAAAACAATTCGTTTGGTTTTGGACTCCTCTAGTTTTAATTCATCGGATAAGTGCCACGCAATAGCTTCTCCTTCTCGATCTTCATCACTGGCAAGCCAAACCGTTTCAGAATCTTTTGCCATCTTGGTAAGTTTCCTCACCACATCTTTTTTATCACTATTAACGACATACTTGGGCTTGAAATCGTTATCTACATCAACGCCAAGTTCTTTTGAAGGCAAATCTGCAATGTGACCAAAACTCGAGGCCACCTTATAATCTTTACCTAAAAATTTCTCTATAGTCTTAGCTTTGGCAGGAGACTCAACAATTACTAGATTTTTCGCCATTGGATATTATTTATAGTGCAAAAGTATACGATTTTTTGGATTTCAATTAAAAACATCACTAAAGTCCTTCCCTCAAAAACTCAAACTTAGTATTTTTATCCTTCATAATAAATTTTTAAAAGAACAAAATGACAGTTTGTCAGTCAAACCTTATCGTGTATCTTTGCACCAAATTACAAAGCTTTACATGGAGAAGATTATCGATGAAACTCTGCAGGGTCAAACCCTGGTAAAAGAAGAGAATAAAAGCAATTCTAAAAAACTTTATATTGAAAGTTATGGCTGCGCTATGAACTTTAGCGACAGCGAAATCGTAGCCTCCATCCTGGATAAACAGGGCTACAACACGACCAATAATCTGGCTGAAGCAGACCTTGTCCTCGTGAATACCTGCTCGATTAGAGACAAAGCGGAACAGACCGTAAGAAAGCGTCTGGAAAAATACAATGCCGTCAAGAAAGATAATCCTTCTATGAAAGTCGGTGTCCTCGGATGTATGGCAGAACGCTTAAAGCAGAAGTTCCTGGAAGAAGAAAAAATCGTGGATCTGGTTGTAGGACCTGATGCCTACAAAGATTTGCCCAATTTACTGGACGAGGTGGAAAATGGAAGAGATGCCATCAACGTGATTCTTTCCAAAGAAGAAACCTATGGCGATATATCGCCTGTAAGGCTTCAGAGCAACGGGGTTTCCGCTTTTGTTTCCATCACCAGAGGATGCGACAATATGTGTACCTTTTGCGTGGTTCCCTTCACCCGAGGCCGGGAAAGAAGCCGGGACCCCAAAAGTATTCTGGACGAAGTCAATGACTTATGGGCCAAAGGTTTTAAAGAAATCACTCTTTTGGGACAGAATGTAGACAGCTATTTGTGGTATGGCGGCGGCTTAAAGAAAGATTTCAAAAAGGCTACCGAAATGCAAAAGGCAACCGCTGTCAATTTTGCCAGCTTACTCGATATGGTCGCCAGAGCTCAGCCAGGCATGCGAATTCGCTTTTCAACTTCCAATCCACAGGACATGACGCTGGATGTTATAGAAATCATGGCTAAGCATCATAATATTTGCAACTATATTCATTTACCGGTGCAAAGCGGCAGCGATAGAATTTTGAAAAAAATGAATCGCTTACATACCCGGGAAGAGTACTTTAAACTGATAGACGATATCCGATCTATTATCCCGGACTGTGGTATTTCCCAGGATATGATTACCGGGTTTCCTTCAGAAACCGAGGAAGATCATCAGGATACCTTATCGCTTATGGAATACGTCAGGTATGATTTCGGTTATATGTTCGCCTATTCTGAGAGACCGGGAACCCTGGGCGCTAAGAAATTTAAAGACGACATTCCGGAATCTACCAAAAAGAGAAGACTACAGGAAATTATCGATTTACAGCAAAAACACTCTCGCCTGACCACTGAAAAACACCTCGGACAGGTGGAGGAAGTGCTCATCGAAAAGGAGTCCAAAAAATCTGACCTGCAATGGAGTGGCAGGAATACACAAAATACAACGGTTGTATTTCCTAAAGAAAATTACAAAGTCGGGGACTACGTGCTGGTGAAAATGAATGAATGCACAAGTGCGACTCTCATTGGTGAGGCCGTAGGTTATGGACCTATGCAATCCACTTTATCCTAAATAAAACCTGAGTATGGAATCAACACAAGCTGTCAAGCAGCGATTTGAAATTATAGGAAACGATGCGAGTCTCAACCGAGCGATTGAGAAATCCATACGGGTGGCTCCCACAGATATTTCGGTTTTAGTCACTGGAGAAAGCGGTGTTGGAAAAGAGAGCTTGCCTAAAATTATCCACGCCTTATCGCATAGAAAACACGCCAAATATATCGCCGTCAACTGCGGCGCCATCCCGGAAGGCACTATCGACAGTGAATTGTTTGGCCACGAAAAAGGCGCTTTTACAGGCGCCAATCAGGCCAGGGACGGTTACTTCAAAGAAGCCGATGGCGGAACCATTTTCCTCGATGAAGTTGGAGAATTGCCTTTGACGACTCAGGTGAGACTCCTGAGGGTGCTGGAAACCGGAGAGTTCATAAAAGTAGGCTCTTCCAAGGTTCAAAAATCCAATGTAAGGATTGTTGCTGCCACCAACGTGAATATGATTGAGGCGATCAAAGAAAATAAATTCAGAGAGGATTTATATTATCGATTGAACACCGTGGAAATTCATTTATCGCCTTTGCGGGAAAGACGCGGGGATATTCATTTGTTGTTCAGGAAATTTGCTTCGGATTTTGCCTTGAAATACAAAATGCCAACGATAAGGCTGTCCGAAAAAGCCATCAAAGCATTAGAAAATTGCAGCTGGCCCGGAAATATCCGTCAGCTCAAAAATGTCACCGAACAAATTTCAGTATTGGAAACCGAACGGGAGGTCGATGAAGCAACCCTGCTCCATTATTTGCCTAAAAGCTCTAATCTGCCCTCAGTAATTTCAGAAGAAAAAAAGGGAAAGAGCGATTTTAGCAATGAAAGAGAAATCCTGTATAAGGTACTCTTTGACATGAAAAATGACCTGAATGATCTCAAGAAGCTGACTTTGGAGCTCATGGAAAAGGAAAATGATGAAACCTTTAAGGAGGACAACATCAACCTGATTAAGAAAGTATACGGCGAAACTGCTACTGAAAAAGAATTTTCTGATGAATCTCATGAGGAGCAGTTGGAAATTTTGCAGTTTCCCAATCAAAAACAACCGAAAGAGACGGAACCAAAACTTGAAGATCCCTATGACTACGCCGAAGATATTGAGGAAGAAGAAACGCTGTCCTTACAGGACAAGGAGGTGGAACTCATCAAAAAGTCTCTGGATCGCCATCATGGAAAACGCAAGCCCGCGGCAGACGAACTAGGAATCAGCGAAAGAACCCTGTACAGAAAAATTAAGCAATACGATTTATAATGAAAATACGATTCCTTACAGCCCTACTCGTTCTGTTAAGCCTGCAATCCTGCGGGTATTACTCTTTTACCGGAGCAGATACCGGAAATGCTGAGACTTTTCAAGTCAATTTCTTTCAAAATAATGCTCAGCTGGTAGAGCCAGGAATAGATAGAGATTTCACATTAAGACTCCAGGATCTAATTCAAAATCAAACCAATTTGAGTTTGGTAAATGAGAACGGGGACTTGATTTATGAAGGAGAAATCACGAGATATTATATTGCTCCTATGACCGCGACTGCAGATAGCAGGGCGGCTCAGAACAGACTGACCATAGAGGTAAACGTCAGATTCTACAATACTTTGGACCCGGAAAAAGATTTTGAGAAGAGGTTTTCATTTTATTACGACTACCCCGCAAACGCCCTATTAACGGGAGCTGTAAGGGAAGAGGCTATCGAGGAAATATTTTTAAGGATAACACAGGATGTTTTTAATGCTTCACTAACCAACTGGTAATGGATAAAGAAACTCTACTCAATCTTATCAAATCTCCCATGCAATTCGAAACCAGAACTTTGAATTCCATAGATGAAGTCATTGAGCAGTACCCTTACTTCCAGTCGCTTTACGCTATAAAACTGAAGCTGTTAAAACATTATGGAAGTTTCCATTACAATAGATTTCTGAAAGAGACGGCAGCAAGAACCCAAGACAGGGCGGTACTTTTCGATTTTATCACTTCTAAAGAATTTTCTCAACTGGAAATTGCTAATCAAATTGATTTATTGATTGAGCACGAAAGAGCAAATACCGAATTTGAAATCAATGAGGAGCTGGCCACTCAAATAAACGATCCCGAGCTCTTTGTTGAGAAAGATCCGTCAAGCCTTGCAGAAACAGGCAGGCCTTTGGATTTTAATGCTTCTGAAACGCATTCCTTTAAAGAATGGTTGAAGCTCACTCAAATTCAGCCTCTGCAAGAAAAGAAAGAGGTCCGGGAACAGTTTACCGAGAATCCTCAGTTCCAGGTGATCGACGAGTTTATCAAAAACAATCCCAAAATTGTACCCACAAGATCTTATGAAACTTCCGAGAAAATAAAAGCGAGACACGAACCCTCCTCCAGCCTTATGACTGAGACTCTGGCTAGAGTTTATATAGAGCAGAAACGATATGACAAAGCCATTCAAGCATTTAAGATATTAATTTTGAATAATCCCGAAAAAAGTAGTTTCTTTGCAGACCAAATTCAAGAAATAGAAAGACTTAAAGAAAATAAATTATAATGAGTACATTTTCCATATTTTTAATCCTAATTGTAATCGTAGCCTTTTTACTAATCGTTGTCATCATGGTTCAAAATCCTAAAGGCGGCGGCTTATCTTCATCGTTTGGCGGTGGCGGCTCTCAGCAAGTCGGAGGCGTAAAACAAACCTCAGATTTCCTAGATAAAAGCACCTGGGCACTTGCTACCCTGCTTTTGATATTGATATTACTATCCAATGTAACTATCATAAACAACAGAACTGGTCAGGACTCTAAGTTGCTCGATGAAAATCAGGTTCCTGTTGAAAATACTCAACCCAACGATTTACCTCCTGTTGATCAGGAATAAAATAAGATTTTTATAATTAAAAATGCCAGCTTATGACAAGCTGGCATTTTTTTTTGCTTATTGACAGTTCTTTTCTATTGGCACACTTTTGGACTATAATTTAGAAAATTTAACCTAAAAACTTATTTATAATGGCAGTAAACATTAAACCCTTGGCAGATAGAGTGCTTGTAGAGCCTCAGGCCGCAGAAACCAAAACAGCTTCCGGAATTATTATTCCAGAAACAGCAAAAGAAAAACCTCAACGCGGTAAAGTGGTAGCTGTAGGAAGCGGAAAAAAAGACCATACAATGACAGTGAAAGTTGGAGATATGGTGCTCTACGGAAAGTTTTCAGGAACAGAACTCAAGCATGAAGATCAGGATTACCTCATCATGAGAGAGGATGACATCCTTGCAATCGTTTAATCATATAATCAACAAAAACTAAATAAAATGGCAAAAGATATAATTTTTGATATAGAAGCAAGAAACGGCGTAAAGAGAGGTGTTGATGCACTAGCTAATGCTGTAAAAGTAACTTTAGGACCTAAGGGCCGTAATGTGATTATAGGGAAATCCTTCGGAGCTCCTATGGTAACCAAAGATGGCGTAAGTGTAGCCAAAGAAATAGAACTGGAAGACCCGTTGGAAAACATGGGTGCTCAGATGGTGAAGGAAGTGGCTTCCAAAACCAACGATCTTGCAGGTGACGGGACGACTACAGCTACTGTACTTGCTCAAGCCATCGTAAAAGAAGGTTTGAAAAACGTAGCTTCAGGAGCAAATCCATTGGATTTGAAAAGAGGTATTGATAAAGCAGTAGAGGCTGTTGTTGCAGAATTGACAAAGCAGGCAAAAACCGTAGGAGACACTTCAGAAGAAATTAAACAGGTGGCTTCAATTTCAGCTAATAACGATGACCAAATCGGTGAATTGATCGCTGAAGCTTTTGGTAAAGTTGGCAAAGAAGGTGTGATTACTGTAGAAGAAGCCAAAGGAACCGAAACTTATGTGGACGTTGTAGAAGGTATGCAGTTTGACAGAGGTTACTTGTCGCCTTACTTCGTTACCGATAGTGAAAAAATGACGACAGATCTTGAAAATCCATATATTTTAATCGTGGACAAAAAGATCAATTCAATGAAGGATTTGCTTCCTGTATTAGAACCGGCTGCACAAAGCGGCAAGCCTTTATTGATTATTGCTGAAGATATAGAAGGTGAAGCTTTAGCTACACTTGTCGTTAACAAACTCAGAGGTTCTTTAAAAATTGCTGCTGTGAAAGCTCCGGGATTTGGAGACCGCAGAAAGGCAATGCTGGAAGATATCGCCATACTTACAGGCGGGACAGTGATTTCTGAAGAACGCGGATTTACTTTAGAAAATGCTACTCTTGACATGTTGGGAACTGCAGAAAACGTTACTATAGACAAGGATAACACAACTATAGTGAATGGTGCCGGAGAAAAAGACAACATCGTCAACCGAGTGAACCAAATCAAAGCTCAGGTAGAATCTACGACTAGCGATTATGATAAAGAAAAATTACAGGAACGCCTGGCCAAACTTTCTGGTGGTGTTGGTGTACTTTATGTAGGTGCAGCTTCAGAAGTGGAAATGAAAGAGAAGAAAGACAGAGTGGATGATGCCCTGCACGCTACACGTGCCGCAGTTGAAGAAGGTATTGTAGCCGGAGGTGGCGTTGCACTGATCAGAACTTTAAAAGCCCTGGAAGGTCTTAAAGTCGAAAATGCTGACGAGCAAACAGGAATCAACATCATCGCTAAAGCCATAGAATCTCCAATGAGAACCATTGTGGAAAATGCTGGGGGCGAAGCTTCTGTAGTTATCAACAAAGTACTGGAAGGCAATCTTGGTTATGATGCCAAAACAAATACTTTTGTAGATATGCTCAAAGCTGGTATCATCGATCCTAAAAAGGTCACGCGTATCGCTTTAGAAAACGCAGCTTCTGTTGCAGGAATGATTCTCACTACAGAATGCGCTCTTGTGGACATAAAGGAAGACGATAATGGTGGCGGCGGAATGCCACCAATGGGAGGCGGAATGCCCGGAATGATGTAAGCATCACCCATAAAACATAAATCTTAAGCCGTTTCTTTCATTAGAAGCGGCTTTTTTTTGAGGCCTATCCTGATTTAACTTAGTGATAACAGATCTCATGTCAGGCGTTTGACGAATCTTAGACCTGCTGTCGATATTTTATTCTAAAGTTATTCGAATCACAGTTTTCTAGCTTAAATTTGATGTCAAATCTCTCCGCAAAAACCTAAATCCTATGAAAGTAGCCTTTTTTAGCACCAAACCTTATGACAAAACCTACTTCAACGCTCACAACCAAACCCAGAATATCGTTTATTTTGAAACGCGTTTAAATGAGAATACCTGTAACTTGACAAGTGGTTTTGATGTGGTTTGTGTATTTGTAAATGACCACATAAACAGGCAGGTCATCAAGCTGCTTCATCAGCACGGTATAAAACTGATTGCCTTGAGATGTGCAGGGTTTAATAACGTAGACTTAGAAGCTGCAGATGAATATGGCATTAAAGTCTCTCGCGTTCCGGCCTATTCTCCAGAAGCCGTTGCCGAGCATGCCCTGGCCCTGATTTTGACACTCAATCGAAAAACTCATAAAGCCTATAACCGCGTTAAAGAATGTAATTTTTCTCTAACTAACCTGGTGGGTTTCAATGTTCATAATAAAACCATAGGGGTCATTGGCACAGGGAAAATTGGACAAGCCTTTTGTAAAATCATGAAAGCTCTGGGTTGTGATGTCTTGGCCTATGATCCTTATCCAAACCAGGCTTTGGAAAATTCAGGGGTAAATTACGTTGAACTGGATCATTTGTTTCGGAGAAGTGATATCATTTCGCTTCATTGCCCACTGACCGAGCAGACCAAACACATAATCAATGAAAACAGCTTAAAAGAATTAAAGCCCAATTGTATGCTGATCAATACCAGCCGAGGAGCTCTTATCGATACTGAAGCCGTTATTAAAGGCTTAAAAGAGAAACAAGTTGGTTATTTGGGTATAGATGTGTATGAGCAGGAAGAAAAGCTGTTTTTTGAAGATTTATCTGAACATATTATTGACGATGATCTGATCCTGAGATTAATAGGTTTCCCTAACGTGTTAATCACTTCGCACCAGGCTTTCTTAACCGAAGAAGCACTCAACGAAATTTCAAAATCGGTTTTAAGCGATATTTCTCAATTTGAAGAAAACCAGGAGTTGATCAATCCGGTTGAAATCTGAAAGGTGTAGATACTGCGATTCTTAAAACGCAAAGAAGCCAGACAAATGCTGCCGCTTAAGCAGGGCTGATTTTATATCAGTAAAAAAGCCAGACCAAATAAAATAGCAGACTTATTGTAGATAATTATAAATGCCTTAATTATATTAGGGCAAAAATTTATAAACATGAAAAAAATACTAGCCTTTATTACAATTTTAAGTTCAACTCTAGCTTTCTCACAAGCTGTTGAATTCAAGGTTGATGAAACGGTGATTACAACTCATGAGGTCACCATCGACGGAGAAAAAATTAAGTATACAGCAGAAACCGGGATGCAACCCGTTTGGGATGAGCAAGGAGATCCTATTGCAGGTTTACAATTTACTTACTACAAAGTAGGAGATAACAAGGATCGCCCTTTGGTTATCTCTTTCAATGGGGGACCTGGTTCTGCCTCTGTCTGGATGCACTTAGCCTATACCGGACCAAGAACCTTAAACATTAGTGACGAAGGTTTCCCCGTTCAGCCTTACGGCTATAAAGAAAATCCATACAGCATTTTGGATGTTGCCGATATTGTGTACGTCAACCCGGTCAATACCGGTCACTCAAGACCAGTACTGGATGAAAAAGGAAATTTTGACAAGGAAACTTTTTTTGGAGTGAATGCAGATATCGAGTATTTAGCGGAATGGATCAACACCTTTGTGTCCAGAAAAGACAAATGGCTTGCTCCAAAATACCTTATTGGGGAAAGTTACGGTACCACGCGTGTATCAGGACTTGCCAATGAACTTCAAAATTCACACTGGATGTATATCAACGGGGTTATCCTCGTTTCCCCTACCGAATTGGGAATTGAAAGAGACGGCCCTGTCGAAGTAGCCAACAGGTTACCTTATTTTGCAGCTGCGGCCTGGTATCATGATAAACTCACACCTGAGCTCCAAAGCAAACCCGTTTTAGAGTTGCTGGATGAAGTGGAATACTTTACGATTCAGGAGTTAATTCCGGCACTGACCAAGGGAGGCTTTTTAGATTCTGAACTAAGGATGGAAATGGCTGAAAAAATGTCTTATTATTCTGGCGTAGACGAAAGCATTTATCTTCAAAACAATTTAGAGTTACCCTTTAACGCCTTTTGGAAAACCCTGAAAATCGATGATGGCTATACCGTGGGCAGACTGGACTCCAGATATTTAGGTCTGGATGAAAAAGAAGCTGGAACCCGACCGGATTATAATTCAGAATTAACCTCCTGGCTGCATTCCTTCACCCCGGCTATAAATCATTACTTAAAACATGAACTGAATTACCAGACCGATTTACAGTACAATATGTTTGGGAATGTGTATCCCTGGGAAAGAACACCTAATAATACCGGCAAACAGCTGCGACAGGCCATGGCTCAAAATCCAAGCATGCAGGTGATGATTCAGACCGGATTGTTTGATGGCGCCACAACCTATTTCAATGCCAAATATACCATGTGGCATATCGATGAAAGCGGTAAGATGCAGGATAGGCTTCATTTCAAAACCTATGAAAGCGGACATATGATGTACCTGCGCAGAGATGATCTAAAAGCAGCTAATGAAGATCTCAGAGCATTCATCAAAAACAGTTTACCCAAGGTCAATGCTCCTATAAAATACTAAGGATTTAAGACTACAAGCAAAAACGCCTTTCAGGAGTCCTGAAAGGCGTTTTTAATTCTGTTAATTTAGGAATTACTCTACTATAAAGGTACCTTTCATCAGGGCTACGTGACCTGGAAAACTACAGATATACGTGTACTCTCCCTTTTCCGGAGCTTGAAAAGTAATTTGCGTTTTCTCACCGCCACCAAGCATTTCAGTATGCGCAATTATGGCTTCAGTGTCTCCGGGTATGTATTCGTTTTCTTTGAATTCCACCGCTTTTTGAGCAAACTCCTGCACGTCTGTCCCATTTTTGAGAAGGACAAAATTGTGACCCATGGTTGCCTCGGACATCGTCCCCACATGCTCAAAAGTCAATACCACTTTATCACCGGCATTTACTTTGATCTCAGTCTTGTTATATCGCATCTGGTCATTACCCGTGAGATATACCTTAGAAATACCGTCTTCCTTTACTTCTTTAGGCTCGGAAGAATTGGAGCTGAGTTTTATAGAATTTTCTTTTTTCTCTTCTTTTTTACCTTCCCCACCACAACTTATCAGAAGTGCTGCAGAAAATAATAACATGAATATGTTCTTCATAGTTTAAATTTTAATCTTGAATTTATCTTTTTTCAATAGGCTTCATTTCTCTGTGCGTTTCACCGGTATACACCTGTCTTGGTCTTCCAATAGGCTCTTTCATCAAGCGCATTTCTCTCCATTGTGCAATCCAGCCCGGGAGTCTGCCCAGGGCAAACATCACAGTAAACATATTTGTTGGTATGTCCAGAGCTCTGTAAATAATCCCTGAATAAAAATCAACATTAGGGTATAATTTTCGTTTTACGAAATAGTCATCCTCCAAAGCTTCTTTTTCAAGACCTTTAGCGATATCCAAGACCGGATCCTGAACTCCAAGATTACCCAGAACTTCGTCGGCAGATTTTTTAATGATTTTGGCTCTTGGGTCAAAGTTTTTATAAACTCTGTGACCGAATCCCATCAATCTGAAAGGATCATCTTTATCCTTGGCTTTAGCCATGTATTTTTTGGTATCGCCACCATCTTCCTTGATTCCTTCCAGCATATCTATTACAGCCTGGTTGGCACCTCCATGAAGTGGTCCCCATAAGGCTGAAACACCTGCAGAAATCGAGGCGAATAAACCGGCATGAGAAGAACCTACTATTCTTACGGTAGAGGTAGAACAATTTTGTTCGTGATCTGCGTGTAAGATTAGCAGTTTGTTGAGCGCTGAAGAAACAACCGGGTCAACTTCGTAATCTTCGTTGGGTTTTTTGAACATCATCTTTAAGACATTGTCCACATAACTCAGTTTGTTATCCCCATAATCGAAAGGCTGGCCTTTAGACTTTCTCAAGGCCCAGGCACAAATAACCGGGAATTTAGCAAGCAATTTCACAATCGCCTGATACATGTCTTCTTTCGAATCCACATTGACAGATGAAGGGTTGAAAGCGATCAAGGCACTGGTCAGAGAAGACACAACACCCATAGGATGTGCGGACTTAGGAAATCCGTCAAGGATTTTCTTCATCTCTTCATCAACATGAGATTCTTTTTTAATATCTGCATGAAAGCTGTCCAATTCAGTTTCTGTAGGTAATTCACCAAAGATCAATAAGTAGGCAACTTCCAGAAAAGTAGCATTTTCTGCTAAGTTTTCAATCGCGTAACCTCTATATCTAAGAATACCTTTTTCACCATCCAGAAAGGTGATGGCACTCTCGCAGGAACCCGTGTTTTTAAAACCTCTGTCCAGGGTGATAAGACCTTCTGTAGAACTCCTTAATTTTGAAATATCTATAGCATATTCATCTTCAGTACCTTTAACTACAGGAAAGGAATAATCCTTACCATCAAAATTTATTTTAGCATCCATATAGTGTATTTTTTAATTGATTTGGTTTGATCTACGAAGTTACAAAAAAGGGTCTTAAAAAAGCGTTAACAAACCACTATTAGTGCCTGTTAACGCTTAATCTTAAGTTAATTTAGTAAAAACCCTACAGCTTGCTTTTTGCCGCTACTTTTTGATTTTAAAGGCCTTTAATTTCGGGAAATAAGCATTATCTCCCAATTCCTCTTCTATCCTTAATAACTGATTGTATTTTGCCATACGGTCACTTCTGGAGGCCGAGCCTGTTTTGATCTGACCTGTTGAAAGCGCCACGGCTAAATCTGCAATGGTATTATCTTCAGTTTCACCGGATCTGTGTGACATCACAGAGGTATAACCTGCGTTATGGGCTAAGTTGACGGCTGCGATGGTTTCTGTGAGTGTACCGATTTGATTAACTTTTATCAAGATGGAATTAGCGATATTATTGGTAATTCCTTTCTGAAGGCGTTTTACGTTGGTCACAAAAAGATCATCTCCAACAAGCTGAACCTTATCGCCAATTTTCTCTGTAAGAATTTTCCATCCTTCCCAGTCATCTTCATCCATTCCATCTTCTATAGAAATGATTGGATACTTTTCTGAAAGCTCGGCAAGGTAACTTGCCTGCTCTTCAGAAGACATAGTTTTTGCAGCATCCCCTTCAAATTTCTTGTAATTGTATTTACCGTCTTCATAAAATTCTGCTGCAGCACAATCTAAAGCTATCATCACTTCATCTCCAAATTTATATCCGGCATTTTCAACAGCCAATTTGATAGAATCCAAAGCATCTTCGGTTCCATCGAGTTTTGGAGCAAAACCTCCTTCATCTCCAACTGCAGTGCTTAAATTTCTATCTTTTAAAACTTTTTTCAAATGATGAAAGATTTCAGTCCCCATCTTTAAGGCATGGGTAAAGTTTTCAGCTTTTACAGGCATAACCATAAATTCCTGAAAGGCGATAGGAGCATCACTGTGAGAACCCCCGTTGATGATATTCATCATGGGTACAGGCAAAGTATTTGTAGAAACCCCACCTATGTATCTGTACAGGGGCAGGCTCAATTCATTGGCCGCTGCTTTCGCCGCTGCCAGGGAAACCCCTAAAATAGCATTGGCACCAAGCTTAGACTTATTTTCTGTACCATCCAAATCAATCATGATTTGATCGATTTCAGATTGTTCAAAAACAGAAATCCCCAGAAGATTATCAGCTATCGTTGTATTTACATTCTCAATTGCTTTAGAAACTCCCTTACCCATATAGTCCTTGCCTCCATCTCTTAATTCTACAGCTTCATGCACTCCGGTTGAAGCTCCGGACGGAACTGCAAACCTTCCTAAAGTTCCCGTTTCTGTAACTACATCAACTTCAAGAGCTGGATTTCCTCTGGAGTCAAATATTTGTCTTGCGTGTATGTCTAAAATTGCACTCATTTTTATATATATTTTGATTTATTGCAATTTACGAAATTTAAGTTTACTTAAATCATTTCCTATACAGCAGAGCAACGACTGGAACGTTATAGTTGATTAATAATATTAAGAAAATTACTATTGAATCACTTACAATGTCTAGTTAAATAATGAGAATTTAAAAACCATAGCTGTCTTACTTACGTACATTTAAGCAACATATAAAAATAAATGCTATGAAAAATTTAAAAATGCAACTGGTATTGATTATGAGTGTACTGGTAACCACGCTGTCTTATGCTCAAACCAAAATGGTAGGAGGCGCAGAAATGTATCCGAGCAAGAACATCGTTGAGAATGCAGTGAATTCGAAAGATCACACCACGTTGGTAGCTGCCGTAAAAGCGGCAGAACTTGTTGAAACCTTATCCAGTGAGGGACCTTTTACAGTGTTTGCCCCTACCAACGAAGCTTTTAGAAATCTCCCGGAAGGCACTGTGGCTAGTTTGCTAAAGCAAGAAAACAAAGAGCAACTACAGACGGTATTAACCTATCACGTGATTGCCGGAAAATTTAATGCTAAAGATGTTATTGCTGCTATTCAGAACGGCGGAGGTGAAGCTGAGCTCAAGACCGTAAGCGGAGGTATCCTTACCGCTATGCTGGATGATGGTAAGGTGAAAATTATGGATTCCAAGGGCAATGTAGCCACCGTAACGGTAACAGATGTCAATCAATCCAATGGTGTAATTCACGTCTTAGATACTGTCTTATTACCTTAATTTGAGATTGACTGAAATAAAAAAAGTGGGCATTTGCCCACTTTTTTTTTATGCTCCAATTTTATGAGTTGTCATCATATCGAAAAAGTCGTCAAATAAATAGGTGGCATCATTCGGACCAGGTCCTGCTTCAGGATGGTACTGTACAGAAAAACAGGGTCTGTCTTTTATACGGATACCTGCTACAGAATGGTCGTTGAGATGAATGTGGGATATTTCAACTTTCGAATTGCTCACTGTAGCATCTTTATCAATCGTAAACCCATGATTTTGTGAGGTGATTTCACTTTTACCTGTTTTCAAATTTTGAATAGGATGGTTGATACCCCGGTGGCCATTGTGCATTTTGAAGGTAGGTATTCCTACCGACAAGGCCATAATCTGATGACCGAGACAAATGCCAAATGTTGGCATTTCATGTTCAATACACTGCTTTGCCAACTCAATGGCAGAAGTCAGAGGTTCGGGATCTCCTGGGCCGTTGGAGATGACAATTCCCGTAGGATCCCATTCCATTAGATCTTCAAAGGAAGAATCATATGGAAATACTTTTATGAATCCCCCACGATCCGCAAGCCGTCTTAAGATATTTTGTTTAGTTCCCAGATCCAAAACAGCAATTCTATGATCGGAGGATTTATCGCCCAAGGTATAAGCCTCCTTGGTGGATACTTTTGAAGCCAATTCCAGACCCTTCATCGAAGGATGCTGACTAAGCTCTTCCATCAGAGTTTCCAGGTTTTCAGTATCAGTTGACATAATAGCATTCATCGCCCCGTGTTTTCTGATATGAGAAACCAAAGCTCTGGTATCCACATCAAAGATAACCGGCAAATGGGCTTCATCAAGAAAGGATTCCAGGGATGAATCAGAATTGACCCGAGACGGGGTAAATGAAAAGTTCTTGCAGATCAGGCCCGATATTTTAACAGAATCGGATTCGCCTTCATCGGAATTGGTTCCGTAATTACCAATATGAGCATTGGCAGTCACCATGATTTGACCAAAATAAGAAGGGTCTGTAAAAATTTCCTGATAGCCCGTCATTCCGGTGTTGAAACAGATTTCTCCTAATCTGTTGGAAGTGAATTTCTCGGTTGTTTTTCCATGAAAAACAGTTCCATCGGCAAGAAGAAGGACGGCTGGTGTTTTTAGATTGTATTTCATAAGGGTAAATATAAAAAAAGGGACAAACTAGTAAAAGTTTATCCCTTTGATTGATAATAATATGTGTGAAGTATTAAGCTTCATCTGTTTTAGTTTCAGAATCGTTTGAAGTATCTTCTGCTTGGTCTTCAACTTTTACTTTCTTACCAGCACGTCTGGTAGATTTCTTTTTAGCTTGTTTTTCGCCAGGTGTGTAAACCTCATTAAAGTCCACCAATTCGATCATTGCCATTTCAGCGGCATCACCTAACCTATTACCGAGTTTAATGATACGGGTATACCCTCCTGGACGATCTCCTACTTTGGGAGCTACTTCTCTAAAAAGTTCAGCAACCATATACTTGTCTTTCAGTTTAGAAAAAACCAAACGACGATTATGGGTAGTGTCCAATTTAGATTTAGTAATTAACGGCTCTACAAACTGTCTCAAAGCTTTAGCCTTGGCCACAGTCGTATTTATTCTTTTATGCTCAATTAGGGAACAGGCCATGTTAGAAAGCATCGCTTTTCTATGTGAGGTAGTTCTTCCTAAATGATTAAATTTCTTTCTATGTCTCATGATTAATGTATTTTGAGCTTAACAAAGCTAGTCTTTGTCAAGTTTATATTTTGAAAGATCCATTCCAAAGTCCAGACCTTTATTTTCAACAAGTTCTTCTAGTTCAGTAAGTGATTTTTTACCGAAGTTTCTAAACTTCATCAAATCGCTTTTGTTGTGAGATACCAAATCCCCTAAAGTTTCAACTTCTGCTGCTTTTAGGCAATTCAATGCTCTAACAGATAGATCAAGATCTACAAGTTTGGTCTTAAGCAACTGTCTCATATGAAGGGATTCTTCATCATAAGTTTCTGCCTGAGACATTTCTTCAGTTTCTAAGGTGATTCTCTCATCGGAGAACAGCATAAAGTGATGAATTAGAGTCTTGGCCGCTTCGGTTAAGGCATCCTTAGGATGGATTGAACCGTCACTGCTTATCTCGAAAACCAATTTTTCATAATCGGTTTTTTGCTCAACTCTAAAGTTCTCGATGCTATACTTTACATTTTTAATCGGTGTAAAGACAGAATCAGTGAAAATTGTACCGATAGGTGCTTTAGAGGTTTTATTTTCTTCAGCCGGAACGTAACCTCTACCCTTTTGAACTGTAAGTTCTAAGTTTAGAGATACTTTTTTATCCATGGTACAGATTTCTAAATCTGGGTTTAGAATATCAAATCCGGTAAGGTATTTTTGAAAATCACCTGCGGTCATTTTCTCATTTCCTGAGAAAGAAATGGAAACGGTTTCGTTGTCCACATCTTCAGCTCTTTTCTTGAACCGTATTTGTTTTAGATTTAATATGATTTCAGTAACATCTTCAACAACTCCTTCTATTGTAGAGAATTCGTGATCAACTCCTTCTATTCTTACTGATGTGATTGCAAAACCTTCCAACGATGATAACAGCACCCTACGCAAAGCGTTACCTACTGTTAGACCGTATCCAGGTTCTAATGGTCTAAATTCGAAAGTGCCCTCAAAATCGGTAGAATCGATCATGATAACTTTATCGGGCTTTTGAAAATTAAATAATGCCATAAATTTGAGTGTTGTCAGTTATTATTTAGAGTACAATTCAACGATGAATTGCTCATTAATTTTTTCAGGAATCTGAGATCTTTCCGGTATGGTTACAAATGTACCTTCCATTTTTTCACCATTCCATGTCATCCATTCATGAACAGATTTATTATTTGAAAGAGATTCTTGGATTACATTAAGAGACTTTGACTTTTCTCTTATTCCAACAACATCATTAGGCTTTACTTGGTAGGATGGTATGTTTACTAGCTCTCCATTTACTGTGATGTGCTTGTGCGAAACCAATTGTCTAGCCGAACTTCTAGATGGAGCGATGCCCAATCTAAACGCAACATTGTCTAATCTGGATTCACATAATTGAAGTAGAATCTCACCGGTAATTCCGGTAGATCTATTTGCTTTATTAAACATATTACGGAATTGCTTTTCTAAAATACCATAGGTATATTTAGCTTTTTGCTTTTCCATCAACTGAACAGCGTACTCAGACTTCTTGCCTCTTCTTCTGTTATTCCCGTGCTGTCCAGGAGGGTAATTTCTTTTTTCGAAAGACTTGTCGTCGCCAAAAATGGCTTCTCCAAATTTTCTTGCTATTTTGGTTTTAGGACCGGTATATCTTGCCATTGTTAAGTGTTTATTATATCTCTATTATGAATTAAGGTCTTATCCTTCGATAATAGTAATACGGATTATTTATAATTAGACTCTTCTGCGTTTTGGAGGTCTGCATCCATTGTGTGGTATTGGCGTTACATCGATAATCTCCGTAACTTCGATACCTGAATTATGCAAAGATCTGATAGCGGATTCTCTTCCGTTTCCAGGACCTTTCACATAAACTTTTACTTTACGCAAACCTGCTTCGTGTGCAACTTTACTCGCATCTTCAGCAGATAATTGTGCAGCATAAGGAGTGTTCTTTTTACTACCTCTAAAGCCCATCTTACCAGAAGATGACCAGGAAATAATATCGCCGTTTTTGTTGGTTAACGAAACGATGATATTATTGAAAGAGGCAGAAATATGAGCTTCGCCATATGCATCTACAACTACTTTACGTTTTTTTGTTGTTGACTTTGCCATTTTTACTTATTATTTAGTTACTTTTTTCTTGTTAGCAACTGTTTTTCTTCTTCCTTTTCTTGTACGGGAGTTGTTTTTAGTTCTTTGACCTCTCAATGGAAGTCCAGTTCTATGTCTTATTCCTCTGTAGCAACCAATATCCATCAATCGCTTGATGTTGATTTGCACTTCAGATCTCAACTCGCCTTCAATAGTAAATTTCCCAACTTCTTCTCTGATCTTACCGATCTGATCATCATCCCAGTCTGAGACTTTGGTACTTTCATCTACACCGGTATTCTTAAGAATTTTTTGAGCTCTGCTCTTTCCGATTCCGAAGATATAGGTTAAAGCTATAACTCCGCGCTTTTGTTTTGGTATATCTACACCTGCAATTCTAGCCATAATTATCCTTGTCTTTGTTTAAATTTAGGATTCTTTTTGTTGATGACATAAAGACGTCCTTTTCTACGAACGATCTTACAATCAGCACTTCTCTTTTTTATTGATGCTCTTACTTTCATAGTATTTAATATCTATAGGTTATACGAGCCTTGGATAAATCGTAAGGACTCATTTCTAATTTTACTTTATCACCTGGTAAAAGTTTGATATAGTGCATTCTCATCTTACCAGATATATGAGCAGTAACAATATGCTCATTCTCAAGTTCTACACGAAACATTGCATTAGACAATGCTTCAATAATAGTTCCATCTTGTTCTATCGAGGGTTGTTTTGCCATAATTATGCGACTGCTTTTCTATTTTTACCAGATTTCATTAATCCATCGTAATGTCTATTCAAAAGAAACGAATTCACTTGTTGAATTGTATCAATGGCCACGCCTACCATAATAAGCAGGGAAGTACCTCCAAAGAAGAGTGCCCAGCCTTGCTGAACATTCAAAAGTGATACCACGACTGCAGGAAATACTGCAATCATTGCCAAAAATACAGATCCGGGTAAAGTGATTTGTGACATAATCCTATCCAGGTATTCTGCAGTTTCGGAACCCGGTCTTATCCCAGGAATAAAACCTCCACTTCGTTTCAGATCTTCTGCCATTTTATTAGTAGGCACCGTAATCGCCGTATAGAAATAAGTAAATACGATAATCAGAAGAGCAAACACCAAATTATACCAGAAACCAAAAATATTTTGGAATGCAGCTGTGATACCCTGAGCCATTTCAGTATCTGATAAACCAGCTACTGCGGCAGGAATAAACATAATAGCCTGGGCAAAAATGATAGGCATAACACCAGAGGCATTCAACTTTAGGGGAATAAACTGTCTGGCACCGCCAATAGACGCTTTCTCAAATTTACCTGAGGCATTCTTTCGGGCATATTGGACAGGTATCTGTCTTACAGCTCTTACCAGCATAATAGAAGCAAGAATTATAACAAACCAGATTACCAGTTCGACTAATATTAAGATCAAACCTCCATTAGATTCAAATACTCTAGAAACAAATTCCTGAATAAAAGCCTGAGGAAGTGTGGCTATAATACCAACCATGATCAATAATGAAATTCCGTTACCTATGCCTTTATCTGTAATTTTCTCACCTAACCACATCGCAAAAATACATCCTGTAGTTAAAATAATTACAGATGAAGCGACGAAGGTAAATGTGCTATCCATCAAAAATGCAGAGGGAGGCAAAGTATTATAAAGATTAATGATGTAACCGGGACCTTGAACTAAAGTGATCGCAATGGTCAGCCATCTTGTAATCTGTGTAATCTTCTTTCTTCCACTATCGCCTTCTTTTTGAAGTTTTTGAAGATAAGGAATAGCAATCGTCATCAATTGAACAACAATGGAAGCAGAAATATAAGGCATGATCCCTAATGCAAAAACTGAGGCATTAGAAAATGCACCACCTGTGAAAGCGTTGAGTAAACCAAGAATTCCACTATCGGTTTGGGAAGATAAACTAGCCAATTGAGCAGCATCAATTCCAGGTAATACGATTTGAGCACCAAATCTGTAAACCAGCAACAAACCTAAAGTGAGAAGAATTCGATTTTTCAATTCTTCTATTTTCCAAATATTCTTTAATGTTTCAAAAAACTTCATAAGGTGATGAGTTAAATAGTGATAGCTTCTCCACCAGCTGCTTCAATTGCAGATTTTGCTGAAGCGGAAAATTTGTGTGCAGAAACTTTCAATTTTGCTTTCAATTCACCTCTACCTAAAACTTTAAGAGGCAGGTTTTTATTGATTTGATCCATAGCGTGTAAGGTACCAAAATCCACAGCGTTTGAAATAGACTTATTGTCCACCAATTCCTGTAGACGATCCAAATTGATCGTTTGATACTCAACTCTGTTCGGATTTGTAAATCCAAATTTAGGAACACGTCTTTGCAACGGCATTTGTCCACCTTCGAAGCCAATCTTTCTAGAATAACCAGAACGGGATTTTGCTCCTTTATGTCCTCTACCAGCTGTTCCTCCATTTCCAGTACCTTCACCTCTTCCGAGTCTTTTGGTTGTGGTTTTTACAGAACCTTTGGCAGGTTTTAAATTGTGTAATTCCATAATATTAATTTATTTCTTGTACAGAAACTAAATGTTTAACTTTATTAATCATACCCATCAAAGAATCTGAAACTTCAAATTCGTTGGACTGGCCGATTTTTCTCAAACCCATCGCTTCTAAAGTAAGCTTCTGGTTTTTTGGTCGCTTGATAGCGCTCTTGGTTTTTGTAACTTTAATTTTAGCCATAATAAGGGTCTTAACCATTAAATAATTTCTCGAGGGTAATTCCTCTTTGTCTAGCGATCTGCTCTGCAC
This sequence comes from Psychroflexus sediminis, assembly GCF_900099815.1. GTDB lineage: Bacteria > Bacteroidota > Bacteroidia > Flavobacteriales > Flavobacteriaceae > Psychroflexus > Psychroflexus sediminis. Next base: position 274,984 of record NZ_FNCW01000001.1, on the reverse strand, counting down.
CTCTCAATTTCAAAAGGGCATCAAAAGTAGCTTTCACCATGTTATGCGGGTTAGATGAACCTTGGTTCTTCGAAAGAACATCATGAACTCCTACAGCTTCCAAAACCATACGTGTTGGTCCACCGGCAATCACACCAGTACCTTCTGAAGCAGGCAGTAAGAAAACTCTTGCTCCACCATACTTTCCTAACTGCTCATGTGGCAAGGTAGATTTATACAGAGGAATTCTGACTAAGTTTTTCTTAGCATCTTCTACAGCTTTAGAAATAGCGTCGGCAACCTCTTTAGATTTGCCAAGACCCTGTCCTACTACACCGTTTTCATCACCTACAACAACAATAGCAGAAAAACCAAATGCTCTACCACCTTTTGTAACTTTAGTAACACGTTGAACTCCAACTAGACGATCTTTAAGATCCAGTCCACCTGGTTTTACTGTTTCAACATTTTTATAATCTTGATACATATTTTAAAATTTTAAGCCTCCTTTACGAGCACCTTCGGCTAATGATTTTACTCTTCCGTGGTATAAATAACCACCTCTATCAAAAGAAATTGAATCTATATTTTTATCCAGTGCTTTTTTAGCAATGGCTTCACCAACAACAACAGAAGCCTCAGACTTTGTTTTGTCGGTAACATCAATTTCTTTATCTCTTGAAGATGCTGAAGCTAGTGTAACTCCATTGACATCATCAATCAATTGCGCATAGATGTCATTATTACTTCTGAACACGGAAAGCCTGGGCTTAGCCGGAGTTCCGGTAATTGTTTTTCTAACACGCTTGCGTATCTTAAGTCTTCTTTTTTCTTTAGAAAATCCCATAATTAAGCTGATTTACCTGCTTTTCTTCTTATATATTCACCTACGTATCTGATACCTTTTCCTTTGTAAGGCTCAGGTCGTCTAAATGAACGAATTTTAGCAGCTACTTGTGAAACAAGTTGTTTGTCAAATGACGATAATTTTATAATCGGATTCTTACCTTTTTCTGAAATAGTTTCCAACTTTACTTCAGGCGCCAAATCTATAACAATGTTATGAGAAAAGCCAACAGCGATATCTAATTTTTGACCTTGATTGGAAGCTCTGTAACCAACTCCTACAAGTTCAAGTTCCTTAGTAAAGCCCTCAGTAACACCTTCGATCATATTGTATACAAGAGATCTGTATAAACCATGCTTGGCTTTGTGTGTTTTCCTATCTGAAGGTCTTTCAAAACTGATTTCATTGTCCTCAATTTTGATGGTAATCTCACTGAAAGTTTGTTTCAACTCGCCAAGCTTACCCTTTACTGTAATAGTATCATCTGTTAAATCGACTGTAACGCCTTCTGGAATACTAACTGGACTGTAACCTATTCTTGACATAATTTTTGTCTTTTTATATTAGTATACGTAACAAAGGATTTCACCTCCAACATGCTCTCTCTGAGCTTGTTTTCCTGTCATCACTCCTTTAGAAGTAGAGACGATAGAAATACCCAAGCCATTAAGCACTCTTGGAATATCATCTGAACCGGAATATTTTCTCAAGCCAGGTTTACTTACTCTCTGTAATTTCTTGATTACAGGATCGTTTGTAAACTTGTCGTATTTTAAGGCTATCTTGATGACACCCTGGGTCTCATCATCGATAAACTTATAGCTCAGGATATATCCTTGATCGAACAATATTTTTGTGATTTCCTTCTTTAGGTTAGAAGCCGGTATTTCAACAACTCTATGAGATGCTAAAACTGCGTTTCTAACTCTAGTTAAATAATCTGCAACTGGATCAATATTCATTTTATTGCATTTTTTAAATTAATTACCAACTTGCTTTTTTAACCCCCGGGATAAGACCTTGATTGGCCATCTCTCTAAATGTAACTCTAGAAAGTCCAAATTGTCTCATATACCCCCTTGGTCTACCTGTAAGCTTACATCGATTATGCAGTCTCACAGGAGAAGCATTCTTCGGTAGTTTTTGTAAAGCTTCAAAATCTCCAGCCTCTTTCAAAGCCTTTCTTTTCTCAGCATATTTCTCAACCATTTTCTGGCGTTTCACCTCACGGGCTTTCATTGATTCCTTTGCCATAATTATTTCTTTTTAAATGGTAATCCCAATTCGGTTAATAATGATTTTGCTTCCTGATCAGTATCTGCTGTAGTCACAAAACTTATATCCATCCCTGAGATTCTATTCACTTTATCAATGTTTATTTCAGGAAAAATAATTTGTTCAGTAATACCCAGGTTGTAATTTCCTCTACCATCAAATCCATCTGGATTGATACCGTTGAAATCTCTAACTCGTGGTAATGCCGATGTAATTAATCTATCCAAAAACTCATACATTCTATAGCCACGAAGAGTTACTTTAACACCAATTGGCATTCCCTTTCTTAATTTGAAAGAAGCAACATCCTTTTTTGACATAGTCTGAACAGCTTTCTGGCCAGTGATCATAGAAAATTCTTCGATAGAGTGATCTATCAATTTTTTATCTGCGATAGCTGCGCCAACACCTCTACTCAAAACGATTTTCTTGAGTCTTGGAACTTCCATAGTATTTGAATAACTATACTCTTCTCGAAGAGCCGGAAGTATTTTGCTGTTGTATTCCTCTTTTAATCTTGGTACGTAACTCATAATTAAATCACTTCATTTGTTTTCTTAGCAACTCTTACTTTCTTGCCATCTTCTATTTTAGTTCCAAGTCTTGTCGTCTCTCCATCCTTAGTGATAAGAGACAGATTTGAAATATGTATAGGAGCTTCTTTCTTAGTAATTCCACCTTGTGGATTTGTTGCAGAGGGCTTTTGGTGTTTAGAAATCATATTGACTTCCTCAACGATAGCCTTATCTTTTTTTACAAGTATATCTAGTACTTTACCTTCTTTTCCTTTATGATCTCCAGCGATTACTCTTACTTGATCACCTTTTTTAATTCTACTTCTTTTCATCATGATAGATTTAAAGCACCTCAGGTGCAAGTGAAACAATTTTCATAAACTGGTTTTCACGAAGTTCTTTGGCAACTGGTCCAAATACACGTGTACCTCTCATTTCTCCTGTTGGGTTTAACAAAACACAGGCGTTGTCGTCGAAGCGAATGTAAGATCCATCCGGACGTCTTACCTCTTTGCTTGTTCTGACAACTACAGCCGTAGAAACAGCACCTTTCTTTATGCTCCCATTTGGAGTAGCTTCTTTAACGCTGACTACAACTTTATCGCCAACCGAAGCATATCTTCTATTCGTACCCCCAAGGACACGAATAACTAAAACTGATTTAGCACCAGTGTTGTCTGCTACTTTTAATCTTGATTCTTGTTGTACCATAGTTATTTAGCTCTTTCAATTATATCAACCAATCTCCAGCGTTTTGTTTTGCTAAGAGGTCTTGTCTCCATAATTCTTACTGTATCGCCGTCATTGCAGTCATTTTTTTCATCATGCGCAACGTATTTTTTCGTTTTTAAAACGAATTTACCATACATTGGATGCTTTATCTTTTTGACTTCAGAAACGACAATGGATTTATCCATTTTGTTGCTTGTCACAACACCGATACGTTCTTTTCTTAAATTTCTTTTTTCCATTGTAAGTAGAATTAATCTAATTCTCTTTTTGTAATTTCGGTAGCGATTCTCGCAATTGATCTTCTGATTTTTTTAATTTCAGAAGTATTTTCTAAAGGAGAAAGAACGTGAGTCATTTTCAAATCAGACAATTTTGTCTTGTGATTTGCCAATTCTTCATGCAATTCTTCTACCGAAAATTCTTTTACTTCAGATTGTCTCATCTTTATTTATTCTTGATAATCTCTAGCGACTATAAATTTTGTTTTAACAGGTAATTTTTGGGCTGCCAGTCTAAGGGCTTCCTTAGCTATACTTTGCGGCACACCTCCGATTTCAAATAGAATACGACCTGGCTGAACAACAGCGGCCCAATATTCTACTGCACCTTTTCCTTTACCCATACGGACTTCAAGAGGCTTTTTCGTGATAGGTTTATCCGGAAATATTTTAATCCAGATAGAACCTTCCCTTTTCATGTAACGCGTTGCTGCGATACGTGCGGCCTCGATTTGTCTTGCTGTAACAAAAGAAGAATCTAAAGATTTGATTCCAAAAGTTCCATTTGAAAGTCTGTGACCTCTTTGCGAGACCCCTTTCATACGACCCTTTTGCTGCTTACGAAATTTTGTTCTTTTAGGCTGTAACATTTCTTATCTTAATCTTTAAATGATTATTTTCTACGACGTGCTTTAGGTCGTCTCGCTTTTCCTTTAGTCTCATTCTTAGCCAGGCCAACCAATGGAGATAACTCTCGTTTTCCATAAACTTCACCTTTCATGATCCATACTTTGATACCCAGTCTACCATAAGTAGTGTGAGATTCTACCAAAGCATAATCAATATCAGCTCTGAAAGTAGACAAAGGAATTCGTCCTTCTTTATAAGTTTCAACACGAGCCATTTCCGCTCCGTTTAAACGTCCAGATACCTGAATCTTAATTCCCTCTGCATTCATTCTAATAGCTGCTGCAATTGCCATTTTTGTAGCTCTTCTATAAGAAATCCTGTTTTCAACTTGTCTTGCCACACTGGTAGCTACAAGATGAGCATCTAATTCGGGTCTTTTGATTTCAAAAATGTTTACCTGAACTTCCTTATCCGTAATGTTCTTGAGTTCTTCTTTCAACTTGTCTACCTCTTGGCCACCTTTCCCGATAATGATACCAGGTCTGGCAGTAGTGATAGTAACGGTTACAAGTTTAAGCGTACGCTCAATGATTACGCGTGAAACACTAGCTTTAGATAAACGGGCATGGATATACTTTCTAATCTTGTAATCTTCTACAAGATTTTCACTGTAATCCTCGCCTCCGTACCAGTTGGATTCCCATCCTTTGATGATACCAAGTCTATTGCCAATTGGATTTGTTTTTTGTCCCATAGTCTATCTAGCTTTCAGTGTTATTTTTTTCTCCCAGTATGAGAGTGACATGATTAGAACGCTTACGAATTCTATGTGCGCGGCCTTGCGGAGCCGGGCGTAAACGCTTTAACATACTGCCACTATCTACTTTAATCTCTTTTATAAAAACGCCAGCCTGCTCAATATCTGCATCTTCATTTTTAGCTTGCCAGTTTGCGATAGCAGAAAGAACTAATTTTTCCAATCTACCGGAAGCTGCCTTGGTGCTAAACTTTAAGATCTGCAGTGCATGACCAACATCCTTACCTCTCACCAAATCAGCAACAAGTCTCATTTTACGCGGAGATGTTGGACAGTTGTTCAATTTTGCAATAGCAAGTTGACTTTTCTGTTCCTTGAGCTCTTCTGCTCTATTTCTTTTTCTTACTCCCATTGTTCAATTATTTTTTTCCTTTATTCTTGGAACCCTGGTGACCTCTGAAAGTACGGGTAAGAGAAAACTCTCCCAGTTTATGTCCCACCATGTTTTCTGTCACAAAAACAGGTACGAATTGTCTTCCATTATGGACACCAAAAGTCTGACCAACGAAATCAGGAGTAATGGTGGATGCTCTTGACCAAGTTTTGATTACAGATTTTTTACCTGAATCTAGGTTTTGACCAACTTTCTTTTCTAATTTATAATGGACAAAAGGTCCTTTTTTTAATGAACGTGCCATATCTTATTTCTTTTTACGCTCTATGATGTGCTTATTACTAGACTTCGTTTTAGAACGTGTTTTATAACCTTTAGCAGGTATACCATTTCTTGATCTTGGATGACCACCGGAAGATTTACCTTCTCCACCACCCATAGGGTGATCTACAGGGTTCATCACTACAGGTCTGGTCCTAGGTCTTCTTCCCAACCATCTGCTTCTACCAGCTTTACCTGATATAGTTAACTGGTGATCACTATTGGATACTGCACCAACTGTAGCTATACAGGAAGCCAATACCATTCTGGTCTCTCCCGAAGGAAGTTTGATAGTCACATACTTACCTTCCTTAGCCATCAATTGTGCAAATGTACCAGCACTTCTTGCCATTACAGCTCCTTGCTCTGGCCTTAATTCAACACAGGATATGATCGTACCAAATGGAATTTGAGACAATGGCATAGCATTACCTATTTCAGTTGGAACCTGAGAACTTCCAGAAACTATTTTTTGACCTACCTTAATTCCGCTAGGCGCAATAATATATCTCTTTTCACCATCTTCGTATTGCAACAAAGCGATAAATGCAGTTCTGTTAGGATCATACTCTACAGTCAAAACTTCAGCCTGGATATCTTTTTTATCCCTTTTGAAGTCGATAATTCTGTAACGCTTCTTATGACCACCACCGATGTAGCGCATGGTCATCTTTCCTTGGTTATTTCGTCCACCTGAACGTTTTCGAGATGCAAGCAAAGATTTCTCCGGCTTGCTAGCAGTAATGGCATCGAAGCCATTAGCTATCTTAAATCTCTGTCCTGGTGTGTTTGGTTTTAATTTTTTAACCGACATGTTTTAAGCTTATAGATTACTATACAAATCAATTGTTTCTCCTTCAGCTACTTTAATTATAGCTTTTTTGTACGCCGATGTCTGACCTGTCACCATACCCGTTTTTGTATAACGCGATTTGATTTTAGGAATCACATTTAATGTACGTACTTTTTCTACCGTAACGCCATAAGCCGACTCAACAGCCTCCTTAATTTGGATTTTGTTGGCATTACGATCTACGACAAATGAAAAAGCGTTTCTTAATTCACTTTCATTTGTTGCTTTCTCTGTAATAATTGGTTTTACCAAAATGCTCATAGCTACTATTTGTTGAGATTATTTTGTAATTCTTCTAATCTGCTTTCAGTAATTAATAAAACATTGCTATTTAAAATATTGTAAGTGTTTAATTCTGAGACATTTACAACTTTAGCAGATTTCAAATTACGGGACGACAAATATACGTTTTTATTCGACTCATCCAAGACAAGTAAAGATTTTTTATCTCTAATCTTCAGATTATCAAGAACATTAAGAAATTCCTTTGTTTTAGGAGTTTCAAAACCAAAATCTTCCACAATCATCAATTGATTGTTTTTGAATTTTTGAGACAAAACCGTCTTTCTAGCCAATCGCTTAAGCTTTTTGTTGAGCTTAAAATGATAGTCTCTAGGTCTTGGACCGAAAACTCTACCACCTCCTTTAAAAATAGGAGATTTGATGCTACCAGCACGAGCTGTACCCGTTCCTTTTTGCTTCTTTATCTTTCTTGTACTACCAACAATCTCAGCTCTTTCTTTAGCCTTGTGAGTTCCCTGACGCTTGTTAGCCAAATGCTGCTTAACATCAAGATACACGACGTGATCGTTAGGTTCCAATCCGAAAACAGATTCAGAAAGTTCGACCTCTCTGCCTGTTTCTTTTCCTTTAATATCTAAAACTGATACTTTCATTACTTCTGAATAGTTACATAAGTGTTATTGTGTCCAGGAACACAGCCCTTGATCACGATCAAGTTCTTTTCAGGAACAACTTTCAACACTTTTAGATTTTGAACTTTTACTTTTACATTTCCCATTTGTCCACCCATTTTCATTCCTTTGAAAATACGAGCCGGATATGAGGCAGCACCTACAGAACCAGGAGCTCTCAACATACTTTGCTGACCGTGAGTTCTTTCAGAACCACTAAAGCCATGGCGTTTTACAACCCCCTGGAATCCCTTTCCTTTAGATGTAGCACTTACGTCTACAAATTCATTTTCTTTGAATAAGTCTACGGTGATTTCATCACCTAACTTATACTCTTCTTTAAATCCTTGGAATTCCATGACTCTACGTTTGACAGAAGTACCAGCTTTTTTAAAGTGACCTAGGTCAGCTTTAGTGGCATTTTTGTCTGATTTGTCATCGAAACCAAGTTGAAGCGCTTCATACCCGTCAACCTCGTTGGTTCTGACTTGGGTAACTACACATGGACCAGCTTCTATAACAGTACACGGAATGTTTTTTCCGTTCTCGTCGAAGAGACTAGTCATGCCGATTTTTTTTCCTATTAACCCAGACATAATTAATTTTTGATTATTACTATTTATTTAAAAAAAATTCAGGACAAAAAACACTTCGCCCTGAATGTATTTTTCTTCCGTTTTTCCCTCGTCAAATGCTCAGGACATGTTAATTCCTGCAGCGCAGGAATTTTGTGATTCCCGTTTTCACGGGAATTTACTTATACTTTAATCTCTACTTCTACACCACTTGGCAACTCAAGCTTCATCAAAGCATCAATAGTTTTGGATGAAGAGCTATAGATATCCAGCAATCTTTTGAAAGAATCCAATTGGAATTGCTCTCTAGCTTTCTTGTTGACGTGAGGAGATCTCAATACGGTAAAGATTTTACGTTTGGTTGGTAATGGTATTGGACCAGTAACCACCGCACCCGTCGTCTTCACCGTTTTTACAATCTTCTCAGCAGACTTGTCTACCAAATTGTAGTCGTATGATTTCAGTTTAATTCTTATCTTTTGACTCATAATAAGCTATAATTATTCGTTTAAACCTTTAGCACTTTTGATAACTTTCTCAGAAATACTTGCAGGTGTTTCTTCAAATCTTAAAAATTCCATTGTCGATGTTGCTCTACCCGAAGATAATGTTCTAAGTGTCGTCACATAACCAAACATTTCTGAAAGCGGCACATCTGCTTTGATGATTTTAGCACCGGACCTGTCTGACATGTTGTTCACCTGACCTCTTCTTCGGTTCAGGTCGCCAACGATATCCCCCATATTTTCTTCCGGAGTAACCACTTCTACTTTCATAATAGGCTCAAGTACAATTGCACCTGCGCTTTTAGCAGCAGATTTAAAACCTAATTTTGCAGCAAGTTCGAAAGAGAGTTGATCCGAATCCACAGGGTGGAAAGATCCATCCTTTAGAGTTACTTTCAACGTATCCATTCTAAACCCTGCTAAAGGTCCATTCTTCATAGCTTCCTGAAAACCTTTCTCTACGGAAGGAACAAATTCTTTTGGAATTCTACCCCCTTTGATTTTGTCTTCAAATTGCAATCCTGGTCCTTCAAAATCATCATCAACGGGCCCCATTTCGAAAACAATATCGGCAAACTTACCACGACCACCAGATTGTTTTTTGTAAACTTCTCTAACTTCAGCGGTTTTTGTGACAGCTTCTTTGTATTCTACCTGTGGTTCACCTTCATTAACCTCCACCTTAAATTCACGTTTTAAACGATCTACTAAGATTTCAATGTGAAGTTCTCCCATACCGGAGATGATAGTTTGTCCTGAAGCTTCATCGGTTTTCACCTGGAAAGTAGGATCTTCTTCGGCCAATTTACCAAGTGCAACACCTAGCTTTTCAACATCAGCTTTGGTTTTTGGCTCCACAGCAATACCAATTACGGGTTCCGGGAAAGACATAGATTCCAGAACGATAGGATGATCTAAATCTGTAAGCGTATCTCCTGTTTTAATATCTTTAAATCCAACTGCAGCACCAATATCACCAGCTTCGATAAAATCAATAGGCTCTTGCTTATTAGAGTGCATTTGGTACATTCTTGAAATACGTTCTTTTTTACCTGAACGGTTATTCAAAACATAAGAACCTGCTTCCAGTCTACCTGAATAAGTTCTAAAGAAAGCTAAACGACCCACGAAAGGATCTGTCGCAATTTTAAATGCTAAAGCAGAAAACGGAGAGTCCACATGTGGCTTTCTTGTTTCAACTTCACCTGTACCAGGATTTTCACCTTCAATAGCTTCTACATCAACCGGAGAAGGCAAATACCTCATCACAGCATCAAGCATAGCCTGAACACCTTTATTTTTGAATGCAGAACCACACATCATCGGTATGATAGACATATCGATAGTAGCAGCTCTTAGAGCGGCGATGATTTCGTCTTCCGTAATAGAATCTTCATCTTCGAAGAATTTCTCCATCAACTCCTCATCGTATTCTGCAACAGCTTCAACCAATTCAGCTCTGTATTTTTTTACATCTGCTTCCAGTTCCGCCGGAATATCAATTTCCTCGTAAGTCATTCCGAAATCTTCTTCATTCCAGATGATTGCTTTTTTGGAAATTAAATCCACAACACCTTTAAAGTCGATTTCATCTCCAATTGGCACCTGAAGAGGGACTGGATTTCCACCCAACATTTCTCTTACCTGGTTACATACATTGAAGAAATTAGCTCCCTGTCTATCCATTTTATTAACGAATCCAAGACGTGGAACTTTATATTTATCGGCTTGTCTCCAAACCGTTTCAGACTGAGGCTCAACACCATCTACAGCACTAAACAAAGCAACAACACCATCAAGTACACGTAAAGAACGCTCAACTTCAACAGTGAAATCAACGTGTCCCGGTGTATCGATAATATTCACGATATACTCGTGATCTCTATAAGGCCATGTACAATGCGTTGCAGCAGAAGTAATAGTAATACCTCGCTCCTGCTCCTGCTCCATCCAGTCCATGGTGGCAGCACCATCATGAACCTCTCCTATTTTGTGACTTATACCAGTATAATAAAGAATACGCTCCGTTGTTGTTGTTTTTCCAGCATCAATGTGAGCAGCAATCCCAATATTTCTAGTAAATTTTAAATCTCTTTGTGCCATTATTTAGAATCTAAAATGTGAAAATGCTTTATTGGCTTCAGCCATTTTGTGTGTATCTAATCTTTTCTTAACTGCCGCACCTTCTTCTTTTGCAGCCGCCATGGATTCACCAGCAAGTTTTGCTGCCATAGTCTTTTCGTTTCGCTTTCTCGAATAACTGATCAACCATTTCATGGCGATAGATATTTTTCGGTCTGGACGAATTTGTGAAGGGATCTGAAATGTTGCACCACCCACACGTCTGCTTCTTACTTCAACGTGAGGCATCACATTGGATAAACCTTCTTTCCAGATTTCTAAAGCGGTTTTTTCGTCATCTTGCTTTTTCTCCTCTATGATATCCATAGCATCATAGAATATTTTAAAAGCAATCGATTTTTTTCCGTCCCACATCATCATGTTAACGAATCTTGTGACTAACTGATCATTAAATCTTGGATCTGGTAGTAAGGGACGTTTTTTGGCCTGTCTTTTTCTCATGTCTTTACTTTAACTCTGATTATTTTTTAGGTCTTTTTGCTCCATACTTGGATCTGCGCTGCAGACGACCCTCAACTCCTGCTGTATCCAAAGCACCACGAACAATATGGTACCTTACACCAGGTAAATCTTTTACTCTCCCGCCTCTAACTAATACTATCGAGTGCTCCTGTAGATTGTGTCCTTCACCTGGGATGTACGCGTTTACTTCCTTACCATTGGTCAACCTTACACGGGCAACTTTACGCATTGCCGAGTTTGGTTTTTTTGGTGTAGTTGTGTAAACTCGCGTACAAACTCCACGTCTTTGAGGACAAGAATCTAAAGCCGCCGATTTGCTCTTCTTAGTCATCTTGCGTCTTCCTTTTCTTACTAACTGTGAAATTGTTGGCATAGTTTTACTTAAATTGTTTAAAAAAATCTCTTATTTTTAAGGTTTGCAAATGTAGATATATATATTTAAATAACAAATTTTAATCGATTAATTTTCAGTAGTTAAGACAAATTAAAAATGCCTTCATCCCCCGGTCGCCGTAAAATCAGCAGGAAGGTCCTTATAATATAGGAGCAACATCTTCGTTTTTATGCAATCAATTCAGAATCTATTCAAAATTTCCTAAACCCTCCAATGAGCAAGCACTTACTCTTCTTTATTATCGCTCTTGGCATTTCCAAGGCCTTATGGGCTCAAAGCGTCTCTCTTCATCTGGAGACCAAAACAGATTCCACAATCCACAGGACCGCATTAAAATTCAACTCATTTGAGGAAGCCGAAGGCCTGCTTAAATCCAAACTCGATAGTCTGAAGCAAACAGGCTATCCTTTTCTTAGCGAAGAAAGAAAAATCACAAACAATGCGTTATTTGTATCTCTTGATTTAAATCAAAAAATAGATTCCTTGATTATCAACATCGAAGAGAAACACGCCCCTCTTTTACCCAAAGACTTACGCCTTAAGAACAATCAGGCAAATATAGCTTATTCTGAAGCGGATAACTTTCTTGAGACTATCGTTTATAACATGAAAAACGAAGGCTCCTCCTTCGGAAAAACATCCCTCACCAATATTAAGGTCACAGGCAAAGCTGTGATCGAAGCTGATTTATGGATTCAGACAGGACTTCAAAGAACTATCGACAAAATCCACATCAAAGGCTATTCAGCTTTGTCTAAAACGTACATAGCTCGATTTTCAAATTTGAAAACAGGGGACATATTCATAGAGTCCGACATTCAAAACAAAACCGAGCAACTCAACACTATAGCCTTCATAAACCTAAAGAAACCAACCGAGGTTTTATTCAAAAAAGATTCAACCGAGTTATTCATCTATCTCGAAAAAGTAAACTCCAACAGTTTCGATGGATTTTTAGGCTTTGCCAGTACCGATGAAAATGATTTACAGCTGAATGGCTATCTAAATATGGTATTGCTGAATAATCTCGATTTCGGAGAACGACTCAACATCCAATATAAAAACGACGGAACAGGGCAGCAAAGATTTGAAGGACACCTCAGGCTCCCTTTTCTTTTTAAATCTCCTTTAAGCCTGGAAGCAGGCTTGCGCCTATTCAGAAGAGATTCTTCGTTTTCCAACGCTTCACAACTTCTAAACTTGAATTATCAAATCGATAAAAACATCAGCCTGGAAGGCGGAGTTGAATTTACCAAGTCTACGAATTTAGAAGGAGAATTGGCTTCTTCATCAGAGATTACTGGCTTTAATTCTACATTTTACGGATTGGGATTTAATTATTACAACTTAAAATCAAGACAGGGCTTTAACGAAGACACTTTTTTACACCTGAAAGCAGCTTTAGGCCAAAGAAAAACAGGTGAAACATCAGAGCAGTATAAATTCACGCTAAGCGGTCAGCATCAGTTTGCATTAAACACCAGAAACCAGCTTTATGTTAACCTTAACGGTGAAATCTTAATTTCAGATACTTTTTTTAACAATGAATTATTTCGTTTTGGCGGTGTTAACTCCATTCGCGGTTTTGTAGAAAACTCGCTGTTTGCCAACAGGTATGCCGTCCTTCAAACCGAGTATAGATATGTGCTGGATTCCAATATTTTTGTGAATACCGTATTAGATTTAGGGTATTATGAAAATAATATTCAAAATATTAACGAGAATTTACTAGGCTACGGAATTGGTTTAGGCCTGAAATCCAAAGCTGGTTTATTCAGGCTGATCCTAGCAAATTCTATATCTGACAATCAACCAACCTCCCTCTCTAGCTCCAAAGTTCACATCAGCTTTACCTCCTTTTTTTAATTGGTTATTCTTTATTTTTTAACAACTAAAAATAATTCTGTGAAATAAAAGTCAATTTTTGTTGTCAGTTTAACTTTATTTTTTGACTTTTGGCACTGGCTAATTCAAATAATCTAACAATGAAAACAAAGTTAAATGGAATTTTGACACTACTCTTAGTGTTAGTTGTGCAACTAAGCTTTGCACAAACAAAGACAGTCACGGGAACGGTGACTGACGACTCCGGGCTACCCCTTCCAGGAGCAAACGTTTTAGTAAAGGGGACTGTTGAAGGTACTCAAACCGACTTTGATGGAAATTATTCTATCGAGGTGAGTCCGGATCAGCAGCTTGTATTTACCTATATTGGTTTTGCAACAAAAACTGTAACCGTTGGTGACCAGGAAGTTATCGACGTACAGATGGAGTCCGGCGAATCCCTTTCTGAGGTGGTTGTTGTTGGCTTTGGTACATCTCGAGAGAAAAAATCTCTGGGGTACGCGGTAAGTGAAGTTTCCTCTGAAGGTCTTGAAGAAAGAGCTGAAGGAGATCTTGGCCGTGTGCTTAACGGGAAAGTTTCCGGTGTTGTTATCAACAACTCAAGCGGGGTCTCTGGTTCTGCAACCAACATCAACATTAGAGGGTATACTTCCATCAACGGTAGTAACCAGCCTCTCTTTATTGTAGATGGTGTGCCTATTTCCAATGATACCAATGCTGTGGGCAGCTTTCAGGATGGTAATGCCGGATCCTCAAGATCTTTGGATCTGGACCCGAACTCTATCAAAAACGTTTCTGTTTTGAAAGGTTTTGCTGCAGCTACCGTTTACGGATCTGCCGGTAAAAATGGAGTTATTCTGATTACCACTAAAGCAGGGTCTGCAGGAGATGTTAAAAAGAAAAATGAAATTTCGGTTTCTCAAGGTGTATTCTTTAATGAAATCGCATCCTTACCAGATTACTCAGAGCGTTTCGGTAACGGATTTGACGGATCTTTCGGTAATTTCTTTTCCAACTGGGGTCCAGGATTTTATGAAGAGGGCTTTGGAGGCTGGGCAGCGCCTTCAAGCGGTATAGCAGATGACGGAACTTACAGCCATCCTTATAACAGAGCCAATCTGGCCAATGTTTTTCCTCAATTTCAGGGAGAAAGATTAGAATGGGCACCACAAACTGATAATGTGAAAGATTTCTTTAGAACTGGAATTGTCAGAAACACTTCTGTCAATATCGCCAGTACTTCAGAGGATGGTAAAATTTCTTATAATGTCAACTTTGGGCATTTGGATGACGAAGGATTTACGCCAAACAACAGCACTACCAGAACCAACTTTTCTGTAGGTGGTAGAGCTTTGTTATCTAATAAATTCAAAATAAACAGTACCATAAATGTCTCTAGGACTGACTTTAAAACACCTCCTATTGCGCGTAGTACAGGTTCCGGAGTTTCAGGAGCAGGATTATCTGTATTTGCAGATGTTTTTTACACGCCTAGAAACATTCCTTTAATGGAATTACCGTTTCAAAATCCAGTAACCGGAGCTAGTGTATACTACAGAAACGATGAAGCCATCCCAAATCCGAACTGGGTGGCCAACAACAGTTATGTAAGACAGACAACGTCCAGAATGAACTCGTCCAACACCATAACCTATGATATCAATGATAATTTGAATTTATTATATCGTGTAGGACTGGATGTTTACTCTGAGCGAAATGAAACAGGTACCAATATTGGAGCCACTGCCGGACCAATCCTTGGAGCCTATTCTACCTATACCAACACAAACATTGTATGGGATCACAACTTTCAGCTGAACGGAAATTATGAGTTTACTCCAGATTTAAATATTAATTTTACCGCAGGAGCTACATCAAGGTATAATAAATATGACAGAGACGGTGTAAGCAGTTCCGGACAAATTGTTTTTGATGTCTTTAGACACTTTAATTTTAGAGAACAATCTCCAATTCAATTCCAAACATTTCAAAATATAGTTGGTCTATATGGTGTTGCAGATTTAGAATATAAAGATTACTTATATCTAAACCTATCTGCCCGTAACGACTGGGTCTCCAATCAAGTCAACAACTCTCAATTTTATCCGAGTACAAGTGTTTCATTCTTACCTACCTCTGCCTTTTCGGACTTGAGAAGTAAGAATGGATTAAACTACTTAAAATTAAGAGCTGGTTACGGAACTTCAGCTGGATTTGCCTCCGGCTTTCCAACCGTAAATACCTTATCACTTGATTCCAGGTTTTTCCAGCCTCCGGGAGCAAGTTCTCCGGTAGCCGTCAATTCTTTATCCAGAGTTTTGGCTAATGAATCAATCAGACCCGAACTCTATGAGGAAATCGAAGTCGGCTTTGAAGCAAGAGCACTGGACAACAGAGTGTCTTGGGATTTCTCCTATTACGAAAGAAATACAACAGACCTGATCATCAACAGACCTCTGGCGGCCTCTACCGGATTTACGTCAACTCAGTTCAATATTGGTAGAATTGAGGGCTACGGTTTTGAAAGTGCCTTAGGTTTAAGAGTGATTCAAAATGAAGGAACAGGTTTGAACTGGGATGTCAATATCAACTACACTAAAATTAGATCTGATGTTGTCGATTTAGGTTTAGAAACAGGAGATAACCCTGTAGATAATGCGATTCCTTATTCAGGTTTCTCAAACCTTGGTAACGCTGCTATAGAGGGCTTCCCGTTTAGTACTATGATAGGTTCAACTGTGGCAAGAGATGATGAAGGTAATTTATTGGTGGATTCTCAGGGTAATTATGTATTTGATCAAGGTCCAAATGTCATTGGAGACGCTACACCAGATTTCTTGATGAACTATGCGACTACATTATCCTACAAGAATTTTACATTCAACGCCTTAGTCAGCTATCAGCACGGAGGAGACATTTACTCCCAAACCATAGGTGCACTACTTGCCAGAGGTGTGACCACCGATACAGACAACAGATTAGATACGTTCATTTTACCTGGTGTCAATCAAACAACTGGTGCCCCTAACGACGTTCAGATCAATAACTCGACCTATTATTTTCAAAATACAGGCTTCGGTCCGGATGAACTTAATGTTTATGACGGCAGTTTTATCCGTTTAGCGGAAGTGTCCTTAAGTTATAGTTTTCCTAAAGACTGGCTGGAAGCCACTCCATTCGGTAACTTATCCTTGTCAGTTGCAGGATATAACCTATATTTTAATGCACCAAACACGCCAGAAGGCACCAATTTTGATCCTAACATTGTGGGAACAGGCGTTGGTAACGGTAGAGGCTTTGACTTCTTAAATGGTCCTAGTGGAAAGCGATACGGATTTACTTTAAGAGCAACATTTTAAAACATTATAAAAATGAAAAACATAAAATATTTTATAATTCTGGCTGTTAGTCTTCTGACACTTCACTCTTGTGAAACAGTAGAATTAGACAAAAGAGAAAACCCAAATGCGTTAAGTCCAACTCAAGCCGATATCGACTTAACGATGAATGCCATTCTTATCAGAACAGGATCCTTTACCAATACCATAGGAACTTACGGCTCTGAATTAACAAGAATCAGAAACATGTTTGGTGTCAATTATCTGAATGTATATAGTCCTGCAACCTTTAACGGTGTCTGGAACCAGGCTTATGCCGATATCATGAATGATATACGCGGGATGAATGCACAAATTGACGGTTTAGAAGGTGGCTTTGAAAAGCATAAAGCTGTAGGTGAAGTCGTAGAAGCCTATCTCATTGTTACGCTTGTTGATTATTTCGGAAAGATTCCTTATACCGAAGCCTTGGATCCATCCATTTTAAATCCGGCAGTAGACGAAGGAAGCACTGTATATCAGGCAGCCTTAGATTTATTGGATGATGCCATTGTAAAATTTGAGCAGCCTACGACAGTTAGCCTGGCCAATGATTTTTACTATGATAATGACTACGGCAAATGGGTGAGATTAGCGAACACTTTGAAGATGAAAATCTACATCCAACAGCGCTTAGTTAACCCTGCTGCCATTGGTAGTTTTGATGACATAGCTACAACTGGCAACTACATTCAGGAAGGAGAAGATTTTGTCTTCAACTGGGGAAGTAATATAGACAATCCCAACTCCAGACATCCGTTGTATAATGCGCAATATTCTCCTGGAGGACCAGCAACCTGGTATATGTCCAACTGGCTAATGGATAGAATGAGGAATGGACAAAGTGTTGAAGATCCACGAATCAGATACTATTTCTACAGACAAGTGGATGACGTCCTGTCTAATGTTAATCCAGATACTGGAGAAGAAAAAAGATGTGTGATCCAAACCATTCCACCTCATTATGACAATAACGATATTTTATATTGTTATCCAGACAATAACAGAGGACTTTGGGGAAGAGATCATGGCAGCAATGAAGGTATTCCACCAGATGGATTCTTGAGAACCGCTTTTGGTATATACCCTGCAGGAGGACGATTTGATGACAGTAGCTTTGAAATCATAGACGGCAATAATTATGGTGCCGAAGGTAACGGAGTCACCCCTATTATTCTAGCTTCTAGTGTTGACTTCTGGAGAGCTGAAGCCGCATTGTATGGTGGCTCAGGATCTGCAGAGGCATTTCTGGAGAGCGCTATGACCAAACACATCAATTACGTGAGAAGCTTCACCAGCAGAAGCACTCAGGATTTTGATGAATCCACTATTCCGGATCAATCACAGGATGCTGCTTACATAGCTGAAGTTATAGCAGATTTCACTAGCTCTACTAATGACCTGAGAAAATTAGATATTTTGGGTGATCAATTCTTTATATCTTTGATAGGTAATGGAACCGATGCTTATAATTTCTACAGAAGAACTGGTGCGCCTAGAGATATTCAGCCTAATATTGAGCCAAACCCAGGACCGTTCCCTAGAACATTGTGGTATCCGGCGGGCGAAGTCACAGCAAATCCAAATGTTTCTCAGAAAGAAGATTTGACTATACGAGTTTTTTGGGATGATAATCCAATTAGTGGTTTTCCTGTAAATAATTAAAACAAAAAAAAATGAAAACACTTTTAAATAAAATAAGTCTGATCACAATCCTGGCCTTTATCATAGGGTGTAGTGATACAGAAAAAACCATCGATGAAGTTTTTGAAGGAACGACTCGAGGAACTGTTCTAAAAACAATTGATGAGCAGACCAGCTTAGAATTTAATGTTGGTGGAGAAAGTCTGGTTACCGTCGCCGCTGAAGTGATAGACCAAAGAGGACAAGATGTAGACCGAATAGATGTTTATATGTCTTTTTTTGATAATCAGACCAATATTAACGACCCCATCAATAACTCTATTCCTGAAGAATTGTATACTTCAGTTCCCGCAAGTGAACTGGATAACAGCGGTGAATATCCTGTATTTGACTTCAGGTTTACCGGTGATGAGTTTAACAGCTTTTTTGGTTTAACTGCAGATGATTATACCGGAGGAGACCGTATCAATGTAAGATTAGAGTTGGTGATGAATGATGGAAGAGTATTTACCAGTACCAACGTGAACAACGTGGTATCTGGTGGTGCTTTCTACCGTTCCCCATTCCAGTACAACGTGAATTTTGTTTGTCCTGCAGATACTCCGGCATCCGGAACCTGGACCATTGAAATGCAGGATTCCTACGGTGACGGATGGAACGGCGGGGAACTCATTGTATCCATAGATGGCAATGAAACCTCTTACACGATGGACGACGGTACTTCCAAAACAATTAATTTCGATGTCCCATCTTCGGCCGGCACAATTTCGATCGTGTACGCTTCAGGAAGCTGGGATAGTGAAGTAACCTTTCAGGTCTTCGCTTCAAACGGTAATGCAATTATAGAAGCCGGTCCTAATCCACCAGCTGGTATTGAACTTATCAACTATTGTAACCGAAATTATCAATAGAAGTCGTTATACCAAATTAACAAGTAAGAAACCGCCTCGATACGAGGCGGTTTTTTTATGATTAAAAAGTAGAGTACATACATAGAATATCTAGCCACCCAAAAACCTTCGGGGGTCAAAACCGAATATCTCAACTGAGACATTTCTCTTAGACAGGATATAATCAAGAAAGAACTGAGAGGATTTCTAGGCAACACACCACTAAAATCTCCGCTTGAAATCTGATTAAACCAAAAGGTCAATCCTAAAAAATCCGGATTTCTGTAAACCTTATTTTAAGGGCTAAACGGGCCGATTATCATTTTGACCTGAATTCAAAACGAAGTCTTTCTTAATAGATCAGACTTTATTTATGAAAGTTCTCATAATTAAAGTTAAAAGAAAATGATTAAGCTATCCCTGCTCCTGCCTGACTGATTTTCTTTTAAAAATCCTATACAAGATTCAAAACCTTATTGATTATTGGCAAGAAAAGAAGGTTTTGACGGGATGGATATACTTGTGTCTTACTTTGACATTTAAATAGAAAGCGATGATCCAGATAACAACTCTAAAGATGAAAAATTCTTAAGATCTTTTCCTAAAGGAAATTTAAATACAGACAGAGAATATCCCGTTTTAGATTTCGAACTGACTCTTCAAGAATTTGAAGACTTTTTCAACCTTACAGAAGGTGGCTGTAAAGGTGAAGATCGTATCAACTTAAGGATAGAGTTAATAATGAATGACGGCAGAGTCTTTACCAGCACCAACTTAAATAGCATAGTTTCTGGAGGTGCCTTCTACCGATCGCATTTCCAGATCAATGTGAGTTTTGGATGCCATCCGGGATGTTCCAGCTTCCGGAACCTGGACAGTCGATATGCAAGATTCCTTTGGTGACGTTTGTAACGGCGGAACCCATCTTGTTACATTAGATGTTGAGACCGAAATTGAAATTGAGTTTTTAGACGGGGCTGAAAAAACAGAAACCTTTGAAGTACTATCCTCTACTGAAACAATTTCTATAGTACACAGTTGGATCCTGGGATTCGGAAGTTACTTTCCAAATAACGGCAGCTAATGGTAATGTTGTTAACGAAAATGTTAACTCTGCTGTTGATAATGAACTTGTAGACTATTGTGGCAGAAGTTACCAGTAAATTTCAATTAAATCAATTTTTAAATTTTCTCTTCTTAGGTTCATTTCAGTAATGAAACCACCACAAATCTTACTCTCATTTTCTAAACAAATGATACATCAGAAGCAAATCAAAAAGCCAATTATTATGTTAAATTGCGACTCAAAGGCTTACTATCCTAGTATTTTTTAAAATATTTCCTTGGTTACTTTCAATATCCAGAAACTTATCAACATATTAACTTCTTAACAAAAATCTTTACAAAAGGTTTAATTATGAGATTTTACAGATATTCGAATATTTATGATATTAGTAGTATTTTTTTAATTAAACATATTAAATAAAATAAAAATTAAAAGATATTCATTAATTTTTTAATTATTATCATATCTATATTTGACTAAAAATTAACTTTAAACAGGCTTTATTATGTTAATTTAACCCTGTTAACTTGTTAAAAAATAAAATTCCATTAAATTGGCACTGGCTAATTCTAACAAAATTAAAATGAAAACAAAGTTAAATGGAATTTTAACACTAGTTATGGTGTTAGTTGTGCAGGTAATTTTTGCACAAACGAAAACTGTCACAGGTACTGTGACTGATGATCTTGGGATGCCACTCCCGGGAGTAAATGTAGTAGTTAAGGGAACTTCACAAGGAACCCAAACAGATTTTGATGGGAACTATACTATTGAAGCTGCATCAAATCAATCACTTGTATTTACCTATGTTGGTTTTGCTGATCAAAGCATTCGTGTAGGTGATAAATCTGAAATCAATGTTCAGTTGGAAAAAGGTGAGGCTTTAGACGAAGTATTTGTTGTTGCCTATGGTACTGCAACTAAGGAGTCTTTTACAGGTTCTGCTAGTGTGATAGGTTCTGAAGAGTTACAAAACAGAAACGTAACATCTCCAATTTCCGCCATAGAAGGTAAAGCAACCGGGGTGCAGTTTACCTCAACTAACGGACAACCAGGCTCATCTCCAAATATTGTCATACGTGGCGTTGGAACGCTTAACGGTAGTTCAGACCCACTTATCATTGTGGATGGAATTCAATATGAAGGTGCACTGAACACAATAAACCAGGAAGATATTGCTTCTTTTACTGTTCTTAAGGATGCGGCATCCACCTCACTTTATGGATCTCGTGCAGCAAACGGGGTTATAATGATAACCACAAAAAGTGGAACAGCTGGTAAAATAAAAGTTAACATTACCGCTCAAACTGGTTTTGTTGACCGTGCTGTTCCTTTTCACGACAGGATAGGTCCTGGAGATTATTATGAAACTATGTGGGAAGCCCTTAGAAATACAGATGCAGCCGGGGGAGACCCTTCTTATTCATCAGCTAATATTTACAACCAATTAGGATATAATCCTTTTAATGTTCCTAATGATCAAATAGTTGGTACTGATGGACTATTAAACCCTAATGCAGATGTAGTTTATCAAAAACTAGATTGGTTTGAGTTCATGGAACAAACAGGATTTAGGCAAAATTATAATGTTAATGTAGCGGGTGGAGGTGATAATCACAAAGTATTCTTCTCTGCTTCTTACCTAGAGGAAGAAGGATATATTGTTACTTCTTATTTTGACCGTCTAACAACAAGATTGAATGCAGATTTTGATGTGAGCGATAAGATTAAAGTTGGTGGTAGCGCTAACTTAACACTTACAGAATCCGGCGGACCTACATCTGCAGGTACCGGAAGCATTGTTAACCCATTTGGTTTTGCACAGGGCATGGGTCCAATCTACCCGGTCTATCTTAATGACAGACAAGGTAACCTCGTCCTGGATGCATTCGGAAACCCTATTTTTGATAATGGAGAAGGTTACCCGGACTTTAATGTTGGAACAAGACCAAGAAATCAGGGTCGTCACGCATTGCAGGAATTACTTCTAAACAATGAAAGAGACCTGAATAATACCTACGGTTTGAGGATGTATACGGACGTAGAAATCATCGATGGTCTTAATCTGAAAGTTACCTATGGTAGAGACATCAATGATGGCATCTCAAAAGATTATGAGAATGCTATAATAGGAGATGCTCAACCTGATGGTAGATTTAATGAAAACCGTTTCAGAAGAACTGTTGAAAACTTTAATCAAATATTAACCTACAATAACAATTTCGACCTTCATAATATTGATGTTACCTTGGGTCATGAATCTTTTGACAGAAATTTTTCAAATTTTGATGCCCTTGGAACTATAGAAACCGTTCCAGGTTTAACAGTATTTGAAAATTTTTCTAATCCCGTGTCTCTTGGGGGTTTTATAACCGATAAGCGTATTGAAAGTTATTTTTCTAGAATTAACTATAATTTTGACGCTAAGTATTACTTAAGTGCTTCTGTAAGAAGAGATGGTAGTTCTTTATTTGATACAGAATCCAGATGGGGTACTTTTTATTCTGTAGGTGCCTCCTGGAACGTTCATAAAGAAAGTTTTATGGAAGATGTATCCTTCATAGATCGATTAAAATTAAGAACATCATGGGGTGAAGTTGGTAATGATCAAATTGGGGGTGATTTTTATTTATACCAAGCCAGATTTGGAATTACCTCTAACGCTACAGATCCAGCTTACCAGTTGGATGATTTAGGAAACCCTTTACTACAATGGGAAACCATTGAAAACTTCGATATCGCATTAGAGTTTGGTCTTTTTGATAATCTATTTGATGGATCTATAGAATATTACAGAAGAAATTCTACAGACTTATTATTTGATTTACCATTACAACCAAGTATTGGTATTAATGTACAACCTAATAATATTGCAGACATGTATAACTCTGGGTTTGAATTCAGTTTAACAACACATGCGATTGACACAGATGACTTCAGTTGGGATTTTACAGCCTTGGCATCTACACTAAAAAATGAAATTACATCCATACCAGATCCAGTAATTACTGGTTCCAAACGATGGGCTGAAGGTGTTTCTAGATTTGATTACTTTTTGAGAAGAACAGCCGGCGTAGATCCTGATACGGGAGATCAACTCTTCTTTTTGTATGAATTCGACGAAAACAATGAAAGCATACCTGTATTAGACGCTGATGGTAATCATGAAGTCACTAACGACTGGACAGAAACTGAACGTGCCTACACCGGGGACTCTTCTATACCTGACTTAATTGGATCTTTTCAAAATAGTTTGAGATATAAAGGCTTTACATTAGACTTTTTAGTGACTTACCAGCTTGGAGGTAAAATTATAGATTACGCCTATGCTGCAATGATGAGTAGCAGTGACTTTGGACGCTCGCAACATCCAGATATTTTAAATGCCTGGAGACAACCTGGTGATATTACTGACGTACCAAGACTAGAAAACGGTAACCAAGACTTAGTTATAAGTTTATCAGATAGATTTTTAACAGATGCTTCATACTTATCTTTAAGAAACGTAAGCTTTGGTTATACTTTTGATGATAGCGTTACTGATGCAATAGGTGTTGGTAATTTAAGCCTTTCTATTACAGGTGAAAACTTATTATTGCTAACCAAGAGAGACGGTCTTGACCCGCAGTATAATTTAGCCGGTACACAATCTGGAAATGATTTTAATCCCTCTAGAATAATTTCATTTGGACTTAATATTGGATTTTAACAAATAACAAATTAATTATGAATTATAAAATATTAAAACTGCCACTGTTAATATTATTCTTTACCTTAACATCATGTGAAGAAGAATTTTTAGAAACAGTCCCGACTGATGCGGTAACTCCTGCGGTTGCTTTACAAAATCAGGACGAAATGCAAAAAGTGATAAACGGTATCCATCGTGGCCTTTTTTCACAGTCACAAACTGTATTCCCTGGAGGAAATACAGCTAGAGCAAACAATCATTACTGGGTACCAATGGGTGATCTTTTAACAGGAGGTATCATCCATTCAGCAAATGCAAACAACCTTGGTTTAAGAGATGAGGTACAATGGAATAACCATACACTCCCTGATGACATAACCACTGAACTTCTTTGGTATCATAGATATAATATCATCTTACATGCTAATTTGATATTAGAACGTATAGCCGAAGGCGATTTAGTGGAAACACCTGAGCTACTTGCTATAAAGGGTCAGGCTTATGCTTACAGAGCCTATGCTTTGCTATCCTTAGTACAACATTACAGCAAAGGATATCTAATTGGCGATCCTGCAACAGACCCTGGAGTTCCTGTAATTACAGTACCTTATGAATCCGGACCTAGAGGAACTGTTCAACAAGTCTACGATCAAATTGAAATAGATTTAAATGATGCCATTGCTGCTTTTCAAAATGCTGCACCAAGAGAAAATAGTACCAAAGGTAAATCACAATTAAACATCAATGTGGCTTATGGCTTAAAAGCAAGATGGGCTTTATCTAAAGGCGACTGGAGAGCAGCTGCAGATAATGCAGCCTTAGCTCGTGATGGGTTTCCATTAATGAGTGAAGCCGAATGGAAGTCCGGATTCAATACCAACGATTTATCTGAGGTAATTTGGGGTAGTAATGTGATTTCTACAGAAACAACCTTTTTCCGTTCTTATTTTTATATTGCCAGCAATACCTTTAATGGTAGCCATATTAGAAATAATCCAAAAATTGCCGACAGACGATTAGTTGACGCTATACCAGCTACAGATTACAGAGGGGACGTATTTTTACCAGATGCACCAAACTCAAATACATCTGCAGCCAATGGCGAAGGAGGTTGGGAGAATAACACCAATCCCCTTTACCAAACTGAAGAAGAATTTGAAAACGCTATAGCTAGTATAAAAGCAGAGTACGGCTTAGTATCTGGTCATAACACACACCCATATCAGGCCTTTAAGTTAAAACAACAGAATCCTGGTAGTATTGATCCAGATGATATTATCTACATGCGTACTGCTGAAATGTATTTAATTGAAGCCGAAGCTGAAGCGATGTTAGAGAACATTGTCCCAGCACAAAATGCGCTTCAAGCTATTGTTGGTACTCGCGATTCCGCGTTTGATGCTACAAATTTTACAAGCAGAGAACAATTGATGGAAGAAATCAAATTCCAGAGACGCTTGGAACTTTGGGGAGAAGGTTTTGGTTACACAGACCACATCCGCTGGGATGAAGGTATTGACCATGCTGCAGATGGGGGTTCTGGTGCTTCTCAAGTCCTTTATCAAGATGGTTACTTCCAAGAAAGACCATCAATTAACGATGACTGGATTTTTAAAATTCCATTTGATGAAATTAATGCTAATCCAGAGATTAGTCCTAGCGATCAAAATTAAAACACTTAAAAATTACTAAGTATAAAGGCTGCCTTTCAGGCAGCCTTTTTTGTTTTAAATAATGTCCCGTCCTAAAATAGCGATATACTAAAACTTAGAGTAATGAAAAAGCCAACAGAGACGGGGTATACAAAACGATCCCAAAAAGATTACTCGCTTTCTTTTAAGCTTCAGGTAGTCGAAGAAACCGAATATCTCAACTGAGATATTTCTCTTAGACAGGATATAATCAAGAAAGAACTGAGAGGATTTCTAGGCAACACACCACTAAAATCTCCGCTTGAAATCTGATTAAACCAAAAGGTCAATCCTAAAAAATCCGGATTTCTGTAAACCTTATTTTAAGGGCTAAACGGGCCGATTATCATTTTGACCTGAATTCAAAACGAAGTTTTTCTTAATAGATCAGACTTTATTTATGGAAGTTCTCATAATTAAAGTTAAAAGAAAATGATTAAGCTATCCCTGCTCCTGCCTGACTGATTTTCTTTTAAAAATCCTATACAAGATTCAAAACCTTATTGATTATTGGCAAGAAAGAAGGTTTTGACGGGGATATCACAATTCCGTGTTAAATACTCAAAATATAATGGCTTCTTCATAGCTCTGAAGTCTAGATGTATAAAAACAGAACCAAGCCGATAAAGGTGAGATTGTGTAAATGTTTAGGGGGTATGCAGGTTTTAACGTCAGGCAATCTTCAAGCCCTTTCTGGGGCATTAGTTTAGCCTCGGCTAATTCTAAAAACAAATAACAAATGAAACAAAATGCAAATTGGATCTTCTTATTCATTTTCGCAATCATCTCCCAGGTGGGGTTTGCGCAGAATCAAGAAGTAACAGGAACCGTAGTTGACAACACTGGTTTACCCTTACCGGGTGTCAATGTAATCGAAGAAGGAACGGCTAACGGCACACAAACTAATTTTGATGGAGAATACTCTATTCAAGTTGGTGAAGCTGCTGTTTTAGTGTTTTCTTATTTAGGGATGAAAGAGCAACGCATTCCTGTGAACAATCGGGCATCCATTGATGTGACGCTTAAACCGGCAACAGGACAGCTTGACGAAGTGGTTGTAACTGCACTGGGCATTAAAAGAGAAAAGAAATCTCTTGGATATGCCACACAACAGGTGGATGGTAATGAAGTTTCTGATGTTGCAACTCAGAATTTCACCAATGCTTTATCTGGTAAGGTAGCTGGACTTAAAGTAAAATCCTCTGGTACCATGGGTGGTTCTACCAACGTAGTCATTAGAGGTAATGCTTCTTTAACCGGTAGCAACCAGGCTTTATTTGTAGTGGATGGAACACCGATTATTAATCAAAATACGAATACAGCAGGACAAAGAGCCGGTCGTGGCGGATACGATTATGGTAATGCCGCAGCGGATATCAACCCAGACGACATCAAATCCATCAACGTCCTTCGTGGTGCTGCAGCTTCTGCACTCTATGGAGAACGAGCTGCAAATGGAGTTATCATTATTGAAACCAAAAGAGGTCAAAAAAACAAAGGAATAGGGGTGAGTATAAGATCCTCTGTGATGTTTTCGAACGCTGATGAAAAAACCTTACCAAATTACCAGCAGAAATATGGTGCTGGTTACGGACCTTATTATCAATCGGATGACGGCTATTTTAATCTTTATGACGTGAATGGTGATGGTACTTTAGATGAGACTACCCCGTTTACGGAAGATGCCTCTTTTGGAGCAGCTTTTGATCCAGACAGAATGATTTATCAGTGGAACTCTATCTATCCTGGATTGGATACGTATCAGCAGGCTTCACCATGGGATGCTGCAGAGCATACTCCAAATGACATTTGGGAAACCGGTTACACCATGATCAACTCTGTTGCTTTAGATGGAGGGACTGATAAAAGCACCTATAGAATCGGGTTTACAAATTTAGATCAAGAAGGAAGTCTCCCAAATAGTAGTATTACAAGAAATAATATAAATCTTTCAGCAACTCATGACTTTACTGATAAGTTTAAAGTAGCTTCCAATTTCAACTTTATTAAAACAGATGGTAAAGGTAGATACGGAACAGGCTACGATGCATTGAATATTATGCAGTCGTTCAGACAGTGGAATCAAGCCAATGTTGACCTCTATAAACAACGGGACGCCTATTTTGCCACAGGAAGAAACATTACCTGGAACCCAAATGGACCTGATAACTTGAGCCCAATATACACCGATAATCCTTATTTTACGAGATATGAAAATTATCAAACCGATACGCGTAATCGTTATTTTGGTAACATCAATCTGACTTACCAAATCAATGATGTGTTTAGCTTGTTAGGACGTTTTACATTTGATACTTACAGCGAATTACAGGAAGAGCGTAAAAATGTTGGATCTGTGGGTGTATCAGGTTACTCTAGATTTAATAACAGAGTTGCTGAATATAATTATGATCTGATTTTGAATTTCAATAAAAATTTAACTGATGATCTTAATCTTGACGGTAATCTTGGTTTCAACTTAAGACGAAATGAGCAAACCTTTATCAGAGCAGCAACTAATGGCGGACTATTTGAAACTGGTTTATATGCTTTAAGCAACAGTAGAAATCCGATAAACCCACCTATTGAATATGAAGCAGACCAAATGGTGGACGGCTTATTTGCCCGTGCAAGTTTGGGCTACCTAAACACGTATTTTCTGGAGGCCACTGTTCGAAGAGACCGCTCTTCAACTTTACCCCAATCAGATAATACCTATATATACCCATCCGTTTCAACAAGTGTATTACTTTCAAATATCATAGATCAGGACTGGTTAAACTTTGCCAAATTCAGAGCTAATTATGCCCAGGTAGGTAGTGCTACAGAACCTTATAATGTATTCAACACCTATAATATGACCACTCCATTTGATGGTCAAGGTATTGCAAGTAACCCTAGCACATTAAACAACTTGAATTTAAAATCTGAAACCTCAAAGTCCTATGAAGTTGGTCTTGAAGGAAGCTTTTTGGACAACAGACTTAATTTAGACTTCTCTTACTATAGAACCAGAACAGAAGATCAAATTACTCCAGTGCCCATTTCCAATGCTTCAGGATATTTGAGAAAACTCCTAAACGCTGGAGAAATTGAAAATAAAGGTATTGAAGTCCTATTAAGTGGTACTCCTGTCAAATTGGATGATTTCAGCTGGAATGTATCTATGAACTGGTCTAGAAATCGCAACGAGGTCATAAGCCTAACAAAGGGTATAGAAAACCTTCAGCTAGCAAGTCTTCAAGGTGGTGTATCTATTAATGCAGCTCCAGG
The DNA here is from genome assembly GCF_900099815.1 of Psychroflexus sediminis. Classification (GTDB taxonomy): domain Bacteria; phylum Bacteroidota; class Bacteroidia; order Flavobacteriales; family Flavobacteriaceae; genus Psychroflexus; species Psychroflexus sediminis. The sequence continues at coordinate 245,993 of NZ_FNCW01000001.1, read as the reverse complement.
AGAACCTTATGGTGCGATAAGAGGTTCGGATTATGTCTATGATGAATCCGGTAATAAAATTGTGAATAGCAGTGGGTATTATGAGACCACATCGTCCAACAATAATATTATTGGTAACATCCAGCCCGACTGGAATGCAGGTATAACGAACACATTGACCTATAAAAATTTCAGATTCAGCTTTTTACTGGATATTCAGCAAGGTGGAGATATATTTTCACTTGACACCTGGTACGGTATGGCAACAGGAGTTTATGACGTAACCGCTGGTATCAATGACTTAGGAAACGAAATGAGAGCACCCTTAACCAATGGTCCTGATAGTGGTGGTATTATTCTTCCCGGAGTCAATGCGGATGGTGCACAAAATGAAACTAGAGTCCCTTTTGACACCTATGCCAATCCGTATGGATATGCTCGCGATGCCAACAAAGGCCATGTGTATGATGCATCATTTATCAAGTTAAGAGAAATGAGCTTAACCTATGATTTTGGTCCTGAAGCTTTAGATAAATTACCATTCACCAATGCATCTCTTTCATTGATAGGTAGAAACCTGTGGATTATAGATAAGAATCTACCATATTCTGACCCAGAAGCTGGATTAAGTTCCGGTAATATTCAAGGCTACCAGTCTGGAGCTTACCCGGCTATGAAACAATATGGAGTAAACCTTAAGTTTAATTTTTAAACATAAATAGAAATGAAAAAATATATAATAAGCTTTTTAACGCTTAGTCTTTTATTTTCCTGCGCAAGCGACGAAAAATATGAAAGACTTAATATCGATCCAAAAAATCCAGTTGAAGTTTCTGAAGACTTTTTATTTACATCGGCAACTGTCAGTTTAAGTGATTTTATGGCAAGCCCTAATGTCAATATTAACATCTTTAGATTTATCAGTCAGTATTTAACGGCGACAACCTATGTTGATGAACCTAACTACGATTTAACAAATCGTAATATTCCTCAGTCCCAATGGTCTGAACTATATCGCGATGTATTATTAGACTTAGAAGATGCCAAATCTAATGTTAACACTAATGAATTGCTTACTCAAGGTGAGAAAGACGCTAGAATAGGTCAAATCGAAGTATTACAAGTCTATACTTATCAAGTATTGGCTGATACTTTTGGTAACATCCCTTATACAGAAGCACTGGAAGCCAATGATGGCAATTTCTTACCCGCTTATGATAGTGCAGAAGAATTAATCTATGAAGATCTTATCAAAAGACTGCAAACTGCAAGTGGATTGTTAAGTTCCGGACAGGGTTTTTCTGGTGCTGACGTCATCTATGGCGGTGATATGAATAAATGGATGAAGTTCAATAATTCATTGCAACTAAGATTAGCCATGAGAATTTCTGACAGTAATCCTGGCCTGTCTCAAAGTGCAGCAGAGGATGCTGCCAGCAAAGGCGTTTTAACAGGAAACGAAGACAACGCTCTTCTCAATTACCAAAGCTCACCCCCTAATACTAATCCATTATGGGAGGACCTGGTACAGAGTGGACGTTCAGATTATGTGGCTGCCAATACAATCGTGGATATCATGAACGATTTGGAAGACCCACGACGCATGTATTATTTTGATGAAAATCTAGGCGCAGGTGTTTATGAAGGTGGTATTTATGGAGCTCAAAATCCATTTTCAGGATCCACACATATTGGTGAAAGCTTTAAAAATCCAACGCATCCCGGCATACTATTGGATTTTGCTGAGGTGTCATTCCATTTAGCAACGGCATCAGAACTCAATTACAATGTCTTTGGTGATGCTATGACGCATTATAACAATGGAATTACAGCCTCTATGAACTACGCTGGTATTGAGGATCCGACTGTAATAAGTGCTTATCTGACAAAACCAGATGTCGTTTATAATTCTGTAAACTCTAATGCATTGATAGGAACACAGTTTTGGATAGCTATGTTTGATAATCCATTGGAAGGCTGGTCTGTATGGAGAAAATATGATGAACCGAGCCTAAACCTGCCTGGATCCACCGGAAATCCAGTGCCTTTAAGATATACCTATCCCATCAATGAACAAAACTTGAACGAAGCAAATTATCAAGCTGCTTCTCAAGCCATAGGTGGAGATACTCAACAAACCGCCTTGTTCTGGGATGTGAATTAAATTTAAATTATTTTAAAATAATCAAAGCTGCTGGATAAATCCAGCAGCTTTTTTTTGTTCAAAACACAAGGTATAATTCGTGGTGAAACTCACAAAGGCATACAACTCATGCGAAATTTTATGATGAGGATGCCGTCCTGAACAATTAAATTAGAAAGATAAACCTCTTTGATTAATACAATCATATTTCAAAAAGAGAGGTAAAAAATGTAAGATAGACTTAAAACGTTTCAAATATGCTGAAGGTTGAGGGGGAGATTTGATAAACTGAAAGCAAAACAAATAGAAATAATAAAAGCCTAAAAAAATAACTCACCAGAATCCAGAGACTCTGTAGTATTAAATGTGAGACTCGATTCAATGCTTTTAAAATTAAATGTTACCTGCATGTTAAGTTTTAACAGCTGTTATATTAAAATAAACCCAATAGTTCTTGTGAGATTAACTTTATATTTTCATTTTTGGCACTGGCTAATTCAAATAAATAAAAACATGAAATTTAAAATTAATGGAATTTTAACGCTATTCTTGGCGTTAGTGGTGCAAATAGGATTTGCACAAACCAAAATTGTCACAGGTAATGTGACGGATCAAGAAGGCTTACCACTACCCGGTGTCAACATCTTAGTAAAAGGTGAAGGCACAGGTACTCAATCTGATTTTGATGGAAATTATTCAATCAGAGCAACTCCAGAGCAGACTTTAGTATTTAGATACATTGGATTTGCAACTGAGGAAGTGATTGTTGGGAATAAAGATAGGATTAATGTTTCCTTGGAACTTAAATCCGGTGAATTGGATGAAGTTGTAATTACTGGTTATTCAAATGTTGATAAAGAGAAATATACTGGATCTATATCTTCCGTAACGTCAGAAGAAATTGAATCAGTTCCATTTGCATCTTTTGATCAAATTCTCCAAGGGCAAGCTGCCGGACTTCAGGTCACAAGTGGTTCAGGACAGCCAGGTGCTCCTTCAAGAGTAAGAATTAGAGGTAATGGCTCTATTAATGGAAGCAATGAACCATTATATATTTTGGACGGAATTCAAATAACAGCTGGTGATTTCGCGAATTTAAACCCAAATGATTTTGATGACGTATCTGTATTAAAGGATGCAGCAGCAACTGCACCTTATGGATCTAGAGGCGCAAACGGTGTAATAGTAATTACGTCAAAAAAAGGAACATTTAACACTAAAACGAATGTTACGTTAAGGTCTCAATATGGAGTTACTGAGGTTGGTGATGCTAGATTTGAAATGATGAATTCACGTGAATTGTTAGAATTTCAAAGAACAATCAACAGAAATAGAGGTGCAGGATTAAGTGATGAAGAAATCACTGAATTGTCTCAGGTAGATACAGACTGGAGTGAAGTCTTTTTCAGAACTGGAGTTACTCAAAGTCAGGAATTGAGTATGAGCGGTGGTTCTGAAAAAACAAGGTTTTTTAATAGTATTCAATACTTTGATCAAGAAGGTATCAGTCCAAATTCAAATCTTCAAAGATTTAGTTTAAGAATGAACCTTGAGCATAGACCAAATGATAAAACTAAAGTTGGTATTAATACCACAACTAGTTATTCGAAATCTAATAGAATAGGCTCAGAAGCTGCTGTTGCCTTATATAATCCTTTTGCTGCAGCATATTTAGGATCTCCTTACAATAGACCTTATGATGATGATGGTAATTTTTTAACTGGAGGTGGAAGAACTGGTGCTAATACACTTGAAAATTTGTTGGTAAACATTAGAGAAAGAAATGATTTTAAATTTGTGGGTTCTGCATTTGTTGAAAGAGAAATTGTCAAGAATTTAACTGCCAAAATCAACTTAGGAGCTGACTTCAGACAGCGAAACACAATTACCTCTCGTGACCCTAATACACGAATAGGTAGCACTACGCAGCCAGGAGAACAAGGTTTATATAGTGAGGGTAATAACTATTTTGCAAATATAACAGCAACTACAAGTTTAAATTACACCAATACTTGGGGCAAACACACATTAAGTGCTGGTGCATACAGCGAATACCTGAAAACTCACTTTAGATCCAGCGGATTTACAGGTTTTGGTATAAACCCATTACTTGTAGGTTATCCTGCAGGGATTTCACCAGGGACAGTCGGTAATGAATTAATTCCTACAGTTAGTGGTAGCGTTGTTGAAAGAGGTTTATTTTCATATTTTGGACTTGCTGATTATGATTTTGACTCAAAGTATGGTTTTAGTGGATCTATAAGAAGGGATGCATCATCAAAATTTGCAGAAGCTAACAGATGGGGAACATTCTTTTCAGTAGCGGCAAGATGGAATATATCGAATGAAGATTTCATGGATGATATTGATTTTATAGACAATTTAAAATTAAGAGCTAGTTATGGAACAGCTGGTAACCAGGATGCCATACCAGACTATGCTTACGCGACAAGATACGGACAAGTAACTTATGATGGCACTTCTGGTCTAGCACCAGGAGGTTTAGGTAATCCAGATTTAACATGGGAACAATCTAATCAGTTCAATATAGGTCTGGATTTCAGTTTACTGGAAAATAGAATAAGTGGTAATCTAGAATATTACAATAACCTTACTACTGATCTTTTTATAACCAGAACGCTTAGCGCAACTTCAGGTAGTAACTCGATACAGAGTAACGATGGAGAAATGGTAAATAAAGGAATTGATTTACAACTATCAGGTGTTTTGGTAAGAACAGAGGATCTATTAATAACTTTAAATGGTAACCTGAACTTTAATAAAAATGAGATTACTGACTTAGGTCAAGTTAATGAATTTGAATCTGGTACCTCAATTATAAGAGTTGGATTACCTCTAGGAACGCATTACGTCGTAGGCTGGTCGGGAGTAAATCCTGCTAATGGGGAACCCCTTTACACAGATGCGCAAGGAAATGTGACTAACCAATTTTTACCAAATGAAGCAAGAGCAGACTTTGGTTCATTTAATCCAGAATATGTTGGTGGATTTGGTGGAAATATAAAATATAAAAATTGGACTTTAAACACTCTATTTACATATCAGGCAGAATATTTCAGATTTAACAATCAAAGTTTTTTCCAGGAAAACCCAAATTTTGCTAATTTCAATTTGTCTAATAAAATGTTGACTATGTGGCAACAGCCTGGAGATATAACTGAAATACAAAATTTTAGATATAATAGAGAGTTTTCATCAAAAGATATCGAGGATGCTTCTTTTATAAGATGGAGAAATGTAACACTAGCATATAACTTCTCTCAAGAAAGTTTAGAAAATATAGGTATTTCAAACTTGAGAGTTTATGGTCAGGCTCAAAATCTTTACACTTGGACAAAGTTTACAGGTTTTGACCCAGAGGATGATAACAATATTGCACAGTTTGAATATCCTACACCTAGAGTATTCACTTTTGGAGTTGATTTAACTTTTTAAATAAAAAAAAATGAAAAATATAAAATTTTTATACATCCTAATTTTAACAGGATTTGTAATGACTTCTTGCAGTGATGCATATGAAGTAGAACCAGACGACGAAGTCTTGGAAGAAAATGCTTTGAATACAATTAATGATTTGGAGCGTGGTTTAATTGGAGCATATTCGGCAGTTTCAGGATCAAATGTGATAGGCTATTCTTCTCGATTTACAGATGATCTTAAAATAGCCGCTTCCAATAGAGGTCAAGGAATTCAAGTTTTCACTTGGTCAATAGTAGCCAGTACTAATGAACCTGCTGGAATATGGAATAATATCTACAGAGTTATTAATCGGGTAAATAGATTAATTGAGGCCTCTGATAGAATTGTAACAGAAAATGACGCTGATATAGCAAGAAAAAACAGAATATTGGGAGAGTGTTATGCTCTAAGAGCTTTATCTCATTTTGACCTTTATAGAATGTTTTCTCAAAGCTATGAGCTCAATGCATTATCTATCCCAATAGTTGACAGAGTATTTGTTTTTGATCAACCGTCTAGAAATACTGTTGAAGAGGTTCTGAATTTTATCGAAGCAGATTTAATTGAAGCTGAATCTAGACTAGACTTAATGCCAGATTCTAATGAATTTATGTCTGGACTTGCTGCAAAAGCTTTAAGAGCTAGACTAGCCTTATACGCTGGTAATTATGAGCAGGCTGTGGCTTTATCTACTCAGGTAATCAACAATAGCACAATTGCAACTACTAGAACAGATTATCTGGGAATCTGGAATGATACCTATAATGAAGAAGTTCTTTTCAAATTATCTAGAAATGCTGGAGAAGGAAGAATAGGTACATTATTTACTGATACCAATGGGGATATTTTCTTCAATGTATCGCTTGAGTTATATGGTGAATTAAACGCTGGAGATTACAGAAATGGCGTAATTGTAGATTTTGATAATTCAGAATCATTAGATAATCTAATAGTTGGAAAATATTTAGGTACCGATGCTAATCCTGGACTTAATGATATTAAATTGTTAAGAACCTCTGAGCAATATTTAATAAGAGCTGAAGCTAACTTAAGAAAACAGAATCCAGATTTGGAAGCAGCTGCTATCGATATGGAAACGCTTAAGAATGCAAGAAATGATAATGTCATTCCTAGAGAAGATTACGCAGATGTGGCAGATGGTTTAAATGACATTCTTAACGAAAGAAGATTTGAGTTAGCTTATGAAGGACATAGAATGTTTGATTTAAAAAGATATGATTTAGGCGTTAGTAGATTGGATGAAGATTGTGATAATGCCGCAGGAGCATGTGATCTAGAAAGCGACAGTCATTTATTTGCACTTCCTATACCACAGCAAGAGATTTTCGCCAACGAAAACATAGAACAAAATAGAAACTATTAAACTCAATAGAAATGAAAAAAATACTAATAATTTTAGGTTTTATAGGATTAATATCCTGTGAGCAAAATGCAGACCCAGATATTTATCAGTCTGAAAGCCTTACTTATTTTACAGAATCCACTTCAGCAAATTATTTTGTTGCACCGGGACAAAGTGAATACAGAATACAAGTTGGCGTAACAGATGCATCTGATGTTGATAGAGAGTTTACGGTTAGTGTAAATGAAGAAGAAACAACTGCTTCTCCTAATGCTTACTCACTTGAAAACACATTTACTATTGAAGCTGGAGAATATATAGGCGAAGTAGTGGTCAATGGAAATTTTGATAATGTTGTTGACGGCGAGTCAATTGTTATAGATCTTGTTGAAATCAATGGATCTTCAATTGCAGATTTTGACAATCAATTTGAATTAACATTTTTCAGGTTTTGCGAATATAGTCAAGCTAGCTTGGTTGGTGAATGGACTTTAAACAGTGAATTCTGGGATACATCGTATACAGTAAATATTGTTGCAGGAGAGGATGAATTCACTTATATAGCCCAAGATTTGTATGGACCAACAGGCTTTCCAAATACTCAAGATATAATCATAAATGTTGTACAAATTGATGATACAACCTTTGAGTTAAACGTTGAAAAGCAAGGCGCGTTTAATGCTACATTTGCAGTAAATTACGGCTTATTAAGTATTGAAGGCGGAGGAACTCTGGATACTTGCGGAGAAATGAATATGATCTTAGAATTTACTGTCGCGGCAGGAACATTTGGAGAATATAATGAAGTTTTGACTAAGAACTAATCTATTATTTGCTTAATTTTAAAGCCCGGTTTATGCCGGGCTTTTTTAATTTGAAAAATATGAAAATTTTAATTTTAAGCTTTCTAATTTTTTCTTGTAGTGGCTATGCTCAAACTAATTATACCAAAACTATTGACAAAAATAGATTGGAGAGTTTGTTGAAAAGACAAAAAGAAATATCAGATGCAAGAAAATCCAGGATCAAAAGATTTCAAAGTAAGAACAACTCAAAAAAGATATATGACGTCATAAACGGAGAGGTGATTTATGAGGAAAACTTTAATACAGAAGCTGCTAAAGGCTCAAGAACAAATTATCTACAACCAAATGGAAGTCTAAACTTAAATCTGGAGGGTGAGAATAAGTTTATTGGAATATGGGAGGTTGGTGGCATTGCAAAACCTGATCATGTTGAATTCTTAAACATTGATAATAAGATTATATTATCAGATGAGGAAGACACACCCAGTGTACATGCAACACATGTAACTGGAACAATATTAGCGTCAGGTATTATTGGAGATGCTAAAGGCATGGCACCAAAATCAAGAGCCTATGTATATAATGCAGACAATGATAGTGATGAAGCTTTGAATTTAGGTCTAACTACTGCAATCTTAGTATCAAATCACTCTTATGGTGTTCCATTAAGGAATATTGGCAGTAATACCTGGTTACCAGGCAAGTATAATGTAGGTGCTGAAGAATGGGATGTTATAGCAAATAGTTTACCATACTATTTACCTGTGTTTTCTGCTGGAAACGATGGGAATGAAGAATTTGAAGATGGGATAATTCCTAATTATGGAAAATTAATTGGTGCAAAAAATTCTAAAAATACATTAGTCGTCGGGAGTGGAAATATTGAGAAAATTAATTTAGATAGTGAGGGAAATATAATTCCTTCTTTGTTTGGCAATGCAAATATAGTAAGCGGTTTTAGTAGTCAAGGTCCAACAGATGATTTAAGGATAAAACCTGACCTTTTAGGAGTAGGAGAATCACTATACTCAGCCTCTGTAATAAAAGACACCCTTACAAATGAATTTACAGATAGTTACGCAAGACTACAAGGTACATCAATGTCAGCACCTAACGTGTCTGGAACTATTATACTTCTACAAGAACTATATTACAATTTGAATAACAAGCACATGAAAGCTTCAACAGTAAAAGCATTACTATGTTCAACAGCTTCTGATGTTGGAATTAATGGACCAGATATTGAAAACGGTTGGGGTTTAGTTAACGCTAAAAAAGCAGCAGAACTAATAATAAATAATAGTAGTACCAAATCAATTTATGAAAGTCAACTAACAACACAAAATTCAAGATTTGAGATAAATTTTACTACTTCACAAAATCAAGAAATAACCGTTGGATTAGTCTGGAATGATCCGGCTGGACAGTCAGGCAGCGGTGAATTGAACGATACTACGAGTAAGCTCGTGAATAATCTTGACATAAAGATATCCAATACTAATGGAACGGAGGAATATTATCCTTGGATGCTTAATGAGAACGACTTATTGGGTTCTGCCATCAAAGGTGAAAATAATAGAGATAACGTGGAGATAATAAATGTGAAAAGTTTGTCTGCAGGTAATTACAAAATTGAAATAAGCTTTAAAGATATATTAAAAAATGATGTGCAGGAATTCAGTTTAATAATTCAATCTAGCGACATATTAACACTATCTAATCAATCTTTCAATACTAAATCCATTACCTTTTGGCCAAACCCGGTAAAAAACAGGCTCAACATCTCATCCTCTGAAATCAGTTTCAGCAATGATGCCCAGGTATCAGTTTATGACATGCTGGGACGTGAAGTGATGAATGTCAAAGGTTTTAATTCAACGACCAACCTAAGTATCGATATGAGCTCACTTTCCAAAGGCCTCTATATTTTGAAACTGGTCGATGCTAATCGCAGCATTCAAAAAAGAATCATTAAAGAATAAAGCACTTAATCATAGGATTACTAAAGGGATTGACATAATTTTGTCAATCCCTTTTTAATGCCAATTATTATTTTGAATGTCTCCCGTAACTTCGGGATCCTTAAAATATATACCGGCATTATACGATTAGGAAATTACTAAAAGTATTGATCATTAAGATTTGTATAAGTTAGATACCATGGAAGACTCACATATCATTTTCGGAATTCATAGCGTTGTTGAAGCGCTGAAGCAGAACAAGGACATTGAAAAAATCAACCTGCTCAAAGATTCAGACAATCCTAAGCTCAAGGAAATTGAAGGCTTAGCCAAACAACACACCGTAAAAGTTTCCTATGTCCCAATCCAAAAGTTCAAGAAGTTTGAAAACTTGAATCATCAGGGTGTTATCGCCTATACGTCTCAAATTGAGTACAAGGAATTTGAATCTACGGTTGAAGCGGTTTTAGAGGCCAAATCCTCTCCCCTATTTTTGCTTTTAGACGGAATAACCGATGTCAGAAATCTGGGAGCTATTCTCAGAACCGCGGAATGTACGGGAGTAGATGCTGTCATTTTGCCTAAAAGCGGAAGCGCTCAGGTCAATAATGAAACCATAAAAACCTCTGCAGGAGCGGCCTTTAATATTTCGATTTGTAAGGTAGACCATCTGAAGGATGCTATTTTTTACCTGAAGTCTTCGGGTGTTGAACTCGTGGCTGCTACCGAGAAAACAGAGCATTCCATCTATGATTTAGAGTTAAATAAACCTCTAGCCATCATCATGGGTGGTGAAGGTGAAGGCATACAGCCGAGCATTTTAAAAATGGCAGATCAGAGAGGGAAACTGCCCTTACTGGGAGAAATTGAATCGCTTAACGTCTCTGTAGCCTGTGGTGTCATTTTATATGAAACCCTAAGGCAACGCCTTTCCAAGGCCTAACGAATTCAGGAATCAGATTTATACGTCACCTGATCTTCATCCTCCGCAGTCGAGTTTTGACTGTAGCCGGAAGAGTCTTCAGCCTCCGGGTCCAAAGGTCTGAAATTGCCCTGTTCATCAAATTGCCTCAAAAATTCATCTTCTTTTTCAGGAGTAGGTTTGGGTTTATCAGGAGAGGGCAGACTGCTGAAATGCTGTGATTTTAAAATAAAGCTAAAGACCAGACCCGTGATAAAACCTGAAAGATGTCCTTCCCAGGAAATCCCGGGCTTGCCCGGCATGGTCCCCCAGACTAAACTCCCATAGAGAAAAACGACAATAAGCGATAAAGCAATCAACCTGTAGTTCTTAGACCTTAGCCCCTTAAAGAATAAAAAAGAAGCCAAAAAGTAAACCATGCCGCTGGCACCGATATGATAGGAGGACCTCCCTATCAGCCAGGTCAGCAAACCGGAAAAAATCAGCCCGTACACAAGCGTCTTCCAGGCAATGTCTTTGTAGAAGTAAAACAAACTGGCTGTAAGCACCAGGACAGGAATAGAGTTTTTATAGAGGTGATTTATGCCGCTATGTAAGAATGGGGAGGCCATAATTCCAAATAAGCCTTTTACTTCTCTTGGGTAGACTCCAAAGCTTGTGAAATTAAACCTGAATTTGATTTCAACCCAATAGACAATCCAGAGGGAAAGCACAATTAGAAGAGGCCATAAAACAGCAGCTACGACAGATTGCCGGTGATGCTTAACGATAAAGTCTTTTTGATTCATCCCTCAAAAGTATCGAAAAAAGAAAGCAATTGAATATTCAAAGCAGAAGATATGGTGGAATTTATTCAGGTCGCAAATTAATTCCTAATTTTGAACTATGAAAGCACCTTTAGCAGAACGTCTTCGGCCGAAACAATTATCGGATTATTTGAGTCAAACCCATCTTGTAGGAGAAACGGGAACCATTTCTCAAATGATCAAACGGGATCTGGTGCCTTCCATCATCTTATGGGGACCTCCAGGTATCGGTAAAACCACACTGGCCAATTTGATTTCAAAGGAAACCAAACGCAGCTTTTTCACACTTTCTGCCATCAGCAGTGGTGTAAAAGATGTGCGAGAAGTCATTCAAAAAGCGAAACAGGACCAGGGTTTATTTGAACAGAAAAACCCGATTTTGTTTATTGATGAAATCCACAGATTCAGCAAATCTCAACAAGATTCGCTACTAGGAGCGGTCGAAAAAGGATGGATTACCCTCATAGGGGCAACCACGGAAAATCCGAGTTTTGAAGTCATCCCTGCTTTGCTATCCAGATGTCAGGTGTATGTTCTAAATGAGTTCTCAAAAGCCGATTTGATTCAGCTTCTACACAGAGCCTTAAAAGAAGACGAGGATCTGGCCAAAAAACACATCGAACTTAAGGAAACCACTTCCCTGCTCCGCCTGAGCGGTGGTGATGCCAGGAAACTGCTGAACATGTTTGAACTGGTTATCAATTCGGTGGATGAAGATAAAATCATCATCACAGATGAACTGGTCGAAGAGAAAATTCAGCAAAAAACAGCCAGATACGATAAGACCGGAGAGCAGCATTACGATATCATTTCGGCTTTTATTAAATCCATCCGCGGAAGCGATCCAAATGCAGCCGTCTATTGGCTGGCCAGAATGATTGAAGGTGGCGAAGACGTGAAATTTATCGCCAGAAGACTGATTATCCTGGCCAGTGAAGATATTGGAAATGCCAACCCCACAGCCTTAATCATGGCCAATAACACCTTTCAGGCGGTCAATACCATCGGGTTTCCGGAAGCCAGGATTATTTTGAGTCAGTGCGTGATATACTTGGCCACCTCTGCCAAAAGCAATGCCTCTTACCAGGCTATCAACAAAGCCCAGGCCCTGGTCAAAGAAACCGGGGACTTGTCGGTTCCCCTGTCCATAAGGAATGCGCCTACAAAACTGATGAAGGACCTGGGGTATGGAGAAAATTATAAATACGCCCATAGTTATGAAAACAATTTCGTCCAGGCTGAATTCTTACCAGATGAAGTTAAAAATAAAATGATTTACGAGCCGGGAAATAACAAAAGAGAAGAGCAGTTAAGGCAATTCCTAAAGCAAAAATGGGCCGGGAAATATAAGTACTAGTTTATTTTTTTAAATCTGATTTTTTGAACTTCTCCTAAATCCTGATCCATATACTCCACGTTTATGTTTCCCTCTGCATCAAAAAAGGCGGCACCATTAATAGCTTCAGAATTAAAAATAAAGCTTCCCTTATCAGCGCTCTGAAGCTCTGCGTAAATTTCTTTGCCTTCATTGAATAGAAGCGTGTAAGCCCCCTCCCCTTTTTCGATGAGCCAGTAGGTTTGACCTCCGAATTTGTATATTTTTTTATCGGGAGCCATTTTCTTCACCTCTGAAGCTGCCGAAACATCATCTGAAGAAAAGCTATTACCCCCCTTGTCTAAACTGGCATCATAGCTGTAGTTTTGATTGGACATGGAAGAAAACGAACGACGCAAAGCATCCTGATATCCATCTTTAAAATCTTTTATATTGGTCTGACCCTTTTCGGACTCATAAAGGACATTGCCATAACAGTCTTTTAGCCTAAAAATGACACTGATATTTAGAAATCCACTGGTATCCTCTACATCCAGAAACAAGGCTTCACAAGTATTTCCCATAAATTGAAGTGGTCGTTCTTCGGTATCCATAAAGACTTTAAAGCCCTGCTCCTGCAGCAATACACGGGCTAAAATATTGAGCTGATACTCATTGGGCTCATCCTGAAAGTTAAACTGCATGGGAACAATGACATGCTCGTAGGCATTGATAGTAGCGGGCTGGCTCCATCCCACTTGTATACAAAACGTAAGTATTAAAATTAAACCTGCTCTCATATTATAAAATTGTTTTAAGTTCGTTTAAACGCTGAATTTTCAGCCCTTTATAAGTGGGTTCTTTCCCAAAAAAGATAGCTTCCATCCCTGAAGCCCTGGCCCCTTCAATATCGGCTTCAAGGTTGTCCCCTATCATAAGACTCGTGGTGTTTTTGGTTTTTGCCAGGTCCAGAGCAAACTCAAAAATCAATTTATTCGGCTTCTTAACACCGGCATCTTCCGAGGTTGTAATGGTCTGGAAATAAGGAGTCAATTTTGAATTACCCAGTTTCTTATGCTGTACATCATAGAATCCGTTGGTTATGATATGAAGCCTATACTTGTTTTGCAGATAGGTCAAAACCTCGAAAGTATCTGGAAACAGATGGTTGTGATTTGGTAAGTGATCGATATAGGCCTGAGATAAATCGTTGACCAGCTGCTCTGAGGATTTATACTTCAGAATTTCAAAAACTTCATTCAGCCTTTGAAATCTTAAATTTTCCTGCTCGATTTTACCTTCTCTAAAGAGCTTCCAGTATTTATTATTGACCGGCAGATAGACCTCCAAAAATTCTTTAAGGGGTAAATCCACCTTGTGGGTTTTGAAAATAGTTTCAAAAGTGAGTTCTGAGTTTTTATCAAAATCCCAGAGGGTATGGTCTAAATCGAAAAATACATCGGTAATTTGTTTCATTTATAACATTTCTTTCATGAGTGTAAAAATGGCGCTTTTAGAACTATCCTCGGCAAAATCTGAATTCTCAAAGATGAAGTTCATTTGTCCATTCACCGCTTTTACGGAAGATTTTAAATTGTTCAGTTCGTCGATTTGCTCGTAGAGGTTTAATTCTTTAAGTGCGTTTGAGTTCAAAACATAGGGGTTAATCAATAAGCCTGATACCTGCTCCATGTTCAAGTCATAAAACTGAAATGAGGTGCAGGTTCCTGCTCTAAAGCCAATGTTTTTCTGGTACCCCATAGAATAGTCTTTCTCAATTTCCAGCTTATTGAAATTGAGATAAGCATCGGGAAAATTAAGATGGTAATTTTTAATGAGGGCTTTGGACAGACTCCTGTTGACTATATTTTCCCAGCGTTTTTTTTCTTTTTTCAAAATATCAATGCTATACAGAGCTTCAAATCCGGGAAGCAATCCCAGATGCCCGTAATCTCCCATAGATTTTATCAATTTATGATAGATTCTTTTATTATAACTGATGCTTTTGGTATACCTGGAATAATTACTAAGTTGAAAGTAAAAGTCGAGTTGCATTTTATTTTCCTTAGCAAAATCGATAAGTTCATCGTAAACATCATAGGGATCCTGCTGTAACCTCAACATCGTTTTAAACCTGTCGAACATGGATTTCAATTGTAACTGAAAAAAATCCCTAAGCGAAGCCCCTGCAAACCTTACCAAACCATTATGCCTGTGTTTGAAAGCTTTGGAGACTGAAATTAAGAATTTGCTTTTAAATCTCTTTTCCGGAAATGGAAGCTCCGGGAATTTTTCTTGCAGTATGGCTTTCAACTTATAAGCCCACATATCCACAACAGGTTTTTTTAAAAAATCATGCTGATAAGCTAAGCTTTCTTCTATGGGATAGGAATCAACTTCGTTTTTAACGTGCGGTTGATATTCTTCATAGCGGGTCACCAAATAAAACGACGCCGAAAAAATATCAAAAGGAATATCGCTTTCTGAAGAGACTCTAAAAAAACAGGGGACATCCTGCCAAATATCCATACTAAAATTGAGATCGTCGATGCCCAGTTCCTCCAGCAACCCATATTGCTGAATAAAAACTTCGTTACCCAGCCTTTTTTTAGCATAAGAAAACTTAACGCCTTCAAAGGCGATAAAATCCTCTACTTTGGAACTAAGCTTAACTTTAAAGCCTAAGATTCTTCCACAAATATGTCTAAAGATATAGTTGATTCTCGGTGTTTGTTTGGGAATATAAACCAGTATTTCCATAAATTAAAGCAGGCTTTCGTCAGCGAAGCTAAAATAAGTTTTTTCTGTCACAATGATATGATCTAGCACCTTTATGTCCAGAAGTTCTCCTGCATTTTTGATTTTTTGAGTGATTGCCTTATCGGCTTCACTTGGCTTTAGAGTTCCCGAGGGATGGTTATGTGTTAGGATCAATGCCGTGGCTCCCTGAGCTAAGGCGTGTTTAAAAATCAAACGCGTATCTACCATAGTTGCGGTAATACCCCCCTTGCTCAAAGAAAATTTAAAAATGACTCGGTTGGAATTGTTGAGCATCAGGACCCAAAATTGCTCGTGGTCTAAGTCTCCGAGAAAGGGATGCATTATCCTGAAGACATCTTTGCTTGATGTAATCTTATCGAATTCCTCCAGAGGCTCTGCTCCTCTTCTCTTCCCAAGTTCTAAAGCAGCCATGATACCAATGGCCTTGGCCTCGCCAATTCCTTTAAATTCCTGAAGCTGTTTCAAATTGAGTTTAGCGAGTTTATGCAAGCTGTTTTCGGAAGAGTGAAGTATTTTTTTACACAGTTCTACAGCGCTCTCTTCCCGATTGCCAGAACCGATCAGGATGGCTAGAAGTTCTGCGTCGCTCAGGCTGGATTTTCCTTTGTTTATCAATTTCTCTCTGGGCCGGTCATCTTCGGACCAGTTTTTAATGCTGAAGGAGTTGGAAGAAGAGGTCATGATTTCCAATATTTATATAAATATAATCAATACCTTAAATCTGAGCGGTTTCTCAATACATGACCGCTGAAATTAACTTATGAAGCTCCAAAAAATAAAAGAAGGATGTATTTTTGAGATCTTAATCTACTTCAATACTTATGAGCTATTTACCAGATCATTTTACAGCCAGCGACTGGACCCGCATCCAAAGTTTTATTGAACTGTTCCCGCTTGCCACGCTTATCAGTCACTTTGAAGATGAAATTTTCACGTCTCACATTCCGTTTATTATTTCGGGAAACAAACTTTTGGGGCATATCAATAAGGAAAATCCGCAGTTTCAGCATCTGAATAACTCCAGAGTAGAACTCGTATTTCATGGAGGTGATGCTTATATTTCTCCTGCAGCCTTCACTACCGAAGAACTTCCCACCTTTAACTTTGCAAAAGTACACGTCAAAGGCAAGGTTTCTTACGGCGATGAGCAAGGGCTGATTAAAAGTCTGATGGAGATGACCGATCAAATGGATGAGGACTTCAAATTAGCCTATACCCATCCTAAAATTGATAGGCTCAAGCATTTTATTCAGGGTTTTGAGGTGTCAATTGACAGCTTCCACGGCAGGTTCAAAATGAGCCAGGACAAATCTAAAGCTCACTTCGACAAAGCGAAATCCCTGCTAAAGGAGAGTCAAACTCAACGGCTGAAGTATTTTTTAAATCACTTGCAGTATTATACCGGTTAAGTTTTGAAATGAGATTAAAATAAAGACTGTAATAAGAGACCTCACAGTCCCCAAGGCTTTGGGGACTGTGAGGTCTTAAACTCAACGGCTTGACTTATTTTGAGACCTGATCTGTTTCCTCTTCCTCAAGAACGTAAGTGATTTCAACTTCTTTTTTACCCCATTCTTTGGCGGCTTCTTCATCTATTCCCATATAGATGTCGATTTTATTGGTCCAGCGCCTGTTCATTTTGTCTTTGACGATATAGGTGCCCGGAAGCCCTTTGATTTTGACTTCCTGGTTATGGTCCAGACCCATATCAATCAAATCTCGAGAAACGGCAATGGATTTTTCACCAGGTTCCAGGATATCTCCCCAGGCGGTGAGGTTTGGATTCCCCTTTTTGGTCTGTGCTTCCACAGAGTTGTAAGCAGAAGCTGTTACGGTCATAGTAATTTCTTCAGCATTGTCGTTGTTTTTACAACTTGAAAACAGAAGTAAAACGACTATTGAAAGCCCAGTTAATAATTTGTTCGTTAAATAATTATATGTCATAAAGATTAAATTTTAAAATTAGTGACGTTTTTAATATGTTTTATCATCGTGATGAGACCTCACAGTCCCAAAAGCCTTGGGGACTGTGAGGTCTGAAATTTATACGTTGAAAATGTAAACATTACATAAGATTCATCCTTATTGAATCCAGTGTTTAACCTCATCGAAGTCGAGACCCCCATAATCTCCTGAACTCATAAGTAATAAAACATGATCCATATAGGTTTTTGATTTCAAAAAGTTTTGGAAAGCTTTAGGGTCTGTAAAAACTTTTAAATCGGTTCTCCCAAAGGCTTTAAAAATTTGCTCTTCAGTAATCGCATCCAGCTGTTTGATCTCAAGAGCCTTTGGTGAATAAAACACTACCGCTTCATCGGCTGCGTTCAGGGCTTCTTTGTATTCTTCCAGAAATTCTGCATTCAGGCTGCTGTAGGTATGAAGCTCCAGGCAGGCCAAAACAATTTTAGAAGAAAACTGAGCTTTCACCGCTTGAGTAGTCGCTAAAACTTTAGAAGGTGAATGGGCGTAATCTTTAAAAACTATAGCCTTTTCTGACTTAGCAATTTTCTCTAAACGCTTGGAAGCCCCAGTAAAACTAGTAATGGCTTCGTAGAAATCATCTTCGTCTACGCCCATGTGCTGGCAAATCCACTTGGCTCCGGCAATATTCTGCAGGTTGTGTTTCCCAAAGACTTCTACGGGCATGGGTCCCTCAGCAGTTTCGAGATAAGTCTGCCCATCTTCTATACTGTGTTCCGGAGTAGAATAGGCGTGTTTACGCGTGGGTTTTGTGGCTTTTTGAGCCAGCTGAGTCAAAATATCGTCTTCTTCATTATACACCAGAGTACTGCCGTTGGTCATCGTATCCAGGAAGATCTCAAACTGCTCTACATACTTTTTGAAAGTTGGAAATACATTGATGTGATCCCAGGCAATACCGCTCAAGAGTGCAATATTAGGTTCATAGAGATGAAATTTTGGCCTGCGGTCCAGAGCAGAACTCAAGTACTCGTCACCTTCCAGCAAGATAAAATCGTTTTCATCGGTTAAGTGAACCATCGTATCAAAACCATCCAGCTGGGCACCCACCATGAAATCAACTTCTTTATCGTTGTAATGCATCACGTGCAGAATCATGGCGGTGATGCTTGTTTTCCCATGGGAGCCACCGATAACAACTCGTGTTTTATGCCTGGAATGTTCGTAGAGATATTCAGGATAAGAATAAATTTTGAGGCCAAGTTCCTTAGCTTTCAGCAATTCCGGATTGTCAGCTTTGGCATGCATTCCCAGTATAACGGCATCAATTTCAGAAGTGATTTTTTCCGGAAACCAGCCAAATTCCTCCGGCAGTAGGCCTTTAGCTTTTAATCTTGATTTTGATGGTTCAAAGATTTCATCATCACTACCCGTGATATGATCGCCTTTTTCATGAAGAGCCAGCGCAAGATTATGCATGGCGCTGCCTCCTATCGCTATAAAATGTAAATGCATGAATGTTTTAATTTGATTCAAAGATAAAGGTTTCCATTCTAGATGAGAATTTTCCGGCAGTAATCCTCTTTAAAATTTATCTAATTCAGTTTGGATTTCAGCTGGTTGAGTTTTTCTATTTCTTCTGAGCTGCCTGACCTTGGCTCGCTGCCAGGATTTAATTCAGCAGGAGTCAGTGTGTTTAGAATTTCTAAAGCCTTTTGTTTATTTCTATTCAGCCTAAGGGCACTTTCAACATAGGCTGAAGCCAATGCGATGGAATTTAATTTTTTAATCCCAATCTCTAAAGTCTCAAAGTAGTCAGCTTCATTTCCAGTACGTTTGTACAGTTCTGCTAATTCTTTATAAGTCGTTACAGATTGCCCTAAGTCTACTGCCTTTTTATAAAAAACTTCGGCTTTGTCGTGGTTCTCCAGTTCTCTTTCAATATACCCGTAAGCCAGGGCTCCGTCCACAGGACTTATAGATTGCAGTTGCGCGGCGTATTCGCGTGAAGTGCTTTCGCTGCCCCCGACAATGCCCGGTAATTCCAGATATATCTGGAGCAGGGCCCACCGCGCTTCAATGTGCTTCGGGTCTAGTTCTATGGCTTTTTTTAAATGAAATTTGACGTCTCTGAGCAAACTCAGGGCTTGAAAACTATTGGCTTCTTTAGCCACAAGCCCAAGCGCACCACCGTATCTAAAGTGATACTCTGCATTTTCAGGATAATCTTCTACCAGAGTTTTATTGACTTCCGAACTTTTCTCCCACCGCTGCACTCTGGCATAAGATTGACCTAAGTAGTCTCTGGTCATTTTATCGGAAGGTTCATTTTCCAATGCACGAGTAAATAAGGGAATGGCTTGTTTAAAGTTTCCGCCTTCAAATGCTTTCTTTCCTTTTTCAAACGAAGACTGAGAAAAAACAACTAATGGAAATGCGATGATAAATAAGAATGTTCTCATGGTTTGGAGATACAACAGTTGATTAGCATTGACAATTTTATAAAATTTTGATGACGCCTATTTTTATTTATTCAAATCACTTTTAAAACTCTAGCGTGTCAAGTCGAGCTTCTGAAAATTTAAATTCCGTAAAATGTTATGTTTTTATATGTTTTAGCATCGAGCACTTCGACTTAGCTCAGTATAAATATCAGTAAAATTAACATAAAAGTCGTAGGTCGTTTTTTATCGGCTGATCAGTCGATAAAAAAGGACCGAGACCTAAAGCAGTAAATTTAGATTAAAAACAAAAAACCAAGCCTTAAGACTTGGTTTTTCTAAGATTGACTTTCATTTAAATCAATTAATATCTGTAGTATTCCGGTTTGAAAGGACCTCCAACATTTACGCCGATATAGTCAGCCTGATCAGATTTTAACTCCGTCAATTCAACACCGATACGCTCTAAGTGAAGTTTGGCTACTTTTTCATCCAGATGTTTTGGCAACATATACACTTCATTTTTGTACTGGTCTGTATTTCTCCAAAGCTCTAACTGGGCTAAAGTCTGGTTTGTAAATGAATTACTCATCACAAAACTTGGGTGACCCGTGGCACAACCCAGATTGACCAGTCTACCCTCGGCAAGAAGTATAATATCTTTCCCGTTAATGGTATATTTATCGACCTGTGGTTTGATCTCCACACGTGTATCACCATGGTTTTTCTTTAGCCAGGCTACGTCGATTTCGTTATCAAAATGACCGATGTTACAGACGATGGTTTTATCTTTAAAGGACTCAAAATGCTCACCTCTTATGATGTCTTTATTCCCCGTAGTTGTGATAACGATATCTGCGGTTGGCGCTACAGTTTCAAGCTTTTTCACTTCAAATCCGTCCATGGCCGCCTGCAATGCACAAATGGGATCAATTTCAGTAATGGTAACTATAGAACCGGCACCTTTAAAAGAAGCAGCAGTTCCTTTCCCCACATCTCCATAACCACAAACGATGACTCGTTTTCCAGCTAGCATTAAGTCAGTTGCTCTTCTTATGGCATCCACTGCACTTTCTCTACAGCCGTATTTGTTATCAAACTTAGATTTGGTCACAGAATCATTTACATTGATAGCCGGCATAGGCAGTGTTCCTTTTTTCATTCTTTCGTAAAGTCTGTGAACACCGGTTGTGGTTTCTTCAGAAAGACCTTTGATACCCTCTGCTAACTGCGGATAATCGTCAAGCACCATATTGGTAAGATCTCCACCATCATCCAGAATCATATTTAGGGGTTTTTTATCCTCACCGAAAAATAAAGTCTGCTCAATACACCAGTTAAATTCTTCCTCGGTCATTCCTTTCCAGGCGTAAACCGCGACACCTGCTTCTGCAATAGCTGCAGCCGCATGGTCTTGAGTTGAAAATATATTACAAGAACTCCACGTTACCTCAGCTCCAAGTTCGACCAGGGTTTCGATAAGAACAGCGGTTTGAATAGTCATGTGTAAACATCCGGCAATACGAGCGCCTTTAAGTGGTTTTTCATTGCCAAATTCTTCTCTCAGTGCCATCAATCCCGGCATTTCTGACTCCGCCAGTTCTATTTCGCGTCTTCCCCATTCTGCCAATGTAATATCTTTGACTTTGTAAGGAGTATAAGGTAGTGTTTCTGTACTCATAATTAATTTTATTATATTTTTGAAAACAAAATTAAGGAAACCCATACTAACTTTATGTCGATTTACAAAAGAATAACAGTAGATGAAGCAACAAGCGCACTTATTTGGAAAATTGAAGAAACTTTGGAGGATCTTGAAGACGGAATTCAATTAACCGATTACTGCCGAAGCCGCTACGATGGAATGAAGTCTGAAATCCATAAAAAAGGCTTTATGAGTATTCGGCATTTGCTTCAGGTTTTTGGCTATTCTGATTTTGACCTGAGCTATGACGAAAAAGGCAAACCTCATCTTAAAGACGGAAGGCATATTTCAATCACGCATTCTTACGAATTTACAGCCGTCATCGTTTCTGATAAAAAAGTGGGGATTGATATTGAAAAACAACGCGATAAAATCAAACTCATCGCCCCGAAATTCACTCCTATTGAAGAATACAAGGCACTGGGCACTGGCGAAGATTTAGTCCGAAAACTAACCATTGTCTGGGGTGCTAAAGAATCGCTTTACAAATTATATGGTAAAAAAGGGCTTTTATTTCTGCATGACATCTTCGTAGAAGATTTCAATATTTCAGATCAGAAAACGACGGCCAGGGTCACCCACGACCAAAAAGTAACTAACTACACCTTAAATTTTATGGAGTTTGAAAATTTCACCTGTGTTTATGCTTTAGCTCATGAATAAAGGAAGCTCCAGTTCTATTTTTGAATCTATAACACAAGCTGTTCAAAACAAACAAAGGCTATTGAGTATTTTGATAGATCCTGATAAATTTGACCTGTCTGCAACTAAAGATTTTTTGAATCGGATTCCCGGTTCCACCTCTTATTTATTTGTTGGAGGAAGTCAGGTCAGAAATGGACAGACTGAATTAGTCGTTAATCAACTGAAAAAAAACACCGAACTTCCCCTTATCTTATTTCCAGGGGATGTCAGCCAGATCACAGATCAGGCGGATGCCATTTTATTTTTAAGCTTACTGTCGGGTCGTAATCCCGAATATCTGATCACCCAGCAAGTCAAAAGTATTTCGAAACTTCAGCATTCTTCTTTAGAAATTATACCAACAGGCTACATTTTGATAGACGGTGGCGTTCCCACGTCAGTACTGGAAGTGAGCCAGACTAAAGCCATTCCACCAGACCAAATTGACACTATCGTTCACACTGCTTTAGCCGGACAATTTTCCGGGAAACAGCTTATTTATCTTGAAGCTGGAAGCGGAGCCGCCTGGCCGGTTTCAGCAGAAATCATTTCAGAAGTTAAAAAAAACACCTCCGTCCCCCTTGTTGTTGGAGGCGGCATCAGGACCGAGCTTCAAAAAGAAACCGCTTACCAGGCTGGCGCAGATATGGTAGTGATGGGCAATGCTTTTGAAATCTAGCGCCTATAAAAGCTGGTCTGGATTATAGCCCATATATTCTTTTTCTGTTTCTTCAAACTTGATATCATAATCCTCTAGAGTTTTTAAAATGGGATTATAAATTTCCGGATGAATCGGCCTCAGAACACCGGGTTTTTGAATTTCACCGTTTAAGATCTTCAAGGCAGCAATTCCTAAGGGTAAACCTACGGTTTTGGCCATCGCTGTATACGTCTGATCTTCGCCAATGCTCACCATGGTAGAATCGATTTGCTTCTGTTTGCCCTCGAGTTCAAAACCGAATTTATGATACATCACTATCATGTCTTTATCCTCCGCTTTCAAAGTCCACTTTTCTTCCAAGATTTTCTGTAAAGCCTGAGCTGGAGTAGCGTTCTTAATACCAATTTTTTTATCCGAATTGAAAAGGTCCAGCTCAAGGAGTTTATCCCAGATCAAATCGTCCTGATCGATTTTTAAGCTCAATCTCAATTTAAGTTCAACTGAATCTGTAGGTGAATAAGGCAAAAAAGAATTGACAAAGGATCTGTAAGTCATCTCTTCGGTATCCTGCATAGAATAGGTGTCATCTGTCATTCCCAGTTGCACGAAGACATTCCAGGCCTTGCTGAAACCAACCCGGCGTAAAGTCCCTCTGTACAAAGTCGGAATATCTTCCAGGCCATAGATACTTCTATAAGCCAGAGAATTTCTATTGGCCAGGCCTTCAAATCGTCCGTATTTAGGAATCTGTAAAAATTCGGTTCTACGAAAAAGTCGCTGATAGGGAATATATTTATATTGACCTTCCTGTATAAACTCAGCTGCGCCGCCTTGTCCAGCTACCACCACATTTCTTGGATTCCAGGTAAATTTATAATTCCAAAGATTATCATCGCTTTCGGGAGCCACCAGGCCACCTGTAAAAGATTCAAAAAGCAGCATCTTCCCGCCTTGCGATCTAATTCGGTCAATCACCTGCATGGCACTCATATGGTCCACCCCGGGGTCCACACCAATCTCGTTCATAAACGTCAGTCCTTTTTCCCTCACCTCATCGTCAAGAGCCTGCATCTCTTTGGAGACGTATGAAGCCGTCACCATATTTTTATTGAATTTCAGACAATCCTGCGCTACTTCTATATGAAATCTTGCAGGAAGCATAGAGATCACGATATCTGCGTTTTGTATAGCCTGCTCTCTTGCTGAGGCATCAAAAATATCTAAGGCTAGTGCCGTCGCATGAGCATGATCATTTGCCAAGCTTTGAGCGGATTCGATAGATTTATCTGCAATAATGAGTTTGAATTCTTGAGTTTCGGATTTGCTTAGCAAAAATCTTATAAGTGAAGAAGTAGACTTGCCAGCGCCTATGATTAAGATGGATCTCATGATCTAATATGAATTTTAATGATTAATTTTGAGTAAAATTTGAAATTACATAATATAAAGCACATAGAAATGGAGACTCAAAAAAAGTTGATTTTACTGGGGAGCAGTTTAGGTTTTATCGGAATTATTTTGGGTGCTTTTGCTGCACATGGTCTGGAAAATCTCATTTCTGAAGATGCCATAGCTACATTTGAGACCGGCGTAAAATATCAAATTTATCATTCCCTGTTTTTGATGTTTCTGTCTTCTCAAAAATTTACAACTCCAAGGTTAAACAAAACCATTTTTTGGTTAATTCTTTTAGGTGTCCTTTTTTTTTCTGGCTCTATTTATGGTTTAGCAACCAATGAACTTACAGGCTTTGATTTTAAAAACATAGCATGGATCACGCCTGTAGGGGGAACTCTGCTTATTTTGAGCTGGGCCTTAGTCTTTTTTAATCTTTTAAAAAAACCTGATAATTTATAAGAATTAGCTTCTCCATTTAAATTTAAACTCATTAGATTTGTATGCCATAACAACAACACAACAATATTATGAGTAATTTAAATGAAATTACGAAAACGATTGAGTTAGAAAAGTATGGCATCCATTCCAAATCCGTTAACTATCAGCTCTCCCCTAAAGAATTACACAAAATCACTCTTGAGAAAGAACAGGGTGTTGAAGCAGATTCTGGTGCCTTAGCCATAAACACCGGTGAATTTACGGGACGTTCTCCCAAGGATCGATTTATTGTAAAAGACGACATCACCAAAGACGAAGTGTGGTGGAGTGAAATCAACCTTGCTTTTAAACCAAGCAAATTTGATAAACTCTACGATAAAGTAGTGAATTATTTGAGCGGTAAAGAGCTTTATGTAAGAGATGCATATGCCTGTGCCGATGATAACTACCGCCTGAACATAAGACATATCAATGAATTGCCCTGGAGTAATATGTTTGCGTATAATATGTTTTTGCGCCCTACTGAAGAAGAGTTAGAAAACTTTACACCAGAATGGACTGTCGTTAATGCTCCAGGCTTTATGGCAGATCCTGAGGTTGACGGTACACGAGCTCATAATTTTGCCATACTCAATTTCACACGTAAAATAGCTTTGATTGGAGGGACTGGCTATACAGGTGAAATTAAAAAAGGTATTTTTTCGGCCCTCAACTTTATACTTCCTGTCATGAAGAACACCTTACCCATGCATTGCTCTGCCAATGTGGGTAAAGAAGGTGATACGGCAATATTTTTCGGTCTTTCAGGAACAGGGAAAACCACCCTCTCTGCAGACCCCCACAGAAAGCTCATAGGCGATGATGAGCATGGCTGGACCAATGAAAATACGGTATTCAATTTTGAAGGAGGTTGTTATGCTAAAGTGATAAATCTCTCGAGAGAAAACGAACAAGAAATTTATGATGCCATAAAACCGGGAGCACTCCTGGAAAATGTGATCTTAAAAAACGGCAAAGTGGATTTCACCAATAGCAGTATCACTCAAAATACACGGGTGAGTTACCCCATTCACCATATCGATAATTTACAACCCAACTCAGTAGGTAAAAACCCAAAAAATATATTTTTCTTGACCGCAGATGCGTTTGGGGTCCTGCCTCCTATCAGTAAACTTACACCGGGACAAGCTGCATTTCATTTTATAAGTGGTTATACCGCCAAAGTAGCGGGAACAGAAGCAGGGGTAACAGAACCTATACCAAGCTTTTCGGCCTGTTTTGGCGCTCCGTTTATGCCACTTCACCCAGCAAGGTATGGTGAAATGCTAAGTAAAAAAATGAAAGATGCCGGAGTAAACGTTTGGTTAATCAATACGGGCTGGACAGGAGGCCCTTACGGGACAGGAAGCAGAATGAAGCTTAAATATACAAGAGCCATGATTACAGCGGCCTTGGAAGGACAATTGGATAGCGTGGAGTACACTACCCATGAAATCTTCAATATAGCTACACCAAAGACCTGCCCCGGCGTTCCAACTGAGGTATTGAATCCCCGGGATACCTGGGCGGACCAGGAAGCCTATGATGCAAAAGCCAAAACGCTTGCTAAATCCTTTAAGGATAATTTCAAAAAATTTGAAGCTTATGCAGATTCAGAAATCATAGAAGGCGCTCCTAAGGCCTGATGCTTTATAAAAACACAACAAAGCCGAAACAGTGATGTTTCGGCTTTGTATTTTGTATTAAAAAATAAGATTAATTTTCCTTTATATAATTTTCTAAAGCCATCGTCATGGATGGGTTTTGAGGGGTTGGCGCTTGTATTTGAACTTTCAATCCTTTTTCCTCGGCAGCTTTTATAGTTGAATTGCCAAAGGCGGCTATTCTTGTATTCTTTTGCTCGAAATCCGGGAAGTTCTCGTATAAAGATTTGATACCACTTGGACTGAAGAAGACCACGACATCGTAAGAAACTTCTCTTAAGTGTGATAAATCGCTTACAACGGTTTTATAAAAAATACCCCTTGTCCAATCTACACCAAGCTTATCTAGCTGTTGAGGTACAATCGGTTTCAGCATATCGGATGAAGGGAGCAAAAACTTTTCATCCTTATGTTTTTTTATACTGGCTTCAAGCTCCTGAAAGGTTCTTTTTCCAACATAAATCTTACGCTTTCTATAGACCACATACTTTTGAAGATAATAGGCCACAGCTTCACTCAAACAAAAATATTTAAGACTATCCGGTATCTTATACCTCATTTCTTCCGCAATCCTGAAAAAGTGATCTACCGCATTTCTACTTGTCAGTATAATAGCAGAAAACTTGGTAATATCGATTTTCTGCTGCCTCACCTGTTTGGAATCTACAGGCTCTACATGAATAAAAGGGATAAAATCAATTTTGATTTTGAGCTTATCTTCGAGTTCAGAATAAGGAGAGTGATCAACGTTAGGTTTTGGTTGTGAAATCAGAATATTTTTCACTTTCATATAGCTTAGTTTTTTCTTACACTTACCTAATTGATTGATTTTAAAAATTTTAAAATTATTAAGTAAGGTGCAATTTCAAAAGCGCAAAGGTATAAAATAAAATAAAACCAATAAGATAAAATATGCTTTTGATACAATCTTATAAAGGAGAAGAGCTTATATACATAAATCGAAATTAAAACACCGGCAATAGCGTACACCACTGAACTGTTATCTATATTTTGAAAATAAAGGAGCAGGCCCGCAGGAAAAAGGAAAAATAAACTGAGCCAGCTTAAAACACCTTGTTTATAAAACAAATAACGGCCTACCAGTTGGTCTAATTCAAAAAGGTCTCCAATGATTTTTTCGATTAAATATTTACTTAGCAAAATAAAAGTTGCTAAAAACAGAATCTGTAAATAAACTACACTTGAAAAAGCACCTTCGCTTAAGATGACAAAAACGAAAAATGAAATTCCAAATAAGCTGGCTATAAACACTAAAACTTCAGATAAGTCAATTCTTCTTTTTTCAATAAATTTTCTAGAATAAAAACTCGAATTAAACAGGGAACTCCCAAAAGAAACGATATAATTGTCTTTATTCCATTTCAAAACAACGAGAAGTATAAGAATAAACAAAGTTATTCCTATTACCCAATGGTGATTCTGTACTGGTCTTAAAGCTAAAAACAAATGTGAAGTTTGTAGCAAATGTAAATTAAAATGAACTTTTATAGACGACTATTAGCTTGTAAAATATATATTTGTTACCCAACTTTCAAGCAGATTTGATGCCTCAAAAATTAGTCATCATACCAACCTATAACGAAATTGAAAATATTGAGAAGATTATCAAAAATATTTTCTCCCAACCTGTGGATTTCGAAATTTTGGTAGTAGATGATTCCTCACCCGACAGAACCTGGGCTCTAGTTCAAAAACTCCAGCAGGATTTCGAAGGTAAATTACATTTGGAAATCAGAGCTGATAAAAGTGGCTTGGGCAAAGCTTATCTTCACGGTTTCAAATGGGCCCTGGAAAGGTCTTACGATTACATTTTTGAAATGGATGCAGATTTTTCACACAACCCCAATGATCTCATCAGGCTTTATAACTCCTGCCTAAAAGACAATTATGACATGTCTATCGGTTCGCGATACATCACAGGGGTAAATGTCATCAACTGGCCTATGAAACGGGTATTATTATCCTGGCTAGCTTCCAAGTATGTCAAAATAATCACAAGAATACCAATTGAAGACACTACAGCAGGATTCATTTGTTAT
This sequence comes from Psychroflexus sediminis, assembly GCF_900099815.1. Lineage (GTDB taxonomy): Bacteria > Bacteroidota > Bacteroidia > Flavobacteriales > Flavobacteriaceae > Psychroflexus > Psychroflexus sediminis. The sequence continues at coordinate 217,424 of NZ_FNCW01000001.1, read as the reverse complement.
CGCCGTAAAGTCCTTGAAAGCATAGACTTGGATAAAATCAGATTTGTTGGCTATGCTTTTCAAATAGAAATGAAATTTAAAGCCTACAGAAAAGGATTTCGACTCAAGGAAATACCTGTTATCTTTACAGATCGAACCAAAGGCAAATCCAAAATGAGCGGTGGAATCATAAAAGAAGCCGTTTTTGGTGTTATCACCTTAAAGCTAAAAAGCCTTTGGGGAAAAATTTGAATTATGGGAGAATATCTAATCAAAAATGCTAAAATCGTTAACGAAAACAAGATTTTCGAAGGCGACGTTCATATTAAAGACAATTTCATCGTAGAAGTGTCTAACTCAATCAGTGCCAAATCTAGTCATATTAAAATTATTGATGCGGATGGGAAATATCTCATTCCTGGGATTATAGATGATCAGGTCCACTTTAGAGAACCAGGCTTAACTCACAAAGAGACGACTCTTACAGGATCACGCGCTGCTGTTGCCGGAGGTATCACTTCTTATTTTGAAATGCCAAACACCAATCCACAGACAACCAGCATAGAAAAACTGGAAGAAAAATTCGCTCTGGCTAAAGATAATTCGTACGCCAATTATTCTTTTATGTTTGGCGGAACCAATGATAACCTGGAAGAAATCAAAAAAATAAACCCAAAAACCACAGCAGCTCTTAAGCTGTTTCTGGGTTCCTCAACAGGTAATATGCTGGTCGATAATGAAAAGGTTTTAGAAGAAATATTTAAACATTCACCCTTAATTATCGCTACCCACTGCGAAGATGAAGACACGGTTCAAAAAAATTTAGAAACTTACCTCAAAAAGTACGGGGAAGATATTCCAATTCATCTTCATCCAAAAATCAGAAGTGAAGAAGCTTGTTATTTATCTTCTTCCAAAGCTGTTGCCCTTGCTAAAAAAACAGGCGCCAGACTGCATGTTTTTCATCTTTCTACAGCTAAAGAATTGAAGTTGTTTTCGAATAAACTTCCTTTAGCAAAGAAAAAGATCACTGCAGAGGTCTGTATTCATCACCTGTGGTTTGATGAATCGGACTATAAGGAGAAAGGAACCTATATCAAGTGGAACCCGGCTGTAAAAACTAAAAAAGACAGAACCGAACTGCTCAAGGCCCTGGATAAAAATCTTTTGGATGTGGTTGCCACAGACCACGCTCCGCATACTAAAGAAGAAAAAAACAACGTTTACACAAAAGCTCCAAGCGGGGGACCACTTGTTCAACATGCGTTACCCGCCATGCTGGAATTTTATCATCAGGGAAAATTATCTCTTGAAAAAATTGTGGAAAAGATGTGCCATAACCCCGCCATCCTGTTTGATGTCGATAAGCGAGGGTTTATTAGAGAGGGTTATAAGGCAGATTTAGTTCTTATAGATATGCAGACGCCCTGGACGGTAAATTCCAGAAATATTTTTTACAAATGCGGCTGGTCTCCCTTTGAAGGAAGTAGTTTCAAATCCAGAGTATCCCATACCTTCGTCAATGGACATCTGGTTTTTGAAAATTTCAAATTTAATGAAGGCCTTTTTGGAGAACGCCTTGAATTTAACAGATAATATGAAAGCAATCAAGTGTTTAAGTTTACTTGTTTTTGTCTTAGTTACAAGTTGCCAGAATGTCGAAGAGATTGAAGAGCCCGAGAATCTCTTGAGTAAATCTGAAATGAAAGATCTTGTTTACGACATGGTGCTGCTGGATGCTGCTGCTGTTGTCAACGAAGAAAAATTAAACGAACTCAATATTGAAATTCTTCAATTCTTATCTCAAAAATACGGTATTGACAGCACAGATCTCAAACAAAACATTCTTTACTATAATTTGAGATTCGATGAAAATTCTGAGATTTTTGAACAGGCTAAGGATAGCATCAAAAGACTTGACAAGGTTTACGATTCCATTTCAAAAATAAGGGACAGTCTTAGAAGATTGGAAAAGAAAAGAAAAGACTCCATCATAAAAATAGAAGCTATTCCTGAAAGCAAAAGAGTATTAAAATATAAAGTAAAAGACTCCATATAAAAATAGAAGCCATTCCTGAAAGCAATAGATTAGTAAAGTTAAAGACTAAGAACGCTCATAAATCGTTTTGGAAAATTCTTCTAAAGTCTCAAATTTAAAATGCAATGCCCCTTTTATCTTTTCCGAAGAATATAAGGAATCCTCAAATAAACTTGGGATAACTTCAAGCGTGAGTTGTCTTTTATACGAAGTAAAAAAAGACCTCAGCACTTCAACACACCAGGCCAGGTAAAGCATCCAAGGTCTAAGTTTTGTCTTAGGACCTGGCTTATCATATAGATCTGCGAAGCGACCAGCCACTTTTTTGAAGGACAGGTTTTCGGAAACAACAAGATACCTTTGGTTTACAATGGGGCTATTCATCAACTGAATCATGATTTTAGACACATCATAAACACCGACAAAACCAGTGGTTTTAGGCGGGTAGAATTTTAATCCTTTTTTGAGTTTATCAAGCAGCACCCCACTCCCCGATTCGTAAAATCCATCACCGAGAATAATGCCAGGGTTGACAATTACCACCTTTAATCCTTCTTGTGAAGCTCTCCAAACTTCCATCTCAGCTCCGTATTTACTTATTTCGTAGGCTGAGGGTTTCTGATCTTCAGCCATTGGCGTTTCTTCAGTTACCTCATCCCCCATAAGCGGTTTACCCATGGCAGCAATTGAACTCACGTGGCAAAATTTATCAATCTTATGATCAATAGACAAATTTACCATATTGGCGGTGCCTTCAATATTGACTTTACGCATTTGTTTATAATCTGAAGGACTATTGCTTATAAAGCCCGCACAATGATAAACCTGTGTGATGTCTTTAAAAGCGATTTCAAGTTTTGGAATGTTGAGTATGTCACAGGCCATCCACTCGACATGCTTAGAGAGATCATCTTTAGAAATATCATATTTAAAAATTACGGCTAAAGCCTGTTGCCTTTTGTGCTCGGTCCTGAATAAAGCTCTTGTATGCTCTTTATTCAGGATAAGTTGAGCCAATACGTGTGCTCCTACAAGTCCGGTTGCTCCAGTGAGTAAATTCATTTGGTAAATATACGAATTTCGAAAGTTGATAATTTTTTCATTATAATATCTTTGTGGCAAATCAAAACAACGCATGAAAAGAGATTTTATAGACGAAGTGACCTGGAGAGGCATGGTGCATGACCTAATGCCTGGCACACAGGAACATCTAAATGAAGGACCGAGAGTAGCTTACGTGGGTATAGATCCTACCGCAGACTCACTGCACATTGGTCACCTGGTAGGTGTAATGATGCTGAGGCATTTCCAACTTGCCGGGCACAAGCCGGTCGCTTTGCTAGGTGGTGCCACAGGCATGATAGGCGATCCTTCTGGAAAATCTCAAGAGCGAAATCTCTTGGATGAAGAAACCTTGAGGCATAATCAAAATGCCTTAAAGCATCAGCTTTCCAAATTTTTAGATTTTAAAACTGAAGACGAGAATTCAGCTCAACTGGTTAATAATTACGACTGGATGAAAGACTTTTCCTTCCTGGATTTCATCAGAGATGTGGGCAAACACATTACCGTCAATTACATGATGTCCAAGGATTCAGTAAAAAAGCGTTTATCATCAGAGTCTAAGGACGGGATGAGTTTTACGGAATTCACCTACCAGTTAGTTCAAGGTTATGATTTCTTACATTTATACCGTACACAGGACTGCACCCTGCAAATGGGAGGAAGTGACCAGTGGGGAAATATCACCACAGGAACAGAACTGATAAGACGCATCGATCAGGGCAAAGGTTTTGCGTTGACTTGCCCTCTAATCACTAAAGCTGACGGCACCAAATTTGGAAAAACAGCAACAGGAAACATCTGGCTGGATCCCGATAAAACTTCGCCTTACAAATTCTATCAGTATTGGATCAATACCAGTGATGAAGACGCGGAAAAATTCATTAAAATATTCACTTTCCTCACAAAAGAAGACATTGAAGCTCTTGTCAGGTCTCATAAAGAAGAGCCGCATTTAAGAGCCTTACAAAGCAAGCTGGCTGATGAAATCACAGCCACTGTTCATTCTAAGGAAGCCCTGGAAAAAGCCAAAGAAGCCTCTCAGGTTTTATTTGGAAAAAGCACTGAAGAAGATCTAGCCAAATTGGACGAAGCCACTTTTCTTGATGTGTTTGAAGGGGTTCCTCTTAAAGAACTGAATAAAGACTTATTAGAAAACGGACTGGATATGATCGCTGCCCTTTCTGCTGAAACCAATTTTCTAAAATCCAATGGAGAAGCAAGGCGAGCTCTTAAAGAAAACTCCATTTCTGTGAATAAAACCAAGGTAGGACTGGACTATGTTCTTACGGAATCTGACCTGATCAACGGAAAATATGTGTTGATAAACAAAGGAAAGAAGAACACTTATCTGATTAAATTTGATTAGAAGGGGACAGGATTTTTAAAAAGGCTTTCTAAGGAAAGTCTTTTTTTAGTTCCTAAAATGGCTAAAAACAGAAAAGCCTTGAACTAGCGTTCAAGGCTTTTCTTAACTAACCAATCTATTATGAAAAAACTTCATCCTGGTACAAATGTAAGACACATATTCTTTTCTGAAAAGCAAAAACAAAGTATTTGTAAATAATTAACACACCAAAACTCAAAAATATTTCATTTTTCAGCAATTTAAAAAGTCTGTCGGCTGAAAATAATTTGGCTGTAAAATATAGGCTGCAGCAAGAATGATGTTGAACAGGATTCCTTATTTTTGAGACAAAAGAAAACATGAAGATTATATCATATAATGTGAACGGCATTCGTGCCGCCCTTAAGAAAGGACTTGTAGATTGGCTGAAAGCAACAGATGCAGATGTGGTTTGTTTCCAGGAAACCAAGGCTCAGCCGGAACAAATAGACGATTCTATTTTTGAAAACCTCGGCTACAGGTATTGCTACTGGTACTCCGCAGAGAAAAAAGGCTATAGCAGTGTGGGTATTATTTCTAAAATCGAACCTCAGCACGTGGAATATGGAACAGGAATAGATTATATGGACCATGAAGGCAGAAACTTAAGACTGGATTTTGAAGAGCTCTCCGTGATGAGTTTATACCTCCCCTCGGGAACTAATGATCACCGACTGAGTTATAAATTCACCTATATGGATGATTTCAAAATCTATATTGAGGACTTAAAGAGAAACCTGCCCAACCTGGTTGTTTGCGGCGATTATAATATTTGCCATGAAGCTATAGATATTCACGATCCCGTGAGGTTAAAAACCGTGTCTGGTTTTCTTCCTGCAGAACGGGAATGGCTGTCCCTTTTTCTCAGCGAATCTGGTTTTGTAGATTCCTTTAGAAAGATGAACGAAGATGTAGTGCAGTATTCCTGGTGGAGTTACAGAGCCAATGCCAGACAGAATAACAAGGGCTGGAGACTGGATTACCTTTTGGTGTCGGATGAAATAGAAGACAGAATTTCAAGATCTGTGATTTTGCCTGAGGCAAAGCATAGTGATCATTGTCCTGTCCTCTTAGAATTGAAATAAAATTTAAAAATCATCGTTTTAAAACTTCCTATAACCAAAGTCAAATGAAACTATTAAGATATTTATTAATCGGATTCTTAAGCCTAAACCTAATAGGCTGTGTCAGTCAGAAGAAATTTTTAGAACTTGAAGAGGATTATTATGCGCTTCGAGGCGTCAATGAAGAACTCAGCAGAAAGCTGGAGGAATGTAAGTCAGAAAAAATAGCACTTCAAGACGAATTGAATTATTCCAAAGACCGTATAGAAATTTTAAAAGCACAGCGCGACGATCTTTTAGCCGATTATACAGCCAGCAAAAGTACTCTGGAGAAATTGAGAGCATCCTATGATGCTTTGGAGCAAAATAGCTCTCAGGCTCTTTCTGAAAATTCAAAACAAAACCGGGAATTGCTTCAAAAACTGGAAGACAAGGAAATTGCTCTCGCTAAAGAGCAAAATCGATTGGAGCAGCTTCAAAAAGACCTGCAGGCCAGGTTACAGCGTATCCAGGAATTAGAAGGCTTAATAGCTCAAAAGGAGCAGAAAATGAAAAATCTGAAAGACAATCTGTCTCGAGCCTTAACTAATTTTGAAGGCCAGGGCCTTAGTGTGGAGATGAGAAATGGTAAGGTGTATGTTTCCATGGAAAACAAACTCTTATTTGCCTCTGGAAGCTGGAATGTGGGTAGCGAAGGAAAAAAAGCTGTACAGGAACTCGCCAAGGTCCTGGCTCAAAATCCAGACATAGCCGTGCTGATAGAAGGGCATACCGATAATGTCCCATATGGAGGAACTGGCGCCATTAACGACAACTGGGATTTATCTACCAAACGAGCCACTGAAGTATTAAAACTACTCTTGAAAAATGATACTATAAATCCTCAAAACTTAACGGCGGCTGGAAAAGGTGAGTATGTACCCCTGGCTCCAAATACTACTGAAGAAGGCAGAGCTAAAAACAGGCGAATTGAAGTCGTTTTAACCCCTAAACTCGATGAGATTTCAAAGTTGCTGAACGAGTGACTCGTGATGGCTATTATACATTCAAAAGAGAAAGGATTTTAGAGAAAGCCTTTCTCTTTTGCTTTTTCTAAAAGAATCTTGTCATTGGTATTAGAAATATCAAAAAACTGCTTCATCTGTTTTTTTCGCTTTTCTATAGCGCTGAGAGAAAGACCCATATGTTCTGGAAGGTTTTTGGTCAAAATTCCCTGAGATAACAAATAGAGTATTTTTAAATTATCTTCATCTATATTATGGGAAAATTCGACCGTTCGCTTCAACATTTGGTGAACCGTGGCGCTTTGGTAGGTCTTGCCGTTAAGCAAGTTTTCTATGGCTGAAATTAAGATGTCTGGATTGGTGTCTGACTTGACCAGAAAACCATCCGGATCAATTCTCCTCATGACGTTTAACACCTTATAGTTGTTTTCCAGCATGGTGCAAATCAATAGTTTAGCTTCAGACTGGCATTTTCTAGCCAGCTTAGCCAAATCTTCTCCAGAATTATATTTCCCGTCTTTACTCCCCGGAAGTGAAAGATCCAGGCAAATAAGATCGTATGCCTGATTTGAATCCATGATATAATCTGCGGCATCAGTGCAATTTTGCGCAGAATCTCTCTTGAATTTTATTTCTTCGTTATTCTCACTTATGATATCCAAAGCCTGTTCGAAGCCAGCAATTATCATGGGGTGATCATCGACAAGTAATACGTTGTAGTTAGGCATGATGTTTAATTAATTGGTATAAAAATACTGATTTTTGTTCCATTTCCTGGTCTGGACTCTATACTTATTTTTCCATGTATATCCTGAACTCGTGATTTTATATTTTTAAGTCCAATTCCAGCCTTTTGACTACTGCTAAAGCCCTTTCCGTCATCTTCTATTATAAATTCGATTTTATTCGCCTCTTCATTGATGCTAAATTTAATAAAAACAAAGCTGGCATTAGCGTGTTTCTGTATATTCATGATTGCTTCCTGAAGAATGCGATAAGTATGCATCTTGATATTGGAAGCGATTGTAGACCAGTTGACCGAATCATCTACCGTTAACTGATGCGTACGCTCCAGCTGAAGCTTGTAGATCAAACCCTGAATGAGATCACCAAATTCTTTGTGCTCATCAAAATAGGTATTGGACAGTTCATGGGATAAATTTCTTATTTGCTTTTCGACATCCATGAGGTTATCGGTAAGTTTTCCGAATTTCTCATCGCCTTTAATGCCTGTTTTATACTTGTAAAACATCAGGTTCATACGGTTGGCATATAGCTCTGTAAGAATGTTATCATGAAGTTCCCTGGCGATACGATCGCGCTCTTCTCGCTTCCCTTCATCTTTTCTTGCACTCTGCATAAGAAGAAGTTCATATATTTTTTCGTCGGCAATCTTTTGATCACGCTCCAGTTCCAGGGCTCTATTTTTGGAGCGCTGAATATAAAGAACGAAAAAAGAACCCCCAATAATGATGATTAAGGAAGAGATAAGAAAGATGACGGTACGCTCTTCCTCCAGCATTTCTGCGCGTTCCATGACTTCGTCAGTTTCAAAACGAATGCGTTCAAACTTATTGCGAACTTTTCGTTCTTCTACCTGTAAACTATCACTAAGGTCTATATAGGAGGTGGTATAAGCATAACTGGTGTCTGGCTGGAGATCTGCCAGCAGCTTCCAGGATTTCAAAATATCCCGGTTGTTGTTATTTTCTTGAGCTGTAGTATTAGCCGCTTTGGCGTACTCGAGAGCTTGAGAAGTGTCTCCAATAAATTCGTAAAACTCTGCAATATGGAGCTGACTTATGGAAATGCCTGCCAGGTGCTCAATGCGTTTTCTGATGTCTAAAGCCTTTTCCATATCGGGTAAGACATTCTGCAGTTCTCCGGTTTCTAGACGGTTATAAGCCAGATTGTCCAGAGCCATCGCGTAGAGATAGGGATCTCTGTCATATAAGTTTTTCGTGGAAAGCGCCTTGCGGTAGTTTTTGATGGCTAACTGATAGTTCTCCATTTTTTCGTAGACGTTGCCGAGATTGTTATAGGTTGCTGCCTGATATAGTTCTGCATCTTCAATTTTCCCGGAAGCCTGTAGACCGTTGTTGTAATAATTGATGGCCACTTCAAAATTCTGGAGGTTATAGTTGGTGACTCCAAGCAGGCTAAAAGCTTTGTATAAAAGTTCGTAATTTCTAGTGTCTTGTGAAATTTCAGCTACTTTAACCAGATTAACTTCGGCCCCTGTAAAATCCTTGGCTTGTCCCTGTATCAAAGCTAAATTATACAGCATCTGCGCATAATTTTCATAATCGCCTACAAGATTATAAAGGTGTTGGGCTTCATTATAAGCATAATAGGCTTGATCTGACCTGTTTTTTGTTAAATAATAATCCCCTAGATTCCAATAGAAATTGGCAAGTGATAAGTTATCATTATATTTTTCAGCTTTTTCTTTTCCAAGTGAATTAATATTTAAATAAATTTCTGAATTCGAATTTAAAGCACGATAATCTAAAGTTTTTAAATATTTGATTTGCAAGCTATCATTTTTAATCTGCTGTATAAATTCAAATGCCCTTTTTAAACTCCTTTTTTTATCTCGATTTTCATCAAATTTCTTAAGATTAGTTAAAATTGAATCTCTAAGTTCTGGATCAACTTCTACGTTTAAATTACTTTCTGAAGGCGATTGACAGCCGTAAATAAAAATAAATACGACAAGATGATATATACATTGCTTCATTAAATCTATCCTTAAATCTTGTCTAATGTACTAAAATTTAAATTTATAAATCACTATCGTCTGGTGGTGTATTTGTCGCTTTATAAACTCTGTTTTCTCCGCCATTTCCAAATACTTCTTCCGGAGTCTGTCCTTCGTACTGATCATCGCTAAAGGATTCCGGTGAGCATCCCGCAAAAAATAATAAACATAGCATGGTGAAAATTCCGATAATTGATTTCATGACTTTAGGTTTTAGAAATTAATAGGTGTTTAATAATTAATGGTTATAAATCACTGTCGTCTGGTGGCGTATTTGTCGCTTTATAAACTCTGTTTTCTCCGCCATTGCCAAATACTTCTTCCGGAGTCTGTCCTTCGTACTGATCATCGCTAAAAGATTCTGGTGAGCATCCTGCGAAAAATAATAAACATAACATGGTAAAAATTCCGATAATTGATTTCATGACTTTAGGTTTTAAAAATTAAATAGGTGTATTATGAATTAATGGTTATAAATCACTGTCGTCTGGTGGCGTATTTGTTGCTTTATAAACTCTGTTCTCTCCGCCATTCCCAAATACTTCTTCAGGAGTCTGTCCTTCGTACTGATCATCGCTAAAGGATTCTGGTGAGCATCCCGCGAAAAATAATAAACATAACATGGTAAAAATTCCGATAATTGATTTCATGACTTTAGGTTTTAAAATTGATAGGTGTTTGTAATGAATTAATGGTTATAAATCACTGTCGTCTGGTGGCGTATTTGTTGCTTTATAAACTCTGTTTTCTCCGCCATTCCCAAATACTTCTTCCGGAGTCTGTCCTTCGTACTGATCATCGCTAAAGGATTCTGGTGAGCATCCCGCGAAAAATAATAAACATAGCATGGTAAAAATTCCGATAATTGATTTCATGATTTTAGGTTTTAAAATTAATAGTTGTGTATAATGAATAATAGGTATAAACCACCCTCATCTGGTGGTATGATTGCTGTTTTATTTTGTTTTCCGGTTTCAAAACCTTTTTTTCGAGATTAAGCATCGCACTCTTCATCGCTAAATCAGTCTGAGAATCCAACTTTGAAACTGTATAAACATGAGGTTGTGAATGTTTCATCCGTAGTTTTCCTGGGTTTTGAGTTTTAATATCAATAGTTGTATTATTATTTTTAATTTACATCCACCTGAAGGTATGCCTTGCCTTAGGTGCTATATTTCCTCTCCTGTCCCAGTTATTCCGGAACTTATCTTTCTCACAGATCTTCCCCAAATGACCCTGGTTAAGATCTTGGAAAAACTGACAAAAACAGTCTCATAAAAGCCCCAGTTCCAGTTGTCCTGAATTTGAGTTTGAAACCACACTTGTGTTTACTGTGCTTAATATTTTCAAATCGCTTTCATCTGCAGTCCTATGTATTGAATTCTATTCCATCTTTAATTTAAAATTTTCTTTTGGAGCTTGCTTTTCATCTTCTATTATTTCTAAACGATTTTAACAAGAACCCAAAATATAATACCCGGAATAATGCGATAATTGCATCAATACTGTCCCTAACATGAGGTCTTAAATTGATGATAACACACTTCTCTAAACAAATGTAAATCAATTAAATACAACTCAATTACGGTTTAACCGTACATTTGTTACGGTAAAACCGTACATTTTTGTTTTAAGCTTTTAGTAGTTCAGGAGTGTTAAAGTTTGATTTGCCTCTCAAAACCCTTATTATATCTGAGTTTAGTCACTTTATAAAGCTCAAGAAGGCCCTATGTACTCTTTTTAGGATGAGTCAATAGAAAACCACAAAAAAAAATCATTGAATTGAAATGTCAGTGATTTTTTTCACCGGCTCCTCTTCTCCCTGGCCTAAAATGATAAAAACCCTTTAATTCAAAGTCTGATATAAAACACACGAATCGTTTACAAACGACTACAAACGGTTGTAAACGTAAGTAAAAGGAAGTAACTGGATAACAGACGACTAGATCTTAAGTAGCACTGCATCTTTGCCTTGTCGATCGGAAATCCCATCGATCTGGCTTGGAGAGTCTGAGTCAGTTTTAAATAATTTAATTTTTATTGTTATGAGTACTTTAAAAAATTCAGTTCAGTTAATGGGCCACTTGGGCCAGGATCCGGAAGTAGTTAATCTAGAGTCTGGAAAGAAATTAGTTAAATTCTCCATCGCTACCAACGAGTTCTATTACGATAGCAGCGGAGAGAAGGTAAGCAGTACCTACTGGCACAATATCGTGGCCTGGGGCAAAACCGCCAGTTTTATTGAAACCTATATCAAGAAAGGTCAGGAAGTCTTAGTAAAAGGCAAACTGGTTCCCCGGTCTTATGAAACCAAAGACGGCGAAAAGCGCTACATCACAGAAATCAATTGTTCTGAGATAGCACCAAGGTCTCAGAAGGCTTAATTCGAATTGATCCAATTTAAAACCCCTGCTTGTTTTGGTAACGAGCAGGGGTTTGCTATCTAAAGATTTAGGGCATTATTAGTTCTGAGAGAACAAGAAGAAACACAATTAATATCACAGACAAAGCTAAATATAAGATTTCAGACTTTTTTTTTCCAACCTCATTCTTCTTTAAAATTAAATAAACACTCTTTAATCTTAGACTTAAAATATATGCCATTAGAGGCAACAGTGCAATTGTTGTTATAGACATAGTTTCATATCTTAATCTTGAGATTCATTCAAAACACAAATACCAAATGAGACTACAGCGATAGCGACACCAATAGGACCTAACATTCTTTTTGCAACCGCTCCAAAAGCCTTTTTCATAGCAGGCAAAGTCCATGAAGATGCGCTAGATCCTCCTAAAGCCCATAATACATCAGCTCCTATTGCTATAGCAGCACAAGTACCAGCTTCGGCAAGAGTAAGTTCTTGTGCATATGCTGAATTAAATAAAAAACTAGAATAGTCATTAAAAGAAAAAGAGTTACTATTTTGCGAATTCTCTAATTCACTCAAAGACATTACAAATGCTACTAAATCTTCCTCTTTCCCCTCTTCATCAATAATCATCTGATTAATAGTTTGGTCTGTAAAACCTTTTCCATGCAAATATCTTCTGGCTTCTTTAATTGCAGGCTCTAATGCATCGTGAATAGATTCCTCCTGAATTGCAAAAGTTCCTACTACTTCATCTTCTTTTAGAGTATATGTTTCGCTCAATTCAAGATTATTATTATTAGTTTCTTGAACCAGACTTTCTAGATTATTAATTGTGTTCAAAAAGCTAGTATTAGTTAAATCTTGCTCTGAGTCTTTCAAAAGATAAATGGTTTTATTATTGTAATCTAATTTTGAATTGATTCCATTAGTATTAAAAGTTTTTATATCACTTAGTTTAGTTTTACTGATTTCCAAGGCATTATTAAACTCAATATTGTAAATATCAGATGTTGATATGTCGTCTGTAGAACAAGCCTGAAAAGTAAATACCGTTAAAATTAAAGTTAATTTCATAGCAAAAATTAAAATCATTCCTCTTGCTATTTTCATAGTTATGTCATTAATTTTCTTGAATGTTTTCATTTTGATAATTTTTTAATAATTGTCTATGGCAGTTTATCATCTTACCGGATTTTCCATACTCCTTAGTTCAGAAGTTGCACATCTCATGAAAACCAATACATTTGCAGCGCACAGTGAAGTGTATGTTTTCATACCTTTACAGGAGAAGCTTCTGCCTGGCAGGAGCTTTCTCTTTTTTTAGATCACAGCTAACTATTTCATAGGCAGTGGTTTTATGATCTTAAATCTATAGTTATCATTGATTTCATGATTACGGTTTGACCGTACTTTTTATACGGGAAAACCGTAAATCTCTACGTAAGTATTGCTAAAGATTATGAATAAAGAGTTTCACCCGTCATGTTTTCAATAAAAGAAAGACTTGATCGCAATAACTTAAATTGAGAAGACTTATTTGCAAACTAACTCACCTTAAAATCACCGCTTATCTTATCCACTAGCGTCTGCGCAAGTTTAATATGGCTTTCAAACGTCCAGCCGGCGACATGCGGACTCAAGAGCACATTGTCGGCTTTCATTAAATACTGGAAAGCTTCTGGCAATTGATGATCGGCAGAGAATAAATCTTCAAAGGAGGTTTTTTCATATTCCAACACATCCAAACCTGCACCCATAATTTTACCCGATTTTAATCCGTTGACTAGATCGTTTGTGACCACACTTTTGCCTCGGGCCGTATTGATGAACCAAAAGGGCCTGGCAACAGAATCGATAAATTCTTGATTGATCATGCCAAGTGTTTCGGGCGTTTGCGGCGTATGCAAGCTAATGACGTCGGCCCTGGATTTTAGTTCTTTCAGTCCTACTTGTCTGGCATTTTCATCCCCAACCTTCTCTAAAATATCATAGCAAAGCACTTCACAGTCAAAGCCACTCAGCTTCCTGGCCATGGCTTTTCCTGTGTTGCCATAACCAATCAAGCCTATAGTTTTGCCTTCTATCTCATAACCGCGATTGGCTTCGCGTCTCCATTGTCCGTTCACTACTTCGTTATGCGCCGTTCTTAATTTATTGAACAAACTCAAAAGCATTCCTAAGGCATGCTCAGACACTGCATTGCGATTGCCTTCCGGAGCATTGTATAATTTTACGCCTTTCTGCTCGGCATAGTCCACATCGATATTTTCCAGCCCAGCCCCTACGCGTCCTATAAACTTTAAGTTGGTCGCTTTATCCAAAAATGCTTTATCAATCGTGAATCGGCTGCGAATGATGAGGCCATCAAACGCATGGATATAAGTCTCCACCTCGGCTTTGGGACTCGTAAAATCTTCAGTGTTATCGAAACCCAGTTTGGTCAATTCCTGAATCATCAGGGGATGATTGCTATCCAGATGTAATATCTTCATAGGACAAAGTTTTAAGCTGTATCTCGCTAAGGCATAGAGCTAAGCAGATTCAAATTCAAAAAAAGGGTTTACAATCTCTGCAGTAATACGTGCTGGTTTTTTGGTTTGCTGATCTATAAAACACCAGTTGGTTCTGGCTTCGATAATCGTTTTGTCGTCGCTTTTTCGAGTGATGTGCACTCGGCGTTCCGACCTGATTTTGGAATAATTTTCTAACCAGGTGGTCAACACCAGTTCTTCACCTAGAAAAGCCTGCTGCCTGTATTGAATGTAGTGATCCAGGACAAACCAGGCGTATTTTTTCCTGATGTCTATGGAGGTTTCAGCTACCCAGTGCGCTTCTGAAATCTCTAGCACCCACTTCATGTATTCCAGATTATTCACGTGATTCTGTTCATCCAGATGTTTGCTGGTTACGGTCAGGTCACGCTGAAATGGAATCGGGGTCATCTCTAAAAATTCAAAATTAATTTGGCGATGTAGAAGTAGGCTAAAATCCCCAGGATATCATTGCTGGTCGTGATGAATGGACCGGTCGCAATGGCCGGATCTATGCCGCGTTTATTTAAAATAATAGGCACAAACGTACCAATTAAGGCGGCCATAATAATCACCGACAGTATGGAAATGGCAATGGTAATGCTCACCAAAAACGCCATGGAAGTGATTACCCCAAATCCAATAACCAGCAAACCAAGAGCAGTGCCATTGATGATGCTGAGGGAGACTTCTTTAAGCAAACGTTTTACCAAACTGTCTTTTACCGAATCGTTGGCCAGACCCTGCACGATAATCGCAGAAGACTGCACACCTACATTACCAGCCATCGCAGCGATAAGCGGAGTGAAAAAGAAAAGAATTTCATATTTCTCCAGGGCCGAATCGAAACCCTGCATCACATACACAGCTCCCAGGCCTCCGAATAGTCCCAGGATAAGCCAGGGCAATCGCGCTCTGGTAAGCTCCCAGATGGTAGAATCGGCTTCCACATCTTCAGAAATACCTGCGGCCATCTGGTAATCCTTTTCGGCTTCTTCTTTTATAAAATCCAAAATATCATCGACCGTAATTCTACCGACCAGTCTTCCGAACTCATCCACTACAGGGATAGCTTCCAAATCGTATTTTTGCATCACTCTGGCCACTTCCTCTCCCGGGGTATGCACATCGACATAATCTACATTTCGAATGTACACATCACCGATTTCCGCTTTACTGGGAGCGGTGATGAGATCTTTAAGGGAGAGTCTCCCTTTGAGTTTGCCTTTGTTATCGACTACATAGATGGAATGCACCCGGGTCACGTTTTCGGCCTGGTTTCGCATCTCGGTCATGCAGCCGGTGACACTCCAGTTCTCATTGACTTTTATTAATTCCTTCGCCATCAGACCTCCGGCTGAATTTTCATCATACTTGAGAAGTTCCACAATATTTTCGGCGTGTTCCTTATCCCTGATGTTGGAAATGACCTGGGTTTTGATATCCTCAGATAATTCTGAAATGATATCTGCCGCATCATCGGTGTCCATCTCTTCGATTTCCTCTGCAATTTCTTTGGCGTTCAGGTTTCCTAAGATTTTCTCCCGGTCATCATCATCCATTTCCATCAGGACTTCAGACGTCTGATCACTGCCTAATAACCTGATGATGTAGGTGGCATCATCCAGACTCAATTCGTCAAGAACCTCAGCGATATCGGCATGGTGATATTCCTCCAGGTGCGTTTGCAACTGCTGATCCCTGTTCTCCTCGATGAGAGACTCTATCTTGTCAATTAATTCCTGGGTGAGTTCAAATGCCATCTTTACTTATTTTTAAAGTCAACTCGATAAACTGCTCCACACTCAGTTGTTCCGGGCGCTGCGCAAATATAGGATCTTCTCGTAATTCTGGGGATAAGTTGAATTTTTTTAAGCTATTGCGCAGGGTTTTTCTCCGCTGCTGAAAAGCGGTTTTCACCACATCTCTAAGTTTTTTTTCTTCGCAGGGCAAATCGTAATTTTCTTTGCGCTGCAATCTCAGCACGCCACTATTGATTTTGGGAGGCGGGTCGAAAGCTTCGGGCGGAACGCTAAACAAATACTCAGCCGTATAAAAGGCCTGAGTCAACACCGATAAGATACCGTAGGTTTTACTGCCTTCCTTGGCGCAAATGCGTTCGGCCACTTCCTTTTGAAACATGCCGGAAAACTCTGGAATTTGCTGTTTGTATTCCAGGGTTTTAAAAACGATCTGGGTTGAAATGTTGTAGGGGAAATTTCCGATGATAGCAAACTGCTCCTGACCAAAATACTCGCTCAAATCCGCTTTTAAGAAATCTGCTTCAACCACCTGAAGTGCTTTGGGCTTATCCTGGATCTCATGTTCTGCTTTGAAGGTAGAATTGAGATAAGCAATGGATTCTCTGTCGAGGTCCATCGCGACAAATCTGTCGTAAGTCCTGAGCAAATATTTGGTAAGCACACCCATCCCCGGACCAATTTCCAGCAGGTTGCTGTAATTGTCTTTTTGCAAGGTATTAGCAATACGCTTTGACACGTCCTCATCGGTCAAAAAATGCTGACCCAGATGCTTTTTAGCTTTAACCTCACGGACGCCTTGCTCAAAGTTGGCTTTGAAAACTTCGTCGTCTATAGATGTTTTTTCCTTGTTGCTCATTACTGCTCGTGTACGATTTCCATCTCGGTTCTAAAACTCACAAACTTACCTTCAAAAAGTTTAGTTTGCTTCTTCATTTGTTCAAAATCTTCTTCAAAATAGCGTTCCAAAGTGGCTTTATCTTCAACTCTGTATTGCACAGAATAGGTGATGCCTCCCATAGATTCTACCACATCCACTCGACTCATAGTCGCTTTCTTGAATTTTCCGGTTTGTGACATAGCGGGAATATGGATATTTTTCATCCATTCTACCCACTCATCGTGGACGTCTTCTTCTACGTTGGTCGTTACATTATAAATTAACATGTTATTGGATTTGATCTCCTCTAAGCTTTCGGAAACGATTTCTGGCTTCTACAAAATAAATGCTATCGGGATGATTAAAAATTAAAGTTTCAAAATAAAGTTTAGCCTTTTCGGGCTCATCAAGCTGGTCCATATACAGCTTACCTAAGAGGAATTTAGCATCATCTGCCAAAATTTTGTCATTATAATCCTCTACGATGCGCTGTAAAAATGGAAGTGCCTTGTCAATTTCAGCCTTAGCTAAATGCAAATTGGCAATTCTCAGCAAGACTTCATCCACAATCGAAGGTGATTTGTAATCCTCAAGGACTTTTTCAAGAATGTCTAAAGCCTGCTCAGGTTTATTCTGAAATTGAAGCAGGTCGGCTTGAGCTACCAGCTTCAAATCGGTTCTTGTGGTATCTTCCTGGCTATTGTCTTTAATAAGCAAAGAGAGTTCTAAGGCGTTGTTGGAAGTCAATTGCGCAGCCGAGGTTTTCAAGACTTTAAGCTGCGTGAGCGCCCAGTCAAAATCTCCGGTAAAATAGCTTGTTTTGGCCACTTTAAACTTTGCTTCACGAGCTAAGTCACTATTTGGAATCAGTTTTTCTACCTGCGTATAAAGCAGTAAAGCCTGATTAAACCTGGACTGCTGCACATTCAAATCGGCCTCCAATAGCTTTAGCTCAGCCACCTGCTGCTGATAAAGGTCTTGAGCCTTGATGATATCAATCTGTTCCTGTGCTTTTCCGATTTCTTTTTTCTGAAAAGCCAGAAATTCGGCAAAGTCTTTTTGAATTAAAAAGCTATCTCTATCCCTCCCTATTTTAGCAAGAAAATTGGCATAAGCGACTTCAATCTTATCATAATCTTCAGCTTGTGCCAGCCTTCGTTTAATAAGTAAAAGCTCTCTTTCTGCTGAACGTAATTCACGTTGGCTTGCTGCATTTGAGACAGCAAATTCAAGGATCTCCTTGGCGCTGGATAAGTGGTCGTTTTCCTTGGCGATCAAGGCTAAATCTATCAACCTATTTAAAGATCTGGATTCTGAACGTTGAAAAATAGCTTTCTCCTGAGCAAAGGCTTTGGAATAATCTTCCTGCTGGACAAATAACCAGCTCAGCATTTGGTTATAGATGATACTGGGCTGTTTCTGGTTGCGCTGAAGCAGTACTCGCCTCAGGGCCTGGTTGGCCTCATCATCGGAATTTTCAGTAATGTATTGTGAAAAATTTCTATTGAGTATTCCAAAGTAACTCGGGTTATCCATAATCAAATTCATGTAATTATCGAACATTTCCTGGTAGCGACTTTGTTCGCCATAAATTTTAGCAAGCTCAAGAGCATTGTTATTTCTGGGCTCAATGCGCTGAGCTGTCTCATAAGCTTTTACTGCAAGATCCAGTAAGCCATATTTTTGAAATGTATTTCCTACGGCATACACAAAACCAGGCCTGGCTTCCACTTGAGAAATCGCTTCCTGGTAATACCGATATGCAGCAATGCTATCCTTCTGCTTCTGATAAAGATAGCCGAGTTCAACCTGAATGTTAGGATACTCTCCGACCTGGGCCAGGTATTGTTTCAAAACGGATTCTGCTTTTTCGACCTTTTCCAAAGCTTCCAAAGTTTCTACATAACCCAGTAACCAATTTTGATGCCCGGGATTGTTTCTGTGAAGTTTGGCGTATATGGCTTCAGCTTTTTCATATTCGCCCTGATCGAAATAATTCTGAGCTAAGTCTTCGCTTTGTCCAAAACTCAAAGTCAAGGCAAGCATTGACATAAGAACCAGAACAAATTTCAGTGTAAAAGATCCAGGTAATTCTAAACGCATGTTCAAATTTACCTAAATATTTTTCGGTCTTGACATTTTTGAGAAAGAATTGTAGAACACACCCTGCTAATAACTGATTTATAAGCTCTTAAGAAATCTTATCAAATCCTGTATAAGGCTTTAAGACTTCAGGAATCACAATCCCGTCTTCGGTCTGATAATTTTCAAGTATACCAGCCAAAACTCTTGGCAAAGCCAGTGAACTTCCATTCAGGGTATGCACCAGTGCTTTGTTTTTGCCAGCATCTTTATAACGAATTTTTAGGCGATTGGCTTGAAAAGTTTCAAAATTGGATACTGAAGAAATCTCTAGCCAGCGATCCTGTGCGGTGGAAAATAATTCAAAATCATAGGTAAGGGCTGATGTAAACCCGAGGTCCCCACCACATAACCTCAATACCCTATAAGGCAATTTCAAATCTCTTAAAATCGATTTCACGTGTTCCACCATGTCATCTAAAACTCGGTAAGACTCTTCGGGCTTGACTAGGTTTACCAATTCGACCTTATCAAACTGATGCAGGCGGTTAAGACCGCGTACATGAGCCCCATAACTCCCCGCTTCTCGTCTGAAACATGGCGTATAACCCGTCAACTGAATTGGCAACTGACTTTCAGTAAGTAAGTCGTCTCTGTAAATATTTGTGATCGGCACCTCAGCAGTTGGGATCAAGTACAAATCATCATTGCCTACGTGATACATCTGGCCTTCTTTATCCGGCAACTGGCCTGTACCGTAGCCGGAAGCTTCGTTGACCAATAGCGGAACCTGCACTTCGTTGTAACCTGCTTCAACATTTTTATCCAGAAAATAAGAGATTAAAGCTCTTTGTAACCTGGCCCCTTTGCCTTTATAAACAGGAAAGCCGGCCCCTGTAATTTTATTGCCCAGCTCAAAATCTATGATGTCGTATTTCTTGGCCAGCTCCCAGTGTGGAAGCGCATTTTCTGCTAATACAGGAATGTCGCCTTCCTTAAAAATTTCTTCATTGTCTTCTTCACTTTTTCCGGCTGGAACCGATGGATGCGGAATATTAGGCACCTGATATAACAAGGCTTGTAATTCTGTTCCGACCTGACTCATGGATTCACCAAGCCGCCTGGAATCCTCTTTTAGTCCTGCTGTTTTTTCTTTAAGCGCGTTGGCTTTTTCTTTTTCGCCTGACTTGAAAAGCATTCCGATTTCTTTGGAAAGCTTATTGGATTCTGAAAGAATTTCATCCAGCTGTTTTTGAGTTGATCTGCGTTTTTCATCTAATTTTAAAATAGAGTCAAAAACAGCTTCAGCTTCAAAATTCCTTTTTTTGAGGGCTTGGGTATATTCTTCCTGATGAGCTCGAATGTGCTTAACTTCCAACATAGTACTTTGTCATTGCAAATTGAAGAAAGATTGTTAGTCAATTTTTCTAAAATTCTAATTTGAGACAAATTTAGCAAATCGCAAGGCATGCGCAATTTTAAAATCAAATAAAATACGGCTGAAAACAATTATGGAATTGAGTCAAGTTTTATTTAGCACTACAAACTAGCCCAGACTTTTATCCTCTTTATAAACCAGTCCCATTATTTCCCGAATTTTATCTAAGGTTTCTGCCAGTTCTAAAGAGGCCTGAAGCGACCACTCCGGGCTTTGTGTCAAGCCTTTTTCCAGACAGTCCTGCACGTGTTCAATTTCAAATTGATAGCCGTGTGTCGGATAATTGAAGTCCAGTTTATCGACGCCTGAATTGGTTCTGATCTCAAGTTGATCTGTTTCATGAAATCGGGAACCAAATTCTACAGTTGCATTTTCAAAATGAACCCTGGCTCTGGAGGCTGTGGTTTTGGCAAAACTAGAAGACAAATGAGCGGTTGCTCCAGAACTGTAATTAAATTTTATTTGATTGGAAACATCAACCCCTGTTGAAGAAAATTCACTGGCAGCCTCCATAAGTTGAGGAACACCTAAAAGCTTAAGAGCTAAATACACCGGGTAAATCCCGATATCGAGTAAAGCTCCACCCCCTAAGTCTTTATTAAATAAACGCTTTCCTGTGTCAAATTCAGCCTTAAAGGAGAAGTCTGCTTCCACTTTAAGACATTTTCCGTAGGTTTCATTCTGAGCAAGTTGATGAACTTTTTGAAGATGAGGCATAAAATTGGTCCATAACCCTTCCATCAAAAACAAAGACTTTTTCTTTGAAAGTTCTATCATGGCTTTCAGCTGTCTGGCATTCATTGCCATGGGTTTTTCACACAAAACGGCTTTACCATGTTCGAGACACATGAGCGTATTTTCATAATGAAAAACATGGGGTGTAGCGACATAAATGATATCAACTTCCGGATCCTTTGCTAAGTCTTCATAGGATCCGTAGGCATTTTCGACCTTGAATTTTGACGAGAACTCCTGAGCTTTTTCCAGAGTTCTTGAGGCAACGGCATAGAGACGGGCCGTTTTAATATCCTGTAAGTCTGAAGCAAATTTTTGCGCGATACCACCCAGACCTATAATTCCCCAGTTGTGAGTTTTATTCATACCTATTGATTTTCCGGAAAATTAAAATAACTCAATTGATATTACCAATAATTTTAGGGAATTAGCTTCGCGATTTATTTTTTTGTTTAACACTTGTTGATTTGTGTACTTTGAGATATTATCTAATTTTGTGTTAGTGAAAAATATAAACTCATATTATTACTATTATCCACTTCTAAATTCTAGAATCGGTTAATGGTGTAATTAATTTAATAAACCTAAATCAATCCCGATTCATAGCTGAATCGGGATTTTTATTTACAAAAAATATTCTCATGCAAGACATGTCAAAGTACACTCAGGAAGATTTATGGGTTTGGAGAACGTTGTTTACCAGGCAAAAAGAGAATATCCCCGGCAAATCCTCTCAGGCCTATACCGATGCTTTAGAACATATGTCTCCGGTTTTGAATGCTGAAGAGATACCAAATTTCAAAAAAATCAATACTTGGTTTGAAAATGAAACCAAGTGGAAACTGGAGGTTGTTCCCGGACTTATCCCTGTGCAGGACTTTTTCCAACTTTTAGCCCAGCGTAAATTTTGTTCTTCTATCTGGCTCCGCTCCAAAGACAGCCTGGATTATCTGGAAGAACCAGATATGTTTCATGATATTTTTGGCCATGTACCGCTGTTGAGTAATCCTATATTTTCTGAATTTGTTCATGAATTTGGAAAACTGGGCTGTCAATTTCTGGATGATACAGAAAAGCTTCTTCAACTTCAGCGCTTGTATTGGTTTAGCATAGAATTTGGTGTCATCCAGGAACAAGGAAAAATCCAATCTTACGGAGCTGGTATTTTATCTTCCTATAGCGAGACCATTCAAATTCACGAGCAAAAAGCTAATTTTCTAGACTATTCTATTGAAGCCATTATTCAAAAAGCCTTTAGAACAGATATCATGCAAGAAGACTACTATGTTATTTCTTCTTTTGAAATGCTTTTTGAGTCTCTTAAGAAACTCTCCCTGGTCTGGAATAAAGAATTGACCGAAGTTTAAATCCATTCCAAAAATCTGATTATAAAAGGAATGAAGCCTAAAATTTATCGCTTCAGGTTTTGACTTTTACCAAATGATAAAGTCTAGTTATTGTGCCGCGTTTAGTCTGGCATTTACAAATTTTTTAGTTAAAATTGTTTTTAGTAAAAATTGCAGCAATATTTTATAATATATTGCATTTAAAATGAATTTTTAAATATTAGATGAAATTTAATTCGAAATTCTTTTTCAGACTTATGTTGTTTGCCACTCTGGCTCTCATCATCTCCTACACTATGTTTCAAAATTTTGCTTTCAGCAATTTTGAAACCTATGCTCCTGATACTTCTGAAATTTTGGAATTCAAGCCCAAGGCTTCAGTTCCAGATTATACCTCCTTATTTTCTGATGAGATTGAGGTTTTGAAAGAGGAAATTCAGGAGAAAGCCAAACGTTACAGAATAAACGGATCTGTATTGATAGCTTATAAAGACCAAATTTTATATGAAGATGACTTTGGATACAAGGATCCAACGAAAAAGACTCCGATGGAGCCTGCCTTATCCTATCAATTGGCCTCTGTGAGTAAGCAGTTTACAGCAGCAGCAGTCCTAAAATTACATGAAAATAAGTTGCTTGATATTGATTATCCTGTTTCTCGTTATTTGCCCAATTTCAAATTTGAAAAAGTAAGCATAAGAGATTTACTAAAACACAGGTCTGGACTTTGGAATTATATGTATCTCACTGAACAGTACTGGGATCAGGATATTGCTCCGGACAATTTAGAGGTTGTCGATTTGCTAAACACACATGCCCCGAGACTTAATTTTCCTTCAGGAAGGTATTTTAGTTATAGCAATACAGGTTATGTTGTTTTAGGAGCAATTGTTGAGCAGGTGACTCAACTGTCACTCAAAGAGTACATTAGAGAAGAATTCCTTTTACCGCTTTGCCTTGATGAAACTTTTGTAGAAAAAACAGAACTCAATAAAAAAAGTATTTTAAACGGCTACCAGCCTTACCGTCGCTCTTTTATCGAACTTCCTGCGGGCTACCATAACAACGCCATAGGAGATAAAGGTATTTATGCGTCTGCTAAAGACCTGCACATCTGGTTTCGCGATCTCAAAAATGGTAAAATCCTGAGAGAAGAGAGTGTCGATCTGATGTTTGGCAGAGATAAAGGGGGAGAAAACAGACGCTATGGTATGGGATTTAGACTTGAAAACAAAGGAAATGAACCTGTTATTTTTCATAATGGTCTTTGGGACGGTTTTAGAAATGGACTGGTTTATTATCCTAAAAGTGATCTTGTTGTTATCGTGATGACCCATACACAGAACAAAAGAAAACACTATTTCCAAAAGCAAATAATTAAAAAGGCTAAAGCCCAACTGAGATTTGCAGAAAAGCGTGTAGAACTAAAAACAGGCGAACCGGAACTGGTATTGTAAATTATACTTAGTTGTTTCGGGCTTACTTACATATTTACGCTAGCGTTTTAAAGTAAAGTTGGATTTATAACTTTTCTGTACAGCAGCATTCCTGTCAGTATAATCCACTCGAAACCAATAGTCATCCGTAGGCATTGCTTTTCCATTATATATTCCATCCCAACCTTTTTGTGATGAGGGAGAAATCATTTTTAACAACTTGCCATACCTGTCAAAAATAAAGATTTCTGCTGTCGGATCATCTTTTAAACTATCGATATTCCAGGTGTCATTATAGCCGTCATCATTGGGTGTGAAGAATTTTGGATAGTTTATAACTATAACTTTAATTTCTTTTGTAAAGCAGCCTTGCTTTGCTTTAATTGAAATATGGTGCGTCCCTTCTGTAGTAATATTATTAAAAACAGGGCTATCCTGAAACTCGCCGTCTTCCAGTTTAAAAAGATACGCCTGAGGATTATCTATATTGACAACGATTCTTTGGTTATCATGAAAGTCTGTGTCAACATTTGCAGAAATAGAAGGTTTTGGAAGTGCTTTCACTTTTGTAGTAATTATATCTGAGGAACATCCAGTATCCAAGTTTATAACCTGAAGCTTATACTCTCCGATATCTGATACAGAAATATGGTTCTGTGTGTTAGGGATAGGTTGATCATTATAATACCATTTAAATTCGAGATTTTCTTGAGGCAAACCTGAATTTAATATAATCATTTCTTTTCCCTCAATATCTATACAGATTTCTTGGTTCTCGAGTTTTGGTTTTGGTCTGGGCTGAACTTGAATTACTTTAGAAACCGTAAACTCACAGGCTTTAGTCATATAGCTGAAATTCACAATGGTCTCACCTGTTTGAACAGCTTCAAAATTCCCATTTTGATCTACTCGCCCGATGTTTTCATTTTCTATTGTCCATTCACCCTTCTCTAAAAAAGGATGTTTTAAGGGAATTGTTTCCCCCTCGCACACATAACTTGGGCCTAAAATTTGTTCTGGAAAGACATTTTCAAACAGAACCTGTATGTGTTGAGGCTCCGGCAAACAAGAAGCCTCACCATTAATTTCTTTAACAAAAACAGTGTACTCACCTTCCGGCGTGTTTAGCCAGTCAATAATAATTTGATTACCAGATGAAGTTTGAGGTAGAATTTCCCCTTCAAATTCATCTTCACGAACATACCATTCGTAGGTTGAATTTGTTGAACCGGAGCCATTATTTTCATCCATATCGACACTAAAGAAATCTAATTCTGAACCACAACTGATTTGGTCTTGAGCTGAACTGAAATAAAAACAAAAAAACACAGCTAAGCAGGTGTAAAAAGGCATCTTCCTTTTCACACCTGCTTCAAAATTACAGCTATGTTTTTTAAAACAGTTCACAATCCAGCTTCAGTTAGTTAAACTGAATTGGGGATGTTACTGGCACTTCTGGAGCTTCTTGAATCGTTGCATCAACAATTCTTGAAGTACAGCCACTTAACGTATTCTTCACCTGAATTTGGTAAATAGCATTTGCTGATAAAACAAATTCTGGATCAGTTTTCCAGGTTGTTCCGCCATCTGCACTATATTCTAAATCTGAGCCTAGAGGCTTAGTAATAGTTATTGTTCCTTCGGTTTCACCACAGCCAGGATTTAGAATCGAGAATTCCGGATCTGCAGGTACTGAAGGAGCTGGGTCAATAGTGAATGCATCTTGAGACTCACAATCTCCGTTAGAAACTACCACTGTATAATCGCCTGGAGTTAAATTAGCATAAACCAGGTCTGTAGTAAAAGCACCACCATTTATACTATATGTTAATCCTGTTTCAGTGGGTGCAGTAATTTTTAATGAACCCGTGGTATCTCCACATTCGGGGTTAGTGACCGTTACAACTGGAGTTTCAGGTACAATTGGAGCTGGGTCAATAGTGAATACATCTTGAGATTCACAATCTCCGTTAGAAACTACCACTGTATAATCGCCTGGAGTTAAATTAGCATAAACCAGGTCTGTAGTAAAAGCACCACCATTTATACTATATGTTAATCCTGTTTCAGTGGGTGCAGTAATTTTTAATGAACCCGTGGTATCTCCACATTCGGGGTTAGTGACCGTTACAGCTGGAGTTTCAGGTACAGTTGGAGCTGGGTCAATAGTGAATACATCTTGAGATTCACAATCTCCGTTAGAAACTACCACTGTATAATCGCCTGGAGTTAAATTAGCATAAACCAAGTCTGTGGTAAAGGTTGTTCCTCCGTCTATACTATATTCTAATCCAGTTCCAGTAGGTTCAGTAATTTCTAATGAACCATTTGTATCACCACATTCTGGCTGAGTTACATCTACCACAGGAGTCTGCGGAAATTCTAATGGATCATTGATTACAAATTCTTTCGGTTCAGAGGTACATCCCAAAGCATTTTGCGCAATC
Source organism: Psychroflexus sediminis (assembly GCF_900099815.1). Classification (GTDB taxonomy): domain Bacteria; phylum Bacteroidota; class Bacteroidia; order Flavobacteriales; family Flavobacteriaceae; genus Psychroflexus; species Psychroflexus sediminis. Next base: position 191,102 of record NZ_FNCW01000001.1, on the reverse strand, counting down.
ACTTCATAAGTTCCTGGATTTAGGTCTGTAAAATTTACATCAGACTGGAAGTTTGTACCATCGTCTATGCTATACTGTATATCTGCGTCTGTAGGAGAAGTGACTATCATACTCCCAAACTCTTCACCACAACCCGGCTGAGTTAATGCAACTTGAGGTATATCTGGAAGAGGATTGATGTTAATCATCGCAGAAACAGGTTTGCCTGGACAATTTTCATTATTGGTCTCGATAACTGTTAAGGTATAAGTTCCTATGGGTGTAGTTCCCCAGTCGATATCAATTTCATTACCAGCTCCAATAGGTTTAATTGTACCTTCAAAAGTTGGCTCTTCAACTTCCCATGCATACGTCGATCCCGGGTTTTCAGTCACGGAGTAATTTTTGGTATCACCAATGCAAATTTCCTGAGTGTCTTGAGCACTTGCGGTAAGCCCAGCAAAGCATAAAATGGCAAGCAGATAAAATTTTAAGTTAAGTTGTTTCATCGGGTTATGGTTTAGGTCGGTTTATTTCGTTTAATTATTATATTGTATAGGGTCTGTATCGGGTAATGGGATGACAGTTAAAGTCACTTGATCTGAAATTTTATCACATTCGTCTTCTGTAACTATACATCTGTATTCGTTTTGGTTCAAAACATCGGTAGTGTCTACAATAGTTAGGGTAGATGAGTTTACATTATCGTAAATTACATCATTGGTTAAATCCTTCCAGTTACCATCTAAGAGGACTTGCCATTGATACGTCTTATTTTCTCCTGAAAAAAGGGCTACAGAAAATTCGGCATCATCACCCCTGCAAACCATTTCATCCTGTGGTTGAGACTCAATGAAGTCTTCATCGCAAATGGGACTCACCTGGCCAAAAAGTTCGAAATTGTCCAGAATGTAATATCCATTTCCCATACCATTCACTCTAAATTCTACTTCAATTGTACCTGTTTGATTAAGTAATTCAGGTGTAAAATTGCCAGTAATATAACTCCCGTCAGGATCTGTTTCTCCATTAGCATATTCAACACTATTCATTACAAAAGTCCAACCCTGAGCAGCTTTTGTCTTTCTAGCCCAAAAATTATAGCCTGTAATATCTAGCTGATACCCTTCCTCAATTTGAATTTTAAAAAAAATAGATTTTGTTCCATTTCCTTTTATACTTATACCATCTCCGACTGCACCATCTTGCTGTTCAAAATTCCCTGAATTATTTGTCCAAACTGAAAAGGATATATGATCTGAAACCACAGGCTGTCCTTCATATTCTGCACCCTTTAAATTTCCAGATTCAAAATCATTGAAATAAATAGTCTCTTGTGCGGACAGTTCGACAAAAAAACCGATTAAGAGCAAAAGCAACAGATTTTGACATTTCATAACATGGTATAAAATCGAGCATTTGATCATAAAATTTAAATATATTGAATAGATTTTATATCAGCAATAAAATACAAATAAAATCAATTTATATAAATTATATAAGATTCTTAGATTGAGTTTTTGTTAAAGCTAAATACTCAGAAATTAAAAAAGCCACTTTCCTAAGAAAGTGGCTTTAGTAAAAATAAATGGGTTTAAATCTTAAGCGTCGGGATTTAGAATGTTTTCAATTCTTTCTACAGCATCCTCAAGATGATATCTAGTCATTGTATCTCTTGTTCTGTTTATCGCTCTTCTCATATCGCTTTGCAGCCTATTCAATTCTGCTCTTACCAGTGGTCTTATATCACTTGTTTCTACATCTATATTACTTCTGCTTATGTATCTTCTGTACTGAGCCGGAATATTAGATTGTTCTTCTGTCATCAAATGTTCCATTCTAGTAAGATATACTCTTTGAAGATTTCTTCTGATTCTGCTGATCTCCTCTCCTCTTCTCAATTCGGAGAAAAGTCCAGATCTGAGGTTTTGCATCATCTCTACAATAGTGTAAGCATCTTCATTAAGCTCTTCGTTCTCCATCATTCTGGCAAAACGACCAAAATCCAGTACATTATTTAAAGCTCTTTCCTGGTAAGATTTGATTTTTTCTAAATAACCATCAAATTGGATTTTGTTGAAAATATCTTTATCTATTAACCATTCCGGAGTTTCGAAAAGCTCTTCCTGAAGAAATTCCATAGCTCTCACTTGTTTATCCCTGGGAACGTGCGTATAAACCGCGCCATCCTGATTGTAGGTTTTAAAGATTTCGTAAACTCCGCCCATATTGGCAGCTACATGTCCCATATAGCGATTATACTGAGCGTATACCTGACCATACAAATCTTCTAAATCTTCATAATTCTTACCATCTTCTGCAGTCCATTCAATTAAGTTGGGAACAATCCTTTTTAGGTTTGCAATCCCATAGGTACTAGCTTCCATAGAATCGTCTCCTAAATCTTCAGTTTGAGAACTTGGATCGATTACCCCTCCAGATTGCTGTTGTCCAAATCTGTAAATAGGATTGCCCGCTTTTTCAAGAATCCAATTATCAAGAATTTGTTTTTCTTCTTTTGGAGATTTATCTAAAATAGGTCTATACCCCCAGGCAATAGAATACTTATCGTAAGGGCCAACATTCGGCATTAACGACACATCACCATCTCCTGGCTGTGCGATATAGTTAAATCTCGCATAGTCCATAATAGAAGGCGCTGTACCGTATTCTTTGGTAAATTCCGGATCCCTAAGATCTTCTACATCGTAAGCCACACTACTTCCCATATTGTGGGGTAAACCCAGTGTATGCCCTACTTCGTGAGAAGAAACAAAACGGATCAATCGGCCCATCACCTCATCTTTGAATTCCACACCTCTTGCTTCCGGATTGATGGCAGCAGTTTGAACAAAATACCAATTACGCAATAAGGTCATGACGTTATGATACCAGTTGATATCAGACTCTAAAATTTCACCAGAACGTGGATCACTGACGTGAGGCCCATTGGCGTTTGGAATTGGAGAGGCCAGATATCTTACCACGGAATATCTAACATCTTCTGGACTCCAGTCCGGATCTTCTTCTTTAGTTGGAGGATCCATAGCTAAAATAGCATTTTTGAAGCCTGCTGCTTCAAAAGCTACCTGCCAGTCTTCGATACCCTGCTTGATGTATTTTCTCCATTTTTCTGGAGTAGCTCTGTCAATATAATAAATGATCGGTTCTTTTGGTTCTACCAATTCACCATTCTTAAATTTCTCGATATCCTCCTCTTTGACTTCAAGACGATAACGGTCTAAATAAGTAACTGTTTCTGACTTTTGATTATCAAGACCATAATCGGTTTGATTACTTGTAAACCAGCCCACGCGCTGATCGAAATAACGTCTTTTCATCGGTACTTTTGGCAAAAGCACCATGGAGTTACTAAATTTCAGCGACACAGAACCCGTACTAGAATTTGATGGAGGATTCCCTGCATTGTAAGTTTTTACGTGTCTTATTTCAATATTCTCAGGATAACTTCTAATAGTGTCTATATAAGACCGACTATTATCTAAGCGAGAAATTTTGTAAGATTTCCTTCTTCTGCCCTGAAGGCCAATAGCCTCAACATCCTTTTGAAATAAATCTGTAACATCAATAACTGTATTGTTGTTGATCGAGTCTTTTTTGTAAGCTTTAACGTCAAAAGAATAAAGAATTGGCTCAAAATTAGAATTGACAACTGCCTGACTTATTGGTAAAGAATCGGCTGCGGTAATATCATAAGAGACCACTCTTAGGTAAACTTTATCTCCTTTTTTCTGCCAGCGCAAAACTTGTTCGTTTTGCTTCCCTCCCCCAAAGCCTAAGCCTTGAGCCGTCTGGGCTATTCGAGTGACCATCAACATTTCTCTGTTGAAAAGCGAATCTGGAATTTCGAAGAAATAGTCCTCATCGACTTTATGAACTTTAAACAAGCCTGCGTCTGATTTAGCTTTGCTTGTGATAATTTTAGCGTAAGGTTTTATACCATTTTTGGATTCCTTTTTGGGAGATTGAGCAGCCGATTTATCGTCTTTTTTTCCTTCAAGAATGGAACAAGATGACATCGAAACTGCCAACCCAGCAACACATGTGTAGTAAACTAATTTTTTAAACATAATGTAATGTGGTTTTTTAAAACAATTGAGAGCTATCAATTGCGATTTAAACTAAGACTTAGAAAGTTGTGAATGGTTTAATTTAAGGCCTAAAAAAAAAGCTCTGCTAGTGCAGAGCTTAAGATTTTAAAAGATTGGTTTTAGTGTGGTAATTTATGTCTGAGAAGACCATAGACAAAAGTTCCTGCAAGTGCTCCAAAAATCACGATCAAAATCGAGCCATAGCCAGCACCTGCCAGGACATACATGGGGCCAGGACATGCGCCGGCAAGTGCCCAGCCTAAACCAAATAAAATTCCTCCAACCAGATAACGAGGGATACTCATTTCTTTGGGTTTCAGCATCATATCCTGACCGCCTAAGGCTTTAATATTATTTCGCTTTATAAGCTGAGTACCTATCACACCAAGAGCTAAAGCAGAACCTATTATCCCATACATATGGAAAGAGCCAAACTCAAACATTTCATAAATCCTGAACCAGGATGCTGCTTCAGACTTATACATGACGATGCCAAAAAAAGTTCCTATAATTAAGTAAACTAATGTTTTCATATCTTAAAAAATTAAAGGGTATATAAAATTAATCATGACCAGACCTCCAATAAAAAATCCAATAACAGCTATCAGAGAAGGCAATTGAAGATTACTCAATCCTGATATAGCATGTCCCGAAGTACAACCCCCGGCATACCTTGCCCCAAATCCTACCAAAAATCCACCTATAAGGAGTATGGCGAAAATTTTGGGATCATTCAGATTTTCTGATCCAAAAATTTCAGTTGGCAAATAAGCATCTCCCGTACTTGTAATACCATAACTTTCAAGTTGTTCTGAAACTTCAGGATTTATTTCTACCGTATTTTCTGAAAGGTAATTAGCAGATATAAATCCTCCGATGATTGCCCCAAGAACCACGATCAAATTCCAGCGCTCTTTTTTCCAGTCGAACTTAAAAAAGTCTGCTGCTTTTCCAGCTCCACCAATAGAGCAGGCTGTTCTCAAATTGGAAGACATTCCAAATTGCTTACCTACAAAAAGCAAAGCGAACATAACTAAGGCAATAAGTGGTCCTGAAACATACCAGGGCCAGGGATTCATAATCCATTCCATAATTTCTATTTTTATGCAAATTAAAACCTTATTTCACATTCTGATTGTAACAATGGTTACTAAATCAATTTCAAGGTTAAAATTGAATTAAGGAGGCTCTCTAAACCTTCAAAAAGGCTAATTTTATTAAAATTTAAATGATGAAACTATATTTTATTTCCGTTGCCATTCTGTTCTCCTTATCCATAACAACTTTAAATGCTCAGCAAGAGTATTTTGAATATGGATTTAAAGGCGGAATCAATTTATCCAATATCTCAGGAGATGGCACTTCAAACTATGAAACCAAAACCTCAATGCATATTGGTGCTTATGGCGTCTATAAAATCCTTCCAAAACTAGGCATACAGGCTGAGTTGCTTTATTCTGAACAGGGGTTTTCTAATGACCGTATTCCTGATGCAGCAGATGTTGAAAAAATAGAAGAAATCTTAAGAATGCAGTATATCAACCTTCCTGTTTTAGCGAGCTACAATGTGATTGAAAACTTGTGGGTTGAAGGGGGTGTGCAAGTTGGTTATCTAGCAAAAGCTGAAGCTGAAGAGGAAACTGTTACCTTAGACTCCGCTGGTGAGGTAAATAGTACTACTGAAACCATTGGAAAAACCGACAATTATGAACGTATAGATCTAGGCATTGCAGGGGGATTACGCTATAAACTGAGTCAGAATTTCATGATTCAAGCCAGATACACTCAAAGTTTAAACGACATCAATAAAACTATGGCAGGCGATCAATACAACAGTATTTTCAGTTTTTCTGTGGGTTATGTGTTTTAATGTATGTTTAAAGTCTGAGAAAAAATAATCAAACTACTTGTTCCTGATCCGGTTAACTTTTGACCCCAAATTTCAATATAATCATCTGGTTCAAGTGTAACAGTTCCATTTATTGCAACGGTAGATACATTTGTGGTAGTAGTGACATAGAAAATACTATTTGTCCTATTCAAGGTTTCAGTTCCGTTTCTTCTGATAAAAAAAGAAAAAAACACCCCCTGATTATTACTTCCTCTTACCGAAAGTGAAGCATTTACTGAAAAGGTAGCAGATTCTTCACCCTCATATCGCAGCCTGTTATTAGCATCTGAAGTGAACCGATGTAAATTCGCAGTAGTTGCGCCTCCAGTGAGTTTGAACGGAACATTAACCTCGGCAGATATAATTGAGTACCCCGTGTCTAATTCACCGTTATAAAATATATTTCCTGATGCAATATCGTCATATTCATTTTGTATTCCTGGAGCTTGCACAAACCATTCTTTTGTGAAATTTAAATCCGCAGAAACCCCCGTAGTATACCGCTCAACATAATTAAGTGAGGTTCCAGAAAATGCAGTTCCTATAATCACACCACCATGAACCGTCGGATTGGCCGAAACATCAATAGAAATAGCAGTCCCATTGGCGATAGAATATCCACTCTCTTTTTGAATCAGTTCGAATACACCCTCAAATTTTTCATAAGTTCCCGTATTATCGCCTTGCCAGGCTTGATTGTTAAGGGATAAATTTAAAATATCTGAATACACAACTCCATCAGAATTATTTATATATTGAACATTGCTAAAAAACACAAAACTCAAATTAGAAACTGTACCAACCTTAGTCATATTAGCAATTATGGTATTTTGAACTAAGAACGAAGTTCCGCTGGATATAGAAAAAGCACTACCAGCTCCGGTTATTGTGATATTTCTTATGCTGCCTCCACTCCCCTCAAAAACGTTACCGGAAACTCTTGACAGCACGTCTTCATTAGCATCCAATCCAGCTATATAGGCTCCGTTTAAGTCTATAGGCGCATCTAAAGCAATGTTACCATTAATTTCATAAAAGGTATTTTCATCAAGCACTATGCTTCCTGCTGTAGCTGCAGGAAAATCACTTTGATTTTTAACTAAAATATAGTTTTCTCTCTCTAATCGCGAGGAATGCAAACGTTCCCATGTAGCTTCAATCGCATTATAAAAAAGGTAAGCCTGGATATCGGTGTCAAAAACAGTAAGCCCGTTGGCTGGGGAGGTGATTGCCGTTCTTTGCCCGGTCGTCATTCTAGGGAACAAAACACCAGCTGTAGTGGATTCAACATCCAAAATAGAGGATGTGGAAGGGGTGTCTGTACCTATACCCACCTGTGCCAGTGTGAACTGAAAACACAATAAAAGAGCACAAATAAAATAAAGACCTTTTTTCATAACAATATATATTTTTATTGTTGTTAATTTAGTAATATTGCTATATGAAAACTTACTTATTGTTATTAAATTTTATATTTGTTTCAAACGCGTTATGGTCTCAGGTATTTGTTGCTGAAAACGCCACTATAAACTTGATAAATGAGGTCGATCTTTCCGTAGCAGGAGAATTAAATAACAATGGCCATATTGTTGGCACTGGGTTTATACAACTTGTCGGCGATAAGTCACAACTCATTTATGGAAATGGCGAACTAGAAAAGTTCAGCTTAAGGAAAACGTCTGGACAAGCTGAAATCGCCAGTGGTAATCAAGATGTCCTAAGGCTTTTTGAAATTCATGGCGGTACTTTTCTACCTAAAGCCAATTTAACTTTAAAAAGTGTTGATACCCTTACTGCTCAAATGGGTCAAAATACTGGCGGTACGATTACTGGAGATATAATTAGCGAACGCTATATCCCTAAATCTAATAGAGCTTTTCGCTATATTTCCTCACCTGTCTCAACGTCAAATAGCATTAGATATAATCTACAGGAAGGGCAAAACAATACAGGGACCAATTATCCTGCAGATAACCTCAATGATTCTATTGGGTATGGAACCCATATTACAGGGTCTAAAAACGGCTCCAAGGGTTTTGATGCCACTTCTACGGGAAACGCTTCCTTTTTCGACTGGATAGAATCTTCTCAGTCCTGGATGGCTACAGACAATACAGATACGAGAACCCTCGACAAAGGCGAAAGCTTTGCCGTTTTGATACGTGGAAGTCGAGAGACTAGCCTTAACTCCAACACAGCTGTTGGGCCAGAGACAACTCTGAGGCTGACAGGAAATCCTACTATTCTTAATTTCACCAAGCAAATTGATTTAATAGAAGATAATAGTTTCGTGTTATTAGGCAATCCTTATCACAGTATTATAGATGCTAATCTGGTACTACAAAATAACACCGGGTTAAATAATAATTTTATTTATGTTTATGATCCTACCCTCAATACCAGAGGGGCTTATGCCATTGTAGAGTTACCTGGCGGCTCCAACGGACAAGGGTCTGAAGCCAACCAATTTATTCAAGCCTGGCAAGCCGCATTTGTTGAAGCAACAAACACAGGTGCAACCACTTTGAACCTATCATTTTCTGAAAATGACAAAAATGTTTCGCAACCTCAGGTACAAACCTTTAGCCTGAATAGCAGAATCAACCTGAAACTTCAAAAAGATAGTGAAACTATAGATGGTTTAAGCTTAAAGCTGAAACACGGAGCAAATTCTGAAGTAGATTTAAATGACGCTAAAAAGTTTTGGAATTATGATGAAAGCCTCAGCATCTATTCGCAAGGAAAATACCTAAGCATTGAAGAGCGTGATTTTCTTCAGGCTGGAGATACTGTAGAAATTTATTTACATCAAAAAAGACAAGACCACTACAAACTAGTGATGAACAGCACAGGGCTTTCCTCGTCAGATATTGTACTGAAGGATTTTTACCTGGATAAGTCCTATCCTCTAAAAGAAAGCGAAAATTTGACTGTAGATTATCTCGTTGCAGAAGGAGAACCAGAATTGAGATTCGGATTCATCATAGAATCTGAAACCTTGTCTGATGCAGAATTTGTTTCTGAGAACTTCATCATTTATCCCAATCCTGCCAAAGATGTACTCAATATTGCAGCCTTAAATTCTCAAAACAAGAAATTAAATTTTGAAATTTATTCACTTTTAGGACAAAAAGTGTCTCAAGGTGATTTTGAAGATAAAATAACGAACTACAACATTTCCTCACTGTCAACAGGCGTCTATTTAATTGTCATAACAGACAATAAACATATAAAGGAAACTTTAAAATTTATCAAGAATTAAATTTATTTCTGTTTCAATTCCTCCAAGTAATCTTCGATGGCAGCATAGATTTTAGCCAGTTGAGCTTCAGTGATCACATAAGGTGGCAGGATATAAATGGTTCTACCAAGCGGTCTTAAGAAAATACCTTTGCTCATAAAGTAATTGAACATCTCATCTCTTGCATTTCCGTAGCGTTCCATTTCAATATCTAAATCCAACGCCAAAATCACACCTATTTGTCTCACTTCTCGAATAAGTATATGTTTTCGCATCTTGTCTGCAAACATCTGATTGAGACTCATGATGTTTTTAATAGACCCCTGTATTTTCGGAGAACGCAATAATTCTATACCCGCAATGGCTGCAGCACAAGCCAGAGGATTTCCTGTGTAGGTATGTCCGTGGAAAAGCCCTTTAGAAATCTGATCGGCATAAAAAGCTTTGTAAATTTTTTTGGTACAGCTTGTAATGCCCATCCCCACCATTCCTGCAGATAAAGCTTTGCTCAAACACATCACATCTGGCTTTTCGGATAAATAATCTGAAGCAAAATGCTTTCCTGTTTTCCCAAAACCGGTCATGACTTCATCGGCAATACAAACAACATCATTGGCTTTGCACAATTTCAAAACATCGTTGAGGCCTTTTATATCGTAGGTTTGCATTGCTGCCGCACCTTGCACCAGGGGCTCGTATATAAAGCCCGCAATTGCATTTTCTTTCAGTATGGTTTTCAATTGAGAAAGGACTTCGGCATTGTTGAGTCCGTTGGGTTTGGGAAGCCTTCTTACTTCTATAAAATGATCTTCGAAGGCTCCATTGTAAACCGACAATCCGGACACAGACATCGCCCCAAAGGTGTCGCCGTGAAATCCATCTTCCAGGGCCAACATAACATTCTTGTTATTACCAAGGTTATGATGATACTGCAAGGCCATTTTGATACCGATTTCGGTCGCCGTAGAGCCGTTGTCATTGAAGAAGAGCTTGTCCTGATTTTTAGGTAAGATTTCCATCAGCTTTTCAGACAACTCCACCGCAGGCTCGTGAGTAAACCCGCTAAACACCACCTGATCCAGTGTTTCCAACTGAGCTTTCACTTTTTTGACAATATGTGGATGGCAATGTCCATACATACTGGTGTACCAGGACGCTATGCCATCGATATACGCTTTACCAGATTCATCTTTTAATAAAGCACCTTTAGCAGATTTGATAGCTAAAATCTCAGGGTTTAATTTATGCTGAGTCAGCGGATGCCAGATATGCTTCTGGTCTCGTCTGGAAATAGAAGGTGTAGTGAAGGGTAAAGAAATATGTTTGCCAAAAAGTTTCATGGGCTCGTATTTATAACAAAGGTAGACTTATCAAAGCTAATCATTTTTTCTGCTAAACCTGCCCGTACAAGACGCGCAGGCGGGTTTAATCTCGCTGATTTAAAGCTTTTCTATATTTAGTTTAAGCTTCTGTGCATACTTAGAAACTACGGCTTTAGAAAATTCCGCTTCCTCCTCAATTCTTCCTACACAGGTTAAATTGGTTTTTTCTAAAATGATGCTTTCTGTCGTGGGGTGTTCGTCGCCGCTAAAAATCATCCCGATGTTGGAAAAGCCCCTGCTCTTTAAAGCTTCAATCGACAGAAGCGTGTGATTAATGCTCCCCAAATAATGCCTGGAGACCAGAATGATTTTATCGGTTTTCTCGATCAAATCGATGATGCAGTCTTTTGAGTTTAGAGGAACCAACAAACCTCCGGCTCCCTCAATCACCAGTGTGTTTTCAGTTTCCGGCCTTTGGATGTCTTTGAGCTGAATCTCTAAATTGTCAATATCGGCAGCAGCATGAGGACTCATAGGTGTTTTCAAAGCATAGGCATTGTCAAAGAACTTTGATTTTGAATTGCTTAACATGGCTTTGACTTTGTGCGTATCGGAGTAATCTAAATCTCCTGCCTGAATGGGCTTAAAATAATCTGCCTGCAGTGCTTCTGTGACGATAGCCGAAACCATTGTTTTTCCAACTTCGGTTCCGATTCCTGTAATAAAGTAAGTCTTATTCATTTTCTTTTTGAATTAGATGGTTTGCTAAAGATTTTAAAACAGTTTTGATTTCCTCTTCACTATTATAAGCATGAAGGCAAAACCGAAGCCTCTCTTTCCCTTTTGGAACCGTGGGAGACAAAATGGGTCTGACATCAAATCCTTCTTGCTGAAGTTGACTTGAAATTGATCTTACTTTTTCATTTCCACGAATCACACAGGACTGAATTGCCGACTGACTTTTAATAAAAAAATCAAAAAGGTGATTTGCTTCGATTTGGTTCTGAAAATACTCAATATTTGATCTTAGCGTTTCATACTCGACTGAGCTGGATTCTAAATACAGATGTGCAGCCCAGTTTCTGGCTGTTGTTTCTACACTTGGCGCTGTGGTATAGATAAAGCTTTTGGCAAAATTGATTAAATACTGTTTCAATTGGTCTGTTCCCAAAACTGCGGCTCCATGAGACCCAAAGGATTTTCCAAAAGTGATGATTCTGGCAAATATTTCTCCGTTAAAATTTGCACATCCCTTTTTGGAAATCGTTCCTACAGAGTGGGCTTCATCTAAAATCAAATAAACACCAAATTCAGAGCAGAGTTGAACTAAATCATCCACGTCTGCACTGTCCCCATCCATAGAAAAAACATGTTCTGTAATGACGTAGATCGTATCAAACTGATCCCTGAACTTTATCAGTTTCAGTTCCAAATCCTTTAGATCGTTATGTTGAAACTTATAGGCTTTGGCTTTGCTCAAGCCTATGCCATCTCGTATGGATGCATGACTCAGCTCATCATACAAAATCAAATTTTGACGTTGACCGATGGATGACAGAAGACCGAGGTTGGCATCATAACCAGAATTAAACAGGGTGGCAGTGTCGGAATTGTAATAGTATTCTAAATAAGACTCAAAGTCTTCAATCATAGGGTAATTCCCAGTGAGAAGTCTGGAGCCAGTTGCTCCGTGAAAGTGATGAGGATAAGCTTTAAGTTTATCTAAGGCATATTCAGTAATACGTTCATTGTGAGAACATCCTAAATAATCGTTGGAAGAAAAGTCCACTAAGTTCAGCGCAGAGCTTTTAAGTGATCTTAAAGTCCCTTGATCCTTACGCTGATTTAGTTTTCGGTTCAGTGACCAGGGGAAATCAGTTTTAGGATTTTTCTTCCGTTTCTTCTTCATTATCCTCCCTTTGGTTAATCCCTTTAAGTTCGTGAGTCGATTTGTTGTATTTTCCCTTTAGATCATCGATATAAGAATTCTCCCAAAGCTTATTTCCGATAAAATAAGACGTTCTTCCGATAAGGTGAGCGGATACAGGAGCCGTGATAAAAATAAAGATGATAACAGCTATAACACGTGTAGTTACAGACAAATCCAGGAAAAACAAGGCTGCAGCGGTGAGTAAAAGTCCGACGCCCAGAGTTGCTGCTTTGGTATTTACAGAGATTCTCAGGTATTGATCTGGCATTCTCAGTGTGCCTATTGCAGCCAGCAAGACAAACAATGCTCCTAAGCCAGAAGTGATGTAAACTAAAATATCATTCATTTTTATTGCGTTTTTCGAGATAATAGGCAAAGGCGACCGAACCTAAAAAGGCGATGAGTGCTAGCACAAGAGAGATGTCCAAAAATGTGGGTTTATCGCTCAATATGCTATAAATGGCTATAATACCTATGCCAATGGTAATCAATAAATCCAAAGCAACAACCCGGTCTATGATGCTGGGCCCTTTGAAAAACCTTACAAACACCAGTAGCGATGAAACCGACAGGATAGGCAAAATGATATAATATAAAAAGTCGTGTACATTCATCTCAATATTTCTAATAAGCGTTTTTCAAAACCTTGTTTAATGTCCTCTATAAAATCCTTTTTATCTACCACATACATGGCGTGAACATACAAAACACTTCGGTCTGTAGATACATCCAGAGCAAGGGTCCCCGGAGTAAGGGTAATCAAATTGGCCAAAAGTGTAATTTCCAAATCTGTTTTGGCATCGAGTGGCAAACCCACAATACCAGGTTTCATATTTAAGTTTGGTGTAATCACTTCATAAGCTACCTGGATATTTGCCTTGGTTAACTCCCAGATAAAAAACAAAAAGAAACTTATAATTTTCGGAATAATTTTAAAGTATTTTTTAGCGCTTTTATCTTCAAATCCACTCAAAATCCAGAGAATAATGAAGCTCAGTAAAAAACCAAATAAAAAATTATTAAAGTTGTATTCACCCGTAAGGAACACCCAGATAAGCATCAATAATATGTTAGAAAGAAATTTAGTTTTCATCTGGATTTATCTTTTTAAAACGGCATCGATGTATAATTCATTATTGATTAGCTCTGTAGCAATTCTTTGGGATAACTGCTGAATATGCTCTGCACCGAATCCTATGTATAAAGTTACAAAAGTTAGAAATGCTATAGGAAATATAAAGGTGAACTTTTGGCCAAATCTCAGTTGATTGAAATAAATAAACTTTTCAGGAAAGCTGATTTCAGGCTGGTTTTTCCAAAACACCTCAGACCAGAGTTTTGCGATGACGATAAGAGTGATTAAACTCCCAAAAATCAAAGCTCCAAAAAACCAATATTCCTGGGCATTAAAGCTGGCTAAAATAAGTGATATTTTTGGCCAGAAACCGGAAAGTGGCGGTATTCCAATCAAAGAAAATAAGGGGATGGCCATAAGTAAACTCAGCTTGGGATAATTTGCATATAAGCCCCCAAGCTTCTTCATATTGGTCGTGCCTTTTATTCTATAAATCAAGCCGCTGATCAAGAACAAATTCGTTTTGATGATGATATCGTGAATGAGATAAAAAATCACACCAGCCATAGCCACTTCGGTAAACAAGGCTAAACCACCAATCATAAAACCAATATGACAAATGATAAAATACATAAAAACCTTCTTGATGTTGTTTTGAATAATTGCTCCCACCCCTCCACTGAAAATGGTCATGATGGCTAAGGTTAACAATAAGATCGTTAGGAAAGAATCCCCCCCATAAATCAATGTAAATATTCGAATCAAGGCGTAAACACCAACTTTGGTAAGTAAACCTGCAAAAATAGCAGACACCGCTGAAGGGGGTGTATGGTAGGAAGCCGGCAACCAAAAATATAAAGGGAATATAGCCGACTTAATCCCAAAACCCACCAGGAATAAAACGGCGCTTATTTCTACAAGCGTAGTATCTTTAACCTCAGCAATTTTAAGCGAAATATCCGCCATGTTTAAGGTGCCTACCAGCCCATATAAAACCCCTAAGGCTGTAAGGAAAATCATGGAAGCAAAGAAATTTAAAGCAAAATATTTGACAGCGCCTTCCAGCTGACTCTTCTCTCCTCCAATGCTTATCAACACAAACGAACTGATAATAATAATCTCAAACCAAACATACAGGTTAAAAATATCACCTGTTAAAAAAGCTCCGTTAAGTCCCAAGAGCAGAAAATGAAATACACTAAAATATCCAAAGCGCAATCTTGCTTTGATAACAGAAATCGTTGAAAAGATAGACACAGCAAAGCCGGCAATGGCTGTAAGCAGGACCAAAGTAACAGCCAGCATATCTCCAACAAAAACAATCCCAAAAGGGGCAGGCCAGTCTCCGGATTCTACGATCTGGGTACCGTTATTGTAAACAAAAGTAAATGCCCAGATCGCAACGCCTAGAGCCACAGCATTACCCACCACACTGACGATTTTTTGGAAATTCAGTTTATTCCAGAAAAACATCAGGAGAATACTTAAAAAAAAGTGGACTACCAGGGGCAGTATGATGATATCGTTTGTCATGAATCTTCGTCTGTAGTATTAAGTTGATCTAAATCGTCTGTTTTTAATACTTTGTAGGTTCGTTTTACAAGTATGATTGCAAAGGACTGTAAACCAAAACTGATAACAATAGCTGTGAGTATTAAGGCCTGAGGAATAGGGTCTGCGTACACCCCCTCAAGAACTTTTTCTGCAGAATCTATAATAGGGGGCTCACCTTTGGTGATCCTACCAAGTAAAAAAATCAATAAATTAACGCCGTTCCCCAGTAAGATAATACCCAGAATAAGCTTTACCATACTTCTTCGCAAAATCATATATATGCCAGAAGCATAAAGAACACCGGTTATAACTGCTAATATTATTTCCATTTATACAGATTCAGAAATTGTAAATATGATGGTTAAGGACGATCCTATAACAACCAGATAAACGCCTATATCGAAAAATAAAGGAGAGCCGATGGCCCCGATAACGGGTATCGGATTTTCTGCCCAGATTCCTGTCATCATTGGTAAATCTGCCAATAGCATGGGTGATATACCACTTAAAAAAGCTATCATTAATCCCACGGGCATTAAAAACCCGGGGTGAAATTTTAAAATCTTTTTAGCTTTATCCAGTCCGTTAGAAAAGGCATCCAGGACAAAAGCAATGGCCGCTACAAGACCACCAACAAAGCCTCCGCCAGGCAAATAATGACCTCTTAACAAGATAAATACTGAAAACAGTAATAATACTGGAAGGAGGTAACTCGAAGCAGATTTTAATATTATCGTTCTCATCTTATTTTTTATCTCTTGTTTTCAATCTTAGTTTTAATAATCCAAAAACGCCTAAAGCAGCGACAATCAGTACCGAAATCTCTATCATGGTATCAATCCCTCTAAAGTCGACTAAAATAACATTAACCACATTTTTTCCGTGAGCGAGCTTATAAGCATTTTCAGCATAAAATTCTGTAATCTCCGTATTTTTTGGCTCAGTTAATACTCTCAATATCAGCAATGTAATCAGAATTCCAAAACTGACGGACAGTATGCCGTGTTTAATTCTAAGCCACTTTTCAGAAAGGTTGAGGTATCTGGGTAACTTGTAAAGGACCAATACGAATAAAATGACTGTAAGGGTATCTACTGAAAACTGAGTCATCGCTAAATCTGGTGCGCTATAAAACAAAAACAGCAGGCTAAAAGATAATCCAACCACTCCAAGGGCGGCAACAGCAGCTAATCGTGACTTTGTAAAAACCGTGTAAAGAACTCCTGCTAATAACATCAATAAAATTGAAATCTCGTAAATCGTCAAGTCAGCTAAGGCTGTAAAATCGGTTTCAAGAGAGAAATCCGAAAAAATAAGATAGCCTAGAAGTAAAATTAAAAAGGCAACAATTGTGGAAATATAATGCCTTAAATAGCCTGTCTGAAAGAAGTTTGTCCAATATTTTGAAAAAACTGCAAAACCTTCAGATAACTTCAAAAACAAAACCTTAGGACTGATGAAATCAAATTTTGCGATGCTGTTTTCAAGAGCATGCCTGGGTGACAGTTTTAAATATAAAACGGTTCCCAGCACCAGTGTAATGGCGCTCAAACCTAAAATCGTGTTGAAACCGTGCCATAGTTTTAGGTGGAAGTCTTCAAACGCGATGGCCTGAGTCATAGCTATAGGTTTAGCAAAAGCAGATTCGATAAGGCCTGGAAAAATACCAAATACGACCCCGGCAAAGGTCATAATTAGAGGGGGAACCCACATCAACGGACTTGGAAGGTGTATGTTTTCAAATTTTTTAGGAAGCTGCCCCATAAAGGGTTTCACCCCTGCCACAAAACCGGCATAAAACAAGAGCACATTTGTTGAAATGGCGATGATGGTGAGTAATACAGCATTACTGGTAAAATGTAAAGTCGACTCGTAAATCAGGTCTTTACCAACAAAACCTAAAGTTGGCGGAACGCCTCCGCTGATTAGTGCTGCTATAAATCCAGCGATGGCAACCGGCAGTAAAACCTTGCGTAAGCCAGCTAACTGGGTAACGTCTCGGGTTCCTGTTTCATGATCGATAATGCCTGTAATCAAAAATAGAGAAGCCTTATAAAGGGCATGTACTACGATAAACACTGCTGCTGCAATAAGTGCAGCCTGAGTACCGATCCCTATGAGAAAAACAAGTATGCCTAAGGCCGAAATCGTGGAATACGCTAATATTCCTTTCAGGTCTGTTCTGAAAATAATATGTATTGCAGAATAGAGCATGGTTATTCCTCCAACGGCAATCAAAATAGTATGCCAAATTTCACCTCCATTGAGTACAGGCGTCATCCTGAACAATAAATAGACTCCGGCTTTTACCATGGTTGCAGAGTGCAAATAGGTAGAAACCGGTGTCGGGGCTTTCATGGCTCCCGGTAACCAGAAATGGAAGGGAAACTGAGCTGATTTGGTAAAGGCTGCTCCAAAAATTAGGAGTAAAATCAGTATATAATGGGAGCTGTCTGTAATAGCATCTCTCATGGATAGCATTTCTGAAATGCGATAAGTGCCAGCGACATCTCCAAGTAAAACAGCACCCCCCAGAAGCAATAAACCTCCAATTCCGGTAATTCCTAAAGCAACAAGTGCCGATTTTCTCGAGTCGGCTTTATCGTTATTGAAGCCGATTAAATAGAACGAAGAAATGCTGGTCAGTTCCCAGAAAATAAACAGGGACATCAGATTGTCTGATAGCACCAGACCAAGCATGGAGGCCATAAATAAACTTAAATAGCCATAGAATCTATCTAGATAATTATGATTTTTCAGGTAGGCAGAGGTATATAGAAATACCAAGGAACCAATCCCGGTGATCATCAAAACAAAAAGAAGCGCTAAGCCATCTAAAGTAAAGCTCAAATTGACTCCAAAGCTCGGAATCCACTCGTGATTTTCATAAATCACCTCCCCGTTTGAAACTTCAGGGATAAAACTTAGAAAATAAACAAAAAGACTTATTGGAATTATAGAGGACAGAACTGCAAGCTTACCTCTAAAGTAAGATCCAGCGAAGACTAGGAATAAAGAGAATAAAAAACCTAAAAGTACTGCTTCTAGCATGCTTAAATTTATTTTTGCAAATATATCTATATTTCACAAAGAGAGCGGCTCTTTGTGTACTTTGGTATTTAATTGAAAAAACACCGGGGGTATTTTAAACAAAAATGCTGTTGAAAATTCAACAGCATTTTTAAGAATAGTGACTAATATTTAATGTAAGCTTGATTCTACTGAAATCGCAGTATCCAGAAGTTTTGAAACCGGACATTGTTTTTTGGCCTTATTGACTAATTCATCAAATTTCTCCTGGTCAATATTATCGATCTTAGCTTCAAGTGTGATATGGGATTTGGTAATGTTTCCATCTTTTAAAGTGATTTCGCCCTTGGCCTCCAGGCTTCCTATTTCAAAATCTTCTTCTGTTAAAAAAGCGGATAACTGCATGGCAAAACAACCTGCATGGGCCGCTGCGATTAATTCTTCCGGGTTTGTACCTTTCCCCTCTTCAAATCGGGATTTGAACGAGTACTGGGTGTTATCTAAAACTCCACTCTGCGAACTTAGCGTTCCATTTCCTTCCTTTATACTTCCTTTCCAAATGGCTGTAGCGTGTCTTTTCATTGTCTTTATTTTTTATAAAAATAATTATTATAAGCTCTGCACCTTAAGTTTTTAATAAAAATTAACCTAAAGCCCGTAGTCTACTCCGACTCAAATTTCTCGATAAGTGCTTTGGCTTTTTCTTCATCGCTTTCATCTACCATAAGCTGATAATCTCCAAATACTCCGCCATAGGAGGAATCCACCTTATCCACTTCGTAGCATTCGATGCCTTCAGATTCCAATAAGTTTTTGACTCCCATCATTTCAACTTTAGACTTGGTGTAATATACTTTCTTATCCATATGTTTTAGGTTTTAATCTTCTTCCTGCATTCCATTCCAGCCTCTGGCTTTTATTGGTATTTTGGTATTCATTCTAGAAATAAGGTGAATCCCCTCGCTTTGCTCTGCCATATGTCCAATGACACTAAGATTTGGATTGGCCTTAATCTTATCGAAATCCGATTGATCGATGGTGAACAACAACTCATAATCTTCTCCACCATTGAGTACAACCGTTGTTGAGTCCAGCTCAAATTCTTCACAAGTGGAAATACTCATAGGATCTAAAGGCAGTTTATCTTCAAACACATTAGCCCCTACTTTAGAATGCTTGCATAAATGCATCACTTCTGAAGACAATCCGTCACTTATATCGATCATAGCTGTTGGCTTGACTTCCAAAGCTTTTAATAATTCTACAATATCCTTTCTGGCTTCCGGCTTCAGTTGTCGCTCTACAATATAAGTATATTTTTCAAGATCGGGCTGAGCATTAGGGTTTACTTTAAAGACTTCATTCTCTCTCTGTAAGACTTTTAAACCTAAAAAGGCACCGCCTAAATCCCCTGAAACCACTAGCAAATCGTTTGGTTTTGCTCCACTTCTGTAGGTAATATCTTCCGCTTTAGCCTGCCCAATGGCCGTGATGCTGATGGTTAGACCCTTTATAGCTGAAGTGGTATCACCTCCAACTACATCTATATTATAAAGCTCTGCAGCAGTGGTTATACCGCTGTAAATTTCTTCAAGCGCCTCCACTGTAAACCTGTTGGAACAGGCTATGGAAACCGTAATTTGCTCAGCCTGAGCATTCATGGCATACACATCAGACAGATTGACCATCACCGCTTTATAACCCAAATGTTTTAAAGGCATGTAAGCCAAATCAAAATGGATTCCTTCTACCAAAAGATCGGTGGTTACCACGCTATGTTTATCGTGGTGGAGCACAGCAGCGTCATCCCCTATGCTTTTTACGGTCGAGCTATGTTTCACCTTAAAAAACTGAGTGAGATGATCTATCAAACCAAATTCTCCCAGTTCTGATAATTTGGTTTTGCTGTCTTTCGTGTTTTGAAACATGTCTTTTTGTTTTGAATGGCAAAGTTACTCAAAAGGTTTTGTAAAGTTCTAAACCATATGCTAAGACTGGTGTTTTCTAAACTTTAAAAATTTTAAGTCAACCCTCTTTTCGATTTAGTGTTTAACTTAAAAAATAAGCGTTAACAGGGATTAATGCAGGCCGCCGTATTTTTGAAGGCTTAGCATTTACTTATATCCATAGACTATTCTTAAAACTGCCAAGTCAGTAAATCTTTTCTTTATATTTGACTCAAATAATAATTTTGAAAAAACTATACTTCAGTACATTAGGGCTTTTTTTAAGTATTACGGTATGTTCTCAAACGCCTTGTGAAAACGGCCTCGCAGGAGCATATCCCTGTGATGGTTACGACCTTATGTCACAGATTAGCCTGGAAGCTCTTTCGGCTACTGCAGGAAATGATTCCTGGGGCTGGACAGATCCACAGGATGGTAAAGAATACGCATTGATGGGCTTAAACAACGGCACGGCTTTTATAGATGTTTCCGATCCAACAGCTCCTGTATACCTTGGCAAACTCCCTACACACACCCAGTCTAGCCCGTGGAGGGATATGAAAGTATACGATAATTATGCGTTTATAGTTTCGGAAGCTCCAAATCACGGCATGCAGGTTTTTGACCTCAGGAGACTTCGTAATTCTACTAATACACCGGTTACTTTTAATAGCGATGCCCATTATGATGGATTTGGAAATGCCCATAATATTGTTATCAGCACTGGTAAAGCTTATGCTTATGTCGTGGGAACATCAACCTATGAAGGAGGGCCTCATATCATTGATATAAGCAATCCCCTAAACCCTGTTTTAGCTGGAGGATATGCAGGGAGTTTATACACTCACGATGCTCAGGTTGTTACCTATAATGGTCCGGACACTGACTATACCGGAAAAGAAATTTTTCTGGGATGTAATGAAGAAGAGGCTGTTATTGTAGATGTGACCGTCCCCGGAAGTCCAGTTTTGATTTCAACGATGACCTATAGCGATATCGGTTATCCACACCAAGGCTGGTTAACCGAGAATCAAAGGTATTTTTTCTTAGGGGATGAGCTGGATGAACGCGATTTCGCATTGAATACCAGGACGCTTGTTTTTGATTTACAAGATCTGAACAATCCAGTTCAACACCAGGAATATTTTGGACCAACCTCTGCGATAGATCACAATGGCTACCTCAATAATAACCTGTTCTATTTATCCAATTACACGGCTGGAATTAAAATTATAGATGTGACCAATGTGGCTTCTCAATCCCTCTCAGAAATTGGTTTTTTTGACACCCATCCTGAAAATAATAGCACAAGCTTCAGTGGTTCCTGGAGCAATTATCCGTTTTTTGAAAGCGGAAATATCCTTGTGAGTGATATCGAACGCGGATTTTTCCTGATTAGGAAATCCGGCACTTTAAGCGCCTCTGATTTTACTCAGGAAGATTTTTCCATTTTTCCTAACCCGGCAAGTTCTTATGTGCAGATTAAGAACAGCTCTCGATCCATCCAAAGCGTAGAATTGTACACCCTATTAGGACAAAAAGTCTATTCCAAAAAATTCAAAGACAAGCGTGATCTTACAATTAATGTCGAATCTTTTAAAGCGGGTTTATACATGCTTAGAATCAATAATTCATTTACCAGAAAACTTATTATCAACTAGATCTGTTCTGCTTTAGACAAATTGATAGCCGTTTCAATTAAGGCCAGATGGGAATAAGCCTGTGGAAAATTTCCCAGTAAACGCTTAGTTTTAAAATCGATATCTTCACTCAGCAAACCTAAGTGATTGGAGTAACTTATCAGCCTTTCAAATTGTTGCTTTGCTTCTTTAACTTCACCTATTTTAATCAAACTATTGATATACCAAAACGTACAAATGGTAAATGATGAACTTGGCAAACCAAAATCATCTTTATTCTTATACCGGTATAGAAGTCCGTCATTGGTGAGGTGTTTGCCAACAGCTTTGACTGTACTTATAAACTTTGGATGCTTGGCCTCTATAAATCCATAAGATTCCATCAGGAGCACTGAAGCGTCCATATCTGTTGAGCCATAGGATTGTGTAAAGGCCTGCATTTCTTCATTCCAGGCATTTTCGTGAATATCATGTCGAATGGCTTGTTCCAGGGTTTTCCATCTTTCGAGTTTGGAAGTTTTATGAAACAGTTCTGAAATTTTTATGGCCCTGTCAATCGCTACCCAGCACAGGACTTTGGAAAAGGTAAAGTGGCGGTCTTCCGTCCTAAACTCCCAAATCCCTTTATCTGCTTCCTGCCAATGCTTACCAACCACCCAGGCAATACCTTTGGTAATCGTCCATAATTCCTCTTTATTATCAGTATCTGATTTGAATTTCATCAACTCCTGATGTATAACATCCACTAAAATGCCATAAATATCATTCTGTTTTTGAGCATAGGCGGCATTCCCGATTCTTACAGGTGCAGAATCCTTGTAACCAGAAAGATGCGTCAATATTTTTTCGGTCAGCTGCTTTTCCTTATTAATGCCATACATGATTTGAAGCTTCTCATTTTTATCGGGAATCAAATCAATGATAAACTGAAGATAACGCTTAGCCATTCTCGCATGCCCTAGTTGCGAAACCACTCTCACCACCATAGACGCATCTCGTATCCAGCAGAACCTATAATCCCAATTCCTGACTTCACCGATGGTCTCTGGCAGAGAAGTGGTTGCAGCGGCAAGAACAGCCCCTGTTTTATCATAACTCAACAACTTAAGCGTCATGGCACTTCTTGAGATCATGTCATTATAATTTTCAAAACGCTGCGTACTATCATTCCAGTAGGTCCAGTAAGCCAGTGTCTTTTCATAATCCTGACCTATCGACTCCATGCCCGGCAAATCGATTTTTTCATTATAAGACATTAAAAAGAATGCATCTTCAGTGAGTTCAATTTCTTCTGAATTCACCACTGCTTCTTTTGAAAGTGACGTGTATAAAAATAAAGTGTCAAATTCATCGGCTTCGGTGAGCGCAACGATAAAATTATCTTTTACGTAAATTTCGGTATTCCCTAAGGCATATTCAAGTTTGGGACTATAGTCAATGTTAAGCTTTGGAGTGCCTTTGGTCACTTTCAGATACCTGATGACTTCGGGGGGAGCGTGATAAGTTTTATCTTTTTTGGGATACCGGGGGAGGAAGTCATGAACTTCAAAACTCGCTTTTTCAGATCTGAATTCGGTTTTTAGAATACAGGTATTTTCAACATAAGTTTGAGTGACAGTATAAGCCGCATCGACCTGAAAAGCAAATTGCCCTCCTTTTTTTTCGTCAAGTAGTTTTGCAAAAACAGAAGCAGAATCGAACTCAGGCAAACAGCACCAATCCAGCGACCCGGTATCTGAAACTAAAGCTGCCGTTCTGCAATTGCCTATAATTCCGTAATTTAGATTATTCATCAATTTGAAGTATTTCGAAAATTAAAATCATATTTTTGATTAAATAAAAGTAAATAATCTGAGTAAAACAAAGCTTTCTTATGAATAAAACAATAATTGTTTCCAACAGATTACCTCTTCAAGTCATTATTGAAAACGATCAAATAGAAGTGACACCCAGTGTGGGAGGGCTTGCTACTGGACTTAAATCTGTACATAAAGAAAGCAACGGTATTTGGATTGGATGGAGCGGAATTACACAGGAAGAATTGACCCCTGAACTGGAGACCAAAATCTCAAAAGCTGTCACCAAAGAGCAGTGTGTTTCGGTAAATCTTACTCAAAGGGACTTGGATCATTATTACTATGGGTTTAGCAACCGAACGCTTTGGCCCTTATTTCATTATTTTATAGAATACACAGAATACAATCCGGAATCCTGGGAGGTCTACAAAAGCGTGAACCAAAAGTTTGCCGATACGGTATTGGAACAGGTGAACGAAGGTGATAACGTCTGGATACAAGACTATCAATTACTGCTGGTGCCTGCTATGGTGAAAGCAAAGAGACCTGATATTTCGATAGGTTTCTTCAACCACATCCCCTTTCCTTCCTATGAGATTTTTAGAACGTTTCCCAAGCGTAAGGAATTATTGGAAGGCATGCTTGGAGCAGATCTCATCGGTTTTCACACTTATGATTATGAAAGGCATTTTTTAAGCTCAGTCAAACGAATTTTGAGTTTAGATGTTAGTTTTAACAAGATCACTTACGATAATCGCATCATAAGGGTGGACTCCTTTCCTATGGGAATTGATTATGAAAAATTTGAAAATGCAGCCCTGGATCACAACCAGATGAATGAAGGTGACAAATCTGAAATCCAAAAACGCCTGGACCAGCATTTGCAAAATGAAGATGGTATAAAAATGATACTTTCTATCGACCGGATGGATTATACCAAAGGCATCCCCAACCGTATTAAAGCCTTTGAATATTTCTTGAGAAAATACCCCCAGTTTCAAGAGAAAATCCGCCTGATTATGCTGGCCGTCCCCTCGCGTTCTCAGGTTCCTCAATACCAAAAGCTGAAACAGGAAACCGACGAGCTTGTCGGAAGAATCAACGGGGAATATTCCACTGTGAGCTGGACACCCATCTGGTACTTTTACAGAGCTTTACCCTTCGAAAATTTAATCGACCTCTACACCTCTTCCGATGTGGCACTGATTACGCCGGTGAGGGATGGCATGAATCTGGTGGCTAAAGAATATGTAGCCACGAGAACTCGAAAAGACGGGGTATTGGTTTTAAGTGAAATGGCTGGTGCTTCTATAGAAATGAATGAAGCTCTGCTCATCAATCCCTTCAATTTCGAGGAGATTGCAGACAGTATCAAGCAGGCTTTAGAAATGCCCAAAGCTGAACAAAAACAAAGAATGCAGGCCCTGCAAAATCGGGTTTCCCGGTATAGTGTAAAAAAATGGGCCAACGAATTTATGAATTCCCTCGACCAGGTGCACAAGGTATATAATGTCATTGAAGCTGAAAAAGTTGATGAAAATATCAAAGCCATTTTTATTAAAAAACTCAGATCCGATGAGAAAAAAATAATGTTCCTGGACTACGATGGAACTTTGGTCAATTTTACAAACAATCCTCAGGATGCTAAGCCAGACAAAGAATTATTCTCTATTTTAGAAAAACTTCACGCCATCCAAGGCCTTAAATTGGTCCTCATCAGCGGTCGGGATAAGGAAACCCTCAACAACTGGTTTGGGCATACCCCCTATACCCTGGTCTCGGATCATGGGGTTTCCATGAGAATTGAAAATGAAGAGTGGAAAACTACGGAACGTTTAAAAACAGAGTGGATGGAAGACATTCTACCGATTTTAGAAACCTTCGTAGACAGAACACCAGGGACTTTGGTGGAAAAAAAGAAATACTCTCTGGCCTGGCATTATAGAAATACCGATGTAGAACTAGCTGAAAAAAGACTGGTTGAAATCAAAACCGTACTCACAAGTTTTATATCCAATACAGACCTTACCTTGCTGGAAGGCAATAAAGTCATCGAAATCAAAAGCAGCAAAGTGAACAAAGGAAGAGCCTGTTCCAGTCTGCTCAATCAGTTTCCATCAGAGCATGTGTTTGCCTTTGGCGATGACTGGACCGATGAATTTATGTTTGAAGAACTGCCGGAGCGCTCTCAAACCGTAAAAGTAGGCGTTCGAAAAACCAAAGCAAAGTACTATGTAAAAACAATTGAGGAGGTGAGAGCCTTTTTAAAAGCGATAGCTGAATAGAAATTTCATGAACAGACAACTCAAATTAATCTGGGACTTCCGAGGTCCTCATGCCGAAAAAACAGCTGAACATCATGAAATCCATCTTAAAGATTTCCTGAAGATGAATGCTATGGAAAATCATCCTACCGGTGTAGAATGCCTCAATGAATTTCATTGTTTGGCTTTTCTCGTCGTGGAGGAAGACCAGATGAAAGACCTAAGAGACCGCTTAAAACCACATCGCGGACAGGTGTATTCCGGCTAAAGCTAAAACCTATCTATGTAACGGCACGAGTCTGGCTTGACCGTCGGGTTCATGCATATTAAAAATCTATCCCGAGGCAATGCCGTTCGGGGTAGTTAACAGATTTTGACTTATTACCCTAAGTGTGTTTGACCAACATAGCTGCGTCTAACTTTTATTTTTCTGTTGCTTTACATACTTCAAAGCAGCGTCCAGCACTTCGTCTTTGCCATTTTGCAAGCCTTCTAAAGTGAGTTTTACTTCAACATCGGGCTGTATACCTAGGCCAACGAATTCTGTACCGTCGTACATGGCGTCCCGTTTCGTACACACAAAACCAACGCCGCCACCCGGCAGATGATATCCAAGGGGCTGGCCTGTGCTGCCTCCCGTAGCTGTCCCTATCAAAACACCCCTTTGAGCCATTTTAAAAGCAGAACTGAAATCTTCAGCTGCAGAGTAAGTCAGTTCACTAATAAGGACCACCACAGGTTTTTTATAGGTTTCTGTATGGTAAGGTTTCCAGTCGTATATCGTTTTTTTGGATTGAATAGCCTGACCTCCCCAGGCGCGTTCTGAAGGGTGGTAAGTATTCATTAAAGTCATGGAAGGATAAAAAGGATCTTTGGTTAAATAGCCTATAATCTCGTGACCCCAGTGCCCGTTACCTCCTCCGTTATGTCGAACATCAATAATTAAAGCACTGGTGTTTAGAATATCCGGGAAGTGTTTTTTGAATTCGGTAAACGTATCCTCATTTGCAAAACTGTCGATCGTTAAATGGCCTACATTACCGGGCAAAATTTTGAAAGCCACAGATTTCCTGACGTTCCAGTCATAAGGCTGCCGCGTAAAGGTTTCACGGATCAACTTTCCCCGAGGAGTTTTAAAATCTAAAGCAACGACCGTATTTTCGGCTCCCCTAAGCAATTCATGGTGGTAAATTCTGCCAATACTATCCTGTGCAGTAGAAAAATGAAGCGTAGGAGTGATCTGC
The DNA here is from genome assembly GCF_900099815.1 of Psychroflexus sediminis. Lineage (GTDB taxonomy): Bacteria > Bacteroidota > Bacteroidia > Flavobacteriales > Flavobacteriaceae > Psychroflexus > Psychroflexus sediminis. The sequence goes on along the minus strand of NZ_FNCW01000001.1, from coordinate 164,078 downwards.
TTGTGAATGTACTCCTGCACGGGCATACCGTCTATATGTTCCAAAACCATTCCTATTGTGATATTAGAGTACACTGGATCTTTGGAATTTACCTTATACACCACTGTTTTGCCTTCTATCTGCTTAAAATGGATAGGAACAAAGTTTAATTTTTGCTTTTTGAAATGGTATAAAGGCGGAAGTATGCGCGTGTGACCATCTCTTAAATGCTGATTGAACTGCATCAAAACAGTATAAGTTTCCATGATATGCTCCGTGGCTATGACTTTGGGAAGATAAGCTCGATACAGGCTATCCCATTGCACATGGGGGATCAGATCAAAATTGGCAAAATTAAATTTAGCTTCATGCCATACTGTACTTAAGGCCTGGATTTTCTCCTCCATACTAAGGTACTGAATAACCGAGGCGCTATCGACCTCTTTGCCCAGGGTCTCGAAGTTGACTATCGGAAAGCGTTCGTTTTGAAACGTCTGATAGGCCAGTGTATCTAATTTAGGCTGAGCAAAAAGCGAAAGACTCCCTAAAAAGGTAAGTAAAACAAAAAGGTGTTTCATGATAATTAAGGTTTAGATAATAACCATATTGACTAATATTAACTTAAGTTGTTACATGCCATGAGAGATTTTTTTGGAAGTCTCATTTACTATTTAGAAACATCAAAAAGAAAAGGTATGATCATGACTAGCCTTTAATTTTGGAAATGAACTTTGAATTTAAAGTTTGATTAATGAATAGGTTTGATGCAAGTGAGGCGCTTGCAGCAGCAAAAATTAGAAAAGTAATTTCAAAAAGCTTTAAGATTTGAAAAAGTCATTGAATTTAGTGAAAAACCCCGCGCTCCTTATAGAAGTGGAAACCCCGCGAGCAGTTTTTTTTTATAAAGTTGTGCTTGTTGTGAGCTTGACCAAAGGAAAAGCCTTCCAACAGCTTACAACTGTAAAAAAACCGCTAGCGGGTTGTAACGGATAGCAGGTAAGCGCCCAAAAAATCAGAAATTATAATTGAATCCTACGCCAAGGCTCTCTCGTATTTGAAAGCCCTGTACGGCATTGTCATCATAAATGGCCTGAAAAATGAAATTGGCCGAAATGTACTTATTCACATCCATAATCAAATTGAGGGTATAGTCGATATCGACGTTTTGAGGATCTTCCAGATAGTTGGAATACAAGCCCAAAATGTTGTCTACCGTGATGTTTTCCATCAATTTGAACTTCACAAAGGCATTGACAGAGGCCCCAAATTCTGTACGTATAGTTTTCCCCTGATCCAAACCGAAAAAGTCTCCATCGACGTAGTCTGGTCCAGTTGTGAATCTGCTATTGGCTGTGATGATACGGCCCGTAACAGGCGAAATATTCACCCGTATATCCTCACTTTTTTTCCACAAAGCCCCCAAACCTAACTGCGTGAAGGCCGGAGACATAAACTGAGTTCTGAGTGTTCTGCTTTCATTGCCGTCGGCATCTTCCCCAAACGTATAACCGTTATCAAACTGAGTTCTGAAATTTACAAAGGCGGAGGTATACCAGTTCGACTGGTTGATCTGACGACCAACGGTAGAATTGATTTCCAGACGGTCGCTGGTTTTTCGATTGAATTCCTGGTCTTTGGTTTTACTGATTCCGTAATCTCCAAGAAGCTTGGTGTCCCAGGTGTATTTCCCTTTGTTATAACTGATGTCATAATTGACCACAGCATTTACCGAGTAGTTGCTCGTCCCACCCCCTTGCCAATCGCTGTTGAAAGCAGCCTGGTTGATTAAAAACTGGAAGGTTCCTTCAGTGGTCCAGATTGTATCCTTTTTGGTCAACTTGTTGTCATCAGACTGAGCTGAAGCAAAAAAAGTAGCCAAAAAAAACAAGAAGGAACATAAAAAATAGTGAGGTCTCATTTTTAAAGTTTTTAAAAACAAATCTATGAAACCAAAAGATAACTATTTAAAAGTTTGGTTTTTTGTAACTTTTATCAATTATTTCTTAGGTCTCTTATAAAGCGGCACTGCAGAACAGGCTTCTCCGTACATAATCGACTTGGCCACCGGCTGAAGTTTTTGTAAGGCCAGTAAATAAGCATTTTCCGGAACGGGTTTGTTGGAACAGCCTTTAATGATGACCGGCTTATCCTGATATTCAGTAAAATCCACATCCTGCAATGCTTCCTGGTAAAGTAAAGCGTTGAGAAATTCCAGATTTCCAAATACTACTTTTTTTGTAAAGCCTTGCAAGTAAGAGGTAATCAATAAGTAAGCCCAGCCCGGAACGATGGCATCGCTTGAGCAGTCTAGAGCCACATAGGCATCCTGATACTGAGACCAGTCATGATTTTTTAAAGCTTCTCTAAAGTCTTTTTCTTTAAGAATAATCCCTTCGAACAACCAGTCTTTAATATCAATAGATTTGCGTTCACCCACCGGATAGTAATCTTCCAGATTGAAGGTTTTGAGAGAACTCAGGGCTACTTTATTGACTATTTCTGCCATAGATTACAGCATTCCCAGTTCCAGTTTCGCTTCTTCACTCATCAAATCTTGTGACCAGGCAGGATCAAAAGTCAGTTCCACCTCACATTCATTGACCCAATCTAAAGAGGCGGCCTTTTCTTTGACCTCCTGGGGTAAAGATTCTGCAACCGGACAGTTGGGTGAGGTTAAAGTCATCAGTATTTTGACGTCGTTATCTTCATTGACAAATACGTCATAGATAAGACCTAATTCGTAGATATCAACAGGAATTTCCGGATCGTAAATGGTTTTTAAAACCCTTACGATGTCTTCTCCCAATTCTTCTGTATTTCTTTCTTCAGCCATTTTCTTAAGCTTTATTGTTTTGTTGGCTATTGTAAGCAATAGCATACATTTTCATTTGTTTTATCATACTCACCAAACCATTTGCTCTGGTGGGTGACAAGTGTTCTTTAAGGCCGATTTCGTCTATAAAATCGGTCTTGGCATTGATGATATCTTCAGGTTTCTGACCTGAAAAAACTCTAATGAGAATAGCAATGATGCCTTTGGTAATTATGGCATCGCTATCTGCTGTAAAATCCACCTGATCATCATCCATTTCCGCATACACCCAGACTCTACTCTGGCAGCCTTTGATGATGTTTTCTTCTGTTTTATGCTTTTCATCGATAAGCGGCAGAGATTTACCAAGTTCTATCATATATTCATAGCGCTGCATCCAGTCTTCAAACATGCTGAATTCTTCTATAATCTCTTCTTGTCTTTCTTGAATACTATTCACGTTAATCTTTCTTTTTTGCTTTGACGAGGATTTTACCGTCTTCGTTTTTAAAATAAATGGCTTGTTTTGAACTTTCAAACTGAGTCACTGAGGACATTTTTTGAAAGAATAAATTTTCAAGTTCCATGGAGTCCTCACAGTATATTTTGGTAGCTGTCGCATAACCTAAATTGAGTTTTCCCTCTTTCAGTTTATAGCTGTAGCTATAATTGTTACAGCCTGCATATCCCGATATCACAGAATTCTCCGGATTTACTTTTAAGGTCAATTCAGACTCAGAAACCTCCTTATCCCCTAGTTGTGTTATTGCGTATTCCTGGGCTATCAATTGATCTGAAGTCCTCTTCTGAGCTTTACACGATCCAAGTATTATGACTAAAGACACCACAAGGATACCCGAATTTAAAATTCCTTTCATAATAGCATGGATTTTGCCTTTTTCAAAGCAGTTATAAAAGAATCTATTTCTTCTTTGGTGTTATAAAATGAAAAGGAAGCCCGCACGGTTCCTGGAATTTTATAAAATTCCATGATAGGCTGAGCGCAATGATGCCCGGTTCTCACAGCAATTCCCATTTTATCTAAAAGCGTTCCTATATCGTAAGGATGAAGTCCCTGAATATTGAACGACAAGACCGCTGTTTTTTTATCTGGCGAAGTCCCGTAAATCTCGACCTCTTCTATTTTTTGAATTTCTGTAGTGGCATAGTTCAGCAATTCCATTTCATAGGCTGCAATCGCCTCAAAACCGATGTCATTCATATAATCTAAAGCAGCTCCAAAAGCAATTCCCCCCGAGATGTTTGGGGTCCCTGCTTCAAATTTATGCGGTAAGCCAGCATAGGTTGTTTTTTCAAAAGTCACTTCTGAAATCATTTCACCGCCACCCTGATAAGGGGGCAGCATATTCAAAAGCTCCTCTTTTCCGTAGAGCATACCAACACCGGTAGGTCCGTAGATCTTATGCGCCGAAACGGTGTAATAATCGACATCCAGAGCCTGAACGTCTGCTTTAAGATGGGGTGCTGCCTGTGCACCATCGATTAAAACTTTGGCATCCACTCCATGAGCCAAGTTGATAATCTGCTCAATCGGATTGATGGTTCCTAAAGCATTTGAGACGTGATTGACAAAAACCAGCTTCGTATTTGCATTCAGAAGTTCTTTATAAGCCTCCATATCCAGCTCACCCGTATGCAGCATCGGTATCACTTTTAACTGAGAGCCCGTTTTTTGACAAAGCATTTGCCAGGGCACAATATTGGAGTGGTGTTCCATTGCCGAAACCAGGATTTCATCTTCAGGTTTCAAAACAGAAGCATACCCGTTAGCAACCAGATTGATGCTGTGTGTGGTTCCTGCCGTTAAAATGATTTCGTGGGCAAATTCAGCATTGAAATGCTTTCTTACTGTTTCCCGGGCAGCTTCATAGGCATCGGTGGCAATTTGAGAAAGAGAATGAACCCCTCTATGGATATTAGCGTTTTTGTTTTCGTAATAATCTACGATACAGTCGATGACCTGCGTTGGAGTTTGCGAAGTCGCTGCATTATCAAAATACACTAAAGGCTTTCCATTGATTTCTCTTCTGAGTATTGGAAAGTCTTTGCGTATTTTGTCTATATCTAAAATTTGTTCAGAAGTATTCGTCATGTTTCGTTTCGTTTATTTACTTCTAAACAAGTTGACTGAATTGAAATTTTTACAGGTTAAACCCTAGTTCTACGCCTAATTTCAATGCAATTTGTTTAGTGATTCTTTTTTTAATTTCCGGTATCTTAACACTGCTCAAAACCTTGTTGGCAAAGGCAAACATCAGCAAAGCTCTAGCCTCCTTTTTAGGAATACCACGCGTTCTTAAATAATATAAGGCCTCGTTATCCAGCTGACCAATCGTACAACCGTGACTGCATTTCACATCATCTGCAAAAATTTCCAACTGTGGCTTTGAGTTACAGGTGGCTGTATCGTCAATTAAGATATTGTTATTGCTTTGAAACGCATTAGTCTTCTGTGCCACTCTGTCTACAAGTACATTTCCATTAAACACCCCGACAGATTTTTCTGAAAAAATGCCTTTGTAATCCTGATGACTTTCACAATTAGGCTGGGTATGATGCACCAGGGTGTTATGGTCGACATGCTGCTTGTCTTCTAAAATAGTCACCCCTTTTAATACTGAATCACAGTTTTCTCCGTGCTGATAGAACTTCAGATTATTTCTGGTAATTTTTCCACCCAGTGAGAAGGTGTGCATGGAGCATTTACTGTCGCGTTCCTGTTTGATAAAGGTATTATCGATTAGGGACGAGGTGATTCTGTCATTCTGAATTTTGTAATAGTCTACCTCAGCATTTTTGCCTACATAAACTTCAGTCACTGAATTGGTAAGCACAGGGTTATCTGTCAAACTCTGATGCCTTTCTATAATTTGCACATGAGAACCTTCTTCTGCGATGATTAAATTCCTAGGCTGAACCATCAAAGCAGCTTCATTGCTAGTGAAGAAATTCATGATTTGAATAGGCTTTTCAGCGACCACGTTCTTTGGTATTCTGATGTAAGCCCCTTCCTTGGCAAAAGCCGTATTCAAAGAAGACATACTGTCTTCAGGGACAATTTTATTAAAATACTTCTCGATAACAGGCTTATACTTTTCTTTATCCAAAGCAGAAGACATCAAACATGCATCCAGTTTATCATGCGTGGTTCTGGACAGATGAGAAGAATAAATACCGTCTACAAATACAATCGTGTAGGTATCTATGTCGTGAATCAGGTATTTCTTGATGTCTTTATAATCAATAGCATCCTCCTTTTTAGGAAATATGCTGTAATCCTCTTTCAAAATGGAATTGAGCGAGGTATATTTCCATGCCTCCTCCTTTTTGGTAGGAAAGCCTGTATGTTCAAAGAACTTTATCGCTTTATTTCGTACTTCGTGAATATCGTTCTCCAAATCGACCTGCTCTTCAAAAGCAAGATAAGAAGACATTAATTTATCTTTAAGTTCCATAGTTTTCAATCGTTTTGGTGCTTATGAAGTCATTTCTGCGCGTTCCTCTTTCAGCCAGTCGTATCCTTTTTCTTCCAGTTCTTTGGCTAATTCTTTACCACCAGTTTTAACTATTTTACCATCCATCAATACATGAACAACGTCTGGAATAACATAATCCAATAAACGCTGATAGTGCGTAATCACCAATGTAGCATTCTCCTTGGTCTTCAATCTATTAACACCATCGGCAACGATGCGCAAAGCGTCGATATCCAGACCGGAATCGGTTTCATCTAAAATTGCCAGTTTAGGTTCCAGCATAGCCATTTGGAAGATTTCATTCCTTTTCTTTTCTCCACCGGAAAAACCTTCGTTCAGTGATCTGGAAAGGAATTTTCTATCCATCTCCAGCAAAGCTGATTTCTCTCTAATTTTTTTCAGCATTTCATTAGCCGGCATGTCCTTTTGACCTTGAGCTTTTCTAACCTGGTTGATAGAGGTTTTGATAAAATTGGTCACTGAAACTCCTGGGATTTCTACTGGATACTGAAAGGATAAGAAAATGCCTTTATGAGCTCTTTCTTCCGGAGACAATTCCGAAATATTTGCTTTTTCAAACAGGATATCACCTTTGGTCACTTCAAAATCTTCGTTTCCTGCAATTACAGAAGCAAGTGTGCTTTTTCCGGAACCGTTAGGCCCCATTATAGCGTGAACCTCACCTGGATTAATTTCCAGATTGATTCCCTTTAATATTTTTTCACCCTCTACGCTGGCGTGTAAATTTTTTATCTTTAACATAACTTATTCTTATTTATTTAATCTCAAGCTATCATCGTTGGACAGCGGCTTTACTTTAATTATATGTTGAATATCGATGACTTGTGGCCAAGCATCTTTTTCTGGATTCTCTTTGATATCGGCTTTCAGAGTCACTTCAAAAGAAGCATATGGATCTGAATTTAATTCCCGAGCTTGAGCGATTAGCTGCCTGGCTTTTACATTCATCACAACCCCGTAAATTTCATCTTGCTTACTGAAAACTGCAACAGAATCGGTGTAAATGAATTCACCTGAAATCGAATTGAATTCTAGATCGGATTCCGTTTGAACCTTCTTTGTTTCGGCATCAGAGGTTTTAGAATCTGACTTACAGGATCCTAAAAACAAGACGCAGATCGCAAAAAGAAAAATAAGGTTTCTCATAGTTATTTATCCAACTGATCCTTCCAAGGAAATCTCGAGCAATTTCTGTGCTTCTACTGCAAATTCCATCGGTAACTTGTTCAGGACTTCTTTACTAAATCCGTTCACAATTAAGGCGATGGCTTTTTCAGTATCAATCCCACGCTGGTTACAGTAGAAAATTTGATCTTCTCCAATTTTACTGGTCGTCGCCTCATGCTCCACCTGAGCGGTTTTATTTCTAGCTTCGATGTAAGGGAAGGTATGTGCTCCACACTTGTTTCCCATCAATAAGGAATCACACTGAGAAAAGTTTCTTGCATTCTCCGCACGCTTATTGATTTGCACCAGGCCTCGGTAGCTATTTTGAGATTTCCCTGCTGAAATACCTTTAGAAATAATGGTACTCTTGGTATTTTTACCCAGGTGAATCATCTTTGTGCCTGTATCTGCCTGCTGAAAATTGTTGGTTACAGCAATAGAATAAAACTCCCCTGTAGAGTTATCGCCTTTTAAGATACAGCTTGGATATTTCCAGGTCACTGCAGAACCCGTTTCAACCTGTGTCCAGCTTATTTTAGCGTTCTTTTCACAAATTCCACGTTTGGTGACGAAGTTATAAACCCCGCCCTTTCCTTCTTTATTACCTGGATACCAGTTTTGAACGGTTGAATATTTAATCTCCGCATTATCCATAGCGACAAGTTCTACAACCGCAGCATGCAATTGATTTTCGTCACGAGAAGGAGCTGTACATCCTTCGAGGTAGCTCACATAACTCGAATCTTCAGCGATCACCAAAGTTCTTTCAAACTGTCCGGTTCCTGCCTGATTGATTCTGAAATAAGTCGATAATTCCATTGGACATCTTACCCCTTTTGGGATGTAACAGAATGACCCATCACTAAATACTGCGGAATTTAAAGCTGCAAAGTAATTGTCTGAAGTGGGAACTACACTCCCGATATATTTTTTGACAAGTTCAGGATGTTCCTTAATCGCCTCTGAAATTGAGCAGAATATAATTCCTTTTTCAGCTAAAGTCTTTTTAAAAGTCGTTGTTACTGAAACTGAATCCATAACTACGTCCATCGCCACACCAGCCAATTTTTTTTGTTCATCTATAGAAATACCCAACTTTTTGAAAGTCTCCAGCATTTCCGGATCTACTTCGTCTAAGCTGTCGTACTTCGGTTTTGTGCTAGGTGCAGAATAGTAAGATATCGCCTGGTAATTTGGTTTTTCATAACCGATGTTTGCCCAGTTAGGCTCTTTCATAGTTAACCAATGCCTGTAAGCTTCCAGCCTCCACTGGGTCATCCAGTCCGGCTCACCTTTCTTTTTGGAAATGCCAATAACCACATCCTCATTTAGTCCGGGTGGAAACGTATCCGCTTCCATCTCCGTGTAAAAACCGTATTCGTACTCTTTATTTTGAAGTTCTTTCTCGAGTTCTTGCTCTGTATAAGCCATATTCTTTTTTTTAATTAAAGTGAAAAACTTTCACCACAACCACATGTTCTTTGCGCATTAGGATTGTTGAAAACAAACCCTTTTCCGTTCAATCCTCCGGAGTATTCCAGAGTCGTTCCTATTAAGTATAAAAAACTGCTTTTATTGATGACGATTTTAACATCGTTATCTTCAAAAACCTTGTCTTGTTCCAGCTGAGTTTGATCGAAATTCAACTCGTAAGACAAACCCGAACAACCACCGCTTTTCACACCAACTCTCACGAAGTGATCACTAGTATTGAAGCCATCTTCAGCCATTAAATTGATGATTTTTCGCTTAGCGGTTTCACTTACTTTAATCATATTATATGAATTAATTCTAAATTAGAAACAAATATAAGATTAATGAATTATTTTGGCGTATCACTTAACATAATTATTTAGAATAATTACTATTAGTATTTCTTATTTTAAAGGGGATTTTAAAGGTTTTACCCCATAAAAAAAACCAGCCGAAGCTGGTTTAAATTCAGTTGCCAAAATCTTATTCTTCAGCCAGGAGTGCCTGAGCGTTTTCGATAGATTCATTGGTGAAATCTCTCATCTCTTCAGCAGATTTATATTGAATCTGCAAATTTTCTAATTTGGCTTTTACGCTATCCCTGTCTATGGTAGCTAAGCCTTGATTGATTTCTGTTCTGGAAAAGGAATAACTGAAGTTCTTCATCCAGGACATCATAAGATCGTGAGATTTCTCCAAATCCGCTATAGCCTCATTGTATAATGCCACTTCTTCTGAACTCGTTTCAGTCTCTGCCACTTCTTCTTTTTCACGCTCCAGCCTGGAAATCATGCTGTTGATTGTACTCAGTTTAGGCATAACCTCATCGTGAATTTTGATGGTTTCTTTCATCTGAGCTTCAAAGGCTTTTGCGTCTTCAGACTTTTCTTCCTGGCATGAAGACACACTAACTAAAACGGCTATACTTAAAATTTTAAAAAATGTTTTCATCGTTGTCATTTTAGGGTTTAAATAATTTCAAACTGTTTACCCGGCAAGGGCCTTACACATCCTGATAGTTCCAGACTAATCAAGACAGAAGCCAACTTATACGTGGGTAAATCACATGCCAAAGATAAGGCATCAATCTCGGCTTTGCCAATTTCCTTAAGTTTTTCAAAAACTAGTTTTTCTTCTCCTTTAAGATCAACAAAAAGCTGGGCTTGCTTATTTTTGTTTTGCGCCGTAAGGTCCCAGTTGAGAAAGTAAACAAGGTCGGCAGCGCTGGTAATCATTTGAGCCTTTTGCTGCTTGATAAGCATATTACAGCCTTTACTGAATTTATCCTGTGGTCGTCCAGGAATTGCGAAAACTTCCCGGTCGTAAGAATGAGCGATATCTGCAGTGACCAGAGAACCTCCTTTTTCAGCGCTTTCAATCACCACCGTTGCTTCACTGAGGCCTGCAACAATCCTGTTTCTGCTCAGGAAGTTTTTTCTATCGAAGGTATGGTGACTGCAAAAATCTGTAAAAAACCCTCCGTTATTCTCTATGGCAGCGGTATATTTTTGATGTGCTTTGGGGTAAATTTGATCGAGCCCGTGCGCAAGACAACCTATGGTTTGCAAATTATGATCCATAGCTGCTTTATGCGCCACAATATCGGTTCCGTAGGCAAAACCAGAGACAATCACCGGCTTCAAGGGAGCCAGATCACTGATAAATTTTTCGCAAAAAGCAATCCCGTGACTGGTAATTTGGCGGGTACCGACAATGCTCAAGATCGGCTTGTTTTTCAGGTCGATTTTTCCTCTGGAAAAAAGGAGTAAGGGCCCGTCTATGCACTGCTTTAGCCGAAAAGGATAATCTTCATCCTGATAGTAGTGAACCTCAATATTATTTTTTTTAATAAATTCAAGTTCTTTTTCAGCTTCTCTGAGGTAGGCTGAATCCTTAAGGCTTTTTAAGCGCTTATCACCAATACCTTCTACTTCAGATAACTGCTTGATATTAGCCTGGAAAAGATTGGTGGCATTCCCAAAGTACTGCACCAATTTCTTGGCATTGATATGTCCTATGCCAGGGATGTTTTGTAACATCAATAAATTTAGCAGTTCTTGTTCTTGCATCTTAAGCTTGATTAAGACTCCTTCTTATCTTTATCATTCTCTTCTTCAGTTTCTTTATCCTCCTCAGAATCTTCACCAGAGTCTTTTTCTTTTTGATCTTGATTCTTTTCCCTCTCTATTTCTTTATCACCTTCCTCTTCCTTTATGGATTGATCTTCCACCACCATCTTGGAGGGCTCCTTGTCAAAGGATTTTCCCAGATAAACCAATTTAGATTCAGGCTCTACATCAAGTTCTTTGGCGTTGTTTGGTAAAATCTCAAGTTGCCCCTCAGGGGTCTTTATAAAGAGCGGGATAATTTCAGGCTCTACTTTTGTTATTTCGATTAAGCCTTCAAAGTGTTCGTGAGAATTGAGAGCTATTTCATGAATTTCAGGATATTTTCTCGTAAGATTTACAAGTTTGATGTAATCGTCGGTTTGAGAGAATAAACCGTCATCAGGGTTGTTTTCCGGGTCTTCCATTTCTTCAGAAGAGATCACCCGGTAAGTGCCTCGCTCACCAAATTGCTTGGCAAAATTCTCGATAGCTTTTTTATTGACCGCTGTATTCCCGGTTAAAGCCATAAGATAACCGACATCACTCAATTCTACATTATCTATCAAGTCATCTGAATAAATATTGGCATTTATAGCTTCCAGTCCCATCTCTTTAGCCTTATCAATATTGCTTTTGTTGTTGTCCACGATCACCACATGCCGATCGTTATCCTTAAGATATTTGGCGATAATTCTTGAAAAAGAAGACGATCCAACGATTAATATACCCTGAGATTCTTTTAAAAACACACCCACCAGCTTGGCAAAAGGCCTGGCTGTAGTCGCATTTAAAAGAACAGTACCCAATACTATTATAAATACCAGAGGTGTGATTAATTCGGCACTGGGGATACCTTGTTCTACGAGTTTAAGCCCAAACAGAGAAGCCACCCCGGCAGCCACAATACCTCTTGGTCCTACCCAGCTGATGAAAAGTTTTTCATTGGTTTCTAAAGACGATTTATAACTGCTTAAGAAAACACCCAGTGGTCTGACCAGGAAGACGACCACAGCAAAAAGGATGAGTGTCTCCCAGTTAATTACCAGGAGCAGATTTTCTAAATTGATATTAGCCGCCAGCAAAATAAAAAGTATGGAGATCAGTAATACACTAAGTGATTCTTTGAAATAGAGCAGGTCTTTCAAATTTGGCAGGTTGGTATTCCCCATGATAATACCCATGATAACCACAGCAAGCAGCCCACTTTCGTGAGCAAAATGATCGGCTAAAACAAACACACCTAAAACCGCAGCAAGGGTAACCACATTCAGTAAATAATGTGGGATCACCTTGGATTTAATGGCTAAAGCCAGAGCTTTGGCAAATGTGAATCCAAATGTAAATCCAAAAAGCACAATTTTACCAAATTCAATCAATACCGTAGAAGTCACCGCTTCTCCACCTCCGGCTGAAATAAATTCAAACACCAATACGGCTACCAAAGCGCCTATGGGATCGATTAAAATCCCCTCCCATTTTAAAATCGTAGACACATCTTTTTTTAGAGGTATATTCCTTAAAATAGGGGTGATAACGGTTGGACCAGTGACAATGATGAGACCTGAAAACAGGAGGGAAATTTGCCAGCTCAGTCCAAGAATCCAGTGTGCAGCCATACCTGCCCCAATAAAGGTAACGACTACCGCAACTGTAATCAGTTTGACGATTACTGGTCCCACGTGGAGAATTTCACCACGTCTTAAAGTAAGTCCGCCTTCAAAAAGAATAATACCAATAGCAAGTGAAACAAAGTAAAACAAACTCTCCCCGGGAAACAATCCGGATTCACCATTCCAGATAGGTTCGATTAACTTGGACCCATCTTCAGTATATAAAGTAGCTAAGGGACCTACCAGAAGTCCAATAAGAATAAGTGGTAAAATCGCAGGAATTTTAAAACGCCATGCAAACCACTGAGCTAAAATCCCTAATATTATAATTCCTGCCAGTTCAATCATAAATGTTAAGTTTGAGTCGTTAAAAATAGCATAATCTAAAAGACTCGAATTCCAAAGTTAAGACTCTTTTAGTATTTTGCTCTAAAATATAATTATATGACATTATATCCCATTGAAACCGGACATTTTAAACTTGACGGAGGAGCCATGTTTGGTGTTGTTCCAAAATCACTCTGGCAACGCACGAACCCGGCAGATGCCAACAATATGATAGACATTGCTGCTACTAGCCTTTTGATAGAACACGGCAAACAACTCATCCTTATAGATACAGGCCTGGGAAATAAACAAAGCGAAAAATTTTTTAGTCACTACCACAGATGGGGAGACCATTCCATTGATAGCTCTTTAAAAAAACACGGATTTCATAGAGATGATATTACGGATGTATTTTTAACGCACTTGCATTTCGATCATTGCGGAGGAACCATCCAATGGAATAAAGACAAAACAGGTTATGAACCTGCTTTTAAAAATGCAAAGATATGGTCCAACCAAGAACACTGGGACTGGGCGATTAATCCTAACGACAGAGAAAGGGCTTCTTTCCTGAAGGAAAACTTACTCCCTATGCAGGAGTCTGGTCATTTAAATTTTTTAAAAAGATCCAAAAACCGTCATTTTTATGAGAATCTGGGATTTGAAGTTCTTTTTGTTGATGGACATACCGATAAGCAGATGATCCCCATTATTGAGTATCAGGATAAAAAACTGGTCTTTACTGCAGATTTACTTCCTACGGCCGGACATATACCATTACCCTATGTGATGGGTTTCGACACTAGACCTCTGAAAACGCTGACGGAAAAGAAACTTTTTTTGAAAGAAGCGGTCAACAACAACTACTACCTGTTTTTAGAACACGATGCCCATAACGAAGTTATCAATTTGAAGGATACCGAAAAAGGAGCCAGACTTGATTCAAAATTTAACTTCAATGAACTTTTCACTACTTAAATTAAACAACATGAACAATAATTTTTTCAAAACTGGAGGCTTAAGCCTTTTAGTCTCAGCCTTTTTAATCGGTTGTGCTACCGGGCCCAGGTTTTCGTCCGAACCTATTCCCAATTTACAAAGTGTCAATGAAAAAACCGTAGAACTCACAGAAGAGGAGCTTCAGTACTGGGGAAGTAAAGACTTACTCAATGATACTATTCCCGGAATGAGTGTCAACAGAGCTTATGAGGAACTCCTCAAGGATTACGAAGGAAAAACGGTAATCGTAGCCGTTTTGGATAGCGGAATCGATATAGAACACGAAGACCTGGAAGGCGTTGTGTGGACCAATATAGATGAAATACCAGAGAATGGAACAGACGATGATAACAATGGTTTTATAGATGATATTCACGGGTGGAATTTTCTCGGTGATGTAGTGGAGGAAAATCTCGAATTCACCAGGATTGTAAGAGATTTTCAAGATTCATTTGAAGGAAAGCTGGAGAGTGAAATAGCTGAGGAAAATCTGGAAGATTTTAAACTTTACAAAGCTGCCAAAGCTGAATATGATAAAGAATTGAATATGGCTCAAGCCAACCTGGATAGATATGTTATGATGAACAATCAATTACAGGAAGCCGAGGAAAGCATAAAAATCGAACTTGATACCGATGTTCTTACTATAGAAAACGTGACAGCCTTTAAGCCACAAGATGACATTGCCACCAATCAAAAAATGCTTTTGCTGAATGTGATGAATAATATTGGTGAAGATCTTCAAGATATCCAGGATCAATTAGCTGAAGCCATGGCGTATTTTAAAAATAAAATCAAATACCATCTCAATCTGGGTCTTTATGCCAGAGCCAAAATACTAGGAGATGATGCAGATGATTTTTCAAGCAAAATTTACGGCAACAATGAGGTGAGTGGACCTAATGAAGATAAAGAAGATGCAAAACACGGAACTCATGTAGCTGGTATTATAGCTGCCAACAGGGCAAATCAGAAAGGGATTAAAGGGGTTGCTGAAAATGTTTTGATCATGCCTATAAGAGCTGTACCGGATGGAGATGAATATGATAAAGATATTGCTTTAGGCATCCGTTATGCTGTAGATAACGGAGCTAGTATTATCAATACATCTTTTGGGAAATATTTCTCAAAGCACCCTGGATGGGTTAACGATGCTATAAAATATGCCGAGAAAAATGATGTCCTGATCGTCAACGCTGCTGGTAATGAGGGCATAAACCTGGATAAAAAACGGGTATACCCCAACGATGAGACTCCAGAAAACCCTGCTAACATTGTAGATAATTTTATCAATGTAGGCTCGATCACCTCTGAATATGGTAAAAATCTTGTTTCAGGATTTTCAAACTATGGAAAAAGCAGTGTAGATGTATTTGCTCCTGGCTCATCTATTTATGCTACAACTCCTTTAAACACCTACGAGTTCCTTCAGGGTACTTCTATGGCCGCTCCCAATGTTGCAGGAGTCGCTGCCATGATCAGGTCAATATATCCCTCATTAAGTGCTGCCCAGGTAAAACAAGTTCTGATGGAATCTGGCTTAAGCACAGATCAGGAAGTCATTCTTGGAGGAGATCCCCAGGAAACCAAACCATTTGATGAAATTTCAGTTTCAGGGAAAATGGTAAACATGTATAATGCTTTAATATTAGCTTCTAAAACCAAATAAAATGCTCAAACACACTTTAACCTTTATTTTATTAATCTCAATAGCAACGCTATTCGGTCAAAATAACACGAATTACTGGCAGCAATACGCCAATTATGACATGGATATTGACTTTGATGATACCAATTACCAATATCAAGGAGATCAAAAACTCGTGTATTCGAATAATTCTCCGGACACCTTAAACCGAGTTTTTTACCATATGTATTTCAATGCTTTTCAGCCTGGCAGTGAAATGGACGTGAGATCCAGAACCATACAGGATCCGGACTCCAGAGTTGGAGATCGAATTTCCAAGCTTAGCGAAAGTGAAATAGGCTTCATGAGAGCTACGTCCTTAACCCAAGATGGAGTTGCTTTAGATTACGAGCTAGTGGGTACCGTTCTGGAAGTAGAGCTCCACAAACCGATTTTACCGGGTGATTCCTCAACCTTCACCATGGAGTTTGAAGGACAGGTCCCTGTGCAAATAAGAAGATCGGGCAGAAATAATGCTGAAGGCGTAGAACTGTCTATGACCCAATGGTATCCTAAAATGGCTGAATACGACTTTGAAGGCTGGCATGCAGACCCTTATATCGGCAGAGAATTCCACGGCGTGTGGGCAGACTTTGACGTAAAAATCACAATCGATAAAGATTTTATATTAGGAGGTTCCGGTTATATCCAAAACCCTAACGAAGTGGGTTATGGCTATGAGGATGAAGGCGTTGATGTAAAACGACGAGGAAAGAAACTGACCTGGCACTTTATAGCTCCTGATGTTCACGATTTCGCCTGGGCTGCAGATAAAGACTACATCCATGATACCGTGACCGGAAATGACGGAACGACGCTTCATTTCCTGTATAAAGACAATGAAGATATTAAAGAAAACTGGAAAAATTTACAGTCTAAAACCATTGAACTTTTAGATTATTTCAACGAACATATCGGTCTGTATCCCTACGATCAATATTCTGTAATTCAAGGCGGTGATGGCGGTATGGAATATGCCATGTGCACTTTAATTACAGGCGAAAGAAAGTTCGGAAGTCTTGTTGGCGTTACTGCTCACGAAATGGCGCATGCCTGGTTTCAGCATATTCTAGCTACAGATGAAGCTCAGCATGAGTGGATGGATGAAGGCTTTACATCTTATATTTCCGGTCTGGCCATGAATGAAGTTATGGATCAAAACAAAGAAAATCCAACAGCCGGGAACTACAGGGGTTATGTAAGCCTAGCAAATTCCGGCTATGAGCAACCACAAACTACTCATGCCGATCGTTATGCATACAACCAAGCTTATGGAACCTCAGCCTATTCCAAAGGAGCCGTATTTTTAGGTCAGCTTGGCTATTTGATCGGTAAGGAAAATTTAGAGCAGGTCCTGAACAGATATTTTGATGAATGGAAATTTAAACATCCTACCCCCAATGATTTTATTCGCGTAGCTGAAAAGGTAAGCGGCGCAGAATTGAGCTGGTACCTCAACGACTGGACCAGAACTACCAATACTGTTGATTATGCTATAAAGGATGTCAACACTGCTCAGGAAACCACTAATATCACTCTGGAAAGAATTGGGCTTACGCCAATGCCTTTGGAAGTGAAGGTAGATTACAAAGGCGGAACTTCTGAAACTTTCTACATTCCATTGAGAATCATGAGATGGGAAAAACCGAATGCGGGAACTGTTGTAGAGGACTGGGCCTGGGCTTATCCGACTTATAATCTTGAGATTACGAGCACACGCTACGGAATTGAAAAAATTGAAATCGATCCGTCTGGCTTTATGGCCGATGTGAATCGTGAAAATAACGTCATGATTTTGGAGGAATAGATACGGAATACTTCATATAAAAAGAGCGCTTTCAGCTTAGAAAGCGCTCTTTTTTTGTTGGTGTAAATTTAATTCTCCTTCAGAAGTTTAAAACTCTGCTCTTGATTTTTAGACGTCAATTTGACTAGGTAAATTCCCGCTTCAGCACTAAAGTCCCTGATAAGGAGTTGTGAGAGATTAGCTGTTTGTTGAGAATAAACCCTCTGACCTATCATATTGTAAATACTGACTTCTTCAACACCTTCCAACCCGCTAATGCTGAAAGAACCCTGAGTGGGATTCGGGTAAAGTTTAGTAGTTGACAATTGTGTTTCTGATGCAGAAAGGCTAACAGGTTTCAGTCTCAAAGAAAATCGGTTTTCATCTACAGATGCAGAGACTGATGAGTCCACATTAAAGGCATAGGTGGGATTTGCCTCTGAGATAAGAATTTCGGTTTCTAAATATTGATCCCACAGGTATATGTCTGCTTCGAAGACATCAGAAGTTTCAAAATGCAGGATATAATTTTTTCTTCTGTACTGATCTATATAAAGCGGTAAGATTTCTTCATCTTCAAGCAAGGCTCTCCTTTCCCAGGCCACCAGGTTTTGATCTAAAAGCCTTGCGAAGTTTTCATCGATATTAGGGAGTTTGCCAATGTCATCATTGGCCGAATTTGAGTTGTTTTCGCCAAAGTCTATTCTTAAAGCATCTGAAGGTGTACTAGCTGCATTGAATGAAATCTCATTATAAAGCTGAATATTTAGATATCGTTCACCTGATGTAGAAAATGCCTGGGTTTGTTCCTGTTCAGAAACCTTATCCGTTTCAGAAAAATTAAGTTCAGTGAGCGCATTTTCATCAATGGTTTGAACAAATGCAGCTTGCATCGGCTGAAGATATTGACTGGCTTCAGAATTAGACGAATTACGGCCTGAAGGCAGCTCCACGACCACATAAGCGCCCCGTCCCCCACCTTCTTCCAAATCCTGGACTCCTCCCAGTTTTGGATCCCAAACATAGTACACGTCTTTCCTTATGTTTTTTGATTTGGCCAGAACTTTGTTCATGTCCACTTGAGCGTGATAAGGATTACCAATTAAACTAAATCCGTCTTTAGCAGTTGATAAGTCGGTTTTTGTATAATCCCCTGTCACCAATTCACCTTCAGCTCTAAGCCGCGTAGGGGTTGGACTTGCAGAATTTGAATAAATATTTATGCTTCTGTCGCCTCGCACTAAAATCTTGTAGGGAGAACCTGCTTTCAATTTATTCACATTTGTATTATCTATGGGAATAAATTCGGCCTGTTGATTATTGAAAACAAACATGGAGGCATCGCCGGAAGGGCTGAAATCAAAACCCTTTTCTCCGTCCTGATGCAAGTAAGCCGGACCATCACCTGGATTTAAACCGGTAATATGCGTCCCGTAATTTTCGGGCACATCTTCATCAAAATAACTGTCTGCATCTTCCTGCCAATTCTTATGAATGGAAGTAAATGTAGTTACAGACGGGCTTACCAGTCTAAAGGCTCGTCTCGCTGTATAGCAGTGTTCTACTGTAACTTTTCCGCTGATGTGACCTGAAACCCGGCCCACCTGAGCAGTTTTATCGGTGGTTAAATCGCATCTGAGATGCAGGTTATTGTTTGTAACAAAATTTCCAGCGTCTACATAGAGATTGCCATATACATCCATTTTATCCTTTAAGTGAACTGAAGTTGGATTGGACAGTCGTAAGTTGACATAACTGCCGTTTCCTCTGATGTATTGTGGTGAACTAGCATTTAAAACAAGTTCACCTTCTCCATAAATTTCCCCGTCATTTTTGATATGGCCTGTTACTGAAAGCAGGGTTTGAGAGTTTATAGCAATACTAGCCCCATCCCTGATTTCAAGGTCACTTAAAACTACAGAAACATTTAATACCAGGTTTGCCTGGATAAGGATCTTTGAAGATGTAGGGGGAATGCTCTGGTTCTTCCAGTTATCAGGATTAGTCCACTCTCCATCTGAAATAAATACATATTCAGCAGTTTTATTTGTGGATGAAGTAGTCCCCTGCGCATTACAGGGAGCTGTAATGCAAGTAAAAATTGAGAAAAAAAGGAAAAGTATAATTTTGTTCAAAAACTATGAATTTTGACGAAAATAATGCTTGAGCCTATTTTTTCTTGTAGAATTAGTTCGAAATCAATACAATAGGCATTTTTAACTGAATTTCATCTTTTAAAGGTCTTCACCAGCTTAATCTGTAAAATGCTTTATACAAAAAAACCACCTGAGTTTCTCAGGTGGTCTTATCTAATAGTTGAATAAAATTTACTTTTTTAATTTTCTGACCCCGAGGTATCCGCCAACAGCAAGCCCTAAAGCAATGAGTCCGTTGATGGGAGCGGCGAGATCATTAACATCATCACCATCACCCCCAAAAGCTGGAGGAAGTTGTTGTGCAAAAGCTTCTGTGGAGACCAATAACATGATGATTAAAATTCCTGGTACCAAAAAATGTGATTTATTTAGTTTCATAAGCTTATTGTTTTATCAATTTGAAGGTTTTTTCGCCTTGATCATTTTTTATTTTCACTAAATACACCCCTGCATTAGCGTTGAAATCTGTGATTTCTGTACCCGATGAACCATTCAAGTTTCTGTTGTAAACTTGTTGTCCAATCATATTATAAATCTCTACTTCTGCGCCCTCTCCCAAATCTTGGCCACTTATCTGGAAGCTACCTTTAGTCGGGTTAGGATATAGGCTTAAGCTTCCTAAACTTTCTTCTTGAGTTGAAAGACTCACAGGTTCAAAGACCAGACTAAATCGATTTGTTGCCATAGATTCCGGAATAGATTTGTCTATTATAAAAGAAAATGTGTCATCAGTTGTAGTGATTTTCGATATTTGATTTAGATACTTGTCTTCAACAAACACATCAGTATTTAGATTATTCGTCATATCAAACTTCATGATATAAGCTTCGCTTCTATACTGATTGATAAACAAGTCCAACTTTTCACTTGTTTCTGGGAAAGGTCGTCTTTCAATTGCTGAGTAGTAATTATCCTCTACCCTGGCTAAGTTTTCATCCAGATTTCCAAGTTTTGGAGAATCATCTTCCGCAGAAAGGCTGTAAGATTTATCAAATGTAATTCGTAATCCGTCTGAAGGGGTTTCACCCTGAGAAAATGAGTTTGCATCAAACAACTGAATATTGATATATTCTGCTTGTGATAAGGATTTGGTTTGAGTCTGTACAGGACTTACCTCCTTAACAGCTTCAGAAAAGAATAATGAAGAAGCCCCATCATTATCGGTTCTTACGAAAGCTGCCTGCATAGGCTGGAGATATTGGTTTGCTTCTGAACCTAATGAATTTGTGCCTGTGACCAAATCTACCGTTACATATGCGCCTCTGCCTCCTGGCAAACCTGGTGTAGGTGTTCCTCCTAAAGTTGGATCCCAAACGTAATATTCTGTTGTAGAGAGGTTGGTTGAACCTGATAAAACTGAATTCATATTTACTTGAGCCTGATAAGGATTCCCGATAAAATTGAAACCACCTGCCGTACTCGATAAAACGCTTTGAATCGTATTTCCGATGGTAAGCGCTCCTGTAGCTCTTAACCTGGTATTTGTTGGAGAGGTGGCAATATCTGTAATATCAATGCTTCTATCTCCTCTGATCATAAGGCGATAGGGTTCTCCTGCGTCTAAGTTTTGTACTGTCGTTGCAATCGCATTCCAGCTTGCTCCCGTATTATCAAATGTAAACATGGAAGAATTTCCAGATGGACTGTAATCAAACCCATTAGTACCATCCTGAGCAGGACTCGCATCCACAGCAGGATCTGGTTCTAAACCTGTAATATGAGTTCCATATCCAAGCGGCTCATCATCTAAATAATCCGTAGGGTTTCCTTGCCAGTTTTCTCTTATAGATGTAGATGTAGTAACCGAGGAAGAAATAAATCTAAATGCTCTTCTTGCTGGGTAACACTGTTCTACTGTAACATCGCCTACAATGGCTCCTAATACAGGGGCAACCTGAGCAGTTTTACCTGTTCCAAAATCACAGCCTAAAGAAAGATTGCCCCCTGTGTTTAATGTGCCTTGTTCTACATATAGAACGCCAAACAATTCTGAGGCTTCCGTAAAATCAACAGTAGTTGGATTATTTATTCTTAAGTTTTCATAAGATCCTGTTCCAGAAATACTTTGAGCTGAGGTTCCATTGAGAATAACTTCGCCTGCTCCTGTCACTTCGGCGTTATTTGTTAAATTTCCACTCGCACTTAGCGTCTGACCAGAATCGACAATAACAGCAAAGCCAGAATCAATAATTAAATCATTTACAGCCTGGTTTTGGAAAACCGTACTGTTTGCTCTTATAATAGCATCATGACTTAAAGAAGGAACAGCTTGTTCTCTCCAATTGGTAGCCGTATTCCAGTTTCCATCTACAGTTTGGATGTAAGAACAGCCTTCGTTGACATTTGCATCCAAGGCATCAGCATAATTTGCACCATCATACCCTGCCGATAGCACAAGACCATCAGCATCTACAGCCGGAACACCTGTTCCATATACACCGTCATCTCCTCCATCTACAGTTGCCAGCGCATAATATTCATTAGCATCAGAACAGCCATCATTATCAGAGTCTAAGTCTATCCGATTAGGGAAACCATCTAAATCTGTGTCCAAATCCCCCAAAAGTGATGATAAAATTGAAAAAGGTATTTGTGCTTTAGTAATAGTTGAACTCTGATAAGATACAGTCAGTAAATCGTCTCCAGTGTTTTCAAAGTAAAGAATTTCGATAGCATGCAAACCTGCTGTTAAAGAAATACTTCCAGAAGCTTCTGCAGCGCTGTGAAGCCCATCATTATCAACTACTTCTATGCCATCAATAAATAACTTTGAACCATCATCAGAATTTGTAAAAAACGTATAGGTATCGTCTGCAGCAATATTTATGAATCCAGTGTATCTCACAGAATAAGTTTCTGCATTACCAGTTATGGCTATACTCAAAGCTTCAACATCAAAATTTGAAATAACACCCGTTTGATCTGCTCCACTTGCTGGTATATTATCTACTGTATTTCCAGTCGGCACCAAATTATAATATTCATAGTTAATTTCACCGATTGTTAAATCTCCCTCATTTGTATCTAAAATACCGTCATTATCATCATCGAGATCAATAAAATCTGGAATAAAATCACCATCAAAATCCTCACAAGAACGACTTATAGAATTATCGATAACATCTAAAAAATAACTACCATTATATCCAGCTCCAGCGACCAAACCATTAGCATCCACCGTAGGAGTACCAACTCCAAATACTCCATCATCTGCTCCGTCTGCATTGGATAAGCCATAATATTCATTAGCATCTGAACATCCATCACCGTCAGAATCTAAATCCAAGTAGTTTGGAATTCCATCTCCATCAGTATCCACGCTACCAGGATCAGGACTCAAAATAGAAAAAGGAAGAGGTTGTTTTGCAATAGAAGGACCGGAGTAAGACACACTAAGTGTTTCTTGCCCTGCATTTTCATAATATAAAACTCTAATGGTATGAGAACCTTCAGTCAAGCTGACTGTTCCTTGTCTTTCTTGCACAGCATGGTTTCCATCGTTATTTACTATTTCTACTCCATCAATAAACAATTTAGACCCATCATCAGAATTCGTGAAAAAAGTGTAACTGCCAGCTGTTGAAATATTAATATTTCCAGTATATCGTATAGAAAAAGTATTACCATCACCTGGGGTGATATTTTCCCAAAGCGCATCAACATCAAAATCGGAAACAAAACCGGTTCCTACAGCTCCAGAGGTAGGAATATTATCTACTGAAGGTCCAGCAGGAACTGAGTTATAAAATTCATAATTCAGAAAACCAGTTAAATTCTCAACAGAATCTAAAATACCATCATTGTCATTGTCTAAGTCACAAATATCACTAACTCCATCTCCATCTGTATCAATATTGCCTGAGGTAACAGGATCACAGATTTCAAAGGTTGCATTAAAAGCAATAGTTGTGGCAGTACGGAAATCATCGTAATTATCTGTAAATGTCCCAGAAAGAGGTACTGGACCATGAGCATGAGTTACTGCATGATTACCATCAGATGCTCCACTAAAAAGGTTAAGTGATGGTCGTCCAGCTATATTTGGTGCTGGCCCATTAAAGTTATTGTTTCCAGCTGCACCTAAAACATAGCTCCCGTTTAAAGATGTGCTATAACTAAGAGACGTAGATCTATTATTTCCAGATGTCGCATCTGTATCCGTTCCAGCTATTGCGTCAACATTACTGAGTGCAATAACACTATACACGGAAGAGAGTCTAGTACCTCCTTCGCTAAAAGGGCTTTGTATTTGAATATCACCTGAACTACTTGTGGGATTAATCAGATAAGCAATTCCTGAATAGAAACGGCTAATAGAAGTATTTACTATTGTCATAGGTTGACCATCATATGTTGCTGTAAAGGAGTTAGTACCTTCAGCAGAAAATAAGACTGCAACAGTATTACCTCCGTTAAGATTAAAATTAGGAATTGTTGTATTAAATGTAGGTGACGTTGTCCTAGTTTCAATTCCAGGGATTGTATTTGTTACTTCAATAGACTGAGCATAAATAGTTCGTATACTGAAAATAAAAACAAAACAAATGATTAATAAGGATGTAATTTTATTCATAACAAGATAGTTTGAAGCAAAACTATGTGCCAAAAGCTTAAAATCTTGTAGAATTAGTTCGAAAATTCTTCTTAAATCGCTTTATTTTAGCAACTTAATCAAAAAAAGGGAAATATTAACGAAACGAGCGCTTTACGCTTTTTGAAGAGATGTAAGAGGCTAAAAAGCCTAAACCCGAGATGGTTAAGAAGACTATTCCAATATTGATGAATTCTAACTTTACCGGATAAGCTAAACTCGGTGTGATCATGATCCACTCAAAATAAAGCTGGGAAAAAATCAGGAGAATACCTAAGACAAGACCAACAATACCCCCGGCAACGCTCATCAGCCCGCCCTGAAAAAAGAAAATACGCTGAACTTCTGTTTTAGTTAACCCCAGATTCAGCAGGGTTTTAGAGTTTTGTCGTTTTTCTAGAACTGCCATAATGATAGAACCTATCACGTTGAATAAAGCGATGATGATGACCAGCGTAAAAATTAAATACACAGCTAAATTCTCTGTATTCAACATTTTATATAAACTATCGTTCAACTGAATCCTATCTTTTACAACTATATTCTGACCAAATACAGCCTCCAACTCTTTTCTTACCGAATTTAAATCTGCTGAAGGGGACAGGTTTACTTCCAAAGCTGAGACTTCATTTGTATGGAGTTGAAGTAAATCTCTAGCGAAGCCAATATCTGTAAAAGCGAATTTATTATCCAGCTCTTCGTTGATGGAATAAATTCCAACAACCGTAGCATTAGCCGTTCTAAACGCCTCTTTTACATTCAAAATCTGACCTTTTCCAGGTTTCGGCACATACAGGCTTAGCAGACCTGAATAATCGCGGACCCCGGCGGATAGTTTTCTAGAGAGGTCATTTCCCAGGACGACCTGATAGGCATTGTCTTCTAACCACTGGCCGAGAAATACAGCGTTCTCAATATCACTAATACCGCTGTATGTCGAATCCACCCCTTTGATGTAGGCTGGTGTATTTTTGGATTTAAAACTGAGCAATACCCGCTCTTCAATGACCTCGGAGTACATCTTAATGTCTTTATTTGCTTCGATTTTCGATTTCTGAAGGGAATCCACAGTAAAAAACTTTCCGGAGGCAGGCATGACCTTCAGATCAGGATCAAATTTATTGGTAAACGAAAGACTAAACTCTTTAAGGCCTGCAAAGGCGGATAAGACAACGAAAAGCGATAATGCTCCGGCAATAACCCCTACAGAAGCAATCCACGTGATAATATTGATGGCCGTATTGGAACTTTTGGAGAAAAAATAACGCTTGGCGATGTAAAAGGATACATTCAATTTTTCTTGCGCTTGTCTATCAAATCTGGGTTCTTAATCGGATCGTTTTTGCCTTTGAAAGCCTGCTCTAAGTCATTGATATACTCTATGGAATCATCGTTGAAAAAAGTCAACTCCGGCATACGTCGCAATTGATGCTTGGTTCTTTGAGCAACTTCATGCTTAATTTTAGATTTCCTGCCTCTTATTTCTTCAACGATTTGTTCTGATTTTTCAGAAGGAAAAATACTCAGATGCGCTTTAGCCTGAAGTAAATCCGGAGTCACCCTCACTTTAGTCACCGATATAATTAAATTTTGGGTCCCTGCTGCTTTAAGCTCCAGTTGAATAACTTCGGCTAAATCTTTTTGAAGGATTCCGGCAATTTTCTTTTGTCTATTTGATTCCATGCTGCAAAGTTAGAATAAATATATAAATGTTAGTTTTGTGGCAAAACTTTGTGAGAATATCTTATGATTAAAAAAATCGAACATATCGGTATTGCCGTTAATAATCTTGAAGAGGCCACTAAAACCTACGAGACCTTGCTCAATGTAGCGCCTTACAAAACAGAGACCGTGGAGCGCGAAGGGGTGAAAACCATTTTTTTTGACTGTGGTGAAAGCAAAATCGAACTCTTAGGCGCCACGCGTGAAGACAGCCCTGTGGGAAAATATTTGAGCAAACAGAAAGAAGGCATCCACCATATTGCTTTTTATGTAGATGATCTTCAGGCTGAAATGCAAAGACTGCAAAAGGAAGGCTTTCAGCTACTTAGCGAAAAACCCAAAGCCGGAGCCGACGGCAAATCCATCGTGTTTCTTCACCCCAAAAGCAATCATGGGGTGCTGGTCGAGTTATGTGAAGACCAAACTCAATTTTAATTTAAGAATTATTTTGGCTGATAATAAACTTATACTTATTTTTGCCCTCCTTAACAATCAGCACTGGTCCCATAGCTCAGCTGGTTAGAGCACCTGACTCATAATCAGGTGGCCCTTGGTTCGAGTCCAAGTGGGACCACTAATAAAGAAAAACCACTTATCTCGTATAGGTGGTTTTTAAGTATATAACGACATGCATTGGGTTTACATCATACATTCCCCTTCTAAAGACAAATATTATATTGGTGAAGCATCAGATTTAAAAAGAAGAATAGAATGGCACAATAATCATCAATTTAAAAATGCTCCAACTGCTTTTGCGTCCGACTGGGAACTCTTCTTCTCAATTACTGTTGAAAATATATCGATTGCTAGAAAAATAGAAGCTCATGTCAAAAGAATGAAAAGCAAAAAATACTATCATAATCTTAAAACTAATCCAGATATAGTAAAAAGATTAATTGAAAAATATTCATAATCAGGTGGCCCATACCCCGATAGCTATCGGGGAGGTCCCATGCGGGACCACCAGTAAAATCAAAGCCTTACAGAAATGTAGGGCTTTTTTTATTAATTTTTTTAACCTGACTATTCTTCCTCCAGGGGTTTTAGGTTTTCGAGCATCGTGGGCAATAATTCACTTACGGTTGGATGAATATGAACCGCATCCCGAATAACAGTAAAAGGCTGTTTCGCATACATTTGATCTATGATGGTATGGATGTATTCATCGGCTCCGGTTCCTAAAAACGTGGCGCCTAAAATTTTTTCTGAATCTTCTTCAATGTAAATTTTCAGCATTCCCTGCGTTTCTCCCATCTCCTTGGCCCGGGCGATTTTGCTCATGGGTCTGGAGGCCACTTTTGCTTTGATCCCCGCTTTTTTAATATCCTGTAAATTCATTCCTACTCTGGCTAAAGGGGGATCTATAAAGGCGGCATAACAGGTGAACCGGTCTGAAAGTTTCCGCTCTTTATCACCAAACAGATGTGAATTTACAATTTGAAAATCGTTGTAAGCTGTATGCGTAAACGCCCCTTTTCCGTTACAATCTCCAAGGGCCCAGATGTTGGAAGCTTTGGTTTTTAAGGCATCGTTTACTTCTATGAAATCACGATCATCTAAACTCACGTCTGTGTTTTCCAGACCCAAATCTGTGGTATTGGGCAACCTCCCTGCGGCAAGTAAAAGATGAGAGCCTCGAATTTTGTTTTTCTGTTGTTCGCTTTGAATAGTCACCTCAAGGGTCTCGCCATTTTTTTCAGCAGTGATGCATTCAGAATTTAAGAGCACCTCTATTCCTTCATTTTCAAAAATTTCCTGTATTGCTTTTCCAAACTCTGGGTCTTCATGTTTAAGCAGTTGATCACCTCTGTCCAGGATGCTTACTTTACTGCCAAAACGAGAAAACATTTGTCCAAACTCGAGTCCAATGTAACCCCCGCCAACGATTATCAAATGTTCCGGGATGGTTTCCAGTTCTAAAATACTTTCATTGGTAAGGAAATCTACATTTTCAAAACCTTTGGGTATTCTGGGTCTTGCGCCAACATTGATGTAAAACCTGTCTGCTTCATAGGTTTTTCCATTTACTTCAACAGAAGTGTTGCTTAAGAATTTCGCTTTCCCTCGTATCAAATCAATATTTTTATTGTTGGAAAACACAGATTCTAACCCATTTCTAGAGTCGGAGACAATTTTATCTTTTCTTTCTTTAATTGCTTTGAGGTTGATATGCACATCGCCTTTAATTTCGATACCAAGATCAGAACTGTTTTTGGCGATGAAAGCGCGTCTTGCGCTGGCAACGTAGGCTTTGGTAGGTGTACAGCCTACATTTACACAAGTGCCGCCCAGATAGCTTTTTTCTACTATGGCAACTCGGGAGCCGTTTTTTGCCAAGCTTGCAGCCAGAGAAGGTCCTGCCTGTCCTGTGCCTATAATTATAGCATCATAGTTCATAATCAATACATTAATAGTTATAATCTTTGCCTTTATCACGCTCAAGATCAACGCCCAGACTCAAAACCATCCTGTTCACAAAATTGAAATAGGACACCACCAAAGCTGCATCTAAAATAGCTTCGTCGCTAAAGTTTTCGTCTTTCAAGTGTGTTATTGAATTCGTGTAGTCTTGCGTTTCATTCTTAGTCAGTTGTTCAGAAAAAACACAGAGCGCCCTGTCTTTAGAAGTCATGTTAACCTCTGAATAATTCTGTTTGAGACGCTCAAGCTTCTTTTCATCTTTCCAGTACGGCTGAAGTGCGCTAGCGTGATGCTCTATGCAATACTTGCAATTATTTGTTTTTGAAGTCACCACTGCCATCATTTCTCTTTGAGCTCTCGAAAGTTCAGATTTGGAATACATGATTTCCATGTATGAATCCATATGTTTCATAATGCTTTCCGGTCTCAAACTTTGTATTTTATGAACTTCAGCAAGCTTTCCGCGCTTTTGTATTAAATCATCATATATATCCTTGAGTCTGCCTTCGGCTTCTTCAGGAGAAATTGTTTTGATGTTTGGCATTTCTGCTTGAATTTTAAGATGAAGTTACATAATTACAATTTATAAATTCTTCCGCATACAGATTTCTCTAAAGCTGGCCCCCTTTTAACTTTGTCTTTTTTTTAAGAGAGCTAAGGGCATACCAGAAAGACACCTTATTTGAATATTAGAAATCGCTGCAGAAATAAGATTCCCAAAAAATGGCATTCCCCTCAACCTGGATCATTGCCAAGAGATATTAGAATTGAAAAGAGTGCTTCAAAGGATCCCCCCATAATTGAGAGAATAAATGCTTATCAGGTAGTGAGTCCTGTTTAGATTTCACAAGTCTGTCAACTCATTTCATTTACTCCCGATACTTAAAAAGCATTGTTTAGTTGAAGGACCAGCCCTTCTATTTAACATCTGAGTCTAAATCTAAAAACAAAGTCCTCTCCCATTTGCCTTATAAGACTTCTGAGGTTTCCCGTTGATATCTAAGAGTTTTGCATCTCTTAATCGCTTTCCCTTTTTAATTTTATCCGAGTTGCTTAAAGAAAATTAACTGTAGTCAGTGATTTGAAGGTTAAGTACAAAAATTGATATTCATCTGTACGCTTATTGTTCGATAAATAATACTTAATCAAAGTTAGATACAAATCGATGCCATAATTTTCATGGTTTTGCATGCGATTTCAAAAGTTTGTCAAAGCGGGACCACACCATAAAGAAAGCCTTTCAAGAAATTGAAAGGCTTTTGTTTTTTAAAAAAATTTGAATTTAATTTATGAATCTTTAGTTATTCAAAGGATAGGCTTTAAATATATCGATGATAGCTTCCTGCACTGCTTCGGTTTCAGATTTATCCATTATAGGTTCAGACGTAATTCCTTTCCAAACCGATTGTTTGGTTTCTCTGTCGATTAAGTCAATAACTACAGTACCTTCTTTATAAGAGTAAGTATCCGTTGTGTAGCCAATGACTCCGCCCGGGTAGTACCAGTCATACCATCCTCTATAATAAAAAGGCTGATAAAAAGGGCTAACTGGTGTTCCAGGCACGGCACCTACGTAAGGATAATTCGCATAAACAGGTTCTTGCTCTCTTTCAGTTTCCAGATCGGTTGTAATGCTAATGAGAACCAAAAGATCTGGATTATCTCTATCCAGGGTATATCCCGCAGTTTTCATTTGTTCATTAATAGTTTCAATGATAAATGAATTTAAAAAATCGGTTTGCACCGCAGAATTGCGTATTTCTATGGAGGCATTTGGCAAATAAGAGAAAGTTTCATATTGGCTTAAGTCGGCTTTATTGGGTCTGACCGTTTGTACATTTGAACCGCAACTCATAAGTAACAGACCTAAAATAGCCGGCAATATGATTTTAAAAAGTTTCATAGGTTTTATTTTTTTTGATTAAACATATTAAAGTTAAAAGTTAAAAGCCAAATGGAAAATGATGCAGGGCTTTTAAAAGGAGTTTAACTACCTTTCCTCTTTTTTTTATATAATTTTTGTTAATCAGGTAGAACCTCTCACTCTGAAAAATGAAAAGGATTGAAATTATTCGATGTCATTAATACATTACTTAATCTGAACTATTAGGATTGAATCAGAAAAATCCGTGTCTTTTGAAAAGCTGCACAAGGGGTTTTCTTTATATCGCTTTATACCTCCCGTCTTAGTCAGACCAGTCTAAGATTGTGAAACATCAGTCATCCAGTAACTCCGCATTTGAGCAAAAACTCACTTTCACAGCAACCACCTTTAAGGATTATGATAAAGCGGCAGTGCAGGAAGCCGTTGCGGGGAGATGGTTACGCCCAGGCAGTAATGAAATTCACCGATGAATTAAACAGAACGGGATTTAAATGCGGAGCATGGTAAGCAAGCCCTTCCAGGACGGAACGTATAGCTCCGAGCGCTATGCTTACCTCTTGAAACCAAATCAGTAAGTTTTATAAAACCTTAATAATCCGTCACCGAACCCCAGTTCTCTCCACTTTTGATACGATAGAGCTGCATTTCTGAAATACCAAATTGCTTGGCAATCATCTTCATCCGTGTACGGCGATTGGGATCGTTTATTTTGCGCTTAATCAGCCTGACCTGGGACTCCGTAAGTTTGGAATAGGTTCTTTTTTTGGGACGATTTATATAGTCCGGATTGCTGAACTGATGCTCCTCTTTTTCTTTTTTGGTAGCCCATTTAAGATTTTCAACCTTATTATCGAGCTTGTCGTAGTTGAGGTGGATCACATAAATCCCCTCTCCTTTTTCCAGAAAATGCTCAGCAACCAGTTTATGAACGTATCGACTGGTTGATTTTTTGTTCAGTTCTTGTTTCAAAGGAAGAGTCTGGTAGCCATTGATGAAAGATTCTTTGACTAAAACTTCATTTTCACCTTTGCAGTTAAGCATTCTGCCGTAGTTTGAGATTTTGTACTTCTCGAAGGTGGCAATTTTGTCGTCAAAGACGACGTCTTTCCATTGTTCATTGTAATAATTACGAATCATGAGTTTTTGATTTTGAGACTTTGTTCAATAGGATGAAGCGGTTCCGAATCAAAACAAATGGGTAGAATTATAATGCAATATAATTGTTTTATTTATTTCTGAAAATAAAATCATATCTCTTATCCTTATCCCCCTCCTTGGGAGGGGCTAGGGGAGGAAGCCCATCTCTCCCGAAGCCTCGGGATTCCCAAAGGGAAGAGGCTTTCACTCGTTCTCTTTAAGCACGCTGGACTTGTCCCTCTTAGGAGGTAGGAGGCTCTTCAAAAGCTTGAACGCCAGCTCATCTATACTTGGAGCTTTAGGATGGTAAGCCGATACATTGCTTAGAATAATGACCGCTTTTTGTGTCTCCGGAACCATAAATACAGACGAAGAGTATCCGCCGGTTCCCCCATTATGCCAGTATAAATTATTGTCCTGCTCGTCCTGCAAAATATGCCAGCCTAGACCAATTCTCAGGTTATCATTCACCATATAGGTGGGGAGTGTAGTCAGCGAATACGCATCTTCGGCATTTTGAAAATGAACATTGACAAACCTTGACAGATCCGTGGTTGTCGATAAAATAGCCCCAGCGCCTCCAAACTGACCCATATCCCAAACTGGTGTAGGATTTCCACTTGCATCCAGTCCTTGTACCAGATTTCCACCAACTGAGTCTTTATCCAGTGAAGAATTTTTCATTTCTAAAGGCTGAAATATCTTTTCTGAAAGTAGTTCAGCAAAGGTTTTGCCCGTTGCATTTTCTAATGCTTTGGCTAGAATAGCAGCACCCAAATTAGAATACTGATAGCTAGGCTGATCTCCTGAAGAGAACTCCATTTCTGTGCTTAGGTAATAGTCTAAATCTGCCTCTGCGTAAGACTGATAGGGGTTTTTAAGATTGGCAGTTGCTAAATTTAAATTGGAAGGCAATCTGGGCAATCCCGAGGAATGGTTGGAAAGAGATTCCAAAGTGATTTTATTTTC
This sequence comes from Psychroflexus sediminis, assembly GCF_900099815.1. Lineage (GTDB taxonomy): Bacteria > Bacteroidota > Bacteroidia > Flavobacteriales > Flavobacteriaceae > Psychroflexus > Psychroflexus sediminis. The sequence continues at coordinate 131,731 of NZ_FNCW01000001.1, read as the reverse complement.
TTTTAAAGGGAAACTGAAATAATATTGAATAGAATCTGATAACTCCACTTTGTTTTCTAAAACTAATTGAGCCAATAATGTGGACGTAAATACTTTGGTTACAGATCCAATCTGGAAAACAGAAGCCGAGTTATCCAACTGATTTATGGTGTCTGAAAATTTAACTAATCCATAATAATTCGTTTTATTGCCATTCAGAACCGCCACAGAAAATTGGGTTTGATTTGGAAATTCAGTTAAATAGTTTTTTAAAGTTTGATGGGCTTTATCATCAAAACTTTGAGCTTGTGTCGTGAAACCAAGCATCGTCATCAATACAACTAAAATATAAAACTTCATTTTCAGGAATTAGGTGAACGGTATCAGATTCAGAAAAAATTAAAAACTGTTAGCTAATCTACAAACTGATAATCTGCAAACTTCTCTTCTACTTCATCGAAAGTGGCAAACACATCTTCCGCATGGTCTGAGGTTACCATTTTCATGCGGTATTCTTTAAAGTGAGGGATACCTTTAAAGTAGTTGGTATAATGTCTGCGGGTTTCAAAAACACCTAACTTTTCACCCTTCCAGTCGATGGACATTTGCAGATGACGTCTGGCAATATCAACACGTTCCACCAAAGAAGGCGGCTCGCAGTGGGTTCCCGTTTCAAAATAATGCTTCACTGCTTTGAAAAACCAGGGCGAACCAATACTCGCTCGGCCTATCATTGCACCGTCCAGACCATATTCATCGCGCATAAGTACCGCTTTTTCCGGTGTATCCACATCGCCATTTCCGAATACAGGAATGTGCATGCGCGGATTGTTTTTGACTTCTGCGATAGGTTTCCAGTCGGCTTCACCCTTATACATCTGTGCTCGCGTACGACCATGAATGGAAATGGCTTTACAGCCAACGTCCTGCAAGCGTTCGGCAACTTCATATATTTTGATAGAATCGTGGTCCCAGCCCAATCGGGTTTTAACGGTTATAGGCAGGTTGGTGTGTTTTACCATGGCATCGGTCAGTTTCACCATGAGGTCTATGTCTTTTAAAATTCCGGCCCCGGCCCCTTTGGACACGACTTTTTTTACGGGGCAGCCAAAGTTGATGTCAATAACATCGGGTTTGGTCTTCTCTACGATTTCTACAGACCTCAGCATGGACTCCAGGTTGGCTCCAAAGATCTGAATGCCTACAGGCCTTTCTTTCTCATAGATGTCCAACTTCATGACACTTTTGGCGGCATCCCGAATCAATCCTTCCGAAGAAATAAATTCGGTATACACCATATCCGCCCCATACTCTTTACACAACGCGCGAAAAGGAGGATCACTTACATCTTCCATGGGAGCAAGGAGCAATGGGAATTCGCCTAAATCTATGTTACCTATCTTAGCCACAACTTTTTATTGCAAAATTAGGGAATTATAAACAATTCACATAAAGCTTTTAAGAGGGCTTCAGATACAGCGCTTAAGCCAAACAATTCCTGTATATTTGCACATCAAATTCTGGAGCTTTTTAAGCTTTTAATCAGGAAAACGGACTATGAAGAACATTCGAAATTTTTGCATCATTGCCCATATCGACCACGGAAAAAGCACTTTAGCCGACCGTTTATTGGATTTTACCAAATCTGTAACCGAACGCGAGCGCAAGGAACAGCTTTTGGACAATATGGATTTAGAACGCGAGCGTGGCATTACGATAAAAAGTCACGCTATTCAGATGGTATACCCTTACCAGGGGGAAGATTATGTTTTCAACCTCATCGACACCCCTGGACACGTCGATTTTTCATATGAAGTATCCAGATCTATCGCCGCTTGCGAAGGAGCCTTATTGATTGTTGATGCTGCTCAAAGCATACAGGCACAAACCATTTCGAATTTATACCTGGCTTTAGAAAATGATCTGGAAATCATTCCTGTCCTCAACAAAGTCGATCTCCCCAGTGCCAATCCCGATGAAGTTACAGACGATATTGTAGATTTGATTGGCTGTAAGCGGGAAGACGTTATCAGAGCCAGCGCCAAAGAAGGCATTGGTATTGAAGAAATTTTGAATGCGATTGTGGAACGCGTTCCGGCACCCCAGGGCGATCCTGAAGCTCCACTTAGAGCTTTGGTTTTCGACTCTGTATACAATCCGTTTAGAGGAATCGAAACTTACTTCAGAGTCTTTGATGGCAGCATCAAAAAAGGTCAAAATATAAAATTTGTCGCTACCGATAAAAATTATTCTGCAGATGAAGTCGGCACCTTAAAACTGGTTCAATTTCCAAAAAAGGAAATAAAAGCCGGGGACGTAGGTTACCTCATCACAGGTATAAAAATTGCCAAAGAGGTAAAAGTAGGTGATACCATCACCGATGCCGAGAACCCTACCAAAAAAGCTGTGGCAGGTTTCGAAGATGTAAAACCAATGGTTTTTGCTGGTATTTATCCGGTAGAAACCGATGAATATGAAGACCTGAGAGCAGCGATGGAGAAGCTTCAGCTCAACGATGCTTCGCTGGTTTTTGTTCCGGAAAGTTCCGCAGCCTTAGGCTTTGGTTTTAGGTGTGGCTTCCTGGGAATGCTTCATCTTGAAATCGTTCAAGAACGTCTCGAGCGTGAATTTGATATGACTGTCATTACTACGGTTCCCAATGTATCCTATAACGCATATACGCTAAAAGACAAAGACAAACCTATCATTGTCAGTAATCCTACAGATTTACCTGAGCCTACTTATTTGGATCGCGTAGAAGAACCCTTTATAAAAGCGAGTATCATTACTAAATCTGATTTTGTGGGGTCTGTGATGTCACTCTGCATTGAGAAACGCGGGCAAATCACCAACCAAACTTACCTGACTCAGGATCGGGTCGAGCTCAGTTTTGATATGCCTCTAGCTGAAATTGTTTTCGATTTCTATGACCGACTAAAGACGGTTTCCAAAGGATATGCTTCATTTGACTACTCGCCAATTGGCATGAGAAGATCTAAATTAGTCAAAGTGGATGTGCTGCTTAATGGTAATACTGTAGACGCCCTGTCGGCTTTGCTTCATGTTGATAATGCTTACGATATCGGTAAGAGGATCTGTGAAAAACTGAAAGAATTAATCCCGAGACAACAGTTCGACATCCCTATACAAGCTGCTATCGGTGCAAAAATAATCGCAAGAGAAACGGTCAAAGCTTTAAGAAAAGACGTAACGGCAAAATGTTACGGAGGTGATATTTCCAGGAAGCGAAAACTTTTGGAAAAACAAAAAAAGGGTAAAAAGCGTATGAGGCAAGTTGGAAATGTGGAAATTCCTCAGGAAGCCTTTATGGCAGTCCTGAAGCTTAACGACTAGTTTTTGACGTCCAAAGCATCTCGCAAGGCATTACCGATGAGCATAAACGCCATCACTAAGCTCATGATAGCCAATCCAGGGATAATGGCTAAATAGGCTTTCCCCAAGATAATATAGCTGTAGTGATCCTTGATCATTGCTCCCCAGCTGGGAGTTGGTGGCTGTGCTCCTATGCCCAAAAAGCTAAGCCCACTTTCAATCAATATAGCCGCCGCAAAATTGGCGGCAGATATTACGATAACCGGTGCAAGGACATTGGGCAGGATATGCCGTAAAATTATTCTTTGATTTTTAAACCCTAATGCTCTTGCCGCTGTGACATATTGAGCGTATTTGACACTCATTACCTGGCCTCTTACTACACGAGCTACTTCTACCCACATCGTTAAGCCCACTGCTATAAACACTTGCCAAAAGCCCTTACCGAGCGCCAGTGTAATCGCAATCACCAAAAGCAAAGTTGGAATGGACCAGGTGACGTTGATAAGCCACATCACTGCAGTATCAATTTTACCACCATAATATCCGGAAACAGATCCTAAAAAGATACCGAGCAGCAGGGAGATAAAAACGGATATGAACCCTACCGAAAACGAGATACGCAAACCGATGAGCATTCTGCTTAACAGGTCACGCCCATATTTATCTGTCCCTAACCAATAGGTCTTTTCGTAAATATGTTCTGAACTAAAATCAGATTCCAATGAAGTTAATTCCAATGCGTTTTCTAAAGCCTTATCCTGTACTCCATAGTCCTGATAATAGAGTGTATTACCTTTTATTCTGTAGGATTCAATGGGTATGATTTCGTTGGGGTATTCATTTCCAAAAAAAGATTTTGATAACCAGGATTGATCGCCTGTATTAGGATTTGGGAGCTCAATAACCTGCACGGTAAATCCCGGAGGCTTGGAATGAATACTCAGGGCCATGGAATTGGCGTTTTCAGAACTATCCGGAGCCAGAAAATAGGCAAAAACACCTACAAACAAGCACAGTACGATATACCAAAAACTTAAAACGCCCCAAAGGTTTTTCTTAAACTTTTGGAGCGCTAAATCTTGTAAAGAAGTGTTTCTTTTCAAACGTCTATTATTGACATTAACTTAATCTTTCCTGGCTGCAAGTTTAATTGAATTTTCATCAACATTCAAATTTTGCAGAACATGTATGGCTTCTTCTACATAAACATCTTTGGATAAGCTTTCATGCCACCTTGTTCTTTTTTCGGCTAAAGAGGAATCCTGAACCATCAAAGCTTCCTCGTATGGAAGTGACTTAAACACGAGATTTGTATTGTATTGAGTGATGCCTTCAAATTTCTTAGCCATTTCTTCTACCTGAGCCATTTCTTTTTTATACTCTTCATAATCAAGACTAAATACATCTTGCTCTCTTTGCGATTTTATCCATTGAGCATTATCATCTATCATTTGGATTTGAGGACTACTGGATAAACGCTCTTTACTGGCAGAAATAATGTTTTCCAAGTTGGAATAACCCTTCCAAACTTTATAAGCTGCGGGTTCAATCTTATCCCATGGCATAGGATTTTCATAATCCCGTTCTCCAATGTCTATATAAGAAAAACGATCTGGAACCGCTACGTCGCTTTCTACACCTTTGAGCTGGGTAGAGCCACCGTTGATTCTATAAAATTTTTGGGTTGTGATTTTTAAAGCTCCCATATCTCCAAAAGTTGTATTATTTCTCATCCATCGGTTGAGATCAACTACATTTTGAACAGTTCCTTTTCCGTAGGTTTGTTTGCTGCCAATCACAACAGCTCTTTTATAATCCTGCATGGCTGCAGCAAGTATTTCTGAAGCAGACGCAGACAATTCATTGACCAGGATCACCAGAGGCTTATCCCATACCACATCGGCATCATTATCTTTTAATACTTCAGTATTATCTTGAGCATCTCTTACCTGAACGATGGGTCCTTTTTCTATGAAAAACCCAGCGATATCCACAACGGTAGACAATGAACCACCCCCATTATTTCTAAGGTCTATCACAAGCCCTTCAGCGCCAACCTGGTTTAGTCTTTCAAGTTCTTTTTTAATGTCTGATGCTGCATTTCTTTCTGTGTAATTCTGCATATCAAAGTAAAACTTGGGAAGATTTATAACTCCAAACAGCTCACCATTTCTTTCAACTGTTGACGTTTTGGCATAAGTTTCTTCAATTTCGACAATATCTCTTATAATACTAATAAGCTGAGTGCTTCCATCTACTTTTTTCACCGTAAGGGTAACCTGAGTTCCTTTAGGCCCTTTGATAAGGTCAACTGCATCATCCAAACGCATGCCTCTAATATCTACGGGTTCCTCTTCATCTTCCTGTTTCACTTTTTGGATGAGGTCGCCAACTTCCAACTCGCCGTTAGACCAGGCAGGACCCCCGGATATAATTTCTATAATTTTTACATTATCTCTTTGTTTTTGTAGCCTGGCCCCTATACCTTCAAGTTTTCCAGACATGGAAATATCGAATCTATCTTTATCTTGAGGAGCGAAATAATTGGTATGAGGATCAAACTGGCTTACGAATGAATTGATATATAAATTGAACCAGTCTCTTCGCTCAAGATCAGACATGGTATCGAAATAATTCTCTGTCGACTCTCTTGTAATTTCTCGAGCTTCTGCTTCCAGCTCTTTATCCGATTTAATCTTCACCTCTTCGCCTTCTTCAATTTTCTGAGCCTGCTCTTCCTTTAAGTCATAATACGTGGACAGTGTAGAAAATTTAAATTGCTCCCTCCATCTTTGTTTTAACTCTTTCTTATTTTTTGCATAATCCACCTGATCATAATCTGTGTTTATGGTCTCTTCATTTTGAAAATCAAAAGGCTCCTTCAGCAATTCTGCATAAAATCCTTTGGCTTCTTCCATTCGCTTTTTGTAGCGCTCAACGGTAAGGTTGAAAAAAAGCAGGTTTTTATTTTTGATTTGGTCATCAATCTGAGTTTCAAAAGCCTTAAATTCTTCAAAATCGCTAGCTAAAAAATGTCTTTTGATGGGATCTATGCCTTTTATATAATCCTTAAAAACAGACTGAGAAAAATCATCGTCCATTTCTTTCATATCGAAATGTCCCTGCTCAATCACATAAGTGATAAGCTCAATGAGGACCTGATCTTTATCGGAGTTCTCGTCAAAATCCTTGGTTGTAAAGCTGCAAGAAGTAATCGATAATAATGTTATTAAAAATAAAATAACAAGATTGTTTTTTAAATTGTATCGTTTCATTGTGTCAAAATTCATTAAATCAAATACTAAAGTAATATTTTACAATATATAGTAAAAACTATACCACTTTCTTTAATGCTAGCTAATAATTTGTTAAACGTGTTTCTTGACGAATATACCTCATGAAATGTTTATTTTAGCGACTTTAAAAATTGAAAAATGCAAGAAGAAGACAAACCTTTAATACTCGTCACTAACGATGACGGCATAACGGCTCCAGGTATAAGGCATCTCATCAAGATTATGAAGACCCTTGGGGATGTCATTGTCGTAGCTCCAGATAGTCCACAAAGCGGCATGGGACATGCTATCACCATAAGTGACAATCTGTATTGCGATCCCGTTACCATAGATAAATATTCTAAAGTTAAAGAATATTCGTGCTCTGGAACACCGGCAGATTGCGTAAAAATTGCCACTCAGGAAATTCTAAAACGCAAGCCAGACTTGTGCGTAAGCGGCATTAATCATGGGTCCAACTCTTCTATCAACGTGATTTATTCCGGCACCATGAGTGCCGCGGTAGAAGCAGGAGTGGAGGGAATTCCCGCGATTGGTTTTTCGTTGCTGGACTATTCTATGGAGGCGAATTTTGACCATACTACCAAATATGTGAAACGCATCACACAGAGCGTCATTAAAAATGGCTTGCCCATGGGTGTGGTTTTAAATGTAAACATCCCAAAAGCTGGTGAGGAAAAAATCAAAGGAATTCAGGTGTGCAGACAGGCCAATGCCCGCTGGGAGGAAAAATTTGATAAGCGCCAAAATCCGCAAGGGCGAGACTATTACTGGCTGTCTGGTGAGTTCGTTAACCAGGATAAGGGAAAAAACACAGATGTAGAAGCCTTAGAATCTGGATATGTTTCTGTCGTCCCTATAAAATTTGATCTTACTGCACATGACTTTATAAGAGAACTTAAATCCTGGAATATCGATGATTAAAAAAGAAGTAGCCATTGGTTTTTTAATAGGAATAGCCGCAAATCTTGCAGGCATGTTCCTTTATATTAGTTTAGTAATGCAAAAGGAATTTGAAACGGTCCTAAATAAAGCCTCAGAAGAAGGTCTACTTGGAAGTATCATCGCCCTCGGGGCTATTTTAAACTTTCTCCCCTTTTTTGTGTTTATCCGAAAAAAACAAGACTACAGAGCTAGAGGCGTACTGATAGCTACCATCCTGAGCGCTATAGTCATTTTAATTACGAAATTTTTATAACATCATGTATACCAAATCATTTGAAATACGCTGGAGCGATCTCGATGCAAACAGACATCTTGCGAACTCTTCATACCAAAACTTCATGAGTCACACCCGTATGGCTTTTCTGGTAGAGAATGGGTTTTCGCAGCAGGAACTCATCAAACACAATTTAGGCCCAATCGTATTTTACGAGCATATTTTTTACTTTAAGGAGCTAAAACCAGAAGATCACGTGAGAGTTAGCTTAGAGATTAAAGGTCTTAGTGAAGACGGCATGTTTTTTCAATTTGAACATAATTTATACAATCAAAATGGAAAAAATTGTGCCAGGTGTGATATGATGGGATCCTGGCTGGACTTGGACACAAGACAACTGACAGCCTTGCCAAAACACTTACTAAAACCCTTAGAGCACCTGACTAAAACCGAAGACTACAAAATTTTGACCAAAGAAGACACGAGAAAATTTGGAGCAAAACCAAAACATATATAAAAAGATAGCCTAGACATTCGTGAGCTTATATTTTGATTTAACTCCTGGTATTCATTTCAGAAGTTTAAAATGAAATAATTTATGGTATCATTTTAAAATAGCATTTAATCATGGGAAAAAGAAAACTTAAACGAACGCTTGGCTTTTGGGATATTCTAATGTTTGGTGTAGGCGGTATTGTAGGTGCCGGCATTTATGCTATTATTGGAGAGGCAGCAGCCCTTGGCGGAAATATGCTTTGGTTAAGTTTTGTAATTGCAGCCTGTGTAGCACTTCTCACCGGTTTAAGTTATGCTGAATTTGTAAGCAGATTTCCCGATTCTGGCGGAAGTTTTGAATATATAAAACAGAGTTTGGGTCCTAAATCTGCTTTAGTCATGTCTGTATTCATGGTCTTCACAGGCGTCGTTGCTGCCGCGGCAATATCCATTAGTTTTGCTGATTATCTCTCCAGATTATGGGAGTTGCCCTCCTGGATAATTGTTATAGGTATAATTGGGTTAATGGCCGTATTCAATATTTTTGGAGCTAAACACAGTTCGTATTTCAATTCAATTGCTACCCTTATTACCATTACAGGTTTAGCTGTGATTATAGGAGTTTGCCTTCCAGAATTTGGGAGCGTAGATCTCACTCAACTAAACAGTAATGGCTGGACTGGTGTTTTAGCTGGAAGTGCTTTAATTTTCTTTAGTTATATAGGCTTTGAAGATTTGGTAAAAATGGCTGAGGAAACCAAAAATCCGGAAAAAGTCATGCCCAGGGGTATCCTTCTTAGCGGCTTGATTGTATTGCTTCTTTATGTTCTTGTTGCCATTTCTTCCGTAAGTGTGTTAAGCTGGAATGGACTTGCCCAGGCCGAAGGTCCTCTAGCCGCAGTTATCAAAACAAAATTGGGCAGTATAGGTTCTACTGGCCTTATAATCGTGGCCTTATTTGCTACAAGCAAAACCATACTGAGTAATATCCTGGGAACTTCTCGCCTGCTCTATGATATCGCAAGAGACAGTAAAATAAAATGGCTAAAGAAATTCACCACGATTTCCGGCATAGGCAATGCCCCAAATTATGCCATAATAGCAATTGCGCTTACTGCTGTTGGTTTTGGATTATTGGGTAATTTAAAACTCGTGGCGAGCATCAGCAATATTTTTATTTTTATCGTCTTTGGCATGGTGAATTTCTCCATGATCAGGTATCGCTACAAAAACAGAAAGGATCTGAAAAAAGCGCCCTTTCATATTCCTATGAATGTAAGAAATATACCCATTCCAACCCTTATCGCTCTTCTCACCATTCTCATCTTATTCGGGTATAATATTTACAATCTTACACAGGGAAATTTATAAAATTATACGAAACCAGCTAATAAGATGCCTTTGCTAAAATGCTATGGTTTTTATTGCTTTAAACCCTTGTAAGCAAATTTCTCGATTTTATAAATAAGCTTAACTCGTTGATACTTAAAATTTTTAACTATATTTATTAAATTTTAACATTTAAAATATGCATTATGAAATCAAAACTACTCTTCCTTTTGTGTTTGCTATTTTCAATGACGGCAAGCAGCCAGCTGTTTCAAAAAAATATTGAATTTGCTCAGGGACATTTTGCCAATGCCAATTTAGCCCAGGTTAATGACGGAACAAATGACGTAATAATAGCCAGTAATTTGCTATCTGCTGCTGCTCCAATACCTATCCTTAAACGCCTCCAGGATGACGGTACAGTTGTATGGTCCAAAACTTATGACGATACTACTTTAGCTAATGCCAGGTTTTTTGACATTGTCAACTATTTCGATCTCATTTTTGTTGTAGGTTCTATCGATGTAAGTGGTGTAAAAAAAGTTTTTGCAGCACAAATTGAAGCTCAAACCGGAGATATATTAGATGATAAATATTATGAAATCCTCAATGCGAGTTTTAATTCCACAGGGTTTAATGTAATTATATCTAATACTGATGCTACTGGGGATACCAATCCTAATCTCGGTTTATTAATCACCGGTTTTTTCGGTAACTGTCCAAATGCGGACCCTAGTTGTAGTTTAAACTTAGGTTTTGCTTTACGTACAGATTTAAGTTTAAATGAACTCTGGACGACGGAAGTAGGTTCATCTGTTTCAGGAAATTTAAATTATGATTTTGTAAATGGCGCGGTAGAAACCAGTGATGGTTTTGTTTTAACTGGAAGTGCAACCGGAGAGCTAAACGGTAACATTCAAGCTGGAGTCCTGATTCATAAAATCGACTTTGAAGGAAACTTTGTCTGGGATAACAGTTACATCTTTGGTAATTCTAGAGACGTAAGTGTAGACGGATATTATGACTCTACCAGTGATGAAGTTTTTTTACTCACTAATTTTTCAGCCTGGCATCATTTCGGGGTGACTGTTGTAGATAATGCAAATGGCACTATCAATGCGGCAAAATCCTGGTATGTAAACGAAGTAAGTAACAATTTAGATTTTTACGGATTTTCTTTAGTAGAATCACTTTCAAGTCCAAATAATCTGATTATCTATGGTTATCGCAGGGATTATTTCGATGGAACCGATAATAATCAATCCAACATCATCATTTACGAATTTGATAAAGCTACGGGAAATGAAGTAGGTACAAGTTATCAGTATTTAGCACCTTTCCAAGAGACTCAACCGGAACCCTACAATTTATGGACAAGTCAATTACCACTGATTTATTACCCAGATATGGCTATAATTGATTCTGACGCTACTACACCTATTCATTTTGCTGTTGGGTATAGAAATGGTGATGCAGCAAATGGCGGTCTGGCTAATATAGAACTGGTTAATGTGGATGCACAAAAAATGAATGCCTGTAGTAATATCATAATAGACTATACTAGAAACGCCCTCGGAACAGTAGATTTTATCACAAATGTTTCATCAGCTTTGGTTACAACTACTGATAATACAATGGCATTAAATGATACTGCTATAACTTTGAACATAGAGTCGTGCAGTACTCAACTCTCAGTAATAGATCAGAATAAGTCTGATATAAAGCTTTATCCAAACCCTGCTTCAGACTATGTCTTTATCAGCGATGTAAATGTCAAAAACATACGAATCTTAGACATCACGGGAAAACAGGTTATCGAAACTACTTCTTATCAAAAAAACAAAGGTCTCTACATTGGAAATCTTAAAAGTGGCATCTACTTTATAAGTGTCAAAACAGAACGGGAATCTGTTGAAAATTTAAAGCTTGTCAAGAAGTAATTTCTGACCTGCTTAAAATGGATTAAAATCCCTGGTGTTTACTCATCAGGGATTTTTATATGCGCATTTTTTAAAAATATTATTCCACCCCTAATTGTAATAAGTCATTTAATACGACTTAAATATCAGAAATCGATTGCGAAAACGATTGCGTTATAATAAATAAAACAGACATAAAAACACGTTTATCTCAAAAAAAACAATAGTATTATTATAAAAACTTCACTTTTCCTTATAATTATTAATATTTTGTTAAACTTTAACAACGATAACGTTTGCGTAATCCGCAGCTTTTTGGGTATTAATTAAGCTTTTGTTTACTTACACTTAACATAATTTTAAATCTATAAAAATGAAACAATTTTTACTTTTTTTTAGTTTGATCCTAAGCGTCTTTAGCTATGGGCAGCAACAAGTCTTCTCAAGAGCTGAGGTAAATACTGGAAATTGGGATGATGGACTACTTCCTTGGTTTTACGAATTCAGTAATGAACAACCAAATCCTGATAACGACAATACAATTGCTAACTTAATAAGGATAGGACACAACAATAACACTACCATGACTCTGAACGGGAGATCCTTCAGAGCTAAAGAATTAATATTACAATCTGGAGCATCAACCGATAGAATATTTGAAGGAAACACTCTTGAATTAAGACACCAAAGCGGAGGTCCCTCAAAAATTGAAAATCAAAGCAATGGCAGTCACACTTTTAATAATAGTATAGCAATCTTTGATGGAGTAACTGAACTAAACCCTGTATCTGGTAATCTATCCTTCACAGGTAATGTTTTGACAAACGGTAATTTCATTGATGTTTATGGTGATAATGGAAATATTCTAAACTTAAGTGGAGTTGTTTCAGGAACTGGTGGTATTGCTTTAAAGCAAAATTCCACTATAGAAATTGGAGCAGCTATGACTTATACTGGTGGAACAGCTATTGAAGGAGGAACTTTTAGATTACTTACTGGTGGAGATTTATCAGACGACACCAATGTAACTATTTCTAACAACGCAACTTTCGATTTAAACGGACAAAATACTACAGTACGATCAGTTTCCGAAACGAGCATAGGAAATGGGGGATTTATAAATTTAGGTTCTGGAACGCTTACTATTGGTGGTGGATATACAAATCCTCGCTTCCAAAATTCTATTTCTGGATCTGGAAATTTAATCAAAAGCGGAACTGGCTCTTTAAGTCTTTATGGTTCACAAGATTATACAGGCAATACTACAGTTAACGAAGGTGTTTTATCATCAGGCTCTCAGATGGCAACCTCTAGTATTATAATTAATAGCGGTGGTCGTTTTAATGCTAATGCTAACAATACATTACAATCAACTACTACTGTTGAGATAAATAGCGGAGGAGAACTAAGATTTAGTGCTGACCAAATAATCGATAATCTTACTGTTTCAGGAACATTGATAATTGATAGTGGTGTTACATTAACTATAAATGATGTTATAACCAATAATGGTACAATTGAAAATAATGGTAACATTACTTTTAAAAGCACAGCTGCAAATACTGCTCAGTATGGGAGTTCTTCAGGAACAATAACTGGTACAGGCAATATCACTATTGAGCGCTATATGACAAATAACCGCGCCTTTCGACTTATAAGTTCAGCTACAGGCGGACAAAGTATTGCCAATGCCTGGCAAGAAAACACGCATATAACCGGAACTGGAGGTAGTACAAATGGCTTTGATGAAACTGAAACAAATAATCCATCTTTATTTACTTTTGATAACAGCTTAGTAGACCAATCCAACAGAGCTGGCTGGCAGGAAGTAACATCAACGACTTCAGAAGTTATTTCAGCTGGAACGCCTTACCGTTTATATATTCGAGGAGACCGTACTATTGATTTGAATGATAATAACGCATCATCTGCTACAACAATTAGAGCTACCGGAGCAATGCAAAGAGGAAGCTTTTCTCCAACTCTATCCAGTACAGGTGGAAACTATAGTTTTGTAGGTAATCCTTACCAGGCGGTAGTTGATTTTAGTTTGGTTACTAAAACTAATCTTACAGACTTTATTTATGTGTGGGATGTGAATCAGGATCCTAATGGTGGTTATGTAACATTAGATCTCAGTCAAGATCCTATTGCACCAGATCCAAGTAGTTCTGATGCTAGTGAATTTATAGCGCCAGGTCAGGCCTTTTTTGTTCGAAATACCAGTGCAGGAAATGGCAGCATCACCTTTAATGAAACTCACAAAGCCACGGGAGAGCCACAGGTGAGTGTTTTTAATACTTACTCCAATTTTTATATCAATTCGCGTTTATATAAAATAGCAGAGCTTCAAAACGGTAAGATGGAAAGTGATGCCATTGGATTGCGCTTTAGTGATGACTACACCACTTTAGGCAGTGACGAAGATGCTGGTAAGCTTGCTAATCCTGGTGAAAACTACGCAATATTTAATAATGGTTTTAGATCTATAGATAAGCAGGGGTTGCCGTCAAATGGACATGAGGTTAATTTGGTCATTGCCAATTACAAAGAGAGTAACTACAGTTTAACATTTGCTATGGAGAACAAACCAGAAAGTCTGAAAGTATTCTTAAATGATGCTTATCTCAGCACGAAAACTGAACTTTCTGATGCTTCTACTTATGATTTTACAGTCGATGAAAATATTTCAGAAAGTGTAGATCAAAATCGGTTTAATCTCAGCTTTGAAGAAGAATCCCTAAGCAATCAGAACTTTAATGAGGCGAATTTAAGAATATATCCAAATCCAGTGGTAAATCAATTAAATATTGAAGTGCCTTCTTCAGTAGAAGTGAAAGTAGTGAAGCTTTACAATATGCTTGGACAGGAAGTAAAATCTGTAACATCAGCTTCAGTTGGCGTGTCTGATTTGAATTCTGGAGTTTATTTGGTTGAAATTCAAACGAACCAAGGTAAACTCACTGAGAAAGTAATTAAGCAATAACTAAAAAACAGAATAGATGAAAAATTTTATAAAATATACGCTCCTAATAGTTTTGATGCTTGCGGCTTTAAACGCTGAAGCGCAAACTGGTTCTGACGATTTTGATACTATCATCGGATTTGAGGACTCAGTGAATGATACTGCAGCACCAATTAATTTCTTAATTCCTCTGGCAATTGCTATTGGAGTGGTTTTAGGGATTAAAAAACTAAAGTAAATAGCATCTCTTTTTGATGAAACTTAACTCTCTGATGAAGATTCGTCAGGGAGTTTATTTTTTATAAATAAGATTAGAATCAAACTAAAACCAGAGTAATTTCTTTTCGCTAATTCAGCAATTGGATTAATTTATCAATTTCAATAATCAGATTCAACTTTCTATTGTATTTTGTGTCCTAAACCTAGTATTTATCAAAAAACAAAACTCTATGAAGTCATTTCTTTTCGTCATTACTTTTTTTGTTTGCATTTTCTCTCAAGCTCAAAATGCAAATTTGGATTATTATCTGCCTACAGATGTGTCTTACAACCAGGACATTCCCAAACCCAGTGAAATTTTAGGTTTTGTGCCGGGAGAATGGCACGTTAGCCACGACAAGCTGGTTCAATATATGACTGCTGTCGCCGAGTCGTCTGATAGAATTAGTCTCGAAAACAGGGGCTTTACCTACGAAAAAAGACCTTTGATTTTACTTACCGTAACCTCACCGGAAAATCATGACAATCTTTCAGAAATCAAAAAGAAACACCTCCAGATCGTTTCAGGAGAAGTCTCAGAATCAGATCTGGCGTCTATGCCGGTAGTCGTTAACCAGGGGTTTTCCATTCATGGCAATGAGCCCAGCGGATCAAATGCAGCTTTGGTTTTAGCCTATTACCTGGCTGCTGCTGAAGGCCCTGCTATAGAAAACCTTCTAAAAAACACAGTGATCCTGCTCGACCCGAGTTTCAATCCGGATGGCCTGCAGCGTTTCGCTTACTGGACCAATACCAATAGAAGCACACATTTGAATCCCGATCCACAGGATCGTGAATTTTCTGAAGTTTGGCCAGGGGGAAGAACAAACCACTACTGGTTTGATATGAACAGGGACTGGCTTCCTGTGCAGCTTTTGGAAAGTCAGGCCAGGATTGAAACGTTTTACGACTGGAGACCGAATGTCCTCACCGATCATCACGAAATGGGATCTAATTCCACCTTCTTTTTTCAACCAGGTATTCCTTCACGTACCAACCCCTTAACCCCACAGCTCAATCAGGACTTAACCGAACAAATCGGAAATTACCACGCCGCTGCTTTGGACAGTATCGGTTCCCTTTATTATTCTCAGGAAAGCTTTGATGATTTTTATTACGGAAAAGGGTCAACATTCCCGGACATCAACGGATCTATTGGAATTCTTTTTGAGCAGGCTAGCTCCAGAGGCTCTAGTCAGCTTACCAACAACGGCCTGTTGACTTTCCCGTTTACGGTGAGAAATCAGTTCACCACAGCTCTATCCACCTTAAAAGCTTCGCTGGAATTGAAGGAGAAGATTTTAAAATTACAGCATCAGTTTTACAGAAACGCCAAGAAAAATGCTGATAAGGGCGCTTATGTTTTTGGCAGAAAAGGAGATCCTGTACTTGCTCAAAAATTAGCTGAAGTTCTAAGTAGACATCAGGTTGAACTCTACAAACTCGAAAGTGATGCCAGCATCGACGGAAAAGACTTCAGTGTCAATTCTTCGTATATCATACCAAAAAATCAATTGCAGCAAAGGCTTGTTGAGGCGATGTTTGAAGAACGCACCACCTTCGAAGACAGTATTTTTTATGACGTCTCAGCCTGGAGTTTCAGACATGCCTTTGATGTAGATTTCACAGAAGTAAAATCTATCGGTAGAGGAGAAAAAATAATGACTACAGAGCTTAAAACTCCTCAGGACATCTCCAGATCAGAATACGCTTATGCCTTGAGATGGAGTGACTTCAATTCTCCTGAAGTTTTATATAAACTTATGGATGCCGATATAAGAACAAAAGTGGCTCAAAAGCCTTTTCGTTCCGAAACTGAAGAATTTGATTACGGCACTATTTTAATTCCTGTTCAAAATCAGGAGAAAAATGCTGATGAAATTTATGACCTGCTGAATTCACTTCAAAAAGAAAACCACGTGCATATTTCAGCTTTAAAAACAGGACTTACCAAGGGTATCAATCTGGGAAGTCCCAATATGGATGACTTAAAGATGCCCAATATCGCTATGCTGGTTGGCGAAGGAGTAAGATCTTACGACGCCGGAGAAATGTGGCATATGCTGGATTACAGGTTTGAAATTCCTGTGACAAAACTGGACACCAGGGAGTTCAACAGAACTAGCCTGGATAAGTACACGCATCTGATTATCCCAAGCTCCAGTTCAAACAGTTTAAGCAGTTCAGGTAAAACGAAACTGAAAGACTGGGTAAGAGGTGGAGGAACTATCATAGCTTATAAAGGGACGGCCAACTGGCTGAAAGCAGAAAAAATGATCGATTTTGAAACCAAGAATGATTCTGTAGTTGCAGAAAACATAAGCCATATTGAGCGAAGTGAATTTTACGGAGCCAAAGAAATAGGCGGGGCCATTTTCAATACAAAAATAGACCGGTCGCATCCTGTAGCTTACGGCTATACTGATGACGAATTAGCTGTGTTCAGAAATTCAAACCTCATGATAAAAGCAGATGAGCTGAGCTTCAACAATCCTATTCAATACACCAGTTCGCCATTGCTAAGTGGCTACATCAACGAAGAAAACCTGGAACTTTTAAAAGGGACTGTTCCTTTCAAGCATAGCAGTTACGGAAGAGGTGATGTTATCATTTTCACAGATAATACCAACTTTAGAGCCTTCTGGCTGGGAACCTTCAAATTGTTCCTCAACTCTATTTTCTTTAGTGACCAAATGTAATTTTTCTAAATTTTGAAAAAAGAGCCTGTTTCATTAGCTGAAACAGGCTCTTTTTTATTACACCAATTTATCGTAGTTTAATTCAAAATAAAACATGAGGGCTTTAGTGATTTCCGGAGGTGGAAGCAAAGGGGCGTTTGCAGGCGGCATCGCAGAATACCTCATTGCGGAATGTCAAAATAAGTACGATTTATTTTTAGGGACATCCACCGGCAGCTTACTCGTTCCCTTATTGTCTATCGGTGAAATTTCAAAGCTTAAACAAGTCTATACGTCTGTTTCCCAAAAGTCAATCTTTAGCCGAAATCCCTTTATCATCAGGAAGAAAAATGAGGAATTTGAAATCAGGATGAATCATTTCAATATTCTTCTGGGATTTCTAAAAGGCTCGAGAACCTTTGGAGAAAGCAAAGCCTTAAGACAATTGATTCTGGACACACTTACGCCTGAGTTTTTTGAACAAATGAAGTGGCAGGCTGAAGAGGTGGTGGTCACGGTGTCCAACATAAGCCTGGGGCATGTGGAATACAAATCCTTAAAAGACTTTAGCAGAGAAGAATTCTGTGACTGGATCTGGGCTTCCGCGAACATGATTCCCTTTATGAGTCTGATGCGGAAAGATGGATTCGATTATGGCGATGGCGGTCTGGGGAATATTGTTCCCATCTCTGAAGCCATCAACCGGGGCGCTTCAGAAATAGATGTCATCGTTCTAAAAACCGAGAAGCAATACCAGAAAAAACCGGTCAGAAATGCCCTGGAGCTCACCACCAGAGTCTTCGACTTTCTTCTGGACCAAATCATCAGGAATGATCTTACCCTGGGAAAATTGAGAAGCAAACATGAACACGTGAATCTCAACTTTTACCACCCGCCAGAAATGCTTACCAAAAACTCGTTGATCTTCAACCCTGAACAAATGAAAAACTGGTGGAACATGGGCTTCGCTTATGCTCAGAAAACCAATCCCTACTGTAAACGTATTGAAACGAAGTTTTATAAGTAAATCTAATTTTTTGTCAGGCCGAGTGTATCGAGATCTTGAGTTACAATTGGTAATAGGCATAGATTTCACTCAAAGACTCACAGGCTCGCAAACTCATCAGCTGCTTAAACCTTAACCAGCATTTTCCCCTTGTTTTTACCTTCAAAGAGGTCTAAAAAAGCCTGCGGGATGTTGTCAAATCCTTCCTGTATGGTTTCCTCATAATGAAGTTTTCCGTTTTGAAGCCATTCTGCTAACTGTTGAATTCCTTCAGGGTGTCTGTCTTTGTAATCGAAGATGACGAAGCCCTTCATGGACGAACTCTTTTTAATCAAAAATGGCTGTACGCTGGTGCTTTTAGGTAATTCCGTTTTGTTATAAACCGAAATGGCACCACAAACGACCGTTCGAGAGAACTTATTGATGTTATAAAGCACAGCTTCTGAAATTTCTCCACCTACATTATCGTAGTAGACATCCACTCCATCCGGGCAGGCTTTGGCGATGGCCTGCTTCATGTTTTCGGTGGTTTTGTAGTTGATGCCTTCATCATAACCAAAATCAGATGTAATCATCTCTATTTTTTCGTCGGTCCCCGCAATACCAATCACACGCATTCCAAATATCTTCCCGATTTGTCCAACCACAGTTCCCACTGCGCCTGCAGCTCCTGAAACGAGCAGTGTTTCGCCTTCTTTGGGTTTTCCGATATCGGTAAGTCCAAAATAAGCGGTAAGCCCTGTCATACCAAGAATCCCAAGATAGGCAGAAAACGGCGCCTGATCCGGATTTACTTTTTTCAGGTTGTCGGCCTTTGCGACTTGCTGTTCTTTCCACTGCAGCATCCCTGTGACGAAATCTCCAGTACTTAAGTCAGAAGCTTTGGACTCCAGCACTTCGGCCACGCAACCGGAAACAATAGGTTTGTTGAGTTCAAAAGGCTCTATATAAGACTCAGCATCCATCATTCTGCCCCTTAAGTACGGGTCTACGGATACGTAAGTCAGTTGAAGTAAGACTTCACCGTCTTTGAGTTCTGAGACTTCTGAAGTTGTAAAATCAAAGTCAGAGAGTTCAGGTTTTCCTTTGGGTCTGTTCTTTAAGTTGATAGTTTTGGTAGTGTTCATTATTTTAAATTTTAATAGGATTTATTGCAAGGTCATTACGAATTGATAAAATTTTAGTTTGCTATTGCGGTTATCAGAACCCTTCCAATACAATTTTGCCTTTGGCTTTGCCAGACTCCAGCAGTTGGTGAGCTTTTCTCAGGTTTTCAGCAGTTATAGTTCCAAAATGTTTCCCCTTGGTGGTTTTAAGGCTTCCATCATCCACCAGTTCAGACACCTTATTGAGAATATGATGCTGTTCGATCATATCCGGAGTTTGAAATAAAGACCTGGTAAACATCAGTTCGTAATGAATGGAAACCGATTTCGGCTTGAAAGAGGTGGCATTAATCACTTTAGGATCGTCGATAAATCCAAACTTCCCTTGTGGATTAATCACTTTTACGATTTCCTCAAAATGTTCTCCGGTAGCATTGATGCCGATGACGTAATCTGCTTCCGGAAGCTCTTCTTTTTTAAATTCTTCACTTAATTTATTACTGTGATCGATCACGACATCTGCTCCCAATTCCCTGAGCCAGTTTTTAGTGACCTCTCTCGAGGCGGTCCCAATGACTTTCAATTGGGTAAGTTTTTTCGCCAGCTGCACCATGATTGATCCCACGCCACCCGCAGCGCCAACAATCAAAATACTTTTATTCGCATCTTCTTTATCCACCTGCACCCTGTCAAAAAGCATTTCCCAGGCGGTTAGCGATGTTAAAGGCAGTGCAGCAGCATCGGCGAAGGACAGGCTGGTCGGCTTTTTACCTACGATTCTCTCATCCACCAGTTGAAATTGGGCATTGCTTCCCTGCCGTTTCAACTCTCCGGCATACCAGACCTCATCCCCCACCTTGAAAAGAGACACCTCTTCTCCCACTTCTTTGACGATTCCTGCGGCATCCCAGCCGATGATTTCCCACTCGTCATTCTCAGGTGTTCTGTTTTTTCTGATTTTATAGTCGACAGGATTCACAGAGATCGCCTTCACTTCTACCAAAAGATCCCTGCCTTTGGCTTCGGGATTTGGCATCTCGATATCCTGCAGTGCATTTTTGTTTTCTATGTCTAAATTTTCCTTAAATCCTATCGCTTTCATATGAGCTGTTTTATGTACTAATTTAGGATTATAAAGTCAGAAAGCCTGTTAGAGGATGTATAAAAGTTATGATTTTCAATCCTGAAGGAATCTTTTGTATTTCAGATATTTTTACTAATATCCCTTAATTAGGATTATTTATTGGAGTTTGAGTTGATTTCCACGTAATCGGCAAAATTGATATCGATAATTATGATTTTATCCCAATATGCTGATTTTAATTTCTCAATATTCCTGATGTGCCTTAGCGATACATCACCTGAACTTGATAATCCAGTAGAAATTACAAGCCATTTTCGATCATATGTTTCATTCCATTTTTTTATTTTTTCTGTTTTAGCTTTTATTATAGGTATAAACCATTCAACTTTAGGCGGAGTGTAATCTGAAGCTATAAAAGATGATATTCGAGTAGGAAAATTACCAATTTTTCGAATAGATATCCGACTAATATTTGTGGAAGGCTCGTCTATTAATTCAGACTCAATATTTTCACTTACGCTTAAACTAACTGTATTTACCTCTACTTCAATTGAAGTTCTTTTAGAAACTATAGAATTATAATTAATCGTAAAGTCATAACCATAAGGAAATAGCTCAACTAATTTCACCCTTATTTTTTGATGTAATTCATTTAAAAAGCTCTCCCGTTTTTTTAAACTTGATCCTTTTGAGGCATAATCAGTATAGAATTCAGTCACTTCACATCCGATTTTATTCCCTTTTCCTTTTAAAATGAAATCAGGAGATTCAAATTCTTCAATTTCAAAGGATTGATTGGATGCTTTTAGATATTTTTCAACTGCTAATTTTTCTAAAGCTTTTGGACTACGCATAGTTTATTTTGTGGCTACATCGTTAAAAGTATAGTTTTTAAAATTAAAGCTAAACCTAGATATCCATTCTCTTTTTCAGATTAATCTTTAAGCTTAAAACTTTCTTTTCAACTTCAGTTTATGTTCCTCATCAGGCTGGATGTTAAAAGTTAACTTTAGACATAAAGAAATGTACCGTTAACCATAAAAGTTAACTGGAGCAAAATCAAAATAAAAGACAAAGGGAAATCCTTGAAAAGAAAAAAGCCTTCCGAAAGGAAGGCTTTGTACCTAGGGCGGGCTTGCCTGAACTTCATTAAATAAAAATTAAATAGTCATTTAATTAGTTACTAAATTCTTCGTCAATTTTGTTTATCAAAGATCGAATTAGATGAAAAAAGCCCTCGAAACGGCTTAAAATTTATAATCGAGCAATTAAAATCTACTTTATAATAGTTTTAGTCCCTATTCAGGTTTTTTGCACCTGGAGTAATCTGCATTGAAAGTGAAGTTATTTGTGCTTAATTTATCTATATTGTTGTTTCCATTGTGATCAGGCTGATAAGAAGCTCCTGTTCCTAAGTCAACTCCGATTCCTATTATTCCCCAGGTAAGAGCACTTAAGATAAAGTTTCCTGTTCTGAATGATTTATTATAGGTTAAGGTTTGAGAATCACAACCCTCTTCTTCTAAGGTTACAACCAATGGTTTGTTTCTAGCAAATAATTTAGTTGCTGTTCCATTTCCTATTTTTTGGCCATCAACATAGATGTCTGCATCTGGATGGTCTTTTGCAATAATAGTCCCTTGGTATTTACTTCCTCCAAACATTACTCCACAACTTGTTAAGCTAGTAGAGAAAACAAATGCAACAGCAATTAGTAAAATAATTCTTTTCATAATTTAAATTTTGAATTAGTAAGATTTGTTAGTTTTTGATGATTGAAATTGTTCATTTTTTCAACGAGCGTAAAAGTAAAATTATTTTTAAAATCACAAATAAATTTTATTATTAAAAATCATCATAGTGAACCATTAATAACCAATTGCTTTGTATTTTTAACTAAGTATAATCACCTGGAAATAATTAAAATTCTCATCTAACTCAAAAATACCTTCGTCCTCTCGGAGATATTGAGTACCAAGTGAGAGCTTTCCCGAGCTTCGTTAAATTAAAATTAGATCATTTTTAAATCAAAAAACCCTCGAAAAGATCGAAGACTTTTAACCTAGGGCGAGTATTTACCTTCCATTGAACTTAGGCAGGTCGAACACCTATATAAAGTATTTCTGAATATTTTAATAAAAAAAGCCTCCCGATAGGAAGGCTTTGTACCTAGGGCGGGAACCTGCCTGCGTTCCTTGGAAGGCAGGTCGTACCCATACGTAAGTTGGGCTCGAAGTATTTTGATGAAAATAAAAAAGCCTTCCGAAAGGAAGGCTTTGTACCTAGGGCGGGAATCGAACCCGCACATCGTAAGATACTGGGTTTTGAATCCAGCGCGTCTACCAATTCCGCCACCTAGGCATTTTGGAAGTGCAAAAATATAAAATTATTTGTTTCCTTGCAGAAAATATCGGTCTTATTTACATCCAACTTGAATTATTTATCTAAATTTGCAATCCATAAATCGAATATCCCTCAAAAGGTCAATTAGTTATGGCAGACGTAGAAAAAGTCGCAAAAATTTTTGCTTGTTCCCAAAGTACTTCATTAGCTAAGTCTATTGCAGCATCCTATGGTATCCCCTTAGGAAATGTGAATACCATGCATTTTAGCGACGGTGAATTTCAGCCTTCCTTTGAGGAGAGTGTACGCGGGTCCCGTGTTTTTATTATTGGCTCTACGTTTCCAAACTCAGACAATTTGATGGAAATGCTTTTGATGCTGGATGCCGCCAAGCGGTCTTCGGCCAGACATATTACGGCAGTTATGCCTTATTTTGGCTGGGCAAGACAGGACAGAAAAGATAAGCCAAGAGTTCCGATCGCTGCCAAACTGGTCGCTAAAATGCTGGAAACCGCAGGAGCCACAAGGATTATCACTATGGATCTTCATGCTGATCAAATCCAGGGCTTTTTTGAAAAACCCGTGGATCATTTATATGCTTCTACTGTGTTTTTACCGTATTTGAGAAGCCTGAAATTAGATGACCTCACTGTTGCCTCTCCAGATATGGGTGGCTCTAAACGAGCTTATGCCTATTCTAAATTTTTAGAGAGCGATGTGGTGATCTGTTACAAACAAAGAGCGAAAGCCAATAAGATTTCTCATATGGAATTGATTGGTGATGTGACCGGAAAGAATGTGGTCCTGGCCGATGATATGGTAGATACGGCAGGAACCTTGACGCATGCGGCTAACCTGATGATGGAAAGAGGTGCAAAAAGCGTAAGAGCGATTTGTTCTCATCCGGTTTTGTCTGGAGGAGCCTATGAGAAAATCCAGGAGTCCAAACTAGAAGAATTGATTGTTACGGATAGCATTCCGTTGAAAAAAGACAGTCCCAAAATAAAAGTACTTAGCTGTGCCGATTTGTTTGCCGATGTGATGAAAGCCGTCCATTACAACAAATCCATCAGCGGTAAGTTTTTAATGTAGTTTAATTTAATTTAATTTTTTTATGAAATCGATTACGATCAAAGGATCTAAAAGAGAAAGCGTAGGCAAGAAAGCTACGAAAGCCTTACGTAATGCTGGAGAGGTCCCTTGCGTTATTTACGGGGGGGATAATATCGTGCATTTTGCTGCGCCAGTAGTGTCTTTCAACAAGTTGATTTACACTCCCGATGTACACACTGTCATTGTTGACCTTAACGGCAACAAGACCAATGCTGTACTTCAAGACATTCAATTCCACCCTGTGACAGATGAAATTCTGCACATTGATTTCTATGAATTCCACGAAGGACAAGAGATCACTATGGAAATCCCTGTTCACTCTGAAGGCATTCCTAAAGGTGTGAAAAATGGTGGTGTTTTGAGATTTAACTTAAGACGTATGACTGTAAAAGGTCTTGCTAAAAATCTTCCAGATTATATCGTTGCAGACGTGACTCCACTTAAAATTGGACAGAAATTATACGTTACAGCAGTGGCTAGTGAAGATTACAGAATCATGCACCCGGACAATACAGTGATTTGTCAGGTCAGAACTTCCAGAAACGTTTCACTCATCGGTGTTGATGAAGACGAAGAAGAAGATGAAACACTAGAAGGAGAAGAAGGAGCTGAAGGTACTGAAGGCGAAGAAAATACAGCTGAAGGTGGAGAAGATTCTTCTAATGAAAACAAAGGATAAATCTTAGATTTATAATTATCCAAAAGCATCCTGTTTTTCAGGATGCTTTTTTATTTTTACAAAAAAAGTAAATGAGACCTTTTTTTGCCAGGCTTTTATCCAAAAACAAAACAGAAGAAAAAGACCCTATGAAGAAGTTTTTGATTGTGGGACTTGGTAATCCAGGCCCAAAGTATGAAAATACGAGGCACAATATTGGATTTAAGATTTTGGATGAGTTAGCCGAAAAAAGAGAGGTCGGTTTTGAAGCAGATCGCTATGGAGATAAAACCAGCTTCAATTTTAAAGGCCGAAAGTTTATACTTATCAAACCGACTACATTCATGAACCTTAGCGGCAAAGCCGTACGCTACTGGTTAGAAAAAGAAAATATCGCCATCCAAAATTTACTGGTAATTACAGATGACCTCAATTTAAGCTTTGGAACTCTAAGGCTCAAGCCCAAAGGAAGTGATGGCGGGCATAATGGCCTGAAGAGTATTCAGGAATTGCTCCAAACCACGACTTACCCCAGACTTAGGTTTGGCATAAGCGATGAGTTTTCTAAAGGCCGTCAGATAGATTATGTCCTGAGCGAATGGAGCCCGGAAGAACAGAAAATACTCAAAGAACGCCTGGAGACCTCAGCCGAATTGATTCTTTCATTCGGAACGGCCGGGATTCAAAATACGATGAACAACTTTAACGGAAAATAGACTTAGGTGAAGATTTATAACAGTGTTTCAGAATTCGATTCTACAATCCCCACAGTGGTCACCATCGGTACTTTTGATGGTGTACATCTCGGGCATAGAAAAATTATTCAGCGTCTTGTAGATACCGCAGACCAGGAACTTCTCCAAACGGCTCTTCTTACCTTCTATCCTCACCCGAGAATGGTATTGCAGCAAAGTTCAGACTTGAAATTGATCAATACCATCGAAGAACGAAAATTGATCCTGGAGGAAACCGGCCTGGAACATCTTATTGTTCATCCCTTTACCTTAGAATTCTCAAGGCTCACCGCCAGAGAATACGTGGAAGAGATTCTGGTAAAAGGATTGAATGCCAAAAAAATAGTCATTGGTTACGACCACCATTTTGGAAGAAACAGAACGGCAGATATCGAGGATCTGAAAGCCTTCGGAAAAGAATTCAATTTTGAAGTGCATGAGATTTCAAAGCAGGATATCGAGGATGTCGCGGTGAGTTCCACCAAAATAAGAAGATCTCTTGAGGAAGGTGATCTCGAAAAAGCAAACGAATACCTTTCCAGACCTTTTTTCCTCTCTGGCGACATCATCAAAGGAAAAGGACTGGGAAGAAATATGGGCTATCCTACGGCGAATCTCAAGATTGAAGAATCCTATAAGCTTATTCCCAAAGAAGGCGTTTACGTGGTGGCCTCGGTGATTGATGGTGATAAGTATTTTGGAATGATGAACATTGGCACAAATCCTACGGTAGGGGGACAAGAGCGGAGCATAGAAACCTTCTTCTTTGATATGGACATGGATTTATACGGAAAACATTTGCACATTCAGTTGCTTAAACGCATTCGGAGTGAAGTGAAATTTGATGGCCTGGAAGCCTTGATAAAAGCGATGAAAGCCGATGAAGTTTTCGCTAGAAACTACATAAAATCGTCTAATCCTGATGAATAAGCTTCTCTTTAAGCAGGTTGATAATTCCCCACTTATCGTGTTTAGGATTTTATTTGGCCTGCTTATCGCCCTGGAAGCCTGGGGAGCTATTGCCACAGGATGGGTAAGACGAACGCTTATCGAACCTCAGTTTACCTTCAACTTTATTGGTTTTGATTTTCTGCAACCACTGCCCGGCAATGGAATGTATCTCTATTTTGGACTCATGGGATTGTTGGGGATATTTGTGATGCTGGGCTTCAAATACAGATCCAGTGTTATTGCCTACACCCTGCTTTGGACAAGCGTCTATTTAATGCAGAAAACCTCTTACAATAATCATTACTACTTATTAATTCTACTTCTAATTTTCATGTGCCTGGTTCCTGCACACAGGTATTTTTCGATAGATGCCAAAAACAACCCCAGTCTAAAATCCATCAGCATGCCCAATTGGGTAGTGCTTTTCATCATAGGCCAAATGTGGATTGTGTACACCTATGCCAGTTTGGCCAAGCTATACCCGGACTGGCTGGACGGTACTTTCCCGGAACTTTTGATGAAAACCAAAGCGCATTACTGGCTCATCGGTGATTTGCTTCAGGAAAGATGGATACATATGAGTATCGCTTATTTCGGAATTTTATTCGATTTGCTGGTCGTCCCCTTGCTCTTATGGAAACGAACACGAGTGGTAATGTTTTGGATCAGTGTTTTCTTTCACCTGTTCAACAGCATCGTTTTTCAAATTGGGATTTTTCCTTATATGTCCTTAGCACTCACCGTTTTCTTTTTTCCCAAAGAATATATTCACAGGAAATTTCTAAAATTCAAACCTTTCTACAGCGATTCCGAAATTGAAGTTCCCGGACTGGCGCCCTACTTCAAAGGCTTTTTACTGATCTGGTTTGCGATACAGCTACTCTTACCCGTCAGGCATTATTTTATTAAAGGAGATGTCTTCTGGACGGAAGAAGGCCACAGAATGAGCTGGAGAATGATGCTAAGATCTAAGGGCGGTTCAGCGAGTTTTCTTGTCAAAAATCTGAAGACTGGAAAGACGGACTACGTAAAACTTGATGAGTATTTAACCCCAAAACAAAAACGCAATCTTTTGAAACCTGATGGTATTTTTCAGTTCACCCAAAAATTGAAAAAAGAATATGCTGAAAAGGAAATACCGGTTGAAATTTATGCAAGAATAAAAGTGAGTCTCAACGCGAGAACTCCTGAATATCTTGTGGATCCAAAACTGGATCTTAGCACTATCAAGTGGGATTACTTCAAACATAATGACTGGATTCTTCTACAAGCTGAGAGTGAATAAGAGTCGTGAGCCTGCCTGCGTTCCTTGGAAGGCAGGTCGTGAGTCAAAATTTACAATATCAGTTCGGAACTTACCAATTTGGAAGGGAGCAGATTTGAATTAATTATTAACACCGGCTTCAGGGGAATTTTTTTCATTCCTGCAGTTTCGTGAATGAATTCTGGTTTGGACAAACCAAAACCTTAAGCACTTTGGATATAATTGTTGCAAAAAAAAAGTACATTGATGAATGATCTCTGAATTATTAAATTTCAGTGAATGAAAATCAAAATATTAGGTACCCGCGGAAAGATAGAAGAAAGCAAACCCTATCACAGCAAACACACTGGCTATTTGCTGGATAATACAATCCTGGTAGATGTGGGTGAACGGGAATTCCTGGATAAAAAGCCGGAGGCTATTGTTTTTACTCATTTTCACCCCGATCACGCTTACTTTGTGGAGCCTAAAGAGGAATTTGATCCGGGTGTACCGGTTTATGCTCCTGAAAACCTAAAACTGGTAAAAGGCCTTGAAGTGGCTGAGGGAAAATTCAAGGTTAAGGCTTATCAATTCACACCCATTCCGGTAATCCACAGTTTAAAAGTAAAGTCATTAGCCTATCTCATTGAAAAAGGAGACAAAAAGCTTTTTATTTCCGGGGATGTAGCCTGGATTGAGAAAAAATACCATGACCTGATAGAAGGTTCGGATCTGATTATCACTGAAGCCAGTTTCATCAAAAAAGGCGGGCAAATCCGCAGGAAAGACAACCAAATATTCGGGCATACTGGTGTCCCGGATTTGGTACGCATTTTCAAACCGCTTACCGATAAAATTGTATTCACCCATTATGGATCATGGTTTATCAAAGATGTACCCGAAGGTCGTAAAAAGATCAAATCACTCCAGGACGATGAGGCAGAACTGATAAGTGGTTACGACGGAATGGAGATTGAGTTTTAGCGGAATTAATATCCAGAAAAAGATTCTTTTCAACTTCCGGTCTTTTCTCTGTTGCCTAAGCTTACAGCACCCTATTGTTTTTAAGTTCAATTTCCTGATTCAATGGCTTTCCGGTAATCAGCATAAAACGAACTGCTTCATTTTTGCTTTTCACCTTAAAATTATCTGCTCCCAAATCTATCAGCAGTGCATCACCTGATTCAAGTAAGGTGTCTTCTGCGTGCAGGGTACCATTAATATCCCCTGGCAGATAAAGGATTGCCCGGTGTTGCTCGGGAATTTCGATTTTTTGTTCGGTATCAGCCGCAATGCTATAGTCCTGAAAAAGCACGGATGCTTTCACCTTCAGCGGTGATTTCTCAGACAGAATGCTGCGCACAAAACGGGCATCGGTTTCATTCACCGGCAAGTCATCGGCATGTTGTATTTGGTAAGACGCCGGATCATCCTTATTTTCTTCCGGCAGGTCGATCCATAAGCGAATGCCGTGGTTTAGCTTTTGCACCGGTTTTTCCGAATGTCGATAGCCATTTCCGGCTGTAAAGCGCTGGGCATCACCGCTTGCTAATTCTTCATTGTTTTCCAGTCCATCCGTGTGTTTGAGACTTCCGTCCAGCATATAGGTTACACATTCGAAACCTTCGTTCGTCTGATCATTAATTTCAGATTGTATATCCATGTGAAATTCATCCAGCAATACAAAAGGGTCAAAATGCCGTTTGTAGTTGTTAGGAAAAAGTCTTTTGTAACGAATTCCGTTTTCTTGCAGCTCTGTAGCTCCCATCTTTTCTATTCCATCTGTGGTTGATAATTTCCTTGCCATTCTAAAAGATTTTTAAGGTTCAAAAAATAATTACTCCTTTAAAATAATAAAAAAATTAGAAAAAGCTAAACCAATTAAAAATTTGTGTTAAGTGAAAGTTCTTTTTGAAATAGTATGTGGCCAAAGTTTTGTCAGCCCGGATCACCAGGACTTTATAAACTCAGTCACCCTTCAACATACCGGCTAAATCCAATGCATTTCCCGGGGCCTGGGCATTCACGTCATTATTGAAATAAATATAAGCACCTTTCGCTCCGCTCTCCCTGATTTTTTTAGTCCAGTTCTCCAATTCCTTTTTACTGTAATGGTAGTCATACCAGTCCTTTCCCTTACCGTGAAAACGGATATAAACTTTATCTGCAGTCTTAATCAATTCATCCGTGAAATCCGGGCTGGAAATGGAGCAGCAGATCACTGCATTCGCCTCCAAAATGGCATAAACCTCATCATCATACCAGGATTGATGCCGGAATTCAATCACATTATTACGCCTGTTATCCAGCGTTTCACAAAATTCTCGTAATTTATCATCATCGCGGTGTAAGTTGGGAGGGAGCTGCCAGAGGATGCTGTCCAGTTTATCTCCTAGAATTCCAGCTGCCTTATAAAATTTATCCACGTTATCCGCCACCCCGTTTAATTTCTTCATGTGGGTGATGTACCGGCTCCCTTTTAGTGTAAATCCAAAATTGTGCGGAGCGCTGTCGTGCCAGGATTGTATGGTTTCATCCTTCGGCAAATTGTAGAAGGTACCATTCACTTCCACCGAATTGAAGTTTTGAGAGTAATAGTTCAGCCAGTCTTTCTTAGGGACATCTTCGGGATAAAACTCTCCTTTCCAGTCTTTATAATTCCATCCCGAGCATCCAATCTGCAGTTTCATATCACTTTTCTTTTTGGCATTCTGGGCAATGAGTCGTGAGCCTGCCTGCGTTCCTTGGAAGGCAGGCCTGCCTGCGTTCCTTGGCAAAGGCAGGTCGTGAGTCAAAATCAAAAAACCCAATCCTCTAAAGTCACACCTTTACAGAAATATTCACCTGTAGCGCTCTGGACGTCCATGCCATGCTGATGTCTTTTCCTACTGACTTTTCTTCATGATTAAATTCTGGTTTAGGCAGGTCAAACTCTTTGGCTTTTTGGGTATAATAGTCCTCTTTAGAACCTTGAATAGCTTCAACGCCATGAAAAACCAATCCGAATTTTTCCTGCTGGATGATCTCTGAAATCAGTAAAATACAGTTATCTAAATGAATTAAATTGACTGGAGAATTGGGATTTTTTACATCGGTTTTTCCGGAAAGGTACTTGACAGGATGCCTCTCCTTCCCTACCAAACCACCAAATCTTATCACACTGGTTTTTGTTTCAGTTAAATTCAGAAGTAAATGCTCAGCCTGAACCAGTTGACTATTTTTAATTTCTTTTGGTGTAAATCGGTAGTGCTCGGTAAAAGACGGTAAAGATTCGTGATCCTGAAAAACCCCAGTGGAACTCACATAAATGATATTCTCAATAGCTGATGCTGAAATTGCCTTAGTAAGCTGTTCTAACCTGGACACAAAGCTCGAATTGGGATGTCGTCTTAAGCCAGGCGGAATGTCAATAATCAATAATTCAGAATCTTCTAAAAACGCCTGGATATCCCCTGTAATTTGGTCTTCCTGAAGTTCTATTTTATAGGGAATAAGGCCTTCTTCTTTCAGCGTCTGAACTTTTTCTGAAGAGGTTGTCGAGCCTTTCACCTGCCAGCCCCGCTGTATTAATTCTTTTGCCAGAGGTAAGCCCAGCCAGCCACAACCCAGTATGGAGATCTGTTTTTGCATTACAAATTCAATTTTTGTTTAGTGATAATGGCATCGTTTACCACAAAAGGCTTGGGGATTTTGGTGTTTGGTCTGCTTTTAACAGGCAGGTCTGGATGCGATAATAAATCGAAACTGATTTCATTAATAACAAATTCTAAAGCTTCGTCTTCGTATACTTCAAATTCAAAATACAGGGGCTCTTGATTAACCACATAATAATCGATCAGGTTGGGATGAAATCGATTTTGATGTACATGGTAAGCATCGGCTTCACCTGTATAAAAATCTGCCACCTCTCCATTAACTTTAAATGACTTGAAATTCGTCACGGAAGTTTCAGAAACCACAATTCTGTTCACGTCTCTTGAATAATTGAATGTAACTCTGAATTTTTTAAAGTTTGGCTGAGAGGCTACTAAGGTATCGATTTGAATATCTGAACCTGAAACGTCTATTAATGGAGCAGAAGAAGCCTTGGTATAAGCCGTATTATACTTGCTTTGGTGTTCGGCAGATGAAGTTAAGTCTTCGTAGGTTTCAAAATAGGGCGAAGTCCAGGAGTCCAGAAGCTCATCGTAGGTATTCCAGGAAGCCGTATTTGACTCCTTGTTCACTGTATAAACCAGACTATTAGGCTGTGGTCTTTCCTGTGTAAATTCTGCACCCAGATGTGCTTTGATAAAAAACCCGATGCCAAGGAGTAAAGCCATCGTAGCAACTCCTTTTTTTATGGAAAAATAACCGAATACGGGAATCAGACTTCCAAAAAGAAGAACGGTAAAAACAGCGCTTATGACACTCATTTTAAGACCAAGTCCTACGGGGAAGAATTGGACAAAGGGTGCCATAATGCTCAAGGAGGGCAGGATCAAAATCAGAAGAAAAAGATAGGAAGGGATTTGAAAGCGTATCATCAGGAAAAATGCAAAGAGTATAAAAACCAGGGGGATGATGAAGAAAGCAGCTCCTTTTAAGAAAATATTGATTAGGAATACTAAGATAAACCAAGTCAGGAGTGGTGCTACAATCATATTTTTGGGATTAAGCCTGTCATCGTAAAACTGGTAAATCGCAAACGTGATGAATAAGGTAATTGCCACAAAAAAGACGATATAATCATGTCCGTTATAGGTAAACCCCTGCAGTATAGAATCATACTCCGGATATAAAATAAGAATCCCCTGCCATCCAAAATAGGTAAGCAGGCCCGCCGTAATAAGACTTAAAAACCAGGGCACAAATCCCAGGAAAACTTCTCTTCTGTTTAAGGAATTAATTTTAAATCCAAAGAACAAAAGCGCCAGGAAGAGTATAAAAACAGCCGCATAAATTACCCAAACCCAGGAAAAGGGATAATGAAAAAGACCTAATCCCGTGACTGCAAAATAGACATCATCCTGCTCTGATGTTAAATCGGATAAATCCACACTGGAAAATTGCTTCAAAGTAGCCATCAGATAATCACCCTGGTGTGCCAGGGACCTCTTATCCAGGCGCTCTGGAACATCTAAAGCAGTATGGTAATCGTAGTGATCATCTATAAAGGCAAAGAAAAAGCTCGGAACATCAGCTATTTTTCTAAAAACGGTAGAATCTGTATCATTGGGTAATAACTTGTAAACACTGTACATTAGGGAATTGGCCAGGGGATGCTCTACCTGGGCTTTACCAAAAAGAGCGATTAAATTGGAATTTCCATAATTGGTTTCAACAATCATATTGCTTGGTCCTCCACTGCCGCGGGATTCAAAATTAAGGACTAAGCCGACCTCCTCTATCCAGGGATGCTCTTTGGCAAAGAGTTCGGCCCCGGTAAGTCCCACTTCTTCACCATCGGTAAAAACAATAATAATATCGTTTTGAAATGAAGGATCAGAAGCTTTAAAAGCTCTTACAGCTTCCAAAATTGTGGCCACACCGGAAGCTGCATCGGCTGCTCCATGAGATGAATGTACGGCCGAGTCGTAATGACTCAACAGCAGGAGTGCTTTGGAGTTGGCTTGCGGGTTAGTGGCAGGTAACCTCGTAATGATATTTTCCGGAATCGTAAGAACCCCCTCTTTGGTCAACACAAAGCCTTGCTGAGTTTGCACTTCAAGATTCATGTTCTGAAGTTGGTCAACGATATAATTTCGTTTTTTATTATGAGCTTCAGAGCCAATATAATGAGGCTTGTCTCCTATTTCTTTGACATGCTCATAAGCTCGTAAAGTAGAAAAATCTGTCGCCTGAGTTGATAAATCTGTAATTTCCGCAGGATATAAATCATAAAAAACATACCAAACTGAGGCTGCTATCACAAGCAGGCATATAATATCTTTATAAGCTCTTTTTCTCATTAATCCCGTTTTACTATGGCGTAATAATCATCTTCTAAAGGCAGGTAACCCTGGTCGTAAACAAAATAATAAACTCGACCTGTTTTTGTGGTATAAAGACTTGTAAAATAAGTAAAATTGAATCCTTTGGCTAGTAATTTATCTCTGGTAGTCTTCGTCTTTTGTTCCGTATTGATGCTTTTCAAGATCCTGTAGTTCTTTTTCAATCTATTATTAATATTCCTAACCATTTTCGTAGAATCGCTGTTAAGCCGGTTGTTGTAAGTACTCCTGCAATAGTCGGAACAGTATTTTTTGTCTATTCTACCCGTAATCGGTTCTCCACAAGAAAGGCATTTAGTTTTTTCCATAACAGACGAATTACTCACTAGTAAATATAAAAAAATCCCTCCACTAAAAGAAGAGGGATTGTATAATGAGACTGTATTTACTCAACAATCTTAAACTCAGATCTTCTGTTTTCTTTATGCTCTTCTTCTGTGCAACCAGAATCACAAGTGTTGATAAGCTCTGTTTCTCCTTTGCCTTCAGAAGTTAATCTAGAAGCGTCTATGCCATGTTCCACAAGGTATTTAACCGTATTTTTTGCTCTTCGTTGTGATAATTCCAGGTTATAATCTTCAGAGGCTCTTTCATCTGTATGGCTTATCACTTTGATGTTCATCTCAGGATTTTCTTTAAGAATTGCAATCAATTTGTCGAGCTCGAGTGCAGCCTCTGCTCTGATGCTGGCCTCATCATAATCAAAAAAGATACGTTCTTGTAAAACAAGCATTTCAGCTTCGGCAGCTGACATCTCCGGCTCCAAAGCAACTCTTATGAGCATTTGTGTGTCTGGGATTACCAAGGCATTCGACTGGCTCACATAGCCTCGTAAATTCACCTGCAGATCAAATTTCTGTCCAGTTGGCAAAAAGCTTTTGCTTAATCCCTTCAAATTTGTGCGGTTTCTAGAAAATTCCTGCTGATCCTCAGCATAAAAAATAACCTGAGCATCATCCAGAAATTCACCGGTTTCAGCATCCACAACTTCAACTAAAATGGACGTTTGCTCCAAGGGATAAACCAAACTTGCACTGTATATATCATCTATTCTTTCTCCTTTCTTTTTCTCTGTCCTGTTGGAAGACACGAATCCTTTTTCCTCATTTTTATAATAAGAAAAAGCAAAATCATCTGCATTGCTATTGAGTGGCAAGCCAAGGTTTTGCGGAGGTAAAAAGTTTCCAGAATAAGACTTGGAGTAGTAGACGTCCAGGCCTCCAAAACCCAGATGTCCATCGCTGGAAAAGTAAAGCACATTTTCTTCATCTACAAACGGGAAATTCTCTCTGCCTTCCGTATTTACAATCGGCCCAAGATTTTTGGGCTCTCCCAGGCTTCCGTCTTTTTGAATGTCTACTACATAAAGATCAGATGACCCATACCCCCCCGGTCTGTCACTGGAAAAATACAATTGAGTTCCGTCCGGACTCAAAGCTGGATTCGCATTGGAAAATGATACATCATTGATTGCCAAGTCTTGTACATCTTGAAAAACCCCATTAACAAGGCTTGCTTTATAAATTTGCAAATGATTTATGCCCTCTGCATCTTTACGGTAGTTTTCATTTAAATAGTCATTTCTGGTAAAATACATTGAAGAACCATCTCCTGTAAGGGCCACAGTTCCTTCATGAAATTTGGTATTGATATCCCCTTCAATTTCTTTTGCATTTTTAAAAGTCCCTGCAACTTCATCGGCTACATAAATATCTAAAGAAGGTTCTTCATCCCAGCCATAGGTTTTTCGCTTTTCATTCCTGGCAGAAACAAAGTATAATTTATCGCCCTGTTTATAAGCACCAAAGTCTGAATAATCTGAATTTAAGCTCAGCTTATTTAACTTGAACCTGGGTTCCATAGATTGTAAATCGAGAAGATAATCCGGGTTTTCAAGAAAAGCCAGCGCTCTAGAATCTCGTGGCGCTTTTGCTATAAAATCGAGCATTGCTTCTTTGTATTCTTCGTATTTTTCATTAATCAGCAGCGTTTGAGCGTACTTATAGTAGTCCTGAGCTTCTGCATCTCGGCTGCTTCTTAAGTAACGCTTGTAAAACTGTTCTGCCTCTTCAAAATTGGAAGTCCTGAAATGGGCTATTGCAAGTTGTCTGTAAACGTAACTCTCCGCCTTTCCTTTTTGAATCAATTTTTCGTAGGCTTCTATGGCATCAACATAGTCGAACCGATTAAAGTAGCGATCTGCTTTTTGAGTATCGCTATTTTGAGACCATAAACTCAAAGTAAACAAACAACAGAAAACACTAAGTATAGATAAGTTTTTCATCAGAGAAATAATTTCAGATTAAAAATAACGTGGAGAGACATAAGTTTTCTTATTGAAGAAAATATCAAAAATGACAAATGCTTCATAAGACGGCTCATTCAAACTGGAGGTTGTGGCGTCGTAGGCAACACCAATCTGAACCCAGTCTGCCGCTCGAACACTGGCCAGAGCACTTATAGCATCTTCATATCTATAAGATGCTCCAATCTCATACTTGTCATAAAACAAAAAGTTAGCATTAATATCAAAAGAAACTGCTGAACCGAATTCGGATTTCACTAAGGTAGAAGGCTTAAATTTGATGTATTCGTTCATATCAAACACATAACCTGCTGTTATAAAATAATGCTGCTGTTCAGAACCGAATGTTCTGCCATCAGCATCCACATGTGTTGAACTTAGAAAATTTGGTACGGAAAGACCTACGTAGAATTTATCTGTATAGTATAGAAGACCTGCCCCTAAATTCAGATAAGTTTCATCAATATCTTGTTGAAAAGCAGGATCTGCTTCATCCTGGAAATATAAATCTGTAAATCCGGTGCTTTGAAACCTTGCCCCTGCCTTTATACCAAAAGCTAAGTTTCCTTTTTTACCAAGGTCCAAAGTGTAGGAAATATCTGCATAAACATCGGTTTGATCGGTAGCACCAATCTGATCGTTTATACCGGAAATCCCAATGCCCCATTCGTTGCCCACTGGAGAATGTGCGTTAAACGTAAAGGTTTTGGGAGCACCATCTATTCCAGACCATTGCTCTCTGTAGAGCAGGCCCACAGAAAGATTTTCTTTAGAACCCGCATAGGCTGGATTTACCACCCCCATATTGTACATATACTGCGTGTACTGAGGGGCTTGTTGTGCAAAAATCTGTTGAAAACCGAACAAAACCAAAATTCCTAAAGTGAGGATATATCTTTTTTTAATAGAAAGAAGTTTATTTTTCATAGCCTTATTGTTCAACATTTATGTATAACTCACCTTTGAGGCTAGAGCCGTATTCCAAATCTTCAGTTTCAAAAGTTATGGTATAAAAATAGGTTCCGGTGACCAGACTATCGCCCTCGTCGCTTTGTCCTGCAAATTCATCTCTGTAATTTGCTTTTGAATAGATACTTCGGCCATTTCTGTCAAATATCTCCAGGCTTACAATTCCTGTTCGGTCTGCCAGACAAGACAAATCAAAATTATCATTAAGCCCATCTTGATTGGGGGAAATTCCTTTGGAGATAGCACAGGTGTTCTGTGCTCCATTAAGTTCGTCTGAATCATCTGAACTGCAGGAATAAGTTAACACTAAACAAGTGAAAACCATTAGATACTTTTTCAGGTTCATAAGAGTGTGGTTTTTTATAATAAACGAATTAAGGGAATTTTTAGTATTAAAGCTAGACTTCCTCGTGAAACTTAAGAGAATAATAAAGCAGAGAACTCAAAGTATACGTTTTGGAAATCTTAAATTCAGAATAGAACTGAAGTATTTTTCATAATTTTGCAGATCAACTTCATATATGATAGACGCCCAAAACACAACCTACGAAACTGCCGTACTTATTGGAATTATAAATCAATTTCAAGATGAGGAAAAATCCAAGGAATATCTCGACGAACTCGAGTTTTTGACCTACACTGCTGGTGGTGAAGTCATGAAACGATTTCAGCAAAAGCTGGATGTACCTCATCCCAAAACCTTTATCGGGAAAGGTAAGCTGGAACAAGTAAGGGATTACGTAGAAGAACATGAGATTGGTACAGCTATTTTTGATGACGAATTATCTCCTGCTCAGCAAAAAAATATTGAAAAGATACTGAAATGCAAAGTTGTTGACAGAACCTATCTTATCCTGGATATATTTGCTCAACGTGCCAAAACCAGTTACGCCAGCACACAGGTAGAGCTTGCTCAGTACGAATATTTATTACCAAGACTTGCAGGACTCTGGACTCACCTTGAGCGTCAACGGGGTGGTATTGGAATGCGTGGTCCCGGTGAAACTGAAATTGAAACCGACAGACGTATTGTAAGAGATAAAATTACCTTACTCAAGAAAAAACTGAAAACCATCGATAAACAGATGGCCGTTCAAAGAGGAAACAGAGGAAGCCTTGTAAGGGTTGCTCTGGTTGGCTATACCAATGTCGGAAAGTCAACGCTGATGAACGTGATCAGCAAAAGCGAGGTTTTTGCGGAGAATAAATTATTTGCCACCCTGGACACCACAGTCCGAAAGGTCGTGATTAGAAATCTCCCTTTTCTGCTCACAGATACCGTTGGTTTCATTAGAAAGCTGCCCACTCAATTGGTAGAATCTTTCAAATCTACCTTGGATGAGGTGAGAGAAGCCGATTTGCTTTTGCATGTCGTCGATATTTCTCACGAAAATTTTGAAGATCACATCGAATCTGTCAATAGTATTTTGGATGACATCGAAGCCAGGGATAAACCAATAATCATGGTCTTCAATAAAATTGACAGCTACGAAGCCGAAGCACTGGATGAAGACGACCTGATGGTAGAACGCTCTTATCAGCACTACACTTTGGAAGAATGGAAAAAAACCTGGATGCAGAGACAAGGCGATAATGTCCTGTTCATTTCTGCAACCGAAAAAGAGAATATCGAAGAGTTTAGAAAAAAAGTTTACGACACCGTTAGAGACATTCATATCACTCGTTTCCCGTATAATAATTTTCTATATCCAGAATATGATGCCTATACGGGTGAGGAAGAACAAGAGGACTAAATCTTTAATTGAACAGGGGGCGCAATTCCTCCTTAGTTTTCAAATCATTGAGTTTTTCGACACTCAAGGGTTTTTCCACAAACCCGATGGCAGCAGCATAAGTTACTGCTTTTTCTTTATCTGAAGGATCTATAGAAGAGGTCATAACAAATATGTAACAATACTTATCAAGGCCTTTTTTCTCTAACTCTTCCATAAAACCCCAGCCATCGAGATCTGGCATGTTGACGTCTAAAAAAATAACAAATTTTTTCTCTTCAGTTATATGCTCAGAAATATATGTGA
Source organism: Psychroflexus sediminis (assembly GCF_900099815.1). Classification (GTDB taxonomy): domain Bacteria; phylum Bacteroidota; class Bacteroidia; order Flavobacteriales; family Flavobacteriaceae; genus Psychroflexus; species Psychroflexus sediminis. The sequence goes on along the minus strand of NZ_FNCW01000001.1, from coordinate 92,770 downwards.
TGGTTTCATGAGCATCTTCGAAAGATTTAGGTGAACTTGAAAATCCTGAATGAATCATCATTTTTTCGTGAATAAAAAGCACCATTTTATCATCATCAACATTTAAAACTTCAAAATCCATTCTCAATTGGTTTTTTTGGGTTGAATTTGTGTTGCATTTTTGGAGATAGACCTTATTACCTTATCCAATTCTTTTACACTATTTTCTATTTCTTTGATAAGAAACTTTTGCTCTTCTTCTGAACATGAGTCGGTATTTATAAGTTCAATAATACCTAAAATTTTTGAGGCAGGCGAACGCATTTCATGTGAATGTTGCCAAGAAATTTCATTAAGCTTTTTATTCTGTGTTGCGAGAGCTTCAAAATGATTTAAACGCTCAGTAATATCGTTAGCAACAACCAACATCGCATTTTGATTCTGAAAATCAATGTTTTTTACAATTATTTCCGCTTTTATTTCTTCTCCAGATTTTCTTTTATAAATGAAATAATCTTTAAAGCTGTAGCTTTCTTTGTGCCTGATTTCTTTTAAAGCCCCTAAAAAGGCATCTTTTTCCTTAAAAAAAAGGATTTGCTGAAGGTGCATAGACAGAAACTCCTCCTTACCATATCCATAAAGCTCTAGAGCTGCTGAGTTTACATCCAGAAATTTGAAAGAATCTGTATTGTAAACAAACATGGCAATTGGGGAGAGATGAAAAAGATCACTGTATTTTTTTTCTGATGCAGTTATATGGAGCCTTTGCTTTTGTTTTTCGATGGTATAATTAATGCTCTTAAACAGTGAATTCGGGTTTAATTCGTCTTTGAATAAATAATCTGAAACTCCTAATTGAAGAGATTCTATGCAAAAATCAAGATTAAGCGAGCCTGTCAATATTATAACTGGAGACTGACCTGCTATATCAAGCACCTTTTTTATAAGTGGTTTTCCAGAATCGGCTGGCAAGGTTAAATCCAAGAAAATCAAATCAAATTTCAATTCGCTTAGCAGTAAAACTTCTCCCTTTTTGAAATTTAACGAATGATGAAAGGATAAATTTTCAAAGCGTTCCTCTAAGTATTCTTTTAGCAAAGCATAATCTCCTAGATTATCTTCGATAATCAACACTTCGAGAAATTCTTTGGTTAGGCTCATGATTTTGAAAAATTCGAAAGGTTCGCATATTTTGTCCAAAATTCTTCAATTTTGGTAACAGCATTCATAAAACCTAATGCATCCTGAGGTTTTGTTATATAGCAATTTGCATGATTTTGATAACAGGCATTAACGTCATTTGCTGAGGACGATGTTGTAAATATTACAACAGGAATCGCTTTTAAATCTTCATTATTTTTTAGAACCTTGAGAACTTCCATCCCATTGTATTTGGGAATATTTAAATCTAGTAAAATAAGATTAGGCGTTTCGACAGATTCAAAAGAGGCTTTTTTAAACAAATAGTCTAAAGCCGCCTTACCGTTGTTTACCACCGCATGTTGACATTCTAAATTCGCATCCTCAAAAGCTTCAGTAATCATCAAGACATCCCCTTTATTATCCTCTACTACCAAAATTATAAAAGGATGTCTCATTTTTTTTTCTATTTAGGAACTGCAAAACTAAAAACACTTCCCTTCCCAGGCTCTGATTCTACTGAAATATTGCCATCTAAATTTAGAACAATTTTTTTACATGTAGCCAATCCCATCCCAACTCCAGAATGGCTGTGTTTATTTTCTTTGTAAAAGGGTCTAAATATTTTTTCAAGATTTTGTTTTTGAATCCCATGTCCATTATCTAAAACACTTATCTTCCATTCGTCCAGTTTATCTTGAACTTTTATTTGGATTTTCAGTGGCCTTTCTCTAGATCTATATTTAATAGCATTACCCACAAGATTTCTTAGCACAACAGAAAACAAAGTTTTCGATGTGCTTACCAGAGGTAAATCCTTGAATTCAATTTCGATATCTTCTGATTTTATAACAGGTAAGTTTAAATCTATGATATTTTGAATGATAGGCTCAATATCGACTAAGCCCTTTTCCTCACGAGTAGAAGAAAGCTTTGCAAAAGCCAGTATTTCATATATAAGACCTGTCATTTTTTGGGTGCTTTGTTTAGCATACTCTATGTACTCTTGTGCTTCTTTGCCAAGAGCTGTTCCGGTTTCCAGCTGCAAAAGCTCCAAAAAACCGTGGATACTATCCAGTGGATTTTTAAGATCGTGGGCGATGGAAAAGGCTATTTCCTCTGCTTGTCTTTTATGTAACTGCAACTGAGTTTGGGTTTTTTCAAGATCTAGCGACTTTCGTCTGGATTCAAACAAGCGCTCAACCAATTTAGCAAGTGACTTTAAAGACTCAATTTGTGAGGCTGAGAGCACTTTTGGTTTAGTGTCAACAACACAAAGAGTACCCAGAGCAAGTCCTTCTTTAGTGGAAAGCGGCATTCCAGCATAAAAGGCGATTTTAGGATCTGCCGTTACCAGAGGATTCTCTTTAAATCTTTCATCTTCAGTGGCGTCATTTACTATGAGCATTTTGTCTGGAGAATTTATCGCATGCGCACAAAAGGCCACATCCCTGGATGTGCTTTCTAGTTGTATACCGTGACTAGATTTAAAAAATTGAGTTTTAGAATCTATAAGTGTTATTAAGGAGACTTTCGTTCCACAAATATCTGATGCTAATTTGGTAATCAAATCTAAATCCTCATCTGGGAGGTTCTCAATCAGTCTTAGACTGTGTAATTCTTTAAGCCGTTCTGCTTCCTTATTAGGAATTGGAGGTTTTATCATTTTTTTTTTAGAGTTTTGGGAAGTTTTATTAAGAACTTTGTTCCTTTATCAAGCTCAGACTCTAAACTGATGCTACCTCCTAAGTTATGTATTATTTTTTTTACTATGGCCAGGCCTATGCCTGTCCCTGAGTATTCACTATGACCGTGTAATCTTTGGAAAATTCCAAAAATCTTGTCATGATATTCTTGAGAAATTCCAATACCATTATCCTTTACACTGAACCTATGGTAATTTGGGCTTTCTTCATAATCAATTTTTACTTGTGGCACCGCATTGCTTTGAGCATACTTGATGGAATTTTCAATCAGGTTTAAAAAAACCTCTTTCAATTCATCTTCAACAGAAAATACCACGGGAAGATTTCCGGTTTCGATTTTGGCGTTTTTTTCTTTAATAGCTTCATGTAAAAGCGATTCAACCTCCTCGATCACCGATGCTACGTCAACTTTTGTCCAGGCTAGGTTTTGTCTTCCTACTTTCGAAAAGTTGAGCAAACCAAGAATAATCTGACGCATTCGCTTTGCACCATCTACTGCAAAATTAACATATTCTTTCCCTTTAGCATCAAGATCCTCTCCATATTTTTGCTCCAGCCTGGTTAGAAAACCAGTTACCATTCTTAAAGGTTCCTGTAAATCGTGAGAAGCTATGTAAGCAAATTCTTCCAGATCTTTATTTGATTTAGCCAGAGATTCGGTTTGTTTAACCAGCTTTTGATTGAGGTTTTCAAGCTTGAGTTGATAATCTCTATATTCTGAAATATCTTGAAGAGAACCGACCATTCTTAACGCCTTAGCCTTATCATCTCTTATAATTTTACCCCTGTCTAAAACATATGCATACGAACCATCTTGTTTTTTAAACCTATACTCTTCACGCCATTCGTTTTTTTGGGTTTGCCATACAGCAGAATTAAAGGACTCTTTCACTCTTTTTCTATCCTCTGGATGAAGCTTTTCAAGCCAGATTTTCTCTGAGACTTCAAAGGCTTCGGGATCGTAACCGAAAAGTGTTTTAAGACCCTTTCCCCATTTCATTTTTTCAGTAAGCATATCAAAATCCCAAACGGCGTCTTTTACGGTTTCAGAAACAATTTTGAATTTCTCATTTTGAGTTTTGAGCTGTTCTAAATTTTTCTTATAGGCTGTTATGTCCCTGCCTACGCAAAAAAGATCATCACTGCTCTCAAGACTGAATACCGTCCAATCCACACGTAACATTCCAAAATTTTGAGAAATCACACCAAGCTCATCAGAGAAGTAACCTTTATTCTCTCTTGCTTTGTTCAATAATTTCAAAGCTTTATGACGATCCTCTTTTTCTATAAACTCTAAAAGCGGTGTTGTTAAAACGATTTCTGAGCTATATCCCAAAATTTCACAGGCTCTATTGTTTATTTTTTTAAGATAGTCGTTCTTTCCTGCAATGCATAAGAAATCGGGGGTGAATTCAAAAAAAGTACTCATTTCTTTTTCTGTGCGCTTTCTTGAAATCTCATTGGCAAGTTGAATGGAAAATTCATCGAAAATAGCCCTCAAAGTCAATTCTCTTGAATAGGTATCTCTAAATCCAAGGATAATCACTCCTAGACATTCTTCATGGGATCGAATTTGAAATCCGTAACTCAGCTTTATGTCGTTTTTTTCTTTTGAATTTGATTCGTTTTCGTGAATTAAGATTTGGGATTCATCAGTTTCAAAAATCGTATTTGCAAAATCTTCTGACCTGTAATTCAGAAGCTCAGAATCGCGATCTACCTGCTCACCTTCTTTAAATCTCAGGGATTCTGACAAGCCTTCAGAATGATGATCAACAAGCCAGAATTCGCAAAATTCGGATCCTATTAAACCTTCTATCTTTAATGAAATTTTGCAAAGGGCACTTTCTATGGAATCGTCACCTTGAAAGGCGCGATGGGTAAAAGTTAAAAGCTTACGCTTTTCAATACTTGTTTTTAAATCATTTACATTTCTGTTTAGAATCATCCAGTGAGTATACCAGCCTTCATCATTTACTATGGGTGTAATAGAAAGATTATTCCAAAATTCAAGATTGGTTTTGGTATAGCTTAAGATATCGGCATCTACAGAATTCCATTGGCTGAGTTCCGCTTCCAATTCTAGAAACATCTCTGCGTTTTTAGGTGTGACGTAGAATTCCTGAGGTGTTTTCCCTATAATCTGAGCCACGTCAAATCCGAATAAATCCTGAAAGCTGGAATTAACATACACAATTTCAGATTCCAAAAAACTATTGCTTTTGACTTCCGTAACCAAAATAGCATCCTTGGTCCCATCCACTAACTTTTCTAATAGATTGAGATGTTTTTCGCGTTTCAGGGGTTTTGTGATGTCCTGTAGGGCCCCGACCAGCCTAAGTGGTTCTCCCTTGGTATTTCTTACGATGACCACGTTTTCTCGAACACTAGCATAATTATTGCCGCTATCTAAAAATCGATAATCGAAAGTCCACTTGAAGAGATGTGGGTCATTCAGGGCTTCCTTTAAACTCTGGGAAAAAGAAGGCAGGTCATTTGGGTGTATCTTCGATTCCCAAAATGCTTTAGACACTTTATTGTTATGTATCTTATACCCAAAAAGCCGTTTATAGCCATCCCCCCAATATAACTCTTCCTTATCTAAGTCCCATTCCCAGACAGCATCGGATGTTGCCCGTGCAGCAAGATCAAATCTGACCTTAGCTTTTTCGATTTCCCTTTGTACAGTATAGTTTTTAGTAACGTCTGTTACTGTAGAAATCATAAGGTTTTGCTCTCTTAACGGAATGTTCTTAGCATTTACTATTTTTCTTTGGCCTGTGCTGGTGGTGATTGTTAGGTTTTCCCAATTCATCCTTTTTGGATCGCCAGACTCTATATCATTCAAAATCATTTTTTTAAGCCTTTCCCGCACTTGCTCATCGGGATAGACTTTTTCAAAAAAAGCAGTAACATTATTGAGTTCGTCAATTTCCCAGCCATAAATTTCCGAGAATTTACTATTCACATACAAAGCTTTAGAATCGTCTATTCTACTCACAGCAATCCCGATAGGTAAGGAATCAAAGATTTTCTTAAAAAATCTGACCTCTGTAGGTTGATACGTTTTACGTCTGACTTGTAAGGATTCAACAGCAACAAAAATGAAAGTTCTATCCTCGAAATTTAAGGGTTTACATTCAAATTTATAAGACCTGTTGTTAAAAAGAAATTTATTTAAACGGGTGGGATCAGATAATTTTAATTTTTTGATAAACCTGGAAACTTCAGCAGTATCGGCGGTAAAGGTCACTTTTAAAAAGTCAGCTAAATTCTCATTTTCGTCAAAATTGTGATCTCGCTTTGATATTGCATTCAGTTTATCATTTACTTCGACCACGCTAAAATCATTATCAATCACCGAAATTAGAAACGCAGGGGATTCAAAAAAATTCAATAAATCCCTTAATTGAGCATACGCTTGTAACATGTATTGATATTAATTTGAATTTTTTAAAATATAGAGATATATTTACTTTAACTCCCTATTAATACATAAATTTAGAAAAAATAAACCAATGCTCAGTAAACACCTGCTATTTAGCTTTTTGTTTTTCCATTTAATAGCTTCTGCTCAAAAGCCAGCAAACTCAGATAAATTTGCACATACCTTTTCCATTGTGGCTCAGGATCCAGTCACTGGAGACATGGCTGTCGGGGTTCAAAGCCACTGGTTTTCTGTTGGGACTTCTGTCCCCTGGGGAAAATCCGGGGTTGGCGTTGTCGCTACTCAGTCCTTTGTCAATGAACGCTATGGCTATGCAGGCTTACAATTGATGGAACAGGGGCTTTCTGCAGAACAGGCGCTAGAAAGACTAAAAGAAGAGGATGAAGGGCTTGCTTTCAGGCAGGTAGCTATGCTTTCCAAAGACGGTAGTATCGCTGCTTTTACTGGTGAAAAATGCGTAGAAGCCGCGTTGCATCTTGTGGAAGATAACTACAGCATACAAGCCAATATGATGGAAGATGAAGACGTGGTTTATGCCATGCGAGACGCTTTTGAAGAAAACAGCAATCTTCAGCTAGCAGAACGGGTAATAGCTGCTATGAAAGCTGCTCAGGCTAGCGGAGGCGATATCAGAGGAAAACAATCCTCGGCACTCATTGTGGTTGGAAAAGATGCTCCGGAACAGCCCTGGCTGGATAAAAAAATAGATCTGAGAGTGGATGACCACAGAGCCCCTATAGAAGAACTTTCTCGATTGCTTAATATTCACAGAGCTTATGAGTTTATGACTGCAGGCGATGTGGCCATGGAGAACAAAAATCCAAAAGCAGCTTTAGAAGCTTATGAAAAGGCTGAAACATTATTATCGACCAATGAAGAGATTAAATTTTGGAAAGCTGTAGCCTTAGTCAATTCTGACCAGGTTAACAAATCTATTCCTATATTCGAGCGTTTGTTTATGAATGATAAACGCTGGCAAAGACTCTTGGGACGTTTACCAGCCTCTGAATTAATTAGCATAGATAAATCCGCATTAGATTACTTATTAAACCTATAACTCATGAAAAAATCAATTTTATTACTGGTTAGTTTGCTATTCATTGCATGTCACGACTCGCCTAAACTCAGCAAGGAAAAGAATGTTGCCAAAACCCCGAAATTTGGAATTGTTATCCATGGTGGTGCTGGAGTTATCAAAAAAGAATACATGACCGATTCCTTACAAAAAGCCTATGAAGCAAAGCTTGAAGAAGCGATCAATGTGGGCCATAAAATACTTTCCGAAGGAGGAACAGCCGTAGAAGCTGTAAAAGAAACCATCAATGTTATGGAAAATTCTCCATTGTTTAATTCCGGCAAAGGTGCCGTTTTGAATGCTGATGGAATTGCAGAATTAGATGCTTCTATCATGGAAGGAAAAACCAGGAATGCAGGCGCCATTTCTGGAGTTCAGCATATTAAAAACCCTATTGATCTGGCTTTAAAAGTGATGAACCAATCCGATCATGTGATGCTTAGCGCCTCTGGAGCAGAAGAGTTTGCGAAATTACATGACCTGGAGTTTGTGGACAACTCTTACTTCATTACTGAGAATCGAAAAAGAGCTCTGGAAGCTTCCCAAGCCAAAGAACAGGGACTTTCTTCAAACGAATTTTACCTCAGTAATGAGAAATTTGGAACCGTAGGCTGCGCCGCATTGGATAAAGAGGGTAACCTGGCCGCTGGAACATCAACTGGTGGAATGACCAACAAAAAATACGGCAGAATCGGAGATTCTCCTATCATCGGAGCCGGTACTTACGCCAATAATAAAACCTGCGCTATTTCTGCCACAGGTCATGGAGAATACTTTATAAGAGGGGTTGTGGCTCATGACATTTCAGCAATGATGGAATATCAGGGCATCAGTTTAGAAAAAGCTGCCCAGCGGGTCATCCAAAAGAAACTGACAGAACTCGGTGGAACCGGCGGGATCGTAGGCATTGATAAAAAAGGGAATGTCGTCATGGAATTCAATACTCCCGGCATGTTCAGAGCCACCAAAAACATGAAAGGAGAAACTGAAATCAAAATGTATAAGGACTAATTGGATTTAAACCCGAGTTGCTTTTTGGCCACTTCCACCTCGGTTGTGGGCTGCTGGCAGGTTTTATTTTCACAGACGTAAATAATGGTTTCTGAAGAATCCTTGGGTAACTTATTGTTTAAAAGTTTCAGGTTTTCCTTTTGACCTCCCATAAAAACGCAATTGCTCTGGTAATCAGATTGAAGCTTTAGAGCAACTTTTTGAGCGTTTTCCCCCATAATACCAACTTCATAAAACGGGAAGGTCATCCAGCCATATAAGATTTGCCAGTTGGCGGCATAAGGCCCGGATTTATAAAGTTTGGGTTCAACCTGTTGCAGCATTTTTTCAGAAGTTTCCAAATAGATTTCATCATCGAATAATTTACCAAGCAGGAAAAGGGACTTTGCCAGTGAAGAATTGGATGCAGGAATTACATTATCATTGATTTCATAGGTTTTCGAAATGAGCTGTTCACCCCTTTTGGAGGTGTACTGAAACATAGCAGAGGATTCCTCTTTAAAATCTCTGAAGCAAATTTCAGTCAACTGTCTTGCCTTGTTCAAGTACTCCATACTGAAAGTTACCTGATATAAATTGATAAGTGCTTCAATCATAAACGCATAATCTTCAAGAAATCCGATGATGGACCTTTCCCGGTGATGAGTTCTTAGAAGTTTTTCATTTTCTATAAATCTAGTGTTTAATAAAAATTCGACTGAGGACTCTGCTAGTTCTAAGTATTCCTCGGCCTGCATAGCTCTGTAGGCCTCTACCAGGCCGGAAATCATCAAGGCATTCCAGGAGGTCAGAATTTTGTCATCCAAAGCGGGACGAACTCTTTTCTCCCTATGTGAATGTAATTTCTCTTTTAAATTTTCAAGCTCATCTTCAAAAGTTTCCTTATCTAGAGCATTAGCTACTGCATAGTCCTGAGGAGACTGGTTTACAAATAAGATGTTTTTAGGCGGTTCCCAGTTTCCACGCTTGGAAATATTGTAATAGTCCTCAGCCAAACTCAACTCCTTTTCAGAAAGCAGGTCCTTTAATTCCTTATACGTCCACACATAGTATTTCCCTTCTTCTCCTTCGCTATCGGCATCCAAAGCAGAATAAAATCCGGATTCAGGATGTTTTAATTCGCGCTTTACAAAAGCTATGGTTTCAGTAATCACTTTTTTATAATGGGGTTTGGGAAATAATTTGAAGGCATTGGCATAAAGGCTCAAAAGCAGAGCATTGTCATATAACATCTTTTCAAAATGCGGGGCAAACCACTTATCATCCACAGCATACCTGGAGAATCCTCCACCCACCTGGTCGTAAATCCCTCCAAAAGCCATCTCATCTAAAGTTTTGATCAAAGCCTCGGCAGCAAAATGATTTTCAGTTTTCTGATAATATTGAAGCAAAAATTGCCAGGAATTGGACATGGGAAACTTAGGGGCTCCTTTAAAGCCCCCGTTCTGCAAATCGGCGATTTTCTGCCAATTCATAATAAAATCGTTATAATTGGAAGCTTTGAAGGGTTTTTCTTCTTCTACTGCGGAAAGTTCTTGAGACAATTGAATACCTTCGGTCAGCTTCTCTGCTGTTTCCAATAATTGATCGTAACTATTAGAGTAAGCTTTAGCCACGTTTGACAAAACTTTCTTCCAGTTCTCTTTGGGGAAATAGGTCGCTGCATAAAATGGTCTGCCGTCTGGAAGTGCAAAAGCATTGAGTGGCCATCCTCCCCGGCCCGTAAGCATTTGCGCCGCTTCCATATATATATGATCGATGTCTGGGCGCTCTTCCCTATCGATTTTGATACATACAAAATGCGCATTCATCAGCTCCGCTACCTCGTCATCTTCAAAAGATTCATGAGCCATCACATGGCACCAGTGGCAAGCCGCGTAACCAATACTGATAAGTAAAGGTTTGTTATCCTCCTGAGCACGTGCAAGGGCTTCCGGGCCCCACTCCTCCCAGTTTACAGGGTTTGAAGCATGTTGAAGAAGGTACGGACTTGTCGCGTGTTTTAAGTTGTTTTCTTGAGTAGACATGGAATTCTTTTTCTTAAAATTACTTATTTTTATTTCTACTGAATGCAAAGTCCTCTTAAAACTAAAGTGTTTAGAAAAAAACTAAATGCAGTTCTAACACAATCTTCAGCCTTTTAAAAAAATTGGAAAGCATTTTAAAATTCTGTATTTTCAACCTAAATAAAAAACCCAATGATCAATAAAACAGTACAGAATGTAACCGAAGCATTAGAAGGGGTTCAGGATGGCATGACTTTCATGCTTGGAGGCTTTGGCTTAAGTGGAATTCCCGAAAATTCTATAAAAGAACTCGTCAAAAGAAACGTTCAGGACGTTACCTGCATTTCTAATAATGCAGGGGTAGACGATTTTGGCCTAGGCCTGCTCCTGAAAAAGAAGCAAATCAAAAAAATGATTTCCTCTTATGTGGGTGAAAATGCAGAATTTGAACGTCAAATGCTTACCGGGGAACTGGATGTAGAGCTCATTCCTCAGGGAACACTGGCAGAACGCTGCAGAGCTGCTCAACATGGTATTCCAGCCTTCTACACTCCTGCTGGTTATGGCACAGAAGTCGCAGAAGGAAAAGAAGTAAGAGATTTTGATGGGAAACCGCATATTATGGAAAAGGCATTTGTAGCAGATTTTGCTTTTGTAAAAGCCTGGAAAGGCGATGAGGCAGGAAATCTGATCTTCAAAGGAACTGCCCGAAATTTCAATCCGGTCATGTGTGGAGCGGCAAAGGTCACCGTTGTTGAAGTTGAAGAACTGGTAAAACCCGGCGAACTGGATCCTAATTTTGTTCATATCCCGGGCATCTTCGTGCAACGCATTTACCAGGGAGAAGCCTACGAGAAACGAATAGAACAACGAACTACTCAATAAATCAACGAGTCCATTTAAAGAAGAGAAATGATAAGAGCGACCTAATATGAAATTGACTTTTTGATGATGCGCCTGAAATAATTGCTTTCCTGAAAGATAAAGACAGCAAAAAAGTTTGAAATGCTTTCTCGACTATATAAAAGCGGTACTTCAGCAGGAGCAAAGATAAAAGAGACTCAAAATGCTGAAAGCAAAGCGAATTTTATTCATAAATTGAAAACAGCTGTAAAAGAAGCATATCTTCTTCAAAGAAACCATAAAATTAAAAAAATTTCAAACCGATAAAATAAATACCATGTTAGATAAAACCGGAATTGCGAAACGAATTGCTCAAGAGGTACAAGATGGATTTTATGTCAATCTGGGTATTGGCATTCCTACACTTGTGGCCAATTACGTACGCAATGATATAGAAGTGGAATTCCAAAGTGAAAACGGAATTTTGGGGATGGGTCCTTTTCCTAAAGAAGAAGAGGTAGATGCCGACCTCATCAATGCGGGCAAACAAACCATAACTGCTCTTCCCGGGGCCAGCTTTTTCGACTCCTCTATGAGCTTTGGGATGATACGTGGTCAACACGTTGACCTCACTATTTTAGGGGCTATGGAAGTCGCTCAAAATGGAAACATAGCCAACTGGAAAATACCCGGCAAAATGGTTAAAGGCATGGGGGGTGCCATGGATCTCGTGGGTTCGGCAAAAAATATAATTGTCGCTATGATGCATACCAATAAAGCTGGAGATTCAAAATTGCTAAAGGCCTGCTCACTCCCCCTTACAGGAGTAGAATGCGTGACCAAAATTGTCACCAATTTGGCGGTTTTGGATATCGTAGATAAGAAATTCAGGCTTCTGGAACGGGCGCCAGGCGTAAGTACAGAAGACATTCAAAAAGCCACCGAAGGCGATTTGATTATTGAAGGCGATATTCCTGAGATGTCGCTTTAGGGGAAGGCATTAAAATAAAAAAGGGCTGATCTTAAAGATCAGCCCTTTTTTTATGAGTTTGATTTTGTTTTAATCAATCAAAATGACAACTTTATTGTCCTTAAGTTCAATCACACCACCAGAAATATCAAAATAAAATTTAGAGTCTTCGTTATAGAATTTGTCTTTAGATTCTTTCGGTAAAGTGATAGAAGAGTCGAGTTTTATCGATCCTTTTTTCAAAACTGAAACTACAGGCGCGTGATTATCCAGGATCTGGAACTCTCCATTAATCCCTGGAACACTCACAGATTTCACTTCATCACTCAGTATAATTTGTTCCGGACTTACTATTTCTAGGTGCATGTCAAGTATTTTTTAAGCTTCCTCTTTTAGCATTTTTTCTCCAGCTTCTATAGCTTCTTCAATAGATCCTTTTAAGTTGAAAGCAGATTCCGGAATGTGATCAAGTTCTCCATCCATTATCATATTGAAGCCTTTTATGGTTTCTTTTATATCTACAAGCACACCTTTAAGGCCTGTAAATTGCTCTGCAACGTGGAAAGGCTGAGAAAGGAATCTTTGCACACGTCTTGCTCTCGATACCGAAAGTTTATCTTCTTCAGATAATTCTTCCATACCCAGAATGGCAATGATATCTTGTAGTTCTTTATATTTCTGAAGTAATTCTTTTACGCGCTGAGCACAATCGTAATGATCGTCACCAAGAATATCTCTGGTTAGAATTCGCGAGGTAGAATCCAAAGGATCAACCGCAGGATAGATACCTAGTTCAGCAATCTTTCTTGAAAGTACTGTTGTAGCATCTAAGTGAGAGAAAGTTGTTGCCGGAGCAGGATCCGTCAAGTCATCTGCAGGAACATAAACGGCCTGTACAGATGTAATCGAACCTTTTTTGGTCGATGTAATACGCTCCTGCATGGCTCCCATTTCGGTAGCTAAGGTAGGTTGGTACCCTACAGCAGAAGGCATACGGCCAAGAAGTGCAGACACCTCTGAACCTGCCTGTGTAAATCTAAATATATTATCCACGAAGAAAAGAACGTCTTTTCCCTGAGCTTCACCCGCACCATCACGGAAATATTCGGCAATGGTAAGGCCGGATAAGGCTACACGTGCACGTGCTCCAGGTGGCTCATTCATTTGTCCAAAAACGAAGGTCGCTTTAGACTCTTTCATACCTGCTTTATCAACTTTTTTCAAGTCCCATCCACCTTCTTCCATGGAATGCATAAAGTCGTCTCCGTATTTTATAATACCGGATTCGAGCATTTCACGAAGTAAATCATTTCCTTCTCTGGTTCGTTCTCCAACACCTGCAAAGACGGAAAGACCACCGTGACCTTTAGCGATATTGTTAATCAATTCCTGGATAAGTACTGTTTTACCAACACCTGCACCACCAAATAAACCAATTTTACCACCTTTTGAATAAGGCTCAATAAGGTCAATAACTTTAATTCCTGTAAAAAGAACTTCCGTAGTTACCGCTAAATCCTCAAATTTTGGGGCATCCCTATGGATAGACATACCGTCTTTTCCAGTTTTAGGAAGATCTCCGAGCCCGTCGATAGCATCTCCGGTGACGTTAAACAAACGCCCGTAGATATCTTTTCCTATTGGCATTTGAATTGGATTCCCTGTACTAAGCACTTCTGTTCCACGGCTCAAGCCATCTGCAGAATCCATCGCGATGGTTCTTACAGTGTTTTCACCAATGTGAGATTGTACTTCAAGGATGAGGTCTGATTTGTTTTCACGTTTTACCTCCAAAGAATCGTAGATTCTCGGCAAGTCTTTGGTGTTTTCGAATTCTACATCGATAACAGGACCAATAATTTGAGTGATTTTACCTTTAACTTTAGACATTATCTAAGGATTTTATTTAGTGAATTTTCTGAGAAAATCCGTATTTAAAATTTTTTTGCAAATATAGAGTTTTTAAATAAATCTTTTAATGCAATATGCTATTTAATCAATAATTGATTTATATCTATTCTACAGTAACAGATTTAGCAAGGTTTCTTGGCTGATCTACATTTTTACCTAACATCACGGCAATGTGATAAGAAAACAGTTGTAAAGGTATGGTTGTGAGCAGGGGCGTAAGCGCTTCAAAAGTCTCGGGGACTTCTATCACGTGATCTGCCATGTTTTTTACCGACGTATCGCCTTCAGTCACTATCGCAATGATTTTCCCTTTCCTGGATTTTATCTCTTGGATATTACTCACCACTTTTTCATAGTGGCCTTTTTTGGTAGCAATAACCACTACTGGCATATGTTCATCGATAAGAGCAATAGGACCATGCTTCATTTCTGCAGCAGGATAACCTTCCGCATGAATGTAAGAGATCTCTTTTAGCTTCAATGCCCCTTCCAGAGCTACGGGGAAATTATAACCTCGGCCGAGATATAAACAGTTCTTCGCATTTTTATAAACATCGGCAACTTCCACGATATGTGTGTTGGACTTTAATGCCTTCTCGATCTTGGCAGGAATCTGTTCCATTTCATTCAAATACATATGGTAATCCGAATTTGAAATAGAACCTTTGGCTTTGCCTAATTTCAGAGCCATCAAACTTAATACAGTGATTTGAGTGGTAAAAGCCTTGGTCGAGGCAACGCCTATTTCTGGTCCAGCATGGGTATAAGCACCTGCATGGGTTTCTCTAGAAATGGAAGAACCTACCACATTACAAACTCCGAAAACAAAAGCACCGTTTTCTTTAGCCAGTTTAATTGCAGCCATAGTATCTGCTGTTTCTCCACTTTGGGAAATAGCAATAACTACATCGTCCTTATCTATGACCGGATTTCTGTATCTGAATTCGGAAGCGTATTCCACTTCTACCGGAATCCTGGCCAAATCTTCAAAAATATATTCTGAAACCAGTCCGGCGTGCCAAGATGTTCCGCAAGCTACTACGATGATACGCTTGGCATTTAAAAATTTCTCGAGATTATCATCGACACCCGCCATTCTTATAATACCCTGATCTGCAAGCATTCTCCCTCTATAGGTGTCTTTAATAGCGCTCGGCTGCTCATATATTTCCTTAAGCATGAAATGATCGTAGCCGGCCTTTTCAATCTGGTCAAGATTCATTTGAAGCTTTTGCACATAGGGATCTACCAGGGAATCGTCTTTTATCTTTCTTACCTTTACCCGTTTACCAAGCCTTACCACAGCCATCTCACCATCTTCAAGATAGATTGCTTTTTTGGTATATTCTATAAAAGGCGAAGCATCTGAGGCTATGTAATATTCATCTTCTCCAACCCCAATAGCCAGTGGACTTCCAAGTCTGGCTACAACTATTTCGTTTGTTTTTGTTTTATCAAAAACCGCAATCGCATAGGCTCCTATGGTTTGGTTTAATGCTATTTGAACTGCCTTTCCCAGTTTCACTTCTTCATTAATCATGATATCTTCAATCAAATTCACAAGGACTTCTGTATCCGTATCTGATGAAAAAGTATAACCTCTGTTTTGAAGTTCTGTTTTTAAGGATTCATAGTTTTCTATGATTCCATTATGGATTATAGCCAGGTTTCCGGAATTTGAATAATGGGGATGTGAGTTTACATCATTTGGCTCTCCGTGAGTTGCCCATCGCGTATGACCAATTCCTACAGTCCCTTGTAAAGTGATTTCAGATTCGCACTTTTTTTGTAAATCCGCAACTTTGCCTTTGGTTTTACAAACATTAAGGTCCTGACCATCAAATATCGCTATACCGGCACTATCATACCCTCTATATTCCAGGCGCTTTAAGCCCTTAAGTATAATGGGATAAGCGTCCTGCTTACCAATATATCCAACAATTCCACACATATAAAAAGATATTAGTTAGTTTCAGTATAAATTATTCTCAATTTAAGTCTTTTCGTTTCAGTAGCAGATCGATTACCATGAAGAACTATACCCCGCGGAGTTTCCAACATCATTCCGGGTACTTCGTCAGAAATACCCAATGACGTATTTCTTGTTTCAACCAGACCTGGATTATTGATATTTGGTGACACATAAAGACCTAATCGAACGTTTGTAGAGTCATTGTTAATGACATTATTGATATAGGAAGTCAGTTTTATCCTGTAAAAGGGATCGCCGTTTTCGTCTTCCGTGAGCGGGCCAAGATGTACTTGTCTGGAAAGATTTGGATTCTCTGAAGCCGTAGGATCTCTTATGAAATCTGTCAAGACAGTTTCCTCGTCTAGATTAAACAAAAACACTCTGTTAATTCTATTCTTTGGAGATGATGCGATTTCTTCATCGATGTAAAGATCCAGGTTTGCTTCATTAATCAGCCAGTTATTAGACCTTAACTCATCCAGTTCATCAGAAACACCATTACCATCCAGGTCTGGACCTGTAAAAAGTTCGATGATTCCTGAAGAACCTTCACCACCTTTCAAATAAATATTTTCTTCGCCCTCTTCAAGATTTTGACTGGATAAATCTACGCTGAAATTATCTTCATACAGATTAAGCTTAATCCCGCTAAAATTCAATACAAACTGATTATAGTTAAATTCTGGATCTCCCTGATTTTCTTCGTCTTCAATTTCATTTCTATAATAAATCGTAATATTAGCTTGCTCATTGTTCAAGTCGAACATAGCCATACTCAATTCAGACTCTTGCTGCTCAGCTTCTATAAAAAAGCCTCTAAGGTAGTTTTTAAACGCATTATTACTGACCAGGACTTCGGGGCTAAATGGATTAATAATTTTATCCTCGAAGTACTGATTAGGCATTTTGATTCGGATTCTTGGCGATAAACTTAGGGTATCTATGGCTCCGGCCGAACCGGTTTCAAACAAAATAACAGGCTCTGTAAGCTCTGAAGGCTTTATAACCTGAGAAGTCACTAGAGGAGAAGCCTCTATATTCGGCCTAAACTCATCCAGTTGATCTGTGAAATAGAGTTGTCTCTCTTGAAAACCACTTTCAGGCTCCGGATCCAGATCTCTCAAAAACTGGTTGGATTCGAAGATATTTACTTTGAAACTTCCTTCTCCGTAGACAGAATCCAGCTCATACACCCCTTGCTCAACTTCTCTACTAAAAAAAGGCAGCGTCATCACAACGGAATCAACAATTGTATTGGCCTCAAATTCCGGATTAGTGGCAGACAAACTAACTTGTGTCAGAATCTTGACTTCGGACAATCCATAAACAGGATCGTCATATTTTCCTAAAAAGTAATTGTTAAATCCGTTTGTTTGAATAGAATTATGCTTTTCGCTGTAAGCTATTAAATTTTCGGTTTCGTAGGCTGGTTGTATTGCTATACTGTTGATGAGGTCTGTTCCAACTTCAGAATATTCATTTTCGCAAGACCATAAAAGGCTTAAAACAGTAATTGAAGCCAGGCTTCTCAATATAAACTTTGACATATAACTAATCTTCTTCTTCGTTTAAAATATCTTTTAGGTAATACGTTTGGTAGGCATTTGCCATTTCTTCACGTTTCACGTACGGAAGAATGGGAAGTTCGGACTTTTCGATATAAGCCTTGAGGTCCTCAGAAATCTCTTCGCTTCCAATCACAAGCCCGTCAGAATTATCTATGGCCACTTTTAAAATATTATCATGGGTGGGATTATCCAGATGTGCAACAGCATCGTCTTCAATTCCATCAAACAAAACTTTCTTTTTCATTTCATCATCTAACGCTCCTTCAAAGCTTTGATTGTATAATGAAGTCACAATTTTAGCATCAGAAAACAAAGGCTCGTTGCCGTAATAATGCCTCAGGTACATCGGCAATAAGGAAGACATCCAGCCGTGAACGTGAATTATATCCGGGGCCCAGTTCAATTTCTTAACCGTCTCGATAACTCCTTTTGCAAAAAAAATAGCGCGCTCGTCATTGTCCTCAAACAGTTCCCCATCTTCATCAGAAAAGGTTGCTTTCCTTTTGAAATAATCTTCGTTGTCTATGAAATAAACCTGCATTCTTTCTTTAGGGATAGAAGCTACTTTAATTATAAGGGGCATATCTAAGTCATTGATAACCAAATTCATACCCGAAAGCCTTATCACTTCGTGAAGCTGGTGTCTGCGCTCATTAATATTTCCAAATCTCGGCATAAAAATACGGGTTTGCCCACCCGCTGCATTGATCAATTTCGGCGCTTCAAAGGCTGCAGAGGAAATATCGTTTTCTGGCAAATAAGGAACAACCTCAGATGAAACGTAAAGTATGCGTTTATCTTTCATAAAATTCTTACATTAAAGATTAATGGCAAAAAGTTGGCAAATTTACAAAAATTTATGCGGATTCCCGCGAAAATATTAATATTGCAAATCCAAATCAGATACACAGCCTGTGGTTATAAATTCAAAAAAATCTCTTCAAGAAACTTTAGAGATTGCTAAAAAAGAGGGAAATACAATAGGACTTGTACCGACTATGGGAGCTCTGCACGAGGGGCATCTCTCTTTGATCAACTTCGCTTACTCTCAATGCGACCGTGTTGTGGTCAGTATTTTTGTGAATCCCACCCAATTCAATAACGCGGCAGACCTGGAAAAATATCCTCGCGACCTGTCTAAAGACGCCGAATTCTTAAAGACTCACAATCCCGAAACTATCGTTTTCACTCCTGAAATAAAAGAAATTTACAGCGACGAAGTCAAATCTGAATCTTTTGAATTTGGAAACTTCGTCAACTTTATGGAAGGCGAATTCAGAACCGGACATTTTGATGGAGTTGGCAGTGTCCTAAAAAGACTTTTCGACATTGTAAAACCCGACAAGGCCTTTTTTGGAGAAAAAGATTATCAGCAGTTAAGGGTGGTTAAAAAACTAGTCGAAATTACCGGTCAGCCAGTAGAGATTGTAGGTTGCCCGACAAGCAGAAATAAATTCGGACTTGCTCAAAGCTCGAGAAATTTTCGCCTGAGTGACTCACAGCTCAAAGAAGCAGAACTGATTTATGAAGCCTTGACCAGGGCCAAAAAAATGTTTTCAACAAATTCAGTAGAAACCATCGAAAAAGAGGTTGAGCAGCTGTTTCAGGCTCACCCCTCTTTTGAACTCGAATACTTTTCAATAGTAAAAGAAAAAGATCTTATTCCAACAAAAACTAAAGAATCTGAAGAAAATTACAGAGCATTTATCGCCGCATTTCTAGGTGAAGTGAGACTTATCGACAATATGGCTCTTTATTAAAAAAAACATGCAGATACATCTTATAAAATCAAAAATACACCGCGTAAAAGTTACCGGTGCAGACCTGAACTATATAGGCAGCATAACCATAGATGAAGATCTTATGGATGCGGCAAATATTATAGAAGGCGAAAAACTACAGGTGGTAAACAATTCCAACGGAGAGCGCCTGGAGACCTATGCCATTCCTGGCGAAAGAGGAAGTGGCGAAATCACTTTAAACGGTGCCGCTGCAAGAAAAGTTTCTCCGGGAGATATTCTTATCCTCATGGCTTATGCTATCATGACACCCGAAGAAGCTAAAACCTTTAAACCCAAACTTGTCTTTCCTAATGAAAGCAACTTATTGAAGTAAGCCTTATGAAAAAAGCCATCAAAAAAGGGATAAAGACTTTTGCTCCAATGGCTTTAGGCATTTTCTTTATTTGGTTTTCTTTATCCAAATTTTCTTCAGAAGAACTGAATCAGCTATGGTCGAACATTAAAAACGTCGATTTCATCTGGGTCGCCATCTCCTTGTTAATGGGGATTTTGTCCCATTTATCCAGAGCTTACCGCTGGAAATTCTTACTGGAGCCTGTTCATATTTTTCCCAAATTTTATAACTGTTTTTTCTCCTTGATGCTTGGTTATCTTGCCAATCTTGGCATCCCCAGATCTGGAGAAGTCTTAAGAGGAGCGACTCTGGCTTCCTATGAAGATGTAAAATTTGAGAAAACCTTTGGGACCATTATCACAGAGCGCCTTGTAGATTTAATCATGCTTCTCTCTATAGTTGGCTTTACATCCATCTCTCAAAGCGATAAAATTTTTGCCTTTTTCAGCAGTCAGAACATCAATCCGTTTTTTGGAGGACTGGTCATTATCACCTGCATTTTATTACTGATTATTGGCTTCAGAATTATTAAAAACAGCAGGCTTCCTCTTTTTCAAAAATTAAAAAACTTTATAGAGGAGCTCTTTAAAGGCATGAAAAGCGTATTCTCTATGAAGAAAAAAATTTATTTTATTCTTCATACGTTTATAATCTGGGGACTTTACGTCGGTATGTTTTACGTTTTGAAATTTGCTTTCCCGGACACACAGGACCTGGGGCTTGAAGCTACTTTTGTCGCTTTTATTTTTGGAGCATTTGCCATGTCGGTGACCAACGGGGGTATTGGACTTTACCCTATAGCCATAGGAATTGCCTTCAATACATTTGGTGTATCCTTTGCCACAGGAGAAGCTTTTGGATGGGTGATGTGGGGCACTCAAACCGGTCTGGTTATCCTATTGGGCGGATTCTCTTTCTTGATCTTACCGCTGATAAACAGAAGATAATTTTAGTACATTAGCGACTTAAACCAAAGACTATGAGGCATATCCTACTTTTATCCCTGCTCTATTTGACTTTCCAGACCTCCTCTTTTTCTCAAACGGAATACATTGAAGTCAATTCTTCCATTTTAAAGGAAACAAGGCAAATTAAACTGCAACTCCCAAGAAATTACAGTTCAAGCCAAAAGGAATACCCCGTGATTATCGTTTTAGACGGTGATTACATGTTTGAGCCTTTTGCGGGCAATGTTGACTACCTCAGTTATTGGGAAATTATTCCAGAATCTATTGTTGTCGGCATCAATCAAGCCGGATTCAGAGATAAGGATGGCCAAATAGATTCAGAGAGCGAATTACCTGTTTCTACTGGTGCAGATTTTTTTGAATTCGTCGGATATGAAGTGCTCAAATATATCGATGATAACTTTAGAACGACCCCTTTCACCATTATTGCTGGCATAGATTATATGGCCAATTTTTCAAATTTTTTTCTGCTTAAGGAAACTCCCGTGTTTAGTGGCTACATTAATTTTAGCCCGGACGTAACTCCAAAACTCCCTGAACGCCTCAAAAGAAAACTAGATAAGGTTAAACAAAAAATCTGGTATTATTTAGCAACTTCAGAACATGATATCCATCAGCTTAAAATCAAGACCGAGACCCTGGATTCTTACCTTTCGATTTGTAACAATCCCAATTTTAATTACAAATACCGAGTTTTTGAAAACGCAGACCACTTCAGTTTTGTTGCCGATGCAATTCCCAGCGCTTTGCTTTCCATTTTTTCTACCTATGGTCCTATCTCTGACTATGAATATGAATCCGATTTTCTTAGTTCCCAGTCTCCAGCCAATTCATTGGAAGATAAATACCTGACCATTCAAGAATTATATGCCATCGAAGTCCCTATTCGAATTGTAGATTTTCTTAAAACCGCGGAGGCCATTGAAGAATTAAAATTATGGGAAGATTATCAAAACCTGAGCAAACTCGCCAGAAAAGAAGCCCCAAGCACGGTTTTACGCAATTACTTCCAGGGACTTTACTTCGAAAAAATAGGCGAACCAAACAGGGCCATCAAAGAATACCAGGCTGCTTACGGACTCGAAAGTGCGGGCTATCTCAATAGTGAGGTGCTTCTTGGAAGAGCAGACGAGTTAAAAAGAATTTACGGAAACTAAATCATGGCAAAAACCAAAACAACTTTCTTCTGCCAAAATTGTGGCGCTCAGCATGCCAAGTGGCAGGGGCAATGCAATGCCTGCAAAGAATGGAATACCCTGGTAGAAGAAGTTATTGATACCAAACCCGAAAAAACCTGGAAACCTGCCAGTTCAGCAGCTCCTAAACGCATCTCCAAACCTCAGCGCATCAATGACATCAAGATTGGAAAAGAAATCAGAATTCCCACTTCCAATCAGGAATTCAACCGTGTTTTGGGAGGCGGTATCGTGCCTGGCAGTATCACTTTGCTTGGCGGAGAACCCGGTGTAGGAAAGAGTACTTTACTGCTTCAGTTATCCCTGAGTTTTAATCAGAAGGTACTTTATGTTTCAGGTGAAGAAAGTCAGCAGCAAATTAAAATGCGAGCAGAGCGCATTCAAAAAGAAGAATCCAATTGCTATATACTTTCAGAAACCAAAACCCAGCTCATTTTTACTCAAATTGAAGCTCTGGAACCTGAAATCTTAATTATAGATTCCATACAAACCCTGCATACCGATTACGTCGAAAGCTCCCCGGGAAGTGTTTCTCAAATTCGGGAATGCACCTCGGAGCTCATCAAATACGCCAAGGAAACCAACGTACCCATTATTCTTATCGGTCATATCAATAAAGAAGGCAGCATCGCCGGGCCCAAGGTTCTGGAACACATGGTCGACACTGTACTTCAGTTTGAAGGCGATAAAAACTACGCTTACAGAATTTTAAGAGCGCACAAAAACAGATTTGGTTCCACCCACGAACTAGGGATTTACGAAATGCAGGCAGGTGGTTTGGTGGAAGTTTCCAACCCCTCAGATTTGCTTATTTCCAAAACCGACACCCACTTAAGCGGTACTGCTATCGCGGCCACTCTGGAAGGCATGCGTCCTATGATGATCGAGATCCAGGCATTGGTGAGTTCTGCTGTTTACGGCACTCCTCAGCGTTCGGCGACAGGTTATAACCTCAAACGACTCAACATGGTCTTGGCTGTTTTGGAAAAAAGAGCGGGTTTCCGCCTCGGTGCGAAAGACGTTTTTCTCAATATCACAGGTGGCATCAGCATAGACGACCCTGCTATTGATTTGGCAGTGGTCGCGGCCATTTTATCGTCCAGTGAAGACGTTTCCATTTCCAAAGACATTTGCTTCGCTGCAGAAGTCGGTCTTGCCGGAGAAATTCGCCCGGTAACACGGGTGGAGCAGCGTGTGATGGAAGCCGAAAAACTAGGTTTTGCCTCAATCCTTATCTCCAAACAAAGCAAATTACCGCGCAGTGATTATAAAATTAACGTGATCCGCGTCGCTAAAATTGAAGATGTGGTCGATACCCTTTTTTAGGAAACTACTGATTTAAAATTTAAGTTCTTCGGAATCTAAAGCTGCCTGTATGCAGGTTTTCCAGACAGGAACCTAAACCCTTAAGTGACCTGAAGCCCAGGACTGTCGGTATTTTAAGACTGAAATTCTGCGTTATAGATTAAACCGTTTAATTTACTCAAGTTTATTTCAGATTTTCCTGAGACTTGGGGTCAATTTGGATAAAATCCCTATTTTTGCAAATCATTTGAAAAAAACCAGAAATGAGCAAGAAATTTCCTGAATATAAAGGACTTGACCTCCCAAAAGTCGCAGAAGACATCACGCGTTTTTGGGATGAAAATGCTATTTTCGATAAAAGCATGGACGAGCGCGAAGGCGCGGAGCCTTTCATTTTCTTCGAAGGTCCTCCATCTGCCAATGGCATGCCTGGTATTCACCATGTCATGGCCAGAAGCATCAAGGATATTTTTTGCCGCT
The DNA here is from genome assembly GCF_900099815.1 of Psychroflexus sediminis. Lineage (GTDB taxonomy): Bacteria > Bacteroidota > Bacteroidia > Flavobacteriales > Flavobacteriaceae > Psychroflexus > Psychroflexus sediminis. The sequence continues at coordinate 69,056 of NZ_FNCW01000001.1, read as the reverse complement.
ACAAAACTCAGAAGGGATTTCAGGTCAAGCGAAAAGCGGGCTGGGACACTCACGGACTTCCCGTGGAACTCAAAGTGGAGAAAGAGCTTGGAATTTCCAAAGAAGATATCGGAACCAAAATTTCTATAGAAGACTACAACAACGCCTGTAAAGAAGCAGTCATGCGTTACACCGATGTGTGGAACGACCTGACCAAAAAAATTGGCTACTGGGTAGATATGGAAAATCCGTACATCACCTACAAATCCAAATATATGGAAAGCGTTTGGTGGCTGCTTTCCGAAATTTATAAAAAAGGCCTGATTTATAAAGGCTATACCATTCAGCCCTATTCACCAAAAGCAGGAACAGGCTTGAGTTCTCACGAGCTCAACCAGCCGGGGACGTATCAGGATGTCTCAGACACGACGGTCACTGCTCAGTTTAAAGCCATCAAAAACAGCTTACCGGAACAGCTTCAAACCGTGGAAGGTGATATTTTCTTCCTGGCCTGGACCACCACACCCTGGACACTGCCAAGTAATACGGCGCTTACCATCGGTAAAAAAATAGAGTATGTAGTTGTTAAAACTTTCAATCAATATACTTTCGAACCTATCAACGTAATATTTGCTAAGAACTTAGTTAAAAACCTTTTAGGTAAAAAGTATTTTGAAAGTGAAGATTTGTATGAATTTCTTATTGATTCAAGTACGGTTCCTAAAAAGACAAAGGATAATGAACATATTTATGATATTCTAAAGTCGGTTACAAAAAATTCTGGTGATCTAGACCAACTAACAGATACAATTGACTTGGTTAATTCCCTTAAGAAACTGCCTTATACAATTGTTGCTGAAATTAAAGGAGAAAGCCTAATCGAAGCTCGATACGAACAACTGATGAAGTTTGCTCTGCCCTACCATTCGCCAAAAGACGCTTTTCGGGTCATTGCCGGAGATTTTGTCACGACAGAGGACGGTACAGGAATTGTTCATACGGCGCCAACCTTTGGGGCAGATGATGCCATGGTTTGTAAGCAGGCGAAGCCGGAAGTTCCCGGACTTTTGGTCAAAGATGACAATGACAACTTAGTGCCTTTGGTCGACCTAAAAGGAAGATTCCGCCCGGAAGCCGGTCACCTCGCGGGCAAGTATGTCAAAAATGAATACTACGAAGATGGCGAGGCCCCGGAGAAATCTGTAGATGTGGAAATCGCCATTCAGTTAAAAGAACAAAACAGAGCCTTTTTGGTTGAAAAATACGTGCACTCCTATCCCAACTGCTGGAGAACCGATAAGCCTATTCTATATTATCCCCTGGATTCCTGGTTTATCAAAGTGACCGAATTTAAGGACAGAATGCACGAACTCAATAAGTCCATCAACTGGAAACCCGCAGCAACAGGAGAGGGTCGTTTTGGAAACTGGCTTGCCAATGCCAACGACTGGAACTTATCCAGATCTCGCTACTGGGGAATCCCTCTGCCTATCTGGAGAACCGAAGACGGCAAAGAAGAGATCATCATAGGTTCTATCAAAGAACTGAAAGCAGAAATCCAAAAAGCGGTAAACGCCGGGGTTATGGATGAAGATCCCTTTGCAAGTTTCGAAGTAGACAACCTCAGCGAGGAAAACTACGAGAAAGTAGACTTACATAAAAACACCGTAGATCAAATCACCCTGGTATCGTCTACAGGACAACCTATGAAACGCGAAGCAGATTTGATAGATGTATGGTTCGATTCCGGATCCATGCCTTATGCGCAGTGGCACTACCCTTTCGAAAACAAAGAAAAAGTGGAAGACACCTGGAGATCTGCAGATTTTATCGCGGAAGGCGTTGACCAGACCAGAGGCTGGTTTTATACCCTGCATGCCATTGGCACGATGATTTTTGATGATGTGGCTTATAAAAACGTGGTTTCCAACGGCCTGGTTTTAGATAAAAACGGACAGAAAATGTCCAAGCGACTAGGCAATGCTGCAGATCCGTTTATCACCCTGGACACTTACGGCCCGGATGCCACGCGTTGGTATATGATTTCCAACGCCAACCCCTGGGACAACTTAAAATTTGATCTGGAAGGCATTGGCGAAGTCCAGCGAAAGTTTTTCGGTACGCTTTATAACACCTATTCGTTCTTTTCCATGTATGCCAACCTGGATCAGTTTCAGTATAAAGAACAAGACATCGACAGCAAAGAACGCCCGGAAATTGACCGCTGGATTCTTTCAGAACTGAATACGCTTATCCAAACCGTAGATGAATTTTATGCCAACTACGAACCGACGAAGGCCACGCGAGCCATTTCAGAATTCGTCCAGGAAAACATGAGTAACTGGTATGTACGTTTAAGTAGACGACGCTTCTGGAAAGGCGACTACAAAACCGATAAAATATCGGCTTACCAGACCCTGTTTACCTGTTTAAAAACCATCGCACAGCTCTCTGCACCTGTTGCACCCTTTTTCTCTGACCGACTCTACAAAGATTTAACATCGACTAGTCTTGGGGATCATAAAGAGAGTGTACATTTGGCCAATTTTCCTAAGCAAAATCCTGAGTTAATCGATAAAGATTTGGAGCATAAAATGCAGATGGCTCAAAGCATATCCTCTTTAGCCTTATCCTTGAGAAAAAAGGAAATGATTAAAGTGAGACAACCTTTGGAACGTATTATGATACCGGTTTTGGATCCAACGGTCAAAGAAAAAATCGCTGAAGTTTCAGACCTGATCAAGTCAGAAATCAACGTAAAGACCATCGAATTTATCGATGACACCTCAGGGATTTTAGTCAAGGATATCAAACCCAATTTCAAGGTTTTAGGACCGCGTTTTGGAAAAGAGATGAAGCATGTCGCTCAGGCCATCCAAAATATGGACGCCAAAGACATTGCAGAATTAGAAAAAAACAAGCATATTGAGCTAAAAGTGAACGGAGAACCTACTGAAATCCGTCTTGAAGAAGTAGAGATTCTTTCTCAGGATATTGAAGGCTGGCTGGTAGCCAGTGGAAATGGTCTCACAGTAGCTTTAGATGTTACGCTCAACGAAGATTTAGTAAACGAAGGCATAGCCAGGGAACTGGTCAACAGAATTCAAAACCTGAGAAAAGACTCTGGTCTTGAAGTGACAGACCGCATCGATATTCATCTTCAGGAAAGCGGAAAACTTTCCGAGGCTGTTCATCAAAACCTGGGCTATATAAAAACAGAAACACTAACGAATACTATAAATTTAACCCCAAAAGTAAAAGATGGTTTACAGATAGAATTTGATGATATCCAAACCGTTTTAGCAATTGAAAAACTAAATTAAAATGGCAGAACAAAACAATAAAGAGCGTTATTCTGATGAAGATCTTGCAGAATTTAAAAAGTTGATTCAGGAAAAAATCGAAAAAGCTAAGAAACAACTCCAAACTTACGAAGACGCTTACAAAAATGGCAGCAGCAACGATACTGAAGATACCGCTCCTACATTTAAATCTTTTGACGATGGCAGCAACACCTTAAGTAAGGAAGCCAATTCACAACTGGCTATTAGACAGGGGAAATTTATCCGTGATCTTCAAAATGCTTTGATTCGCATCGAAAATAAGACCTACGGAATTTGCCGTGAAACCGGAAAATTGATTCGTAAAGAACGATTGATTTTAGTACCGCATGCAACACTTAGCATAGAAGCAAAAAATAAGCAGTAAAATAAACTATACATTTTTTAAACGATCAAAGCACAGAGAGTTCTGTGCTTTGATCGTTTAAACTACTAGTTGAATTTCAGTTATTAATTATACATCTAGTTCTAATAGCTTTGAGTTTACCTTTCAAAATGTAATTTCAAATTTAAACAACGATAATTGTATAATAAATTAAAATGATTGAATTTGCACTCAGTTTTTACTATTAATGAAAATAAAAATAGAAAAAAATAATGCCCTAGGTTTACATACCGCATTAAATCAAAACCTTCATACTATTGACTCTAAAAGAGGTTTTGAGCTTAAGACCCAAATTACAAATGGAATAGGAGATCTCAATCTTATTAGCTATGAATTTGACAAAGGTTTTAATTTTAACATTTTAAAAGGAGATATCAGCTCTTTACTAGAACTTGACTTTGAAGAAGATAAAAATAATTATTTGAGATTTTTCTTTGTAAGGAAAGGAGAGCTAATTCATAATGTATCTCCAAATATTCGTTATAGGCTTACAGACAACTTTTCTTGTATGGTTGCAGCAAAAGGTGGTGAAAATCAACTATTTACATTCCCTGTCCAGAATGATATTGAGCTCTTGTTTCTGCAGGTTGAAACTCAAAGCTTTTCTATTGATTTGAAATCAGATTTTTTTAGCTTACCTAAACAAATAGGTAATGTATTGATGAATAAGAAAATGGATGATCATTTTATTTACCACAGCCTTTACACTTTAGACATCAGCGAAACTATTTCAGAAATAATAAACACTGAAAAAGAAGGGATGGTGAAGCGATTCTTTTTGGAGTCCAAAGCTCTTGAATTACTTTGGCTTCAGTCCGAACAGTTTGACAAAGAAACCTCTGAAGGTTACAGTAAAAAAGTCCTGAGAAAGCAAGACGTGCCTGTAATCAAAAAAGCAAAAGAATACATTCATAACAATCTTGAGAAAAAACTGACATTGTCTTTAATTTCTCGAGAAATAGGCACAAATGAAACAAAGCTTAAAACTGGATTTAGAAAATTATATGGCAAAACTTTCACTGACATTATAAGACTGGAGCGATTGAATAAAGCAAAAGCTCTCATAGATGATGGCGATCTAAGCATAAAAGAAATTGCTAATTTTTGTGGCTATAAAAGCACATCAATGTTCAGCACTAGGTTCAAACAACGCTTCGGAACTACACCTGGCAAGTATAAAAACTCTTAAAAAGCTTTTTTTTCATCTCAATCGGGTGAACTTTTCAAAAAAGAAAGATTTGAATGTATTTCTATTATACATTTACTAAAAATTTAAATGCATGTCAATCAAGAACTAGAGTTCTATCGATCTACTCTTCTACCATTGGATAAATACTGAAACTTTTTTTATTTAAAAATGGGCTTTAAAAAAAATTAAAGTTTTAAAATAGAAATAAATTGCCCCTAATGCGCACTCTTAAATCCATTTTATTACTGATAATCATAATAGCAGCTACTATTTTCATATTCCAAAATATGGAAACCGTTAGCTTAAAATTTATCATATGGCAGCTAGAAATACCCCTATCTGCTGCAAGTATACTGTTGTATGTTTTAGGTGCGGTTTCCGGAGGTTTGATTTTTTCAATGCTAAAGAAACTTGCTATCGAAAATAAAAGCAGAAATTAGAAATTCACAATTAAAAAAATAAATTAATTCTGAAGCTCATACTAAAGCTTTATAATTTACAAACCCTTTATAGAAACTATTAAACATGAATAAAACATTACTTACGACTCTTTTACTTCTTTGTTCCCTAACTGCATCTTATTCACAAGAAAGAAGCGTTAAAATTGATTTTGAATCTGGAACATTTTATAACACTCCAAGAATACCTTTTGATGAAACCCTCTCAATAGTAGGCGAAGCTGGAAAAGATATAGAGATGGTAAAAGTCAATATCTCTTACGAAGAGAAAGATTACACCCTGCATTCTTATCTATGGAATAGAATAGAAAGAAACTCTTCTGAAACCTTCAACATAGTAGTTCCTCCTGTTTTAAGATCGAATACAAAATATGATTTTGAAATCATCACCTACAAGCTGTTATCTAATTCGCAAAAGTCAAAATTGCTTGAAAATCTTAAAAGCAGAATACGTTTTCTTTTGATGAACAATATGTATTACGATGGGAAAAATGTCGTGGTAAACAAACCAAAACACGTGTATGAGGAATTGGAAAAGCTGGTGAAGGAATCATTAAAATACCATGAATCTAAAAACATGATTTCTGTAGAAGCTCCATCGTCTTTGGTACTACAGGAATTAAAAAAACAAAATGATTTTAAATTCAGTAGATTTTTTAAGAAAACGACCAGAGATGAGAAAAGCGAAAAAGCGAACGAATTGATCCAAGAAAAGGTAGATCACCTTGTGAAATTAATAAGCACTGAACTTGCTCCTTTTATCAATAGTGATGTTGTACAGCATTATAAGCTGGTAAATATAAAATCAGTAAAGACAGATAAAGAACGCTTCACTTTACCAGTAAATGTTGGCATGTACGCCTGGAGCAAATCTGTGGATATCAACAATTCATCTGTTGAAAATATTGATTTCACCCCTGGAGTTGGCATTACCATTCCTTTCAACAACAAAAGTAAGCTAGCAATGAAATCTCGTATTTTTGACTCTTTTGGCTTTTCTGTAGGCGTATTACTTGAGCCAATCGAAGATGCTGAAGGCACAGAATATGTGACACCAGGAGTAGATTTACCTGTCTATACCGGTCTTGGTTTTAGGATGTTTAAAGTTGTACGTTTTAACGCTGGTATCCTCATACTTGGAGAAAAAGGAACCGAAAATCTTGAAAAATTATCTATCATACCAACGGCTGGATTAGCCTTAGAACTTGACCTATGGATGGGAATAAGAAAATAAAAGCACTGGTTTATTCACTTGTTCTGGTCGTTTCAATCACTGCCTGCAGTATTCAGAGTACGAGCTACACAGGATTGTATATTGATAGTGACTCAGCACTTGAATTTCCTGTAGAAACTGAAGTAATAAAGCCAGAGAAAGTTGATTTAACTCAAGTGGATCGTACAGATTCAGTAGTAAGTCCTCATGAACAAAAAAGAGTTATGAACATCTCTTCTGATAGTGTATATTCAAAAAAACTTATTTACGAAAACACCTCTTCGTTACTTAAGAATCATTCTCGTAAAAAAAGTATGAGAGAGGATAGAAAATCAACAGAAGGTAATAGCGTTTCAGGTTCTAAGACTAAAGATTCTGTAAACAAAATCAGTCTGGACGCACAAAATAAAGAGTTCAAAAAACTACAACAGAAGATTACTGAAGATAAAAATTCAATGTATCTTAGAGATAGTTCTTTCACTTTAACCAGAGCACAGAAACTTCAAATTGTATCTGGAGAAAAAAAGACTCAGGAAGAAGCAGAGAATTATAATAAAGCGAATACTGACCGAAATCAGACACAGAAAACGGATACAGTCTTTATTGTAAAAGAAATTTACAGGAATACAAACGCTAATTTTTCAGAAAAAACCGAATCTGAAAACGACGATTTAAAAAAGCGAATAGAGCGATTAGAGTCTCAAAAAAAAGTTCAGCAAGATAAGGAGCCTGTTTATATAGAAAAAGAAGTTCCGTCTAAAGAAGTAGAAAAAAGCAGTGATGAAAGTTTTGAGTCTGTTTACAAAGAAGTTGTAAGGTATGAACCTGCCAGACCACAAAATAATAGAATCCAGCCTCTGATAACTATTCCACAGCAACGAGATACTGTCTACATCGAAAAAGAAGTGCCTGTAAAAGAAACAATAGTTTTAGAAAACAAGAGTGATAAAGCTGTTTACGAAAAGCTAAATTCTCAAAATGATACGATTAAACAACTTAAAGAACAGCTTACTCAGAAGGCGCTTTTACAACAAAAAACGGATACCATATATAAGATAAATGAAGTCCCTGTTTATAAAACAAAGGAGGTTGATTCTCTAAGTATTACTGCATTTTATGATATAGGTAAAACAGCACCTTCCAACGATGTGATGAAGGAACTAAAGGAAGTACTAGAAAGTAAGCATGTAGGAAAAATTATGCTTTCCGGCTATACCGATGCTTCGGGAAACCAAAGCATCAATAAGGCTTTGACGGATAGAAGGCTGGAATACATAAAGGAACTCATGGCCAAAGTTGTACCTGTCCATAAAATTTATGTGCAAAATTTTGGGGATAGATTTGCTTCAAGTGAAATTATTCCGACAGAGCGAAGAGTTGAGATTAAAGTGTACATCAAGCCAGAAAATGAACAAATTAAAATTGATAAATAAGATATGAAAGTAAAAATTTTAGAAGCCAAAACCCTAAACGAACTCGATTCTTATTGGTCAAATGAAGATTACTCAGCTTTACTAAAAGAGTTTGACTTCCCCGAAGCTGATGAGGTTAAGGATGAAAATTTGAGAGAAATGCTTTTCATGGCCATTTCAGATTTTGAGCCGGACGAAGCTGCCAGTATTATTCTAACCTACAAATTGAGCGATCAACTGAATGAAGGCCAAATTCATTCTATATCTCATGAAATGACAAATGATAAGGTGGCTGAAGAATATCCCGAACCTAGTTTACACTACGATTTATTCAACATCAATCAGCTTTTATACAAGGCTTATAACGGTACTTTTCCTAATACTGAAGCTACACTGCTAAAATTGGAAGTTGTGGAAGACGATGGAATTGAAATTGGAGAAGACAGAGAAATCCTGGCAAAAGTAATTGCGGGAGCCCTCAAAAATAGAAGCCTTGTAAAAAGACTTTTCGCGGATCAACTTGAAGCTAGTGTAAAATTTGAAGATGCTCACAAATTCATCTGGACCATAAAAAATCCTGAAAAGAATAAGTATCATGTATTAACTTCAAAGTACTGGATAAGCAAAGAAGATATTGTAGGCTCTGACTATGATATCGAAGTCAAAAATTTTGAAGAAGAGTAAATAAATTAAGATTAGAATCTGAAAATTGACTATCTTAATATCTATAAATTTAAACTGAATTAATTAAAACCTTACACAATGAATAAAGAAGAATATAAAGCAAAGGCAGCACAACTTATAGATGAGGCTTCTGCAAAAATCAATGAATTGAAGGCTAAAAAAGAATCTGCTAAAGAAGATTCTGAAACAAAATACGACGACGCAATAGCAGAATTTGAAGCTAAAAAAACTGATCTGGAATCGAAATTTGAAGAATTGAAAACTTCTTCAGAGGACAAATGGGAAGAGTCTAAAGTAAAGTTTTCTTCTGCTTTTGATTCTTTTGAAGAAGGGTGGAGTAAATTAAAATCAATATTTACGATACTTATCGTTTTAACTTTATTAGTTGCCTGTAATTCATCAAATAAAGATGAAAAGACGACATCTGAAGATGTACAGAAAGAAATGAATGATGTCATTGAGGTGTCTAAAGATTATAGTGCAGAAAAGTGGGAGGACTTAAGCAATAAAGTCGAAGAATTAAAAAATGATGTTGAAGACAGAACCAAAGAAGTCGAAGAGCAGTACAACAATCTAAGTGATGACCTTCAAGATAAATACAAAGAACAAAAGCAAGAGATTTCCAATCAAAAAACTGAACTGGACAAAAAGATTGAAGCCTTTCAAAATGCATCTGGTGAGAAAAAAGAAGAGTTAAAGTCCGAAGTTATTCAGCTTAAATCTGCTTTAGACAAAAGTGTTTCAACTTTCAAAAAAGAAATGGAAGAAAACCAGCAGTAATGGATCTTGAGTCTAACTTAATTTCTTTAAAAACCTATGAATAGATCTGAGGAGTTTTATGAAGATGTGATTTTTTACTTTGAGACAAATTACATCAATCTTGGCTTAACCCTGCTTTTCTTAATTGTAGGGTTTTTGATAGCCAATTTTGTAAAGCAAAGGATAAAATTACGTTTGGTTAAGAAGTCTCCAAACCGAATCACAGCTACGTTTATATCTCAAATCATCAGTTTCGTTATCAAAACTGCTGTGATATTGATTACGCTTTATTTGCTTGGACTCGATTCTTTCACAAATAAAATTCTGGCAGGTGCAGGATTGTTAACCTTCGTTATCGGTTTTGCTTTAAAAGACATTGGAGAAAACTTTTTAGCCGGGATTATTCTTGCCTTTAAAAGTCCTTTCAGGCTAGATGATCTGATAGAAGTAAATCAAATTGTCGGTTTTGTCAAAGATATCAGCATTCGCGAAACTCTCATAAAAACACCAGATGGGAAAGATGTTTTTTTACCGAATTCTATCATTCTAAAGAACCCACTTTTCAATTACACTATTGATGGTTTTTTAAGATATGAATTTATAGTGGGTATTGCCTATGAAAACAGTCCTACCAGAGCAACTGAAATCATTGAAAAAACTCTCAACCAGACCGAAGACGTCCTCAAAGGAGATAAAAACCCTACCATAGCTATTGACGAGTTGGCAACTAATACCATCAATCTAAAAATAAGATTCTGGGTAGATACATTTAAATCAAAAAAGCGTTCTGTACATCAAAGTGTGCGTTCTGAGGTCATGAATAAAGTGGTTGCAGCCTTAACTTCTGAGGGCTTTAGCTTGCCAGCATCTATCGTTGAGTTAAAAAATTATGAATCTTCAAACTCTTTAAAAATCAAATTAGACAAATAAACTTTATAAATTCAGCATTGTCAATACTAAGCATATGAAAAGCATAAAATTCACACTACTTGCAGCCTTAATATTCATTTTAAATTCCTGTTCAGAAACCTACGAGTTCCCGGTATCAAAGGTAACACCTGCAGCAGATATTATTGCTGAGATAAAAGAGCAACAGGATCCTAACTATTTAGTAAGTCTGGAAGCAAAAAACTTAGCTGCTCCTGAGAGATTAGAAAAGCCAAAGAAGAATTATGTCATATGGGTGATGTCTAAAAAAGGAACACTTAGAAATGTAGGACATTTTAATCAGGAAAACGCAGTAAAATCTACTTATACAGCATCCTTTCCTTACCAGCCAATGGAGATATTAATTACTGCTGAAGACGAAGAAGGAGGGTGCTTTCCGGATGGCATAGAAATTTCAAGATTAAATCTTAGGAAAAATAAAAAATAGTAAATCAGAGTATATTTAATATCTGACTAAAAAATTCAAACACTTTTATTAACACTAAAATTTGAAAATCATGAATAAAGAAGAATTCAAAGCTAAAGCAAACCAGAAAATCGACGAAGTTTCTGCAAAAATGAATGAAGTAAAAGCAAAGAGAGAATCTGCAAAAGAAGATGCAAAGTCTGATTATGATGAAGCTCTTAAAGAGTTAGAGTCAAAGAAATCTGACTTAGAAAATAAATACTCTGAACTAGAGAATGCTGCTGAAGACAAATGGGAGGAAGCAAAAGATGCATTTTCATCTGCGTCAGACTCATTTGAAGACGGTCTTACTAAAATTAAATCTCTCTTTTCCTAACAAGATTTTTGTCGGCTATACTTTCGTGGTATAGCCGCTTTTTTTTAAAAAAAATGAATAAAACTCTTATCTCCGCCTCTGTTATACTAGCCCTTTTCCTGTCAAATATTAAAGCATTTACTCAGGTTCTGCATACAGAAAACTTCAACGTTGTAATTGACACCTCTAAAACCGTAAAAGGTAATTTCACGCCAAGTTTTAGGTACCGTAATCTGAAAGATGACTTTTTAGAAATAAGCAATACTGCAGATGTATCTCTAAGAATAAATAAACATGCATTTACGATAGCCAACAGAGTTGAATACAGTTTTTTTGGTGATGAAGATATTCTAAGTGGTGGATTTTTATATTTAGAATATATGAATCTTCAAAATAAAAAAATTGCATTTGAACCTTTCTTCCAGGTACATTGGAATGAAGTGAGAGGTCTCAAAGAGAAATATGCCTCAGGAATGAATTTTAGATGGAGAGCTCTTGAGAAAAAGAGTACAGGTTTATTCTTTGCTATTGGTAGCTTTTACGAGTTTGAACGGTGGGGTTATTCCGGAGTAAAGGAAGAATTATTACCTCCTAATACAGACCCGGTTGAGTCAAGTAAAATACGAGCTAATTCCTACATAAGTTTTAAGCAAAAATTTGGCTCTTTGTTCGATCTAGACATAAGTGGCTATTACCAACCGGCCTTTTCATCTTTTTTTTCAAATTACAGGCTTGCAAGTAGTTTTGAATTAACTTATAACATCACAAAATTCCTGGGCCTCAGATTGCTTTATCAAAATATATACGACCCAGATCCATTGGTTCCTATAGATAGGTTATACCATGATATAAACTTTGGAATTACTCTTACTTTCTAGGATCTGAATAATCTCAATTTAAGCCTTAAAATAGCAAACTAGTCCTTTAAAAACTTTTTTAATGAGATGTATAACATTGAACATAAAAGTAAACATTCATAAGTAGAATTTACAAACTGTTTAAATCTATACAGAATAGTATTAGATTAAGTTTGTGCGCATGAGAAAAATTGAAAACTGTCCTGTTTGCAGTTCAGAAAAAGTACAACATTTTATATCTACTTCTGCGCAAATGCATTCCGACAAGGAGGTTTTTAAGTTTGACCAATGCACAGATTGCGAATTTGTCTTTTTAAACCCAAAAGTCTCGCCGGAGCAGCTTAAGAATTACTATACAAAGTATTATTTGCCTTATCGTGGAGCAGAAGCATGGGGTAAATGTGGAAAATTGGTTAATAACAGTCTCAAGAAGCTTGATTTAAGAAAATTGAAATTTGTAAATAGTGTCCAAAAACTCAACTCTTCATCTTTACTGCTCGATGTGGGCTGTGGTCAACCCAGTTTTTTGAAACTAAGTAAAGAGAAATCTAACTGTCAAACTTTAGGAATTGATTTCTCCAATGAAGGCTGGAGCAACCAAAACCATAAATACCAAAATATAGAATTACAGATCGGTGAAGTTCGGGATTTATCTGAAAAATTAAGACCGGATGTCATCACTATGTGGCACTATTTGGAACACGATTATTCTCCTATAGAAAACCTAAGTTATCTAAAGTCCATCTCAAAATCTTCTACAAAGCTGATCATTGAAGTTCCTAATTTTGACTCGTCAAGTAGAAAAAAATTCGGAAAGCACTGAGCCGGCTGGCACACTCCCAGACATACCTCTTTGTTTTCGCCAAATAATCTTAAGATGATGCTCAATAAAAGTGGCTGGAAATTGGAACGCAGTTTTGATTATGGAACTATGGGCCCTTACCTCATAGAGTGGATGAGTAGAATGGAAGAAAAAGAAATCGAATGGGATAAAAACATGGAGAGTGAGATTGTATTTTTCATCATGGGAATGATAGCTTTTCTACCAAAACGACTTATGGAAAAGAAATTATCACTTGGGATTATGACAATGATAGCAAGTCCAGACGTATAATTTCCAAAAAGCATTTACCATTTTGAATAAGGCTGCTTGGATAGCATGGAGTTGTAGTATTTTACATCTCCTGTCACCTCCTCCTCCAGCCAGTCTGGTTTTTCAAACACCTCATCTTCAGAGGAAAGTTCGACTTCAGCAACAATGAGGCCTTGGTTTTCACCATAGAATTCGTCAACTTCAAATACATGCTGACCTGTATTAACGTAGGAAGGTGTTTTCTCTATGTGCCCGGGTTCACAAAGCTCAAGCAAAATTGCGGCTTCACCCTCAGGGATTTCCCGTTCCTATTCCAGTCTGAAAAGTCCGGAAGCCAAACTTTCCCCTTTGATGGTAAGAAAACCTTTGTCACCCGTGATGCGGATTCTTACGCATCGCGATTCATTAGAATTTAAGAATCCCTGAGCCATGTTGCTGGCCTTGAAAGCTTCTTTTTTAAACGCTTCAGAACTGACTAAAAACTTAAGTTCAATTTCCAGCATTTACAAACTTACATTTTCGCTTATCGTTTTGGCAATGGACTTAAACTCATCTTCAAAAAATGATTCTTTCATTTCAAAATGCATATCATCCATCGTATTTATAGGAGTAAGGTGAACACTGGAAAATAGGTTCCCGGTATAAAAAAAGCAACTCCTACTGCAGACTTTACTCCAGATTTAAAGGAACAGCAACATAAGATTTATTATATTTAGAGTATGGCTGAAAAATTAGACTATTTTATTAATAATTAAATTTTAGAATTATGAACAAAGGAGAATTCAAAGCAAAAGCAAAACAGAAAATCGATGAATTTACTGCAAAATTGAACGACCTGATAGCTGAAAAAGCAGCAGCACATGAAGATTCGAAATCCGACTTTGATGAAGCGCTCAAGGAATTAGAATCAATGAAATCAGACTTAGATAACAAATACTCTAAGTTAGAGCATCCAGCGGATGACCAATGGGAAGAAGCAAAAGCTGCATTCTTATCTGCTTCCAACTCTTTTGAAGAAGAGTTTTCTAAAGTAAAATCTCGCTTTTCTTAGTGAATTTTTGTCGGCTATACTTTCACTGTATAGCCGACTTTTTTTTGAAAACAAATGAATAAAATTTTAAGGTTTTAAATGAAACCCCCAGAGTTATAAAAGCTAATTTCACACCAAACTTTAGGTGGCGAAACTCGAAAGGTGATTTTCTGGAAATTAGCGATAATGAAGAGGCATCTCTTGGAATAAATAATCATGCGTTTTACGATAGCAAAAAGAATTGAATACAGTTCCTTTTCGTGAGGAAACTATCCTAAGTACTGGGTTTTTATATTCAGAATACATGGAGTCTTCCAAATAAAGACATTGCCTTTGAAGCTTTTTTCGGTTAGATTGTAACTAAAGGTCGAGGATAGAAAACTGGATTCTATTTATTCAAAATAAGTTTTAGAAAATTTATTTTTACCACTTGGAATAAGGTTTTTTAGAAAGCATGGAATTGTAATAGTTGGCATCACCTGACACCTCTTGTCCCAGCCAGTCCGGTTTTTGGAAAGCTTCGTCTTCCGAGGACAATTCAACCTCTGCGACGGTGAGACCCTGATTTTCGCCATAAAACTCGTCGACTTCAAATACATGCGGACCTGCATTCACGTAGTAACGCGTCTTTTCAATTTGTCCGGGTTCACAAAGTTCAAGCAAGGTTTTTGCTTCATCCTTAGGGATTTCTCTTTCCCATTCCAGTCTGGAAAGTCCCGAAGCCGAACTCGGCCCTTTGATGGTAAGAAAACCTTTATCATCGGTAATGCGAATCCTAACAGTTCGAGATTTATTCGAGTTTAGAAATCCCTGTGCAATGTTGCTGGTTTTGAAAGCTTCTTCTTTAAAAGCATCAGAACTGACTAAAAATTTGCGTTCAATTTCCTGCATTTACAAACTTACATTTTCACTTATCGATTTGGCAATAGACTTAAACTCGTCTTCAGAAAAAGAATCTTTCTTCTGAAAACGCATATCGTCCATCGTATTTATAGGAATCAGGTGAACATGCACATGAGGCACCTCCAGACCAATAACGGCCAGACCTACTCTCTTACAGTCAATAGTGGACTCAAGGGCATGAGCCACTTTTTTTGAAAATGCCATCAAATCCAAATAAGTTTGTTCATCCAGGTCGAATATCTTATCGACTTCTTTCTTCGGAATGCAAAGCGTATGACCTTTGGCATTGGGGTTGATATCTAAAAACGCGAGGAAATCTTCGGTTTCTGCTACTTTATGGGCAGGGACTTCTCCTGAAATTATTTTTGTGAATAGTGTTGACATAATATATGTTTTTTAATTTTTATTCTGTTTCTCCAATTCTGCCTGAAATTCCTCCATCACTGGTTTTACAGTGCTTTCCGGAATGTCTTCTATGCGAATGTACATCAAACCATCTACCGAGTTGTTGAAAAGCGGATCCACATTGAAAGCGACCACTTTCGCATTTTGCTTGATGTATTTTTTGATCAATACCGGGAGTCTCAGGTTTCCCGGCTCTATTTCATCAATGATTTTATCAAATTTAGTCAAATCAGCTTTTGTAGAATCGAAAACAAAGTCTTTATCACTATCCTTTAGCTTAACTTTAAATTCTTTTTTAGGCCTGACGTACTGAGCCATGTACGGATCGTAATAATTGGATTTCATGAATTCAATCATCATGGATTTGGAAAATTTCGAAAATTTATTACTGATGCTGACACCTCCAATAAGGTATTTATGCTCAGGAAACCTCAGGGTGCAATGTACAATCCCTTTCCAAAGTAAAAACAAGGGCATGGGTTTTTGCTGATATTCGGCGGTGATAAACGCCCGTCCCATTTCTATGGATTCGCTCATGGTTTTATAAAGCTCCGGTTCGAAGCGAAACAACTCATTGAGGTAAAAGCCTTCGATGCCATATTTCTCATAAATCTGACTTCCCAGGCCCATTCTATAGGCCCCGGCCAGTTTTTTGGCCTGGTGATCCCATAAAAACATGTGCTGATAGTAATCATCGTATTTGTCTAAGTCTAAAGACTTATTGGTGCCTTCGCCCACCGACCTGAAGGTGATTTCCCGAAGCCTTCCAATTTCCAAAACTATGTTGGGGATATCTTGACGTTCTGCAATAAAGACTTCGTAGTTATTACTCACGAGAAGCCTTCGGGACTGATCCCTGCAGTCTTGTACCTCTCTTGCCAGAGCTTCACAATCGATTTCATCGGCGATGGACTTAGGAGGCCGTTTCAGAGGAAATTTGATTTGCTGGGGTATGTTTTCAAGCAGATTCTTTTTTTCATAGGAATTCGCCAGAAAATAGGTTTTCTGTCTCAGGAAATTAGAATAGGCTGTGAGGTCTTCAAAGCTATTTTGATCCTTCACCGAAATCGAATTTCCAATTCTCACGCGAATAGGTCGGTGATTCTTTTTAAGCATTTCACCTGGAAGTCTGGCTGTTCTCAGGTTTTCATTCAGCTTTGCCAGGCGATAAAAAGATGCTGAATTTTTAGCGTGAAAGTATACCGGAATCACAGGAACCTCCACCTTTTTGATCAATCGTATCGCTTCGCTGGACCAGAGCTTATCCACCACCTTGCGCTCCTCCAGATGCGTAGATACTTCACCTGCAGGAAAAACACCAAAAGGACTTCCTGATTGTATATGAGACAAGGCCTGCTTAATTCCTGCTACACTCGATTTCGCCTCTTTTCTCGATTCGAAAGGATTGACGGGCATCACGTATGGCTTCAAGGGTTCTAAGCGGTGAAGCAAAAAATTGGCCACCACTTTATAATCCGGCCGTTGTTCCAGAAGTAACTTGAGTAAAATGAGTCCATCTACAGCGCCAAGGGGGTGGTTGGAAATAGTGACAAACGGACCCATTTTCGGAATGCGTTTCAGGTCTTTTTCCGGAATTTCAAAATGAACATCAAGATGCAGTAAAACCGCATTGATAAACTCCACCCCTTCCAGATGCGCATACTGATCGTAAATTTCATTTAACTCTGAAATCCGTGTGGTCTGCATAATAAAGCTGCCCATGACATTACCAAGTATTCCAAACCTGGACAAGTTAAGCCCGCTGGCAATTTCAGTAGCAGTAATAAATCCCATATCCATTTGTTTAGTGAGTAAATATACTAAAGTTTGGGATTTTGTTTAGGAATGTCTGGCCTGGAAAGTGGCAAATAAACCGTGAAGTTCAGGAATTGTTCTGTTGTTTCAATAAGTCCCGAATCTCAGCTAATAACTCAATATCTTTTGGCGTAGCCACTTTGGGATTGGTTTCGTCTTCTGATTTGGTTCTTAGACGATTTAAGCCTTTAATCACCAGAAAAATACAGACTGCGATAATTAGAAAATCTATACCCGTTTGAATAAAATTGCCATAGGTCATTTCTATGGCTGGCTGGATAATGACTCCGTCTTTTTCAACTTCATTTTTAAGAACAATTTTTAAAGCTTTGAAATTGACATTACCCAAAATGGAACCCAGTAAGGGCATGAACAGATCATTGACTAAAGAAGTGACAATTTTGCTAAAAGCTGTACCAATAATGATACCTATAGCCATATCAAACATATTACCCTTGACGGCAAACTCTTTAAATTCTTTGAGGATTTTCATTCTAACTTAAATTTAGACCTAAAACTGGTATGATTTTTTAGAAGCTTAAAGCTTATTTTCCCAATTTTCACTAAGTGATTGTACCGCTCATAACTAAAATATGCAAAAAACCAAGCCTTGCAAATTAAGCAATATGAATTTCAAAGGGCATATCGAAGGTTTTTGGTTTTTCTGTGGAGTCTTTGGATTCTAATCGGCTAATCAGCATTTCAGCTGCTTTTTCGCCAATTTTCATCGCTTTTTGATCGATGTAGTTGAGTCTTGGGTAACTCAGCAATGCATTTTTTTCATCTGAGAAGCCTATAAGCATGATGTCATCCGTCAGTTCTGGTTTTTCGGATTTTACGATGCTTTGGAACATCAGTGAGGAGGTGTTGTCTGCAGAAATAACCGCATCAAATTCATTTAAGGATAAAAAGGCTTTGATCAAACTATGCGGCTGAGAGGATCCCGTAAGATCTAGTTCTAAATTCGGATCCGGCTCTATGCCGTGATCTATAAGGGCTTTCTGATAGCCTCCTTTCCTAAGCAAACCAATAGGCAGATCCTCAATTGAACTCACAAAGGCTATTTTGGTTTTTTTCTTGGAAATCAGAATTCGCGTCGCATCATACATCGCCTTTTGATCGTTGATCACTACTTTATCACAATCGATTTCAGAAGTGGTCCGGTCGAACAGGACAAGGCCTTTCTTGTTGAGACTGATCTGGTCTAAATGCACGAAATCTTCCCTGGAAAGAGTTTCGGTAGAAAGCGAAATAATAAAGCCATCCACACGGCCCTGCAGCATGAGCTCAACGCTTTTCGCTTCTTTTTTAAGCTGTTCGTGGCTTACACAAATGATGGTGTCGTACCCCTTTGTCGTTGCAAATTCTTCGATACCATGAAGGACTTTGGCAAAGAAAGGATTTAAAATGTCGGGAACAACTACACCAATCGTATTGGTTTTATTGACCTTAAGAGCCAGAGCGGTCTTATTGGGTCTGTAGTTGTATAGCTCGGCTGCTTCCTTAATTCTCTTTTTGGTATCCTCTCCTATATCTTTAGCATCGTGAAGTGCTTTGGAAACCGTAGATACAGAAACATTGAGCTGTTTGGCAAGTTCTTTTAAAGTGACCATAAGAAAAAGCGTATGCTAGATTTTACCAAACATACGCTATTTTAATAAGTTAATAAATTATTCCTTTATTAATTTGATCGTTTTGGTCTGATCAAATTCATTTGAAATCTTAGCTAAATAGATTCCACTGGCTAAGTCATTAGCGTTTATCATAACTTCTGAGGCGTTCACCTTTAAGTCCTTCACTAAACGTCCGGTGACATTAAAAACCTGAACCGTTTGGATGTTCTCTGTGGTCTTAATGGTCCAAACATCCTGAGTGGGATTAGGATAAGACTTAAATTCAGCTTTGCTAAACGAATCGTTGCTTAATGAAGTATCACTATACAGATATAGGTTATCGTAGTATACGGTTCCTAAATTTGAAGTTATAACGAACTGAACAATATCACTTATACTGCTACCATCTATTTCAGTAAATGAAGTTAAAGGAATATCAAAAGATATCCAAGTTCCAGGATTTGGATTTGGCAAGGCTGGATTACTAGCATTAGTAGCAGAAAATTCAATAGCATTAGCTTCAGCAGTTCCTCCTGCCCAGTTTGAAAATTTCATATTAAAACTTTTATCTAAAGTTTCTGATTCTGTCCAAATATCCATGTGAAAATGTGTCATTCCAGAGGCATCAACAGTTCTTGCACTTTGCCAGTCTATTCCTTCACAACCTAATCCGGAAATCCTTTTTGTTGCGTTCCCTTCTATCATGAGTTCAACAGTTTCTCCTGGGCACCAATCGGTATCAAAGGTATCAACGGTTATATCAGTATAAGCATCGCTAAAGATAGAAATAACATCACTAGAATTTCTACTAGGAGGTAAAGGAGCAGCTGTAGATGGCTGAGGTGGTACTGTAATAGCCGAACCTTGAGGAGCTGTAAGGTTATCTACATAGGTTGTGATTACTTCTGTTGCTGGATTTACCAGATTTCCAGAAGCGTCAACATTAACACGCATCGCAAATTCACCCCATTCTCCTGACGCACCAGTAAATGTAAAAGTCAATGTTTCCCAACCAGTTCCAGTATGTTCTACAGCAGAATTTAACTCAATAGTTGCCTGATTACTCTGACCATCCTGAACTATTCCTGTAAAATAAGTAGTGGACGTAGCATATACATCAATACTTACAACTTGACTAGAAGTTAAGTCAATATAATTGGTTTGTGGCCTTACAAAAATACCTTTCCATACATCACCTCCAGATACTTCTTCTATTTTACCAGCTTGGTTTGATGCATCTGTAGGGTCTGCTGCTAAAGATGCCGTTAATCCGCCTCCAAATGCCCCGTAAATATCTGAAAATTCTACATTCTTTTCAGATTCAAAATCTTGCAAGACTTGTTGTGAAAATCCGAATGTCACTATTAGCAACATCATAATTAAAAGTGTAATTTTTTTCATAGTTTTTATTTTTAATTAATATTAATTAATGAATTACTAAATATACATTAAAAATATAATATATTGATAATTAGACCACTACAAAATTCATACGCCTTTTTATTCAGGTTTACCCTTTGCTAAAAGGCTGGTATGAGGCAATACTGGCATTAACGTATTGTTAATGTATAGGTTAAAGTGTTAAATTATTGTCAGTATTTCAATTTCTCGAGTTTATCCCAGATTCCCCAGTAGGCTCCAACGACGCCTTCAGCGCCAACTTTCCAGGATTCATCAAAGGATGAAAAATAAAAACTTTCAATACCAGCCTTTTTACACCATAACTGCGTGTTAATGAAGTACTTCAGGGCATTTTCAGCAGAGGGCTCTGCAGCCCCTAAACTTTCACCCTGGCTTGGCCAGCCTGTTTCGGTAATGATTACTTTTTTACCTCTACCCGCCTGTAGAGCCTGCCCATACATTTGCTGCATATGGGTGAGTGCATAGTCGTGATGGCATTTTTCCCAGAACGGATAGCAGTTGGATAAGATGATATCACATAAATCTGTCAGGTCCGGATGCACGGCAAATTCATAATATGCATCCACGTAACCTACCGGAATGTGGGAAGGTATGGAGCGTTTTACCTCTTCTATATGTGCTTTCAATTCTTCAAGCGGTATATCATTTCGATATAAAACTTCGTTGCCAACTGCAGCGATATCTACTTTACCTTCATTTGCCAATTTTATAAGAGCGTCCAGTTCTTCTCTATTCTTTTCTTTATCGTCGCTAATCCATGCGCCTACCAGGGTTTTCATGCCTTCTTCTTTGGCTACTTTAGGCACAAATTCATTGCCTTCAATACACGAAAACGAACGCACCCATTGGACGTGTGGTTTCAAAATGTTTATACGTCGTCGCACCTGTTCTTCAGTGATGCTGTCCCCCGGCTCCTGTCCGTCTTCATACATACTAAAACATATGCCGTGAAATCCATCTTTCATTATGGATTTGAATAGATCATAAAGCTCCTTTTTCGAAACCTCCGGCATGATACCTGAGTCCTGTATAGAAGCTAAAAACTGTTTTTGCTGCTCTGTTACCTGTTGTTCTTTTCTGTACGACATGATTTACTTAAATTTAATTTTTTCGTTTTTATCCCATATTCCCCAGCGTTGACCAACATCCCCTTCATGGCGTGCTTTCCAGGATTCGTCAAAAGATGAGAAATAAAATAAGTCTATATTTTCTTTTTGCGCCCAGTTATTCACATTGATGAAGTATTTCATCGCGTTGAGCCTGGTAGGAATGGCTTTCCCTGTATTTTCTCCCTGAGTTGGCCAGCCTGTTTCAGCAATCATCACCGGTTTGTCTTTAGCTTTCGCTTTAACGAGTGAGTACATTTCCCTTAAATAAGACGTTGCTATTTCGATTTCTGCCCCTTCCCAGAACGGATAGCAGTTGATTAAAATAACATCACAGGCCTCTATAAGCGACGAACTTTCATTAAACAGGGAATACGCATCAACATAACCCACCGGGATACCTGGCAGTGCTTTTTTGACGGTTTCAATATACACTAAAAGTTCTTCTTCGGTAAGTTCTTCGCGGAGCAGTACTTCGTTACCAACTACGGCTATGTCCACATGGCCTGCTTTACCAAGTTTAATCAGTTCCTCAATTTCTATCTGGTTTTGCGCTTTATCTTCGCTTATCCAGGCCCCGGCCATGGTTTTAATACCAGATCTCCTGGCGACCTGAGGGATGTATTCATTTCCTCCGGTAGATGAAAAAGACCTTAACCAGTTTGTATAAGGTTTAACGATATCAACCCGTCTTATGATTTGTTCTTCAGAGAGAACATCCTCTATATCCTGTCCTTCTTCGTAAGGGCTGAAGCATAAGCCATGCATGCCCTTGTTGAGGGTAGTTGAAAAAAGATGGAGTACCTCATCTATGGATTTGTCTGAGAAATCTATATCATATTTAAAATCGGGAGCGATTTGCAACGAAGTCAGCGAAAGCAGGTTTTGAGCATGATAGGAGGAACTCGTTCTTTTTGGCAGTGCCTTTCTTTTCTTGAGCTCAGCTGCTATTTCTCTCACCCTTTTCTCGCCCAGATCATAACGCCACATGACCAGAAAGGCTAAAGCAGCGGTTGATGCCGGAACAAGGATATCTGCAATTCTAAGATTCGTCATGGTCTCCAGACTTTGATCGGTTATGTTTTGGTCAAAGCCTACTATTTTCAAAATAACTCCGCTCAATATGATGGCCAAAGCCTGACCCACTTTCACCATCCACCAGTAAATAGCACCAAACGTCCCTTCTTTTCGGGGCAAGCCGTTTTCCAGTTCATCCAGGTCACAAACATCTGCGGTCATACTCATCATCAGGGTAAAAAGACCGCCCATTCCAAAAGCAAAAAACGGTATGGGCAAGAAAATCAACCAGGGCACACCGTCTTCCACGTTGATAGTAAACCAGGTTGCTCCTATACTTTCCAGATAGGGATTCAGAAAATTAAAAAGAGAGCCTAAAGCCTCTGTAAGACTTTCACCGAGTGCCGTTTGATTGAATTGTTCATTCAATTCAACATCAAATCCCCACCACTTCAGGATATAACCTATTATAGATAAGAAAGTTGCAATTAAGAAAGCCTTTCGTTTTCCAAACCGGGTTGCCATTTTAGAAACGATCGGAATCACAATGAGGGCCGTAATAACCGCATTGAGTGAATTGAACCAGGCCGGCCAAGTTCCTGCCATTTCCCAGCTCCCCTGGTACATATAAAACACAATGATAAACACTGAAAAAGCCGCCACCAGCTGAAAACCATTAAACACTAAAAAAGTGGCTCCGCAAAGCTTCATAAACGGCTTGTTTTTGGAAACCTGAACAATTCCTTCATAAAGCTTTTTCATATTCTTTGCCAGTGTTTTGAGACTGATCCTTTCCCGATCTTCCATCTCTCCGGCATCCATTCCCTTGCAGAACAAAGCGGGTAATATTCCAAAAACCATACATACCCCACCAACGATATAAGCCATGGTTCTCACCCCCTGAGCTGGATTATCGAAGGTGTTAGGATCCGGTATAATCACGTATAGCCAGGGCACAATGATCCAGGCAATTTGCCCCATGGAATTGGCAAGACTCATCAAGCGTGTTCTTTCATTATAATCCGGGGTCATTTCATAGCCAAGTCCGACCAGAGGCGTGGCAAACATGGTGTTTCCAACAAGGAATAAAATTTGCAGAATCATCACGTACCAGAAATTATAGGTCATAGATGCATTTTCATCCAGTTGCCACATCAGGATGAACAATATCCCACTAATAATTGCTCCTGAAAAAATATAAGGCCGGCGTCTTCCGTATCTTGATTTTGTATTGTCAGAAATAAAGCCCATGATGGGGTCTGTAAGGGCATCGAAAATTCTGGGCAAACCACCTAAAAGTCCAGCCCATATAGGATCCATTCCAAAAGCCGTAAGAATAAATACCTGCAGGTAAACCCCCAAAACTCCCGGCAGGAGATTTAATACAAAATGGCCTGCCCCAAAGGCAGCCTTCTGACCAACCGGAACCCGATCTTTGAGTGGTGTTTTTATTTCAGACATACAAATGAGAGTTAGTTAATGAGTGTGATGGTTTGGATTGCCTGTGGACTGATTGAAAGTGTTTTTACAGCATCATCCAAATGAAGATCAAATACTTTTTCTTCTTTGGAAGGATTGAACACAATCACCACATGGCTCCCATCAGGGTTGGTTGCAGCACTCACCTGCAGGTCCTGGTCTGTCGATTCAAAAGCGATACGTTTGGCCCCTGGTCTAATGTATTTACTGAAGTGCGCCATGGTGTAATACAAAGGCGTAAAATAAACTTCATCCTGGTCTGGATCTACGATAACCGGAGCTACGCACCAGTTTTTAAACCAGTTGGGGCCACCCTGACGGTCGAGCACCATATTCCAGTCTACCCAGCCGTCTACCCAGTTGTTCATACACCCGATAATATCTCTGGCATAGCGGTAAACCGGTCGGTATTTGGGGTGTAAGTGTTTCTGGTCTTCCGGGGCCCAGTCCCAGCCCCAGTCGGTAGCCTCTTTTTGCCAGTACCAGTCGTCATTCTGCCATTTTGGAACTTCTGAATCTACACAAGCCTCGGTCTGAATCAGATATTTATCAGGTGCTTTTTCATGAGCATATTGCAGGGCTTCAGGAAAAACTTTAAACGTACTTTCATACCAGTGAATAGCCATTCCGTCATAATATTTAGCATTCGCTTCATTTTTATACATCACATCTACCCATTCCTTAATACCCTTCCTGTTTTGATCATAACCCAGGATTTTTAAATCTCCCTTGCCGTCATTTTCAAGTTGCGGACCGAGGTAGTCTCGCACAAATTCGGTCATTTCTTCAGGGTTGTAATGCATACTTTCCCAGTTATTCCCGTTGCCGTGTGGTTCGTTTTCCACAGTAAACCCCCAAATATCAATACCTTCAGCTTTGTAAGCATCGGCATATTTGGAAAAGAATAAGGCCCAGGTATCGTAATGCTCTCGCTTTAATTCACCACCCACCCAGGCGTTGTTGGTTTTCATCCAGGGCGGAGCCGTCCATGGCGATGAAATAATATTAAATCCTTCTGAGGAAGCTGCCATAGCATCTTTAATCATAGGAATGATATCGTCCTTATCTTCTTCAATGCTGAAAAATTTTAATAAGGTATCGCCTTCAACTGGTGCATAAGAGTATTGGTCAAGTGAAAAATCACTTGAATTCATATGCGTCCTGGTTAAAGAATAGCGCGCACCACTATCAGCAAAATAAGCATCGATGATTTTTTGACGATTTTCTTTCCCTAACTGATTCAGCAAATAGGCCGAAGATTCTGTAAAAGAGCCCCCAAAACCCGTAAAGGTTTGAAAGGTTTTTTTAGGATTTAAGCTGATTTTAGAGGCTGACTCAGTCCCAGGGCTGAAAGAGTCTATTTTAGAGAGTTTATTTCCACTTCTGGAAGTTTCAAAAACCTCAACTGTCAATGATTTTTCTTTTTCTACACAAGAACTAGCTAACATAAGTGATATTAAAGTGAGAGATAAAATTTTCAAAGGTTTCATAAATAGTGATTTTCATAATTAAGTTAATGGTTGACCATAATTTCATTTTTAACTAAAGGCATTTGCACATCCAAAAGCAGATTACCCAATTTACCGTCATAGGTCTTTGTAATTTCATGTTTACCGCGTTTCAGACCCTCAAAAGCACCCCTGTCTACAGCCTCCCAAAGCGCATATTTGGCTTTCCCATCAACGGTAAATAAGCCAAAATAATTTTCGGAACCTTTAGGGTTATGCGCATCTTTCCAGGGCTCATCAAAAGCTTCAAAGTAGAAGCATTTGACCTTGTTTTCTGTGGACCATTCGCGCATTTTATGATAGTATAAGGCTTGTTTGTATTCATCGGTGGCTCTGGAACCGGTCATACTATAAAATCCGTCTGAATAACTTGCCCAGCCTGTTTCACCGATGTGTATTTGTTTTTTAAGTCCTAAACTTTTCACATAACTGGCTACACTATCGTATTGCGTCACCGCATAACTCAATGCCCGATCCATGACTTTGTCTAGCTTTTCGAGGTTGGTCAATTTGGTTTCTTTGGGTAAAATCCCCCAAAATACAGGATTGTAATGCGTGTCATGCATAGGGTAAGTATGAACCGAAAGATAATCTACACTTTTGATAAGCTCCTCGAGTTCCGGGGTGTGATATTCACTTTCTCCTCCTCCCCAGGACGCAAAATTATCTGAGCTGGTAATCCATACATTTTTATCTAAGCCTCCTTCTTTTTTGATGTTCTGCAGATGCTTAACCCATTTTAAAATAATATGGGGCTGAACAAAATAAGCCGATGCCCATTTCACCATAGCCTCGTTTCCTACAGCAATGATCTTGACAATGTCCGGATACATATTGGCCAGCTCCACAGCCCGGTCAATTTCGGCAGCGTTGTTCACACTCCCTTCGTTATGGTTGAGAGGCAGCTCTGTCCAGGCATTTTTGCAGTCTATCCAGGCCCCGAGCATAACATACATTTCAAAATTTTCATCTTCTGCTTTCAACTCCTTTATCGCTTTTAAAATGTTTGCCGCATGTGGCAGACGAACATTATAGGTGCGTAAAACACGAATATCCATAGCATGAAGGATTTTCAAATCTTCTTTAAGCTCTTTTAGCGTCGGTTGAGAATCGCGAGTTTTCTTACGGTAGCCGCCATACGAAATGGCCAAATAATCTGGCTTATTTAAAATCTCTTTAGCGGTCAAATTGCGGTTATTTTGCATTGATTTTTGCTCTTTTTTGGTTTGAGTGCACGAAGCCAGTAAAACCAGGCATCCTATTAAAATTGTCTTTATTATAGGCTTCATGAGCGTTTATTTTAAAAATGAATCTTCAACCTGAACGTGGATCATTTTGATTTTCCCAGATCGGTCAAATACCTCCTGACTAATTTCTTTTGGCAATTGAAGTCCGTCGATTTGCTCTGAACCGCCTTTACTAAACTCAACCTCAACTTTATTTTGAGTTGACCTGGTATAAAGGATGGGTACCTGACAAAATGTAAATCCTAGCGAATTCTTTTCGAGTTGAAGTTGATGTTTTTTATTGGCCACATCAACATATCTAAAAATATGTTTTTCATCCAGAAATTCTGTTTTTCTGAGCAGGTGCGGCTTAAACTGAAGCTTACCTTTTTTGATGCTGACGCCCAGTTCGCCAAACCGACTCAAGATATCTTCTTTGACCTGACCGGTCATACCCGGCTGTTGTGCTCCTTTCCCCTGCGGTGTATGCGAATAGGGATCGGTTGGGAATGCCCCGTAAAGTTTGGGTGACTTATGAACACCAATACCTTCGTTAATTTCGTAGTAATGTTCCAGAAGACGACCGGTAACCTCGGCTGAGGCCTCAGTGTTTATCGCCTGAACACAGGTTTCTAAAACCGATAATTGCAGTTTAGAAACCATATGCCAATAGATAGAACCCAAACCTTCATAGCCGTAAAAGGTTCCCGATCGGCCTGTAAAGGATTTATGGTTGAAAACCTCTTCGTAGATCTTTAGAATCCTGTCCAGCTCGCTTTCAGCTAAAGCAGCATAGTATTCATCATCAAGATTTAGTAAAGCCTGTTTTAATTTCTTTCCATTATTGAAATTGGCATTGAAATGATAATTCCCTTTAGCGTCTTTTTCAATGATTTTTCTGTTTCCATCTTCGATCATTTTCTGAAGTAATTCAGAAGAATTTACCGAGGATTCCTGAATCGTATTTCGTTCTAAAAAGCCCTTCAGTTCTTTGTTAGGATACAGTAAATAACTGTACTGGTCTGGTCTGAATAATGCGCTTTGTTTTAAGGCATCCAGCAAACTCAAAGCCTGGTCAGAATTTAAATAGCCGGAACTTAAGACGGCCACCTGACCTTCCAGCATTTCAGACAGATAATCGATGGAAACCCCATCTTCGTTTAGCGTCATTAAATTATACGCGTGGTACAGGTTATCTGTTCGTTTGTTAGCTTCAATCGCATGTTCCAGATAAACCAGACTTGAGCTTATGAAATCGCTAAGCTGTCCGGCAGAAACTTCGGTTTTGGTTCCTGAAAACCCGGCCGTGTAAACCTGAGTTCTGAAAATACTCGCCGCCTCTCCCAGTTCATCCAAGATGTCTTTACGCTGACGGTCAGTAAACCTGCCTTCAGTTAAATCCTGGTACGTCTTAAAAGTAACTTCCATTTTGGCAAACATGTCAGCCAGTTCTTCTGAAATCTCATAGCCTTCTGAAGCCTCAACCTCTTCAAGAACGGATTCGAAGAAAGCCAGAAAACGTCTGAGGTAGGATAAGGTCACCATGGAAACCCCATTACCCACCAAAGCATTGTTGGCATCGTTCCATTCAGGACGCTGCGTATTCATCCAGATCCCGGCTTCAGGAATAAAATTAGAGAGTTTTGCTAAAGCAGTTGCCAGTATTTTTTCAATAAAATTGACATGAATAATGTTGCCTTTTTTATCTCGTCGCAATGCGCCGTCTGCTCCGATTTCATTTCGTTTTTTACGGATTCTGGTATCGGCTTTATGATCGAATTCTATCGTGTCCTTAGGATCGTTCAAAATGTCCTGATAAGACTTGATTTTGTAAGGAACATTGGCGTAAACAAACTCTGATTTATTAAACAGGCCAGCTAAATTATTTGGCTTGTAATCTTCGTAAAATTCTAGAAACTTGAGCAGGTAAATAATTTGATGATCTCCCCAATACCCGATATACGACCAGGGATCATCCGGCTCGATGGTTTCCCAGTCAAAACCGTCCTTGGTGACGCGGTAAGGATTATACCCATCAAAGGTACTTGCGTTTAAAAATTTATAGATCATGCTTTCGATAAACTCAGGATACGAATGGGCAAGACTTTCCCAGTTTTGAAAAATATCCCGCCAGTTCCCTTCATAATCCAGAATTTTATGCCCCTCATCATCTTTTGTATTAATCGAAAATTGATTCCAGGGTCTGCTCGGGTCACCGTGTCTTCGGCTAAATTTCAAGGGAAGATATTCAAGAGCAAGACGTGAAAAATCTTTGTCATTTTTAGATTCAGCCAGGGCTTTCAGATCGCTTAGAGAAAAAACCTCTGGCAAGGACTTGATTTCATCTGAAAATTTTTCGGCTAAAGGCTGGTTAGCCTTATGCAGGTATGCTTTAAAATCCCAGCGTTCGATCTGGTAATTATTGTCAAAAATACCGCCACGCATGATGTTGAACATGGTATTGGAATAGTGACGTATATCTCTTAGGTTGTCATTAGAACGCTGTAAACCATCTGCTGCGCCATTCAGCTGAATTAATTTTTCAGTACCCAATTGAATATCTTGTTCAATGAGCTGTAACAGGTTATCTTTCTGTAAGTCTTGCTGAAGCTTAACCACTGAAGCGTGGTTGTAATTCACATCGGCGATGATGTGCCAGGACTTGCCTGCTTCTGCCTTTAGCTCAAGTGTGTCGTGAATAAAGTAGGCTCCTTTTTCAGCTTTAACATCGGTTTCTTCAGTGAGGGCTTTTCCCGATCTAAAGTTTTCGAGCTGCAAAGAAGAAAGTAAATGGGTTGGATTTTCGACACCCAGAGACCAAACCACATTGGCTTTCAAAGCTTCGCTAGGTTCGGCTTTATCGACAGGAACAGCGCTAAGGGCAAAAATGCCCAGACCCGTTTTTTCATCGAGTTCGCTGCGTTTGTAGGCATCTACAAGATTACTGCTTTGTATCTGTAAATCGCTAACCACACCGGCAGGTAATACATTTTGGAGTCCGTCTAAAACTTCAAGCTTAACCGGTTTGGAATCCAGGTTAGACAACTGAGCTTCTTTTACAAACCCATAGTTATCACTGGTGGACCAGCGGTAGGTGAACTTGAGTTTTAAGCTGTGATTGATTTCTTCAAAAATCAATTTATCGCCATAAATGTTCTTATATATGTTCCTGGTGATTTCATACTGCTCAACAAAGCGGTTTGAAAAGGGCTCCCAGTAGTTGATCTGATCTGAAGAATGGATTTTAACTATGGTTTTGCTCCCGGTGTAGTGGGCAGATTCGGTAATTTTATCGTCTGTGTAGTAAGGAAAAAGGGCGTATTCCGCATTGCGTCTACCCGCGGTTAAACCTCCGTTACTAGAAATAAACATCCAGTGATTAGAATCACTCACAATACTCATGAAAAACGGCCTCAAAGCGTCATTATTGGTGATTTTCAGAAATTTTTCACCGTTTAATCTTACCTGTTCCAAGTCACTCGTTTTTGACGTTTGATTGTCAATAATCTGGTTTTTGTTCATCAATTTAATATTTGTTTTTCGTTCAGTTTTATATTTGCAAAAGCGGTAAGGTTTTAGCAATACCGCTTTTGTCATCTTTGTGTTGAGTTAGGGACTACTCGTAAACCTTTACATAATCCACTTCCAGAGTTTGTGGGAAGACCGTATTAGCATTTGGAGGCCCCACAAAAGAGCCGCCCACGGCCATATTGATTATAATATAAAAAGGCTTATTGAATACCCATTCACCAGTTAAGTCTTCATCATCTGGTGTGATTTGATTGTAAAGCACATCATCGACATAGTAATTGATGTAATTTTTTCCCCATTCAATACCATAGGTATGAAAACCTGTATCCAGTCTTTCATCCATAAATTCATAACTTTTAGTCACAGCATTGCCTCCGGAATAACCTGGTCCATGAACGCTTCCGTGAACTATAGTGGGTTCACTCCCATCATATTCCATAATGTCAATCTCGCCGGTTTGAGGCCAGCCTACCTGATCTATATCTGTGCCCAGCATCCAGAAAGCCGGCCACAGACCCGCACCCCATGGCATTTTCATACGCGCTTCTATCCGGCCATACTGCTTTTCAAATTTGGCTTTAGTCACTATACGTGCAGAGGTATATGCAGAGCCTTCAAAAGACTCTTGGCGGGCAGTTATAACCAGCATCCCATTTTCTACTTTTAGATTTTCCTCCCGGTCGGTATAGTGCTGAAGTTCGTTATTTCCCCATCCCGGAATACCTTCCTCAGAACCATCTCCAACTACAAAAGACCACAGAGAGGGATCCAGTTCGGACCCCTCAAATTGTTCTTCCATGACCAGGTCATTGAGTGTAGTAACGGTTTGTGTTTCGTCCAGGTCACAGCTTTGAAAACTGAGTGTAAGCATACTCATGATGAGCATTGAGCAGAGTATTTTATAATTCTTCATCTTTTCTTATTTATCATTAACCTCGATTATAGTCAGCATTTAATTTCCTTATTATTCAGGATTGATGTTTCCGCCATCTTCTCTGTAGAAGTAGATGTTATCCACATAAAATTCTGAGGGTGGTGTTCTCCCTGCAAAATCAGCTAAAATAATTTGGCCTAAATTGGTTCTTGGGTTTAAGCCTGTAATATTGAAATCAATTGAAATCCATTCTCCTGAAACAAATCCGGAGGTAAAGCCCTGAGAAATAACCGTATCGTCACCGCCTGCAAACGAATCATCCGCACCAAAATCAACCAGGTCGATTCTAAGTCCGGTATTCACCGGTGGATCTACCGGAATAAATATGTCAAAATGCAGATGCGTAGCCAAACTAGCGTTTATGGTAGATACCCCTCGGTTGAATTCTATACCCACAAAGTTGAAATTCAGATAATAAAGTACATCATCCCCTTGAATTGTAAAATCGGATGAAGTCGTGGTTTGAAAAGGCGCATAGAATCCATTGAAAAAATCAACCGGCCTATCCTGATAGGCATTGCTAAATAAAGAAATAACACTCTGTGGATCCCGTGTAGGTGCAGGAGCAGAAAAAAAGTCTCCTAAAGATTCCACTACTAAAGAACCGGCAGCTTCCTCACCTCCTAAAGTGGCCGTAATTTCAGCCGTTCCTGAACCGACAACATCAACCTTACCAAGTTCACTGACTGTAGCCACACTTGCATCTGATGAGGAGAATTCGAAATAATTTGGAGTAACATTTGTCGTTACGTCTCCCTGGGTTGTACTAAAGGTTTGCGTTAATCCTTCTACCTGTAAATTTCCCCCAGTAAAAGTCTGAGCGAAGCTGTTATCACCATTTTCTATTCTTGGTCTGGGCTGGGCAACAGTCCCCAGGTTTTCAAATTTTATCTCATCTATCCAAATCGCATACCCCAAGCCATTGGTGCTTTGGGTTCCGGCAGCAAATGTAAACATGCCCCTTTCCTGAACTAATTTGGAGGGGTCTGGTATAGGAATAATGTATTTTTTCCAGCCGGTTGACAATTGTATATCGGTAGTCGCTCTGTATGTATCATCTATAAAATCGCTTCCGAAACCAGCTTCAATAACTGCCGTTGTAGACCCTTTAGCCCAGAAGGTTAATGCATCGTAACCGGTTAGATTTCTTCCTTCTCCCCTGTCTCTGAATATACCTCCTATAAATCCTCCGTCCGGATCGTTTGGATCGGGAACATCAATTTTAATTGACGTGGTCCCCTGATAGGCCTCAGAGTCATCGGTGCCAAAACCGTTTACGTTTGCTCCGCCTGCTGGATCAAAGGATATGAAGAATTCATCTGTAAGACCTACGGGGGCATCAGTAAAGATTTGTCCGTTGGTAGGATACGTAGCCAAAGCAGCATCATCCGACACCTCTCTTTCGCAACTTGTAGTCACTATCACAGATAGTATAACAAGCCCTAATAATTGAAAATAGTTGTTATGTATCATTCTAAATATTATTTGCCTATGTTAAATCTAATGTATGTCATGATCTCCCACTCCGAGCCGTTAGGAAACCCAACAGCGCTAAGAATGGGTTCTGCATTAAAAGAACCAATAGGAGTTGCATTAGGAGAGTATCTTGGTGAAAACTCATTTAATGATCTCCATATTCCTCGTATACCGATTTGGGTAGTGGGTAAAATAAACCACTCTGGTTTTGCCAGCGTCATGGACATATCCAGCATGGTTTGCAGGGGAAAGGTTAAGTTAAAATCCCTATGGTAGTCATAAGGCCCCCAGTCGTCGACTTTTACATCCGCTACAATCCAATATTTTTTATACCTCACATCTAAATTCGCGCCAAATCTGCCGGTAACCAGTCTTTCAGAATCTCCCTGAGCCTGACCGTTACCATAATAAAAGGTCCCTACAAAACCGAGATCCGGACTTAACCTGGAAACTACTTTAGCATGCGCTTCCCAGAGATCTTCTGCAGGAACAGAATTGGAAAAGGCAAAAAATTCACGTGTATCCAGAAACCCAATGTGGGCGTCCATGGTAGTGGGTAAGTGTCTGTAAACAAAGCCCGCACTCAAAGCAAATTCCGCATCTTCGGATCTATTGTTATCCCAGTTGTACATATACGTACCGGGAGTGGGATCGAAAGTAAACAGGATCTCCCCGGCTGTAGTTTCTCTATTCCACCTTACGGCGAATGGATCATCGATTACATTTCTCAGTCTTCCTGGCGCGTCCCCATTGTTTGGCATGGGATCTACCAAAGGTTTTTGCCATAAAAAATTAGGAGCAATCTGCCATTTCCCTATGTTATAGGTAAAACCAGACAGGAAATTAGACTGGTTACCGCTTCCGTTATCTTTCAGTTTCCAGCCTGTAAAGGTTAAGGTTGGATCTGCACCTCCATTGGCTACAATTCCCATGACAGCTCCCTGAGCATACCAGTTAAATTTTCCTCCAGCATAGGTGATTTTTGCTTTACCACCCCAGTTGTCATCTGCGTTTACCTGATCTACCACCACATTACCAGCATCATCTATATCCTGATAGGTGCTTCCGTTGAGAGGACTACCAGCCCAAATTCCACCAAGAGTCAACCCAAATTTACCGAAATCTCTTTCTAGTGCCAATGTAGCTCTTTCCTGAGGCCAGGGAGGAATCACACCACTACGCACCTGATTTTGATCCAAGATTCGGCGTCCATTTTCATCAAATTCTAGTTCTGTTTCTAAATCTCTATGGTATATTCCTGTAACATCCCAATTCTTAATCGTTTTACTGTATTTATAAAGCATGGTTGGATTGGCACCCCACCACAATTGAGGACCAATAGCTGCTTTCAGACCCTCTAAACTTCCTTTAGCGTCAATCTCGATACCTGAAATAACACCGCCATAAATATCTAAATTGGGTCCATAATTGGCTTCCGGATATAATCCAAAGACATCGCCTTCGTAACCCCAGTGGTAGTGACCTGTCCTGTAGAATCCTCTTAAGTCGAATAAATCGTTACTCCATTCAAATTCTGCCTGGTAAACCTGTAAATTGTCATTCTGAATGATCACTTCACCATCTGGCGTAGTTACTGTTACAGGTCTTGCTCGGTTTTCATAAAAGATTTCATTGATAGGATTTTCAGCCACATCCCCAACGAAGTTGAAGTCCACATTAAAACTGACATTGGCAGCAGGTTTACCACCTACGCCTATGAAATAGGACTGCATTTGATCAAACCCAAGTTGGTTTGGATAGGAGTTGCTGTTCGGATCTGGATTATCCGGTGTTGTAATTAAATTACCCCCGGTATAAAAGGTAGATAAATGCGCTGCTAATCGGCTAATTCCAACTTTTTCAGAATCTCCGCCGCCTAAGGCTGCTTTATCTCCTCTTGCCTGCAAAACCGCATCCATTAAACTGATATCATTAAAATGCATTTCAACATCAGAAAGATCATTATCCTCGGCATATGGATTGAGCTGGTGAGCTTCTTTTAAAGCATAATAAGCTGCTCTGGGATATAAATCGTATAAACCCCTTGCGCTGGTAGGTCCTTTAGCACAAATTCCAAACCACTCTTCATTCATGTTGTTTTCACCTTCTTCAAAATCCCTGCTGTATCCTCCATTGGCCCAGGAGGCATTACTGTCATGCACTTCAAGGTTTTCTGTCTGGCCGTACTTCCACCATCCATCGCTAAACTGAAAGGTAAATCCACCCAGCGAGTTTTCCGCAAGACCAAGTCCCGCAGCATTTTGATAAATTTCCCTCCAGTTCTCTACCATATAATAGGCCTGCGCCTTTTGGTCTTCCTGCATTTCTATCGCATTGAAAGCATCGGCACCAAATTCAGTGAATAAGATGGGTTTTCCATAGACTTCCTTTACTTTTTGAAACGCGTCACCAAAAGATGCCCCTCTGTACATGTTGGTCCCGTAGATATCGACATCGGGACATTCTTCAGCAATGATTTCTAAGAATAAAACATCTCCATTACAAATGGCAACCGGCAGTGAGCCGTCAATGTCTTTCATGGCTACCGCAGCCTGATTCATCAAATTATACATGGGCCTGCCCCGATTTTCGCCTATGGCTTTAATTTGATCTTCTTCATCAGGAAAATCCTCAGTTTCTGCACCGGCCCAAAACAATCCGTAGTTATTTTCATTGCCTAAAAGAAAAAGCAAAAGACCTGGAGTGCCTTTATACTCCTGCGCCAGCTGAGTAACCTCCGAAAGGAGCAGGTCCTGCGTAGCGGCGTCATCATATTTGGTCACAGGTGTCCACACACCATCTATAGTTAAACCATAACGACCGAAGGAATGGTTGAGCATGGTATAAATGCCATAGTTTTCATAAATATAGGTGATCCACTTAGGCTGAATACCTGTGTATACTCGTATAGTATTTACCCCCATATTGCTGAGTAAACCCATTTCGGCATCCAGCGCAGCTTTGATAATCTCGTCAGATTGATTCCATAAACTATAATTGAAGTTTCTCCCAATAGGGACATAACTCCAGTTCATACCATTTATGATTAAGTTTTTACCATCAACTTCCAACTTCATACCTTGTTCATTAGATATGATTTCTACCTCGTGCCCTTGAGAAAAACCAAAAGAGCAAACGAAAAAGAAAACAAAGGCGAATAAAAGATTTTTCATGTTAAAGAATTTAAGGAACTCATGTACTCAAACTTAAAGGATTGAGTTGATATTTGCCTATGGAATTACACTACAAAATATATACACTGTAATAAAATGTTATTTTTTTTAAGAAATACATAATCTTTGAATGAAAACACTAAGTTTACTGAATCACAGTATTTTAAATAAAGTCCTTAAACGAAGTGAGTTCCCTGCTTGTATAGTTAATGTTTGGTTTAAAGAGCCTAATGTTAAGGTGCTGGACACAGAGCCTCAATTTAAACTTAAGGATTTACATCAAAATTACAGTCCCTCGCAATCGATATAGATTCATATTAATTTCAGAAGGCAGATTGCCTGAAGCGAATTTCTAATTTTCGAAACATTTTCAAACCTCTCTAAAGTATTCTTAAGGTTTTGATTTAAAAAATATAAACACCGCTTTATTAATGAAAAAACGGTGTTTGTAGTGACGGTTCATAGGGTATTAACTTCCTCTTGGAAAATGAAAAGTAAAACCATACAGATTACTTCATGCACAGCTACAGTTCAAAAGTTTCTGTTAGCTCAGCCTGAGAGTCTTCCCCTACAAATACTCGAAAGCTTCCCTCTTCGACTATAAATTCCCCTTTATTGGTGTAAAAGCCTAAGTCTTCATCTGTCAGTTGAAATGTGATGTTCTGGCTTTCTCCGGGTTGCAGCTCAACCTGCTCAAAACGTTTAAGTTCCTTTACAGGCCGTGTTACACTGGCATATTCATCATGAATGTATAACTGCGCCGTAGCTTTACCCTTGCGCTTTCCTGTATTACTTAAAGTAACTGAAACAGAAACGGTCTTGTTATCAGCATAAGTATTTTTAACCTGTAAGTCTTTAAAACTGAAACTGGTATAGCTCAAGCCATAGCCAAATGGATACAGAGGCGTGTTTTTCTCATCGGAATAATGTGACCAAAATACCTCTCCAGGCGAAGGAAGGTAAGGTCTCCCGGTAGATTTATGATTGTAATAGATAGGAACCTGACCGACATGGCGCGGAAAGGTCATCGGTAATTTACCACTCGGGTTGTATGCTCCATAAAGAACGTCTGCAATGGCATTTCCGCTTTCGGTACCGAGCTGCCAGGCTTCCACAATCGCCGGAATATGTTCATCTGCCCAGGGAAGCGCAAGAGGCCTTCCGTTTTGTAAGACCAAAACAATGTTCGGATTGACCTTATACACTTCTTCTAATAGCTCCTGTTGAACGCCGGGTAAATCTATTCGCGTTCTGCTTCTCGCCTCCCCGCTTTGTAATCCATGCTCTCCCAGGACCATTACCACAACATCTGCAGATTTTGCTGCTGAAATGGCGTCCGCAAAACCACTTGTATCGCTGGTATTGATTTGAAGTTCTTTGGTAAAAGACGCTTTGCCTATAATTACTTCAGCTCCTTTGGAATAGGTATAGGTATTTTGATCGAATTTCGCCAGGCCTTCCAGTACGGAAACGGCTGTTCCGGTGTCTGCTGCGAGCCTCCAGCTTCCTAGAGGAGAGGTTTTATCGTTGGCAAGTGCACCGATCACAGCAATATTTTGACCCGCGGATTTCAAGGGTAGTAAATCCTTTTCATTTTTGAGCAGGACAATAGACTTTTTGGCGATGTCTCTTAGTTCTTCTCTAAATTTTGGATGATTTACGGTCTCCTGTTCGCGCGCTTCTGAGCAATATTTATAAGGGTCTTCGAAAAGCCCAAGTTCATATTTGACCTTGAGAATTCGACGTACAGAGTCATCGATCAATTTCACATCTACTTCACCGGCTTCAACCAGGCTTACAAGCTCTTCTATATAGTGGTAAGATTCCATATCCATGTCGGAACCCGCAATTACGGCTTGTTTAGCAGCAGCACGCCCATCTTTTACGAATCCATGAGCTATCATTTCTCCCGCAGAATCCCAGTCGGTCACCACAAATCCGTCAAAATTCCATTTGCCTTTGAGTATATCTCTTAGCAGAAATTTATTCCCGGTGGCAGGAATGCCATTGAGAACATTGAACGCAGTCATAATGGTTTTGACATCAGCTTCCACGGCAGCTCTAAAAGGAGGAAAAACGACATTATAAAGCGTAGACGTGCCGATATCTACAGTATTGTATTCTCTGCCTGCCTCGGCAAAGCCATAGGCCGCAAAATGTTTGGCTGTAGCCGCAACGGTATGAGTAGCGGATAAATCATCACCCTGAAAACCGTTTATCCTTGCTTTGGCGATTTCACTGCCAAGATACGGATCTTCGCCGGCACCTTCCATAACACGTCCCCATCTGGCATCTCTGGAAATATCTACCATGGGTGCAAAGGTCCAGTTGATTCCTGCAGCTGAAGCTTCTTCTGCAGCGATTTCAGCAGAGCGTTTAATCGCTTTAAGATCCCAGCTCGCCGCTTCAGCCAAGGGAATAGGACTCACAGACTTATAGCCGTGGATAACATCAAAGCCAAAAATAAGCGGAATGCCCAGTCGGGATTCTTCAACAGCTATCTTTTGAACAGCCCTCACATTTTCAACGCCATGCACATTGAGCATAGAACCGACCAAACCCTGTTTGATATGTTCCAATTTTTTGGCGGCTCTCCCCTGATCGGGCTGCGGCCCAGTAAAATCCATGAATCCACTGTACTGATTCATTTGACCAACTTTTTCTTCCAGTGTCATTTTAGCCAAAAGTTCCTCCACGTTCTGGTCGATTTTTGATTCCTCTATATTTTTATTTAAAGAAGGGTCTTGCTGGCATCCTATTAAAAGGAGGCCAACAAAACCCAATACATTCCATTTCATATATCTAATTATATAATTTTATAGTGTCTTTATTTAATAATGATTACTCTATAAGCTTTAGGCTTATTCAGAGGTAAGTACGAACCACCACTCAAATTCACCATTACCGTCTGTGGTACTCAGTACGATATCATTAGGACTAGAGGTCCAGTCAAATATTCTGTAATTATGAGAACCCCCGGTATAGTAGCCAATGAATCCAAGTCCGGTCAGACTAATTGTCTCTACACCCCCTGGTCCAATGATAACCCAGCTTTCCTGGAAGTCATCATAAGGCAAATTTTCAATATCGGCGCCATTTGTTTCACCACCAGAGCTACCCAGCTGATCGACTAAACCAGCACGTCCAAACACCGTACCCGATGGATCTGTTCCTCCATCATCGTTAGTAGCATTGGTAATAAAAGTAAAGGTTCCATCCTCATTAAAGATGTATCTGTCATCATACATGCCTACACCTGCTTTTTCGTTAGGTCCGGCAGCATACCACTCTGCTGGCACAGATCCTTCAGGGGGTCCTAAGCCGAAGTGTCCAGCCTGTGAAGATTTGATTCTCCAGGTCTTGGAACCATCGCCAATAAGTTTTTGTAACAATTCTGGCGGTGGAGCATAGGTAGCAAGAACTTCAACTTCAACTGTTGTAGACGATTTTACACCCGCAGTACCATAAGCAATCGCAGTGATCGTGTAGGTGTTTACTCCCAGATCTGAAAAGATAAAGGAGGTGCTTCCCGATGGTTCAGTTTTTTGATTGCCATTGTGGATAAAACTGTACGAAATAGCATTATCTGCGTTAGCCGTGAAGGTAACAACTCCAGAGCCATCCCCGTTAGGGTTATCGGCATCTGCGCCAGCCAGTTCCGCAGTAACCGTCAAATTGGACGGAGCAACAATATCTCCAAACTGATGATCATCGTCTTGGCAAGCAAAAAGCATCAGGCCAAGTAAACCGATTATATAATTTTTTAGTTTCATAGTTATTAATTTACAAGTTTTATTTCATCATAATAGTATTCACTACCATCTCCAGCAGTTCCAAAATCAAAGAATATAACAATTCTCATATAATCTGCTTCGGGTGCACCGCTAAAATCATAGACCAGTTCTTCCCAGTCGTTGGCCACAGTATTTGTGATATCCACTTCATGAGTTACACTCGCGTCCTGATTTTCCAACTTGAGTTTAATAGGTATGCCGGAAGTTGGAGAATGCGTCAGTACCCTTATTTTAGAGAAAGTATCTAAGTCTAAAGGGGTATCAACTTCAAATAATGCACCCGCCCATGTTTCAGATCCGGCAGTCTTGGTCAGGTTTGCAACCTGGCTAGTCGTATTGATTCCGGTTGGGTTTGGATTTGAAACCACTTCAACCGGGTCTATATTTCCAAATACGATAAAAGCAGGGGCTGTACCTTCAAAATCTTCAATGGCCTTACCGCTGTAATTTATATCATCGAAATAATAATCGGCACCAGTTCCCGCAGTTCCAAAATCAAAGAAAACGGCCATTCTTCCGAAATTTAAAGAAGGGTCTGCTCCTGCAAAATCAAACTCGACTTCGACCCATTTATTGGCTTCTGGGACGATAGAAGTAGTTTCAACAAAAGTATTGGGATCATTAGGGTCTTCAAATTTAAGGAGAACTGGAATATTGGCCGTTGGAGACCAGACTTTCATCGTGAGTGTAGTCGATATGCTAAAATCAACTTTCTCAGTTAAATCGGTAACTACTCCGGCCCAAACCTGAGAACCGCTCGATTTATTTTGTCTTACAACCTGTGAACTCGTGTTTAAACCACTGGCATCAGGATTTGCAATAACCGCCGCAGAGCCGCCTCCAAAACCAATGAAGTTATAAATCGCAGCGTCTTGTTCAAACCTTAAAGGAAGTGAGATATCTACAGCACTGGCGGTGCGGAGGTTATCGAAATAATAGGTCTCACCAGATCCGGCTGTATTGAAGTTGAAAAATATAGCAAGAACTTCATAGGTTGTTGATAAATCCAGTGCAGACATATCGAAAGTCAGGGTTTCCCATTCGTTAGCAACTGTCGTAGACTCCTGGGATTCAACAAAAATAGTGTTGTCCAGACCGTTTTCAATTTTGAAAAGCACAGGAACACCGGCCTGTGGAGAATAAACGTCCATTTTGATAAGCGTACCGTTAGTAAAATCGATCGGTGCACTGAGGGTTGTTGAGGTTCCCGCCCAGGTTTCAGAACCTGCAACCTTGGTATAACTTGCCACCGTTTCAGAATCATTGACAGCATTAGGATCGGGGTTTGCAACAATTGGCACACCCGCAGACTCGCCGCCGCCAAAATTATAAAAGGTATAATCCACAGTAGCAGATTCGAAATCCACAGGAAATACCAAAGGATCTGTTATCGTAATGGTTTCCGAATAAGAGGTCGTAGCCTCTCCGCCACTCAAAGCGGTTACGGTAATTTCGAAATCTCCAACACTGGAGTAAGTATAACTTACAATATCACCTAAGCCGAAGCTAACTGGAGTTTCATCCGGCATTTCACCAAAAGTCACTTCAAAACCAGCAGCATTATCTGCTGTCGCAGACACATTGACAGATAAAGGGTCGGCTGGAAATTTTGTGATCGTAACCTCTAAATTTTCCGGAGGCAGAAAAGAAACGACGAGGGGCTTGGTAGCCTGAGTTATTTCATCAGCAATATTTAAAGCGA
The DNA here is from genome assembly GCF_900099815.1 of Psychroflexus sediminis. GTDB lineage: Bacteria > Bacteroidota > Bacteroidia > Flavobacteriales > Flavobacteriaceae > Psychroflexus > Psychroflexus sediminis. The sequence continues at coordinate 27,843 of NZ_FNCW01000001.1, read as the reverse complement.
AAAGCTCCACGTCATAATTGCCTTCAGCATAGATATGCTTAAAGGTTTCTCCTGCAGCAATAGTATCTGAAAGCTCACTCCCATCGCCAAAATTCATAAAGAATTCATTGGCATTTTGCCCTGTAGGGGTAAAAGTGACTTCACCAGAATTATCCTGCTCGATGCTAATTGTCGCATCGATATTGCTCGGTGCTTCAAGGTCTATTTTTGTTAAACCTTCATCTTCAGTACAACTGATCATACTTAATAGTAGGAGCATTAATATACTGACTCTTATGTTGTTTTTTAAATTCATAATTTTCATAATTAATAGCCTGTGTTTTGTGACCAATTGCCTTGAGAAAACTGAATTTCTTCTAATGGAATTGGGAATACATTATTTTTTGGAGCTGTAAATCCCTGGATAGCCTCTGCCGCACGACCTGTTCTAACCAGATCGAAGAAACGGTGGCCTTCACCAATAAGTTCTAAGCGTCTCTGTTCAAAGATTTCCTCTGTAAGCTGACTTCCTGAAATATCGACTTCTGACAAACCAGCTCTTACTCTTACCTGGTTTACGTAATCCAAAGCAAGTGCATCGTCGATATTTCCTCTATTTAGAGCTTCTGCAGCCATCAGTAATACATCGGCATAGCGAATAGCTCTGTAGTTATTGGGTTGCGTTAAATTGGCATCCCCTAAATTATCATTTTTCCTAGGTAAATATTTTTTGTTGTAGTAACCGGTGTGACCAGTTCTAGGGTCCTGATTTCCTATGGTATAAGAGGCCCCTGTTTCATCTACCCAGGCTTCTATATCCAGGATGCTCAATTCTCTTCTGAGATCATTAGATTCAAAAGCATCGTAGGCCTCCTGCGTTGGCAAATTAAAGCCAAAACCAGATTCATATACAGGGCCACTGTATCCTCTGACTCCGCTAAATCCAACCATCACATTACCTTCACTGCATTGCAGGCAGCCAAAACCGGCACCTTCTGCGCCTGTGTATTGTACTTCAAAAACAGATTCAGCACTATTTTCAGCATTAAACTCGAAAAGATTTAAAAATTCTTCGTCGCCTTCTGTACCATAGAGGTGAAATTGACCAGAATTGATCACTTCATTTAGCACTGGAGCTGCAAGAATAAATTCATCCTGATACAGGTGAACTTTACCAAGCAAAGCTTGAGCAGATGCTTTTGAAGCTCGTCCTACTTGAGGTGGCTCCAAAGACATATCTGCTATGGCTAAATTCAAATCATTTTCAATATAAGTGTACACATCCTCTACGGGAGATCTTGGAATAGACGTTTCTTCACCCAGTTCAAACCTTCCTTCAGGTTTGATGGGAATAGCTCCAAACCATTTGACCAGTTCAAAGTTAAAATAAGCTCTCAAAAACCTGGCTTCTGCAATGATCTGGCTTTTACCATCGAAATCAATGTTATCTTTATTTTCGATGATATAGGAAGCTCTGTAAACTCCTGCAAAATTAAAATCCCACACATCATCTATATTATCATTTACGGGGGTATGCTCCATCTTGTCTACCTGCTGCCAGCCTACCACATCTGTAGCGCTTTCTCCTCCGGCATGTGTATTATCGGAAGCTATTTCGCCTAGAATAACATTGACGTAGGTGGCCTGCAGGGGATCGTAAGCGCCGATTAAAGCAGCTTGAAAATCTTCTGCAGTCTCAAAAAAGGTTTCAGAAGTCAGTTGATATGGTGGTTGTTCTTCCACAAAATCATCAGCACAGGAAAGCAAACTAAGTGCTACACAGGCCATAAATAAATTTCTATATAAGGTACTCATCATAATATTTGTATTAAAGTTTTACATTTAAACCAAGTGAGAATGTTCTAGGCAAAGGATAAAACCCTAAATCTATCCCTCCGCCAATCGGAGCTCCGGTTGAAGCTGTTGGGTCATAGCCTGAATATTCGGTGAACGTGAACGCATTATCAACTTTCGCATAAAGCTTTACTGAGCTGATACCAACAGATTCAAGGGCTTTTTCAGGGACATAGTAACCTAAAGAAATGGTTTGTATTCTTAAGAAAGAGCCATCCTCAACAAAATAATCTGAAAATAATTTATTGGCAGTAGCCGCAGCTGTTACTCTTGGTTCAAAATTTGAAGTGCCGGGTCCTGTCCAGCGATCCAAACGGCGGCTCAACATATTTACATTAGGCTGATCCCGTTCAAAATTTCTCACAATATCACTTCCCAGATTTGCAAATGAATAGGCACTAAATTCAAAGTTCTTATAATTGAAAGATAAATTCAATCCCATGGTTACATCTGGAATTGGGTCTCCAATGTAGGTTCTGTCATCCTGGTTAACGATGCCATCTCCATTGACATCTACAAACCGAATGTCTCCAGGACTCGCCTCTACCCCAGCAAGCTCTCTTTGTGAAGGGTGAGCCTCTACTTCGGTCTGGTTTTGGAATATCCCGTCGGTTTTAAGCCCGTAGAAGTAACCGATAGGCTGTCCCACTTCCATTCTTGCCGGAGGGAGTTGTCCAACACTAAACTGTCCGCCTTCCAAAAACGGGGCGCCATTAATTTCGGTGACTTCATTGTTGATGGTGCTTATATTGTAATTTACGTTGAAAGAAAAATCTTTACTGACTTCTTTGCTATATCCGATAGCCGCTTCAAATCCGTAATTCTTAACTGTTCCGGCATTCCTGGTAGGTGCAGAACTTCCCGGAGCAGCGGTACCAAAAATACCAGAAGTAGGAATAAAAGGAATAAGCAGATCTTCTCTGGTATTATCGTAATAATCTAAAGTGACGTCAAGGTTGTTATTGAACAATTTTAAATCTAAACCTATATCCAGTTTTTTCGCGGTTTCCCATTTTACGTTAGGATTGGCAACCGGTCCCAGAGCCTGGCCGTTAACCAAGTTTTGCTCTTCTCCAAGCACATAAGTGGCTTCTCCACTTAGGACTGACAAGAATAGAAAATTAGGTATTCTGTCGTTCCCCAACTCACCATAACTGGCTCTTAATTTAGCAAAATTCAATACATCACTTGTTCCGATAAAATCTTCTTCAGTGATTATCCAGCCTCCTGTTACAGAAGGAAACCAGGCTGTTGAGTTGTTGGGACCAAAACTTGAAGAGGTATCTCTTCTGAGAATCCCAGTTAATAAGTAACGGTCTTTAAATGAAAATTGTACCCTGCTAAAATAAGACAGTCTTCGAAATTCGCTTACAAAAGACCCGTTGGTTTGGTTATCTCCCAATCCGGTGGCAGTGCCTAAGTCGGCAAATTCATAGCTGTTTCTAGGCACCCCCGTTCTGGCTCCAAAAAGGCCTTCACCATGGGTTCTGAATGCAGTCATACCCACTGTAAAGGTTACATCTAACTCCCTGTCAAAAAATGACTTTTCAATGGTATTAAATAAATCGAAGGTGTAATCGTAAAATTCCTGCTGGTTCAAATTGACCTGATTAAAAGGTCTGTTAAACACTTTCCCTGTTCCAAAATCAAATTCCGGGAAGAATTCCCTGTTATTTAAATTGGAAGAGTTAAAACCATAGCGAGCTGTAAGCTTGAAATCTTTGATGTATTCCAACTCAGCCTGAAAAGATCCACTCAGCCTGTTGCTTTCAAAATCATTAAAGGTATTATTGATTTGCGCCAGTGGATTAGCGACCTCATTGCCCAGATCGATGGTTCCATCCAGATTAAAGCGGTCAGGTCTAATCGTTGGTGCAATGTTGATAGCATTGAACAACACGGAACCAAGTCCGAAAGAGTTGATGCCCTGAGAACGGTTATTGGTATAAATAACTTTTGCACTCAGGTTTAAGAAGTCACGAACATCAGTATTGACAGATAAATTCGCCGTTGTTCGTTTAAAATTTGATTTCTCCGGTGCTACTATACCTTTCTGATACAGATGTGAAGCACTAAACGAATAATCCGTATTTTCAGAACCCCCTCTTACAGAGACATTATTACTAACGATTGCTGCAGTTTCAAAAACCTGATCCTGCCAGTCTGTATTGGTCCTTATTTGTGTAGGATCAGGAAAAGGCAGACTTTGTCCGGCATTGGCATATTTTTCATTGGTAAGCAATGCGTACTCCAAATTGTTTAGAAGTGGCAATTCTCTGGTGGTTTGTTGTAAACCAAAATAGGTGTTATAGGTCACTTCTGCGGCCTGATTCCTTTTACCGGTTTTGGTCTCGATTAAAACCACACCATTAGCACCAACCGATCCATAAATGGCAGCCTGTGCATCTTTAAGAACAGTGATCGACTCAATGTCCTGCGGGTTAATCGAATTAAGACCTCCATCGTATTGAAATCCATCCAATATGATAAGCGGAGAACTGTTCCCATTGGTAGAGATCCCTCGAATACGAATATTCGATTCGGCACCCGGAGACCCGGACTGGGGAGTTACGCTCACCCCGGCAGTTGTTCCCTGCAGTGCATTGGCCGCATTGAGGGGCTCTAAGTCTTGTATTGACTCAGCATCTACTGTAGATACGGAACCTGTTAATTTCCTCCTGCTACTGGCACCATAACCAATGACAACCACATCATCCAAAGCCTGAGTGTCAGACTGCAGCTGAATAGTGAAATCTGTAGTTTCTGCTACATTTACTTTTTTGGTTTCATATCCTAAATAAGAAAAAACCAAAGTGGCATCTGTGGGAACTGAAGTGAGAAGGAATTCTCCGTCAAAGTTAGTAGTTGTTCCCTTAGTAGTACCTTCTATTATCACATTCACACCAAGTAAGGGCATACCGGAATCCATATCCGATACACTACCCTCGATGTCGATTTCTTGTGAATATGTCCACGTGGATAATAGACATAACGTCGCTATTAAAAAGTTTTTAACCATATCTATAAATTGTTTAATGTAAATCTAATGTTAAGATTATTTTTTTATGCTTTTTTTTGGTTACAAAAAAACTACACTTCGTTAAAAGTTTAAATTTTGTTAAATATATTATTGCTAAGGCTTATTTTTAGGGGGCTAAGCTATATGTTAAAACAGGCAACTACATCGATGTAGAAAGCTAAAAAAACTGTTTTGTATGGCTAATGTATAGTTAAAAAAGTTAATTGTATTGGTTTTATATTCCTAAAATATAATCTGTTAAACCAATTTCTCTGGATAGGTCCATTTTTTTACGCAAACGATATCGTTTCACTTCTACACTCTTCGTGGATATATTGAAAAGCGGCGCAATCTCTTTGGAGGATAAATTGAGGCGCAGGTAAGCACATAGCCTGAGATCGTTTGGCGTCAACGAAGGATGCTTGGATTTCATTGTTTTTAAGAAGTCTTTGTCCGAATTGTTAAAGGCTTCTTCAAACATTTTCCAGTCGTCCGTATTATTGATATTCTTATCGATGATCTTGATAACTTTCTTGGCGTTTAACGGAATAGGCTTGGCTTTTTGAAGCTCATCTTTGATAGATCCCAGGAACTCATTTTTCTTGATTAGACTCATGGTGGACGCAGCAAGTTCACGGCTTTTGTTATCGATATCCTGCTTGAGCTGTTCATTTTTAACCTGCATGATTTCCTGCTGGCTTTCCAGTTGTTTCAATTCCAACTCCCTATTGGCCTGATGCTGCAACTCGAGTTTTTGTTTTTTATAATACCGCTTATAAACATTGTGGATAATGGAAAACAAAATGATGATGAGAATCAAATACAGGAATAACATGGCATTCGATAATGCAAACGGACGATTGATTTTGAAACTAAAGGCCTCAGGTTCTGAAAAATAACGGTCTCCAACCCGGGCCCGAACCTGAAACTCATAATCACCAAAGGGAAGGTTATTAAAGGCTACTTCATGCCGCTCATTCCAGGAAGACCATTCGTCTATAAAACCATTAAGCCGGTATTGATATTCGGAAGTGAAATACTTTTCAAAATAAGGCACACTAAAGTTAAAATGAACATTGTTCATATTGTTTTTTAATTCAGAGGAGGTTTCAAGATCCAGAAATGAGGCCTGTTTTCCCGTCTGCCAGTATTTTACTGAAGTGATGTATAAAGATTCATCGATCGCAGTATCCAGAAACTTTTTATAATCAATAATGATATAGCCCTGAGTCAGTCCCAAAAGATACCTTTCATCACCAAGATGATACACGTTTTCATAGCCTACCATGGCCCCTCTAATATCTGAAGTGATCGGAATAGAGGCTAATCTGAAGGAATTGTTGATCTTACCCTGAAGCGTAAAGTCTATGCTGTTTTTATTAAAACTCCAAAGACCGATCTCCCCGCCAGTCGTTACAAGTTTACCTGAAGAATAGACATTTTCGGTATATAACCGACTCAACAGACTGTCTTTTAAAAATTCGTTTTTCGCGGAATCGAACCTCCAAACCCCTCTTTGCTGAGCATAATAAATAGTGTCTTTGTATTTGACCAAACTTGAATATAGACCATTGCTGATCGCTTCAAACTGAGAAACCGTATCTACTGCTGTAAATCTATCGTTTAGCTTAAGCCTGTATACGCCTTTGTATTCATGGTCGATCAGAATTTCATTGGGCGAGGTAAATTCAACAAATTTTGAAGACACATCAAAATTATCTAAGCGGTTTCTGAATCTCCAGGTATTCTCTGTTTTCTCCAGGATACTCAAGCCATTATAATTTCCCTGTAAAAGGAGATCCGGGCGACCCGGAATAGTTTTGAAACACCAGGTGCCAAGCAAATCTGAAATCTGCCTGAACTCATCTTCAGAAAAAATAAAGGAGCCATTATTGTGACCACATAGCAAATAACCATCAACTTCACGAAGGGTCCACACCTGTCCTTTTGAGCCTTCTACAAATTTAAAATCAGCCGTTGAATCCTCCAGCTGTCTGTAAAAAAGCCCCTGATTGGTTCCAATAAAAAGTTTTCCTTCAAAAACCAATGAAGCGTAGATAGTGCCAAGGACGCCATTATCATCATTAAACACAGAAATCGGGGAATTAACATTAACACAGTTAATCCCATTGTCGAGGCCTAGCCAGATATTAGCATCTTCATCTTCAAAAACAGATAAAACCGTGTTGTTAAACAAGGTTTCCTGTTCGGTGATTTGATTCTGGATTATTCCTTCAGAATCCAGAAAAACAACGCCTTCAGAAATCGTTCCGAGGACAATGCCATCATTTTTGGTCTGCAGGCTGGTATAAACGGTAAAGTCATCGATGGCATTTGACGTGGAAGGCCAGGGCTGAGGTGTTTCTTCCAGGGTAAAAATGCCCTCTGTATCGGTTTGAACTAAAACCTGGGAAGGGTAAGCATAGAGGTTTATGATTGCATGTTCTCTGAACAGGTAATGATCTGAAACCAAAACCGGTTCACCATCTTCAATTTTGAAAAGACCTTTGTTTACAATCTGAAAGAAAAGATCGCCGTCTACCTTATATATTTTTGTAATCGCACCATCGATAGAAATTTTCTTAAGCGACTTGTTCTCAATATGAAAGGTATAAAGGTTATCCAAAGACTGGAAAATAATCCAGTTTTCGAGACGTTCTATCGTCCAGAACTGCTCATCTGTGCCGATGGAATCAATTATGTCTTTGGAAAGGGAATTATAGATTAAGTTTCCGGCAGGTTGTTTTTCCCAAAATCCAAATTCCCGGTAACTCCCGGTGTAAATCTTTTGGTCATGGTAAAAGACAGAGCGAAGAATACTTTGATTGGGTGAGGGATATAGCCTCCAGTCTTCACCGTCATATTCAAGCAGGCCAATATTATTGGCCATGTACATATAATGGTTGAAACCCTGGGTGACAGACCAGTTTTGATTATCCGCCTGGTAATCTTTAGGAGAGAACGTAAGAACAGGTGGAAGTTCCTGAGAAAAACTTAGAATAGGTAAGCAGAATAGAATTAAAAGCGCAATAAAATAAGTTTTAAAACAATTCATTATAGGCCTAAATTCTAGTTATTTATATGTTGAAAAGTGTTTGTTAAACGAAAATTACAACAAAATTAGGTCACTACAGTTTAAATACGAAAAAACAATGGGTTTGCTCTTCACTTTTAAGAGATGTTGAGTTAAAAAGCTTTAAGCCCGTTTTGAAGAGGTGTAGAGGTAATTCAGTTTAGATAACCTCCAGATATAGATCAAATTCAATATTGATATTGGGATCCACTTTGATGGCTCCTAATAATTTTCGTGGGGCCTCCATGTCAAAGTCATTGATGTTCAACTCTAAGCTCCCTGTATAGTGATCGCCCTGTCGAGGTGAAATGACAAATGAGTAAACATTGATTTCATCTGCTATTTCGATCATAGCATCAACTACATAGACTTTTTCTTTAACTGCAATTTGAATAAGTGTAATACCAACATTAGGGTAGTCCTCGGATTGCATCAGCTCGTTAAAATCTTTGTTTATCATCTTGCCACCACAATCAAAAGCATCGCTTTTCAGTTTGATTTCAGCTTTATTCAATGTAATGACATTGCTGAAATAATTATAGGTGATGTTCTTACCACCTTCTGCTATTTGTGTTGTATAAGCACAGGAAAACTGATTGACATTGGATTTACCACTAATGGTAATTTGACTTCCTTTTTTTATGTGAACATCAGCCGAATTATCAGTTGACATAAAAAAGCCGAGACTCAGTATACAAAATATGTGTAGTAAGGCTTTCATAGTAAAAAAAATTAAAGGGCCTGAAAGATCAAGCCCTTTGGCTAATTCAAATTATTTAATTAAAAACTAATTACAGCTTCAAGCATAAGTCCATCAAACTGTCCGCCAGCAAGTATAGTTCCCAAAGGATAATCAGAATAAGACTGATTGACATACTCTAATTTGGCAAGGATGTTTTTGGTCATAAACCAACCAGCTCCAAGTTGTAATCTATCGACACTGATGTCTTGTCCAGAAGGATGCTCTCCATCAACAAAACTGTATCTACCGCCTATATAAATATCTTCATTTGCGCCAAATCTGTAAATTAAATCGGCAGCATAATGGTTGTAGGTACGGCTTGGAGGGTTAGGTCCAAAACCTTTCCCGGTTGCATTTTCATAGATACCGAAGAATTCTAGGCCTTTGTATTTTACAAAAGGATTGATCATGATAGAAGTTAGCTCTGTGCCAAATCCTGGATTTACACGACCAGATCGGAAATTACCTGCAGAAGAAGCTCCAACTTCCTCCATCACGAAGTAGTATCTTGAGCCAGCTCGGTCACCGTCGTAAAGGAAGTTTTTTGAAGACTCACTTGTGGTATACATAGAACCTGTCAATCTAAATCTTAAATCCTGGGTCAGTTGCTTATCGTAACCCAATTTAGCTACGAAAGAAGGTTTTGTGTTTGTTTCTTCAGCAGATTGATTTAGTCTGCCATTGGTCACTCCAAGCATAGCTATCCAGCCATTTTTTCTAAAGTATCCTTCAAAACCAACTTCTGTGGTAAACGAATCCATCAGGTAGTTTCCTACAAAAGGATTGTACAGGGCCATCGCATTATCGGTTCTTCTGAAATGCGCATCCCCATAGTTGATTTCCATGTGTCCAAACTTGAAGGTTAAGTACTTCATCGCATCTTCCATGAAGCCTTCTTTTACAAACTCAAGTTTGTCAATCAAAAGGTATCCTCCTTTTACCCAGGCTTCCGGGTGGTGGCGGGCAGACAGGTAAGTTCTTAAGTGCATTCTTACCCCATCGTAAAGCGCTACATCCAGGTCCAAATTGGCTGTCGCCAGGTTAAAGTTATCTCCTAAATCCACCAAAGGCACCGCTCCGCTGTTTTCATGGTTTAACGCCTGAAACTGAATGGTGGAAGCACCTCCGACTCTTACTTTTACTCCATCAAAATCGCTTACGGTATCTTTCGGAGCTTCAAAAATGTGGATACCGCGCTGGTCCCTTGGCCTGAAGTTATCCAGGTCTCTTTTCTGTGCAAAAGCGCTGAAGGAAAATGCCAGTGACAGGCAAATCATTAAAGTTAATTTTAGAGTTTTCATAGTTATAGTATTTAATAGTGTTTAAGTAATTAAAAGTGTTTACGATTTATAATGGGTCAGGTCAAAAATTACGTTTACAGTCTCCCCTGTGGTAATCGTTCCAAACAATGCGGTAGGCGGTTCAATCTCATAGTCTATCATATTGAGACCCTGCTCTGCTTTTAGGGTGTAACCGGATTGGGTTTTATAGAGTTCTACAGGTATGCTTACCATATTGGTCGCTCCAGACATACTCAATTCCCCTTTCACCAGAGCCTGATAAACACCGGGAGATTTTTCCACTACTGAAGCCGGTGACGTAGAGGTGAACGAAACCAGTTCATAGGTATCCGCGTTCATGGCCTCGTAAGTATTTTTGTCCATTTTACCTTTTCCACTATCAAAACTTTTTACAGGAATAGATAAGTTGATAGCGTTTACTGCTTTTAAGTCATCTTCCTCGATAACTAAATCCATTTCACTGGCAAAATCTTTAGCCAGGATTTCCCAGTCGTGAATATTGGATGTCCCTTCTATTAAAATAGAATTTCCATCTGCGGGAACAGCTTTAAACTGAGTTTGTGATTGCCCTACTGAAAAAATAAGGAGTAAAACGAAAGCGGAAATTAATGGTGTAAGTTTCATAAGTCAAACTATTTAAATTGATGAATCAATCTCTAATTATTTGTTAATGCAAATTTAAAACTCAAATAGTGTTCACAAAATGAGCAATGTCATATATTGATGGTTTTCACGGAATATAGCCTGTCAAATGGGCCCCAGATTATAAATCCACTCGGGTTTAAGGTTAAAATGAAGTCAAATGGGGTGTGAGGCGAAAATCAAATCTTATTTTTAAGAAAAATAAACTTATGAGTGAAGTAAAAGCTTACGGTGCCAAAGCCAGCGACGCCGATTTAGAACAATTAGACATCAAAAGAAGAACGCCTTTAGCTACAGACGTTCATATAGAAATAGATTACTGTGGCGTTTGTCACAGTGATATTCATCAGGTGAGAAACGACTGGAAAAATTCTAAATACCCCGTCATTCCAGGTCACGAAATTATCGGACATGTCGTCGCAGTGGGAAGTGAGGTCACCAAATTCAAAAAAGGACAGCAAGTGGGTGTAGGCTGTATGGTAGATTCCTGCCAGAATTGCGAAGCCTGCGATGAAGGTCTTGAACAGTTTTGTGAAAATGGAATGACCGCTACCTATAATGGTAAAGACAAACATCTTGGCGGACATACCTTTGGCGGATATTCTGAAGAAATCGTAGTGGACGAAAAATTTGTTTTGAATATCCCGGAAAACCTGGACACAAAGGCTGTACCACCGCTGCTTTGTGCCGGCATTACTACCTGGTCCCCCCTGAGACAGTGGAATGTACAGAAAGGCGATAAAGTTGGGGTTGTAGGTCTTGGCGGACTTGGACATATGGGAATTAAATTTGCTCACGCCATGGGAGCTCATGTGGTTATGATTACCACCTCTCCGGAAAAAAGCAAGGATGCCGAAAAACTTGGAGCAGATGAAGTTTTGATTTCCAAAGACGAAAAACAAATGAAAGAACAGGCTAACTCGTTTGATTTTATACTGAATACCATTCCTGTTGGTCACGATGTGAACCCCTACCTGAATTTGCTCAAACGCGATAAAACCATGGTTCTCGTCGGTGCTATTGAACCGCTGAAAGACGTTAACGGCGGCGCACTGATCATCAAAAGAAAACGACTGGCCGGTTCACTTATCGGTGGAATTGAAGAAACGCAGGACATGCTGGACTTCTGCGGAGAACATGACATCGTTTCAGATATTGAAATGATCGATATACAGAACATCAATACCGCTTATGAAAGAGTCGTAAACTCCGATGTCAAATACAGATTTGTCATCGATATGCAGTCGCTCAAGAAATAGGTTAGATCATAACCAAAGCCTTCCCGACTCTGCTCAAGCTTGAAACCATCAGGCTGATCAAAGGCTGAGCCCGGTCGAGGTGAAGAAAATAAAAACGCCCTTCTGAACCTGATGTCGGAAGGGCGTTTTTTATAGCAGATTTAAAAATAATCAGCCTTAATCCTGATATTCCCATTCCTTCAGGGTGTCCAGAGGCATATAGTCCAGCATTTTCTCGTGGCAGGACTCCAGTTTGAGGTACAACGGAAACCCGGCTTCTTTACTTTTGAGCCAGACGCCCATGCACACACACCACCAGTCACCGGGTTTTAACCCGGGAAAACTCCATTGGGGCTTGGGCGTGACCAAGTCATTTCCCCGCGCTTTATTCCATTCCAAAAAACCTTCAGTCACTTTCGCCGCTACGATATGCAGGCCCCTGTCCTGCTCAGCATACTTGCAAAATCCGTCTCTAAACACTCCCGTCATGGGATCATAAGAACAGGCTTTTAACTCTGTACCCAGTACATTTTTCATGCTAATTTCTTCTTTTGAATTTGGTGTAAGTTAAGGAATAATAGATAAAGTCAGTTGGCTTTCAACATATACAAAATATACTCTTACGCGATGCAATCGCGCAAGAACTACTTTTAATTTTACCCTTAAGTTATCCTCTTACGCGATACAATCGCGCAAGAGCTACTTTTAACTTTACCCTTAAGTTATCGCGCAAGAGCTACTTTTAAACTTTACTCTTAAGTTATCTCTTACGCGATGCAATCGCGCAAGAGCTACTTTAAACTTTACCCTTAAGTTATCGCGCGATTGTATCGCGTGATAACTGCCTTAAACTTTAGAATCCAAAATTTCGAAACACCAGTATATCCTCAAGCAAACCTTTTTTCCCTGAGTAATCTACAGCACTGCTGTATTTATAATCTTCCGGCCTAAATACTAAGCCGGCTTTAACTGGATTTTGATGGATGTAATTTATTTTCTGTGCTATGACTTTATTACTCCACAATTCAATAGGCTGGTTATCATGCCTCCAAAACTGATAGTTCTTCACATTTGACGATCGATTCGCAGCTTTTTGGAAGTGATCTAATAAAAAGTCTCTTCTGCTATCCCCTGGGTTATCTGCTATAGATTTCACTATGGCTTTACTGGTAAATCGTTTAAAATCACCAAGTAGATTTGCGGGATGTAAGTCCTCTACACTTCTGAAAACCAAATGAACATGATTGGTCATGATACACCAGGCTGCGAGTTCCATGCCTTTGTGTTTTTGGCAATAAGACAAACTATCCACCACTATATCTTTGTAAGAATTACTAGAAAATACCTCCAGCCATTCCACAACAGCAAAGCTCACAAAATATAAACCTTCAGGATTGTGAAATTTGTAGTTTCTGCTCATCTCTAAATTTATGCTTTGATAAATTTAAAGTATTTATTTAAAATTAAATTATAGTGCTATACCACAGGATTTAATCGTGCGGCAACGATATCTACTCTTATGCGATTGTATCGCGTAAGAGCGCGATTGTATCGCGCGAGACCATCTAATAACTAAAAGAATGGAATCTAAGCCACTTCATGACCACGCGAGGCTTCGTAAAGCCTGAACCAGTCCTGAAGCTCCAAATCTACCTGAGTGGCTTCCATGGATAATCTTGAGCGCTCGACGGAGGTTGTCCCGATGACGGGTAAAATATCGAAAGGCAACTTGTTCAAAAATGCGATAGCCAGCTGTGCCTCATTTAAGTTGTATTTTGAACTTAACTCGCTTAAGCATATTTTCAAATTATGATCAGAATCGAGTTTAAAGACTTCGCCCAAAGGCTGCCAGGCCATGGGCTGAATTTGCCGCTGGCTCAATCCATACAGGTGGTCATTTTCCAGAGCCTCCAGATGTGTGCATGAGATCTGAATCTGATTATATAAAATCTCAACCGAAGAACTTAAATAGTCAATCTGGGCTAAACTGAAGTTAGAGACCCCAAAAGCCTTGATTAAGCCTTCGCTTTTAAGGAGGCTTATGGCTTTAGCAATTTCATCTTTTTGCATCAACGGACTGGGGCGATGCAGTAAAAACACATCTAAATAATCACACTGCAAATTGCTGATGCTTTGCCGGGCCTGTGCCACGATATAATCAGCATCGTACTGATAATGCTTCAACTGATTTCCCCGCTCCGGAGAGGGCAATTGCAAACCGCATTTAGAGATGATCTGGATATCGCTGCGCTGGATATGGCTGGCTTGTAAGCCTTTGCCAAAATCAGCTTCCGTGGTGTAACCTCCATAAATATCGGCATGATCAAAGCTTGTGATGCCGTTTTCTACATTCGACTCTATACGCTTTGCAATGTCATGAGTCGTTAACTGCTTACCCCATTCCCCATAGGTCATGCAGCCCTGAATAATTTTAGAAAGTCCCATATCAGTATCCTAATTTAACTCTTACTCTGTTTAAAACCTCATCGGCAACCCCTTTGGCTTTATCTGCACCTATCCCCAGCAACCTATCGATTTCGGGCTTGTTATTCATAAAGTACTCAAACTGCTCCCGTTCTTTCTGGTAAGTATCTCTTATCAATTCAAACAAGGCCTGTTTGGCATGACCGTAACCAAATCCACCGGCGAGGTACCTGGATTTCAAATCGGCTACCTGCGTTTCAGTGCCTATCAGTTTATAAATCTGAAACACATTGCAGGTTCCCGGGTCTTTAGGAGCTTCAAGGGGGGTGCTGTCGGTTTCAATCTGCATGATTTGCTTGCGGAGTTTCTTATCGGTCTGGAACAGATTGATGGTATTGCCTTTAGACTTGCTCATCTTGGCACCGTCGGTTCCGGGAACATATTTGGAGGATTCCGAGAGTTTAGCTTCAGGCAACACAAAGGTTTCTCCATATTGGGCATGAAAGCGTTCAGCCACATCCCGTGTCATTTCGATATGCTGCAGTTGATCTTTGCCAACGGGAATAAATTCAGCATCGTATAGCAGGATATCGGCTGCCATCAACATGGGGTAGGTAAATAAACCGGCATTGACATCGCTCAAACGGTCTGCCTTATCTTTAAAGGAATGGGCCAAAGTCAGACGCTGGTAGGGAAACATACAGTTGAGATACCAGGTCAGTTCAGTTACCTGAGGGACATCGCTCTGTCTGTAAAATGTAGTTTTTTCTACATCCAGACCAAAAGCAAGCCAGGTAGCTGCCGTGGCATAGGTATTTTCTTTCAGAACCTCGGCATCCTTTATTTGCGTTAGAGAATGCAGGTTAGCTATAAAGAGAAAAGATTCGTTTTTAGGCGAATTGGCCAGTTGTATCGCAGGGATAATGGCTCCTAATAGATTTCCTAAATGTGGTACTCCTGTGCTTTGCACACCGGTTAGAATTCTGGACATAGAATGAGATAAATTACAAATGGCATCAAAGATAAATGTTTTGTTTATCTCAACCCATTCTATTTATTAAATTTGCCGCTTATGAAATGGATTAAGAAGGTTTTTATAGTTGTTTGGCGAATTTGGTTTTACATCCTCGTCATCACGCCACTCATTATTTTACTTCCCTTTTTACTGATTACCACTTCCAAGGAAAAATGGTATCCAGGTACTTTTTTCTTAGGTAAAGTGTGGGCTTATCTAGTTTTATACGGCATGGGATTTTTCCCCAAAGTCACTTACAAAACAAATCTGGAATGGACGAAAAGCTATATGCTCACTGCCAATCATACCAGCATGGTAGATATCATGATGATGATCTATGTGTCCAAAACCCCTTTTGTATTTATAGGAAAACGCGAACTGGCGAAACTTCCCGTGTTTGGCTTGATCTATAGGCGGTCTTGTATTCTTGTGGATCGAGGCAATGCCAAAAGCAGAAAAAAAGCCTTTGAAGAAGCCCAACGCCGACTTAAAAACGGAGTGAGTATTTGTATTTTCCCGGAAGGCGGTGTGCCGGATGACATTCACGTAAAGCTGGACCAGTTTAAAGAAGGCGCTTTCAGGTTATCCATAGAACACCAGATTCCTATTGTTCCGATTTCCTTCCCGGACAGCAAAAAACGCTTTCGTTATGGCTTCGACTCTGGCAGTCCCGGTGTGCTTCGGGCAGTGGTTCATCCGTTGATTCATACCAAGGGACTGGAACTGAATCTGCAAAATCGAAGGTTCCTTAAACAAAAAACGGCAGAAGCCATTCAGTCTGAGCTTTACTGGTAGCCTAAAGTTGACTTTCTTAGTTCTATTGGTTATATTGGTTCCCATTCAAAAAATACAAAGCATATGGCTGGACACAGCAAATGGGCCAATATCAAACATAGAAAAGGAGCTCAGGACAAAAAGCGAGCAAAGGAATTCACCAGAGCAATTAAGGAAATAACAGTTGCGGTGAAGGAAGGAAACAGTGCAGATCCGGAAACCAATCCGACCTTAAGAAACGCCATTTCCAATGCCAAAGGGGTGAATATGCCCAAAGACACCATAGAGCGCGCTATTAAAAAAGCCTCGGGTGCCGATGCCGATGCTTATGAGCTGGTGACTTTTGAAGGCTACGGACCCCATGGGATTGCTGTTTTCGTGGAATGCACGACCGACAATACCAACCGAACCGTCGCTTCTATACGCTCTATTTTTAGCAAACACGGAGGTAGCCTGGGCACCAACGGGTCCCTGGAATTTCTTTTTGATCGTAAAGGTGTTTTCGTTATCAATACCACAGAAATAGAGCAAAGCCTTGAAAAACTTGAGCTCGAATTAATCGATGGAGGTGCCTTAGACTTTGAAAGGGACGAAGACCTGCTAAGGGTTTACACCGAGTTTACGGACTTTGGAAAAATGTCAGCTAAGCTGGAAGAGCTCCACATCGAACCCAAAAACGCAGAGGTACAGCGAATACCACTGAACACTACAGAACTTCCGGTGGAACAGGGCAAACAAATCCTAAATCTAATCGATAAATTTGAAGAGGATGATGACGTTCAAAATGTTTATCATACTTTAGAAATCACTGATGAACTTATCGAATCTATGAATGACTAACTAATCTTACTAATATGAAAAACTTATTCACCTCTCTTTTACTCTTCTTATTCGTGGGAATGACTTTTGCCCAGGAATCTGAGCTCCTGGCGTCTGATAAAAAAGGACTGGATATCAACTTCTATTTTGGACTCGGGCTACAATACACAGATGCGTTAGAAATCAATCCTTTTTTAAGCGAAAGCAATGTGCCTACGGTCAGACGTTTTCCCTTTGAACTTTCATTTGGATTTACGGGAGATTTTGGCGAAAATCGAATTGATTTGGATTTCGGATTTTACAATCAGGAGCGCGAACGCGGTGATTATGGTCATCAATTGAATTCCGCTCAGCTAAGTCTAAGGTACCTTAGAAATGTGGTTCAGTTCGAAGATAAAAGCCGAATTTTCATCGGAGCAGGGCTGAGTTACAGGACTTCAGAACTGGAATTTTACGACAAAAGCGAAAGCATCGATTTAAACGATGCAGGAGGCTTTGGAGATCTGGCCAAACTCAATAATTCCCAGTTTTATATCGGGCCTAGTCTCGGATTCTCACTCTTTTCACCTAAAGATCGTGAGGAATATTTAAGGCTGCAACTGACTTATGATTTCAACATTTCCGGCAATAGCTGGGAATCCGATTATGCGCAGGTAAATAACAGCATTGAGGAAACGGGGAACAGACTGCGTTTGCAAGTGATATTTCCCTTTTAAACCTTTTTATTCCTGAAGATCAACGCAATAACCGCCGAAAAGAATACCCCACTGGCCAGGTTATTGAAGATAGCCTGTGTGACTAGTGAATTCAGGTTATAAATTTGTACCGCACCTTCTCTGGGCATGCCCTGAGCTGCTTTTTCCTCCACTATGATAGATAAAAATTCCGGTGAAACAAATTCTACCATAATGTACACCGCTGCCGGGGACAAGCCTGCAATGATGGCCGACAGGATCACGCCAGAAATAAAAGCCTTCTGCCAGGTGATCTGACCATCGTAATATTTTTCCCGCTTTTCACGAATAGCCAGGACGTAAATCAAAGCCTGTGGAATCAGTAACCAGAACGAAAAAATAGCCTGAGTACTTACAAATTCGTCATGGTATCCCAGATATTTTTCTAAATAGACCCAGGCGATGCTCAGGGCTGTAAATACTGAAGCCCATTTTAATTCAATGTCAAATTTCTTCATGTGACTGGTTTGGATTTATTGGTTCAACAAGACCCACTCCCCTTTATCTATCATCGGAATAGCTTGTTTGTATTTCAGGGTTTTTTCTTCGCCGGAACCCACGTGCTTGATCGTTACCTTTTCGTTCCTGCCAATTTTTGGCTGCTCTCTTATTACCGTTTCAACCGTTTGCTGCTGCTGACTCGCCTGCGCTCCCGCTCTACGAGATTCTGCTGCGCGCTCATCCAGGTTCTGAATTTCGTCTTTCTGCGTCTGAAGCTGCTCCTTAGGTCTGCGCTGTCTGGCTTCGGTGATCTGCTCCGTATCCCGCTGAGGCAACTCTCCTTTGAACAGGAAGGAAATTACGTCTTTATTGACTTCTTCAATCATGACCTTGAACAACTCAAAAGCTTCAAATTTATAAATCAGTAAAGGATCCTTCTGTTCGTGAACTGCCAGCTGCACACTTTGCTTTAATTCGTCCATCTTACGAAGGTGATTTTTCCAGGCTTCATCGATAATGGCCAGAGAGATATTCTTCTCAAAATCGGTGATTAACTCTTTCCCTTCACTTTCATAGGCTTTCTTCAGGTTGGTGACTACCTGCAGGGTTTTTTGTCCGTCTGTAAACGGCACCGCAATACGCTCAAACTTCTCACCCTGCTTTTCGTAAACCTGCTTGATGACCGGGAATGCTTCTTCAGCATTGCTGATCATCTTATTTTTATAGTTTTCGTAAGCTTCTTTATAGACAATCCCCGCTGTCTTTTGCACGGGTTGTTTTTCAAACTGAGCTTTGGTCACCGGCGAATTCATGGAGAAGAATCGAATCAACTCAAACTCGAAATTCTCAAAGTCGTTGGCCGCGGCATTGGAAGCCGTAATGACTTCAGCCGTATCAAAAATCATATTGGCAATATCGATTCTCAATCGTTCGCCAAATAAGGCATTGTAACGTCGCTTGTAAATGACTTCACGCTGTGCATTCATCACATCGTCATATTCAAGCAAACGCTTTCTGATTCCGAAGTTATTTTCCTCGACTTTCTTCTGGGCGCGCTCTATGGATTTGGAAATCATGGAATGCTGAATCACTTCACCTTCCTCAAGACCCATTCTATCCATGAGCTTGGCAATTTTTTCACTACCAAACAAACGCATCAGGTTGTCTTCCAGAGACACGTAAAACTGTGAGCTCCCCGGGTCACCCTGACGACCGGCACGACCTCTCAACTGTCTGTCGACACGCCTGGAATCGTGACGCTCAGTCCCTATAATGGCCAGACCTCCGGCTTCCTTCACCTCTTTGGACAGCTTGATATCCGTACCACGACCAGCCATATTGGTGGCAATCGTGACGATACCGGCCTTACCCGCTTCAGCCACAATATCGGCCTCGCGCTTGTGCAGCTTGGCATTCAAAACATTGTGAGGAACGGTACGCAGCTTCAGCATCCTGCTCAATAATTCGGAGATTTCTACAGAAGTAGTTCCTATCAAAATCGGTCTGCCCTGAGCTGAAAGCTGGGCCACCTCCTCGATAATGGCGTTGTATTTTTCTCGTTTGGTTTTATAAACCTTGTCCTGCTTGTCGTCCCTGGCAATAGGCTTGTTGGTTGGGATTTCCATCACATCCAACTTGTAGATTTCCCAGAATTCTCCAGCTTCAGTCAAGGCTGTACCCGTCATACCGGCCAGCTTATTGTACATTCTAAAGTAATTCTGAAGTGTAACTGTCGCAAAAGTCTGGGTAGCATCTTCAATCTTGACATTCTCCTTGGCTTCAATAGCCTGGTGAAGCCCGTCGGAATAGCGGCGTCCATCCATAATACGACCCGTTTGCTCATCGACAATTTTCACTTTATTGTCCATGACCACATATTCGGTGTCCTTTTCAAATAAAGTATAGGCTTTGAGCAGCTGTCTCAAGGTGTGGATACACTCACTTTTGACGCTAAAATCCCTGTATAGTTCTTCTTTTCTCTCAGCTTCCTCTTCCTTAGGCAGGTTTTGCTTTTCAATCTGGGCAATTTCCATCCCGATTTCCGGCATCACAAAGAAATCTTTGTCATCCTCTCCGGAGAGGAACTCAATCCCCTTATCGGTCAAGTCGATCTGGTTGCTTTTTTCTTCAATCGTAAAATACAATTCGGCATCCACCTTATGCATTTCCCTGTTGTTGTCCTGCATGTACTGATTCTCGGTTTTTTGGAGAAGCTGCTTCACGCCTTCTTCACTCAAAAACTTAATCAGTGCTTTATTCTTGGGCAAACCCCTGTAAACTCTCAGTAACTGAAATCCGCCTTCTTTGGTATCCCCGTCTTTGATCAGTTTTTTGGCTTCAGCCAAAACACCGGTTAAATGCTTGCGCTGTACCTCAACGATTTTGGCAATCTGAGGCTTTAGGTTTTCAAATTCGTGGACATCGCCTTTAGGCACAGGCCCGGAAATGATCAGCGGTGTTCGCGCATCATCAATCAATACGGAATCCACCTCATCCACAATCGCATAATGGTGCGGGCGCTGAACGAGATCCTCCGGGGAGTGGCTCATGTTATCACGCAGGTAGTCAAAACCAAATTCGTTGTTGGTACCGTAGGTAATATCGGCGTTATAGGCTTTTCGTCTGGCTGCAGAATTGGGTTTGTAGTAATCTACACAATCCACGCTCAGTCCGTGAAATTGAAAAATGGGAGCCATCCACGCGCTATCCCGCTTGGCCAAGTAATCGTTTACCGTAACCAGATGCACTCCTTTGCCGCTTAGGGCGTTCAGGTACATCGGCAAGGTAGCCACCAGGGTTTTACCTTCCCCTGTCTGCATTTCAGCGATTTTACCCTGATGCATGGCGATACCCCCAATCAGCTGGACATCGTAATGTATCATATCCCAGGTCACAGGCTTTCCGGCGGCATCCCAGGAGTTGCTCCAGATGGCTTTTTCGCCTTCCAGGGTCACATAATCTTTGTCGGCAGAAAGGCTTCTGTCAAATTCTGTTGCCGAAACCTCCAGGGTGGTATTATGGAAAAAGCGTTTCGCCGTTTCTTTAACGGTAGCAAAGGCTTCAGGAAGGATATCGTTAAGAACATCTTCCGTGGTTTGATATACTTTTTCGTTGAGTTCGTCAATTTCTGTATAAATTTCCTCTTTAACGTCGATATCCTGTTCATCTTCAGCTTTAGCTTTCAGGTCATCGATCTGAGCCTGCAGGTCGGCGGTAGCCTCTTTTATTTTAGCTTTAAAACGGGAAGTATTTTCACGAAGTTCATCTATGCTAAGGGCTTCAAACTGACTTTCGAAGCTTTTGATTTGGTCTACAATCGGAGTAATAACTTTAAGATCCTTTTTGGTCTTATCGCCTACGAATACTTTTAATACGGAATCTAAAACACCCATAAATGGTTTTATTAATTTATTGATTCAAAGGTAACGAAAAAAAAAAGTCCCTTTACGAGACTTTAAGTGTGATTTAAGGTAAAGAAAAAGACGCTAATATTCGTCTTCATTCCATAAATAATCGTCATCGGTAGGATAATCCGGCCAAATTTCTTCTATAGAGTCGTAAGTATCGCCTTCATCTTCTATGGATTGCAGGTTTTCTACAACCTCCAACGGTGCACCTGTTCGTATCGCATAATCTATCAATTCGTCTTTGGTTGCTGGCCAAGGCGCGTCACTTAAATATGAGGCAAGTTCTAAAGTCCAATACATTACAAGGATATTTTAATTTTTGCAAATGTAATTTTTTTAGGATAACAGTCAACATTTTTGACATTTATTTGAGATGAAATTTTTGCTAAGACGCTGATTTCAAAATATGTTGGTCAAGTGGTCAAGTGGTCAAGTGGTCAAGTGGTCAA
>NZ_FNCW01000001.1:0-4387 GCF_900099815.1 Psychroflexus sediminis | reverse complement strand
ACCATTTTTAATTATCAATTGCTTTTCTTCTCCCCACTATACCACTACTCCATTACACCATTACACGACTACACGGAAAACAGTGAACTGTGAACTAACTTACCTCCATAAAAAGTAGGCCATTTTTTTAATTATCAAATGCTTTACTTTCCCACTATACTACTACACCATTACACGAATACACGGTAAACGGTAAACAGTCAACTGACTTAAATCCATAAAAAACAGCCGTTTTTTAATTATCAATTGCTTTTTTTACCCTCCCACTATACCACTACTCCATTACACGACTACACGATCAACCACTCTCGGTTCCTATTTCTTCGTTTCAGGAATCCATTTGACTTCGTCGGCGTTTTTTTGTTTGGCGATGCTTCTGGCCAATACAAATAAATAATCCGAAAGCCTGTTCAGGTACTGCAGGACTTTTTCATCAAAAGGTTCAAGATTAAATAGTGCCGCACAGATGCGTTCTGCACGCCTGCAGACGGTTCTGGCGACATGACAGTGGGAAACTGCGGTATGTCCGCCCGGCAATACGAAATGCGTCATTTCCGGTAAGTCTTCATTCATGCGGTCGATCTCCTTTTCCAGAAAGACGATGTCCTCTTCCTGGAGTTCCGGGATTTTAGGGGCCTTGGATGCTTTTCCAGGATCTGATGCTAAAATCGCTCCCAGGGTAAATAATTTCTCCTGAATTTTAATCAGGCCCTCTTTAGAATCCGTATCCAAATCCTGGTCTCTCACCAGGCCTAAATTGGCGTTCAGTTCATCCACAGTTCCGTAACTATCTATTCGTATGTTGTGTTTAGCCACCCGCTTTCCTCCAAATAAGGAGGTGGTGCCTTTATCGCCTGTTTTTGTGTATATTTTCATCTTCTCGTCATTTATATCCAAATATAAGATTTATGTGGAAGAGTAGGCCGCTTTGAGAAGCGGGTATTTTTTAGAGTAAGTTGTGAACAGGCTGACTGGTTAACCATTCTAAGGGTGACGCGATTGCTATTCCTGGCGGGCGCGATTGCAATTCCTGGCTATCGCGATACAATCGCGCTAGAGCGGAGGGGTTTCAAAATTCAAATTTGGTCTCTTTCTCTAGCAAGCGCGATGCAATCGCGCTTGATCAGGAGAAGCTTGGTGCGCGATTGCAATTCCTGGCTATCGCGATACAATCGCGCTAGATCAGATGGGTTTCAAAATTCAAATTTGGTGTCTCTCTTTAGCAAGCGCGATGCAATCGCGCTAGATCGTGAGAAGCCTGGTGACGCGATTGCAATTCCTGGCTATCGCGATACAATCGCGCTAGATCAGAGGGGTTTCAAAATTCAAATTTGGTATCTCTCTTTAGCAAGCGCGATGCAATCGCGCTAGATCGGGAGAAGTCTGGCGGGCGCGATTGCAATTCTCGGTGGGCGCGATACAATCGCGCAAGAGCAGAGGGGTTTCAAAATTCAAATTTGGTATCTCTCTTTAGCAAGCGCGATGCAATCGCGCTAGATCGGGAGAAGTCTGGCGGGCGCGATTGCAATTCTCGGTGGGCGCGATACAATCGCGCAAGAGCAGAGGGGTTTCAAAATTCAAATTTGGTATCTCTCTTTAGCAAGCGCGATGCAATCGCGCAAGAGCAGAGGGGTTTCAAAATTCAAATTTGGCATCTCTTTCTAGCAAGCTCGATACAATCGCGCTAGATCGGGAGAAGCCCGATTGCATCGCGTCACCCCTAAAATTAAAAGTGGCAACTGCTTGACAGGTATACCCATATACCAGTTCACACTCTAAAACTCCTGCCTGGCTTCTTCGTAATATTCCTTAAACAGTTCCAGCAAGGCAATGGAGGTTTTGGTCAGGGTTTTGGTCTCGAGTAAGATCCCGAAATAGAGTTTTGAATTTTTCGGGCTGTTTTCCGTCTCGCGGATTCTCTCAATTTGCTTTTGAACCAAATCGCTGATCTTAACCAGCACCTTGCGTTCGTTGGTAATCAGCTGCTCTATGCTGTCAAATTCTGAGGACTGAAAGGCTTTGATCAGCTCGGTGTAGACTTCGTCCAGATCCCGCTGCACACTCTTCAAATCCCGAATCTGACTGAACTTCAGGTTTTTATGATTGTTGCTCACGTGGGTATGGCTGGTCCTGGTGATATAAGCCAGGGACTGAACCATATCCTGAAGATAATCCAGGGTTAACACATAGAATTTGGAGGCTTCCACGTTGGTATCTTCCAGGGACTTGATGTAATAAAAAATGTTATCCTTCAGTTCATCAATACGCATTTCCAGCTCTTCCTGGGTTTTTAAACTTTTCTTCAGTCGGCTTAAATCGTGATAGCCCAGGTTATTGACCACATCCAAAAGCAAATCGTTTACCCCGGAGATGATCCTGACTATATTTTCAGAAGACTCCCTGGTCATTTCGTTGATCGTGATGATATCCGTCTTATTGAATTTTTTGTGATTGCGTTCATACTTTACGCGTCTGGAGTGCCTGATCGCACTTCTGACGATAGAAAATAAGGCAAGCACCAGCAAAACCCCAATCGCATAATAGGATCCGTACCAAATGATAAGGGATAAGATCCCTGCGGCGGTAAACGCGATGGCGGCCGTAGCAATCCAGCTTCCTATCACATTAAAAACACCCGACACCCGGTAAACCGCGCTTTCTCTGCCCCAGGCCCGGTCTCCAAAAGAGGTCCCCATCGCCACCATAAAGGTGACATAGGTCGTAGATAAGGGCAGGGTGTAATTGGTAGCCAGGGAAATCAAAATACTGGCCAGCACCAGATTTACCGAGGCTCTTAACAAATCGAAGGCGGGCTTAGCCACTCCCTTTTTATAGCCTAAGGCTTTTTCGGGGGAACTGAAGCGGCGATTGATCCGCTCCTGAAGGGGTTCGGAAAGCACCTGTGAAAAGGTCTGACCTACAAAAACGGAATACCGGACCACGGTTCGGGATAAGGCATTGGGCTGAAAGCGCTCCTGGCCTTCACCCTGACGGCCCAGATTCACCCCCGTCTGCACCACATACTGAGCTTTGCTGGAAAACCAGAGCGTAACCACCATGATACCACCCGCGATGACCAGCAGGTAGACCGGGGTCTGTACTTCGCCGGAGAGTCCATCCATCAAAAACTGTGAAGGAAGCACGCCGGACGCCAGGAAAGCTTCCTGCCAAAGCAGAAAAGCCTGCCAGGCGGCAATGCTCACCCCGATAAAATTCACCAGGTCGTTCCCCGCAAAGGCCAGCGCCAGGGCAAAGGTCCCTATAACGACAATCACTTTTAAGATATGAAAATGAAATACCTGAATAAGGATATTGGAAATCAGCGTCCAAAAGAAAAAACTAAGACCTATGATCCACAGCTTGTTTTCCAAGATCTGTTCAATCAGAGTCTGGTCTATAAACGTAATGGAGTTGGTGCCTTTCAGGAGTATAAAATAGGTGATTGCCGAAAGGGAAACCCCTCCGTATAAGCCCCCTATATACTTGAGTTTTTCCTGGTAATCGAAAGAAAAGATAAGCCTGGAGAGAAACTGAACCAGGGCTCCTACGCCAAAAGCAACAAACACAGATATGAGAATGCCTAAACTGATTTCGGAAGCATTCTGAACATTGATAAACTGCCCCAGACTTGCAAATCCTTCCCCCGTTTCATAAAGCTTCAACAGGGAAATCACCACCGCAGCTCCGAGCAGTTCAAACACGACAGAAACGGTGGTAGAGGTTGGAATGCCGATGGAGTTGAAGAAATCCAGCAGGAGGATATCGGTGATCAAGACCGCCAGGAAAATGATGATGATTTCATCAAAAAAGAAAAGTTCGGGATTGAAAATACCCTTCCTCGCCACCTCCATCAGGCCCGATGAAAACACGGCCCCTACCAAAACCCCGAGCCCCGCAACGATCAAAATCGTACGCATGGGCACCGCTTTGGAGCCTATGGCCGAATTCAAAAAGTTGACGGCGTCATTACTCACGCCCACAACCAGGTCGGCTATGGCGAGAACAAATAATAAAACGATAAGAGACGTGTAAAGCGTTTCCATTGAAAAAATAATCTGCAAAAATGCTACTTTTATCCCGCTTCACGAACGGTCTATTGTTATGAAATGATTAAGATAGGTTCCCACCCCCAAAGGGGGGGGAATGTCATTCTGCCTCTACGTCCTCTGGCGTAACGCAGCAAAGGGAAGTGAAGGATCTTTTTATTAATCGATAGACTCAGGTTTTACTTCTTCTTTAATGACTTGAATTTAAACTAAAGCTTTCATTCTTTTTTGCATTGCCCAAAAAAGAACCAAAAAGGTCTAGGCTTATTTTTATGTCTTTGAAAACTACAAAAGTGGTTCCACCTCGTAACGCAAACCGTTTCACTCGTGCATTACTCCTT
>NZ_FNCW01000002.1 GCF_900099815.1 Psychroflexus sediminis | reverse complement strand
ATTTCAATGTCCAAATTCTCATAGAGACTTCCTAGAGATACAACTAATTCCATTTGAGCTACATCAATACCTGCAACTTCCTTTAAAACTTTTTTCACATGTTCAATTTTTAAAATTAAAAGTGAAAAATCTCTGTTCGTCTTTTCTCCTGGTTGGATATTCTGGATACCGTTAAGGTTCCTTACATTCTGTTCAAACTCTACGAGATATAAAAGGATAAGGTCATATCTATCGGTCGATATATCTTATGATTATCTAGCCATCGGTTGACTCTTATCCTCTTTCACTTATATTTGTAAAACTAAAAATTTATTCCAAAAGCAAACATAGGAGCCATCGGGAGGGAGAACTTTTATTTTGTTTCTGCTTTTAATTCCTTTCCCTTGGGGGTCCCGTCCCGATAGCTATCGGGAAGGGAGGTTGGGAGGGGACTTAGGCTATCGCCTTGTAATACTGGATTTCTTTGGCTATCCCGTCCCAGAGACCGAGTCGCTTTTCCAAAGCTTCTCTGGAACAGACCTCGACTTCTTTCCATTTCTGCTCGTCATCACCACATAAAGCAGAGATCAATTCAAGAGCCATAGGCCCATGCTCATCTTCATCCAGCTCGATATGCCTTTCGAAGTAGTATTTGAAAAGACTCAGGTCCTTCTCAGGAAAATTTTTCTGGATCTCACCAATAATAGAGGTAAACATATCGGGGATGAGCTCCTCTCTGCCAAACGTAAAACATGCGGCGACTTCATGGGCTTTGCCGCGTTGTATGGTATTGAACGTGAATATTAAAAACTCCTTGACACTTGCTGGCAGATCACTGGCAGAAATCACTAAAAAGATATCCGTCCCATGCTCAACCTGGTTGATGAAATCCATCACCTGCGCCGTCGAAGCCTCCGCGCTTATCATGGCATCGAGATACATTTCAAAATGACTCTGGCGTTCGCCTTCAGAATTCAGGTCGGTTTCTTCCGCTAAAACAATTTCATTGATCAGGTAGCGGTGCTTTGGGTTCCCTTTAGGCATCCATGGTGTAGTGGTACAGGTTAACTGAGTCTGAAGGGATTTCAGCAAAGACATAAAATCCCAGACCGCAAACACATGATGCTTCATAAAAATCTGTAAGTCCTGCGGAGATTCCACGCTTTTGTAGAGCCTGTGATCTATAAGCTGTGACCTTAAGTCTTTTAAATTTTCCTTGAGTTTCGTTACCTGCATTGCTTCTTTTTTTTGCAAAAATAAAGAGTCAACGGAGATTAAACTCCACTGACTCTTTATTTTAAAATTTTATTTTGAATATGTAATCGGAAAATCCCATCATCCCATTAGTCACTTAAATGACCTTTTATTTTCATTACTCATATTCAAATTGCCTTGTTCAAGTTCGAGCGAAGTCGAGAACTAAATACATCTCGACTCCGCTCGATGCTAAAACACATAATCAAAATTTTGTTCTAATGGATAGTTATTCCTGCGAAGGAATGGGTTTACTATTTAAACGCTGAAATCCCAGTAATATCCAGACCTGTAATCAGTAAATGAATATCATGTGTACCTTCATAAGTAATCACACTTTCCAGGTTCATCATATGACGCATGATGCTGTATTCTCCGGTTATACCCATTCCTCCAAGGATTTGTCTGGCTTCTCTGGCAATAGTAATCGCCATGTCAACATTATTTCGCTTGGCCATAGAGATTTGAGCCGTGGTAGCTTTACCTTCATTTTTAAGCTGGCCTAAACGCAGTGCCAGGAGCTGGGCTTTGGTGATTTCGGTTATCATTTCAGCCAGTTTCTTTTGCTGAAGCTGAAACCCGGCAATGGGCTTTCCAAACTGAATTCTTTCTTTGGAATAGCGCAAAGCTGTATCGTAACAGTCCATCGCTGCGCCTATGGCTCCCCAGGCAATGCCGTAACGGGCAGAATCCAGACAGGATAAAGGAGCTCCCAGTCCGCTTTTACCTGGCAATAGGTTTTCTTTTGGCACTTTCACGTCCTGAAAAATAAGTTCCCCGGTTGCAGAAGCTCTCAGCGACCATTTGTTATGTGTTTCGGGAGTCGAAAAGCCTTCCATCCCCCGTTCCACAATCAATCCGTGTATTCTTCCTTCCTCATTTTTGGCCCATACTACAGCCACATCGCAAAACGGGGAGTTGGAAATCCACATTTTGGCGCCGTTGAGCAAATAATGATTGCCTTTATCTTCAAAATGCGTGGTCATCCCGCTGGGGTTCGACCCATGGTCGGGCTCGGTTAACCCAAACGACCCCATAAATTCTCCGGTGGCCAGTTTAGGTAAGAACTTTTGGCGCTGCTCTTCTGTTCCATAGGCATAAATGGGAAACATGACCAGAGAAGATTGTACCGAAGCTGTGGAGCGAACACCACTATCACCGCGTTCTATTTCCTGCATGATCAGTCCGTAAGAAATCTGATCTAAACCTGCACCGCCGTATTCTTCCGGGATATAAGGTCCAAAAGCACCAATTCCGGCCAAACCACTAATAATCGATTTAGGGAATTCTGCCTTTTGGGCAGCGTCTTCTATGATTGGACTTACATCGCGCTTCACCCAATCTCTCGCCGCCTGGCGAACCATTCGGTGTTCTTCGGTGAGTATATCATCTATGTTGTAATAGTCCGGGGCTTGAAAGGTATCTTGTTTCATAAATAAATGTTCTTATTTACAAATTTAACGAATACAGGACTGAACATCTGTGAAGCTTTGTTATTATTTTACCTAAATCTTAAAAAATCACATTTTTAAATAGAAATCCTTTACCAAATCGATATATTCCTGCGTGTATTCATGCCTGGAATGTTCAATTATGAGTTCCTCTTTAGCAATACTTTCTGTTTTATGTCTTCTGAATTTGAGCAGAGTTCGCTTGATTGGAGAAGCTGGCTGACCTCTTACCTCAAGTATATCTGAGGGGTAGAGCTGATATTCGCGAGCTACTGAAATGAATTTCTCCTGTTCTGAAAAGGGAAGAACCACACTGAACTGACCCTGTTCTGATAAAAGTAGTGAAACCCCTAACAGCAAATCTTCAAAAGTCAAGTGCTCCTGAAATCTGGCCTGTTCTCTGGCTGTGTTTTGAACATCAAACCTCGGCTGTTCAGAAAAGTAGGGGGGATTGGATACAATAAGGTCGTATTTTTCGTCCATCTCAGAATAAAATTCGGTAAAACTGGCATGGTAACAGAACAGCCTATCTCCCCAGGGGCTGTTTTCAAAATTGGTTACACATTCTTCAAAAGCGTCGGGATCTATCTCCACCGCGTCTATAGTTTCTGCAGGAGACCGCTGAGCAAGCTGAAGCGCCAGTATCCCCGTACCCGCTCCAACATCTAGAATGGAACTGACATTTTCGTCAATGTCAACCCAAGCCCCAAGTAAAACGGCATCGGTTCCAATTTTCATGGCAGACCTGGAATGCTCTACTTCAAATTCTTTAAAACGGAAGACCTGATCACTCATTATTTCTCTTCTTCATCATCATCCGTATCTATAATTTGGATTTGTGGCTTCTTCATCGTTTTTTTGTTAGCAATACTACGCTCAAGAGATAGTAATAACGAGGGTAGCAAGAGCAAATTTGCCAGCATCGCGAACAATAAGGTCGCTGAAACCAGGCCCCCTAATGCTACGGTTCCCCCAAAACTTGAAATCATAAACACAGAAAACCCGAAGAACAGTACGATAGAGGTATAAAACATACTCACTGTCGTTTCTCTTAAAGCGGGATAAACAGATTGTTTTATTTTCCAATGGTGGGCTTTAAGCTCCTGTCTATATTTCGCTAAAAAATGTATCGTATCATCGACACTAATGCCGAAAGCAATACTAAACACTAAAATTGTAGATGGCTTTATGGGTATTCCAATAAAACCCATCATTCCGGCCGTCATAATAAGCGGCAATAAATTAGGAATCAGGGAAATTAAAATCATCCTAAACGAACGGAACATCCAGGCCATAAATAAAGCGATAAGCAGTATAGCTAAGCTCAAAGAAATAATAAGATTATCCACAAGATAATAAGTTCCCTTTTGATAGACCAAAGCTTTCCCCGTCAAAGTGACTTCATAACGTTCTTTAGGAAATATCTTTTTAATTTCGGGAAGCAGCTTTTGTTCAATTTTTGTTATTTCTTCAGTAGTCACATCTTTCATAAACATGGTCATCCTGGCGTATTGACCTGTAGAGTCTATAAAGGATGAAAGCCCTCCTTCCAGCTCATCCATACTTTTTATATAAGGAGACATAAAGGTCTGTTCCTGGGAGGTAGGCAGCTGGTAATATTTCGGGTTATTGTTGTAAAAGGCCTGCTTGGCATATTTAGCCAGATTCACGACAGATACTGGCGGAGAAAGTTCTTCAATTTCATTAATTTCAGACTTCAATTCATCCATTTTCTTAAGCGTAGATAATTTGGTCACTCCTTTTTCTCGTTTGGTGTCGATCATGATTTCTAAAGGCAGGACACCATCAAATTTCTTTTCAAAAAATTTGATGTCTTTAAAAAATTCAGCGCTCTGAGGCATATCCTCCAGCAAACTTCCAGAGACTTTTATATTGAAAATGCCGATTATACTTAGGACTAAAACCGCGACAGACGTAAAGTAAATGCTTACTCTTCTGTGCTTCACCATTTTTACAATCCATTCTACAAAGCCTTCAATCCATTGTTTACCGAGATGCCTCAAATGCTTATCCTGCGGCGGTGGCATATAACTATAAATGATAGGAATAATAAGCAAGCTTAGGATAAAAATGGCAATGATATTAATAGAGGCCAGAATACCAAACTCCTTGAGCAGTTCGCTTTGTGTAAATATAAAAGTCGCAAAACCAGAAGCGGTCGTCACGTTGGTCATCAAAGTTGCATTCCCAATTTTGGTAATGACACGCTGAAGAGATTTTGCCTGGTTACCATGCTGTTTTATTTCATGCTGATATTTATTGATTAAAAATATACAGTTAGGAATACCAATAATAATAATTAAAGGCGGTATGACTGCTGTCAATACCGTAATCTCAAAGCCAAGCAAGCCAAGAAATCCGAAGGCCCACATCACCCCTATGATTACCGTAAGCATAGAAATAAGTGTAGCTCGGAAAGACCTGAAGAAAAAGAAGAAAATAAAGGAGGTTACCAAAAGTGCAGAGAGCACAAACCACTGAATTTCATCCACAATATTTTGAGAATTCAGGGTCCTGATGTAGGGCATTCCAGACACATGAATCTCGAGTGAATTTTTTTCCTTAAAGGAGTCTATCAAGGGAACAAATTTGTCCATGATAAAGGTCTTCCGGCCTTCAGCGTTGACAATACTGTCCTTCATATAAGCTACGGTTTGGACAGTCTTTGTTTCCGAATTGAAAATAAGGCCATCATAGAAAGGATAATCCTTAAAAAGCGATTCTTTATAGGCTGTGATTTGTTCTTCAGTGATAGTATCACTGTCTAAAATCGGCTGCATTACAAAACGCTTGGGATCTTCACGTTTTTGTAATTTTTGCAGGTTGTGAATACCGATGACAGATTCTATTTCAGGAAAAGTAGCCAGGGTATCAGCAAGTTCTGCCCAGGCTTTAAAGCTTTCTGGTGTAAATAAATCGGGGTCATCTGTGGCCAGCATAATCGCATTACCATCAGAGCCGAACTTGTCTTCAAACTCTGCGTATTGCTGATTGATTGGAGCATCATCTGGAAGCATATTGGCTTCTGAGTAAGAAAATTTCATGTGTTGCCACTGGAACGCCAGAAAAACAGTGATTCCCAGAAGGATGAGAATGATTACAATTCTATTCCTTAAAATTCTGCTGGCGATGAAATTCCAAAATCCGAAGCTAAAAACCTTTTGCATGTCGTATTATATGAATGAGCAAATGTAAAAAATCAAAATCTGTTTAGAGTTTTAATCTTAAAGCTTTAAATAAAAAGTAAATTTAAGAGAGATGTTATCTTCGAGATTGGGAAGATGGTAAGCCCCGTACCTGTAGGCAAAACTCAAACCAAAGCCAAAAAATAGTTTATTCAATTCGAATCCAGCCTCATTAAATCCTTTAGACAAGGTGTTGAATGAAATGCCCTGATGCTGCTCAGGATTTTCAAAATCACCAAGAGCATGTCTCGAAATAAAAATCAGTTCCGGCTGAATTGTATTTGAGAGTTGAAATGCTGCCAGCTTATGTTTCAGATGCAGGGTGGCCAGTTTTGTACTGAAAAATTCATTGAAGAACATCGTCTCAAAACTCTTTACCCCGGCTACTGAAAATCTACTGAGAATATTCGGTTTATTGGGACTGTTGGGAAAAGCATGAAAGCTATGCGTCAAAGGAATATCTCCAAAGCCGATGTCACCCCCCAGCTCTATACTGGAGAGACTTCCCCAGCTGTGTTGAATTTGATATTCAATTTTTGCGCTCAGTTTAGTAAAGCTGAAATCCCCAGCCATTACCCCATCAAAACTCTGACTTACCTGTGCTGAGATTTCAGGTGTGGATGTATCATTGATATAAATTCCTTTACCAATTTTTGAATAGGTATTATTTGGCGTCCATCTCAATCCAAAAACGGCCGTGCTTAAATCGTAATCATCGTATAAGATTCCATCATTAAGAAAAGCATAATTTTCAGTTTGTGAGATGCTGCTTTTGTCAACTTTAAATTCAGTCATCAGCTGTGGGGTGAAATTATGCTGAAGACTCAAACCGTATTTCTCGTATTTGTAAAAGAAAGTAATGTTCACAAGACGCGGTTCAAATAAGGAATACACACGCTGGTCGGTAAGGAAGTTATTCATCCCGACTTCATCAATATCGTTGTCATAGAAGGCATTTAACCAGGTGGAAGTATCTGAATTTAAAAGCATTCCGCCATTCAAGCCATATTTCAGGTTTTTATCCTTAAACCCATAGGCAGTAAATCCACCTAAGCGGTAATTTTCTGAAAAAGATTCATTGGTAATGACGCCTACGCCCAGGCGTAAACCTTCATAATTATTGAACTTAAACAATCGGGTCAGATCCACATCAAATATGCTGATGGGATAATAACCTCCATCGAATGCAGAAATCCTTTCGACTCTTTTCTCAATATTCTCCTCTTGAATATAAGCTTCAAGTGTTTTTGGAGTTTCCTTTTCATCTGCGATAAAGGCATACTCAAAGTTGGACCAGTACGCCTCAGAAATCTCTCCAGGTTCATCTTCGTAGATTTTTGTAAAGGGTTTAGGAAATGGAGAAATGCTGTCCTCAGCCACAAAATCGTAAAACACCTGCTGATGAGTTAGCAGAGCATCATTTTCTTCCGGGTTTTTTTTCTGAATTCTTCCAAATGCCAGCCCACCACCAAAGAAAGATAGCTTTGTTCCTCCGGTCCCCGGATAAATAAAGGCCTGTGTTTTTTTGGGTAAACCCGTTGCAGGATGGTAATCGGTAATCAAATTCAATTTGAAATCTCCATCTAAAACGACTTGCAGTTTTTTGAATTTCGACCTTAATTTATCTATGATCACAACCCCTTGAAACGATCTTATAAAGCCTTTCTTCAAAGGGCTAAAACTTAGTACTTTAACCTCAGGGGTTTCATAAATCGAATAAAACTCATAATGAGGCGTATGCTGGCTATGGAATGGTGAAACAAATTGATAATCAAAAATTTCGATATAGGTTTGAAACCAATCGAAAGAATAAATATCTTTATTTACCATTTTAGGTACCACTTTATCCAGGCCTTTTACGCTGACAGCTTTGAGTTTTTCCTGAAACCCTTCTTTTTTAGTCAGTCTTATATCAGCAGCTTTCCTCAGTATGAAATCAGGGACAGAATTGGAAATGGATGTTTTGCTTAAACTTTTAAAACTAAAATTGGATGAAATGCTTTGAGTGTCAGCAATTGAATTTATCTCATCCTGATCTACTCTTTCTGAATCTGCAGATTTAGCAGGAGACAATTTCAAAATTGAAAACCCTTCAAAAGCATTCAAAGTTTCATAACCGATAGATACTATCTTTTGAATGTGTTCGCCGCTTTTGAGTTCTATGGAAAACTCTCCCTGGAGATCTGAAAAAAAATAACGCTGTTGATCAGTGATCAAAACAGCGTTAGGGATAGGTTTTTCAACATTTGAACTATCTACAATCTTTCCGCTTACAGAAGATTGAGCATAGATATTCAAAACCAATATAAAAGGTAAAAAACTTAAAAAATGTTGAATTTTCAAATATAGAGGTTATAAAACAGTGAGACCGTTACTTACACAGTCATAATTTCTTTTTCCTTAGCAGCGTAGATTTTATCTATTTCCTCAATGTAAGCATCTGTTAATTTCTGAATATCTTCCTCCGTATCTTTTTGAACATCTTCTGGAAGATCTGCTTTCTTTATTTCATTCATGGCAGTTCTTCTGTCGTTTCGGACACCAATCTTAGCTTCTTCAGCTTCAGCTTTAGCTTGTTTTGCCAGTTGAATACGTCTTTCTTCAGTAAGAGGCGGAACGTTTATGATCACGCTATCGCCATTGTTCATGGGGTTGAAGCCCAGGTTAGCATTCATAATCCCTCTTTCAATTTCTTTAATCAAAGCTTTTTCAAAGGGCTGTATCGTTAAGGTTCTTGCATCCGGAGTATTGACGTTACTCACCTGGTTAAGCGGTGTCATGGTTCCATAATACTCAACCATGACTGAAGATAACATAGAAGGATTGGCTTTGCCAGCTCTAATGTTGACCAGTTGTTTTTTTAGATGCTTGATAGCTTCCTGCATCGATTCTTTGGCGCTATCTTTTATAAATTCGATTTCTTCGTTCATATGTTTAGTCTATAAATTCACTTTGGTTCCAATATTTTCTCCTGAAATTATTCTCAATAGATTTCCAGATGTATTCATATCGAATACAATTATAGGCAATTCATTTTCCTGGCTTAGGGTAAAAGCTGTGGTGTCCATGACTTTCAATCCTTTTTTCAAAACTTCTTCAAAACTGATAAAATCAAATTTTGTGGCATCGGTATTTTGTTCTGGATCTGAGGTATAAATTCCATCGACGCGCGTTCCTTTCAAAATAACATCCGCTTCCATTTCAATAGCTCTTAGCACAGCAGCAGAGTCTGTTGTAAAATAGGGGTTTCCTGTACCTCCACCAAAAATAACTACCCTCCCTTTTTCCAGGTGTCTTATCGCTTTTCTCCTGATAAAAGGCTCTGCGACTTCATTGATTTTGATAGCAGATTGAAGCCTGGTCTGCATGCCATTATCTTCGCAGGCGCTTTGCAGTGCCAATCCATTAATAACAGTTGCAAGCATGCCCATATGATCTCCTTGCACTCTATCCATTCCTTTACTGGCACCAGCAATACCTCGAAAGATATTACCACCACCAATAACTATAGCAACTTCTACTCCTTTATCTATTATGGTTTTGATCTCTTTAGCATAATCATCCAGTCGTTTAGGATCAATTCCATATTGGCGGTCGCCCATTAAAGCTTCCCCGGATAATTTAAGTAAAATTCTCTTATACTGCATATTGATTTTGGAATAAAGTTTTGCAAATATAAGGATTATCTTATACGAAAAAATGAGATATCGACTTCAATTTTGGACATAAAAAAAGCCTTTTAGAAAATTCTAAAAGGCTTTTTTTTCATTTAAACTAAGATTAGCCCAAGGCTACTCTTTCGAAAGCAAGGATTTCTACATCACCCAATGTTTTCACATGCTGAGCGACAGAAATTTTGCTGTCTTTAATAAAGTCTTGGTTAACCAAGGTATTATCCTTGAAAAAACGCTTCAATTTACCTTCAGCGATTTTATCCAACATATTCTCTGGTTTTCCTTCCTGTCTGAGTTGATCTTTTGCAATTTCGATTTCTTTATCAATAACAGACTGGTCTACACCTTCTTCATTCAAAGCAACAGGATTCATTGCAGCAACCTGCATAGAAACCTCTTTAGCGATCTCTTCCGCACCTTCTGCAGGCTTAGAAAGCCCTGTCAAGACAGCGATTTTATTGCCAGCGTGGATATAAGATCCAACAAATGGAGCTTTCAAAATTCTGAAATCACCAATTTCGATTTTTTCACCGATAACACCGGTTTGTTCTGTCAGTTTTTCTCCAACAGTGATACCATTGTAATCCAGTTTCAATAATTCTTCTTTGCTCTCAACACCAAGTGCTAACTGAGCAAAATCATTTGCCATTTTAGTAAACGAATCGTTTTTAGCAACGAAATCTGTTTCACAGTTTAAAGAAACGATGGCCCCTTTAGTAGAATCATCATTAACTACAGCAATTGCAGCTCCTTCAGACGACTCTCTGTCTGCTCTTTTAGCAGCAACTTTCTGACCTTTTTTTCTTAATATTTCGATAGCTTTATCAAAATCACCCTCGCTTTCTACAAGAGCTTTTTTGCAATCCATCATACCAGCACCAGTACTTTTTCTAAGTTTATTGACCTCAGCAGCCGTAATTTTTGCCATGACTTGTATATTTTGTGTTAATATAAAAATCGCTCAAGTAAGACTTAAGCGATTTGGTGTTATTAAATCTATATTATTCTGAAGCTTTATTTTCTTCTCCAGCTGGTTTTTTTGGTTCTGCTTTATCAGTAGGAACCTCTTCCACAACTGGCGCTTTAGTTTCAGCTTTCGCTGGTGTCGCTTCTTCTGTCGCTTTTTCTTTTTTAGCTTTCGCCGGTTTAGCTTCCGTATTATCTTTACCTTCTTTTCTATCGTTAAGTCCTTCAAGAATAGAATCGGCCATATAAGACATAATCTTATGGATAGATTTTGAAGCATCGTCGTTGGAAGGGATCGCGTAATCCACATCTCTAGGATTGGAGTTTGTATCCACCATTGCAAACACAGGAATGTTTAATTTTTGTGCTTCTTTTACGGCGATGTGCTCTCTAAGGGTATCCACAACAAATATGGCTGCAGGTAGTCGAGACATATCTGAAATAGAACCTAAGTTCTTTTCCAGCTTAGCTCTCATCCTGTCAACTTGCAATCTTTCCTTTTTAGAAAGAGAATTGAAAGTTCCATCTTTCTTCATGCGATCCACAGCAGCCATTTTCTTTACAGACTTTCTGATGGTCACAAAATTGGTAAGCATACCACCAGGCCATCTTTCAGTAATATAAGGCATTTGTGCTCTTTCAGATTCCTGAGCTACAATTTCTTTAGCTTGTTTCTTGGTAGCGACGAAAAGAATTTTTCTACCGCTAGCTGCTATCTTGGCAAGGGCTGTACCAGCCTCTTCCATTTTTGCAACTGTCTTGTACAGGTTGATGATGTGAATACCATTACGCTCCATGTATACATAAGGAGCCATGTTTGGATTCCATCGTCTTGTAAGGTGTCCGAAGTGAACACCAGCGTCAAGTAAGTCCTTGACCTCTATTTGATTTGCCATTTTTGTTTTAGTTTACGTTCTTCTGTTGGGATAGCAATAAATAAGTAGCAATTGGATTGGTCTTATTCATTTAGATGCTAAACTAACTTTGGGCTTACCCCAAATAACAACAAAAAATTGAACTATTAATAATTTTAATACTTGAATAAAATTCCCGATTAACGTTTTGAGAATTGGAATTTCTTTCTTGCTTTTTTCTGACCGAATTTCTTACGTTCCACCATTCTAGGATCTCTAGTAAGTAATCCCTCTGGCTTAAGCGTAGCTCTATTCTCTGGGTCTAGCTCGCACATTGCTCTAGATAAGGCCAGTCTGATAGCTTCTGCCTGTCCTGTGATACCACCACCAAAGACATTGACATTGATATCAAATCTATCTTCATTACCTGTCAAAGCCAAAGCTTGGTTGACTTTATAAAGCAAAGGACCAGTTGTGAAATATTCGTTAGCTTTTTTCTTGTTAACGATAATTTCACCTTTTCCCTCAGAAAGATAAACTCTAGCTACAGCAGTTTTTCTACGGCCAATTTTGTGAATTGTCTCCATTTACACTAGTTCGTTTATATTAATTTCTTTTGGTTGTTGAGCATCCATGTTATGCTCTGTCCCTGTAAAGACACGAAGGTTCCTAAATAAATCAGCACCTAATTTGTTCTTAGGCAACATACCTTTTACAGATTTTTCTACAAGACGCTCTGGGCTCTTGTCAAATACTTCTTGAGCGGTTAAACTTCTCTGTCCACCAGGATATCCAGTATGTCGGATATACTCTTTTGAGTCCCACTTCTTCCCTGTCAGGTTGACTTTCTCTGCGTTCACAATGATAACATTGTCTCCACAATCAACATGAGGGCTAAAGCTAGGCTTGTACTTGCCTCTCAAAAGTTTGGCAACAATAGAAGCTACACGTCCAAGAGATTGTCCGCTGGCATCAACAACAACCCAGTGCTTATCTGCAGTAGCTTTGTTGGTTGAAACCGTTTTGTAACTTAATGTATCCACACTTAAATTTTTAATAATTAAACATTCCTTTTTACCTTCAAAGTCTTGAAAATAAGGGTGCAAATTTACGATTATAAATTTATATAGCAAGCTATGCTCTCAAATAATTTGTTAAGTCTATTT
The DNA here is from genome assembly GCF_900099815.1 of Psychroflexus sediminis. Classification (GTDB taxonomy): domain Bacteria; phylum Bacteroidota; class Bacteroidia; order Flavobacteriales; family Flavobacteriaceae; genus Psychroflexus; species Psychroflexus sediminis. The sequence continues at coordinate 303,573 of NZ_FNCW01000002.1, read as the reverse complement.
AGCTTCAATTGTTTAAGAGGTGAAATGGCATTATGACAGGTAGTCACAAGTCTACATTTCTTGCATCGTAGAATTTTTAGCCGATTGGAAAGACATTTATTTACCTCGCCGCCCGCTTAAGCCATTTCAAAATTCAAATATATTCGATAAAAACACCAGGCTTTGATGAATATCTACTGACAAATTCAATTTTGGTCAAACTTTTGATACGTATGTTTTTAAAAACAAACAATGATAGGATATTATATTTTAATAGGCGCCATACTGCTTGTTAGCTGGTATGTTAGCAACAAGTTAAAAAGCAAGTTTAAAAAATACTCCAAAATCCAGCTTCAAAATGGAATGAGCGGAGCAGAAATTGCCAGAAAAATGCTGAAAGATCACCACATTCACGATGTGGAGGTCATTTCCACCCCTGGTCAGTTGACAGATCATTACCATCCAACTAAAAAAACGGTAAACCTCAGCGAAAGTGTTTACAACCAAACAAACGCCGCTGCAGCCGCCGTGGCAGCTCATGAAGTGGGTCATGCCGTACAACATGCCAAAGCTTATTCCTGGGTAGAACTGAGAAGTCAACTCGTTCCTGTTGTAAGTGTAGCTTCTCAATGGAGCCAGTGGGTGATTTTTGGAGGTCTTATTTTGATGACGATGGTTTCTGTAGGTGTTGGACAGATGGTGCTCCTCGCCGGAATCATTATGTTTGGCTTAGGGACATTGTTCAGCTTTGTCACTCTACCGGTAGAATATGACGCCAGCAACAGAGCCTTAGCCTGGATGAAAGATCACAATATCGTAACTCAGGATGAGTACAAAATGTCTGAAGACTCTTTGAAATGGGCTGCGAGAACTTATGTCGTAGCCGCTATTGGCTCTCTGGCCACTTTGCTCTACTTCCTAAGCATTTATTTAGGCAGAGAATAGCCATGGAAAAAATAAAATGCAAATCCGTTAAGATACCTAAAAGTCTTAATTGAACTAAAAAGTGTCATAACGAGCTTCTCAATATTTTTGAACTTCATTTAATATAAAGTGACGTTTTATACATGTTTTAGCATTGCTCAGGACAGCCAGGCCAGTTCGAGATGTAGCTGGTTCTCGACTCCGCTCGAACTTAAACAAAAACAGGCCGATTATCGATTAAGTAATCAAAAACCAAATTGGCAGCCTTTCGTCTTCGCTCAAGACAGGCTAAAGTCAAGACGTTTTTTTACAAGACTTCGACTTTAGTTTATCCTGTGCAAAGTCGAAGGCTCAGGGAGGAAAAAATCATTTCAAGCTCTAAACCATCAGAATAATAGTGAGCAATAAAAAATGATTTTAATATTCAGAAATAGATTATTTTTTCCTTGTTAAAGAGTACAAGTCATTACGGATATCTTTTAGGTTTTTGACACTTCCAAAGTTGTGGAGCTCTCGCAAAGCCAGGAGATCTACATCGGCGATCAAAATCATTTCGGTATTTGGTGTCGTTTCCGCTTTTATACCATCGCTAGGGAATGCAAAATCCGATGGTGTGAATACGGCAGACTGTGCGTACTGAATATCCATATTGTGCACCTTAGGCAGGTTGCCAACACTTCCAGCAATAGCTACATAGCATTCATTTTCTACTGCTCTCGCCTGCGCACAAAGTTTCACTCTGGAAAACCCGTTTTGAGTATCGGTCAGAAAAGGGACAAATAAAATATCCATACCTTCTTTTGCAAGTATTCTGGACAACTCGGGAAACTCCACATCATAGCAAATCAAAATACCTATTTTACCACAATCCGTGTCAAATACTTTAAACTCACTCCCGCGTTGCATACCCCAAACCCTGGCTTCATCCGGAGTCACGTGTATTTTTTCGTAGCGCTCGGTACTTCCATCGCGTTTACATAAATAACCAACGTTATACAGCTTGTTATTGATTATCTCTGGCATGCTCCCAGAAATGATATTGATGTTATAGGCGATGGACAATTCTGCCATTTTGTTTTTTATAGGCTCGGTGTATTTCGCCAGTTCTCGTATCGCATCTGGCTCACTGAGATGATTGTACTTGGACATCAGAGGCGCATTAAAAAACTCGGGGAATAGGGCAAAATCTGATCGGTAACCCGATAGTGATTCCACAAAATACTCCACCTGATGCAAGAGTTCTTCCAGACTGCTATAAGAACGCATCTGCCACTGCACAAGACCAAGCCGCACTTCGCTTTTTTGATTGGACGGTGCTTTGCTTTCTTTTTCAAAATAAATATTGTCCCACTGCATCAAAACCGCATACTCTTTAGAGTCTTTGTCGCCATCCAAATAATTGGACATAATCCTCACGGGCCTGAAATCATTGGATAACTGGAAGTTCAGGACAGGATCATTGATTTCCTTCGTCCTTACTTTTTGGATATACTGCTTAGGACTCAGCTTGCTTGATACCTTGTGATAATTTGGGATTCTGCCGCCAAATACGATCCCTTTTAGATTCAGCTGTTCCGTTAATTCTTTTCGGTAATCATAAAGACGCCTTCCCAATTTCAAACCCCGGTACTCCTTCCTGATAATCACATCGATTCCGTACAGCATGTCACCGTCTTCCGTGTGATTTTTAAACTTCACATCCCCCGCAATATCATCGTAAGTATGCTGGTCTGCCAACTTATTGTAGTCCACAATAATAGAAAATGCGCAACCCGCCAGGTCTCCATTAACCAGTATCACCACCTGCCCTTCCGGGAAAATATCTATCAGACTCCTCAACTCATCCTTACGCCAATAGGCATCTGGAGCATCGCCGTAAATCTCTATAAACACCTCCTTCAGGACTTCAAAATCTTTAAGAGAGAGGTATTTCAGTTCAATTTGTTCGATTTTCGGCGTATTATCCATAGGAAGGGTGAAATTATTATGTATTCTGTTCATTAGTTAATAGCAGCAAATTCAGAAAAGAGTTTCTTCGGAATTTAGCACAAATTAGCTCGATAGGGTTTAGGGCATCAAACTTTCAGAATTCACACGCTCTTGAATCAGCGAGGTAAGTGAAGACGAATTCTGAAGGTTTTGCGCTGTCTTAATTCATCTCACATTTCTAAAAGGTAAGCAAATATAAGGGGAGCAACAATGGTAGCATCGCTTTCTATGATAAATTTAGGGGTATCGATATCGAGTTTGCCCCAGGTGATTTTTTCATTGGGAACCGCTCCAGAATAGGAACCATAACTGGTTGTCGAGTCAGAAATCTGACAGAAATAATTCCAAAATGGCGTATCCGTTCTTTCCATATCCTGGTAGAGCATAGGGACGACACAAATTGGAAAATCACCTGCGATGCCTCCTCCTATTTGGAAAAAGCCAATACCTTCCCTGGAATTATCGGTATACCAGTCTGCCAAAAACGTCATGTATTCAATTCCAGATTTAACGGTAGAGGCCTTTAACTCTCCTTTCATCACATAACTGGCGAAAATATTTCCCATCGTACTGTCTTCCCAGCCCGGGACCACAATTGGCAAGTTTTTTTCTGCAGCAGCATACATCCAGGAATCTTTCAAATCGATTTCATAGTACTCTTCTAAAACGCCGGAAAGCAGCAATTTATACATATACTCATGAGGGAAATAACGCTCACCTTTAGCTTCTGCATCTTTCCATATTTTTACGATATGTTTTTGCAAACGCCTAAAGGCCTCTTCTTCCGGAATGCAGGTATCGGTAACGCGATTGAGTCCTTTTTCCAGTAATTTCCACTCGTCCTGAGGTGTTAAATCACGGTAGTCTGGCACACGTTTGTAATGGGAGTGCGCTACCAAATTCATGATATCTTCTTCCAAATTAGCTCCTGTACAGGATACGATATGAACTTTATCCTGACGAATGATTTCTGCAAAAATCTTTCCTAACTCGGCAGTACTCATCGCCCCGGCAAGTGAAACCAGCATTTTGGAACCACCTTCCAGTTGCTTTTCATAAGCCTTGGCCGCATCGACCAGGCTAGCCGCATTAAAGTGTAAATAGTATTTTTCTATAAAGTCTGTGATCGGTTTATTCATGATTGTGTGTTCTTTTTTAATTTAAAATCATTAAGCAAGAGTCAAGAGTCAAGAGTCAAGAGTCAAGAGTCAACTAATGAAAATAAAAAATGTTTAAAATCTTGGTTCTCCTTATTCTTTTCTCTTTTCTCTATGTTCTTTACTTCTATGCTTGCCGTTTTTGCTGTTGATTCTATGGTAGCTATGGTAGCTATGGTAGCTATGGATAAAGTAAACTTTTGTGTGTTATATCTTGTGTCTAAAATCTAATATCCAACCTCTACTATCTAAAAATCTAATCCTCCTCTTCCTCTCCAGAAGCATTTTCGTATTTGAATTTGTAGCTCAGCATTTTATAGTAAAGCTTAGCAGCCAGAAAATCTGAAGATTTATCCACTTCATTTGGACAAAGTTCTACGATATCGAAACCAACTACATTTTTCTTTTTAAAAATTTCTTTTAAGAATTCTAAAGTCTCATACCAAAACAAACCTCCTGGCTCTGGAGTTCCCGTGGAAGGCAATATAGACGGATCGAAGGCATCAAGATCTATGGTGATAAAAACATTGGGCGTCATCTGCCCGATAGCATCTTCTGTCCAGTCTTCATAAAGATCATGAGCAAAATACACCCGGTTTTCATCCATATGTTCTACTTCAGACTCATCCATAGAACGAATTCCCACCTGAATTAAATTTCCTTTTTTGCTGGCCTCATGAACAGCACAGGCGTGATTACAGGCACTGCCCTCGTAAGAAGGCCGCAAGTCTGCATGAGCGTCAATTTGAACAACAGTTAAGTCTTGAAAATGTTCATGAAAAGCTCTTATGGTTCCAATAGACACCGAATGCTCTCCTCCAAAAATAGTGACAAACTTATCCTGGTTGATGTAGTTTTTGGTTGTCTTATGAACCGCTTCCACCATTTTCTCCGGCGAAGAATTTTCAGACACTGGCGGTGCCAGATAAATGCCTTTTTTATAAACTTCTGTCCGGGTTTCAATGTCGTACAACTCCATGTTTTCCGAAGCTTCCAGAAAAGCCTGAGGCCCTTTGTCTGCTCCTTTTTGCCAAGAACTTGTTCCGTCATATGGAACTGGAATTAAAACGACTTTCGCTTCGTCGATACGTGCATACTTGTCTGGAATTCCCGCGTAATTTGTTTTAGATGCCATGATAACCTAAAATTTTGAGTAAATCTTCACTTTTTTGTTGTTCGCTAAATAGTTCTGTCGACAGACTTCCATCTTCGTTTTTTTGTATTAGAATATGTTTCGGGCTTGGGATTAAACAGTGTTGTAAACCTCCAAAACCTCCAATGCTTTCCTGATAGGCTCCCGTATTGAAAAAGCCAATGAAAAGCGGATCCTCCTTCTCATATTTGGGAAGATAAATAGCATTCATGTTTTGTTCAGAATTGTAATAATCATCACTATCACACGTTAAGCCTCCCAGCAAAACACGCTCGTATCTGTCCTGCCACCTGTTGACGGCCAGCATGATGAATCGCTTACTTATCGCCCAGGAATCGGGCAAAGTCGTGATAAAAGATGAATTAATCATATTCCATTTTTCACGATCGTTTTGTTGCTTTTGGTATAAAACCTCATAGATAGCTCCTCCACTTTCGCCTACTGTATAGCTTCCAAATTCAGTAAAAATATGCGGCACCGGAACATCCTCTTCTTCACAGGTTAACTTGATCTGATTGATGATTTCATCGATCATATATTCATAATCATATTCAAACGCCAAAGAATTTTTGATAGGAAATCCACCGCCTATATTAAGACTATCAACACTTGGACATACTTTTTTCAAACGGGTATAAACCCGCAGACATTTCTGAAGCTCATTCCAGTAGTAAGCATTATCCCTGATGCCCGTATTGATAAAAAAGTGGAGCATCTTCAGTTCGACCTGATCATTATTCTTGATTTGATCTTCATAAAACGGAACAATATTTTTATAACCGATTCCTAATCTTGAGGTGTAAAATTCAAATTTAGGCTCTTCTTCAGAAGCAATCCTGATTCCGATTTTAAAGTCTTTATCTGTAACTCTTGTGAGTAAATCTATTTCTTCATAATTATCGATGACAGGAATACAGTTTTGATGACCAGAATTGATAAGCTTGGATATATTGGAAATGTACTGGTCCCTTTTAAATCCATTACATATTACATAGGTGTCTTTGGTTATCTTCCCTTTTTCCATCAGTCTGTTTACGATATCAATATCGAAAGCTGATGAAGTTTCAATATGGATATCATTCTTCAAAGCTTCATCCAGAACGTGTTTAAAATGAGAACTTTTGGTACAGTAGCAATAATTGTAAGTCCCATTATATTCATGCTTAACTATAGCGTCCTGAAACCATTTTTGAGCGCGAATGATATTTTCGGAAATTTTGGGCAGATAAGTGAATTTTAAGGGAGCGCCATATTTTTCGACAAGCGCCATCAAGTCTATGTCATGAAATTTGAGTTGGTCACCATTAAGCGTGAATTCTTCTTGAGGGAAATCGTAGGTTTGACTTATAAGGTCAATGTACTTTGTATTCATTTATAACTAATTATTAGCTTTAAAGTTAAGTAAAAAATATATGTCTTATGAAGGGATAACAACCTAAGTAAGATTTAAAGGTGAGTGGGAAAGAATAGAATGCTGATATTCTGAATAAAACTTCATAATCGAAGTCAAAAGTTTAGGTTTAATTCCAATACAAATGAAACTTATTTTAATAGAAGTAAAAAGCCTTAAAATGTTAAATTTTAAGGCTTAGATTTTTTCATTGGCAAAGCATACCTGATGGTAGATCTAACGATATGGCGATTATAAAAATCAACCCCTGATTTTCGCTGCTGAAACCAATTGAAATAACCTAATTCAAAACCAAAATTATCTTTTAGCATATACTGTATGCTACCTCCATACCTGTTTTGATTAAATACATTTTGAACTATCTTTTTACCCAAATTGATGTGTATTTCATCAAAAGCTTTTAGAGTTAATTCGGGTGTAAGCGAAAATCTTAATTCAAGCTTATATCGGGTTCTGTTATTTCTATATTCAAAGGCATGACCAGATTTCTCGAAAAATCTAAATTCACTCCAATAGCGATGATATACATGTATTTTTTCGGAAAGCTTTTGCTTGTAAGCAATCTCTAGTTGAGGCCGCAATTCTGTCCTGCTTGTATAATCTGTTATCTCAGGATCATTTGGCAGAGCCTGGAGAAAATAAGTGAATCCAAGCCCCACATTCCACCCTTTTCCAAGTTCTCTTCTTAGATGGGTTCTAGACAGAAACTGGTGTTGTCTCCAGGGAAACCAATAGGTTCTTTCTTCCAGTTCTTGATGAATCAAGTAATTTTCAGAGAGTTTCGCCTCCAGAAAGAAACGGGTCCAAAGCAACTCTTGCGTTTCAACATTTTTTTGTGCCAGGGCATCTTTTGAGCAAAGAGCCGTAAGTAATACAACCAGCCAGATTAAATAGGACTCCCTCATTATAGTTAAAATTGTCTATCGAACTATATATGATTTAAAAATCCTACTAATTGAGTAGGATTATATAGTCGTGTATTTCCAAAATTAAAACATCTGCTTATGAAAAAGGCAGTCACAAAATGAAAATTTCAAGGAAGTCATTAAATTTCAGCACATTTACATAAGGGCTCCTTTACTAAACCATTCCAAGATTGATAACTTCTTGTTTAGTAAGAATGCGGTAATGTCCTCTCGGCACATTTTTCTTATCAAGATTTGCATAGACCACCCGGTCAAGCTTTTCTATTTCGTAGCCCAGTTTCTTGAATATACGCTGTACGATATGTGCACGCTGACTTCTCAACTCAAGTCCAATAATGTTTTTGGGTCTATTATCCACATAAGATGCTTCCTCTATCTTTACTTTAGAACCTTCTATAAATGGCCCGTCCTTGATGACTTCCAAATCCTGTTCTTTTACGGGCTTGGTCAATTCCACCTGATAAATTTGGCGAACACCATTTTTATGTCCGGACAACTTTTTGGCCAGAGTTCCATCATTGGTATACAAAATCAATCCCATGGCACTCGTATCCAATTTACCTACGGGTGCAAGTTTAGCTTTGGATGCATTTTGCACCAAGTCCAAAGCGGTTAATTTCCCTTTTTCATAACTCCCTGTCACATAAAATCCTTTAGGCTTATTCAAAAGCACATAAGATTTTGGCTCAGGATTAATTAATCTACCGTCAAATTTAACCTCATCGTCCAACTTGACCTGATGTCCCATTTCGGTAATCACCTGGCCATTTACAGTGACGTTGCCAGATTTTATGTAGATATCAGCGTCTCTTCGGGAACATACTCCAGAATTGGAGATGTATTTATTAAGACGCATGCCTGCATTGGGATTTTTGATCTGCTTATCTACTTTAGATTGAGCGACTTCCTTTTTACTAAATTTATTTTTAGAATCTTTTTTGCTTGAGTCTTTATGTTTCTTCGGTTCTTTCATTTTCAAAATTTGCGCAAAGATACTGTTTTTAAAGCAGTTGGAAATATAAATTTTAAAAGTCCTAAGTTTTTATAGAAAGAGGTGTTTTAAGCTTAGGGTAAATTTAATCCAGGCTGTTTTATTTTAAGGAAACGAATATTAAAAATGTACGGTTTTACCACACAATGTTTACGGTTGAACCGTAAACTTAAACCAAAGTAGGCTTGTACTTTTGATTAAGTCTAATACTTAAAATTATGAAAGCAATAGAATTATTTCAAAAAATGGAAGCCGAGGTCTTAAAACCTCTTATGCTCGAAGCTAATTTTAAAAATGATGGTGAGATATGGTGGAAATCTGAAGAAGACTTTTCACTGGTTCTTACTCTACAGAAATACTGGTGGTCTACTGAGGACAAAATAGATTTCAGAATAAATCTTGGACTTATGATTCCTCCTATTAAGCATTCTAATATAAAAAGACCCGAAATTACAGAATTGGCGGTCTGCGTTTCTCAAGACTGTTATCTCCCCGAAGATATTCAATTTCATAAATTCAAAAACAGCATAGGCTACTGCATTAAGAATGATGATAATGATGAAGAGTTTTTAAATTTGATTCAACGCGATTTTGAAAAATATATCATTCCTCAATTAATTAGACAGGAATCTCTAGAGGACTGCGTTGAATTTTATAAAGATGTACCTTTCTGGAATCAAAGATTAGATAGATTTATCCAGGAGCACAAATTCAAGCTCATGAATAATTTAGCCAGCTAGGCAACTTATTTGATAGAATTGCATTTTTGGAACAATATTAGATAGATATTAGCCAACCAAAAACATTCCAAATGCAATTAACTTTAGGCTTTTTAAAAAGATTTAGCTTAGCAACGCTGAGTTTATTCTTTATCTTCTCCTGCAATGACTCAAGCAGTTCCGCTTATAAAGCAGAATCTTCCGGTAATCTTAACCGATTAAATGTCGTGATTACAAATGAACAATGGCAGGATTCAATCGGAGAGAAAATAAGAGGTATTTTTGCCGCTGATGCTATAGGACTACCTCAACAAGAGCCTAAATATGCGCTTAACCAAATTCCTCCAGAAGCATTTAACGGCTTTGCCAGAAGGAACAGAACCTTTTTTAAAATTGAACAATCCAAGCAAACCGGACACCAAATCCTCCTGGATTCTTTTGCTGAACCTCAAACTGGTATTATCGTTACAGGACCAAATTCCACAGCTATAATTACTGAATTGGAAAACCATAAATCAAAATTTTTAGATGTATTTGAAAAAAGTGAATTAAAGGAAAAAAGAAGACGGATGCAAAAGTCTCCCAAAGAGGTGGGTGTAATAGAAAAGTCTCTTGGCATCAACATGCTGTTCCCTTCAGCCTATCGCTACGCCAAACAAGAGGATGATTTTTTCTGGATGCGTAAGGATATTAAAAACGGTAGTATGGAATTACTTGCTTATGAAGTACCACTATCTACCATTGAAAAAAATGGCGACATTATTGCCAATGTAGTCAAAATGAGAGATTCTGTCGGAGCAAAACACATCCCTGGTCCGAAGGAAGGAACACATATGATTACAGAAGAAGCTTATGCCCCTTATTTATTTGAGACCGAAATTGATGGTAAATTTGCCTATGAAGTTAAAGGAACCTGGGAAGTAAAGGATTTCTTTATGGCAGGTCCGTTTGTAACCTATGCTATAAAGGATGTTGAGAACGATCGCTATGTGATTCTTGAAGGCTCCGTATTTAAGCCCTCTTCTTCCAAAAGATTACAGATGTTTGAAATTGAATCGATTTTAAAATCTGCAGAGTTTGTAGCTGAATAATTTCAGAAACCGCTAAAAAAAAGACCTCCAGTGGGAGGTCTTTTTTTTAGCTAAGTTCTTTAAAGTTAAAATTTGAGAGTCACCCCCAGAAGAACGTTTGTACCTGCCTGAGGGTAAAATCCAGCTCCTTCAAAGGTTTCTACCTGCCCTGCAGAATTCTGAGTATCGAAAAAGAAGAAGTACCCATTGGATTCGTATTCCACATCAAAAACATTATTAATCAGTCCTGAAAACACAACAGATTTGAATAAAGGCGGGGTATCCCATTCGTAAAAAATATTGACATCATTGGTGAAAAAGCTATCCAGTAAGGAGACTTCACTGTCTATATTTCCCATGTATTGTTCACCAACAAATTTTGAGATCAGGTTGATTTGAAAGGTTTCGCTGGGATGAAAAACAAGTTGATTTGCTGCAATGATTTCTGGTGAAAAAGAGATATTGGTGTTTCCAAGATTACGAATCTCACCATCAAGATTGGCTTTAAAATCAATGTTTTCATTTCTGCTTAAAGTCAGGTTAGGACGGGCAGAAAACAATTTACTGATTCTGATATCCGCATCAATTTCCAGACCCAGTCTATAGCTTTCTCCACTGGTTTCTCTGATGGGTGCACCCACATCATCCAAAGCTCCGGTAAGTACCATCTGATCCTTGTAATACATGTAGTAAAAATTGGTATTCAAAGAAGAGTTTCCTAAATCGAGTCTCCAGCCCAATTCAAAGTCATCTAAAATTTCCGGATTGGTAATCCCGTTTTCAAAATCCCTTCGGCGAGGCTCTCGCTGAGCTCGTCCATAAGAAGCATAAAACTGGTTATCGGTGTTTAGCTGATAAGTAGCCCCGGCTTTAGGATTGAAGAAATTGAAGTTTTCATCTACCAGAAGATTCACTTTATCTGAAGTCAAACCGCTGGTTTTATAATTCACAAAACGGCCCTGTAAATCTCCAAATACACTCAGTGCATCATTGAGATGCCAAGTTGCCTTGCTGAAAGCTGTAAATTCTGTCTTGGTTCCAGTTCCAAAATAATAATTATCTCTTATTTCAGAATCTCCGGCAAACCTTGACCAGATGACTTCTCCAAAATGATCGTTGGTATAATAACTATAAAACAGACCAGAGGTGAACTCCAGCTGACTATCTCTATAATTTGTGGTTGCATTAATAACATAATAATCATTATCCAGCCAGCGTCTTCTTATCAGGTCTGAATTTTCAATGGTTTCATTTCCCACAATTACAGGTCCAATCTCATGAAAAGCTAGATCTGCATCTTCTTCATACTGTTCAAAATAACCACGACCGTAGGTGTAATTTAAACTTAAGTTTGTAGACCAGTTTTGATTTAAAGTCTGATTCCAATGCAACTGGTAATGGTCTTGTTTGTAATTATCAACTTCGTTATCATAGAATTGAGTAGTGCCACTTTCATCTGTGTACATTCCGGAAGGATTGAAGGTTCTATCGGTTTTCAGAGTTTCTCTGTCCACTCCATACCAGGCCTGGTACGTCACATTATTGCCTCCAAAAGCCAAGGCCTTAATAAACGTGCCCCCTTCCTTATAGGTTCCCTGCAAAAAATAAGACTTCAAGTCTGAGAAGGCTCTATCGATATAACCATCCGATTTTATTTGAGACAAACGACCAGAAAAGGTAAACTTATCCTGTAAAAGACCGGTACCAAATTCAACGGTATGCCTTCTGGTATTGAAAGAGCCAAACGAGTTGCTTAATTCTGCACTCGCATCATCACTTTTGGCGTCGGTAAGAATATTCAGGCTCGCTCCAAAAGCTCCCGAGCCGTTGGTAGAAGTTCCTACGCCTCTCTGCAATTGCAAGTTTTGGGTAGAAGAGGCAAAATCCGGTAGATTAACCCAAAAGGTTCCCTGACTTTCCTGGTCATTGTAAGGTATTCCATTGAGAGTCACGTTTACTCTGGACGCATCGCTTCCTCTTACCCGTATAGAGGTGTAGCCAATTCCGTTTCCTGCATCTGTTGTAGACACTACCGAAGGAAGAACATTGAGCAAAATTGGGATATCCTGACCAAGATTCCGTTTTTCGATTTCTTTTTTTCTCAAATTGGAGTGAGGAATTGGATCATCAAAGTTAACCCGAAAGGCTTCGACCAAAACCTCATCCAGGGCTTCCTTAGCATTGGCCATATCCACATTCAAAGTTTGATTGGAATCTACCTTAATTTTAAATTCTCTGCGATTTCCAAAGGTGAACACAAGCGTATAACTGCCTGGGGAAAACCTCAATTCATAGCTTCCATCATCATCGGTTACTGTGCCTATATTAGTAGATTTGGCGTACACGCTCACCCCTGGAAGCGGCTCGCCATTGTCGGTTACTTTTCCTTCTACCGTGTAAGTTTGTGAGAAGGATTGCCATCCCCATAGGATAGCGCATAGTAGAAATAATTTGGTTTTCATCCGTAAAATAATTCACGAATAAAAGGGGCAATTATTCAAAGTTAAACATAAAAAAACCCGATGACCGCTCTGGTATCAGGAGTATAAAACAATGCATGACCAATTGGTCATTTTCCCTTGGCAACATTACTTGCCCAGGTTCATTGGGTATAATCTCAGCCCCGATAACTATCGGGACACCCCTTTGAGATGTGGCGCAAAACTAAAATAAATGTTTTGAATTAAGCCTAAACTCATCACTATTTATTTCAATTTCGGGTCATTTGTTTAGTGAAATTTACCGACGTCTGAAATACATGCAAATTAAAGGATTGCTCACCTTCTATCATAAATAAGCTCTTCCTCGACACATCCTCTTAAATTTTGTTTTTATTGTACCCAATGCGCAGATTTTTTGTTAATTTTATTGTTTTCTTTATTTTTGAATTATCAGATCTTGGAGTTCTAACTTCGGTTTGTCCTAAAACTTTAACCCGCAATCCAACAGATTATGCAAAACGATGAACGCGTAGAAAAATTCAGACAACTTGTAGCCAATAAATACCTGATTTACAATAGCTTATTTCTGAATCTCCCGAGTGAGAACAAAACCTATACAGGTGTTTTTATCCCTCTGTTGCATAAACTGAGTAAAGACGGTTACCGAAAAGACGCGGAGCCTAAGGAGATTATTGAAGATTTTTTTGAGAATCACAGCCAATTGAAAACCGATCAAGAAAAAAATGATTTGCTATTTAAGATGATAAAATATATTGAACGCCAAGTCGTCTTGTTCGATAGTATTGAAGACGCAGCATTTCCGAGTTTTAAAAAGCAAAAAATCGAAGATGTCTTACATACAGATAGCGAAAACTACCAGGATTTGGTGAAACATTTGAAAAGCTTTAGTTCGAGAGTTGTTTTTACTGCTCATCCCACTCAATTCTATCCCAACAACGTACAAACCATCATGCATGAACTTCGCCATGCAGTTCAGAACGATAGCATCACCAAAATTGATAATTTACTTCAGCAACTGGCCTATACTCCTTTTATAAACAGAGAAAAACCAACTCCATTTGATGAGGCAGAAAGCATTATTTTCTACTTGAGATACGTGTATTACGAGACCTTAGGCAAAATTTATCATCAGGTTGCTAAAGCGGCTCACTTACCCCCAGACTTCAACCCCAATTTATTGGAAATGGGATTCTGGCCAGGCGGAGACAGGGATGGAAATCCGTTTGTGACCAAGGAAACCACATATAAAGTGGCAACTCAGTTGCGGATTACCATCATGAAATGCTATTACAATCATCTGAAAATCTTAATGCGGAAACTCACCTTCAGAGAAGTTAATGAATCTTTGAATAAGCTGAAAGACAAACTTTACAAACAAATTTTCAAATCGAAAACCAGTCTGACTTCTGAGGAAATCCTGGAGATCATGTATCACGTAAGAACTCTGGTGGTGGAAAACTACAAATCTCTGAACATCGACTTAATTGATGATTTCATAGGACGGGTTCATTTGTTTGGAAATCATTTTGCCGCTTTGGATATTCGTCAGGATAGCAGCATCCACAACCAAGTAATCACTGCCATCTTCAATAAGGAATTCGGCATTGATTATAATGAATTATCTTCAGAAGAAAAATTAAACTACCTCACCCAAAAATCTTTAGCCATCCATCCAGACGATTATTCGGATGATTTGGTGGTAGATACGATAAGAAATGTCTATCAAATTCGAGAAATCCAAGAACTGAATGGCCAGCGTGGTCTGCACCGTTATATCATATCCAATTCAGAACATATTTTTGATGTACTGCAGGTCTATGCGCTTTTTAAATACTGCGGGTACCAAGAAGAGGATATAAACATTGACATTGTTCCTTTGTTTGAAACCATGGATGGCATGGATAACTCTGAAGCAGTGATGAAATCACTTTATGAAAATAAAGTTTATAGAAAGCATTTGCACAAACGAAACAAAGAACAACACATCATGCTGGGCTTTTCAGACGGCACCAAGGATGGCGGATATCTGAAAGCCAATTGGGAAATTTACAGAACCAAAGAACGCCTGACCACTTTGTCACGGAAAGAGGGTTATCAGGTTGTCTTTTTTGATGGTCGTGGCGGACCACCAGCTCGAGGTGGCGGGAAAACCCATCAATTTTATGCAGCTCAGGGCAATGAAATTGCCAATGAAAAAATTCAACTCACCATCCAGGGACAAACCATAACCAGTGTTTTTGGAACGCATGAACAGGCCACTTATAATTTTGAACAGTTGCTTTTGGCAGGTGTTAAGTCTAAACAAAACAAAGGCTGGAAACCGAACCACAAAGAATTACTAACTGACTTAGCAGATAAAAGCTATGAAAAATACGTCAGCTTAAAAGAACACGAGTTGTTTATTCCTTACCTCGAGGAAATGACCACACTCAACTATTATGGTGCGACAAATATTGGCAGCAGACCCACCAAAAGAAATCAAAATGCCAAACTCAGTTTAAAGGATTTAAGAGCCATCCCTTTTGTCGGGTCCTGGGGGCTGATTAGGCAAAACGTGCCGGGATATTACGGTCTGGGGACTGCGCTAGATTCGTATGCAGACCAATTTCATGTCATTGAAGAGCTGTATGAGTATTCAGCCTTTTTCAGATCACTGGTTTTGAACAGCATCATGTCCATGAAAAAATCCTATTTCCCCCTGACTTCCTACATGAAATACGATAATAAATATGGAGAGTTCTGGAAGAATTTACGCCGAGAATATGAGCTTACTAAAAAGCTTGTCTTAAAACTCACAAAGCAAACCGAACTGATGGAAAACGAAGACTTAGCCAGAAAATCCATCAGTATGCGAGAAGATATCGTTTTACCATTGCTCAGCATTCAGCAATATGCTTTACAGAAAATTCAGGAAAACGACCCGAATAAGGAGATTTACGAAAAAATGGTGATTCGGGCTCTGTTTGGAAACATCAATGCAAGCCGAAATTCAGCTTAGACAGGAGTTTAAAGTTCTCATCATTAGAAAAAAACCGATTCAATCCAGCCTCTTCTATGGTTTGTACTACTGCTGTATCAAAAATTTAGAGAGGCTTATATTTGTTGAAAATTTCACATCATGGATTTATCGTATTGGGAACAAAACACATGGTTTAAAGATGTAGATTTCTGCATCGCAGGAAGTGGTATTGTGGGTTTGTCCTGTGCGCTTCAGCTTAAGAAAAAATTTCCAAAAGCTAAAGTTTTAGTCCTTGAAAAAGGAATTTTGCCTCAGGGAGCAAGTACCAAAAATGCGGGATTTGCCTGCTTTGGCAGTGCAAGTGAATTGCTTTCTGATCTGCAAAACCACGACAAAGAAGAGCTTCTGAATTTAGTGCAGAAGCGCGTTGAGGGGCTGGAATTATTGAAATCTACACTGGGTGAAAAACAAATCGATTATCAGCAACACGGGGGATACGAAGTTTTTCTCAAGAAAAATAAAGACAGCTTTGAACAGTGCGAAGCCAATCTAGACATGCTCAACGACATGCTGCGCCCTGTTTTTAAGGCAGATACTTTTCAACTAAAACCCAATGAATTTGCATTTGGAAATTCATTACCAAACCTTATTTTCACTCCTTTTGAAGGACAGATTGATACTGGTAAAATGATGCAGGCACTATTGAGAAAAGCGCAATCTGAAGGTATCTCAGTTTTAAATTCCACGGAGGTCACCTCTTTTTCATCTGATGCTGAGTCGGTACATATCAAACTGAGGGATTTTAGCTTTAAAACCAGGCACCTCTGCATTGCAACCAATGCCTTTGCTTCAGAATTATTAAATCTAAAAGTAACTCCGGCCAGAAGTCAGGTTTTAATTTCTAAACCCATTCCAAACCTACAAATTCAGGGAACCTTTCATTTGGATGAAGGCTTTTATTATTTCAGAAACGTTCACAACCGAATCCTGCTCGGGGGTGGGCGGAATCTGGACAAGGAACGCGAAATGACTTCAGCTATGCAAACCACTTCGCGTATTCAAACGGCTTTGGAAGATTTGCTTAAAAATCTCATCTTACCTGACCAGCATGTTGAAATCGATCAGCGCTGGAGTGGAATTCTGGGCATAGGCGAAAAGAAAAAACCCATTGTAAAACCAGTTTCAGACCGGGTGTTCTGTGCAGTCCGTTTAGGAGGAATGGGCATTGCCATCGGAAGCAGTGTGGGGAAAGACCTGGCGGACCTTATTGAATCATGAACATGGATTTGTCAATCTGAAGGAGCCTGCTCAACGACTGATGAATTTTTGCCATTTCAATAAATCAGGACATATGATTCACGGCCCACGACGCTTAACTACAGACTATGGAATATCGAAAATCGAATACCGCCTTCCCATATCATTCTATTCCATACTGACTAGTGGCCACTTTGTACTTTGTACCGTCGGGATGACAAGGCTCAATGTCATTCAGCCTGCCCGGCTTAGGCGTGGAACGAAATGCATTGGAGTGAAGAATCTTTACCGGTTCAAGGCATCAGGACACAGGATACATGATTCACGACTCTTAAATACAGAATATGGAACACCGAATATCGAATACCGCCTTCCCATTTCATTCTATTCCCTACTGACTACTGGCTACTTTGTGCTTTGAACCGTCGGGATGACAAGGCTCACTGTCATTCTGAACGAAATGCAATGGAGTGAAGAATCTTTATCTTTCGAAAAGCATTAAACTTCTCCTATGGTCGAGATTACTTTAAATCTTATCATTCAAAAATTCCCATTCTGGATTAAAACCATCAATCAATGCTTCTTTTTTGGACCTTCTGTATCCCTTGATTTGTTTTTCTCTCGCTATAGCTTGGCTTACATCTTGAAAATGTTCAAAATAAATCAAGTAGAAGCATTTGTATTTAGTAGTAAAAGCTTTTGACAAGGCTGTTGGGTTTTTATGGAAATAAAGCCTTTGTTGTAAGTCGTTTGTAACACCCGTATAAAGTGCCGTTTTATTTTTATTTGTTAGTATATAAACATAGTAATTGTGTGTTCCAAGTGTTTTCATTTTTTGACTGATGAAAATTTACTCAATTTACTGAAAAATATCCCACACTCCTCTTTTTACTCGAAAGGGAGATCCCTCCTATCGTCGGGATGACAAAGGCTTTCCCGAAGCTTCGGGATCGGTATGGTATAAATCTTTAAAGTTTCGGTTTTTTTCTCAACTGCTTTTTGTCTGAATGCTGTTTCTTTTTTTGAAGACGTTTCAATTTGGAAGCGCGTGAAGGCCTGGTTTTGATTCTTTTTTTGGGTTTATGAAGGGCTTTTGCCAGTAAATCTTCCAGTTTCGCTACCGCCAATTTTTTATTTTGAAGCTGACTTCGTGTTTTAGCAAGGCTTAATTTAAGCTGCCCCTCTGCATTTATTCGGGAAGCTAATTTCTCTTGAATTCGGTTTTTTTGAGTTTCAGAAAAAACAGCTGATGATAAAGGGTACCAGGTGATGATAACTTTGGTCTCTGTTTTATTGACATGTTGCCCCCCAGGGCCGCCACTTAAAGCAAATTGAAATTCAAGTTCGCTGTGAAGCTGTTTTGTATCAAACATCAGCCTGGGGTTGATGTCCGGGTTTTAGCAAATCCATTACCGCTTTCACAGGGTTAAAACTCTCTACTGGAACTTCCACAAAAACCGTGTTCCAAAGAGCCATTCCTCCATTCCAGAGTCCCGGCAGCTCCAGGCCTTTTATGGGTTCTCCTCCTACAAATTTATCAGCGACAAATCCCCTATCTCTGTCTACAAAATTTTTCAAATCGAAGGCTTCTCCTCTATAATTTCTCATACTACAGACAATATCCACCGGGTTGAAATGGGTAGAGGCTTCCATTTTCTCCTTTTGATCCGGATCGGATAAATCAATTTGATTTTTTTCTACAATTTGCAGGGATATGCTGTCATCCTCATTCTTAATCCAAAACGGTCCTCCGCCGGGTTCACCGGTATTCTCTACCATTCCACAAACCCGTATCGGTCTGTTAAGAAAATAAAACACATCCTGTTTGTCTTTTATGTTCAGGTGAACATTCAGGTCTTTTCTTAAAAAAGAAACTGCTTCATCAAGTAACTCCTGATTCTCTGAATCCCTCTCCAGTTTTTTCAATAAGGCAAAGGCTTTTTCCTGAAGTTGAATAAGCAGTCCGGCTAAAACGGATTTATAATCCAGGGATGATGTGATATTTTCTACAGCTGAATTTTGATGAGAAACATTATCGATATTTTTAATAAAAACTATATCTGCTTTTAACTGATTCAAGTTTTCCACCAAAGCCCCATGTCCAGCGGGTCTAAATACAATTTTGCCATCTTTGTCTCTAAATAAATCTCCACTGGCATCTATACATACCGTATCGGTTGAGGGATGTTGAAAAGAAAAATCGACTTGGAAATTCACTTTAGTTTGGTCTTTAATTTTAGACTGGATTTCTTTTAACTTCTCCTGAAACGCATCGAAGTGATCTGTAGAAATTGTAAAATGAAGTTGAGCTTTTTTATCCTTCTCCGCATACTTAAGGGCTTCATAAAAATGCTCTTCAAAAGCGGTTAATTTTTCTTCAGAGTACTTATGGAATGGAACGAGACCTTTTGGCAAATCGGACATACAGAATCCTTCTTTTGCCAGTATTTGACGCGTTAACTTCAGGGCCTTTTCCCCTTTAGGAAGATCCTCAACCTCTATTCCTTTTTGTTTTAAAGCTGATTTTAAATCGTCATAAAAAGCCAGATTCTCGACAGACTCAAAAAAACCTTTGAGCGGTTTAAATCGATCTTGATTCAAAAATTCTTCAAAACTTAAATCGGAAGCTGGATACTCCTCTTGAAATTGATGAAGTAGTCTGAACATTCTTGAGGCAGCTCCACTGGCAGGAACAAATTTTAAAACCTTAAGATTTGAATTTTGATAGATCCGCATCAATTCGGCTTTTTCTTCGCCTTTAAGTTGTATAATCCCGTCTTCTAAAGTAGCTGGTTTCACAATTTCAACTTTGGGAAATCCGGTTTTAAGATGTTCTAAATCCTGCTCAATTTTCTCGGCAGTGAGCTCGTGTTTTTGAATTCGTGAAAGGTCGTTAGGATGAAATTTCATAATGGGTTTATAATGTTTTCAGGATTGATTTCGCTTTTTGTAAACGCTCAGTGAGGTTTCCTTTTAAAACGGTGTAAGATACCCCTCTGCTGATCAAAGTCTCTTCAAATATAGCAAACATTTCTTTTCTCTCATGGGGCTTGTCGCGTAAATCATCGGGAACCCAGGGGGTATCTATACACGTCAGAAAGTAATGCGCGTATTGATGTTGCTTCACACAGTCTTCAAGAATGGGGTCTTCAAAGTTTTTATAATAAGTTTTGGCATAAGTTAAGGTCTGAAGCACATTGGTATCACAAAACAACAGATCTTTCGCTTTTTTTGCCTTTTCATTCTCGAGTTGAATCTGACCTTTGGCAATAGGAATCAGGTCTGACGGCGCACACATCTCTGCAGAATTGTTATATTTTTCCTGCAAATAGGCTCTGGCAAATTCAGGTACCCATTCGGTGTTATAGTGCCTGGCCAGGCTTTCGGCAAGGGTCGATTTCCCGGTAGATTCCGGACCAAAGAGTACTATTTTAGTAAGGTCTCTTTGGGTTTGTTCAAGTTCTTTTTCCATTCTAAAAATCCGTAAACAGCAATGATTGTAAAAAGTAAATACTGAAAGGAAGTAAAGGTAAGGCCTTTGTAGTAATACAGGGGAATAGAAATGAGGTCCCCAACTATCCAGTAAATCCAGTTTTCAAGTCGCTTTTTGGCCATCAGCCACATCCCCACAAAGAAAATGCCTGTGGTCAGTACATCCATATAACTGATCCATCCTTCCCATTTATCGAAAAATTCATAAACCACAGAAACGAAAATGGCGGTTCCGATAAAGATAAAAATCGATTTTATGTTTTCTCGCGGTGTTGCTTTTTGAATGGGAATGAAATGCGATGCATCCACCTTTCTCGTCCAGATATACCAACCGTAAATACTCATGATAAAGTAGTAGGCATTGATCATCATATCCCCTAAAAGACTGTACTGATACAGGATGTAAACAAAGATAAGCGTGCTTACAATCCCCGTGGGAAACACCAGGATATTGTCTTTTTTTGAAAATAAAACACTCAAAAATCCAAAGACAATCGCGATGATTTCTAAAACAATAAAATGCGTTGGGGTGTTTTCATATTCTGAAAACAACCAATCAAAAATGAGGCTCATACTTACTTCTATCCGTTTTTACCAGTTTCATGTGCAGCAAACCACGGTCCATGGCTTCAAAAGCCGTCTGAACTTCTTCCTGCAGAATTTGCATCACCTTCTCGTATTCGCCATACACCTGCGTACTCAACGGATTTTCTATAACTCTAAGTCCGGAGTTACGCAAGGCTTTAATGAAATCGATAATAATGGGTTCGTAATCATCCTGAATAGGCGTAAGCGTCAATTCTACTGAAATTTTCATGGTTTACCTTTTGAATGGCAAGGATACTATTTTTTATTAGAAGAAAAACTTTTCAAAACAAGTAGTAGGCAAAGGTGAGTTGAAATGCACCAAATTAAAAGTTATTGGTATTGGTTGTTTTAATTGAATTACCTCGCCAGGGACTTTGAGTCGGTAACATAAAAAAATTAAGCGTATAGCTTTGTGTCTTTAGGTACAAGCTACACAGTCCAACTTGAAGTGACAGGTGGTCGGTATACCCCTAAATACCATATGGCGTACCTTACGGCACGCTGGATAAGCGATGTATTTGTTTTACCAATAGATAGTCCCTAGCGGGACAAATTTCAAACTAAGCACTCAAAAACTCACAGACTACTTTATATCGAATACAGCTTTCCATTCTATTCCCTACTGACTACCGGCTATTTTCTACTTTGTACTTTCTACTTTCTACTTTGTACTTTCTACTTTCTACCGTCGGGATGACAAGGCCCACTGTCCCGCCTCAGACGTGGAAGGAGCCTTTTTAGCGACTGATGAATCTTTACCCGTTCAAGGAATCAGGACACAAGATGCACGAGCCACGACGCTTACTTACAGACTTTGGAACACCGCTTTCCATTCTATTCCCTACCGCCTACCGACTACTTTCTACTTTGTACTTCCTATGGAAAGATCCCTCCTATCGTCGGGATGACAAGGCCCACTGTCCCGCCTCAGACGTGGAAGGAGCCTTTTTAGCGACTGATGAATCTTTACCTCCTCAAGGAATCAGGACACAAGATGCACGAGCCACGACGCTTACTTACAGACTTTGGAACACCGCTTTCCATTCTATTCCCTACCGCCTACCGACTACTTTCTACTTTGTACTTCCTACGGAAAGATCCCTCCTATCGTCGGGATGACAAGGCCCACTGTCATTCAGAAGGAAATGCAATGGAGTGAAGAATCTTTATCTATCGAAAAGCATTAAACTTCTCCTATAGTCGAGATTACTTTAAATCTTATCATTCAAAAATTCCCATTCTGGATTAAAATCATCAATCAATGCTTCTTTTTTGGACCTTCTGTATCCCTTGATTTGTTTTTCCCTCTCAATAGCTTGACTTACATCTTGAAAATGTTCAAAATAAATCAAGTAGAAGCATTTGTATTTAGTAGTAAAAGCTTTTGACAAGGCTGTTGGGTTTTTATGGAAATAAAGCCTTTGTTGTAAGTTGTTTGTAACACCAGTATATAGCACCGTTTTATTTTTATTGGTTAGGATATAAACATAGTAATTGTGTGTTCCAAGTGTTTTCATTTTTTGACTGATGAAAATTTACTCAATTTACTGAAAAATATCTCATACTCCTCTTTTTACTCGAAAGTGAGATCCCTCCTATCGTCGGGATGACAAGGTTCACTATCATTCTGAAAGAAATGCAATGGTGTGAAGAATCTTTACCCGTTCAAGGCATCAGGACACAAGATGCACGAGCCACGACGCTTAACTACAGACTATGAAACACCCAATACCGCTTTCCATTCTATTCCCTACTGACTACCGACTACTTTGTACTTTGTACTTTGTACTTCCTATGGAAAGATCCCCTGCCTTTGCCAAGGAAACGCAGGCAGGCTCGTCGAAGCAGAAATTAGCTTCTCTGTCGGGATGACAAGGCCCACTGTCCCGCCTCAGGCGTGGAACGAAATGCAATGGTGTGAAGAATCTTTACCCGTTCAAGGAATAAGGACACAAGATGCACGAGCCATGACGCTTACTTAAAGACTTTGGAACACCGAATATCGCTTTTCATTCTATTCCCTACTGACTACCGGCTACCGACTACTTTGTACTTTCTACTTTGTACTTTGTACTTTCTACCGTCGGAATGACAAACAAAAAAGCCTGAAATTCTATAAATTAGAATTTCAGGCTTATACTGTGCTTTAATGTCAAAAATTAGTCTGCCAGGATACTTCTGGAGATGACTATTTTTTGAATTTCTGAAGTTCCTTCATAAATCTGAGTGATTTTAGCATCACGCATCATTCGCTCGACGTGGTATTCTTTGACATAACCATTTCCACCGTGAACCTGCACAGCTTCCACTGTCACATCCATCGCTACCTGCGACGCATAGAGCTTAGCCATAGCCCCAGACAAATCGTAATTATTACCATTGTCCTTGTCCCAGGCCGCTTTCATGACCATATGTCTCGCCGCTTCTATACTGGTATGCATGTCTGCCAGTTTAAATGCAATGGCCTGGTGGTTTTTAATTTCAGTTCCAAAGGCTTTTCTAATTTTGGAATACTCTTTAGCCAATTCATAAGCCCCGGCAGCAATTCCTAAAGCCTGAGCTGCAATACCTATTCTTCCTCCAGCCAAAGTTTTCATGGCAAACTTAAATCCGAAGCCATCTTCGCCAATTCTATTTTCTTTAGGCACTTTTACATCGTTGAAGGTCAGCGAATGCGTATCGCTTCCGCGAATACCCATTTTTTGTTCTTTAGGCCCCACTTCAAAACCTTCCATGCCTTTTTCTACGATAAAGGCATTGATTCCTCGGTGTTTTTTCTGTTTGTCTGTATGTGCAATCACCAAATAAATTTCTGCTGAGCCTCCATTCGTGATCCAGTTTTTGGTACCGTTAAGGATATAATGATCCCCTTTATCGATGGCTGTTGTTTTTTGAGACGTCGCATCACTCCCCGCTTCAGGTTCGCTCAGACAAAAGGCTCCGATTTTCTCGCCCGTCGTCAATTTTGATAAATATTTTTCCTTTTGCTCTTCAGTACCGTAGGTATCAAGCCCCCAGCATACCAATGAGTTATTCACAGAAACCACAACAGAAGCCGAGGCATCTATTTTTGACAATTCTTCCATCGCCAACACATAAGAAACGGTGTCCATTCCTCCGCCTCCATACTCTGGAGAAGCCATCATTCCCATAAATCCAAGCTCACCCATTTTCTTAACCTGTTCTGTGGGAAATTCCTGTTTTTCATCACGCTCAATGACTCCTGGTTTCAATTCATTTATAGCGAAATCTCTCGCTGCCTGGCGAATCATTTCGTGCTCTTCTGTCAACTTAAAATCCATATAATTTCTGTTTCAGTTTTATTAAAAATTTGACACAAATATAAGGTTAACCTAAAGAATTTTCAATCAAAGCTTTCATAAATTAAGATTAATGTAAAATACGTGTAACGAATGTTGCTTCAGAAAAAATGAATAAGCAGCAAAGAATTTGAAGACTTTGAATTAATTTTGAAAGCAGAGAAACGCACTCATGAAAACCTATTCTGTCATCGGCGTCATGTCCGGCACTTCCCTCGATGGAATTGACCTTTTACATTGCAGCTTCCAAAAAAGGGAAAAATTTTCTTTTGAAATTCATTCCGCCAGTACGTATGCCTATTCCTCAATCTGGGTAGAAAAACTAAAACATGCTCACACCTGGCCTTTAGAACAAATCAAGGCCCTGGATGAAGACTACACCCTTTTGTTAGCTGACTTTATCAATCGATTTATCAACGAAAACAACTTATCTGATATTGACTTTATCGCTTCTCATGGACATACCATTTTACACCAGCCCGAAAGGGGATTCACTTACCAGATTGGAAATCTGCCAAAGCTGGCTGGTCTGACCAAACACAAAGTCATCTGCGATTTTAGGGTACAGGATGTAGACCTGGGCGGTCAGGGAGCCCCTTTGGTTCCTGTTGGAGATCGCCTGCTTTTTGGTGAGTATGAGGCCTGTGTAAATTTGGGCGGCTTTGCCAATATCTCTTTTGAAAAAGACAAGCAGCGCATTGCTTATGACATCTGCCCAGTCAATAAAATCTTAAATACTTTTGCTCAGCGCCTGGGAAAAGAATTTGACGAGAGCGGCTCAATAGCCAGGGCTTCAGTCCCCAACCCGGAGCTTCGCTGTGAACTTGAAAAGCTTCAGTATTACCTAAAACCCCCGCCAAAATCTTTAGGTATCGAATGGCTGGAAGCTGAATTTCTTCCTCTATTGAATCTTACAGAATTGAGTTCCGAAGAAATAATAAGCACCTGCACACAACACTTCGCGCATCAAATTGCAAATGCCATTTCCGGTCATCAAAAGGTCCTTTTTACCGGTGGCGGAGTTTTCAACAGGTATTTAATGGAGATGATTTCTGCGGAAAGTGAGTCTGAACTCATCCTTCCTGAAGCTGAAGTGATCAATTACAAAGAAGCGCTGATTTTTGGACTCTTAGGCGTTTTGAAAGAGCGCGGAGAAGTCAATGTTTTGGCTTCGGTTACGGGTGCTTCGCAAGATCATTCTTCCGGTCAGGTTTTCCTGCCTTAATAGATTTTTAAGAATTAATGAAGCTGAAATTAGTAATGCCTCAATGAATCTATATATTTGCCAGAAAATCATCAAAAAAGCGAAGATTTCTTATGAAAGAACTTTTAAAAAAATACGAAGATAAAGCCCCTGAAATAGTGTTTCACTGGAAGGATCCTGAAACGGAAGCCGAAGGCTGGACGGTTATCAACTCACTAAGAGGTGGTGCTGCCGGGGGCGGCACACGCATGCGGGAAGGACTTAATGAGCATGAAGTGCTGTCTTTGGCAAAAACCATGGAAATCAAATTTACAGTGTCTGGACCAGACATTGGCGGAGCGAAATCAGGTATCAACTTTGATCCGAATGATCCCAGAAAACAAGCCGTTCTAGAACGCTGGTATAAGGCGGTTTCTCCATTGCTTAAAAGCTATTACGGGACCGGTGGTGACTTGAATGTAGATGAGATCAACGAGGTCATTCCCATTACAGAAAGCTGCGGGGTCTGGCATCCTCAGGAGGGGGTTTTTAACGGGCATTTTCAACCTACAGAAGCCGATAAAATCAATAGGATTGGACAGCTAAGACATGGCGTTATTAAGGTTATAGAAAACATCGATTATACACCTGATGTGCTGAGAAAATTTACTGTCGCAGACATGTGTACAGGCTATGGCGTTGCAGAATCTGCAAGACATTATTACAACATTTATGGAGGTGATGTTAAAGGGAAAACCGCCATCATTCAGGGTTTTGGAAATGTAGGCTCTGCCGCTGCTTTTTACCTCTCTAAAATGGGCGTTAAAATCATAGGTATCCTGGATCGAGATGGCGGATTGATCAATAAAAACGGTTATAGTTTTGAGGAGATTAAAGAGCTATTTTTAGCCAAACAAGGAAACACCTTAAAAAGTCCGGATTTGATTCCTTTTGACCAGGCCAACGAAGAATTCTGGTCTCTTGGCGCAGAGATTTTCGCCCCCTGCGCTTCTTCTCGACTTATTCAAAAAAATCAAATCGATCGTCTGGTGGAGCATGGTCTGGAAGTAATTTCCTGCGGGGCCAACGTGCCTTTTGCAGACCAGGAAATCTTCTTTGGTCCGATTATGGAATACGCCGACCAGAAGGCCAGTGTAATCCCTGATTTTATTGCCAACTGCGGTATGGCCAGAGTCTTTGCTTACTTTATGGAACGCAAAGTCCTGATGACCGACGAAGCGATTTTTAACGATATTTCCAACACTATCGAAAATGCTATTCAGCGTACCTTTGAAAATAACAATGACAAAAAGCACATCAGCAGTGTGGCTTTAGAAATTGCTTTAAAGCAATTGATTTAGATCAGAAAATACTTCTTTAGTGATGAAATTAATTGCTTACATTAGCGTTGTTTATATCATAAATACACCGTAACTCATGTTGATACCATTTGCTCAAGAAACTCCTGTTGCCGGAGAAGAACTTGTTGAAGAAAAAACCCTATCCATCATCGATTTAATGTTCAGTGGTGGTCCCGGAGGAACCATAATCATATTGATTTTGGCCGTGCTTTTGTTTTTTGCGATTTACATTTATTTCGAACGCATTTTCGCTATAAAAGCAGCTTCCAAAACCGATAAGAATTTTATGAATCAGATTAAAGACAGCGTTACTTCTGGTAATATTGAATCGGCAAAAATCCGTTGTGCACAAGAAAACTCGCCGGTAGCGAGGCTTACCGAGAAGGGGATTTCAAGAATTGGTTCTCCTCTGGAAGACATCAATACCGCCATCGAAAATGCCGGCCGGCTCGAAGTTTACAAACTGGAGAAGAACGTAAGTGTTTTAGCAACCATCGCCGGTGCTGCACCCATGATTGGATTCCTGGGTACCGTTATAGGTATGGTTATTGCTTTTCATGAGCTGGCCACCAGTAGTGGTCAAGCTGAAATGGGATCGCTGGCCGAAGGCATATACACTGCGATGACCACGACGGTTGCTGGTCTTATCGTTGGTATTATTGCTTATATCGGATACAATCACGTGGTCGTAAGAACCGATAAAGTGGTTCACCAGATGGAAACCACCGCTGTAGATTTCTTGGACTTATTGAACGAACCCAGTTAATTATGAACTTACGAGGTAGAAATAAAGTGAGTGCCACTTTCAGCATGTCTTCGATGACAGACATCGTGTTTTTGCTGCTCATCTTTTTTATGTTGACGTCGCCGGTGATCACCCCTGAAGCTTTGGACCTAATTTTACCAAAAGCCAAGGGAAAAACCACTTCTACTCAGCATGTAGCTGTGAGTATTACAGAGGATTTAAAATTCTATATCAATGAAGAAGAAGTCAATTCCAATCGTATAGAAAGGGAACTGGAAGCCAAACTTACTGGCATTGAAGAACCTACTATCATTTTGCGAGCTGCAGAAGGAGTTCCCATTGAAAAAGCTGTGCAAATCATGGATATTGCCAACAGAAATAAGTATAAAATCGTATTAGCTGTCAAACCCAACTAAATCGTGAGCATATTTAAAACCAAACATGAGAAAAAATCCTTTTTCATCACGACAGGACTCTATATCCTGTTTATTTTGCTGATGTTTTTCTTTGGATTAAAATATATGGATCCTCCTGAAGAGCGAGGCATTGCGATAAATTTTGGAACAACAGATGTGGGTTCCGGGGATGTACAGCCGGATGCGCCAGTAAAAACTTCACCTCAACCTATCAGCACGCCTCCGCCGCCACAAGAAGTGGAAGAAACTGCTGCTGAAGATATTCAGGAAGATGTAGTGACACAGGAGACCGAAGAGGCCCCAGTGATTGAGGAGAAAAAAGAAGTTGTAAAAGAAACCATTAAAAAACCTGAAAAGCCAAAGGAAGAAGTAAAAGAGAAAGTGGAGGAAACGCCAACTGAACCTACTCCAGAACCAGAGCCGGAACCTATAAAAGAGCAAAAACCAGAACAATCGGTTACCGATGCTATGGAAAGTCTGATGAACGGCCCCGAAAATGAAGGTCAGACTGAGGGCGGGGAAGGCAACGACATCCCAACAGGAGATAAAGGTGATCCTGAAGGTGACCCCAATGCTAAAAACTACTACGGAACCGGAAAAGGTCTGGATGGGGATGGCAACTACCGCCTTGGAGGAAGAAAAGCCCTCTCTAAAAAGAAATTTGTCCAGGAATGTGACGAGTCCGGCGAAGTGGTCGTGAGAATAGAAGTCAACAGAAGCGGCGACGTAGTGAAAGCAACGCCGGGAGCTAAAGGAACTACCAATTCCAATCCATGCCTGCTAGATCCAGCCAAGCGTGCCGCCCTAGCCACAAAATTCAACAGCGATCCTAAAGCACCCTCTACACAAATCGGTTTTATCACTTACGTTTTTAAATTATCTGAATAGATCATGACCTACACTGAAACGCTGCACTGGATGTTTGAGCAACTTCCTATGTACCAGCGGCAGGGCAAAACCGCCTACAAAAAAGACTTAACCAACACCTTAGCTATAACACAAATGCTGGGAAACCCGGAGCGTCAGTTCAGGAGCATTCATGTGGCCGGCACCAATGGAAAAGGCTCTGTAAGTCATATGCTGTCTTCCGTACTGCAAAGCGCCGGTTATAAAGTCGGTTTATATACCTCTCCTCATCTTAAAGACTTCAGGGAGCGTATCAAAATCAACGGCGAGCCTATTCCTAAGACTGATGTGACTGAATTTATCGCCGGTCACAAGACCTTCCTCGAAACCCAAAACCTGTCTTTTTTCGAAATGACTGTGGGCATGGCATTTAACTATTTCGCCGCTGAAAAGGTAGATATTGCTATTATTGAAGTGGGTATGGGCGGCCGACTCGACTCTACCAATGTCATCACCCCCCTCCTCTCGGTTATCACCAATATAGGTATGGATCACATGGCTTTTTTGGGAGACACTCTGGACAAAATCGCTGGAGAAAAAGCGGGAATTATCAAGAAGAGTGTTCCTGTTGTGATTGGCGAAACCACTCCTGAAACCAAAAGGGTGTTTTTAAAAAAAGCTGAAGCCGAAAGGGCTTCGATTCATTTTGCTGAAGACTGGAACTCTCCTCTACCCGATTGCGATCTGAAAGGAAATTATCAAAAATTCAATTTAAAAACCTGTTTAAAAAGCCTTGAAGTTTTGAATACACTGCAAGGCTGGCAGATCAGTGATGCTAATATCAAAAAAGGTTTAGCTGAAGTTAAATCCAACACTCATCTGAGGGGTCGCTGGGAAATTTTAGGAAGTCAGCCTAAAGTCATTGCAGACACAGCCCATAACAAGGAGGGTCTCACTTTGGTCATTGAGCAGGTACTGCAAGAGAAATTTGAGTGTTTACATATGGTGTTAGGCTTTGTCAATGACAAGGACCTGGACAGCGTTCTTCCTTTGCTCCCTGTAACGGCTAAGTATTACTTTTCAAAACCGAACGTACCTAGGGGAATGGAAGCTACAGACCTGTATTACAAAGCCAAGGCCTATTCTCTTTACGGCAAAGCCTTCACAACGGTTAAAAATGCCTTGAAGGCGGCGCAAAAGGAGGCCAAAGCAGGCGATTTGATTTTTGTAGGAGGAAGTACATTTACAGTAGCAGAAATTTTATAAAAAATAAAACTTTTAGTTTGTGAAATCAAAATAAGGTTTATATTTGCAATCCCAATTTGGGGCGATTAGCTCAGCTGGTTCAGAGCACCTCGTTTACACCGAGGGGGTCGGGGGTTCGAACCCCTCATCGCCCACTAACCCTAGCTAAAGTTAGGGTTTTTTATTTTAGAGCAGGGTCATTAACTCAGTTGGCTCCGATAATTAGAAAATCTTTTGATTTTCTAAAATTTTCGAGAGTTCTCAAAAATAAATCAAAATCATAGATTTTGTTATTTTTGGAATTCAGAGTGTTACGATTAATAGGGTCATTAACTCAGTTGGTTCAGAGTGTTACCTTGACAGGGTAGAAGTCACTGGTTCGAATCCAGTATGACCCACATCAAGCAGAAATCCAGTACCGAAAGGTATTGGATTTTTTATTTGGAGAGACTCTAAAGCTCTGCTTTAAGAGGATAGACAAATAAAAAATTCATGAAACTGCGACAGCAGTTTTGGATTTCTATTTGCAGAAGCGGACTTCATTTCTGGATCAACGACGCAGTTAATCCATACTATTCTCCTTTACATAATTTACTTCTGAATATGGATTGACAAAAAACTGCGACAGCGGTTTTGGATTTCTATTTGCAGGCGTAGATCTATTCTGGATCAACGCTAGATAATCCGAAAAATAAAAACAACAAGCACAGACATATTTCCAAGGACAAGATCAAGCTTGATGGCAAAGGCAGGCGAGACGCTCGCAGCAGCATTAGGGAAAAACAAATCCATAAAAACTGCGACAGCAGTTTTGGATTTCTATTTGCAGAAGCGGACTTCATTTCTGGATCAACGACGCAGTTAATCCATACTATTCTCCTTTACATAATTTACTTCTGAATATGGATTGACAAAAAACGCGACAGCAGTTTTGGATTTCTATTTGCAGAAGCGGACTTCATTTCTGGATCAACGACGCAGTTAATCCATACTATCCTCCTTTACATAATTTACTTCTGAATATGGATTGACAAAAAACGCGACAGCAGTTTTGGATTTCTATTTGCAGAAGCGGACTTCATTTCTGGATCAACGACGCAGTTAATCCATACTATCCTCCTTTACATAATTTACTTCTGAATATGGATTGACAAAAAACGCGACAGCAGTTTTGGATTTCTATTTGCAGAAGCGGACTTCATTTCTGGATCAACGCTAGTTAATGCAGTACATTCATTCAAAATTGATAGCCTATTTTTTATTCCTGTTGCTCCTGATCTATCCAGTTAATTATCCAATCTATTAAAATTGAAATAGAGAAGTACTCACCTTCAAAATCCTAATCACCAAGAAACAAATGGCCGGGGTTAACGCATTGATGTTCATGGTTTATGTACCAAAATTAACAATGAGATAAAACACAAACACTCCAGCATAAGTTTCTATACAGACTACACTATTGAAGTTTGAATGGCATTTACATTTTATTAAAGTCTTGAAATAGCTGCCGAATATCATTATTAAAAAAAATAAAGCAACTTTTTTGTGTTTTTATTAACAATAAATAGAGCCTTAATTTTATTTTAAATGCTATTGATTTTATACAGATATCATTATATACCTGACTTTTAGCATTTTAACATAATGTGGATAACTTTCTGAAAGCCCTTTTTATGTTAAAATAATTATCATATCGAGTCTGTTTTTTTAATTTTATTGTGAAATATCACGCATCATAAAGCTAAAAACACCCATTAGGGCGACAATTAGTGAACGTATTTAAGACTTAATTAATAATAACCTTTTAAAAATAACTGAATTATGAAAAATTTATTGAGAACTTTCAATTTCTTTATGGCTTTTATAGCTATACTATTTATGTATTCCTGTCAGGACGAGGCTGTTCCAGAAGAACCAAGCGGAGTAGAATTTATATTTTCGGGTGATCGAGTAAGCACTGCCAAGGCTGGTGCTGCGGATTTCAAAAAGAACGGCGAATCCTGTGATATGGCTTTTGCATCTTATGCTGTAATTGAAATGGCTGGAACCAGCTACACCATCGATCTTAAGACCTGGGGAGATAATTTCAAAACCGACCTGATAGAACTTCCTCCAGGCACTTATGAAGTCACCAGCAGTCAACTTTACGATGCAGATAACAATCCACTTTACGCTACACCTAAGTCCGGCAGTGAGTTCGGTCAGTTTGTAAATCAGCCATTACCGTTTAATGTGAATGTAGAAAATTACAGAAAAATTGAATACGACCTGGAAGCCTTATGCATCGAAGAATTTACACCACCTCAGTTCGGATTTATTTTCTGGGACATTGCCATTAGAGAAGTTAAGAATTTATGCATATTTGCTAACTACTGCGAGTCTGAAACCGGACATAAAGTCGCTTCTTTGGATGCTTTTATCTATCCAAATGCAAGCGAAACTTCTGAAGAAGATTTGATCTGGAGCGGTTCAGCCGATGGTGATTTTGAAAGTGGAGATGTAAGCAATGAACTTCTTTGCTTAAAATTCCCTTACGATCCAAGTATTCCTAAAGAAGAGCAGTCTTATTACATAGAGTTATTTGTAAATGGTGTGCTTTACGAAGGCACAATGCCTTTGGACAAAATTGACTTAATCAATGAAGAAGACGGCTATCTTCACCTGAACGAAAATTGTGATGAAGATTATGACATCTTCACCAAAGCCGGCTGCGAAACGGCTTTTGCTTTAGGAAACAATACTTTTACTGAGCTTGGATTGACCAATGGTCGATGGGGATGGGCTCATGAGTTTACCGAAGTACAGGATGGCACTTATACCCTGGATATTTGGGCTGGTGCTGGTCAGAATAATACAAGTAACGGAGTTGAGGTAGGTCTTTTAACGGTTGAGGTCTCCGGATCTGATATTACTGTTACTTACGACATGAGTCCAGGATATACCATGAGTGAAACTCATTTATACCTTGGAGATGACATGCCTACCACTGTTGCTCCCGGACAATACGGAAACATTAATAATTTAGAAGCTGCAACAAGTGATTCATTTACTGTTTCTTACAGCGGTGATGGAAACTTTTGGATAATAGCACATGCTGTAGTTTGTGAATAAATAGTGTCAGCGAATTATTAAGCTATAATTAGTGATAATAAAATGCCTCTGAACCTAATGAAGTTCAGAGGCATTTTTTGTATTTACATCGCTTTGCCAGGATAGAAAATGATCCTGGAATGTATAAAATTCCAGGTTTTGGATCTCTATTTGCAGTTGCGGATCATCCTGGATTAACAAAATTAATTCAGCAAATCCATGCAAGGCACGAGTCTGCCGTCCGAATGAACTCTAATCTTGAATGGCCTGGGCAAACAGAAGGTTTTTCGAAAAAAGAAAATTCCTCTTAGTTTATACCTAGAGGAATCTCTCAGACTTAATTTTAACACCTGGAATTAAAGCCTTAGTTTTCCGGTGTTGTTTTCCTGAGTGAACTTCTTGTTGCTTTCAATTTTTCTCGGGTTTCCATAAGCAAGGAATCCAATCGGGAAAGTTTTTCTTCGGCTTTATTTATTCTTTCTCTTCGTTCTTCGATGTCTTTCTTATCGGCTTCGGGCATTTTTTCCTTTTCTTCCAGGGATTCTTTCATTCGCTTCAGGCGCTCTCTTCGATCCTCCAATAGACTGTCGGTTTCAGACAATCTGGATTCGGTCTCTTTTGCTTTGTTTTGTACCATTTGAGCACGATACTGACCAAACTCTCTGCCGGTCATATCTCCCTTGTTTTTACCATAGGCATTTCCAGAATTGCCCTTTGACATCTTGTTAACCCTTTCAGCAGAATCCCGCTTGTCTTCAGGCTGAACTGAATCCATTTCGCGCTCAGCTTCCTCTCGTTTTTCCTGAGCTTCCTCTCTCTTTTCCTGTGCCTTTTCTTTCTTTTCCTGAGCTTCCTCTTTCTTTTCCTGAGCCTTTTCTTTCTTTTCCTGTCCTTTAGACTGGGCAAATGCCTGGCTGGGACTTAAAAATAAAAAAGCGCCGAGTATACTTACTAATATTATATTTTTCATATTCTTTTTTTTAATTCAGTTGTTCTACTGTTTGTTTTACTTCCATGGATATGCTATCCATTCTTTTATTGATTTCCTCAAGTTCGCTTTCCAGTGAATCTATCTTCTGGACAGTGCGTTCCTGTTCCATCTCTTCTTTTGAAGAGGTTTGCTCCTTACAGGATACAACCCCTAAAAAAACAAGCACTAATACTGATAATACTATTTTTTTCATAATTAAATTTTAATGATTCTATCAATATACTATGGTAAGCTGTATTTATCCGCCATTTTAACCTATTAAAACCATAAATGCTATAAATGAGATCACCGAGCCAGAATGAAAACAAGGCAAACCGAGGACTAAAGCCTGCCTGAGGAAAAAGGCAGGCGTAACGTTCATACCGCCAAAAGTATTAACATTTTACAGGCCAGCTCTCAGGACGCGAGCCTACTTCAAGGACAAAGACAGACGAGAAGATACCTGCAGCCGTAATTATTTGTAAAAAAAAGCAGAAGTCCAATATAAATATTGGACTTCTGAGGTTTTAGATACAGTTATGACACCTGTCTAAGCTGTATGTTTTAATTTAAAGTAGTCTGATTAAATCTCTGCTTTGTCTTTGGTATATTCTGATGGAAGCTGCATGGTGCAGAGGCTTTTTTTGTCTTTCTGAACCTCTTCTTTGATGACTTCTCCAAAATAGACGGTGTGATCACCCATATTCATACTTTTAACCACCTTACAGGTGAGGTATCCAAGCGTATCTTCTACGATGGCCTGATCATTCTCTTTTTTAAAAGGCACTCCGTTTATCTTACCATCCTCAATGCTTGATTTCATACCAAATGTTCTCACGTATTCTGTATGGTCTTCTGACAGCAAGTGTAAGGTGAAGTGCTCGCTATAGTCTATCGTTTCATTCAAATCGCTTTTTTGACCGATAGCTACCGATACAATTTCGGGCGAGAAGGAAACCTGGGATACCCAGTTGACCGTTCCTGCGGCTATATAGTCATCTTCGCGTGTTTTAAGATTATCTGCCTTTTTTAAGGCGGTTAGAATGTAATATCCGTACGTGAATTTTTCTGCTAATTTGCTCATAGGTTTTTTATTTTTTAATTAACTAACTGTTTTCGAGACGCTTCGATAAAGGCGAGACTGCAGGTCCGTTAAAACTACCAGAGCCTCAAGTTGAAGCATCTCATGTGTTAACTCTAAATATACTTGATTTTACAGACTCTTTTGTTAAAAAAATGGCAAGATTGGGGACCGGGCTGACTTTAAGCGCCAGAATCTTCCAAAAGACTAGCCTGCCTGAGCACACGAGCCTGCCTAAGCACACGAGCGGGACGCTCGCGGCAGCAGGCAAAGGCAGGCGCGACGCTCGCGGCAGCGGCTTCTTTTCCTTAAAAACCTAATTTATTCCGAAGGAATATCAACATGCTGACCTAAAAACAGAGCGTTAAGAAACAGGCGATTGGTTCCATACCAGGAGCCTCTGAAATTGGGATTATCGGCGAATAAAACAACTCTCCCCCTGCCTACTTTACTCACGATCAAAGAAGCGGAAGGCTTTAAAAACTCATTTAAGTTTTTATCGGTTATAAACCCGTCTATATGGGGGGCATCTGTATATTTTGCCACGGTAGCGTATGGATTTTCACTAGGTGCAATCCAGACTTCACTGTTGCGGTAAACGGGTAATTTCTCGCGGGTATAGCCAAAGGCAAGCGGATGGGTCAGGTCCAGGTCCACCTCAAATATGGCTCCCCCTACAGATTGCTTTCCGATATTTTCCGGAGCCTCCACATAAGGCTTTCTTTCCGTTGTTTGTTCCTCCTGTTCAGCCGCGTCTTCATCTGTGTCTTCTGCTCCTATCAGCTTTTCGTTTACCAATTCGTTTTTTATAGCCCACTCTGACCCCTCTCTTATGGTGATGAGCGTATTTCCTAAACTCACCCAGCTTTTTATTTTCCTGAGATCAGTAGAATCCAGTTGTTTATAGTTTCCTGAAACCATCACCATCGTATTGTAACGCTCCCAGTCGATCTCTTCAAAATTGCGCATGGGAATTTTGGTAATGGGCATATCCACGCGTGTATCCAGGAGGTGCCACACCTCCCCTGCTTCGTAGGAAGAGACGCCATCTTCGATGAGCATAAACGGCCTGGTCTTTTCCAGGGCCCGTATATTACGACTTCCCAGATCCACTCCGGACCTGCTGTAGCCACTCGTAGAAGAGGTGACTTCCACTGCATGTTCCGCGGCAGCCTCTTTTACCAGCGCATACAAGGAATCGCTACTTATTTGCTGGCGGCTGACAGGAATCACCAGGGTCCCATAATCAAATTCCTTTTCTTTCCCTTCTATGTCCAGCGAAAACGGCTTAAACGCCGAAAGTACGTTGACACCGGCTTTCTGAAGTTTCCATAACACAGCCGGTGCATTGTAATCGTTCCAGTCGATAAGATAGGCGTAATCCGATTGCGTGACCTCTATATCTTCACGTGTTAAATCCTCACGAGTAACCTCTTCGCCTGTTTGGGCTGCCTTTTTTAAGGGGGCGTATTCCATATTATAGAAGTTGGCCAGCGACCAGGCCGACGCATCATAAAAAACACTGTCGGTGTATTCTTCATAGGTTTCAAACATGGTTTG
This sequence comes from Psychroflexus sediminis, assembly GCF_900099815.1. Taxonomy (GTDB): domain Bacteria; phylum Bacteroidota; class Bacteroidia; order Flavobacteriales; family Flavobacteriaceae; genus Psychroflexus; species Psychroflexus sediminis. The sequence goes on along the minus strand of NZ_FNCW01000002.1, from coordinate 266,679 downwards.
CACCATGCGGTACTGCGGCTGTCTGGTGGGTACATAATAGGCAAAATCCGGTGTGAACGATTTCCCGTCTACCTTGACGGACTCCTCCAGTTTATACAGCTTCACACGATGCAACAGGAGTTTGTCGATAAAAGCACGGGTTCTGTTTTTATCATACCGATCTCCGAAGACGTAGGCCTCGATATCACTTTTTTCTGCATTGGAGAGGGCGGATTCGAAAAATCTCTGCTGATAATCATACAGCAGATCCTTATTTTCTACTGCCGCTTTCACGGTAGCCATACTGGATGACAACTGATTTCTGATGGTGAACGCAAAGGTGATTTCTCCGGTAGGTGTTTCCTGCCGGTGGCCTCGCGAACTCGCCTGTTCAAACAAAATCCCCAAACCGCCCTGCAAATCGGGGTAAGAGGAACCGTATCCCGGGTATGTGCCATCAAAAGCTTCTTTGGTAAAGTAGAAGGAGCCAATATTGTCCAGGGCTTCGACATAGTATTCTGCGAACTTATCGTTCAGGGTTGTATAATTCTCTGCCGGCATGATGGGGTCTTTGGATGCATTGGCCTTCATAGGCTCAAAGAAATAGGTGGAACTGGTTCCCATCTCATGAAAATCTGTCACCACATTGGGATACCACTGGTGGTACCAGTTCAGTTTTCCTCTGCTTTCCGGGTTGATGCCTAATAACCAGTCCCGATTGAGATCGAACCAATAGTGGTTGGTACGTCCTCTGGGCCAGCGCTCATTATGTTCTGCATCTGCAGGGTCGGCAACCAGCGGATCGCCCTTGAACATGTTGGCCCACTGCGAATGGCGATCTCTCCCATCGGGATTGATGGTAGGGTCTATCATCATGACTGCCTGACTGATGTAATTTTTGACCTCTTCACTTTCTGATGCCACCAGAATATAGGCGGTAAGCATAGCGGCTTCAGAACTCGACGGCTCATTGCCATGCACATTGTAGCCTAAATTCACAAACACAGGCAGGTCTGATAAATCTTCCGTATTGGAGGGGTCTGCCGCCCGGTTATGTTTTTCCTGAAGTGCCGGCAGCTGAGCCAGATGCTCCGGGGCCGTTACCGTAAGCATCACCAAGGGGCGATGCTCATAGGTTTCTCCATACTGATTGATTTCTGCCCGTTCAGACAATTCTGCCAGTTGGGTGAGGTAGGCTACTATTCTATCGTGACGGGTATGATGTGAGCCTACGGGGTAGCCCAGAAATTTTTCCGGACTTGGGATACCGGGATCAAAAGGACCTCGGTCCTCTAAAAAATAATCCTGAGCCTGCAAGTGACCTATTGCCAGTATTAAAAGAATGGAAAGTATAGATTTCATAAAAAGATATTTTTAGTAGCGTTGAAGCTAATATAGATTATTTTTTAGAGGTAAAGAAATACCAATAATTGCAATAAATGCAAAGTCTGCCTTAGCACACGAGCCTGCCTTAGCACACGAGCGGGACGCTCGCGGCAGCAGGCAAAGGCACAAGGCACGAACGAGACGCTCGCGGCAGCGGGCATCGGCAAATTTTCTTTTGCGTGTGCACAATTCAAAAATCGCCTGGACAGGCGGTTTTTTTGTGTTTTCAGCCACGGGGGTTTTAGGCGACGGGTGCTGTTTCAGGTGTCCCTGTCTAAACCTAATCAGACTGTCTTTTATCAAATTCAGCATGGGAACCGCTCATTTACAGACAGTTATCTTGCTTGTATGGTATTTTGTTTTATATTAGATGGCTTTTTAACCTTGTCCGGCATGAAAACAGTTGTTTTGGAATCCTTGGTGCATAAGACGGCGGCCTGTATAGGGCTTCGGTTTGAATTTGATGCTGAACTGAAAGCTGCCTTAAAAAAACTTCCGCAGTGCAGATGGACGCAGACGCACCGTTGTTTTTATGTTCCGAATACGGCTGCCTCCAAGCGACAATTGATGCGGGTGCTGAGAGCTGCAGGCTGCGAGGTGGATTACAGGGCTATGCAAAACGCCGAAGCTGAACATGCTCCCGAAGCCTTATTGAATGCTGAACATCTAAAGGCTTTAGAGGCTTATAAGGAGTACCTGAAAGGTCAGCGCAAGAGTCCTTCCACGGTGAATACATACTCTGCTTTTGTGGAACTTTTCCTGAAGTTTTTTGATTCCACGGCTTTATCTGACCTGGACAACCGGTCCATAGAGTTGTTTGCGGAGGGGGTTTTGGCCAGGAGAAATTACAGCATCAGTTCGCACCGGCAGGCGATGAATGCCCTGAAGCATTTTTTTACTCTGAACCGCTTTCCGGAGGTGCAGACCGAAGCTATTGCGATGCCGAGAAAAGACCGAAAGCTGCCGGAAGTCCTGTCTACGGAGGAGGTGATTTCCATTTTACAGGCCACGCGCAACTTAAAGCACAGAGCGCTCCTGGGGCTGATTTATTCGTCGGGTCTGCGCATTGGCGAAGTTTTAAAATTGAAGCTTGCCGATGTGGATCTGGACAGGCAGTCGGTTTACGTGCGATCCGGCAAAGGGAGAAAGGACAGGCACACCACGCTGGGACGGAGCATACAGCCGCTGCTGGTAAATTATGTAAGGACTTATAAACCCCAGCAATTTCTGTTTGAGGGTGAAGCAGGCAAGGCGTATTCTGCCTCATCGGTGAGGGCTTTTTTGAAACGCAGTTGTCGTCTGGCTAAACTCAGAAAACGGGTCACGCCGCATACGCTGCGACACAGTTTTGCTACGCACCTGCTGGAAAACGGTGTTGACATTCGCTACATCCAGGAACTGCTGGGCCATTCGCGACCGGAAACGACGATGATTTATACGCATGTAACGGAGCGTAGCATCAGTGCGATTCAAAATCCTCTGGATGTGGCTGTAAGCAGGCATAAGCAATTGCACAGGGACGGTAAAGACCCCGGGGAAGCTCGTAAATCTCTGGAGTAAAGGCTGAGTTTTTACTTTATAAACTCATTCCCCTGCCTTGTTTTTTAAGGTGTAGTATATAAAAGGTCCCCATTAAAATGGTAAAAACATACGTTTATCCCGGCCTTATTTCAGAAAAACGTGTAGTTTTATCAACATATAACGAGTTCTCCCCAATAGCTCTGACTAAATTTCCTACTGAAATTCATTCAGAGTCTTTAATTTTTGGGCGTTGCATTTTACGAAGTTTCGGCTGAAATTTAAGTTGATTTGAGAGCTGATTAGCTAAAAAAATAAACTCACTATGACTTTTAGTCAGCTACTGAATCAATCACACGCTGAATCACTCTTACGCTGACAAACACGCTGAAAACGAATCTCAGGGTCATTGATTTAAACCCATTCATGGTCTGATTAAAACTAGTATAAAAATGTTAATATTTAAATGCAGCGGAAACAATATAGACTCGAAATAAAATACAGCTCTGAAAACATCACATTGGATAATTCACTCAGACGGGAGCTTCTGGGGAGAACAGCGCATATAGTTTATGGCGGATTTAGGACTGAAATTAATGGTTTGTGTTTGTTTTAAGGATAATTTTTAATCTGAAAATAAATCGCTATTTTTCCCGCCACAAAACTATATACGCGAGACGTTGTAGAGCATTATTAAAACTGACAGACGATTGATTGAATTTTTAATTGAATTTAGAAAATATACAGTTTACCTTTTAATATTGTTATTTGTAATAGCAATAATTTCTATCATATTCCTATTTAATAAAAAGCATCAATTAAAAGGTGTTATCGGAATAGTTTGCTTATTTATTACAGCTATTTTTCTTTTGGGGATTAATATGATAATATCAACTTCTCTCAGAACTGATATTGCCGAAAAAGCTAAGAGCGCTCTAGCGAATAAATCGAAAGTATTAGTGAACGGAAAAAAAAGAAACATTGATTCAGAAAAACTATTAACAGATTTGACAGAAATTAATGGTTGGTACTTTACTAATAAATCTGAACCCGAAACTGAATTCCTAATAAGTGTTATTTCGAAAAATGATACCTTAGAATTAATCCTAAAAAGAGATTCAAAAATTGATAAGAAATATTGGACCTATTATCCTAAATACGATTACGAATTAGAACTAGATTTATTAGAAACTGAATCACTAAGTGAACTGGAGCACGAATGATAACGCTCTACAACATTGCATCCTATGAAAAGCAATCGTCCTGATCTTAGTTCAAATTTATAATATTTTTCTTTTAAGCCCTATCTCATTTATCACTAATTTTTAAATCACGTTTTATAAGGTTTGAAGCTTGCTTCAAATCTTATAAAATGTAAAAATAATAACTTGCTCAGCATCCTATGTGTGGTCAATAGATATCTACCGCCACCAGCATCTCTATGAGTGTAAGTTAAAAAAGTCCATTCACTTGCTATGAAAATGTGATCCAGCTGTAATCTAAATAGCTAGTCACCTGCGATGTTTTGTGATATGGACTTTAAGGTTTTCTATGAGCTTTGTTATTGGTTTATAATTTTATTTCTATTCTCTAATTTACGTTTTTTATTGTATCACTCCTATCTCGTAAGGTATTTCTGTTTTTATAACGGCTAAGGTTCTACTCAGTAGCTTCCTGGCTACCTTGATGACTATCTTCTTGGTATCCTTACCCAAATGCTTGCGATAATAATTCTGCATCACAGGGTCTGTTCTTATGGCTTGCCAGGAGGCTTCCACAAAATAAGAACGTATTAATCGGTGTGCTCTTGGGTTCATTCCTAGTGTTTTGTAGTTGGATCCGCTTTGGTGAACCCCTGGTGCAATGCCTACATAACCAGCCAGGTGTTTTAAACTACTGAATCGCCGAAGGTCTCCTAGTTCTGATAATATGCCGCAAGCAACTATACCGCCAATTCCTGGAATACTTCTCAAGAGATAATAATCCTTCTTGTAATGTTTTCTGCAATATGCTCTGAGCTGATTGGAGACTTCTCTCAATTCTTTATCAATAAATCGAAAGCTTCGCATCTTACTCTCCAGGCTTCCTTTACCCGTTGAATAATCAAACTCCAACTCATCTATCCACTGTCTAAACTTATGGCTCCAATGGTCATTATCATGCTCCTCAGGGATATGAACACCATAATACAAGAGCTGCATTTTTATAAGGCTCTTAATCCTTCGATAATCCTTCACCAGATCATTTCGCCTTCTGAAGAGACTACGTAATTCTTCACGCTCTTTATCAGGGACAGGAATACTTTTTAAGCGTCCATCTTTCAGTTCTCGGCTAATAAGCTGGGCATCGATCTTATCGGTCTTGGTAAAGCGTTCCTTGCCCTTACGGTGAATATCTGCTGGATTTACTACCAGTGATTTCCAACCATAACTCTCGAAACTGCGGTGAGCTTTATATCCACAACACCCCGCTTCATAAGCAGTGGTGACTTCATAATCTGAAAAGTGTTTATCAACATACTTATACAATTCCTCAGCATAGGGTTTCATGCTAAAAGACTTGCCCGCAAATAAATCGGTAGCACAATGCACTTTCCAGCTTCGCTTGTGGATGTCAATTCCAATGTATAACTTTAACTCGGCACTAAGTTCAGTTTTCATACTTTATATGTTTTGGTGAACTTTAAAGATACTGGACTTAGTGCTTTTTCATGGATGCTATGTTTTATGGCTAAAAGTCTTACCGAATCGAAAATTTCGGTATGTTTATAAAGGAAAAAGTATAACCGAATAACTTGCGCTTGTTTACCCCGCCACAAGCCATATGCGAGAAACGTTAGGCAACATTTAAAAAATTCTGCAAACATTCATTTTTTTACTTATCTTTGACGTTAGTAACGTAAAACAATAATATGATTGTTTCTTTTCGCTCGAAAGAGACTGAACAAATTTGGAATGGAAATCGAGTAAAGAAAATGCCGATTGAAATTCAAAAAATTGGACGCCGAAAATTGAGAATGTTGAATAATTCGCAAAACATAGCTGATTTAAGAATTCCACCATCGAACCGACTTGAAAAGTTGAGTGGAAATTTAAGTGGTTTTTATAGCATTAGAATTAACAAACAATGGCGAATAATTTTTGAGTGGAGTAGCGGAAATGCGAGCGAAGTAGAAATAGTCGATTATCACTAAAAACAGAGAAAATGGAAAAGTTAGCTAATGTACATCCAGGCGAAATTTTACTTCACGAATTTCTTGAGCCACTCGAAATTTCGGCTTACCGACTTTCTAAAGATTTGAAAATACCTCAAACTCGAATATCTGAAATCGTAAAAGGTCGACGTCGAATAACAGCTGACACGGCATTACGATTGAGTAAATATTTTGGTAATTCGGCTAAATTTTGGCTTGGACTTCAAGACGATTATGACATCGAAGAAGGAATTGAGAATAAAGAAAACGAGCTGAATGAAATAAAGCAGTACGCTGATAAGGACGTTGCCTGATCGAGTAGACGGCTCCGCCAGTAACTGATGGAGTGCGCCTCTCACACCACCGTACGTACGGGTCTCGTATACGGCGGTTTGTAGTCCATCTTTCTAATCGCTCTTTACACCGATTAAAACTATTCCTTACTTTATGATTAGGCTACATATTTTCTAGGGAATCGGTCACCCAATATTGAAAATAAATGCTCCTAATCTAATTTCAAGAAAGATTACATTCAGTCCTTCCCTAATAGTGAGACCTCTGTGCTTCGCACAGCTCGTTGCTTTAGGTACTATGACTTCTGCTGACTTCTCCACTAAGCCAACACGTGACTATGGAGACCTCCCCAGGTAAGAACATCTTCTTTCTCCTGATGCCTGTCGGATCTACTACTTCGGTTTTAATTTCGAAAGAAATGTTTTGGACATCACAATGATGTGCTTGCTCATCCAACCTTGTAGCCTCATATCCGATTCCTGTTCGTCAGTATCAGAATTTGTAGTCCCGCTTCCTTTAGTCCCAACTTCACAATTGGCAACCTTGCGGCTTACTAATAGTTCAAGGCGTTACCCCTACCTATAAGGGACTTGCACCCTCCAGATTAATAATATATCTTCGATATATTAAAAGATGCCCATGCTGGGCACACACACCATATATAAGCTATGGCTTGGTCTGTACTCACTTGGAAAAACCTGTGGATTTCCCGAAGCTGGTTTTTATCTGGAAAGGTTCGTGCCTAGACATGCCACAGCTCATATACATAACGTTGCCCATAATGCTGAAAAAACCGAAAAGTTATCATAATGGTAACTTTTTTAGTTATATTTGCATCAAAGAAATTTGAATTGAAAATATTTTCGAGAGGAACATTACGAGATTTTTGGGAAAAACACGGTGATTGTGAATTGCAACTTAAAGCTTGGTATCGTGAAACCGAGAAATCAAATTGGAAAACGATTAACGAATTAAAATCTGAATACCCAAATGCAAGTATTTTAAAAGATAATCGAATTGTATTCAACATCAAAGGTAATGACTATCGGCTGATTGTAAAATTCAACTTTGAATATCAACTTGCTTGGATTCGATTTATTGGAACGCACGCTGAATACGATAAAATTAACGCAAACGAAATTTAAAATGGAAATAAAACCAATAAGAAACGAAGCTGATTACAAAAATGCTCTTGAGCGTTTGGAAGTGATTTTTGATGCAAAACGTGGAACGAAAGAAGGCGATGAACTCGAAATTTTATCGATTTTGATTGATAATTATGAAAGTGAAAACTTCCCAATCGAAATGCCAGATCCGATATCAGCAATTAATTTCAGAATGGAACAAATGGGTCTGAAACAAAAAGATTTGGTGGAAATGATAGGATTTAAAAGTAGAGTGAGTGAAATAATGAATAAAAAGCGAAAACTGACTTTGGATATGATTCGGAAATTAAACGCTAGCTTAAAAATTCCTACTGAAGTTTTAATTCAGGACTACTAACAATCAACACTACGAAAGCACTATGGGCAACATCGCATCCTATGAAAAGCAATCGTCCTGATCTTAGTTCAAATTTATAATATTTTTCTTTTAGCCTTATCTCATTTATAACTAATTTTTAAATCACGTTTTATAAAGTTTGAAGCTTGCTTCATAGCTTATAAAAATGTAACAATAATAACTTGCTCCGCACCTGCCTGCGTACCTTGGTAGGCAGGTCCTATGTGTGGTCAATAGATATCTACCGCCACCAGCATCTCTATGAGTGTAAGTTAAAAAAGTCCATCCACTTGCTATGAAAATGTGATCCAGCTGTAATCTAAATAGCTAGTCCCCTGCGGTGTTTTGTGATATGGACTTTAAGATTTTCTATGAGCTTTGTTATTGGTTTATAATTTTATCTCTATTCTATAATTTTCATCTTTTATTGTATCACTCCTATCTCGTAAGGTATTTCTGTTTTTATAACGGCTAAAGTTCTACTCAGTAGCTTTCTGGATACCTTGATGACTATCTTCTTGGTATCCTTGCCTAAATGCTTTCTGTAATAAGTTTGCATCACAGGGTCTGTTCTTATGGCTTGCCAAGAGGCTTCTACAAAATAAGACCGTATCAGTCTGTGCGCTCTCGAATTCATGCCCATAATTTTATAACTGGATCCGCTTTGGTGTAGCCCTGGTGCAATGCCCACATAGCCAGCAGGTGTTTTAAACTGTTGAATCGTCGAAGGTCTCCTAGTTCTGACAATATGCCACAGGCTACTATACCACCTATTCCTGGGATGCTTCTTAAAAGATAATAGTCCTTTTTGTAATGTTTTCTGCAATATGCCCTGAGCTGATTAGAGACTTCTCTCAATTCTTTATCTATAAACCGAAAGCTTCGCATCTTACTCTCCAGACTTTCTTTGCCTGTTGAATACTCAAACTTCAGCTCATCTATCCACTCTCTAAATTTATGACTCCAATGGTCGTTATCATGCTCCTCGGGAATGTGTATACCATAGTAAAGCAACTGCATCTTGATAAGACTCTTGATACGCCTGTAGTCCTTAACCAAATCATTTCGCCTTCTAAAGAGACTGCGAAGCTCCTCTCGCTCTTTATCAGGGATAGGAATGCTCTTTAAGCGTCCATCTTTAAGCTCTCGGCTAATAAGTTGGGCATCTATCTTATCGGTCTTGGTAAAACGTTCCTTGCCCTTACGGTGAATATAAGCTGTGGTGACTTCATAGCCTGGAAAGTGTTTAGTGACATACTTATGCAATTCCTCAGGATAGGGTTTTATACTGAAAGTCTTACCTGAAAATAAATCTGTAGCACAATGCACTTTCCAGCTTCGCTTGTGGATGTCAATTCCAATGTATAACTTTAACTCGGCACTAAGTTCAGTTTTCATTCTTTATATGTTTTGGTGAACTTTAAAGATACTGGACTTAGTGCTTTTTCATGGATGCTATAACTTATGGCGGATTTTATGATTAACCGAAAATTATAGTATTTTTAGAAAATTAAAAGTAAAACTAAATAACTTTCGCTTGTTTGCCCGCCACAATTACATATGCGATAAACGTTAGCCTTTATTATAAAAAAGATTCCCGATAGTTCTAAATTAGAGAACTAATTGTATATTTGTAACATAATTTGATGAATGAAACGAATAATTGCGAAAAGTACGCTACGAGAATATTGGGAAATACACGCTGACTCTGAACAGTATTTGAAAACTTGGTACGATACAGCAAAAAGTGCAAAATGGTTTTCTCCAAACGATGTTAAACAAACTTACATTTCCGCAAGTATTCTAAAAAATGGTCGAGTTGTTTTCAATATTAAAGGAAACTTTTATCGACTTATTGTTAAATTTAATTACGAAAAGCAGTGGGCGTTTATCCGTTTTATTGGCACACACGCTGAGTATGACAAAATAAACGCTGACACCATTTAAAAAAAGAATAATGAATTTAAGACCTATTAAAACCGAAAAAGATTACCGAAACGCTCTTGAACGATTGGAAGCGATTTTTGATGCACCTATTGACACTAAAGAAGGTGACGAAGCAGAAATTCTTTCATTGATGATTGAAAATTATGAAAATGAGCATTATCCGATAGAATCTCCAGATCCAATAGAAGCAATTAAAATCAGAATGGAAGAATTGAATCTACGTCAAAAAGATTTGGTAGGTGTAATTGGCGGTAAAAGTCGAGTATCCGAAATTTTAAATCGAAAAAAGAAATTGACTGTTGATATGATAAGAGAGTTAGAAAGATTACTTCAAATTTCTGCTTCAGTCTTAGTCAACAATTATCAACTCACAAAAAAATAACAAAGGGTAACAGCGCACATAGTTTATGGCGGATTTTATGATTAACCGAAAATTATAGTATTTTATTAAAAGCTCAACCGAAAGGCGAGCGGTTTTTATCCCGCCACAAACCATATACGCGAGACGTTGCCCATAATACTAAAAAACCAATGTCGTTTAAATGAATATTGAAAAAGCATATAACATTTGGGCTGACCGATACGATACAAACTCCAATAAAACTAGAGATTTAGACACCAAGTCAACAATCGAAACGCTCAATAAATTTGACTTCTCAAAAATCATAGAATTAGGTTATGGGACAGGGAAAATCACAAATTATCTGTTAAAAAAAGCGGATAAGATTATAGGGATTGACTTTTCGCAAGAAATGCTGAATATAGCTAAAGCAAAAATTCAAAACGAACGTGTGGAATTTCGAAAAGCTGATTTAACAGCGGAATGGAATATTGAGAATGACTTTGCAGATTTAATAACTTGTAATTTAGTTCTTGAACATATCAAAACTTAGATTTAGTTTTCATTCAAGCGAATAAGAAATTAAAGAGTGGTGGGATATTATTCATCAGTGAACTTCACCCCTTCAAACAATATTCAGGAAGCAAAGCCAAATTCGAAACTGAGAATGGAACCCAGGAATTGGAAACTTATGTTCACCACATCTCGGAATATTTGGACGTAGCGACTGAAAACGGATTTAAATTGGTGGAATTAAATGAATGGTTTGACAAAGAAAATAAGGATGCAATTCCGAGACTGATTGGAATTGTATTTAAAAAAAGTAAACTAGGTAAAATCTAGTATAGCCAATGGCCATTAAGGGCAAAATCTAAAGTTTTGGTATATTTAGAAACTCAAAAGATAAACTGAAAAGGTAATCTTATATTTACACGCTAGTTGCCATACTAGAGATCCGTTGCCCACCATTAAAGAACTACTCCGTTATCATAACGCTTTAACTATTTGTCAGTACCCAAAGTTCAACTTCTTCCAGAGAACGCAAATTATGTCCTCTTTTTGTTTTAGTAGAAGCTGTTTTTACAGATTTTTTAAAGCATCTTTCCAATTGGAACCTGTTCCCTGCAGCTAATTCTTTTTTTATTGGATGCTCCGTTGTTAAATTTGCTATTTGAGCTAAGTTGGAGAAAATAACTACCAATTTCCCCTTAGGTAAGAGTCGTTTTTTTGCTGCAATAAAAAAATTAGAAAATAATGTCTTATCATAATAAATAGCATCATCAATACTTCCTAAATCATGACTTTTTGGCAACCAGGGTGGATTAAACACGATCAATTCTGTCTGTTTTTCCCACTTACCAAAAAGGTTTCCCAAATCCAGCTCTATCTTTCGAGAAAGCTTAGTGGTTCCCATGAACTCTTTCAATCCGATAATTGCATTAGGATTAATATCAGTTGCATAAACTTTTTGAAAGCCATGTTGTATCATTTGTAAGGCTAAAACACCACATCCAACACCAACTTCAATAACTGTTTTTTTGGGACCTTTATAGCGTTTCAACCAATTGTCAAAAAGAACTAAATGATCAAAACGGGTTGGAAAGTAAATTCCATAATATGGATGTAACTTGTTTCTTAACACCGGTAAAGAAACTCCATTTTCATACCATTGCCAGGCACTATTCAAGCCTTGTATTTGAGGAAAGGTCAAATAGAAATGGTTGTTTTCCGGATAAATTTTTTTTAACCAGCCGATACTGGGTGATTTCTTTGCGCATAATTTTTGATCGGTAATCTCTATTAAAATCAGATTTGAAAGTTTAAAGTATTCTGAACGATAATCTTGCTGATCCTTAAAAGACTTACCAGGGAGTTTTCGCTTTAGATAGGTATGTAAATGCTTTAGTAAAGCTATTCCATCATTATAAAACTCATTGATTAGTATAAATTCACCTTGTACTAAGTATTCAATCGTGTTTTCAACATTAGCTCCTTGTTTAAATGTTTTTTTGGCTTTATTAATTAAAATAGGCTCTGGCTTATTTACTTCACTACTAGTAATCATAGGTTCGTTTTCATTTTTTATAAGGTAGACAATCCTTTCTCCCAATTACTATTATTTGATAGATAATAATTCAAATAAGTTAGAGCAATAATGTGTGTAGCGCATTGCGGCTGAATTCCTTAGCGGAATTCAAGGCTTATTTGCTATCCCTGTCTACCGCCAGGCAGGTTCTTGCCTACTTCATAATCCCGAAATTTCGGGACCCGCGGATTTTAAGTTTGGTATGTTCCGCCACAGATAAATGCTTAAACACGCAACTATTTATACCTAAACCGCTGTGCTTCATAATCTGACAATCCCAATGAATTAAAAATCATATCTTTAGCGAAACGAAAGACTAGTGATAAAATTCTTTAGAAAAATTCGTCAAAAAACACTGGCTGAGAGCCCGCCTGCCCTGCCTGCCGGCGAGACAGGCAGGGCAGGTAAATTTGGTAAATACCTGCTTTATGCCACAGGTGAAATCATCCTTGTGGTTATCGGAATCTTAATTGCGCTTTCCATCAATACCTGGAATCTGGACCTACAGAATGCCAAACAGGAAAAACAAATCTTAACTCAGCTATTAGAAGAATATAAAAACAATCTGTACCAGCTCAACAGTAAAATATTTATACGGGACGAAATCATAACGTCTTCTGTTAAATTAGTGGATTACAGCAACCTGGACACTGACCTGATTAGCAGCGACAGTCTCAATCGCTACCTGTCCAGAACCATCACACGCCCAACCTTTGACCCGGCATTAGGTGTAAGTAATGACCTCACAAATTCCAGAAGATTATACCTGCTTACCAATCCTGAGTTAAGAGAACAAATATCTGCATTCTCCAGTTCTTTAAGTGAATTACGGGAAGAAGAAACGATAATAGTGAATTGGGTTGAAGAGCGTTTTTATCCCTTTTTAATAAAACACTATCAAATTGGTCGATTGAATGTAGAGTTTCTGGATGATGAAAAATTCAGAGAAAAGGTGACTCAAATCAAGTTTAAGAAACAAAAATCTCTAAAGGAATTATTCGCGCAAAGTGACCCTACCGACTTGTTAAACCATCCTGACTTTGAGGATTTTTTGAGTTTATTGATTGTTAACACGACTTACACGAACGACCAGTCTCTTGGTGTGAAACTTAAAATTGAAAACATAATCGCTCTGATTGAAGAAGAAATCGAAAAATAACGAAAGGCTAACCTTATGCATAGAACATTAGCTTTAAACAGAAACCTGTTAAATTTTGGAATACCCTTAGGTCTTTTAGGGATCCTGATTTTAGTGATGAAATCACCGGTTCTGGCGGCAAATGAGACTTTGGTTATGGCCATTACAGCAGACCTGTTGCTGACTGTTCCGCTGATTTATTTTCTGCTAATTCGAAGGTCTAAAATTCCTAAAACAACAGTGATTCTTGTTCTGATCATCGGACTTTTAATGGGGTCCTTTTTCCTCCCAAAGGAAGATCAGCAATACCTTGAATATTTTAAAACCTGGATACTCCCTTTTCTGGAGTTAGCTGTATTTAGCTATGTCTTTTGCAAGCTTAGAAAAGCAATTATAAAATTTAAGGAAAATGAAAAATCAACATTTGATTTTTTTACAACTTTGAAAGAAACCTGTTACGACATTCTGCCCCAAAAAGCGGTTATGCCCGTAGTTACTGAAATTGCGGTGTTTTACTATGGTTTTATTAACTGGAAAAGACGAGAATTGAAAGCCAATGAATTTTCCTACCACAAAGACAGCGGAACAATTGCCTTGCTGATTGTAACTCTATTCCTGGTAGCAATTGAGACCGCTGCAATTCATATTTTACTTTCAAAATGGAGCGATGTAGCGGCCTGGATTTTGACATTTTTGAGTATGTATTCAGGAATTCAGATTTTCGGGTTCTTAAAATCGATGTTTAAAAGACCCATATCCCTGGAGAAAGACCGACTTCACCTTCGTTATGGAATCATGACGGAAACAACTATCGGCCTACAAGATATTGACAGCCTTGAAGTGTCATCAAAAGATATAGAGCCAGATAAGGAAACCCGAAAATTATCACTTTTTGGTGAACTGGAAAGCCACAACATCATAATCCGCTTGAAAAAAGAAAACGAACTGACCGGGCTTTACGGGATAAAAAGAAAGTATAAAAATTTAGCATTCTACGTAGACGATACAATTGAATTTGAAAATCAAATAAATAAAGCCTTAGCACATCTAATTTATACAAAGAAAGATAAGCTTCGGAATAAAAACCTGAGAACGAATTATGAAATATAAAGCATTCCTATGTATTGCCATACTGCCTGTTTTACTCGTAATCAGCAGCAGTGCCACGGATAAGCGTTTTCCGCAAGCAGGACGTTTCATTATAGAAAAAGACCTGTTAGTGGTACAATTTGACTGTAAAACGGATGTAGATGACCTTCATACTGTCGCCGCTTTTAAGACATTGATGTTCAATCCGGCCTATTCAAAACTAAATTATCATGCAGTCGCCGGCACTTATGGCATGCAGGAGGGCTTGTATGTGCCCCCCAATGCGCTGTTTCAGCTCGCCTTTGGAGAGAACTGGACAAACGCTCATTCTAACTGGAAAGGGGCTGTTGAAACCGTAAAAATCACTGGCCATACAAACCCTATTACAGGGCGGGGACGTATGGATTGCCGATGCGGGACAGTCGGATTTTTCCGCTGAACTTGTACATGCTGTTCAAAAGGACCTGCCTGAAATAGAAACCTCGAAAAGAATACATGTGGTTCAACATGCCGAATGGAATGAAGAGGTAACCACACCTGAAAAGCTGGATTTCGTGAAACGAGTTACGGATTATGTAAAAATACCGGATGGTAATGGGGTCGGAAACGGAACTCCCGGATTTCGTGACCCGGACTTCACCCACTGGGAGCACTACATTACCGATCCGGCCTTGACTGAAATATGGCAGCTCGCCGTGGATTTAGCCAATAAATACAATGGTAAAGAAGGACGCTATACCAATGAGTCTATTTTAGCCGGAGGCCTGGATTTTTCAGATCTTGCTGAAGTCTGCTGGATTCTGGGACTACAGGATCTAAAGGATACAGAACAATTTTTTAAACGCTTTGCCAACTAAAAAACCATATAAGTGATTACTATTAACTCTATTACTCAAACTGTAGCCAGGACCTGCTATATTCCAGAGGGAGTGGGTCAGGAAAGCTTCTTTCAGTGATTTTAGCTACTTTACCAGGAGAAAGCTAACTCACTTTAAAGGTCAAAAGTGTTTAACCAAAAGCCGAGGTGAAAATTTCAAAACCACCCGATATGAACATAGTAATTCTTACAGCAATAGGCATAATTTTCACCTGTAATTCGGTTTTCGGACAAATTACCCAGGAATATGCGGAAGACGTAAAATCGGTAGATGCAATAATAAATGCCTATTATGATGTTGTATCTGGATCTGGCAGTGAGCCCTGGGAGTTTAAAAGAGATAAATATATTCATTCAGAGAATGCCGTTATAACAAGACTGGACGAAAACGGAAAAGCAGAATCACATCCCCTTGAAGCGGAATATATCCCGATAGCATTATCACCCAAAGAGGATTTCTATGAAAAGGAACTTAAAAGAATAGTTAGTAAATATGGAAATATTGCACAAGTTTGGAGTGCCTTTGAAATACGAACTGATCCGAACACTGAATCCCGAATCAGAGGATTAAATAGCATTCAACTCCATTATGAAAATGGAAGATGGTGGATAGATAGCTGGACTTGCGAAATGGAATCTGAAAAAAGCTCTGTAGTGACTGAGTTTTTGACTAAGGAATAAAATGCGTTCGCTAATCATGGCTATAAGTAATTGCTTGCTCTTCTCTGCTTCTGCATCAAATTTCTCCCAAAGCTTCAGGACTAAACAAAGGCTAAGACTTTCACCTGTACCCGATCCCGATCTTAAACAGGCTTCTTCACGAGTTATTTAATAACATATATCTATTTTTATTCGTTTTTTATTCGTTTTGGTGTTAAATATTTAAAATAATCTAAATTTATCGTATTTTTAAAAGTTCGAAAGACAAGCGGTCTTGACTGACTGGCGGGATGGAATTAATTTTGAAAAGTGGTTTTGGAATTCAGGCACATTAACCTGGGGACCAGCAGGTATAAGCCCCGTGATGAATGGCTGGCCTTCTGATTTAAAAAGATAAGTGATGCTATAAACTTTTAAACCTAACCAAAATGAATCTTACAAAAACACTAAGAAACCAAGGCTACGATCTTATTGAAGGTCCCGTTAGAAATCACAAACTCTTACAGCTGTGGTTAAAAAAACCATTTAATGATGTGCAGCTTTATTATTCGCACATCCAGCATGCCTTCACCAGCGAGGCTAAAATGAATGAAGTCGTCAATACAGCTTTGCATGTGACCTCAGCCACCAAAGATGAATACAGTTTCAATATTGGTGTTTCCATGCTGGAAGATATTTTAAACTCAATCGGTCTTGGAGCTTTTGAAATTTCAGCAAAGATAAGCTCCGGAAAAAAAGTAAGCATCAGTTATGATAATTCCATCACCAAGGAGGTACCCATAGGAGAAATTCAAAACTATCTGGCCAGCTCCGATTTTTTACACCCCAATAGAACTCTTCTCCAAAATGCCAATAGAAGAAATATTTTGGTAATTTCCGGTACATTATTAGCAAAAAATCTGGTGGTTGAAATTGAAACCGATTTTGCTATCGAGGCTGATTTGGTGGCGAGCCTAAATCAAGCAGCTGAGGGTAAATTAGATTTTTTAAGGAAGAGTGAAAGTGAATTAAAAATGGTTTCGATTGGGAGTAATTACTTTCCTGTGGCCGTAAAAGCAGATCGGATAGACTTCGATATGGGTCATTTTATCAATACAAATCTGGTGACAGATAACAGACGCTTCTTCTAATAAGCATGAGCCTTATACCTGGTCTGAAGTAAGAGTTGTAGTTGACCTGATGGCTTTGCAGGCATTGAGCACCCAAATCCCGAATCATTTAGGTGTCCTTCAGAACTCATCCTAACCCACTGTAAACATCAAGCTAAAGTGAAACGCTAAGCAATGTATTGCAAAGTATAAAGGATGACAGGGGCCAAAATCAAAAGAAAAATACATAACCTGTTTTAGAGATCGGCTAGTGTATTATGAAATTTTAGAAAAAAACCATGAAGGCGTTATTTTGATGTTAAAACGAATCCAGCCGTCGGGAGGTACGTCTGTAATTAGTAATATTAAGTGAACAATTATTAATTTTAACTAAAAACTAAACTTATGGACTGGATTGAGTTAATTGGAATTTTTGTAACCGCACTTTTTATTGGAGCTTTATTCTTTTACGGCTTCAGCGTCAGAGGACCCTGGGGCTCTTTTTGGGCTTATTTACTTGTCCTGATCGGCGGAATTTGGTTAATTTCCGTAATTTCAGATCCGGTTGGGCCGGTTTACTGGAACATCGCCTGGTTTGATTTCTTATTCGTAGGACTCCTATTTGCCTTAATTCTTTCAGCCGCTACGCCTACCCGAGTGGATAGAAAAAGATATGAAGAGTTTTACAGCAGAACTGAAAGAACTCCTACAGAACCGGCTGAGCCTGCAGTTGCTGTTGGTATCTGGTTCTGGCTCATGTTATTGCTTATCGTCGTTGCCATTGTTTCAGCAAGCATAGCATAAACGAATTCAGGGTTTGACTCCCTTTTTAACCAGGTTGTCCTTTAATACATCCCACACGTTGTCGGCCACAATTTTATAGCCTTCGGCGGTGGGGTGTATGCCATCCTGCTGGTTTAATTCAGGATCTCCGGCAACCCCCTCCAGGAGGAATGGAATAAGATCCACATTGTTTTTTTCGGCAAGGTCTGGGAAAATGTTTCTAAAATCGGTGGTGTAGCTTTCTCCCATATTCGGTGGGATCTGCATTCCGGCGAGGATAATTTTGGTCTCGGGATTTTTCGCCCTTACCGTGTTGATGATATCCTGAAGATTTTCCCGGGTTTCCTCGATAGGTATTCCGCGTAAACCATCGTTAGCTCCCAGCTCCAAAACAAAAACATCCACATCCTGGTTTAAAACCCAGTCGATTCTGTTTTTCCCGCTGGCTGTTGTTTCACCGCTTAGTCCTGCATTCACCACTTCATAATCATAACCCAGAGAGTCAAGCCTATGCTGAATACGTGCCGGAAATGCCTCAGAAAGCTCCAGGCCCATTCCAGCCGTCAAGCTGTTTCCGAAGAAAAGAATCACGTTTTTTTCTTCAACCTCAGCCCGGGTTTCTGTTTCAGGGCTTTCCGCTGATGTTTGCTCTGCTTTCTTATCGGTAGTCTTTCCGCAGGAAAGCAACAGAAATACAAAAAAAATACAGAAATAAGGCCTTAAGGTTCTCATAACACAGGGGTTTATAATCAATTCGTTTCTTTATTTTGCCTTTATTCGATAAAAGACATTAACCAGATTTAAGATGGCAAAGATATTAAACGTTCGCAACCTTGAGAAAAGCTATTCCAGCGGATCCAAACGGCTTAAAGTTTTACAAGATATTCATTTTGAAGTTGAGGAGCAAAAGACTTTTGCCATCGTTGGGCCTTCCGGAAGCGGAAAAACGACTTTACTCGGCCTTTGCGCCGGTTTAGACAGCCCAGATACAGGATCCATCGAGTTGTGCGGAAGCGAACTGAGTGAACTCGGTGAAGATGAAAGAGCCCTGCTTAGAAATAAACATATCGGTTTTGTTTTTCAGGATTTCCAACTCTTACCAACACTCACCGCCTTGGAAAATGTGGCTGTTCCCCTGGAACTTCAGGGGGATAAAAATGCTTCTAAAATAAGCAAAGACCTGCTGGAAAAAGTGGGATTGGGGGATCGCATTCATCATTATCCTTCTCAACTTTCAGGAGGTGAACAACAGCGCGTAGCGGTCGCCCGTGCATTTTCGAATCGTCCCTCCATTCTGTTTGCCGATGAGCCCACAGGGAATCTGGATGCAGAAACCGGTGAAAAAGTAGAAGCCCTGCTTTTCGAGCTTAACAAAGAGGCAGGCACTACGCTTGTCATTGTTACCCATGACATAGAACTGGCCCATAAAACACAGCATATCCTCAGGCTGAAAGGAGGCAGAATTGTTGAAAACCAAGAAAAGCAGGTCTAATGAACAAGCATAAAACCTCAGGACCAGGCTTCAGCTGGCTCTTTAAAATGGCATGGCGTGACGGAAAAGCCAGCGGCAGGAAGCTGATTATTTTCATGGCTTCTATCGTGCTGGGTATCGCAGCCGTGGTTTCCATTCAATCCTTTGGGGAGAATCTAAAAGACACTATTGCTTTAGAATCCAAAGCGCTTATGGGCGCCGATTTTAAAATAGACAGTGACGATCCGCCCAATGAGCGTGTGCTTCAGATCATGGATTCGCTGGGTGGTCCTAAAGCCAAAGAAATCAATTTCGCTTCCATGGCGGCTTTTCCACAACATGAAGCCACCAAACTAATGCAGGTCAGAGGGATTGAAGGCGGTTTCCCGTTTTATGGTGAACTGGAAACTCAGCCGGTTTCCGCGGCCTCTGCTTATCAGAAAGAGGGCGCAGCCCTGGTCGATGCTACGGTCATGCTTCAACTGGGCATACAGCCAGGCGACAGTATAAAAATCGGTAAAGTGAGTTTACCCATTGCCGGCGCGCTAAACGCTGTTCCGGGAAGTACCGCTATTTTTAGTTCTGTAGCCCCTCCGGTGCTCATACCCTATAGATTTATTGAAGAGTCAGGGCTGGTGCAAACCGGAAGCCGGATAGATTACGAATTTTATTTTACGGCAGCACCTTCAGCAGACATGGAAAAACTGGATGAAAAGTTAGATCCCATGCTGGATGCAGAAGAAGCAGATTTAGACACCCACACCTCTACCAGCGACCGACTGGGAAGACGCTATGAGAATTTTGGTAAGTTTCTCAATCTTGTGGCCTTCATTGCTTTATTACTTGGCTGCGTTGGTATTGCAAGTGCTATTCACATTTACATCAAAGAGAAATTACGCGCCGTTGCGGTTTTGAAGTGTCTGGGAGCGAGTAAAAAACAGACGTTTTTAATATACCTCATTCAGGTAGCGATGATGGGGCTGATAGGCGGTCTCGTAGGTACCGTTGCCGGATTGCTGCTACAGCAGGTATTCCCGCTTCTCCTGGAAGGTTTACTGCCCGTTGATGTACAAATCACGTTCTCGTTGCAGGTCATTGTCATGGGTGTTTTACTTGGGATTTTCATGTCGGTCCTGTTTGCTTTATATCCCTTAATCGGGACGCTTTATATTTCTCCATTACAGGCCCTGAGGGTCATAAAGGAGGAGTCTAAAAAATCCAGAAAGGCCGTTATTTTGGTATCTGCCGGTATCTTTTTATTTATCTTTTTATTCTCGCTCTGGCTCCTGGAAGACTGGGTATATTCCTTAGCTTTTGTCGGAGGAATTTTACTCACCTTCGCTATTCTTGCCGGGGTAGCTTACCTGTTCATGCAGGCTATCCGGAAATATTTCCCACAGCAGTGGGGATTTGTTGCCAGGCAAAGCCTGCTGAACCTTTTCAGACCTCAAAATCAGACCCTTACGTTGGTTTTAGCTATTGGAGTAGGAACTTTTTTAATAAGCACGCTTTACTTCAGCAAAGATTTACTGCTGGCACAGGCTTCTATAGAGTCCCAGTCCAGCAGTCCCAATATGATCCTGCTGGATGTGCAAAGCGAGCAGCGCCAGGCCCTGTCTCAAACCATAAAAGCAAAGGATTTACCCGTTTTAAGCGACATCCCCATTGTCACCATGCGGGTGCAAAGTCTGGCAGGAAGATCCGTGCAGGAAATAAGAAAGGATTCGACTTCCCGGGTAAACGGCTGGGTGCTGGATCATGAATTTAGGACTACCTATCGCGACTCCCTTATTGCGTCTGAAAGTATCGAAAGCGGATCCTGGACTGCTGAAGGAGAAAATCTTAACCCGGTTCCCGTTTCCATTAGCACTAATTTTGCTGAAGATGCTAAAGTTGACGTTGGGGATAAACTGGTCTTTAATGTCCAGGGCGTATTGCTGGAGGCCGTGGTAGGCAGTATAAGAAAGGTAGACTGGTCGCGGATGCAACTGAATTTCTCTCTGGTGTTTCCTGAAGGTGTTTTGGAAAAAGCCCCGCAATTCCATGTTCTGACCACCAAACTCCCCGGCAAAGAAAAATCGGCAGAATTGCAGCAGGAACTGGTGAAAAAATATCCTAACGTGTCTATCATTGATTTACAGCAGGTCTTAAATGTCATCGAAATGCTCCTGGGAAGAATTTCGTGGATCATCAATTTTATGGCCTTCTTTAGTATTCTCACCGGAATTATTGTGCTTTTAGGAGCCATAAGAACCAGCAAATACCAGCGTATTCGGGAAAGTGTATTGCTGAGAACGCTGGGAGCCAAAAGCAAACAGATTTTAAATATCACTGCTTTAGAATATATTTATCTTGGTGTTCTCGGAGGTTTATCCGGCGTTTTGCTATCCTTGATCAGCAGCCAGCTGCTGGCCTGGCTGGTATTTGAATCTCCATTTACACCATCTTTAATTCCATTTCTGATTATATTTCCTGGAATTGTTTTGTTAGTTTTAGTTATCGGATTAAGCAATAGCCTGAGTGTGATCAGAAAACCCCCGCTGGAGGTGTTAAGAAAGGAAGTAAGCTAAATGTTGGTCAGGTTCATGTGCATGGAATGAGCAACTTTAGGGTGCTGGTGTCTTAAATTAGAGAGGTATTTATTTCAGTTCTTAAAGGCTTGCAGCTGTGTCAAATTAGTTAATACATTCGGTTTACAGAGAATTTTAAAAACAAATCCCATGAGAAATCCTACAGAGTTTTATAAGGATATTATCCAGTATTTTGAAACGAATTACATTCACCTTGGATTTACACTGCTGTTCCTGATTTCGTGATTTCTGATCGCCAATTTCGTCAAACACAGAGTCCGGCTGCGTCTGGTAAAAAAATCTCCAAATCACGTCACCGCTACCTTTATCTCGCAGATCATCAGCTTTGCCCTCAAGACCGCTGTGCTGCTCATCACGCTTTATATGCTAGGCCTGGATGCCTTTACCAACAAGGTACTGGCAGGAGCAGGACTGCTAACCTTTGTGATCGGTTTTGCATTAAAGGACATCGGCGAAAACTTTTTAGCGGGTATTATCCTGGCCTTTAAAAGTCCGTTCAGATTGAATGATTTGATTGAAGTCGATAAGATTGTTGGTTTTGTAAAAGACATCAACATTCGTGAAACGCTTATCAAAACCCCGGATGGCAGAGATGTCTTTTTACCCAATTCCATTATACTCAAGAACCCTCTATTCAATTATACGATAGATGGATTCCTGAGGTATGAATTCACTGTGGGTATTGCTTATGAAAACAGTCCTAGGAAAGCCTCTGAAATTATTGAGGAAACCCTCAGCAAGTTGGATTCGGTTTTGAAAGGAGACAAAAAACCCAGCATAGCTATTGATGAATTCGCCACCAACACCGTTAACTTAAAAGTTCGGTTTTGGATTAACACCTTCGAATCCACAAAGCGGTCTTACCATATCAACATCAGGTCTAACGTCATGGATAAGGTCATGGGGGCATTATTATCTGCAGGCTTTAGCCTTCCTGCTTCTATTGTGGAATTGAAAAACTACGATCAATCCGATTCCTTAAACCTGAAGCTGGATGGAGATAAAAAGGAATAGATTCAACATCTAATCAGAAAACTCCATTTTCAACTGAGCCTGCTCAATTATGAAATGGAGTTAAATTAATCCAGTAAGCCTATCTGGTTACACTAACAGCGTTTTAATACTTGTCATTCAGTTGGTCTCTGTATTCATTACGTAAAGAACGAACACCCGTCAACCCACCGAATGCAGCGACGATGATACCTAATATTAACGTAATGGAAAGGTATAATGCTGCCTGAGAAGCAGCTTCTGCAGCAGCTTCAGCTTTCTCAGCGAGCTCCTTTTGAGCATTGTTTAAAAAGGCTTTGGCTTCACTTTTTACACCCTTGTAAGTATCCACATAATTGTTTACCGTTTTACGCGCTTCTTGTTCTGAAAGGTCTGAACGGTTCACCAGGATGTTGACGAGTGCTTCCCTGTCAAGTGCTTCCAGCGACTGAGAAAATTCTTCTTCAGCTTTTTCAAAGACTTTATTCACCTCTTCCTCTAGTGCTGCAGGGTTTTTTGCCGCATCTACAGCCTGATTTTCTGCAGTTTCAGCCACGTCTTCGGCCTTAGATTCTAAACGGTCAGGGTCCAGAGCCTTCTTTTCTGTATCTTCCAAAAGTGCATAAAATTCAGCACGAGCTTCCTGCCAGCTGATATCACTTATTTCAAAATCATTCCCGTCATCCTGGGTATGCTCGTTCACCATGACCTCACTGGCCTGTAAGGCTGCAAATGAAATAGCATTACCTACGCCGGAAATCACTTTTCCTACCGCCGTAAATACAAGCAGGCAGGACAGTAAACAGTAAAGTGCCCAGGTTAGAAATCCCTGCATGATACCCCCCTTGTCAGTAAAAGAAACCCCCGCTCTGGAGGCTAGCCTTGCTCCTACAAAAAGAGCTAGAATATTGGACAGTATCCACCAAATAATAGCTCCGGTCCCAACACCACTAAGTGCATTTTGTTCTTCGGCAGGGTCTATAGCTCCAAAACCAATGGCTATACCTATAAGGTTCAGCAGAAGCATGATTGAAAATACGGTGACGAGTCCTCCAAAAATGGCTCGCCAAGAAATGGCTTTTTTAGGCATTTGACCGAATTTCGATATTTTTTTTTCGTCATTTTCCATGATATAAATTTTAGTGAAAACTATGTTATTATAAGATCTGAAAACAGTCAAGACACAACTTTAGGCTTTTTCAATTTCTTTGATCAGTTCTTCTTTGGTTTTGCCTGTTTTTTCCTGCAGACGCCCTAACATTTCCTCAAACTTCCCTTCAGAAAAAGAGAGGTCATCATCGGTGAGCTGACCATACTTTTGCTTAAAATTTCCTTTCGCCTGGTTCCATTTTCCTTCTAATACATCTGTGTTCATTTTGATATTTTTTTAAGATTTGTTATAAAATTACAAAAAAACCAGATTATAAGTCTTAATTATTTATTAAGCCCTTCAATCCTATACTCAATAAAAATTCGAACCTTTATCATTATTTTGAAAAAAAAATCAATTAAGCTCCCCGATCTGATTATTAACAACTCTTAAAAACATAGTGTTTCCTATACTTTAGCGGATACTACCCAGTATTGAGCAGCATTTCAAATTCTGAATCTGAATCAGCATTTGTATTTTAACAGATATTAAATTAACTTACGTTAAATTTAATATGTTTTATGCCTGTTCCTTACACTTTTTTTGGCCTCCTTACACCCTACCATAAGCTAGGCCTCGGAATTCTTTATGCCGCAATAACGATCTATTCCATTTACCTGCTGTTCAAAAATGAAAAACCTTTGCATTGTTTTATATGGATGGTATTCATCCTGTTCATTCCTTTTATAGGCAGTGTACTGTATTTATCAAAATATTTTATCAACAAAAAAACCAAGCAACCCGTTTAAACCCATTCTTATGAAAAAAAATTCGAAACTCTCGTACCTTTTCCTGGCTTTTCTGCTCGTCGGAATATCCTGTCAGGAGGCTTCAGAAAAAGAAGAAGACATCAATCAAAAATTAACCGCCTGGCTGGATGAAAAACACGAAGAATCCCTTCAGACCAGTCCGTTAAGACTCACGGCCCTTGGCCGAAAAGACCGCTATGGAGAACTGGATGACATGAGCATGGAAGCGCTAAAGGAAGAGGCAAAATGGATGCAGGAATCTGTTGATGAGCTTAAGGCAGAGTTTGATTATGACCAGCTCGATCAACAGGGTCAGTTGTCTTATGACTTGTGGATTTATCAAAATGAAGCAAAGCAGAAAGAAGTGAAGTATGCTCCTATGGAATATATTTTTGACCAGATGACATCCATCCATACTCGTCTTCCTAACATGCTTATCAACTTTCATAAAGTTGACAGCCTAGCTGATATGGAAGCATACATCAGTCGGATTGAGAAAATGGATAGAGCTATGAACCAGTTGCTGGATCGCGCAAAATCTCAGGCTAAAAATGACATTCTTCCTCCTCGATTTGCTTTGGAAATCGTTCAAAAACAAAGCGAATCTCTGATAACCGGCCAGCCTTTTGAAGAGAGCGAGGAAATTTCGGCTATTTTCCAAGACATGAAGAAAAAAATAGGCGCTTTACTCGAAGCCGAATTGATTTCAGAAGAAAAGGCAGAAGAACTGGAACAGGCCTCGAAAGAATCTTTATTAAATGCTTTTAAGCCTTCTTACGAAAAACTGATTGCCTGGACTGAAAAAGAATTGCCCAATACTGAAGAAACCCCTACCGGTGTAAGCCGTCATGAAAACGGAACTGAATATTATAACTACAGACTGAATACTTCCACCACAACAGATCTTACTGCTGATGAAATTCATAACATTGGCTTAAAGGAGGTGAAACGCATACAGGAAGAAATGAAGCTCATCAAAGAAGAAGTTGGTTTTGACGGTGACTTACAGGCCTTTTTCAAATTCGTAAATGAAGATGAGCAATTTTATTTCCAAAATACGGACGAAGGACGACAAGCTTACTTAACGGAAGCTACAAAATACATCGATGAAATCACAGAGAAACTCCCCGACTACTTTGGCATTTTACCCAAAGCGGGTTTAGAAGTGAAGCGGGTTGAGCCTTTTAGAGAGCAGGATGGCGCACCCCAGCATTATATGGCCGGAACGCCGGATGGCTCAAGACCCGGCACTTATTATGTGCATCTTTCGGATATGTCTTCCATGCCAAAAACAACTTTGGAAGGCGTGGCTTATCATGAAGGAAATCCCGGACATCATATGCAGATTTCCATAGCTCAGGAATTAGAAGATATCCCAAAATTCAGAACCCAGGGCGGTTACAATGCCTATGTGGAGGGCTGGGCTTTATATTCTGAAAAACTGGCCAAGGAAATGGGGCAGTATGAAAATCCTTACTATGATTTTGGAAGACTGGTCAACGAAATCTGGAGGGCGATCCGATTGGTGGTTGATACAGGACTTCATTCCAAAGGCTGGACAGAAGCAGACGCTATTCAGTATTTCAGCGAAAACTCATCTGTCTCTGAAGGTGCTATCAAAGCGGAGGTTAGACGTTATATGGTTATCCCCGGACAGGCTACAGGCTATAAAATCGGTATGCTGAAAATTGGTGAACTCAGGCAAAGAGCAAAAGAAGAATTGGGTGAAGGTTTTGATATCAAAGCTTTTCACGATCTCGTTCTTGGCAGTGGTGCTTTGCCTTTAAATTATCTGGAAAAGCAGGTTGACTCCTGGATAAAAGACCAAAAGCAGGCACTTTAGAAAGTAAGGTTTAGGATAGATTTATGGAAAAAGTGGGGTTAAATTTTTATTTTGAGAGAAATTAAGAATCATGAACATTCAGGCTTACTTATCTTTTGAAGGAAATTGTAAAGAAGCATTCAATTTTTATCAGTCCATTTTTGGGGGCAGAATCATTAACCGACAAACCTATCAGGATGAAATCCTTAACGTCCCTGAGCATTACAGAGACAAGCTGCAACATGCCGAACTGGTAGGAGATGGTTTTCACATGATGGGAAATGACACTGCTCCAGACGCAACAGTAACAAAAGGCACTAAAATCCAGATGAGTATAGACCTAGATGATAAAGACAAGGGTCAGGAAATTTTTGACGCCTTAGTCAAAGAGGGAAAGCTTCTGGCAACCTACCAGAAAACCAGCTGGGGCGCACATTATGGAAGACTGACCGACAAATACGGTGTCAACTGGATGATTAATGCGAAATAAGCCCGAAGGACTTTAAAAAACAAGAACGCAGCCTCAGGAGCTGCGTTTTTTTTAGGCTTCAGAAACAGGTCTGCGTTTCAGTTTAATCACGGTGACCTCCGGCCAGATTCCCACCCGACCCGGATAGGCCAGGTAACCAAACCCGCGATTCACATTAATAAAACGTTTCGCATTTTCATAAAGCCCGGCCCACTGTTCATAGCGATACTGTACAGGACTCCACTTGAACCAGCCTGGAATTTCAATCCCAAACTGCATTCCATGCGTATGTCCGCTCAAGGTCAGTTGCACATCCTTCTCGTGATTTTTAATCACCTCATCCCAGTGCGAGGGATCGTGACTCATCAGGATTTTAAAATCTTTAGGATCTACACCTTTCGCGGCTTTTTCAAAATCACCCGCTTTTTTAAAACCGCCTTTGCCCCAGTTTTCAACCCCTATCACGTGCAGTTTATGCTCTCCTCTTTTTATTTCTTTGCGCTCATTTCTAAGCAAATCCCAGCCTAAATCAGAATGCACCTTCACTAAATCCTTAAAATTTTCCTGCTTTTTGTCCTCGCTTGCAAACTGATAATAATCCCCATAATCGTGATTCCCAAGTATGGAGTAAACGCCGTCTTTCGCTTTCAATCGAGAAAAAACGGGAATCCAGGGCTTCATTTCTTCAGCCAGATTATTCACCAGGTCTCCGGTGAATAAAACCACATCCGACTCCTGTTCATTCACCAGATCTACCGCATAGTTAATCTCCTCTTCATTATCAAAACTCCCGCTATGTATATCGCTGATCTGCGTTAGCGTATACCCGTCAAATTCCTCGGGCAAATTGTCAAATTCCAGCTCGTAAGACAGAACTTTAAAATTATATTTCCCTTTATACATACCATAGAGCAGCGACAGGAATGGAATGGCGCCAAGCCCCAACGCAAGTGTACTTATGAATTTGCGGCGTGAAGGAAAATTTTCAGCCGAAGACGTAAAAAGTTTATTGTAGATAAAAATAAAAACCCTCAGGATATCTTCACCAAACATCACCACGACAACACTGAGCTTTAATGCTGAAAGGCTTAGAAAAATACCGATCATATAGGCCCGAAAACCGGTCAAAGACCCATGCGTAGTAGGCTGATAAAACGAATATATCAACAGGCCAACGACGACAACCGTGATGGCCACATAGGCCGATAAGCTCCACCAGAATTTAAACAGCGTCCTAAACGCCTGAAACGCATATACTTCCAAAGCCAGTAAAATGGCTATTGAGATGATCCACCGCATTTTTTTTCTGCAAATATAGACCTCGAAAATTAGCGACAAACCGCTTTATATAAAGTTTTAGAAGTATTTATCCTGATTCTGATCCTGCTGGATGACATGTGCAGCAGAACACTAAACTTTTCTCTAAAACTCAGCCTGATGTCTGCCTCCGTGTTCCACTGAAGTAGTCGATGATCACCTCAAGTGTCCGCCCTAGTCGGATATATCGAGAAGTGAATTCGAAATTTTTAAATTATCGAATTCACTAAAGCGTTTTATTATGCACCACAAAGTCACAAAGGACACAAAGAAGAAAATCTCTGTGCACTCCGTGGTAAATAGAGCTGATTAAAATCCATTATACATAAAACTAAAGCAGCTTTAAACTCACCACAAAAACACAGAGGACACAAAAGCTTTCTTTTTGTAGTTCACGACTCCGTGGTAAAATCCATATTTAATCCAAACAAACACCATGTTCAATTTTGGCTAAGCCATAATTTCAACTAAATTTACATTCAACAAATATTGACCTATGGCTTCCAAAAAACGACTTTTTCTTGTAGATGCATACGCAATGATTTTCCGTGGCTATTACGCCCTCATCAAGAATCCCAGAATCAATTCCAAAGGACAGGATACCTCAGCCATCATGGGCTTTATGAATTCCCTTTTTGATGTGATCAAACGGGAAAACCCGGACCATCTGGCCGTGTGTTTCGATAAAGACGGAAGCAAGGAGCGCAAGGAAATGTACGAAGCCTATAAAGCCAATCGCGATGAAACCCCAAAGGTCATCAAAGAATCCATCCCCATCATTCAGGACATCCTTCACGCCATGGAAATCCCGGTTGTAGAAATCTCAGGCATGGAAGCCGATGACATTATAGGCACTCTGGCCAAGCAGGCCGAAGCCGAAGGTTACGAAGTCCATATGGTGACGCCAGACAAGGATTTTGCTCAACTGGTCACCAAAAACATCTACATGCAGCGCCCGGCCAGGATGGGCAATGGCGTTGAAAAATGGGGCATTCCTGAAGTTCAGAAGAAGTTTGGTGTTGAACGCCCCGAGCAGGTCATCGACTTTCTGGGGATGATGGGCGATGCTTCCGATAATATCCCGGGATTGCCGGGTGTTGGAGAAAAAACAGCCAAAAAGTTCCTCCAGCAGTTTGGCTCCATGGAAGCTCTATTGGAAAACACCGACCAGCTGAAAGGCAAAATGAAAGAGAAAGTCGAAGCCAACGCCGAGCTCGGACTGCTGTCCAAAAAGCTGGCTACCATCTTTACCGATTGTGAGGTCACCTTCGATGAAGCCAAATATGAAGTCTCTCCACCTCAGGTGGAAAAGGTCCTGGAGATTTTTAAAGATTTAGAATTTCGAAGATTGACGGAGCAGTTTGTCAAAATGTATAACACAGGTGAAGCTGCCTCTGAAGAAACCTCTTCAAAAAAAGCATCACCAACTGCAGGAGCCGGACAGTTTTCACTTTTCGGCAATGACACCGACGCTGCCAACGTCGATCCGGCTGATTTTGACGGCTACAAAACTTTAGAGAATACAGACCACCACTACCAGTACGTCAAAGGAAAGATGTCTGTAAAACTGTTTATGGACAGGCTCATGAAGCAAACATCGGTATGTTTTGATACGGAAACCACGAGCCTCAAAACTCTGGATGCCGAATTAGTGGGGATTGCGTTTTCCTGGGAAGCCCATAAAGGCTATTATGTCGTCTTTCCGGAAGACCGGGATGAAGCCCAGGAACTCATTGAGGTCCTGAGACCCTTTTTTGAATCCAAAGAAATCGAGAAAATCGGACAGAATCTGAAGTATGACATTAAGGTTCTCGCCAACTACAACTTAAAAGTTAAAGGGCCTTTATTTGATACCATGCTGGCACATTACATCATCAACCCGGACATGCGTCATAATATGAGTGTCCTGGCGGAGACCTATCTCAACTATTCACCACAGCCCATTTCAGAGCTGATTGGCAAGGGGAAAAATCAAAAGTCCATGCGTATGGTAGACCTGGAAGACCAGACGCAGTACGCTGTAGAAGATGCCGATATCACCTTCCAGCTCAAGACCTTTTTTGAAAAGGAACTGAAAGAAGCTTCCAACGAACCCCTGTTCAAAGACATTGAGATCCCTTTACTAAGGGTTCTAGCGGCTATGGAAATTGAAGGTATAAACCTCGATAAGTCAGCATTGGAAAATATTTCAGAAAAGCTCAATGAAGATATCAAGCGCTTAGAACAGTCGGTTTATGAAGCAGCACAGGAAGAATTCAATATCGGTTCTCCCAAGCAGCTAGGAGAAATTCTTTTCGCTAAACTGGAAATTGCAAAAAAACCAAAGAAAACCAAATCCGGTCAGTATTCTACTGCAGAAGATGTTTTATCTCAATTTACTAAAGAGCACAAAATCGTGAGAGAGGTTTTAGAGTGGAGGCAGCTTTCCAAGCTAAAAAGCACCTATGTGGATGCGCTGCCCAAGCAGATTCATCCCAAAACCAAACGCGTACATACCGAATTTATGCAAACCGTTGCCGCTACAGGGCGATTGAGCTCCAACAACCCCAACTTACAGAACATTCCTATCCGGACAGAACGCGGACGTGAAGTGAGAAAAGCCTTTGTGCCGAGAGATGAAAATCACGTCTTACTCGCTGCCGATTATTCTCAGATCGAATTGAGGATCATCGCCGCTTTGAGTCAGGAAGAAAACATGATGGAAGCCTTTAAGAACGGGGAAGATATCCACGCTTCCACAGCTGCTAAAGTCTTTGGGGTCGACATTGAAGACGTGACCAGAGCACAGCGTAGCAATGCTAAAACAGTGAATTTCGGAATCATCTATGGGGTTTCCGCTTTCGGCTTAAGCAATCAAACCGATTTAAACCGAACGGAATCTAAGGAACTGATTGAAACTTACTACAAGACCTATCCGAAACTCAGAGATTATATCAATGAGCAGATCGAATTTGCCAAGGAAAACGGCTACGTCAAAACAGTGATGGGCAGAAGACGCTATCTGAAAGACATCAATGCCAGAAACAATGTGGTTCGCAGCGCGGCAGAGCGAAATGCCGTGAATGCACCGATTCAGGGGAGCGCTGCCGATATCATCAAAGTAGCCATGATCCATATTTATGAAGCCCTGGAGGAAAACAACTTCAAATCGAAAATGCTCCTCCAGGTGCATGATGAACTGATCTTCGACGCCCATAAAGATGAACTCGAAGAACTCAAGGCTCTGGTCAAAGACAAAATGGAGAACGCCTTTAAACTCGATGTCCCATTAGATGTGGATATGGGTACCGGGCAAAACTGGCTGGAGGCGCATTAAAATATCATAGCCCACGATTTAAATCGTGGGCTATGATATTTAACCCACAATATTCACAATCTTACCGGGCACAATAATCACCTTTTTAGGGGTTTTGCCTTCCAGTTGTTTTTGAGTGCGTTCATCGGCCATGACTATTTCTTCGATTTCATCTTTGCTGAGGTCCAGCGATAAATCCATGGTAAAGCGCATCTTTCCGTTGAAGGAAATCGGATAGGTTTTGGAATCTTCCTTGAGGTATTTTTCTTCAAACTTAGGGTAAGCTACTTCTGAAATACCTTCTGAATGACCCAGACCTTCCCACAATTCCTCAGCGATATGTGGCGCATAAGGTGAAATTAAAATGGCGAGCGGCTCAAGAATTTCTCTTGAATTGCACTTCTGCTGAGTCAATTCGTTCACGCAGATCATAAAAGTAGACACCGACGTATTGAAACTAAAGTCTTCGATATCCTGGGTGACTTTTTTGATGGTTTTGTGCAGCGTTTTCAAGGATTCTTTACTTCCAGGTTCATCTGAAATCTGAAAGTCAGACTCCCCTCCTTGGGAGGGGTCGGGGGAGGCTTGGGAATACAACTTCCAGAGCTTTTTCAGAAAGTTATGAACTCCAGAAAGTCCGGCGGTATTCCAGGGCTTCGCCTGTTCTATGGGACCAAGAAACATTTCGTAAAGACGTAAGCTGTCGGCGCCATATTCTTCACAAACATCGTCCGGATTGACCACGTTAAATTTAGATTTCGACATTTTTTCGACTTCGCGAGAAACCGTAAAATCCCCTCCCGACCTCCCCAAAGGGGAGGAGTTGGCATCGTAAAGTTCTCCGTTGCTTAAGATGAATTTAGCTTCGCTAAATTCGGGTTTTATTTTCTTTAAACCTTCAATATCAAGTTGATTCGAGGTGTTGACTACAGAAACATCAACATGAATAGGATCAAAAGACCTTTCCATAATAAGCATATTACTTTGTCCTAAAGAAAAAATCTTCTTTAGAATTGGAGTATATTTAATTATAATTTCAGAATCTATGATATTATTATTTTTATCAAAAATTCCATTTTCTCTTATAAAGATATTTTCAAATTTTGAAAGTTCTTCTTTTATTGACTTAACAAAGTCATAGGTGATATATATATTCTCTCCAATTCTACCTTCTCCACCTGATGCCTTATACCTATAAACAAAAGCGCTTTCCCCCAGAATCATCCCCTGGTTAATCAGCTTTTTAAAAGGTTCGTCTACCGGCAGAACCCCTCTGTCGTTCAGGAATTTGGTCCAGAACCGGGAATATAACAAATGACCGGTAGCATGTTCGCTTCCTCCAATGTATAGGTCAACGTTTTTCCAGTAGTTCAAAGCTTCATCGGAGGCGATATGCTGGTCGCGGTTGTTCTGCTCTTCCATATAGCGGAACAGGTACCAGGAACTCCCGGCCCAGCCGGGCATGGTATTCAATTCGAGAGGAAAAACGCTCTTGTGATCGATTTTATCATTAGAAACCACCTGATTAGTTTCTGTGTCCCAGGCCCATTCGGTAGCTCTCCCCAAAGGTGGCGCACCGTCTTCCGTGGGCAGGTACTTCTCCACTTCCGGAAGTTTCAAAGGCAGGTGTTTTTCAGCTATCATTTTAGGCAGGTCGTTGACGTAATACACCGGAAATGGTTCTCCCCAGTAACGCTGTCTTGAGAACACAGCATCCCGTAATCTGTAGTTGATTTTTTTATCTCCTGCACCAATATCGGCCAGGGCTTCAATCGCCTTAGGAATGGCTTCCAAAACGCCCAAACCATCGAGAAAATCGGAGTTTGCGATTTTGGTGGTATTGGTTTTATCGGTATAGGCTTCTTCAGAAATATCTATGCCTTGAAATACGTTAGGGATGGGAATACCGAAGTGTTTGGCAAAATCATGATCGCGCTGATCACCACAGGGGACCGCCATCACCGCGCCGGTTCCGTAGCTGGCCAGCACATAATCGCCAATCCAGATCGGAATGGGTTTCTGGGTTAAAGGATGCTCAGCAAAAGCACCTGTAAATACTCCCGTTATGCTTTTAACATCTGCCATACGCTCGCGTTCGCTTCGCCTGGCAGCAGCTTTTACATAGGTATCCACTGCTTCTTTTTGTTCCGGGGTCGTGATCTGACTCACCAAATCGTGCTCCGGAGCTAAGGTAATAAAGGACACTCCAAAAATCGTGTCGGGACGCGTGGTGAAAGCCTCAATTAAAAATTTTGAATTTTGAATTTTGAATTTTAATTGTGCTCCAACTGATTTTCCAATCCAGTTTTTCTGAGTTTCTTTTAGACTTTCGCTCCAGTCCAAATCGTCTAATCCTGAAAGCAGACGTTCAGCAAAGGCAGAAATACGCATGCTCCACTGCTTCATTTTCTTTCTCACAACGGTATGTCCTCCGCGTTCGGAGACACCGTTGACGATTTCATCATTGGCCAGCACGGTTCCTAAAGCCGGACACCAGTTTACTTCGGTTTCTGCGAGGTAAGTCAATCTATAGTTAAGCAGGTGCTGTTCTTTTTCATCATCCGAAAAGGCCTTCCAGTCTTCAGCAGAGAATTCTGGTGTATCGCCATCACAAACCGCTTGAACTTCTGAATTTCCTTCACTTTCAAAAATCTGAATCAGGTCCGAAATCGGTTTGGACTTCTGAGCAGCTTCGTCATACCAGCTTTCAAACAACTGGATAAAAATCCATTGTGTCCATTTGTAATACTTGGGATCGCTGGTGCGAACTTCCCGGCTCCAGTCGAAAGAGAAACCGATTTTATCGAGTTGCTCTCTATACCTTTTGATATTGGCTTCGGTAGTTTTGGCAGGGTGCTGACCCGTCTGGATCGCATACTGCTCGGCCGGTAAACCAAAGGAATCGTAGCCCTGTGGATGCAGGACATTATAACCTGAATGTCTTTTATAACGAGCATAGATATCACTGGCAATATAACCCAGAGGATGACCCACATGCAGACCGGCTCCCGATGGATAAGGGAACATATCCAATACGTAAAACGGAGGTTTGGGCTCTCCTGAAAAGTCCTGAGGCTGTTTAGCCTTAAAAGTCTGATGCTTTGCCCAATATTTTTGCCAATCCTGCTCTATTCTTTTAAAATCGTATGCCATAATGAAATGCTTATTTGCAAATGGCAAAACTAATATATATGGGTTTAACTCCTAGCACAAAGTAGAATATTAAAAGTACAAAGTAAGAAGTACTCAGTTAGAAATGTAGAAAGGAAATAGGTCTTAGCAAAATTCTGTATTCTCATGTTCTTTCTTCATTATTCGTGTTGGTCTGCGAATTTTTGAATCTGTGAATTCATGATTAAGACAAAAGAAATACGCTAGTTAAGCCGCAGAATCATTTTGAATTTGAATTCACTATAGAAATACTTCGTTCTGCTTTTAATTTCTATATTTAGTTTCCTAAACTTTGATTAATGAAATTTATAAAGAACCTCCTGAAAGCAGTACTGATCCTTTTTGGCTTACTCATAGTCACCCTCTATATCACAGACACCGATTACCTGATCAAAGCAGTGCGCACAATTTATATGCAGGGACATACCACGGCCTTTTTAGAGGATTACGAGCGCTTTGATAACCAGTTTATCGAGAAAGGAACACCCCAGGCCTGGCCAAAACACAAAGCCTATAATTCGGTTGCTGAAACTAAAACATTGCAGAAAGCGAATAAAGACTGGGGAACCGTAGCTTATGTAATCATTAAAAACGATAGTATTTGGTTTGAAAACTATTATGATGAATATGATGCCAACTCTAAATCGAATTCCTTTTCTATGGCCAAAAGCTATGTGTCCGGATTGCTGGGCAAAGCGATTATGGAAGGCCACATCGAAAGTTTAGAGCAACCGGTTTGCGATTTTTTACCTGCCTTTTGCGAGGGTGATGCCGCAAAAATGACGGTAGGTGATTTATCGAGTATGGCGTCAGGCACCAATTGGGACGAAGCTTACTATTCGCCATTATCCATTACGACGCGAGCTTATTTTGATGATGATTTACGTAAAGTCATCAATGGCCTGGAGATGGAAACCACTCCGGGGCAGGCTTTCAAATACGCCAGTGGAGATACCCAAATGCTGGCTATGCTTATTGAAAAGGCGACTGGCAAAAAAATATACAATTATTTAAGCGAAAGTTTTTGGAAACCTTTGGGAAGCCAGAATTCAGCCTTATGGCAGGTGGATAGCGCTGAGGAAAATATGGTGAAAGCCTACTGCTGTATAGCCAGCAATGCTAAAGATTTTGCGCGTTTTGGAAAGTTATATAAAGACCACGGAAAATGGAATGGACAGCAAATCCTGGACTCTGCTTTTGTTGCAAAATCCTTAAAACCCCGTTTCTCTTCCAGCCCGCAATATGGATATGGCTGGTGGCTTAAAAACCAAAACGACAAAGATTTTTTTATGATGCGCGGACATCTTGGTCAATACGTCATCGTACAGCCCGAGGATGATGTGATTATAGTGCGCCTGGGACATCAAAAATCTCCTGATGCCGGTATTGGGGCTTATACCAGGGATATTTCATTGTACATTGATGAAGCTTATAAAATGATGAATCAGGATCGCTTCCCTACAAGAAATAAAAAAGGCTCGTAATGCACTAGATCACATTATCACTCCCCATAATTCAGTTTAAATGTGTCTGTAAAATCACAGGTTGATACTTAAGATTTAAAATCTATAACCCACATAAAAATCTCCGGTAGCAACAAACTCATCAGGACTATTACTCAATAAATTCCTGCCGATACCTAATTTGATTTGAAACAAAAATCCGCTGGAATTGATCCATTTGGAACCTACAGCCAATCCCGGAGCTACATCAAAAAAAGAGTCATCCTCAAAAACTTCATTAGCTTGTTGACTGAAATAATATTCATCTTGATCTCCAGTGTAAAAATACGTAAATGCCTCTACAAAAAATCCATGCCCTTTAAATTCTGGATTATCACCAAAATAAAATCTATAATATGGAATAATCCCAAATTTTTCAGTCTCGATTGCATCATCAAAATTTAGCATCAGCGAAACCCCAAGGCCAGAAGCAGTGGAATTGATATACTCGTAGCTAAGGTCTAAAAACCCTCCGGCTAAAAGCCTAAAGGCTCCTAATCTCAACTCGTGAACTTTTTCGTAATTATTTTGGGAATTTACATCTATTGCTGAAGACTTTTCATCGTTTTGAGCAAAAGTAAATGTGAAGCAAAGCAATAAAGCAAGAGTGATGAATGGTTTCATAGTTAAGTAGGTAATGAGTTGCGGCTAAAATATATAAAATAAGGTTTCAATCTCTCTTAATATTAGAAATAATGAAATTCATTTAAGTCCACAGCAGCGCACCCGATAAAAGTATAAACCCTGAAATCCACTAAGCTATAAGGAGTGAAGAGTTGAAGTGTATGCCGGGGTGAAGTCACCCATGAAATTAATATGAGCAAGTGACGTTATAATGCTATAGTTTTATATTTTTACCAAAACTTACGGCGTGGCTTCTTCTTTTGAAAAATACCAAAAACGACGATTGATTACTTCCTACTTTTCGGTGGTAATCAGCATTGCTTTGGTTTTGTTTCTGGTTGGATTACTGGCCTTACTGGTGCTAAACACCAAGAAAGTGGCAGACCATTTTAAGGAACAAATCGCCTTATCCATCTACTTTAAAGACACAGCCAAGGAAGTGGAAATCGACCAATTGCAGAAGTCCCTGGCCCTCTCGGAATACACCAAAACCATAGAATTTGTATCCAAAGAAGAGGCAGCTAAAGCCTATAGCAAAGAAATCGGTGAAGATTTTATGGAGTTTCTGGGTTACAATCCCCTCCAAAATTCGGTTGATGTGTATTTCAATGCCGATTATGTGTCTGAAACGAAAATCGCTGAAATTTCAAGAGATCTTGGAGAAAAGGAGTTTGTAGATGAAATCATCTACGACAAACCTTTGATTGCGCTTCTGAACGACAATATAAAACGACTGAGTTTTTGGATTTTGGCGGTAAGCGGATTGCTGACTTTTATCGCTGTCTTACTGATCAATAGCTCGATTAGACTTTCGGTTTACGCTAAGCGATTTACGATAAAAACCATGCAAATGGTCGGGGCGACCAAGCGCTTTATAAGACGCCCATTTATTCTGAAAAGCGTAAAACTCGGCATCATAGGGTCGACTATTTCTTTGATAGGCATGGCTATAGTGCTGTATTATCTCGATAAGAGTTTCCCCGAACTAAAGCTTATAAGTGATGAAATCCTGTTGGCGGGAATTTTTGCGGGTGTTCTTGTACTTGGCATCCTCATTTCGTGGTTAAGCACATTCTTTGCGACTCAGCGCTTCTTAAATTTAAAAACTGACGAATTGTATTACTAATATGGGAGAAAGTAAACGTAAAAAAGAGGAGAAGGCTAAAAATAAATTTATTTTCGAAAGGGAAAATTATAAGTTTATGGTCATAGGTCTGGCTGTAATTGCCCTAGGATTTATCCTCATGGCTGGTGGCGGAAGT
Source organism: Psychroflexus sediminis (assembly GCF_900099815.1). GTDB lineage: Bacteria > Bacteroidota > Bacteroidia > Flavobacteriales > Flavobacteriaceae > Psychroflexus > Psychroflexus sediminis. Next base: position 228,385 of record NZ_FNCW01000002.1, on the reverse strand, counting down.
GATGATCCCAATGTATATAATCCTGAAATTTTTAGCTGGAGACGAATTCGTCTTGCTCCAACTTTGGTTTTGATTGGCTTTGCTATTGAAGTTTATGCTATTCTATTAAAGCCCAAATCCTCTAAATAATGGATGTTTGGGAGGTGAGTGTCCTTGGTATAATCCAGGGCTTGACAGAATTTCTACCCGTATCCTCTAGTGGACATCTGGAATTGGGGAAAGCGATTTTAGGAGATGACAGCTTGCCGAAAGAATCTTTATTACTCACTGTTATTCTTCATTTTGCAACTGCTTTGAGTACTGTTGTGATTTTTAGAAAAGACATTCTTGAAATTCTCAGAGGTTTGTTTTCTTTTCGATGGAATGCAGAAACCAAATTTTCACTAAAGATCATTATATCTATGATCCCTGCTGCTTTTGTCGGTTATTATTTTGAATCTGAAATGGAACTGCTTTTTGGAGGGAATCTACTTCTGGTCGGCTTTATGCTCATTGTTACTGCGCTTTTACTCTGGCTTTCCGACAGAGCAAAAGCCACTCAAAAACGGGTTTCTTACTCCAATTCTTTCGTTATTGGCGTGGCCCAGGCTATCGCCATAATGCCCGGGATTTCCAGAAGTGGTGCTACTATAGCTACTTCCGTATTGCTTGGAAATGACAAAGCCAAAGCGGCGCGATTTTCATTTTTGATGGTGGTCCCTCTTATCTTAGGAAAAATTGCAAAAGACATCACTGGAGGTGAAATCACCTTGGAAAATGCTGACATACTTATTTACGGAGCAGGCTTTTTGGCGGCATTTGTCTCTGGTTTGTTTGCCTGTACCTGGATGATCTCTATTGTGAAACGCAGCAAACTCAGGTATTTTTCAATTTACTGTTTTGTAGTAGGTGTAAGTGCTATCATATTTACTCAAGTCAATGGATAAACTGAGTCTAGAAGATATAAAAGAAGGACAAGTCTTATTATTTGATAAGCCTTTGCACTGGACCTCTTTCCAGGTCGTAAACAAAGTAAGATGGCTTATCAAACAAAAATTCGGGCTCAAGAAAATAAAAGTAGGCCATGCGGGCACTCTGGATCCTTTAGCGACAGGTCTGGTGATTTTATGTACGGGAAAAGCGACCAAAACCATTGAAACCCTGATGGGGCAAACCAAAGTGTATACCGGTGAATTCACCCTGGGTGCCACAACAGCATCCTATGATATGGAAACTGAAATTGATAAAACATATGACATTTCACATATCACGCAGGAGTTAATCGATCGCAGCTTAACTCAATTTCAGGGAGAGATTATGCAGCGCCCACCTATATTTTCAGCCTTGAAAAAAGAAGGAAAACGCCTGTACGAATTCGCAAGAAAGGGAGAAGAAGTCGATATTCCTCTGCGGAAAGTTCATATCGATAGTTTTGAAATCCTTGAAAACAACTTACCCCAGCTTAAGTTCAAAGTCCAGTGTAGCAAAGGAACTTACATTCGAAGTCTGGCTTATGATTTTGGGAAAGCTTTGGATTCTGGCGCATACCTTTCTGAACTGAGACGAACTCAAATTGGGGATTACCGGGTTGAAGATGCCTTTTCCATTGAAGGTTTTGAGAACTTACTCAAGGCCTAGACCAACTCCTCTTTTAAACAATTTACCAGATCTGCTGCAATGTTTTTGCCCTTATCCTGGTTATACCATTTCTGAAGTGTGATTTTAAATTCATCTCTGAATTTTCCGAATTCCGCTTTTTCTTTCGCTACCATCTCAGCCGCTTCTTTGGGCCGCGGGCCCCAGGTGAATAGTACTTTCTCTTCTTCAGCATCAAACGCAATCAACTTTGGGATTGATTTCCCGCCATTGGTTAAAAATTCATTCATCAATTCTTCATTTTCATCTCTCAGAATGATTCTGAAATCTAGAAGCGGATTCAAATCTGTTATCTTTTTCATGATAGGGAGCACAGGTGCTGCATCGCCACACCAGCCTTCGGTAATGACCAGCCAGATTTGTTTTTGATTCACAGCTTTGATAGTCGTAATTTGATCTGGTGTTAATTCAGAGGTCTTTTCCCAGCGTTTCATTCGGTTAAAACCAAGCTTGGAATAATTCAAATAAGCCTCATTCTGTGTGAATCCCGTAGATTTACCCGCTTTTAATAGCTCTTCGATATGTTTTTTGTATTCTGAATAGCTAAAGGTTTTATCCAAATGCTTTTTTATAATTTCAATAGTGTTCTCTTGAGACATAAACTGTATTTTTACTGATGTATGGAATTTAAATTCAATTATTGTAATGGCAAAAGTAAGGTGTGACTGGTGTAATAAGTCTGAAATCTATGTGAAATATCATGATGAAGAATGGGGAAAGCCAGTTGATGCAGACCGCAAGCTTTTTGAAATGCTGGTTCTTGAAAGTTTTCAGGCAGGGCTCAACTGGTTGACAATTTTAAAAAAAAGAGAAGGTTTCAGAACAGCCTTTGACGACTTTGATTATCATGTTATTGCCGCTTATTCTGATGATAAAATTTCAAAATTGCTTCAGAATGAACACATCATAAGACACCGAGGTAAAATTGAAGCTACTGTCAGCAATGCTGATGCCTTTCTGAAGATTAAAAAGGAGTTTGGTTCGTTTTCAAAATACATCTGGAAGTTTGTGAATGGTATTCCTGTATCGAATTCCTTCTCCAGTCTTGAACAGGTCCCGGCTCAAACTGAATTGAGCCGAAGCATTTCAAAAGATCTGAAAAAGAGAGGCTTTAAATTCCTTGGGCCAACCACGGTGTATGCTTTTATGCAAGCGGTAGGTATAGTAAACGATCATCTAACTTATTGTTTTAAGCATAAAAAAAGCGCCTAATTGCTTAGGCGCTTGTATTTTAAATTAAGATGTGTCTTAGTTACTCACCAATTGAGTATCCAACTTATCCCAGGTACTGACTTGCAGAATTTTGTTGTTATCATAGTCTACTTCTGAAAGAATTCCATCATTCCAGAAAAACCATTTCCCTACTTTATTGCCTTTTTCATAAGTTGCTTTAGCAAGCTTATTTCCTTCTTTATCAAAAGATTTCCACTCGCCGTGTAGCTTATTATTGATCATATAACCTTCCTGGTGTAATTCACCGGTTTCGTAAAATATCGTCACTTTTACTAAATCTCCAACTTTCTCTGTCTTCACCAGGTCATTTTCAGTTTGAGCAAAAAGTGTAAAACTCATTAAAAATACCATTACAAGGGTGCTAAATGCTTTCATATCTCTTTTATTTTGACCCAAATATACACATAATTTACTTTTAAAAAACATTTAGTTAACATTAAATTTACATAGCATCACTCAAGCCCCTTCTACAGGGGGTTTTACTTTGATGAAAATTCCTGAGTTTCGGAGAACATATTATTCAAAAATTTCTTGAGCATAACATCAATAAGACCGCTAACTTCTTATTTTTGCAAATTGTTACACAAATCATTTAACATGTATAGAGATCACAATAACAGCGAGTTAAACATCTCATCTTTGAATAAAAAGGTGACTTTATCTGGCTGGGTTCAAAAAATAAGGGATAAAGGATTTATCATATGGGTAGATTTGAGGGATAGGTATGGCATCACCCAGCTCGTATTTGATTCTGAGCGAACGTCCAAAGAAATTATGGAGCAGGCCCGAGAACTTGGAAGAGAATTTGTGATTCAGGTGGAAGGACAGGTGTTAGAGAGGGAATCTAAAAATAAAAACATTTCTACAGGAGACATTGAAGTCCTGGTAGAAAAACTAAGCGTTCTAAATGAGTCGGAAACTCCTCCGTTTACTATTGAAGATAAGACCGATGGCGGAGAAGATTTGAGAATGAAATACCGCTATTTAGACATCAGGAGAAATCCGGTAAAGAACAAGCTGATTTTCCGAAGTAAAGTTTCAATGGCCGTCAGAAACTATCTTTCTCAACAAGATTTTGTGGAAGTTGAAACACCTTATTTAATAAAATCAACTCCCGAAGGCGCCAGAGATTTTGTGGTTCCAAGTCGAATGAACGCCGGACAATTTTATGCTTTACCACAATCGCCACAAACCTTTAAGCAATTGCTTATGGTTGGGGGCCTGGATAAGTATTTTCAAATTGTAAAGTGCTTTAGAGACGAAGATTTAAGAGCAGACAGGCAGCCTGAATTTACTCAGATAGACTGCGAAATGACTTTCGTGGAACAGGAAGATATTCTCAATACCTTTGAAGGCCTCACCAGGCATCTACTCAAAGAAATCAATGGTATTGATGTGAAGGAATTTCCTCGCATGACCTATGATGAGGCCATGAAAACCTATGGGAATGACAAGCCTGACATCAGGTTTGGGATGAAGTTTGGCGAATTGAATGCAGCAGCACAACATAAGGAGTTTAAGGTGTTTAATGAGGCTGAATTAATCGTAGGTATTGCTGTTCCTGGGGCTGCATCTTATTCGAGGAAAGAAATAGACAAACTTATAGACTGGGTGAAGCGTCCGCAGGTTGGGGCCAAAGGCATGGTTTACGTCAAGTACAATGTAGACGGAAGTTTAAAATCATCTGTGGATAAATTTTATGACGAAGCCGATTTAAAAACCTGGGCAGAACAGACCGATGCTCACCCAGGTGATTTAATTTGCATTTTATCTGGCGATGCCCACACAACTCGCGGACAGTTAAGCGCCTTGCGTATGGAACTGGGAAACCGCCTTGGATTGAGAAAACCTCATGAATTTGCTCCACTTTGGGTTATAGATTTCCCTTTATTGGAATGGGATGAAGAGACACAGCGCTACCATGCCATGCACCATCCGTTCACCTCTCCTAAAGCAGGGCAAATTGAATTATTAGACAAAGATCCGGGTGCCGTAAAGGCCAATGCTTATGATTTGGTTTTGAATGGAAATGAAATTGGCGGAGGTTCTATCAGAATTCACGACCAGAAGACGCAAGCTTTGATGTTTGATTATCTCGGCTTTACAAAGGAAGAAGCCGAAGCCCAGTTTGGGTTTTTGATGAAAGCCTTTACCTTTGGAGCTCCGCCACATGGCGGAATCGCTTTTGGACTGGACAGGCTGGTCGCCATTTTGGGAGGACAAGAAAGCATAAGAGATTTTATAGCCTTTCCAAAAAACAATTCCGGAAGGGATATCATGATAGATGCCCCGGCGCCTATCGACGAGGAACAGCTGAAGGAGCTCGATCTCAAATTAAGACATTAAAACCTAAGACGAAACTTCTGAAAAGCAATTTATGTTTAAAAAATTATGAAGTTAAGATCGTGGAGTTTATTAACTAATGTCCCTGTTTGGTTTGAAAAAAATTTTTCCAAACAACAGCTCCTCATTCTCATAAGTGCTGGTGTAGGATTGCTTTCCGGGCTCGTTGCGGTTCTATTAAAAAACCTTACCTATTTAATTCAGTCATTACTGGGCGGGGGATATATTTCAAATTACCACAATGCTTTCTATTTTATTTTCCCCCTCATAGGGCTTCTTCTTGTTTATTTGTTTTCAAAATTTATTCTGAAAAAAGAGATCGGACAGGGAATTACTACCACCTTATATTCCATCTCCAGAAGAAAGGGCTTTATGAGAAGGTTTCAAAATTACGCCTCGCTCATCACTGCTCCTATTACCCTAGGCTTTGGAGGGTCCGCAGGTCTGGAGGCCCCTACGGTAGTTTCCAGTGCGGCTTTGAGCACCAGTTTTTCAAAATTTCTTAATCTTACCCAAGCGTCCAGAACGCTACTGATCGGCTGCGCCGCCGCAGGTGCTATGTCTTCTATTTTTCAAGCCCCTATTGCAGGAATCATCTTTGCGATTGAGATTTTTAGTCTGGATCTGACCTTAGCATCCATGATTCCATTACTTGTAGCTTCTGTATCCTCTATTTTAACCTCTTACTTTTTCTTTGGGCCGGATATTATCCTTCACACGCAGCTTGGAGAAGCTTTTGAAATAAGTGATGTTCCCTTATATATCGCCCTGGGAATCTTTACAGCTATCGCATCGATTACGTTTACGAAGGTGTATATCTACATCTTCAAAAAGTTTAAAGCTTTCAAAAGTAAATTCAATAAAATCCTTGTTGGAGGTATCATTTTGAGTGGAATTTTATTTCTGGTCCCTCAAATCTACGGTGAAGGTTATTCTACAGTAAACGAGTTATTAGCTGGAAATCACGAACTGGTCACCAAAAATAAATTCCTTCAGGACTGGAGTACAACGTGGATGGTTATCCTCTTTTTATTACTGCTTGTCATTTTCAAAATGATTGCCACCTCAGTGACGATAGCTGCGGGCGGAATTGGAGGTATTTTTGCACCCGTTTTATTTATAGGCAGCATGATTGGACATTGCTATGGACTCGTCATCAATGCCCTGGGCATCACAAAGCTACCCGTATCGGTAAATCAATATACACTGGTGGGAATGGCAGGCCTAATGGCAGGAGTTATGCACGCCCCGCTTACCGCTATTTTCCTTATTGCTGAAATTACCAGCGGTTATAGTCTTTTTGTACCTTTAATGATTACTGCAGCAATATCCTACGTCATTACCAGCCAGTTTCAGCCCAACTCAGTATATACCATGGAACTGGCTGAGCGCGGAGATTTGGTTACTCACAACAAAGACCAGGCTGTACTAACTTTGATGGACATACATCAAGTGATTGAAGATAATTTCCAGGTCCTTACGATTGACATGAATCTTGAACAGATTATCAATGAAGGGGTTATTAAATCGAAGCGAAATATCTTTCCTGTCGTAGATGAAAATAACTTATTTAAAGGTATTATTCTTCTGGACGGCATACGAAGCATCATGTTCGACAAAAGTCTTTACCAGGAAATGACTGTTATCGATTTAATGCAAAATGCACCTGATGTGATAGAACTTAACGAATGTAAAATGAAGGACATTATGAAAAAATTTCAAGAAACCGATGCCTGGAATTTACCAGTCGTAAGAGAAGGCAAGTACGTTGGTTTTATCTCGAAATCAAAGTTACTTACGGCCTACAGACAAAAATTAATTGAAGTCACTGTTTAAATTTATACGATGAGAGCACTTATTAAACTGGTTTTTATACTTATTGCCGCCGGGTTTGCGGTTGGAGTCTATTTCAACCTGTATAAAGATGAACTTATGGGCGAACGTATCATCGGAATAAGTGTACTTGCCAGCGCTTTTGTCTTGATGCCGCTATTTTTGGCGCATCGCTGGAAAGGCAAACGCCTACAAGACTACACACTGACCAAAGAAAATATGGATAGGATGAATAAAAAGAATCATGGTAAAGCCTCTGACAAGGAGGATTCTAAGGATAATAATTCAAATTGAAACCACTAGCTTATTGAAAATGATTTATTTAAGGTAAATTTTTTCAATAAAATGAACGCAGAACATTAATTTTGTTTACTTTTGTTGCAATTATTAATTATTATTTATTATTATGCAAGGTAAAGTAAAATTTTTCAATGAGTCTAAAGGTTATGGATTCATTACAAACGACGAAACAGGAGAAGATATTTTTGTTCACGTTACAGGACTAAACGGAGAAACTCTTAATGAGGGTGACGAAGTTGAGTACACAGAAGAAGAAGGAAGAAAAGGAATGAACGCTACAGACGTACGTTTGATCTAATCATATAACATTTTTTTTTCAAAACCTTAAAATGCCACTCAAACGAGTGGCATTTTTGTTTGAAGACCCCTTACCCCCAAAAGGTAAATACTAAGCCTGCCTTTTGAATTTTTTTTACAGAAATTTGGTGTTTTTAAAATCATTCTTCTCTCCTCTGTAGATTCCGATCGCTATCCAGGAGGCAAACTTTAAAAGCATATTTATCTAAATCCAAAATCTAATACCTCAAAAGCGCCTTCCTTACAAAAAAGACCGCATTGCAAATCCAATCCCGTAATTCATTAAAAACAGACTGCAGGTCACTACACGTTCGCCTCAGGTTTATTCTCAGCAGCCGAAGGGCTCGGGTTGATATTATTCCCGGACATAGTTCTCCTGAGTCAGGTCAAAAAAATCAGGCAAACCCTGAGGCTTGAAAAAAAATACTAGGATGGTAGGCTGTCGTAACTACAGGCATAGATTTAGTAAACAAAAAAACTCCTTTAACTTAATAAAGGAGTACTATTAATGTCTAAGACCGTATTGATTTACTCTACGACTTCAGCGTCTTCAGTATTGTCAATCAAAACCTGACCTCTGTAAAACATTTTACCTTCGTGCCAGTGGGCTCTGTGAAATAAATGCGCTTCGCCAGTGGTTGTATCTGTTGCGATTTGTGGCATTTTGGCCTTAATGTGACCTCTTCTTTTATCTCTTCTTGTCTTGGATATTTTTCTCTTTGGATGTGCCATTGCTCAAGTATGTATTTATTCGTTTAGTAATTCCTTTAATTTATCCCAACGCGGGTCTGTGTCCTCTTCTTTTTTTTCTTCTTCTGAAATTGATTTAGGTTCCAACTCTTGTAATTTTTCAAGAATATCTGATTGGATACTGCCATCTTCAACACCTGGGTGAATCCTTTTGGCTGGTAAACCTAAAATAACTCCTTCATAAATGTACTGCTGAACTTCTACTTCATGCTCTCCATGCTGTAAAATCAGTAATTCTTCATTGTCATCATTAAATGCATCTCCAAACTTGACCACCAAAGACAAGCGATTATCTATGTCCTGGTTGTAAGGTTCCAAAGTCACATCACAATTGACATTGACATGGCCTGTGAAGTAGAACTCCAGTTCGAGCATGTTTGCTTTTTTGGTGAATTCTATATCTACACTAACCTCAGAACTATTAAATTCCTGAAAATCAAAAAGCTCAAAGAACGCATTATCAATCTTATAATCAAATCTGTGCTCTCCTTCTTTCAATCCTACAAAGGGTATGGCGTAAGCCTTAAACTTCCTCATCCAACATCAGTTTTGAGCCTGCAAATATATTAAAAATTCGTAATAATCCCTGCTAAAATTCAATAATGATTTTATAAAGGATTTTTAGTGAGTTTCAGGTACTCTATTCTGTTTCTAAATATGGATATCGACATAAAAATGGCCTGGGTAAATGAGCTGCTTTCTGCGATTCCCTTTCCAGCAATATCAAAGGCTGTCCCATGATCTGGCGAGGTTCTTATCCTGTTGAGACCTGCTGTAAAATTAACTCCTTTACCAAAGGACAAGGTCTTGAAAGGAATCAATCCCTGATCGTGATAGGCCGCAATAATCGCATCGAAGTTTGCATTGTTTTTGGACCCAAAGAAGCTATCTGCAGCATAAGGACCAAAAACAAATTTACCGTTATCTACAAATTTCTTAACTGCTGGTCTGATCACCTCATCATCTTCCTTACCAATTACTCCGCCGTCTCCTGAATGCGGGTTAATGCCCAAAACTGCAATTTTAGGCTCTCTAATCCTGAAGTCTTTCTTAAGCGATTCATGTATGGCGTTCACCTTCTTACTGATAAGTTCCTCATTTATTCTTGATGAGACGTCCTTCACAGGCACGTGATCGGTGAGCAAGCCCACTTTAATGTTATCTGAGACCATAAACATCAGGCTATCCCCTTTTAATTCTCGGGCTAAAAAATCGGTATGCCCAGGGAAATTAAATTCTTCTGACTGAATGCTGTTTTTATGGATTGGCGCAGTAACAAGCGTATCGATATCTTTCTTAATCAGAGCTTCAGTAGCCGCTTTAAGGGATTTTATCGCATAGCCTCCAATGCTTTTATCTTCTTCGCCAAAATTGATCTTCACGTTTTCTTTCCACACATTCACTACATTAATTTTGCCTTCTATGGCATCTTCAGCATTAGAAATACCATGGAATTGCAATTTGATTTTAAAATGGTTTCCAAAAAACGACATTATCTTTGAGTTGGCAAAAATGACAGGAGTGAAAAGCTCTAATACCCGACTATCTTGTAATGATTTTAATATAATTTCCGGCCCAATGCCATTCATATCACCAATACTGATTCCTACCTTAATAGTTGACTTTGTATTCATAAAATTCGTCTATTTTTGTAACAACCAAAGGTAACGAAATAATCTACAATTATGTTTACAGGAATTATTGAAGAAGTGGGAAGCATCTCTAATATTGAGACTTCGGGAGGAAATATAGATTACACGATTAAAGCAAATCTCGCTAAAGAATTAAAGATAGACCAGAGCGTAGCGCACAATGGTGTTTGTTTGACAGTCGTCGATATTCATAATGACACTTACAAGGTAACCGCCATAGATGAAACCTTAAACAAAACCAATCTTAAGGACCTCAAAGAAGGCCACCTCATCAATCTGGAACGAGGGATGAAAATGAATGCACATCTGGATGGGCATATCGTGCAGGGCCATGTGGACCAGGTAGCGACTTGTGAGCGTGCAGAAACCAGGGATGGAAGCTGGGAATTTACGTTTTCCTACGACCCAAAACTCATGAATGTCACTATTGAAAAAGGCTCCATTACCATCAATGGGGTAAGTCTTACGGTAGTCAATTCAAAGCTGAATGAATTTAGCGTTGCCATCATCCCTTATACTTATGAAAACACGACTTTCAAAACTTTGAAAACAGGAGATATCGTCAATCTTGAATTTGATGTGATTGGTAAATATGTGAAGCGGTTAATGGAACTGAAATCTCAGTAGATTAGTCTAATGAAATATCGTTAATCAAGACATTGAAAAGCTCAACTTTAGATTTAAGCAGTTTTTCAAAGACTTTGATCTCTTTCAGCCTGGAGTCTATTAAACTCACCTCCCTGGAATTTATCAGGAAAACAGAGCTCTCGCCAAAGCTGAATTTTCGTTCCTCAGCTCTCAACAGGCTGGCATAATCGGTTACAATAGACTGAAAGGTACTGAGCTGCCGGTTATAAGAAAGGATTTCATTTCGGGAAGCCTGTATTTTATTCTGAAGCTGAAGAGACTCGTAATCCAAATCCAGCCGGGCTTCATTGACTTTAATTTTTGCAAGTTTTAAATTTCCACGCTCTTTTCTCAGAAACAGAGGAAGTTTAAAGAAAAGACCCGCCTTGTAATCGTTGGTGTTGAAGTTTTCAAATTGCCCGACGCGTTCATTGATGAAGTTATACTCCAAATCCAGCTGCGGCTTCAGCATCTCCGCTTTAAGCTGGCGGTCTACTTCCAGTCTGTCGATTTTATAGTCTAAAGCTTTGATTTTTGGATGATCTTCCAGTACAAAATTTTCCAGCTGAAGAAAATTGGTCCCTAAAACGGGGTCTAAAGATCCTTCACTAAGCTCTTCTGGTATGACGAAGGGGTCGAGTTCTAACGGAATATTATCCTCAAACCAAAGAAAGTTAGATAATTGAAGTCGGCTTTTGATCAATTTTAAATTGGATTGTTCCAGACTCAATTTCCTATTTTGAACAATGATCCCGGCTTCCAGAGTATCTATCGTAGGGATATTTCCCGATAAAGCACTTTTTTTGATGCCATCAAACCTGACTTCTGCACGTCCCACAAAATCATCAAAAAGCTTCACTTCACGATTAGCCAAATACCAGTCTAAATAAGCCATTACAGCACTGGATAACAAATGGTTAAGACGAATATCACTCTGTGCCTGACTTAAATCCTGCATGATTTTGGCCTGTCTCAAGTCGGCCATTCTTTGATTGATAAACAAACCCTGACCAATGGGAACAGAAACTCCGGCACTATATAAACCATCATCCGGTACAGTGTTCTCGGCGTTAAGAAATTGTCCCTGATTTTGCTCAAAGCCCGCTTTCACTTCAATACCATACCAGGTTGGTATTTTAAAGGTTGAGTTGAGAACATCGTAATATTCGGTTCCTTTGAACTCTTTATTTTTCCAATCTACCATCACCTGTGGGTCGAAAGCACCTCTTGATTTTAACAATTCGGCCTGGGCTGAAGAGATTTCAAAATTGGCAAGTTTTGCTACAGGATGATATTCTTTCACATAAGCCAGAAACTCATTGAGACTGAGAACATTCTCTTCAACAGCTGCCGGCTGATTTTGAGCAGAGCTAAGTCCACTAAAAAATACACCTAAGACTAAAAGATAGAAGCGAATCATTTTTTAGAATTTTGATTCTTATTTTTATCTGTATTGGACTCTTGAGGCGTATAATAATCTGGCGGAAAGCCATTGATTTTCCTCCAGATTTCATACCACACAGGCACATCCTCAAGCAAAGCCATGGTTCTTGCCCCGGAGCCTGCCCGGATCACATCCGGCCAGGGCTGTTCTTCCGGATCCTCTTTGATAAGGACTCTAAATTTTCCTTTTTGAGGATCCATGGTTCTGGATACGGCAACAATTTCACCACCATAGGTGCCATAAGACAAATTGGGCCAGCCCGAGAAAAAGATGGCAGGCCAGCCGTCAAAAATAAGACGGATAGGTTCACCGGGATGTAATAAGGGTAAATCTATAGGGTCTACATAGGTTTCCACTGCCAGATCAAAATCTATAGGCATAATGCTGACGATCTGAGTGCCTTCTTTGAAGGTTTCCCCGATTCCACTTTGCAGGGCTTTGTTAACAAAGCCTCCCTGCGGTGCAGTGATAAATCGCATTCCGGAACGTACGTTGAAATTAGAAAAATCTGTCTCAAGCTTGGTACGCTGAGCTTCTGTATCGAACTGGCCAGAAAGTGCCGTAAACTTATCGCTTTCCGCTTTCGAAATTTTTTCCTGGTAGCTGGCTTTTATACTCGAAATTTCAATCTGAGCGTTTATAAGTTCGTTTCTACTGGAAAGCAGTTTATTCTTCTGTGAAATCACTTTGGCTAAACTATTTTGAAGCTGTAATTTTTTGGCTTCCAGATCTGTTTTAGCTAATAAACCTTCTTCTTCTAAACTTTCTGTCCGTTCAAATTGGCGTTCAGCAATTACAACCTGGGTTTCTGCAGCTTCTAAATCTATACTGTCACTTTCTATTTTCAGATTCGCCTGAATTAATTTATTGAGAGCCTGCTCCAGTTTTAATTTTCGTTCTTCCTTGAGTGCTTCTATCTGATAATTTAAAGATTTTACTTTCTCTACATAAGACTCTAAAGAAAAGTTCTTGGCTGTAATTTGAGATTGAGCCCTCTCCAACAGCAAGGGGTCAAAGAATTTATCTTTAATTTCGGAAATATGTAAGATGGTATCTCCCTTTTCAACGATCTGGCCTTCTTTAACGTACCATTTTTCTATCCTACCCGCAATGGCAGACTCTATAGACTGAGCTCTCTGGCCAGGGTCTAAAGCCGTGACATAGCCTTTACCCTGGACAATCTGCGTCCACGGCAAAAACAAAATCGCTAAAAGCACAATTCCAAAGATAGTCATGATCTTATTAAAGGTCAAAAAACGATCTTTTTGAAAGGTGTATTGCATTGACTTATACTTAGATAAATCAACCTTTTCATTCAGTTTGAGTTTTGATATATCCAGCATCTTATTCGTTTATTGTCATTTCACCATTATCCATGTAGAAAAAACGGTTACACTTATCTTTCCAAAGTTCATTGGTACTCACCACTACCAAAGCCCAGGTTCTGTCGGGTCCGGAGAGGAAATCGATTATTTTTTTGGTTTCATCCTCCATCAAATCCTGAGTAGGGTCTTTCAGCACGAGCAATTTGGGCTTGGAAGCAATGGCTCTTGCAATCATGATTTTTTTGTTGATGGTATAAGGCAAATGCCTGCCTTCAGAATAGATTATGGTTTGCAAGCCTTGTTCCTGTGATTTCACAAAATTACTTAACTCTAATTTTTTTATTAAAAATTGAACATAATCCATGGATATATCCGGGTTATTCAAGGTTATATTTTCGAGTATTGTACCTTCAAAAGTCTGGTTATTGGGGAAATAATGACCCGCAAAATCTCTAAAATAAGTCAGATCAATATTCTTTAAATTGAAATCATTTATAAAAATATTCCCCTCGATATTATCGATTAAACCTACTAAAACCCTAAGTAAAGTCGATTTGCCGGAGCCTGGTGTTCCCTGAACCAAAATAGAATCGTTAGGATAAATTTTAGTGTTTATATTTTTAAGGACCTTTTCATTTCCCAAACTTAGATTGATATTCTTGTATTCAAAAATAAAATCCTGTTCTTTATTTAAAGGTTTATTGCCTCCCTGGATTTCAATAGGAATATCGGTGACTCTACCCAATTTTTCTAAACCGGCAATAAGCACATAAAGGTCTTCTAAACCCTGAATCAGTTTTTCAACAGAGTTGATCATTAAAACGATAATAATTTCAGCAGCCACAAATTGTCCGATGTTCATCTGCTCGTTTATCACCAACAGCCCCCCAACAATCAATAATGCGGCGGCCACAATGACCTTAAAGGCTATCATTTTGAAAAACTGAAACCTCAACACCCGGAAGTGTTTTTCTCTGGCATTCAAATATTTCAAACTGGTCTCATCATTGCGCTGAGAAGCATACGAAAAACTTTCCGAGACCTTAAAGCCCTCAATACTTCTGGCGACTTCCTGAATCCAGTGTGCCGTTTTATATTTATAGCTGGATTCATGTAAAGATTCCTTTACCCCCTCTTTTAAGGAAAGTTTGAAAATAACATAAAACAAGGCAATCAGTAAAAACCCAAAAAAGACAAAAAACGGATGGTATAAAGACAGCAGGATAAGACCAAACCCGATTTGAATAAAAGCACTGGAAAATTCAATAAGCAACTTGGGCAGTGTCTTTTGAATTGTCATCACGTCAAAAAAGCGATTGGCTAACTCTGGCGGATATTCGTTCTGTAAGGCAGAATATTTCATTTTGGGAAACCGGTAAATAAGCTCAAAAGAGGATCGGGCAAAAATACGCTGTTGTAAATCCTCCCCTATTCTAAGCTGCATATACCTTAAAACGCCTCCAAATGCAACACTAAAAAGCACTACACCGGTGAGTAATATCACGGAAGCATTGAAACTTCCTCCTACAATTATATTTACGATAGCCTGGATACCTAAAGGAAGACCAAGCTCTACAAGACCAGCAAAAACCGCATAAAAGAGAATTTTAAAAACAGACTTTCGCTCCAGACTCAATAAGCGGCCTAACCTTATCCAGGGGGTTTTAGTATCAGTTGCCATAAATTAAGAGGTTAAGGTTTTGGTCAATAAATCTTTGTAAAATTCATATAAGTTATCTTTAGAATGACAATCGGTTAAATTATGAAAATGTTCTGACAAAAAATACTGATTTAACGAGCCTTCCATAATAAGGGATGCCAGACTATTGCTATACATATAACGCGGATTTACTCCTACGATCATCTCAGACAAACGCGAAGCTAAACGTTTATAAATACTAAAGTATCCGGCTTCGTTTTCCTCATCTACTAATTTGTGATGATAGGCTTTTACAAACTCAGAATTAAGGATATGTCTCAATTTCTGACCTTCAATTTCAAACGAAGTACATTTGGTTTGCGGCGTACTGAATAAAGTCTCCACCGCTTTCATCAATTTTTCCATACCATCCGGCATATTGTTGGTTTGTACGACGGTCTGAAACTCCACAATCCCCCAGTACAGTGACGATATATATAAAAGAAGCCTGTGTTTATTTTCAAAGTATCTGTAAATAGAACTTTCAGTAGAGCCAATCGCTTTGGCTAACTTCTTAAAGTTAAACTCTTCGATACCATATAAATCTATAAGGTCAATACTAGATTTTACGATATTGATGCCTAAAGAAGAGCTCTCCGGATCTTTAAGGTAAAGACTGGAATTGATGTCTATCCGCAGACTAGATAGTAGATTATGCATCTTTAAAAATTAAGAACGCAAAGTTAATAGTAATACTATCATTTTAAATAATAACAAAGTCTTAAATCTTAATTTTTTTTATTAAAAAGCGTTAAAATAAATTAGTTTCATTAGAATTAAAACCAAAATAAAATGTGTAATTTGTGCTAGTTTTTTCAGAAAAAATGAAGCTCAGACTAAGACTCTATCCACGACCTAAACGCTTTCAGCATAGAGCAGAAAGATGTTTAAACTGCGAACATTCCCTTGATATCTCAGATCGATACTGTCCGTATTGCGGACAAAAGAATTCGACTAAAGCTTTAAATCTTAAGGAGCTTATCACCGAATTTTTTGCAGGACTGATCTCCTATGACTCTCGCTTCAGAAAATCTGTAACTGCGCTCGCCTGTTCTCCAGGCAAACTCAGTCGGGAATACATTCAGGGCAAACGCATAAAATACGTCAATCCTTTCCGGTTTTTTATCAGCACAGCCATCGTATTCTTTATCATTGTGAGCTGGATGAATCGTGAAGAGCTTAGAGATATTAAAATATTATCTGGAGAAGAGATAGAAGCGAATCCTGAAATCATAAACAGTGATTTGGAATTTGTAAAAAATTTACCTGACTCAAAAATCACAAATTACATCAAAGAGCATCCAAAAACCGATTATTCCGAAGCCATACAAGCCCTGGGAATGGAGGATACCATGATGAACAGAGTGAAGTTCGAATTTATGTTTGGGTATTCTCGAATTATTGAAAATCCCACAGGATTTGTAAACTTTCTACTTCCTAAGTTTCCCTTTTTCCTCTTTTTCTTTATTCCGTTATTCACCCTTTTCAGTACTTTATTTTATATAAGAAGAAAAATTCCTTACAGCCATCATCTTATCTTTAATTATAACCAACAAACCGTCTTTTTAATCCTGCTTTTTTTGGCTCTTACACTTGACTTCATAAGTTTCTGGATTTGGTTACTGGTTTACTTTTTTTACCTGTACAAATCCATGAGAAAATTTTATAAGCAGGGAAGGTTCAAAACCATCTTCAAACAACTTGTGATTATGAATTTATACTGGATAAGTGCTTTGCTGGTCCTGAGCAGTTTAGCGACCTTAAGCATTATCTTCTTTTAAGGCAGACTGTGACATCATATAACACACTTCTCGTCCTATTTCCAAAGCACATTCCAGGTATTTTTCATCCTCTAGTTTGGTGTTGTCAAAGAGTTTAGGGTCTTCGTAAGGCAGTGAAAATCTCTCGGTAGCGCCAGGAATAAAGGGGCAATTTTCATCGGCATGCGAACAGGTCATGAGGGCTAAAAAATCATTTTGCGGGTTTTCAGAAGCCTCATACACTTTAGAAAAACAAATGGTCGATAAATCGTTTCCAAATTTCACATCATATCTAGGGTTTCTTACTTCAGCATCAGCAGTTATTTGAAAACACATCGTCTCTAAAGCTTTGATGGAATTGGGATGTAATGCTGTCACTTCAGTACCTCCTGAAAAAACCCCAATTTTAGAAGACATACCATAAAATTCTGCTGCTGCTGCAGCCCAGACCTGCCCAAAATGACTCCTTCTGGAATTGTGGGTACAGATATAAATCAGTTTGGCAATCCCGTTCTTATCAATTTGAGAATCTACCGCCTCTGCCACAGACTTTAAAATAGTTTTCCGTTCTGCTGAAATTAAATGCTGTTCACTTTCAAATTTTCGACAAATTTTTTCAATTCTAGGAAACATACTCCAGGGTGTTAGATTAGGATTAAATTTTAAAATTAATACCTCCATCTATTGGCCAGTGCTACTAAAGACAACATGATTGGAACTTCAATAAGAATACCGACTACTGTGGCCAAAGATGCTCCGGAATTCAATCCAAAAAGCGAAATAGCCACGGCAACCGCCAGTTCAAAAAAGTTACTCGCTCCAATCATAGCCGATGGAGTACAAATATTGTGTTTTAGTTTCAAATAACGGCCGATAAACCAGGTGATAAAAAAAATAAAATACGTTTGAATAGTAAGCGGCACGGCTATCAATAAAATATCAAATGGATTGTCTAGTATTCTTTGTCCCTGAAAAGCAAAAAGCAAGACCAGGGTAGTAATGAGGGCAATCATGGAGACCGGTTTCAATTTTGCCAAAAAGACCGAGTTAAACCAAGCTAAACCCTTTTTTTTAATTAGATACTTATTGGAAATATAGCCTGCGGCCAGGGGAATCACCACAAAGATAAGCAGGGAATAAATCAGTGTATCGTACGGGATTTCGATATCGGTCACGCCCAAAAGCAGTCTGACTATCGGAATAAAAAGCACAAGCAAAATCAAATCATTTAAAGAAACCTGTACTAATGTGTAGTTGGCATCGCCTTTGGTCAGGTAAGACCACACAAACACCATGGCCGTACAAGGGGCAGCGCCTAAAATAATGGCACCGGCAATATACTGCTGGGCATCTTCCGGATTGAGATAGGCACTGAAGATCTGGTCCAAAAACAACCAGGCAAAAAAGGCCATAGAAAATGGCTTGACAAGCCAGTTGATGACCAGGGTAAGTCCGATGCCTTTGCTGTTTTGAGTCACATGTTTAAGTGATGAAAAATCGATCTGAACCATCATGGGATAAATCATCATCCATACCAGAATAGCCACAGGAATATTCACTTTGGCGACTTCCAGGTCACTCAGAAATGCTATAGAATCTCCTGCTAATCTTCCTATTCCAATCCCTGTAATAATGGCTAACACCACCCAAAGCGTCAGGTACCTTTCGAATTTACCCATAAGTTTTGATTCTCGGTTTTATTAAAAAGTGATCAACAACATCCCGATCCTAGAGCACAGGATGAGCTTTGTTCTTCGGTCTGAGGTTCTGGAATTCCGCATTGGTCTTTGGCCAGGCAATCTGTAAGTGTGCTTGCCAAATGAAATTTCCCCTCTCTAAACTCTAAGCTGTATTTACCGATGGTATTTCCCTGATATTCCACTTCAACTTCCAGACTGTCATCTATAAAGAGTTTCTTTTCTGAAAGCTTGATAATGTTTTTCAGCTTTTTGGGCTGTAACCTGTGGTCGACATCATCGGCATTCCAAAGCTGGAAATTCACCGCCTTTTCATGTCTTAGGGTTCCTCCGCAGTCAATAAAATCTTTGGAAACCTGGCCAACTTCAGTCACGTGAAAATGGGACGGGACTGTACTTCCATCCGGCAACTGGAATTGTAGAGTATCCATTTCAGCTAAATGTTCTTTGACTTGTCTGAGTGTCATGGTTATGAGTTTATGTGTGTTTATTTTCAATTTGATACGTCTTATCTAAAAGATTTAGATGTTCTCAATTTTAACCCGGCCTTACACAGCAGCAGGCCAAAAAAATTAGTGTTTTTTCCAAAAAGTCAAAGGCTAGGCTAAGATCCTGTTCAAACTAACAGCAATCATTAGCGCTGGGATAGCGATCGAAAAGCTCATTAAAAATCCCTTTCAGCGCATACCACTTGTCTTCGTTGATACAATAGCAAACGGAGGTGCCTTCAATATTGCCTTTGATAATTTCAGCGTTCTTCAGTTCTTTCAAATGCTGACTGATCGTCGCTTGAGCCAGACCCAATTCCTCAACCAAATCTCCACAAATACAGGTTTGAGATTTCAACAAATACTCAAGAATTGCCAAACGGGCAGGATGGCCAAAGACTTTGGCTATTTTAGAAAATTCGTTTTGCTTTTCTGTAAACAGATCGGATCGTGTCACTCCCATATCGTATAATTATATATTGCAATATTACGATAAAAGACTGATTTTACAAAGTTTTATTAAAGTATTCAACTTCTTGTCTGCCTACAAGTCTTAAGGGTATAGTTTTACAATTTTTAAATTTTTATTTATGATTAGACGTTTGGTCTGCTTTTTTATTTTTTTATCTATCACTCTTGGAATGGCCCAGGATAAAAAGCAGTATGACATTTTGAGGCAGGAGAAATCTGCTAAAATAGATGGTGACCTGTCAGACAAAGTTTGGGAAGACCTGGATATAGCTACTGATTTTATTCAGTATTCTCCTAACCTCAAACTTCAGGCAACCCCAGACCGCAGGACTGAAGTCAAACTTTACTATAATAATCAGGGTATTTTTCTTTCAGCAAAACTGTATGATGATCCCAATCAAATGATGAGTCAGTTTACAACCCGGGATGATTTTGGACAGGCAGATTATTTTGCTCTCATTTTGAATCCTAATAATGACGCTCAAAACGATACTCAATTTTTTGTGTTTAGTTCAGGAACTCAGGCAGATGCTTTATCCTCGCCAAGTATAGGGAGAGATTTTGGATGGAACGCGGTATGGGAGAGCGCGGTTCAAAAAACCGATTTCGGATGGCAACTGGAGATGAAGATACCCTACAGAACTTTGAGGTTCCCTAAAACTGATATTCAAACCTGGGGTGTTCAGTTTAGAAGACATTTCAGAAGAGAGCGCTCCGATTACGCCTGGAACCCTATAGACAGAACCAAGGGTTATGAAGGACTTTATCACGGTCAGCTGGTCGGTTTAAAAAATTTAGAGCCCCCATTAAGGCTGAATTTATACCCGTTTACCACAGGAATTGTAAATACCGTTGGTGACCAGACTTCAACTGATTTTAAGTTAGGCCTGGATATGAAATATGGCCTTACAGATAACCTGACCCTGGATGCTACGCTTATTCCCGACTTTAGTCAGGCAAGGTTTGATAATGTGGTTTTAAACCTAGGTCCCTTTGAGCAAACTTTTGACGAGCAGCGGCAGTTCTTTACAGAAGGGGTAGATCTTTTCACCAAAGGTGACTTGTTTTTTTCAAGACGTGTAGGAAGCGCACCTTCAGGGAGTGTAGATCTTGATGAAAATGAAATTGCTCAAAACAGACCCGGTGAAGTTGGACTGATTAACGCTATTAAAATGTCTGGCCGTCTCAAAAGTGGACTTGGAGTTGGTGTATTTAACGCTATTACAGAATCTACGAATGTTACGGTTTTAGACACACTTCAAAATGAAACCAGAAGTGTGGAAGTTGAGCCTCTGGCCAATTATAATATTCTTGTAGTAGACCAGCAATTCAACAAAAATTCTTCTGTTAGCTTAATCAATACCAATGTCACACGCTCAGGTGACTTCAGAAATGCAAATGTCACCGGAGCCTTGTTTGACCTTATCAATGATAGTAATTCCTACCAACTCTCCGGAGAGTTCAAAATGAGTCATCTGAACCTGAACCAGGATGAAAAAACAGGCTTTAGTTCAGAACTCACATTTGCTAAAATCAGTGATCAATATCAATTTTCGCTTTCACATGATTATGCTGATAAAAAATACGACATCAATGATTTAGGTCTATTATTCAGGAATAACTTCAATAATTTTACAGCCAGAGCTTCCTACCGGATTTTTGAACCTACTGACAATTTTCAGAGTTACAGTATCAGGTTATTTTCACGTTATAGTCAGTTAGCCTCTCCTCAAACCTATACAGGCCTTACTTTATATTCAGAAGCCGTTGCCACTTCGCTGAAGCTGGATACTTATGGTATTGATTTTCGAATGCAACCCGGTAAACAGTATGATTATTTTGAACCCAGAGTTGACGGACGCTTTTTTATAACAGAAAATCAAACCAGATTTGGAGGCTTTGTTTCTTCCAATTATAACAGAACGTTTGCTATCAACTTGAGGGCAAGAGCTGAAACATTTTTTGAAGAAGGCAGGGATTCTTATTCGTATGAATTTAGAATACGACCAAGAATACGATTCAACGAGTTTTTCTTAATGGAATACAATTTCAACTTTGAAAAACAGATTAATGACCGTGGCTTTGCTACTTTTTATCAAGAGGAACCTATTTTCGGGGAGCGTGACAGGCAAATATTAGTCAACAGTATTTCTGCTAATTACATTTTCAATCCTTTTCATGGTTTGAATCTTCAACTTCGACACTACTGGGATACAGTCCTTTATGATGAGTTCATGTACAACCTAAATTCTAATGGAAGACTTTCTGAAAACAAAACCCTGCCTAAAACGGCTTTGCCTTCAAGTCCTGACATCAACTTTAGCACCTGGAATGTAGACCTCAATTATTCCTGGCAATTTGCTCCAGGAAGCTTCCTGACAGCATTATACAGAAATCAGTTGTTTACAAATACCTCTGAAGCACAGAATAATTTTGAAACCACCTTTACCAATTTGTTTCAACAGGACATTCAGCACACCGTATCCTTAAGACTTCAATACTTTTTTGACGTGAACAGTGTCAAGTCTGTTTTCACTACTGAAAAGAGCTAGGCTTTGAGATAGTCGCTGACTTCTTTTACGGTTTGTCTGGCATAGCGACCAACGCCTATAAGCGTAGCCGAAGCAAAGCCAGTCCACCCGCCATAGCCTACAAGCCAGAGGCCATCGATTTCTTTGGCTTTTGTTTTGTCAGTCGGGATTTTCCCCTTATTATCTATGGAAACCAGGTTTTTTAAAAAGCCTGTAGAATATCCAAAACCTGTACACCAAATAATAACATCGGCTTCCTGGTAAGCGCCATTTTCCCAAATCACCCCGCCCTCAGTGATGGACTGTAACTGCCCTTCAGAATGCAGCACATGCCGTTTTCTCGCCTCTTTTACTGAAGGGACCATGACTATATTTCCTAAATTGAATTTAGAACTATCGTATGTTTCTCCCTTTTTCTCAGCATAATATTTGGCTGAAGCCATGTCGAACAAAACTCTGCCATCCACATCATCCGGTAAAAACTGAGGAGCTTCCTTGGTGCCCCAAAAGGTCTCCGCCACTTTGGAAACCTCAGCCAATATCTGAGCTCCAGAATTACCCTCGCCTACAATGACTACTTTTTTACCTGCGAACTTTCCTGAAGATTGGAAATCTGCAGAGTGTAATTGTTCTCCCTCAAATTTTTCGCGTCCAGCAACATCCGGTATAAACGGATTTTTAAAGGTTCCTGTGGCTGAAATAATTGCTTTAGAGTTAAACGGTCCCTGCGTTGTCTCTAGTGTGAAAATATCTCCTCCTTTGCTTATGGCCCTGACCTTGACTGGTCGTGTGATGGGAAAATCGTACCGATCTTCGTATTGACACAAGTAGTCTATGGTTTCCGCCTTAGTGGGAAATTCTCCTGCTGACTCTGGCATTTGCCACCCCGGCAGTGAACTATGTTCAGGTGGTGAAAAAAGAGTTAGTGTTTCCCAAGTCTGTTTCCATGAACCTCCACAGGAATCCTGATCATCCAGAATAAGATAATCTAATTCTTTTCGCCTTAGAAAAAACGCACAGGCCAAAGCACTTTGGCCTCCTCCTACTATGATTACATCGTAAATTTTATCTGTCATGCCTTAAAAATAATTTTAAATCTTCTTCTGATTTGGTAGTTCACAAAACATTAAAGAAAATGAGTTGTTATTTGTGTTTGACATGTGAAATACTTGCACAACAGTTTCCTGGTAATCTCTAAAAAGACTGAGCTTTAAACCAGTTTAAATTATTTGGCTAAACGCCAAAAGAAACAAGGTGAATGCAGCTCATCTGACTCCATTACCTGGAAGGCAGAAATCAAAAAAAACTAAGCCTTAGCCCTTTTTCTGGCGGGGTTTTTACTGACCATAAAAACGCCCAGAAAGACGAGAATCGAGGCTACTATTTTAAGAAAATTGAGTTGATCTGCTCCAGAAATAATGGCAAAGGCAATGGCTATAACAGGCTGCAGATAGGTGAATACGCCTATGGTGGAAGCCGATAAATGTTTAAGTGCAAATATATTGAGGAGATAGGTCGTAAATGTAGTTCCCAGAACCACAAAACCAATTCGCCAGAGCGCTGAAAAGGGCATATTCACCCAATCAACCGCCTGAAATTCTGCCCAGCCTATGGGTAAATTGATTAGGATAGCCGTTAAAAACAACCACCGCATTAATGTAATGGGATGATAGGTTTTGGTAAGTGGCTTGGCCACAATCAAAAACATACCGTAGGACAGAGCATTGATCAATAGCAGGGTATTGCCTAAAGGAATGTTTGGTGCACCCAGTTTCTGCTGCACTCCAAAAAGAATGAGTGTGAGACCGCCAAACAGTCCTAGAATTGCACCTGAACCTTTTAAAATTGTTATTTTTTCTCTTATCAAAACAGCCGAGAGTATAAATACCAAAATGGGTGTAATGGTAACAATCACGGAGCTATTGATGGGGGTTGACAAGCTAAGTCCTTTGAAGAAAAAAAGCATGTTGATCACCATTCCAAAGACAGCACTTAAGAGGAGTCTGGGCCAGTGTTCAGGCTTTATTTTTTCATTCTTAATAAAAAGGCTTACAAACCAAAACAAAATACCGGCTCCAAGCACGCGAATAACGATAAACCCAAACGGTTGAACATAAACAGGCATCAGGCCTTTGGCCAAAGTATGATTGATTCCAAAAATTGAAGTCGCTACTAAGGCAGCTAAAAGGGCTAAGACGCGTTTACTCATTGAACAGAGACTTCAAGGCATCCACAGTATGCTTGTCGTTACCTATGAAAATTTTATCCTCAATGATGAAGATAGGTCTTTTTAAGAATGTGTAGTGGGATAAGATGTAAGATTTGATTTCTTCTTCAGATAGATTTTCATCTTTCAGGCCCTCTTCTGTATATTTTTTGGCTCTCTTATTGAGCAAAATCTCATAAGATCTGGTGTGTTTGTATAACCACTCAAGATTTTCTTCAGAAATGTGTTGCTTTTTGATATCTTGAAGCACCACATCTTCCGGTAAAGATAATTTTCCAAGGATTCGCTTGCAGGTATCGCAAGTAGAAAGGTAAAATACTTTTTTCATAGGAGGAATTCTCTTGGGGGTTTTAAATATTAGTCACTTATAAATTTAAGAAGGAATCGGAATTACAGGCTTATATTATAAATCACATTTGCAGAGACAAATTTAATACGGAAACACAGCATTTCACAAAGATTTCCATTAATTATAACTTTATTTCTTGTTGATAGCAAAAAGCCTTTCACTAATGCCTCTTATTTTTTCAAAACTTCCGGAAATTCCAATGTCTCTAATCCAAAAGCATAAGGCATAAAGAAGTAAACGGCAAGTGTTATGAAAATGATAGAAATGATATTCATCAAAAATCCTTTTTTTACCATATCTGAGACTTTAAGGTAGTTGGAGCCAAAGACAATCGCATTAGGTGGAGTAGCCACAGGAAGCATAAACGCACAGGAAGCAGATAAGGTAACCGCTATCATAACAAAATAAGGGTGCATATTAAAACTTAAGGCCACAGGAGCTAAAACGGGAAGTAACATCGCTGTAGTAGCAAGATTGGAAGTAACTTCGGTAAGGAAGTTAACCAAGGTTGCTACTGCTAAGATGAATACAATAAGAGATAGACCTTCGAAAAGTGAGATTCGTCCAGCAATCCAAGTGGCGAGTCCGGTTTCTGTGAAGCCTTTGGCTAAAGCCATACCTCCTCCAAAAAGAATAATTATTCCCCAGGGTATTCTTACAGCTTCTTTCCAGGTCAATAGCATTTTACCTTTTCTCTTTTTTGAAGGAATTAAAAACAAAAGTAAAGCAGCACAAACAGCTATAATAGTATCATCAAGTCCAGGAATGATTTTTTCTAAAATTCCTCTAAAAATCCATGCTAAGGCAGCAAAAAGGAAAACCAGACCTACCATTTTCTCTTCATAAGAGAATTTTCCTAACTTCATAATCATCTCTTTGATTTGAGATTTACCTTCAGAAAATTTGGTGCTCTTAAGTTGAAAAGCAATCCCTGTAAGATACTTCCAACAAATAAGAAGTAAAATCATAGAAACTGGAAATGCAAAGACCATCCATTCAAAAAATCCAATTTTAATACCGTAGGTATTTTCCAGGACACCGGCTAAAACCAAGTTTGGCGGTGTACCAATCAGTGTGGCTATTCCTCCAATGGATGCACTATAAGCTATAGAAAGCATCAAGGCTTTGGAGAAATAAGACGTTGATTTATCCTGGATTTGATTTTGCTCATTGATTTGGTTGGTAATGGCAATAGCAATGGGAAGCATCATCACAGTAGTTGCTGTATTGGAAATCCACATCGATAAAAATGCAGTGGCCAGCATAAAACCCAAAATCAAAAAAGAAGCTTTAGATCCAATGGCTTTAATAATGTGAAGAGCAATTCTACGATGTAAATCCCATCGTTCTATGGCAACAGCCAAAACAAAGCCACCCAGGTATAAAAACACATATTTGTGACCGTACTGCGCGGTAGTTTCAGAAATAGATAAGACATTAAATAAAGGGAATACAATTATGGGGATAAGTGCTGTCACGGCAATGGGTACGACTTCAAAAACCCACCAAATCGCCATCCAAATGGTGATACCTAAAAGCATGAAACCACTTTGGCTTAAGCCTTCCGGCGGCACAATGTATTGAAATAAAACAAAAACTAAAGGCCCTAAAATTTTAAAAACAAAGGCTTTAAACTGCTTCAATGAATTGTTTTTTGAAATTAATCGTGTTTCAAAAAAATTATATAGGTTAAATCAAAAAATACTAAATGATCATTTAGCAGTCTTTTCTTCTTCTTTTTTCTTTTTTTGAAAGGATTTATAAACGAAATATAAGACCCCAAAAACCAAAATGTAAGGAAAGGCCATAAGATAAACGATCCCGTCATTGATAGCCTCTGCCTGTCCTGTATCCTGTTCAGATTCCAGAACTGCCCTGCACATAGAGCATTGAGAAGTAGAATCCCAAACTACGAGGAGCATCAGTACTAGTGTTACTATTATTTTTTTCATCTTCATCAGCTTTCAAAGTTAATAATAAGGCAGCATAAACAAATATACCAATACACCGGTGATGGCGACATACATCCAGATAGGAAACGTCCATCTGGCGATTTTTTTGTGTTTACTGTATTCTCCGGTCAATCCCCTATACATGGTAAATAAAACAAGAGGAATGATAATAGCAGAAAGAGCGATATGCGTAATCAGAATAAAAAAGTAGACGTATCTCAGCATTCCCTCACCGCCATAGGGCACAGGTTCGTTGCTAATCTTGGAGATGACATAACTGACCAGAAAGAGCGCCGAAAGCCCAAAAGCAGTAATCATGACGTTTCTGTGAGCGATTTTCTTGCCGTTCCTTATAAAGGCATATCCTAGAAACAAAAGTATGGCTGTCATACCATTGATCAGCGCATGGAAGAAGGGAAAGGAGCCCACTTCCAGACCTAGTAAATCGTATCGTGTCGGGAGATTCATAAGAACAACGACAACGACAGGAACAACGACAGATAAGCCAATGATAATCGGCACTATTGTTCTATCGGATTTTGATAAAGTAGCTTTCATGTGCTGGCTTTTATTTTCTATAGGGTGACATTTAATGATTAAAACAATCCTTACAACATCTGTTCACGGATTATTTGAATCGGTCTGATTTCATTTTAAAAGGATTCCAATATCTTCTATTAACATATCTATCTGCTGGGTTTCATGGCTCTCCCCTGACGTTTCATCTCTTGGCACTGAGCCCTGGTAAAAAATTATCGGATTTCCTGCCTCATCCGTTCTGCTTCGGATATAGCCTTCCTGGTCTATTAAGGCAAAAAAGCCTGAATGTTCAAATCCTCCTTCCGCATTTTCAGATTCCTGAGCATATATATTAAACCCCTGGTTAGCTAAGGTGTAGATTTCATTTTTATCTCCTGTTAAGAAGTTCCAGTGAGGGTGCTTTACCCCCAGTTCTTCGGCGTAATCCTTTAAAACCTCCGGAGTATCATGTTCCGGATTTATAGTGATGGATGCTATGCCAAAATCCATATTGCCATAAAACTCGTCCTGAACTTCAAGTAAGTTTTCGTTCATAACAGGACATATCGTTGGACATGTAGCAAAAAAGAATTCCACAACATAGACTTTGCCTAAATAATCTTCGCTGGAGATCGTATCTTTATTTTGATTTATCAACTCAAATTCAGGCACTTTTTTGCGCTCGCCATCAATTTCGATATAAACCAGGCTTTCTTCAGAATTTCGGGATAATATTTCGCTCACCACCCAAATTCCGAACACTAAAACCACCAGCGATATACCTACGTAAGAATACTTCTTCATCAATTTTTCTGCCTTTGTGCATTATTTTTTTTAAGAGCGAATCTATATTCAGCCAGGATGATTTTTACATCATCGTTCATCTTGTCGCTTACCTCTTTAATATTACTGAGATCATAAGCGTATTTGGTGCCTTCATCCTCATCATCGCTGCGCCCTCTTAAATTCATTTTTTTATCGATGATAAAGGCATAATTAGAAGATAATTTATCATCCAGTTTCAGATCTGAATCCAGGCTGTTGAATAAGTCCTGAATTTTTTCATCTTCGAGTTTCAGAAATAACCATTCGGAGGCATCGGAGGTGCTATTGATTTCATTTTTGAAGGTTTCGATATTTTCTTCAGAATCTAATCCCGTTACCGTGACCACCTGAAAGTCATCGAATTCGTGATAACGGTCATAAATTTTTTCCTTCATATTGAAAGCGTGGACTTTCTTGATGTTGAAATCATTTCCAAAAAAAGTAAGAATCGTAATTTTATTGTCAAAGGTGATCTCTTCGGTTTCAAAGGTCTTCAAAACCGACAGGTCTTCGTTAAGAACAGGGAGTTTCCCAAAAGAATTGATTCCACTAGAAAAAAACAAATAAGCCACCAGCGGGAGTACAAATAAGACCGTAAGAACAATGTACTTTTTCATAATGTAAATATTTGCAAAATTAAAAAAGGCGGTTCTATGAAACCGCCTTTTGAAATATATTTAACCTTTCTTTTTTAGAAATCCCACGTCATGTAGCTGTTCTCATAAATATCATGGATATAATCGCCCTCAATCAATAAGATAGCTATCAGGTAACTGATAAGAAAAACAGCAGTCCAGACAACTACTCGTCTTAAACTTGCCGTTTCATGTTCCATGTGCATGAAAGCCCAGACAATATAGTAGGCTTTAACAATGGTAAGAATAATAAAAATCCAGTTGAGCAGGGTTAAAGAAACCAAGTCATTATAAACCAGGAAGTCTGGTTTGAAAATACCTAAAACAACCTCCACTATGGTTAATACCGACAAGATGATAAAGACTTGCCAGATTCTTTTTTTTGCTCCTGAGTGTTCTCCGTGCGTTGTATCGTGTGCCATTAGATTATAAATTCAAAAGTTTAATAAATTATACGAGATAGAAAAAGGTAAATACAAATACCCAGACCAAATCGACAAAGTGCCAGTAAAGTCCTACTTTTTCTACCATTTCATAACTCCCTCTTTTTTCGTAAGTGCCTACCAGGACGTTAAAAAATACGATGATGAGAATGATGACTCCAGATAAGACGTGAAATCCGTGAAAACCGGTAATGAAAAAGAAAAAGTCGCCAAATAATGGAGCACCATATTCATTTTCTTTCATATTAGCCCCTTCAACAACATTTACACCTGAGGTGTTCAATTTTGTTAAAGAATTTTCCCGGTTTAGTATTTCTTTTTCACCAGGTGAAACAATTTCCATGGTCCTTACTCGGAGGTTGGGGTTTGCAGCAAAACCGGTCTTAACATCTTCGATGGATAAAGGATTATATCCATCTTCACCTCTAAACCATACGCCTTTATTCTCTATGTGTTTTGTTCTGGTAACCGGTGCCGCTGAAGCAAAATCATCCAGAGCGACCCGCTCTCCATCTGCATCTACAAACTGAATAATTCTACCGCTTTTAGTTTGCACGGCTCCATATTCGCCTTGAATAAAGTTTTTCCACTCCCAGGCTTGCGCACTTAAGAAGATAATACCTCCCAAAATGGTTAAGGCCATATAGGTGGTGACTTTATTCTTATTCATCTGATGACCAGCGTCCACAGCAAGAACCATGGTTACGGAAGAAAGAATCAAAATGAAGGTCATCAAAGCCACGTAATACATAGGTGCATCTACCCCATGTAAAAAGGGAAAGTGATTGAACACCTCATCTGCAATAGGCCATTCATTGATATATTTAAATCGGGTAAAACCATAAGCTGCCAAAAAACCTGAGAATGTAAGTGCATCAGAACTGATAAAAAACCACATCATCAATTTTCCATAACTTGCTTTTAGAGGTTGTTCTCCTCCTCCCCAAATTTTTCCTTCGGTACCTGTTTTCGCAACGGTAGTAGCTTCCATAAAAATCAAATATTAATATTGAACAAAAATAGACAATTTTATCATTATCTAAAGAAATATAAAAACAAAAAGAGGTAAAGCCAGAGCCCGTCTACGAAGTGCCAGAAAGCAACACCCAACCGCATTCCCAACATATTCCCTTTCGAGTATTTCTTTTTAAAATGATTATAAATTACGACACAAAGCACGATAAGCCCGGCGAGTACGTGAACCACATGGGCCATAACCAGGACATATATAAAGGACATGGTAATGCTGCTGGCACTTCCGGTAAAATAATAGCCGGCTTCCACGATTTCATTAAAACCGATGAATTGCATAACAACAAAGGAAACGCCCAGAATAAAAGTAGCGACAATCATAGCAGTAGACCTGCTGTAATCGCCTTCAGCAGTAAATTTTTTAGCCAAATGAAAAGTGATGCTACTTATAAAGATCACCAGTGTGCTCCAGATAAAAACTTCTGGCAACTGATAATCGGTGAGCCAGTCCGGACGGTTTTTACTTACGACGTAGGCACTCGTAAGACCTGCAAACATCATCCCCATACTTATGATGCCAAACCACATCATCATCATCCGCGCTCGTTTGTGTTTCTCGTCTAAAGCCATAATCTTATATATTTATCTAAAACGTAAATTATTTGTATTAAAGTGATATAGGACACACTTGCCAGCATAAGCTGCCTAGCATCTTTAGTTTCTCTGTTCTTAAAAAGCTTTATCGCATAATACAACATCACCAGTCCAAGAATGAATATTAAACTTGCAGAAACAATGGAGAGTTTTAGATCTCCTGTAATTCCCAGTACTGGTACTACTGAAACTATAAGTGTCCAAATCGTGTAAAGTATAATTTGAATAGCTGTCCCTTTATCTCTTTTCCCTGTCGGCAACATAAAAAAACCACCCGTTTTATAATCGTCATATAACCACCAGCCTAAAGCCCAGAAATGGGGAAACTGCCAGAAAAACTGAATCATAAATAAGGTGCCTGCTTCTATTCCAAAAGAACCAGTCGCTGCTACCCAACCCAGCATAAAGGGAATAGCTCCAGGAAAAGCCCCCACAAAAACAGAGAGGGGTGTCATCGTTTTAAGAGGGGTATAAACACTGACGTAAAGAAAAATGGAGATAGCCCCAAACATCGCAGTAATCGGGTTAATCACAAAAAGCAGCAATAATCCAACTACAGTGAGTAATGAAGCGATAGCAAAAGCCGTATTCACGCTCATAGATCCCGAAGGAATAGGGCGGTTTTTGGTCCTTTTCATTTTAGCGTCCAGGTCTTTTTCTATAATCTGATTGAACGCATTGGAAGCGCCAACCATGGCATAACCTCCTAAAGCTAGCAGGACTAAATTTCCAAAATGGAATTCGTCTATTCCCAGTAAATACCCAGCTATTGAAGAAAATACAACACTTAGTGCCAGTCTAAATTTTGTAAGTTCTTTGAAGTCTTGTATCCAGGAAAATAAGTGTGTATATACTAAGGAATTGGACAATACTCAAAATTTTTGCGAAGATACGGTTAAAAAGTTTTTTTTAGGAAGCAGACGTTCGTTAATGTTTACTAAGAATTAACTTAGTAATCATAATACCAATTAAAGATATCTGTTCTGAAGCCAAGATTTAACCAGGTGGTCGTTCTGTCAGAGTTGAGCGCTGTGTTTTGGGAAACATCAAGCTTACGATGTATGAGACTAATATAGGCTTTAAGGTTGGTCGTTGGATTCACAATGAAACCGGCTTCAAATTCTCCATAATAGGAATTAGCCCTGTTCCCCTGTCCTATTGTGATGCCTTCATCTGCAATTCTCAGCCTCTCATCACCCAGTAAATCTGTGCCATAAAAAGGATTGTTATCTGCGTTGGTTTCAAAACCGCGCTCTCCGAAAATAAATTTTGCATGACCATAAAACCGATCTTTTTTATAGCGTGTGATGAATAAAAATTCTCTGAAATTCGCACCCCAGAGATGAGCCAAAGGTTGGTTGTCATTCGTATAATGAACAGTTAATGTATTATGAGAGTAGGTGTAAGGTCTAACCTGGTTATATTCCAACTGAAAGAAAAGGTTATTTACATTGAATGCATTCGCATATTTTACACCCATTTGGAATCCAAATTTATTGGTCCAACTCTTATTTCCCGCCCGTACTTCATCTACAGAAAACTCATCGATGATAAGTTGACCATAGCTATTGATGCGATCAGTCCATTTGTATTTATAGCTCAGGCCTATTAAAGATGTGCCGGATCTTGATCCTGTACTGTACTCCACCATATTATAAAATAATACGGGATTTAATAAGTTCCAATCGAATCCCCGATTAGGCTCACTTTCAATCAAAACCGATTCAAATAATCCAATATTTAAACGTTTAGTGACATTATAACTCAAATAATGGGTAGCCATATACTTGGTCAGAAACGCACCGCCTTCAGTGGTTGTATTAGGATTTCTTAGCGATGACCAGATATTTGTGTATTCAAATTTCCAAAAATTTGTTTTCAGTTTAAAATAGGCGTGAGGGCTTGGAGTATCACTCAAAAACAAGGAGCGGTATCCGTCACCGATAAAATTTTTCCCTCGACCAAACTGAATATTCATAAAATCTGCAAGGTCATAAGAAAGATAGCCTTCTACCACGGGATAATCAAAACCATCCCTGTACGGCTCTCCTATACCTCTTCCAGGAATACTAACCTGAGAGGTATTAGCTCTGCCCCTATCAATAGCTAAATCATTGAAATAGCCCGCAAATTTTCCCTGACTTTCATAAATCACGGTATAAACGTTAAATTTCTTACCCAATCCAGCCTGTAGAATACCAGCTCGGGTATTGTTATAGGTAGTTATTTCGCCTTCAAAATCTCTCCCAACCTGCAAGTCTGCCCCAATATCAAAAGTAAACCAGTAATTTTCTCCTTGGATTTGAACTGTATTTTCGTTAAAAAATTTTCTTCCAAACCAAGATTCTTTGTCGTAAAACAGATCCTGATTTCGTTCTTCTAAATTATAATAAGGTTTTATTTCAGTATAACTGTAGGGTTTGGAAGCTGTATGGGCATTTGTACCAATCTTATCCATATGGGGTATAAACCTATTATAAAGTTCGTGAGAGAGCGGAATGTTTAAGCCACTGTTGTATTGTGGATAAGTGAATTTTTTTGTTTGTATGTTTTCGTATTCGCTTTGATAACTTTCTAAGGGTTTTTCCTTTTGAATAGCTTCCTTTTGAAATGAGGATTCTGTTAGGGGTATTTGAAGGGGCATTCTAAACTGCACATAAGTTGGAGCGCCATTATACGTAGCAGGTGAAATTTCCGGCAAAGCCTTAAAAACTCTTTCCAGCTCTTCATTTAAAACCTTGTATTCTGAATTCACATACAGCACTTGAAATTCACCCTCAGTATCTACTTCAAAAATAACTGTAGCTAAACCTGTATAGTTTTCAGAGGAAATGACAGCAGGTTCCTGGTAATTGGAAAGAATAAAGGACTTAAGCTGCTCTTTAAAACAAGTTTCTTTTTCCGACTTGAGCACAGTTTCACAGGCTGGAAAAGTAGGGTAGTTTTCTGTTTTGGAAACAAAGTTTTGTCCTGAAGCCATAAAACCAAATAAAGCCAAAACAAAAGGAAGAAATTTCATAATAAGGAGATTGAAAAACAATACAAATGTGATTTAAAAATAGCAATAAAAAAAATCCCGAATATGATATTCGGGATTTTGATACTATATTTAAAAGAAATTAATCCTGTACTTGAAAAGTAATAGGCAGCGAATAAAGCACGCCAACATTTTGACCCCTCTGTTGTCCAGGTTTCATTTTAGGTAATTTTTTAATCACACGTTCACCTTCAGATTGAAGTCTTGGGTGAGGCGCTCTCGCAGCAACATTCACAATATTGCCTTTTTTATCAATTTTAAATTGAACATAAACTCTATTGATACCGCTTAAGCCCAAATCTGCAGCAAGACCAGTATCAAAATTTTTATTGACAAATTCACTGATTTTCTTACTCATGCATTGCTTACGCTCATCATTGGTGTTCAAGCCTTCACAGCCTGGAAAAATAGGCACACTTTCGATAACAGCGAAAGGGACATCACCTATTTCTTCTTCCACTTCTTCTACCTCTTCCACCTCAACGATTTCGTTTTGGTCGGTTTCCGTAGATTCTATGATCACCTCCTCAACTTCTGCATCATCTTCAACAACCTCAATTACTTCAGGAGCTGGGGGTGGTGGTGGAGGTGGGGGTGGTGGGGTTTTTTGTATTTCTGTAATAGGCACATCTTCTTCTTCAAGCATGTTAAGATCTACAATGCCAGTATCAATGGCTTCTCTATCGTAAGTTTTCCATTCTATCATAGTCAAAGTAATTGCAAGAACAACTACAAGGCCAATCTGAAAAAACAAAAGACTTCTTTTAGTAAGATCTTTTTTTGGGTTCTTTTTTGGTTCCATATTCTTATTTTAAATAGGTTACTAAAGTATAAAAAAAATGAAATCTACTTTCACTTTGAATTTATATTTTCAAAAATTCTTTTCCCGAAGAATTGAAAACACAGATAACTTAAAATTATTCCAATGCTATTGGATAAAATATCATAATAATCAAAGACCCTTATATCGGTCAAAAGTTCTTGAAATATCTCAATAACAATGCCAAATGTAAGAATTCCTAAGGAAATTAAGATATTTGATTTGAAGCCTCTCGATGTAAAAGGCTTCAATGCTATTAACCAAATGGTATTCAACAGAAAATAAGCCGCTAAATGATAGAACTTATCTTCATATTCAACTTTAAGTTTTGGCAGGCTACTTATGTCTGCTAAGGATAGATATCCTATCATAAGCGTACAAAATATAGCAATAGGCAAAAGCATTTTGCTATTCAATATGAGACTTGTAAGTTTCTGCATCCATTAATTCGTCTACCTCGTCCTGATTTGCAATTTTCATTTTGATCATCCATCCTTTCCCGTAAGGCTCTTCGTTTACCATTTCTGGCTCATCTTCGAGCTCTTCGTTAAATTCAAGAACTTCACCTGTAAGTGGCAAATACAGATCAGATACAGTTTTTACAGCTTCTACCGTTCCGAATACCTCATCCTTGTCCAAAGTCTCACCAATGGTTTCGACTTCAACATATACGATATCTCCAAGTTCGCTTTGAGCAAAATCAGTAATACCTATGGTTGCAGTTTCTCCATCGATTTTAATCCATTCGTGATCTTTTGTGTACTTTAAATTATTTGGTACATTCATTTTAAGTTGTTTTTAATTTCCAAAATTATATCTCAAGGTTACTCCTGTCCTAATTGTAGTTTGAGGAAATATCGTCGAGATTGCGTTTTGCGAAAATACATGATCGTAGAAAAATAACGCCGTTAAATTTTTAGTAAATGCATAATCCGTGACAAAATTTATAGACCAAATGTCCTGACCTGAGGTTACACGGTTGCTCAGCACATCAAGACTTCTTATAATTGTTTCGTTTCTTCTCAGAGAAACATCAGCTTTAATATTCAAATCACTACTTAAAACCCGACGGTTACCTTCAAATTGAGTAACTATGGTAAGGTCTTTTACTCTATACCCTATTCCTACAACATACTCATCACCTTGCATTTCGGTCAATAGGTTGTTATTGAAACTCAATGACAAAGCTCTGTCTTTTCTAATTTCAGCAAGGATGCTCAGTGAGTTTTTCATTTCAAAATCCAACTTAACCAAGGGGCTATACTCTTCTATAAGATTCACATTCGAAACAAAAAATTCCGGTCTAAAGTTTCCATCTGCATCTCTGTTGAAATCTCCATAAGGGTCTCTTCTGTTATATTCTAAATTGGACTGGAATTGATTTATCGTATAAGTTGATCTGTACCCGTGCTGTACTGAAAACCGGTTGAAATTTTCCTTAAACCAGGTCAGTCTCATCAAACCGGTATACTGCAGCTTCCATCCCGGAATAGGCAGGTCTCTAAATGGACTTAAATTTTCACTTTCTGCATCGGTTCCGGTATAAGCAGATAAAAAAGAGGGGAGTAATACGGCCTGGCTGGTCCTGCCAAATCCCACTGGAAAACCATTCTCATCAATATTATCAGGGTTATTTAAATCAATACCTGCCTGTTCTGAAAGCCTGAAGGCTATACTTAGCCGGTTTTCTTTAAATTGTTCAAAATTTTCAGAAAAATCACTGGTACTGGTGCTAAAAGAAGTACGCATCATGTTGGCCGAAATACTGAAATTCCCAAAGGTATTTGGAATGATAGAACTATAGGCCATAGTTCCAGGATCTACCTTAAAGTTTTCTGTATACGTCTCAGAATACATTCTATTCGCAATCAAATCTACAGTCAGACCAGGCAAAAGTTTCAATCCCGCTTGGATATCGAGTTGCTGGTTATCGGTACTTGTATACTGTTCATTAAAATCCTGATACATCGTAAGCCAGCCTTTCCTGGCCGCTTCTCTCCTGACGTCATTTTGACTTCCAAACGTAAAACCTGCTGTTGGTTTTAAAGTCCCTCCAAACCCAACATCATTGGTATAGCCCGGCAAAAAGATTCCTTTGGTTTCAGAATAATTTATCTGTACTCTACCCAAAGCTGTTACTAGTCCTATAAGCGTGTTCAAAGCTTTATCTCCTGCGCTAAGCTCACTTACACTTTCTTCAGCAGAACGGCCCTGATTATCATCTTGAGCCTGTCTCACCCCACCTCCTCGTCTTCTGCTTGTATTTCTTTTGATTTCAGCTGAATTTTGAATTCTCTTTTTGGTCAATCCCAAATATGAATATAGAGTTGACATGTTCAAATTTCCATTGATCTGGTGAGTTGCTGAGTTTTGAACAGAATTCCCCAAATCTGGAATTCCATCCAAGTCTCTTAAAATCTCAGACCCTTTTGTCCAGAGGAAATCCCCTGTATATGAATACTGGGTTTGAATAAACTTTAAGAATGGAATTTTACCAAAAGGCAGCGTATAATTGAGTTGAAGCTGCTGGTAATGCCTGTTTGGAATTCCCACATCAAAGAAGTCATCAAAAATACCAATGCTGTTGTCCTGAATATTATTTTCATCGATGTAATTTCTTACAATCCTATTTGTTGAAGCATTAAAATTAAAATTTAAGGCCTTGGTTAGGCTATAATCTATCGCATACTGCCAGTCTAGAAAGTAATTTCTTTGAAACAGTTTCGGAGTCCCTATACTTCCGGGAGGAAGGTTAAATTCTCTGTACCTCAACTCATTGTACTGCCGATTTATATTGGCACCTCCCGTAATGCTATTGGGCAGTAGATTTACATTAAAGTCCTTGAAAATAGCAAAATAAGGGCTTTTAAAGAGGCTTATATTCTCAAATGGTTTTATCTCCAAAGGCCGAAGGTTATAGGCATAGGTCAAGGCTGCATCCACATTTTGATCTAATGACTGTTTGATTTGAAAATCCCTGTAATTAGTTTCATTATAACTTCCAGAAAAAGTGAAATTTTCTACATCATACGGCATAGGTTTCCTTTCCGCATTGGTTCTGTCTTTGCGCAGGCCAATAAGGCTTACGCCTTCTCTAAGGGTATAGGTTTCTGCCTGCTCTTGAAAATCTGCCCTATTCGCCTCATCGGCCGTGTTTTCTAAAAGAGTTTCCAGCTCCAAATCTCCATATACTGGATCAAACTGCGGGGTTATTAATTCTTCACCTCTGCTATAGCTGACAGGGATTTTGACACCCCATTGTTTTGGTAATACTTGCCCCAGGTTCAAACCCGTGACTACATCATACTGTTTAATATTCTCCCTGCTTCTCTGGTTTGGGCCTTGATCAATGGTTCCAAAACCTATTGTAGATC
Organism: Psychroflexus sediminis; assembly: GCF_900099815.1. Lineage (GTDB taxonomy): Bacteria > Bacteroidota > Bacteroidia > Flavobacteriales > Flavobacteriaceae > Psychroflexus > Psychroflexus sediminis. The sequence goes on along the minus strand of NZ_FNCW01000002.1, from coordinate 190,493 downwards.
TTCGACCGCTTGCAGATATATTGGCAAAGTCGGCAAAATTGGTGTCCATATTTAGAACTGCTGCCCAGCCTCCTTCATTTTTCAATCCAGAAAGCCTTAGCTCATTAAACCAAACTTCACCAGAAACGTTTCGATTGCTGGAGTTTTTTAGACCAAGCATAATTACTCTCACATTACCAAAGCTTGGATTCCCTATAATTCCAACTTTGACTCCTTCATTGAAACTGCCATCCACTAGATTCATGGATTTATCAAAGTAATTGAGCTCGAGATTACTCAGGTTATCATCTCCAAGTACCCTAGACTTGATCTGCTGAAGGAGATCTAAAGGTAAATTCAAATCATTTTCCAAAGGCCAGACCCCTCTTGGAGAAAAATCTTGCGGATCTGAAACTTTTAAAGGAATTTCGATTTGATAATAGTTATTGGTAAAATCAATGCCCATTCTTATAAAGGCCGTCAGCTCATCATCCTGAAGTTGAGCGCTGGGGGGCGACAGGGATTGCGCATGCAGGTACATTTCCAAACGCTCATATTGTCGCATATCTATTTGATAATTTTTGAAAACGCCCCTAGAATCCTGAGGTTCCAGGCCTTTCACCCTCAAGGCAAGAGACTTTTCATCTTCTCTTATAGCCACATTATTGTTGACTAATTCTTCTCTTAAAACTCCTGGAGGTGTTACATAATTGGATGTATTCTCTTCGCTTACAGCTTCCGAAAAGAATCTTGTATTGCCAACTCTGGGGTTAGATCCATCCGGTAAAATAGGTAGATCATAATCGAAATAATCCCCTCTAACTAGCTCTAGTGTTCCAAATCTCAGGATAGTTTCCTGATCAAAATCTGTCATAAACATCCTCATGAATCTTACAGATCTTAAATCGCTTATTCCTCCTAAAGCAAATTCCTCATTCGTTCTGAGCGGAACTCTAAACTGAATCCATCTCGCCTCAATCTGCTCTCCATTTTGAAGTGTAGCTATGACTTCCTGAACGTCTGTAATATAATCTGTATCTATTCCTGCAATAGAACTTGTATTATTCTCTACACTCATGTTTGGAAAGACAGGAACTTCATATTCGAAGTAACTGTCGATGGTGTTCATGGTGTTATCCAAATTTACATCTTCAACATCCGGAAAAACAGAGTTCCCCCTCCTGTTTTCGGTCACAATCACAGGATTATTCCCTTCGGCACCGTTGAATTGTCTATAGCGATTCAGGATATCCCCTTCTCTATTTAAATAATATTGATAATCATCATTGGAAGGATCTTCAAAATTGGCAAAATCAGGAAACTTCGTCGCTTCATCTTCATTGATCAATCCATCAAAGCCTACATCCTGGTTAATTCGTTCCTGTCCTTCTGTATCGAAAGCATAAACCAAAGACTGATTGCTAGGTACTTTTCCGAAATTGGTAGAAAACGTATTTGAACTTCCGCCATCTTCAGGTAATCCGTTTTCAAATTGCTTTCTCCCATCCTTTAAAATATCTTCTGTGATACTTCCAAAATTGAGCACTACTTTCCCCCCGTTATTTCCTGCATTTTCAGGGTAAATAAACGGATCCATGACCCAGAACTCCACATATTCCACATTGGATTGCTCAAAATCCGTGGTTTGCAGTCCTCTCATTATTCCACCATAATTTTGTTCCGGATTGGGAAGTCTTCCATCGTTGCTCGCTGCTGGATTATAGTTATACATTCCTCTTTCACCAGGTCTGAAGACTAGATCTAAGGGGAATAAGGTTTGAATTTGCCCTGGAACAATATCAATATTTGGAAATATTTCATTGATGGGAATACGCCTGGAATAATATTGAGACAGGTCTTCATCTGTCACATCTCCGGGTCTCTGTGTGCTATAAAAAATAGGGTCTATGGTGTACCAATTTAATTTTGCTCTAAAATCATTTACACTTAAGTCGTTGTTAGCATCGAAATTTCCGTCAACATCCTTAGGTCCCCGGTATCCAATTGGAGAACTTGCTAATTTCCAGGCGGTTGGATCTATGATTGAAATAGAGGTTTGGGACCCCTCAAAATCATCTACATAACTCGTAGCTTCACCTTCAAAATTATTGGCCTGGGGTGAGCCTGGCAGTAAGTAAGCAAACTCTCCTCTCAGAGAAAAATTGGACTCTACATCCGTATCAACATTCGGAAGTTTATTGACCAGCCTGGTAAAAAAGGGAACCTGCGTATTATAATTGAAATTAACCCCAAAAATACTGTTGTTTACGGGCTCAGTTCCAAAATCTGCTTTTTGAGTGATTGGTCTTTCGTTCAAATTCAAAAATGTTCCGCCAAACAACAAGTCTTCGCTAAACCTATGCTGTACATCTATTCCTGTAAACCGTTTGGTTTGCCTTCCAAACACGGCATTGTTCTCTGTCGACACCTCAATTGGTATATCAGAAGCCAGTAAAGCCTCATCAAGAATATTGACTCTGCCCAGCTCATAATCTACCGTATAGTCGATTCCCTCTTGTAAGATTCTTCCTCCGGCGGAAACCCTTACAGATCCACGTGGAACATTAAAGGCTCCTATAGGGATTCCCCCTGCATTCGCAGATTTATACCGCCCAGACAGGCGAAATTTATTTTTTTCCGCTCCTTCTTGCTGAGCTTGTGTTTTGGTTGTCCTGTAAAGACTTCTGAAAACGTACTGGGATTGATTATCGTTATAAGTGTCAGGATTTGCATAGTTTTCTGGACCAGAGGCTGGGGTAAGATCTAACTTATTGAAGAGGTATTCCCCAAAGGGTTCTACTTTGGTAAATTTCAAAACCCCATTTTGGGGATCTATGGTGATATTAGGAACAAAATCAAAAAACCCGTCTCCTCCATTAACAGGATCGTTGTTAAAATTCAATCTATCCAAATCAAATACCTGCAAAAGATTGGTCTCCCTGACATCTTCCGGGAGTGGAATAGAACTTTCCGGAGCTTGACTAATAAAATTAACCGGCTGCGGATCAGCGTATAAAATATTAAGACTAAATCCTTCCTGTTCTAGATCTAAGGCCCCCAGATCATAGAAGTTTTTCATCATCAAGTCCCAAACTGGCTCTTCAACGAATGTGACAGGGCTTTTAAGAAGCTTTACAATCAAGTTTTGGTTGAGTGCTATTTGCTCACCTTCTACTTCAGGGTTTACCTGAGTTCCAGTTGCGGCAGGGCCCCCATTACCAAACTCTCCAACTTGAAAAACCCTTCCATCAGTTGTCGTATATTCATAAGCAACCCCGAGAACTTCATCGTTATTTAAACGCTGATTCAAAGAGATATATCCCAATTGCGTATCCAGATAATATTCGTTGGGTTGTAATTCTCTAGCATTTTCCAAAATAGCATAATCCCGTCCCTCGGAAACGTAAGGCTGCGCCGCTCCAAAACCTTGCTGTACAGTAGCAAAATCTCTTATTTGACTGGTTAATGTAGACTGACCTCTTATACCAATACCTCTGGGATTGAATAAGTTGTTGGGGTTATTCGGCCTTTCGTTTGGATTCAAAATAAAATTAGGAACTGGCGATATGATGGGATTGCCTGAATTATCTTTAAGAAGACCCAAATTCTCCGGAGAACTTTCACCGAGATCCTGTATAGCGACAATATTTCTTGAGCTGGAAGTGGTTTGAGAGTTATTGGTTCTGTTGGTTACCCAGACCTGAATTCTGGTAATTTGAATCCTGCTATTGATGAAAGGATAATTATTTAGGGAAGTATTGTATTGATCTCTAAAATAATGTGACAGGAAAAAATGCCTGTTAACATCATAATCCAGAACAAACTTATCGAACTCTCTAACTCTTGCGCCTCCCTGAATGTTCACACTTTGCCGCTCTGAATTTAACTCTGAAAAGACTCCGGTTATGGTCGTTTTTCCAAATTGGAGTTGCGTTTTAACCCCGAATAAACTTTGTGAACCTTGAATAAGCGAGCTATTAGTGGTCATTTGAACATTCCCTACCTCGATTTTTTGAATGATATCATCTTCAGTAGGAGTATATTCCAATTTGATTTGATTCTGAAAATCGAAAGTAGACTGAGTATCATACTCAGCATTGACCTGAAGCCGTGTTCCTACTCTAGCTTGCATGCTCAAGCTTATCTGCTGGTTAAAGTCGAAGGTGAGATTACTTTGATTTCTAGGGGAGAGCGCGGGATTGTCCTGTTTGCTATAAAGTATCCCCATATCCACAGCAACCGAACCCCTTGGGATTACCTCGATTTCATCACTTCCAAAAACAGACTGAAAGAAAGAATTATTCACATAAAAAATCGGAATTAAGTTCTTTTGACTTTCTTCATCGCCCTTTCCAAGAGCTGCATCAGACTTCTCCTTGAAATAAGCCTTCATTTGTTCTTCAAGCACTAAAGCCTCAAATTCTTCAGGAGTAAGAACTATCGGATACTTGATATTCACAGAACCAATTTTTTCGGTATAAATGTATCTATCCAAAACAGCATCATACTCATATTTTGTTATGATACTTGCAGGGTTGGGCATAGTTATTTCCCCAAAGGAAGCTCCTTTTGAAATAGAGTCTTGTTCTTCCTGAGCATAGGCTTTCACTGTTAACAATGAAATAAAAACTAGGAATACGAGTGGACTAAAAGATGGATTAAAAGCTTTTTGAGTAAACTTCAAGAGTTTTATAGGTTTTTTAAGGCCAGTTTGATTATCTCTTCAACGTTTGCATTTGGATTATTATTACAAATTCTAGTAATAATTTTGCCAGATTGTTTTCTGGTATAGCCTAAAGTTTCTAAAGCTGACAAAGCTTCTTCTTTATTGGCATGACTTGGGGACTGCAGAATTTCTGTCAAAGCTTCTGTGCTTTGCATTTTATCTTTGAGATCTAAAATAACCCGTTGAGCAGTTTTTTTACCAATGCCTTTTACGCTTTGGATCGTCTCTGTATCTTCAGTAGAAATCGCTTCGATAACTTGCTCTGAGGTAAGTGATGACAGCATGACGCGTGCGGTACTGGCCCCGATTCCAGAGACGGAAAGGAGCTGCCTAAACACTAAGCGCTCTGCTTTATCTATAAAGCCATAAAGCGTGTGTGAATCTTCTTTAACCTGAAGGTGGGTATAAATCGTGATTAATTCCTCGTCTTTTAAACGCGAAAAGGTATGAAGTGAAATATTCACTTCATACCCTATTCCATTGCAGTCTACAACGATATGTGTTGGGTTTTTTTCTAAAAGTTTCCCTCGAAGCTGAGTAATCATCTTAACTTAATTTTAGGAATCAAATGTAACAAAATTAAGTTAAGAACTTAAAGGCTGAATACGTTTTAAAGCTTCTGCAACCAAAACAATTCTAAACCGATTTTCGCTTGCTTTTTTGCTGGGCATCTACGACTGCAACAGCAGACATATTTACCATTTCATCCACACTTGCGCCAAGTTGAAAGACATGGGCGGGTTTATTGAGTCCCATTAAAATAGGCCCTATAGATCCTGCGCTATTGAGCTCCTTCAATAATTTATAGGTGCTGTTTGCAGAATCCAGGTTTGGGTAAATAAGCGTATTGACTTTTTTTCCATTCAGTTTTGAAAACGGAAATTTATCCATTCTCATTTTTTTATTTAACGCAAAATCCACCTGCAATTCTCCGTCAACTGCAATTTCAGGGAAATTTTTATGCAAATAGTCTACAGCTTCTTTTACTTTTGAAGCATTGGGATTTTTGGAAGACCCAAAATTGGAATAGGAAGCCATGGCAATCACAGGATCTATACCAAACATCTTCACGGTTTTGGCTGTCATCTGTGCTATTTTGGCCAGCAAAGTAGCGTCTGGATTTATATTGATAGATGTATCGCTTATGAAGATTGGACCGCGTTTTGTATTCATCAAATTGGTAGCTGCGACACTGGAAATTCCGCTTTCTTTACCGATCAACTCTAATATAGGCTTTAGGACAGAAGGATAAGCTCTGGAGTATCCGGATAACATCGCATCAGCATCTCCATTTTCTACCATCATCGCCGCAAAGTAATTTCGCTCTCTTATCAGCTTTTTGGCATCGTAAAACGTTACTCCCTTTCGGCCTCTCTTTTTCCATAAAGCCTCTGCGTATTGATACCTTTGTTCCCGTTCTTCATCAGACTTTGGATCGATGATTAGGATATCCTCTCCCTCAAATTCAATCTCATGCATCAATTCTAAAATCACATCTCTTCGCCCAAGGAGAATGGGAGTCGCTATCTTTTCATCATACACCTGCTGAGCAGCTTTAAGAACGTCTAAATGATCGGCCTCTGCATACACAATGCGTTTCGGATTTTGCTTCGCCCGGTTGATGAGAAGTCTGGTGATTTTATCTTCACTTCCCATCCTTTCCAGAAGGTCTTCTTTGTAAGCCTCCCAGTCTTCGATAGGATTTTGTGCCACACCAGACTCCATCGCGGCTTTGGCAACGGCAGGTGGGATTTCGGCAATAAGACGAGGATCGAAAGGCTTTGGAATGATGTAATCCCTTCCAAAGTTGAGCCGGGTTTCTGCGTAAGCAATATTGACCTGCTCAGGAACGGGTTCTTTAGCCAGCCTGGCCAGTGCCTTAACAGCCGCCATTTTCATTTCTTCATTGATCTGAGTTGCTCTTACATCGAGTGCTCCTCTGAAAATATATGGGAAGCCCAGAACATTATTCACCTGGTTGGGATAGTCTGTTCGTCCCGTGGCCATTATCACATCATCCCGGGTTTCCAAGGCTAAATCGTAATCGATCTCCGGATCTGGATTGGCCATTGCAAATACTATAGGATTGGACGCCATTTTGGAAAGCATTTCAGGCTTAAGTACACCGCCTACAGACAGCCCAAGAAATACATCGGCATTCTCTACAGCTTCAGAAAGAGTCTCAACGCTTCTTGAGGTAGCAAATTCAGTTTGCTTTTCAGACAGGTCATCTCTTTCCTTATTGATGATTCCTGTACTGTCAAACATCAGGATGTTCTCTTTTTTCACACCAAGCAAGACATAAAGCTTAGTACAGGCAATGGCTGCAGATCCCGCACCGGAAACCACAACCTGTACCTCATCAATTTTCTTATCTGCAAGTTCAAGAGCATTCAAAAGAGCGGCTGCCGAAATAATCGCCGTTCCATGCTGATCATCATGCATCACAGGAATGGGCAATTCAGCTTTGAGACGCTCTTCGATTTCGAAAGCTTCCGGAGCTTTGATATCTTCCAGGTTTATCCCCCCAAAAGTGGGTGCTATATTTTTGACCGTCTCAATAAATTCATCAATATTTTTAGTATCAACTTCAATATCAAATACATCGATATCTGCAAAGATCTTAAAAAGCAGGGCTTTTCCTTCCATCACCGGTTTGGAGGCTTCCGCCCCAATATCACCAAGACCTAAAACAGCGGTTCCATTGGATATTACCGCAACAAGATTCCCTTTGTTGGTATATTTATAAGCATTTTGCTTATCCTTTTCGATTTCTTTACAGGGTTCTGCAACACCTGGAGAATAAGCGAGTCCTAAATCGCGCTGTGAACTGTGTTTTTTGGTGGGTACAACTTCAATTTTTCCTGGCCTTGGTTTTGCATGATATACTAAGGCTTCTCTTCGTTTTCTTGGTGAACTCATAGTGTTTTTATTACAACTAAAGCAGATTGTACTTTAGCTATTACGTAAAACAAAGGTAAGCCTTAAGAGTTATTTTGAAACAAATCCTTACTGATATTAGGATTGAAAGTTGAATACTAACAGCTTACTGAATAGACTTTGAGCTTAATTACAACATACTTTTCAGAAAAGGTAAAAGCTTAATAGTTTAGTATTCAGGTCTTTAACTGGATTGGATATAGTTGATATTTCTTTTTAAACCTTCAAACTTAGTGCGCTTGACTGCGGATTTTCTAAAGATGTCATTGAAAACATCTTTGGTGATTTCTTCCCAGTCTTTTTTGTCGTGGCTAAGCAAATCTGGATGAGGATTGAATAAGGGTTCGTTGTGGGCTTTGCTAAAACGGTTCCAGGGACATACATCCTGGCAGATGTCACAGCCAAACATCCAGTCTTCAAATTTATCCTCGTAGCCCGTGGGAATTTCGTTTTTCAGTTCTATCGTGAAATAAGAAATACACTTGCTGCCATCTACTTTATAAGGTTCATAAATGGCATCGGTAGGACAGGCGTCTATGCATTTGGTACATGTTCCACAGTGGTCTGTAACAGGTGTATCGGTTTCCAGTTCGATGTCCAAAATCAATTCAGCAATAAAGTAAAACGAACCGGTTTGTTTGGATAATAGATTAGAGTGTTTTCCCACCCAGCCAAGTCCGCTTTTGGCAGCCCAGGCTTTTTCTAAAACAGGGGCAGAATCCACAAAAGCTCGTCCGCCTATTTCACCGATTTCCGCATTGAGGGTATGCATCATTTCCTTCAGTTTGGACTTGATGACGTGGTGATAATCTCTGCCGTAAGCATATTTGCTGATTTTATAGGTATCCTCTCTTTGGGTTTCTGCCGGAAAGTAATTGTACAGCAGGGAAATCACACTTTTGGAACCTTCTACAAGTTTGGTAGGATCCAGACGCTTGTCGAAGTGATTTTCCATATACTGCATCTCCCCGTGAGCATTCTGCTTCAACCAGTGTTCCAGTCGCGGCGCTTCTTCTTCCAGAAATTCTGCCTTGGATATCCCACACGACAAAAACCCCAAGCGTTCCGCTTCAGCTTTGATGAGTTTGCTATAGTTTTCTTTTGGTGTGATAGGTTATCGTTTTGAGAATTTTACATAGGCATTCTTAGGCTTCAGACTTATCAAAGGCTGAATTTCGATTTCAGGTTTCACCTCTTCAATCCTATAGGTTTTTAAAAGTCGGTGAATGGCTAAAGTGATTTCATACATCGCAAAGTTATTCCCAATACACTTGCGCGGCCCTGCTCCAAAGGGAAAATAAAAATCACTTACACTCCTGGACTCGGCGAAACGCTCCGGTTTAAACTCGGTAGGTTTTTCCCAGTTTTCTGCATTTCTATGAATCTGATGGACGGAGAACAGCAAGTTGGTATGCTTAGGAATTTCAAAACCTTTAAAGACATCGGCTTCGATGTTTTGCCGGTCGATAAAATATACCGGCGGAAATAAGCGCATGGACTCTTCAATCACATGCTGTGTATACTGACTTTCCTTTAGGATATCAAAATAAGACGAGCTTCCCAAGCCCCGGATTTCTGACACCAACTTATCCTGAACCTCCTGCTTTTGACCAATCAGCTGGATCGTGAACGACAGCGCATTGGATGTGGTTTCATGTCCTGCTATAAACAGGATGAGAATTTCATCGATGAGTTGCTCTTCGCTCATTTTAGAGCCGTCTTCATACCTTAAAGCCATCAGCATATCCAAAAGGTCTTTTCCTTCCTGGTCAGCGTTTTCCCTCCTTTTGATGATGCCTAATAGCAAATCTCTAGCTTCCTGACTTAAGTTTAGATTACGCCGGAGTTCACCACTTAGTGTAAACCACCACTTTTTATAAGGCTGCCTTAATTCCTTGACCAGCATTTTTTGAGTTTCCTCGGTTATAAACTGTAATCTTGAAATTTCTTCTGAATTTATGGCATCGCTGAATAAGCTTTTCACCACCACTTTAAAGGCCAGATCATTGAACACGGGGAAAATATCTATGGTTTTATCCACTTCAATCCGATGCAGTTCCTTGTCTATAGCCTCTACCATAAAGTCTAAAAGCGTGTACAAGTTCTTTCTATGAAACGCAGGCTGAATCAGTTTCCGCTGAAATTTCCAGTTTTCACCTTCCGCGGTCAGTAATCCATGTCCCACATATTTGGCTAAATCCTTGGTTTGGATTTCTGTTTTTCTAAAGTTTTTTTGGTTGTCCCTCAAGGCATAAATCGCAAATTCCGGATCTCTGGAAAACACCACGGAGTTACCAAGGCCCAAATTCAATCTGAAGGTATCGCCTAGAGCTTCAAAATTTTTGTGATGAAAGGGTAATGGATTTTTTAAAATGCTACCCGCATGTTTAAAAAATTCTATAAAAGGGACTTCCGGAAGCTGTTTAAGACTATACATATCATTTGATTAAAATAAGCCACCCTGTTTGCTTTCTCTAAGCTTTCCAAGATGTTTATAGGCAGTATCGGTTACTTCTCTGCCGCGTGGAGTTCTGTTGATAAAGCCTTTCTGAATCAGAAAAGGCTCGTAAACTTCCTCAATGGTTTCTGCATTTTCACTTACCGCTGTAGATAAGGTTGAGAGCCCTACCGGACCTCCTTTGAATTTTTCTATGATGGTAAGCAGGATTTTATTATCCATATCGTCCAGCCCAAAAGCATCTACATTTAAAGCTTTAAGACTGTATTTGGAAATCTCCATATCGATTTTACCATTCCCTTTTATCTGAGCGAAATCTCTTACTCGTCTCAGCAAAGCATTAGCAATTCTTGGAGTTCCTCGACTTCTGCCTGCAATTTCGATAGCTGCTTCAGTGGTGATGGACACGCCAAGTATAGACGCACTTCTAAGTACAATGTCGCTTAAGAGTTCGGTTGTATAATATTCGAGCCGGCTGGAAATACCAAACCTGGCCCGCATAGGTGCTGTAAGCAAACCTGAGCGCGTTGTGGCGCCCACTAGTGTGAAAGGATTTAGATGGATTTCCACACTTCTGGCATTGGGCCCAGACTCTATCATGATATCAATCTTGAAATCTTCCATAGCAGAGTACAGATACTCTTCAACCACAGAGCTTAACCTATGAATCTCATCGATAAACAGGACGTCTCGCGGCTCCAGGTTGGTCAATAAACCTGCGAGATCCCCAGGCTTATCTATAACAGGACCGGAGGTGATTTTAATACCTGTCTGTAATTCGTTGGCCAGAATATGGGCTAAGGTTGTTTTTCCCAGTCCTGGAGGACCATGGAAAAGGGTATGATCCAGCGCTTCACCACGTAAATTGGCCGCTTTAACAAAAACCTGCAGGTTTTCTAACACATGAGACTGACCTGCAAAATCATCAAAAGAAAGGGGTCTTAAGGCTCTTTCTACTTCCTGATCCTGATTTGAAAGATTATCCCCGCTAGCATCTAAATTTTCATTCATAAAACAAAGATAAATAAAAAAGCCCCCAAGGAGTTTGATTCCTGGAGGCTTCTCAGTGTATAATTATACATTATTCATTTAACTCTTCTTCGTTCTCTTGTAAAGGAACGTTTTGAGGGACAAAATCCTGCCCAGGAATAACATACTCCGTTTCGTCCTTATTCATTTTACTGTAATCGTAAGGCCATCTGTAAACTTTTGGAATTTCACCCGGCCAGTTCCCGTGAATGTGTTTCACAGGCGTAGTCCACTCCAATGTATTCGATTTCCATGGGTTTTGTTCAGCTTTCTTTCCATAGAAAATAGAGTGAATGAAATTATATACAAAGAACAATTGAGCTGAAGCCGTGATAAAGGCAAAGACGGAGATTAAAATATTGGTATCCGCTAAATCATCGAAATATGGAAATTCTGTAAATTTATAGTAACGTCTTGGTAAGCCTGCCATACCTATAAAATGCATCGGGAAAAAGATTCCATAAGCACCAACTGCTGTGATCCAGAAGTGAACATAACCCAGGTTTTTGTTCATCATCCTTCCGAACATTTTTGGAAACCAGTGGTATACACCTGCCAGTAATCCATATAATGCGGATATACCCATCACTAAGTGAAAGTGAGCAATAACAAAATAGGTATCGTGAACGTTGATATCTAAGGTACTATCTCCCAGAATGATTCCCGTTAAACCACCAGTAACGAAGGTTGAAACCAAACCGATAGAAAACAGCATCGCCGGGTTTAGCTGTAAATTACCCTTCCAAAGCGTGGTGATGTAGTTGAAGGCTTTGACACCTGATGGAATTGCAATTAATAAAGTTGTAAATGTAAATACGGAACCTAAGAAAGGATTCATACCGGACACGAACATGTGGTGACCCCAAACGACGGTCGATAAGAAAGCAATGGCTAAAATAGAAGCGATCATAGCTCTGTAACCAAAAATAGGTTTTCTCGAGTTGGTGGCTATTATTTCTGAGGTGATACCCAGTGCTGGAAGCAAAACAATGTAAACTTCCGGGTGACCTAAAAACCAGAATAAGTGTTCGTACAATACTGGCGAACCTCCTTGATAGGATAATACTTCGCCTTGGATGTATATGTCACTTAAAAAGAAAGACGTTCCAAAACTTCTGTCCATCAGCAATAATAAACCCGCCGCTAACAAAACCGGGAAGGAAACCACCCCAATGATAGCTGTAACAAAGAAAGCCCATATGGTAAGCGGAAGTCTAGTCATAGACATGCCCTCTGTCCTCAGGTTAAGCACCGTCACAATATAATTAAGAGAACCTAACAAAGAAGATGCTATAAATATAGTAATGGCTACCAGCCATAAGGTCATACCAAGTCCTGAACCGCCAATAGCCTGTGGCAATGCACTTAAAGGCGGATACACCGTCCAGCCGGCTGAAGCAGGTCCTGCTTCGACGAAAAATGAACTGACAATGACAATGGATGAGATAAAAAACAGCCAGTAAGAAATCATGTTCATAAAACCTGAAGCCATATCTCTTGCACCAATTTGTAAGGGGATAAGCAGGTTACTAAATGTACCGCTAAGTCCGGCGGTTAACACATAAAACACCATGATGGTCCCGTGAATTGTAGAAAGTGCCAAATAGATACTTGGATCCATGACACCGCCTTCACCAAATTTGCCTAACACAAGACTTCATAAATCCAAAAGGATTCATTTGGCCAGGCCAACTGTAGTCTCATCAGCATGGACATAGATATCCCAATAACCCCCATGATGAGTCCGGTTATTAAATATTGCTTAGCGATCATCTTATGATCGGTACTGAAGATGTACTTTTCTATGAAAGTGGGCTCATGATGACCTCCCTCGTGTGCATGATCGTTAGCAAGTGGTTGTGCAGCTACTGACATATATATTCTTATTTATTTTATAATTAATTTTGGGCTGTTAATTCTCCAAACGATTGTTGTTCTTCTATCCACTTCTGATATTCCTCTTCGGTTTCAACAACAATTTTCATCTGCATGTTGTAGTGGGATACACCACAAATTTTGTTACACAACAGATAATATTCAAATTCATATTCTTTTTCGTCAGGACCTAAATTGTCGTTGTTTTCGCGAATTTCGTTGATATTTCTAACTTTTTCAACCATGTATTCGCTATTTCGGATTTCTTTAGAAGTTGTTGTAGGGGTAAAACCAAACTGGGTAATCATACCTGGAACAACATTCATCTGGGATCTGAAAAACGGAAAATAGGCAGAGTGCAGAACATCCTGAGACCTGAACTTGAATAAAACAGGTCTGTCCACAGGTAAGTGAAGCTCTGTGGTGATGATATCATCCTGGGCATAAGGATCGGATTCATTAAGGCCCAGCTGGTTTACACCTTCGATAAATCTTACGTTGGCTTCACCCAGTGTTCTGTCTTCTCCGGAGTATCTTGCTCTCCAGTCGAATTGGTAAGCGTAAATCTCAATCACCAAAGTTTCATCGGTTTCTTCAACGTTCATAATTTTAGACCAGCTAAACAAACCATAAATAATCAAGGCTGCAAGCGTAATAACCGGAATAATCGTCCAGATGAATTCGAGTTTATCATTATCCGCATAGAAAAGCGCTTTCCTTCCTTTTTGTCCACGGTACTTATAGGAAAACCAGTGAATTAAAAACTGGATAATGACCTGAACAAACATGATAAGACCAAGTGAGATAAAGAACAGCTGATCATATTCAGCGGCATGATCAGAAGCTCCTGGTGCGTAAAATTTACTCAGTTCCCAGAAGGAGTAAATCATCAATCCATAGAGGAAAACAATGAACACCAAAAACAATTTACCCTGCTTTTCATTGTCTTTGTTGTTTGCTATTTGTGAGTCATCGCTTTCAACAGGCTGAGATAATTTGAAGATTTTTGAAATCTGCCAAATCGTAATTCCCAATAAAGCGGCGACTAGAATTATAAGTAATGCGATCATCTTCTATCTTTCTTTTAAATATGTTTTAATAGTGATATTGTTTACTTTCTTCCAAGAAAGCACTGTGTTTGACGGTAAGCGGAGCTTTAGCCAGTGCTTTGAACACTGTAAATATAAATATTCCGGAGATAAGCAATATGGAACTAACTTCAGGAATACCGATACTCCAGGATTCTCCAACGGTTCCAGGCATAATCATCACAAAGAAATTGAGGTAATTTCCAACCAAAATAATGATACCCGCAAAAACAACAATCCAGTTGATTCTTTTGAAATCTGAATTGATAAGAATCAGCATAGGTAACGCCCAGTTTAAAATAACAGTTCCAAAGAACAGGACAGGGTAATCCTGAAGCCTGGCGGCATAGTAAGTCACTTCTTCAGGAATGTTGGAATACCATATCAATAGAAATTGTGAAAACCATAAGTAAGCCCAGAAAATAGAGAAACCCATCATGAATTTTGCTAAATCATGAATATGGCTGTTATTCACATACTCTAGGTAGCCTTTACCTTTCAGATAAATGGTTACCAACGCAATTGTGGTTACAGCAGAGACCAAAATGCTAGCCAAAACAAACCAGCCAAACAAGGTACTAAACCAGTGTGTGTCTATGCTCATGATCCAGTCCCAGGACATCATAGATTCAGTGACGATGAAAAAGACCAGAAAACCAGCAGATAACTTGAAGTTACGCTTATGAAGGCTTAAATCGAAACCTTCGTCCATCTTTCTCGAGTTCTTAATAATCAGTTTCGAAAATAAAATCCAGCCGAGGATATAAATGGATGCTCTTATTAAGAAGAAAGGCGTATTGAGGTATGCGGTTTTATTCTGAATAATCTCATCGTGGGCAACAACATCGGGATCCATCCAGACAAAAAGGTGGTTAAGGTGTAAGCTGGAAAGCACCAGCAATAAATAAACCAGGATACCCCCAGGTACTAAATAGGAGGCAATGCCTTCCATGACTCTGAATAAAACGGGGGACCAGCCTGCCTGAGCAGCATTCTGTAAAGCATAGAACACAAAGACACCCAAAGAAATCAGAAAAATGAATAAAGCCGGAACGTAAAGAGCAGCCCAGGGTTTGTTTTGTAACTGATGGTAAACATGCTCCGCATGTTCATCAGCATGAGCATCTTCTGAAGCGTGGTCGTCACCTACCATGGCCACACTTTCACCACCGTGCGATGCACTCTCAGCATGGAGCATTTCCTTGACCTCTTCTACAGAAGATGGAGCATTGATGAAACTGACAACTAAACCAATAGCCCCTATAATGATAAGGATTAAAGAGAATAATTTTATTTTATTTGACATTGTGTACATAATATATCAGCTATGTATTATAATTAGTTTTATTCTGATTCTGTTTCAAATTCCCTTGGATCCTCACCTTCCAGTTCTGCCTTCAGCTTCATGACGTAGTGATCTACCATCCATAATTCTTCATTGTTCATTTGGGAAGCATAAGAGCCCATGGTATTAATACCATACCACATGACGTGATAAACGCTGCCTTCTGTTATGGCTCTACCCTGGTCATCATAACTCGGCACACCAAGAATCTTTTCGCGCTCTACCAAATAACCTTTGCCTTTCCCATTTTCACCGTGACAGATCGCACAGTATATATTGTAAAGCTCTTTTCCTTTGGCTAAGTTTTCTTCAGTATAAGGAAGCGTATTTTCTAGCTCTGCTTTCGCTTTGTTATAGCCTTCAGTATCATCCTCATATTCATACGGCGTAAAACCTCTGGATATAGTCCCGTCAGCTATCAATAAAGCTTCCTGCTCCTGGGGAAAGATTTCATACTCCCCGTAGGTATCGTAAGGAACTGAAACGTACATATTTGGAAAATACTGATAGTTACGCTCTCTTTTATCGGAACAGGAGATAAAAGCCAGGCTAAAAGCTATAAGTACTATGGTAAACAAACTTTTCATAAATTTATTTATTATCTATTAATTTAATTTCAGAGGCTCCGTTTTCATGAAGCACTTCTGCAATCGCTTGCACATTGTTTTCATTAACTGAAATTTCCATCAAAAACTTATCATCGGTGGTTCTTACATCTGGGTTTTCGGCTTTTTTGAAAGGCCATAATTTGCTTCTCATATAAAAGGTTATCACCATAAGGTGTGCGGCAAAGAAAACAGTCATTTCAAACATGATCGGAACGAAAGCCGGCATGTTTTCCAAGTAACTAAAACTTGGTTTACCACCAATGTTTTGAGGCCAGTCCTCTATCATCATAAAATTCATCATCCAGGTCGCCACCGCAAGGCCCACCAATCCATAAAGGAAAGAAGTGATTGCGAGTCGGGTATGTGGCAAGCCCATGGCTTTATCCAGTCCGTGAACGGGAAATGGACAAAATACCTCGTCAATACTATATTTTTTTTCACGCAAAGCTTTAACGGCCTGCATCAATATATCATCGTCTGTAAAAATCGCATGTAAAACTTTTGATGCCATTATGAGTTCGATTTAGAATTAAACTGTGCTGAAAAATCTGGTAAAGGTTCCTGTTCTGGCTCATCATACAACTTCGCATCCTCACCCTTTTCAGCTCTTATCTTTTTATATTTTTCTCCAGAAGATTTTAATATAGACTTCACTTCTGCCTGCGCAATAACAGGGAATGTTCTGGCGTATAATAAGAATAATACAAAAAAGAATCCGATAGTCCCTATAAATATCCCAATATCCACAAATGTTGGAGAGAACATCGTCCATGCCGATGGCATATAATCTCTGTGAAGTGAAGTTACGATAATTACAAAACGCTCAAACCACATTCCGATATTTACGACTATCGAAATAAAGAAAGAAAACATAATACTTCTTCTCAATCTCGGGAACCACATGAACTGTGGGGAGAACACATTACAGGTCATCATCGCCCAGTAAGCCCACCAATAAGGACCGGTAGCCCTGTTTAGGAAGGCATACTGTTCGTATTCAACCCCGGAATACCAGGCCATAAACAATTCGGTAATGTAGGCGACACCCACAATAGATCCCGTAATCATGATCACGATATTCATCAGCTCGATATGCTGAATCGTGATATAATTTTCAAGACTGGATACTTTTCTCATAATGATAAGAAGCGTGTTCACCATGGCAAATCCTGAAAATACAGCCCCTGCAACAAAGTAAGGAGGGAATATCGTGGTATGCCATCCCGGAATGACGGAGGTCGCAAAGTCAAAAGATACGATGGTGTGTACAGAAAGTACAAGTGGAGTTGCTAAACCGGCAAGCACCAGGGAAACTTCCTCAAAACGCTGCCAGTCTTTGGCTCTACCGCTCCATCCAAAAGATAAAATCCCGTAGATGTGCTTCTGAAAGGGTTTGACAGCTCTGTCTCTTATCATTGCAAAATCCGGAAGCAAACCTGTCCACCAGAATACCAGAGACACAGAAAGATAAGTAGAAATCGCAAACACATCCCAAAGCAAGGGCGAGTTAAAGTTCACCCATAATGATCCGAATTGGTTTGGTATAGGTAACACCCAAAAAGCCAGCCAGGGACGCCCCATGTGGATAATCGGGAAAAGACCTGCCTGGATAACAGAGAAAATAGTCATGGCTTCCGCAGAGCGGTTAATAGCCATTCTCCATTTTTGTCTGAATAGTAAAAGTACGGCAGAAATAAGCGTTCCTGCGTGACCAATACCTACCCACCATACAAAGTTGGTGATATCCCAGGCCCAACCCACAGTCTTGTTGAGACCCCAGACACCGATCCCTTCGGATACGGTATAAATTATACAGCCTAAACCCCATAAAAAGGCGATGAGTGCTATCGAAAAGACAACCCACCATGATTTATTTGCCTTCCCTTCCACAGGTCTGACCACGTCCAATGTAACATCATGGTAAGACTTATCTCCTGTAACTAAGGGTTTTCTAATAGGCGATTCGTAATGAGACATAATTTATTATAAATTTATTCTTAGTTAGTTGATTATGCTTCGGTTGTATTTCGAACTTTAGTCTGATACATCACATTTGGTTTAGTTCCTAAGTACTCAAGCAAATGATACATTCTATCATCCTGTGTTTTTTTGTACACAACACTCTCTTTGTCATTGATATCTCCAAACAGAATAGCGCCATTATCACAGGCAGAAGAACATGCCGTCTTAAATTCGCCATCCTCTATAACTCTTCCCTCGCGCTTGGCATCAAGAATTGTTTTTTGAGTCATTTGGATACACATGGAACATTTTTCCATGACCCCACGAGACCTTACAGTCACATCCGGATTCAATACCATTCGACCTAAATCGTTATTCATGTGGTAATCAAACTCATCGTTTTGATTGTATAAGAACCAGTTGAATCGTCTTACTTTGTAAGGACAGTTGTTAGCGCAATACCTTGTACCCACACAACGGTTATAGGTCATATGGTTTTGGCCCTGACGCCCGTGAGCTGAAGCAGCAACCGGACAAACCGTCTCACATGGCGCATGATTACAATGCTGACACATCACAGGCTGAAAGATTACCTGAAGGTCTCCTTCTGAAGCATTTTCAAGATCACCATAGGTATCTATAGCACTATTTAAACCGGAAATATCGTTTTTAAGCTCATAATCTCCCTGTATGGTGTCTTCTGAAGAATAATAACGGTCAATTCTTAACCAGTGCATATCCCTGCTCTTACGGATTTCACTTTTTCCAACTACAGGAACATTGTTCTCACTGTGACAGGCGATAACACAGGCACCACAACCTGTACAAGCATTAAGGTCTATAGACAGATTGAAATGATGTCCAATAGAACGGTCAAATTCATCCCATAAATCCACCTCAGGACTGGTAACCTCAACTTCCTGATGGTTAAGTGAAACCTCGGGAGTTGCATTCCAGTAATGCTTGTCTTTGGTATTGAAAATCTCTAAAGTCGTTTCCTTTACGATATCTCGTCTACCCATCATGGTATGCTGAAGCTGCACACAGGCAAACTCATGCACACCACTCACCTTTTCGAGACGCACGGTTTGGTGAGCATCAAAGTTTTGGTACAAGGGAAACGCATTAACACCAACCTGCATTTCTTCCTGGATAGCCTCGGTTTTACCGTAACCTAAAGCAATACCGATAGAACCTGGAGCTTGTCCGGGCTGTATAATAACAGGTAGTTTTTCTAATTTTTTATCACCTAAAGTTACCGTCACGTAGTCTCCGTTCAAAGCACCATTGGCAACATTTGAATTTTCTAAACCTAGCGCCTGTGCATCAGATTGAGAAACGGTAACATAGTTATCCCAGGAAGTTCTGGTGATTGGGTCTGGCATTTCCTGCAACCATGGGTTATTGGCATAAGAACCATCACCCATAGAAACCTTGGTATACAACGTCAGTTCCAGTCCTTCTGAATCACTCTGAGAAACCAGTTTTTTAGCTCCAGCAGGAATATCTATAGCAGGGACATCAGAGGTCTTTGGCAGGTCCATATCAAAAACATAACTTCCGTCATGAAGAGATTTATTCCAGGATAAGCCCTCGTAAGTCGACTTGAAGTTTGCTTTTATGTATTCATAATATTTTGCAGAATTACCGTTCAATTTCAACAAACAGTCTTCGAACTGCCTGGTATTGAACAGTGGCTTGATGGTTGGCTGCATCAGACTAAAGTCTTTTTTAGTAAACCTAACGTCTCCCCAGGATTCTAAGTAATGAGGAGTTGCAGCTATATACTTGCAGAGCTTAGCCGTTTCATCTTTCTTCATAGAAAAACTCACGGTAGTATCCACATTAGCCATAGCAGCAGTAAACTCATCCGCATTAGGCAGGGAGTAGGCTGGATTTGCACCTGCAATCATCAAAGCACCAACATTTCCGGCTTTCATGTCAGAAATTAAGGTCTGGATTTTAGAATTTTGACCCTGACGAATCAAGCGAGGGTTTTCAGTATCCAAAGCCCTGCTCGATAATTTTTCGTTGATTTCTAAGGCCATCGCCTGAGCTTCAACAGAATCTAAACCTGTTACGAAAACAGCTCCACCAGAAGCTTTGGATTTCAAGCTTGAAACCACGCTATCAACCTGATTTTTAAGCGCACTGTTTAGATTTGTAGTGGCGACTTTACCAACGATTTGGTTATAAACCTCAACTACAATTTGTTTTTGCAAAGAGGGCTTAACCGAAACTCTTTTATCGGCATTTGCACCAGTTAAAGTCATGTTGGCTTCAAACTGGACGTGGCGGGACATTTTTCCGTTCTTCGGAACTCTGCTTTTGCTGTAACCAGAATCAAAAGCTCCACCCTGCCAGTCTGCAAGGAAATCTGCGCCTACAGAAACAATCATCTCCGATTTGGAAAAGTCGTAGTTAGGAAGCGCTCTGTAACCATACTTAGCTGCAAAAGCATCGACAGCAGCTTCATCAGAAACCGTATCGTATACAAGATGAACTACATTAGGATAGTTCTCCTGAAATTCTTTGATGAGCTTATCTGTAGAAGGTGAAGCAAAGGTTTGCGTTAAAAGATAGGTTTTCTTATCTGCTTTAGCTTTTAAGTCAGACTCTAGAGAGGCGAAGAACTCAGTCCAGGTCACATCTCTGTTTTCAATCTGTGGATTCTGTAGACGCTTGATGTCATATAAATCCAAAACTGAACCGTAAACTCTGGCCTTACCAGCAGAAAGTCCAGTCGCTTCTTTATTCTTTTCAATTTTGATAGGGCGTCCTTCTCTTGTTTTCACAAGAACACTTGCAAAATCAAACCCATTGGCAATGGTTGTAGCGTAATAATCCGCAACACCCGGCACAATACGCTCTGGCTGGACAACATAAGGAATAGATTTGATAACGGGACCTTCACAGGCTGCCAAGGATGCAGCAGCTGTACTAAACCCAACATACTTTAGGAAATCTCTACGCGAAGTTTGAGAACCCTCTAACTTTTCCTTATCACCTAAAAACTCATCTGCAGGAATATGTTCTGCAAATTCTTTTTGTTCAAGCGCTTCAACCAAAGGACTGTTTTCCTTAAGCTGCTCAGCACTTTTCCAATATTTCTTTTCTGATGACATATTGAACTTTAATTTTTCTAAATTAATATTAATAATGACACTTTCCGCATTCCAGACCACCCATATCGGCGACGGTAAACTCTTCTACACCATACTTCTCGGAAAGCTCTTCATGAATTTTTTCGTAATACGCGTTATCTCCAACCTTAATTTTAGATTCCCGGTGACAATTAATACACCAGCCCATGGTTAAGGGCGCATATTGCTTTTGAATCTCATAGGTCTCTACCGGACCGTGACAGGTCTGACATTCAATTCCAGCGACGCTAACATGCTGAGAGTGATTGAAGTAAGCGAAATCAGGTAAATTATGAATTCTGATCCATTTTACAGGCTTGGTTTCTCCGGTATAGGATTGCGTAGACGTATCCCAGCCTGTAGCTTCGTAAAGTTTTTGGATTTCCGCATTATAATCGACCCCATATTCTTCCTTGCCTTCCGCCTGAGTTTCTTCCGCTACCTCAGCAATCTGCTTATGGCAGTTCATACATACATTAAGCGAAGGAATTCCTGAATGCTTGGACACCCTTGCAGAAGAATGACAATACTTACATTCAATTTGGTTTTCACCAGCGTGTATTCTGTGGGAATAGTGAATTGGCTGAATTGGCGCGTAACCCTGGTCGACTCCAACCTGCATCAAGAAACCATAACCTCCCCAGGCCACTGCAAGCAACAAGAAAATAACAGCGACAAAAATCAAAAATTGATTTTCAGCAAAGGCTACCCAAATAGGCTTGCCCTTGGGCTTATCTGCTTTTATTGGGATACCGTTAGCCTCAGCAAAACGGTTAAGGGTTTTATTAACCAGATAAAGTATAACCGAAAGCACTAATAAAACTATAGCCAATAGCCCGAGTACAATTTCCGTAGAAATTCCAGCTCCGCCCTGAGCCTCTGCTCCAGGAGCTGCAGCTACATCCGCTTTTGGCTCTGGTTTTGGCTCTTCAACATAAGCCAAAATATCATTGATATCCTGATTGCTCAACTGAGGAAAAGCATTCATCGCTACTTTATTCCACTCGTTGTAAAGCTCAACAGCCTGGTCATCACCAGATTTTATAAGTTCCTGACTATTTTTAATCCATTCATACAACCACTCCATCTCTCTTCGCTCGGTTACACCGTGAAGAGAAGGACCAGTAGCATTCTTATAGCGCTTGTGGCAAGCCGCACAAAGTGAATTAAACAATTCTTTTCCCTTTGCAGGATCTGAATTCACAACCACTTCAGGCACATAGGACCCGTACCCACTACTTTCTTCTCCGGCCTCCGCTCCATCCTGAGCAAAAGCTGTAAAAGTTAAAAGCAAAAAGGACACTAGAAGGAAATGTTTCAGAATAAATGGGCGTTCCATCGACTTTTTCATATAATATTTATTAACCTATTTCAATGTGATACCCATAAAAACGTGCGATTAGGCATCAAAAAAATTGACAACAAAAGTAACACTTAAAGAACGTTTCTGGAATACCTACATATGTTAAATGGCAATTTATAATCTTTCTAAATTACAATTTGAAGCCTTTATTTTACGTTTAACTGTACATTTGCTTCAAAACCAATACGATGTTAAAAAATTTGATTTTTGTTAGTTTCATATTTTTATTTTCAACACTGTCAGGCTGGGCTCAAAAACTCAATTCGACAGAACTCAATACAATTGAAAATCTCATCAAGGTCAAACATGACCTGGAATCCAATCATGAACTCAAAACGACTTATAAACTTCAAATTTTTTCCGGCTCCCTGGAGGAAGCAGAAGAAAATCAACAAAAGTTTGAATCCTTACAACTCGATATTACGTCTAAAATCATTTATCAAACTCCGAATTACAAGGTTTGGGTGGGTGATTTCAGAAACCGGATACAAGCAGACAGGGCTTTTGATAAAATAAACTCTGAATACCCCAACACGCTTATTATTCGTCCTGGGAAATAAGATCTGATTTTATCGTAACCAAACCTGGCAGAAAATCGATTTTACCACAAATAAGGTGAATAACTCCAGTAAGGTTTTGATCACCGATGAGACTAAGTATACATGAAGACATCTGTAGCCCTTTTAATTTTCTCCAGATCTGTAGAAGCTGAATGTAGTTTCAAGGGTTTTGCCGGCAATCAGCTTTTTTTTCAAAGTCAGGAAAATCGACTTAAAAAACTGTGTTCCAAAACAGGGCTTGATGTTTTCAATCATGACGAACATCAACAACAGGGAAACACGTTCGGGGAACGTTTTTGCAATGCTCTTTCTTCAGTATTTTCAAGAGGATATGACAAGGTCATCGTCATAGGTAATGACTGCCCCCAGTTAAAATACAAACACCTTCAGTCTGGAATAGATGCTCTCCATTCTGGCAAGGCGTGTTTGGGCAAATCTTTTGATGGCGGATTCTACCTGCTGGCCATTCAAAAAAAGCATTTCAATCATTCTGACTTTTTAAATCTAAGCTGGAATACGTCAGATGTAAGTTCAGAAGTTATTCAATTGCTCAGCACCAAAGCTGAAGTCAGTTTTACTCCTACTTTAAAGGATATCGATAAGCAGTCTGACTTTTCAGGCTTGCTCAATTTTTCAAAGCAACTCTACACCGATGTTATTTTGATATTAAAAACCATGCACAAATCTTATGATTTTGGTTTTCAAAGTCCTTCTTTGTATGTCAAAAACATCATTTCTGGGTCTTTTCTCAACAAAGCTCCACCTCTGCTTTCTAGAGCTTAAGAAACAGCAACATAAGATTTATAGTTTTACATAACCCCGGGCAATTGCCCCTAATCTCATACTATGGCAGATTCATATTACGATCCTAAAGACCTCAGAAAATTCCCGAAAATCACAGACTGGAATCAGGAACTGGGCGACAAATTTTTCGAATACTACGGTAAAGTTTTTGAAAAAGGAGCGCTTTCTGAACGCGAAAAATCACTGATTGCTCTCGCCGTTTCTCATGTGGTGAAGTGCCCGTATTGCATTGACGCTTACACCCAGGACGGGCTCCAACGCGGCATTACCAAAGAAGAAATGATGGAAGCTGTACACGCCGGAGCTGCCATTGAGTCTGGCGCCACTCTGGTACACGCGACGCAAATGATGAAAAAATACGACAAGTTAAGTCATTAAAAGACGGACTTAAACCGCGATTTAAACCTTTAAAATTAATCAACCATGGCAACGAAATCTCTGCTTGCAAGAAAGAAACTGATGGCTAAAGCCGAGGAGCAGCTCAAGTTCCTGTCTAACGGAATTTTCAAAGATGAACTTCCTACCTTCAGGCATCAGTTGGAAAAGATCGAAGATTTCCCGCTAAAGCCTAAGGCACTGGAAATTCTCCAGCTCAATCTGGGCTATATGTGTAACCAGGTTTGCGAGCATTGTCACGTAGATGCAGGTCCGGATAGAAAGGAGATCATGACCAGAGGAACCATGCAGCAATGCCTGGAGGTCATTAAAACGACCAAGGCACATACTTTGGATCTGACCGGAGGTGCTCCGGAAATGAATCCCAATTTCAGATGGTTTGTGGAAGAAGCGGCCAAACTTGGTGTCAAAGATTTCATCGTCAGGTCCAATCTGACCATCATACGAGCAAATAAAAAGTATTATGACCTGCCTGAATTTTTCAAAAAACACAATGTTCATGTCGTGAGTTCCATGCCCCACTGGACCAAAGGAAAAACCGATAAACAGCGAGGTAGCGGTGTTTTTGATAAATCTATAAAAGCGCTGCAGGACCTGAATGCCATAGGCTATGGGTTACCCGATTCTCCCCTTAAACTGGATTTGGTTTACAACCCGTCCGGGGCGTTTTTACCTTCCAACCAGGAGGCTTTGGAACAGGATTTCAAAAAGGCGCTCAAAGAAGATTTCGGTATTGACTTCAACAGTTTGTTTACCATCACCAATTTGCCCATCTCCCGATATCTGGACTACCTCATCGCCTCAGATAATTATGAGGATTATATGTACAAACTGGTAGAGGCCTACAATCCTGCTGCGGTCAAAAATGTAATGTGCAGGAATACGCTTTCTGTAAGCTGGGATGGCTGGCTTTATGACTGCGACTTCAATCAAATGCTGGAAATGAAAGTGGAAAGTCCGATTCAACATATCAAAGACTATAACGAAGAGCAACTGCAGGAGAGATCTATATGTGTCTCACAGCACTGCTACGGATGTACGGCTGGCGCTGGAAGCTCCTGTCAGGGGAGTGTGGTTTAAAACAAATGAAAAGTAAAGAATGAGTTATTTAAAAACTACTTACGACGTCTATAAAGACGCTGCACTTAAGCCGGATGTGGGGCTATGCTGCACAACAAATCCCATCTGGGAATTACCAGGGCTTAAAATTCCCAAGATCATGCAGGAAATGAATTATGGTTGCGGAAGCACCGTTCATGCCAGGGACCTTTCCAACAACCCTAAACTGCTTTACGTAGGCGTTGGAGGGGGGATGGAATTGCTGCAGTTTGCTTATTTCAATCGCCAGAAAGACGGAGTGATAGGCGTAGATATGGTAGACGAAATGCTGGAGGCTTCCAGGAAAAACTTCAAAGAAGCAGAGCAAATGAATCCCTGGTTTAAAAGCGATTTTGTGGCTCTCAAAAAAGGAGACGCCCTAAATCTTCCTGTGGAAGACAAGAGTATAGATGTCGCTGCTCAAAATTGCCTTTTTAATATATTCAAAGCAGAAGATCTGAAGAAAGCCATTGAAGAAATGTACCGCGTGCTGAAACCCAATGGCAAACTGGTGATGAGCGATCCTACCTGCGAGCAGCACATGAATGACACCCTGAGAAACGACGACAGGCTGAGGGCACTTTGCTTAAGCGGCAGTTTGCCTTTGGCTGATTATGTGAAGGCCCTTACAGATGCCGGGTTTGGTACCATTGAGATACGCGCCAGAAAACCTTATCGCATTCTGGACCCGAAACATTATCCAACCGACGAATTGATTTACATAGAGTCGGTAGAAGTAGCGGCCATCAAAGATCCTATGCCCGATGACGGTCCCTGCATTTTTACGGGAAAAGCAGCGATTTATTATGGCGACAAACCCTTCTTCGACGATCAAAAAGGTCACATTTTATTGCAAAATCAGCCTCTGGCTATTTGTGATAAAACCGCTAAGGCGCTATCAGATTTGAGAAGAGAAGATATCTACATCAGTGAATCTACATTTCACTATGATGGCGGCGGATGTTGTTAAATAAACAGCAAGAAATTATAAAGTAGAGTTCGGCCAAAAATAAGCGCCTAACTTTGCCAAAGCTACCTCTAAACTGTATAATTTAATTTACATGAAACCCAGGTTAATCTTACTTATTCTTATATTTCCACTACTTGCTTATTCCCAAAGTATTGACGAAGCAATCCAAAAATATAACGAACACAAAGTTGAATACATAAGCGTTCAGGAATTAGCTGAACTTAAAGACTCCGATCGAAACATAAAATTACTCGACACCAGACAAGCTTCAGAATATAGCATCAGTCATATTCAAAATGCCATTTATGCTGGGTATGAAAATTTTAAACTAACAGCTATCCAAGATAAAATCAACAAGCAAGACACAATTGTGGTCTACTGCTCCATAGGAGTGCGTTCTGAAGATATTGGAGAACGGCTTCAAAAGGCGGATTACAAACATGTTTTCAATCTCTATGGAGGTATTTTTGACTGGGTAAATCAAGGCCGTAAGGTTTACGACCAAAAAGGTGAACCCACCGAAAAAATCCATGCTTACGATATATTCTGGAGCAGATACCTTAAGAAAGGTCAAAAAGTATATTGATGAATAACCTGGTTATCGTTTTTGCTAAAAACCCGCAGCCTGGCAAGTGTAAAACGCGTTTAGCCAAAAGTATAGGGGATGAAAAGGCGCTTGAAGTTTACAAGGAACTCCTCAAACACACTGCTAGAACTATAGGCAAGGTCAAGGCTAATCGTGCCGTCTTTTATTCCGAAGAAATTCGGAGTGGAGATTTATGGAGTGATACCAAATTCCAGAAACAAGTACAAAGCAAAGGGCATTTAGGACAGAAAATGCAGGCCGCTTTTGCCTGGGGCTTTGCGCAAGGCTTTTCTAAAATCTGCATTGTAGGCAGCGATTTATTTGAACTTAGAGCCTCAGACCTAGAGAACGCCTTTCTGAAATTGGATCAAAACGATGCGGTCTTTGGACCAGCCAACGACGGCGGTTATTATCTGATGGGTATGTCCCGATTTTATAAAAATGCTTTCCTGAAAAAAGCATGGAGTACCGAAATAGTTTTGCAAAAAACCCTTGAAGATTTAAAAGGATTAAGCCTTGCTTTTCTCGATACCAAAACCGATATTGACACCGTGGAAGACCTGGCTAAACATCCGGAGTTTCATCCTTACATTCCCGCTCAAATGTTAAGAAAATTATCTAAAGACCTATGAAAGAAAGACTCAACAGAACAGTAAGTTACCTCGAAGAAAAAGGCTTTTCAAACCCGGAAATCGGCATTATTCTCGGTACCGGACTTGGAAAACTCATCGATAAAATTGACATTGAAAAGGAAATCAGTTACAATCATATTCCGCACTTTCCCACTGCTACTGTAGAGTTTCACCAGGGTAAATTCATCTTCGGGAATCTGGCCGGCAAAAAAGTAGTGGTGATGCAAGGGCGTTTTCACTTTTACGAAGGCTATTCCCTTCAGGACATCACCTACCCTGTTCGCATCATGAAAGAGCTGGGCATCAAAAAACTCCTGGTTTCCAATGCTGCTGGAGCCATTAACAAAGGCTATAAGAAAGGTGAATTGATGTTGATTGACGACCACATCAATCTGCAGGGCGGTTCACCGCTGGCTTTTAAAGGCGTTTCACAATTTGGGGAGCGTTTTGTGGACATGCTGGCACCTTACGACAAGGAGATGAATGCAAAATTCAAGGATATTGCCAGGGAAAACGACATCACCTTGCACGAAGGGGTTTATGCGTCGGTGGTAGGCCCTCAGCTGGAAACCCGGGCCGAATACCGCTATTTGAAAATCATTGGGGCCGATGCAGTAGGTATGAGCACCATTCCAGAAATTATAGTGGCCAACCACCTCAAGCTACCGGTTGCCGCTATTTCGGTATTGACCGACGAATGCGATCCGGATAACTTACAGCCAGTAAACATCGAAGAGATCATCGCCGTCGCCAATGAGGCCGAACCTAAGTTGGTTAAACTTTTTTCCAGTTTAATTGAGACGCTTTAGGGTGTTTACGGGCCTGTCTACAAAACAGGCGGGCTTTTGATAACTCAGAGAAATAGGCCTGTGAGGTTTCTAAAACCTCACAGGTCTTATGAAAAGGGGCTTGCAAAACTTAAGTTCACTTCATCAAATAAAGTTTAAGTTTGCAGATTCCAGTTGACTAATCAATGAAAACAAACTACCTGTTATGCTTATGGCTTTTTCTGTGCTTACACTCAAGCATAGCGCAGGAAAAAAACCATTCCGATGCTTTTCATGTGGACTACCTCTATGGTAAAATTATGAGGCACAGTCCGCAAATCCTACACCTTATCCAGGGTCCTACCCAAGGCATTTTATTGTCATGGGAACGCAAAACCTACGGTAAAAAAAACTGGCAGCAGCTGTATAACTACCCAAGTTATGGCGCCTCTTTATTAGTCCAAGATATGGGCTCCCCAGACTTGGGCCGAGTGTATAGCCTCCACGGCGAGTACAGGTTTTTCTTTTGGGAGCGACAGCTCAGCCTGAAAGCCGGACTTGGTGCAGGCTATATTCCCAATACTTATGATCCCATTGAAAATCCTAGAAATACAGCTTACGGCTCGTCACTCACGGCTTCGATTATCTTTGGCTTGGAATATCGACTTAAGCAAATTTTTGGCTCACCCATCGATTTCAAATTTGGTGGGTTTCTGGTGCATTATTCCAATGGCAAAACCAAATCACCCAATACCAGCACCAATAATTACGGGGTTCAAATCGGACTCAGCCATCAGTTTTCAGAAACAGAAAAGAGATATAAAACTCCTGTTTTAAAACCAATCACTAAATCCTGGTCCTGGGATCTTGTGGCGGCTACAGGAGCCAACGACAGTGGCATCTGGGGAGAAGATAATGAGGCTTTTTTAACGCTAACGACTTCGGTTAACAAACGGCTTTCTCACCGCAGTGGGTTAAGTCTGGGTGTAGATGCTTTTTTTACACCTTCTGTGAAAACGTATATAGAGTATAAAGCAGCAGCCTTCCCTGAAGAAAATCAGTTTCAGGGCGATGAAGACTGGAGACGAGCTGGTTTATTTCTGGGTCATGAACTGTATTTGGGGAACTGGAGTGTGTTATCGCAAATCGGGTATTATGTGTATTATCCTATTGATTACCTAAACAGAGAATATTTGAAAGTCGGAGTTCGGCGCTACTTCACAGATCAATTTTATGCCTCCCTTTTACTCAAATCCCATTATTCTAAAGCGGAAGCCATAGAATTTGGAATAGGCATACGCTTATGAAGTCCTGGTTAGATACTCTTAATTGAATACAATGAAAAAATTAGCTGCTTTATTCATCTTTGCTCTCTTCATCACTGGCTGTGATCCAGATAGCTCAAAGGATTGCTTACAAGGAAAAGGCAAGGTTGAAACACGGATTTTTGAAATTTCTGATTTGGAAAGAATCATCATCAGAGAAAACCTAAGGATTGAGATTACCTATAGCGACGAGGAAAGCCTTGAAGCCGTTGGTGGTGAACACCATCTGAATCAACTCGAGATCAGTCAAAATGGAAACGAATATGAATTTAAGGTCAGTAGCCTTTGTACTACCGGATTTTCTGAAGCGCCTATCGTCTTAAAATTAAGAAGTTCAAAACTAACGTATGTAAGGAATTCTTCACAATTCGAGGTCGTAAGCACCAATACTTTAGAGTTTGAAAATCTTACTTTGATATCTGAGGATTTTAATGACCCTGGTGCCTTGAATCTAGGAAATTTCAAGATAGAAGTAAACAATAAAAGACTAAACCTGGTGGGAAATGGGATATCAGATTTCGAAATTTCGGGAAAGACACAGCAGTTTCACTTTAATACGGCCTCCGGCTCAGGGACTATTCTGGCAAGACATTTAGAAGCGCAGGAAATTACTTTTTTTCATCGCTCCTTCAGAGAAGCCATTATTACTCCTATACAGTCTTTAAAAGGAGAAATAAGATCTTCAGGGAATCTAATCAGCACAAAAAAACCTCCACAAGTGGAGGTTGATGTATTTTATACGGGTCAGCTTATTTTTGAATAAGCTGAAAATTTTTAATCTCTTGAGACTTCAAGGATTTCAAAAGTAATTTTACCGTTAGGCACTTCAATTTCTGCGGTGTCTCCGGCTTTTTTCCCAAGAAGACCTTTTCCGATTGGTGAATCCACCGAAATTTTTCCTGTTTTTAAGTCAGCTTCACTCTGAGCAACCAGCTTATAGGTCATCTCCTGGTTCATTTTGGTGCTTTTTAACCTCACCTTACTATGAATTAAAACTTTGGAGGTGTCCAATTGTGACTCATCTATGACTCTTGCATTGGCGACTACTTCTTCAAGTTTTGCAATACGCATTTCCAGCATGCCCTGAGCTTCCTTAGCAGCATCGTATTCGGCATTTTCACTCAGATCTCCTTTATCTCTGGCATCGGCAATATCCTGAGAAGCTTTAGGACGTTCCACATCTCTCAACTGGTCGAGTTCTGCTCTCAGCTTTTTCAAGCCTTCTTCTGTATAATAAGATACTTTACTCATAATCCTGTCGTTTATATATATAACAAAAAAAGAATCTCACGGCTTTTTGAGATTCTATAAAGCAAATATAATATTTTTGTGGTTTCAAAGTCATAAACATCTAAAAATTAATATGAAAGCTATTGTTCTTCTTATTGGACTCTCATTTTTATTGAGTTGTGAAAGCGATGACAGCCTTAGGAGAAATCCCAATTTGCTCAACATCAATGTAAACTATGAAGCCGATTTGAGTCTCCCACAATTCAATAACCTCAACTTCAGCGGCAATTCCGTTTATGTTCCTGGCCAGGGTAATCTTGGGCTTATCATTGTAAATTCCGGAAGTAGTTTTTTAGCCTGGGATGCAGCAGATCCCAATTTGGTTCCGCGCGATTGCTCCAGGCTTATTATAGAGGGTCTCAATGCTGAATCTAGCTGCGATAATTCTCCAAATAGCTACAGCCTTATCACTGGACAACCTCTTGTGGAAAATTTGAGGTATCCTTTATTTGCCTATCGAGTTACAGAAAGCGGCGGAATACTTAGAATTTTCAATTAAGCCGTTTCATTATTTTTTCCTTATCCAATCCAAAACTAATCTCATCGCCTATATATACTTCTGCTTTGGAAGTTGCAAAAATTGAGGTGAACTTATAATCTATTTCTACAAGGTAATGCGAACCTTTAAAATAGCTTGATATAATTCGCCCTTTATAAGTGGCATTTTCCTGAATATCAATTTCATGAGGATAAACCAAGACCTTCTCCTGATGGCCTTCCAGACCGAATTCTGAGGCCTCTAAACTATTGACATCACCAAAAAGGGAAGCACAATAGACATTTTTAGGCTGGTTATACACCTGAAAAGTAGGTCTAAAATCTATAGATTTACCATCCTTTAAAATCATTGTAAAATCTGAAAATGGCAGGACATCTTCCGCGTCATGTGTAGCAAACATACAGGTGATTTTATTTTTTTTAAGAAATTGAAACAGACGCCGTCTCAGTCTGTGTTTCAAAAATTGATCGATATGACTGAAGGGCTCGTCCAGTAAAATCAATTCCGGCGGGTTGGCGAGAGCCTGAGCAATAGCCACTCTTTGCTTCTGACCACCACTCAGAGTTTTTACTTTTTGGTGCTTCACTTCTTCAAGATCAAATAAGTCGATGAGTTCGTCACTTCTTTTCTTGTTTTGACTTGGTGTTTCTCTCGATAAAAACTTCTGGATATTTTCTTCGGAAGTGGTAAAGGGCATCAAATCAAATTCCTGAGACAGGTGTTTGAATTTCCGGAAGCCAGGAACCAAATTAAATGCGGGTCCAAGAATTTCTTCATCTTTCCAATAAACTGACCCCTTCTGCAAATCAAAAAAGCCATATACAGACTTGATAAGAGTGCTTTTACCACAGCCACTTTCACCAATTACAGCCAAATGATCTCCTTTCTGTAATTCAAAATTGATCTCGGTAATACCGGTATCCCCTTTATGAAAGTAGGCGAGATCTTTTACTTTGAGCATGAATACTTATTTATACAAAGGTAACTAAAGCAAAAAGACCGAAGTCAAATGACTTCGGTCTTTATAAAATTTCAATCTAGGCGTAAGCTTATTTAGCTTCAGCCCACATAGAGGCTTCATAATCTGCTACTTTACCTTGTAAAATAGCCATGTTTTGCTCTTTAGAGGCTGTAGGATCCATTTGTATAGCATCACCTTCTGGAGTATACACCATATAAAATCCATCTTTCATGGAGGCGAGTTTAATGAGCTCTCCGTTTTCGTCAATGGTGTTCCACGTTTTATTTTCGGGTGTGTAAACCATCTCTAAGCTTTGTCCTTTATTATCACCGGAAAGAATTTCAATATTAAAGTGATTTTTAGTGGCGGTCATTTTTACATCTTCGCCGTTTATTGTGGCATACTGCGTTTCTTTTTCACCTTCTGCCATGGCGATAGGATTATTTCCTGTCCAAAATTCTAAAACATTAAAAAATAATACATCACCTGCTATAAATAATCCATAAACAGGAACGATATTTAAGGCCCAAAAAATTAAATTGTCTATAAACTTATTGTTTGTCACTCCGTCATTCCAGTCCCTTAACGAATTAAAGGCACTGAAGGAACCCAAGCAACTTGTGCTTAATAATGTCATTGACAGGGCTCCACAAATAAAAATCTTCCTTTTCATAGTGTTTAGTTTTTAAGTTAATGACATCAATTTAACAGAAATAAGGGACAAACCTTTAGGCTAAACAGAATTTTAACATTACAGAACCTCGGCAATATGTCTAGCACAAACGTATGAACTCGTCCATGCAGCCTGAAAATTAAATCCTCCGGTTACGGCATCGACATCCAAAACTTCTCCGACAAAATATAAATTTGCATGCAATTTACTTTGGAAGGTTTTGAAATTGACTTCTTTCAAATTCACTCCTCCTGCAGTTACAAATTCATCTTTGAAAGTGCTTTTACCGTTCACATGAAACTCTCCGGCGCAAAGTTCTTCCGCTAGAGTTTGAATTTGATGTTTACTGATATTCGACCAATTCAAATCCTGATCAATAGAAATATGATCCAAAAGGCTTTGCCAAAACCGTTTAGGCAGGCCTTCCAGAGGCCTGGTGTATAAGAATTGTTTAGGCTGAGATAGTTTAAACTCTTCAAACAGAGATTTCAAAGATTCCACATGGTGTTGTGGCAACCAATTCACTCTCATTTGAAACTGATGATTCAATTCATAAAAGATTCTGGCCCCCCAGGCCGAAAGTTTTAAAATGCAGGGACCACTCATCCCCCAATGGGTTATCAACAGGGGACCAGAGGATTGTAAGCTTTTGAGTTTTGACCTGGAAACACCCCTGTCTTTGGTGGTGAACACTTCAACCTCGGCAGGAAGACTAATCCCTGAAAGACTCTGCAGACGCTCATCTTTTATATTAAAAGTAAACAAGGAGGGCACCGGCTCTACAACTTCATGACCAAGGCTTTGGATCAATCGCCACATTTTTGGGCTACTGCCTGAGGCAATAATGAGTTGTCTGGCCTTTATATGAATATCCTTTCCCTTCAGTTCCCAGGAATAATCCTGGTCTTCCAATTTGGTAATCACATCTATACCCGTATTGGTTTTGACCTCAACACCTAGTTTGTCTGCTTCATTTTGAAAACAATCAATGATGGTTTGCGAAGAGTCTGATGTGGGAAAAACACGACCATCCTCTTCTATTTTGAGCTCAACACCTCTCTCCTCCAGCCAGGCAAAAATATCACCCGTCATAAATTGATGAAATGGACCAAGAAGTTCTTTATGACCACGTGGATAATTTTTGGCCAAAAGTTTAGGATCAAATTCGGCATGAGTCACATTGCAACGTCCCCCGCCAGAAATTTTAACCTTACTCAAGACCTGCTTTCCCTTTTCCAGTATGACTATTTTTGCTGCTGAATTTGAGGCTGCAAGATTAATACCTGCGAAAAATCCTGCTGCTCCACCACCAATTATGGCTACATCTGTTTCTGTAATTTTCATTCAGCAAAAGTAAAGGAATAGATGCTTTTGCCAGTCAATTAATCTAAGGAAGAGGCGATTTGTTTGGCCAAAAACTTTTGTCCAAATTCAGAATTGAGATACTTCATGTCCTCAGGATTGGACAAGAAGCCAAGTTCAACTGTAACTGCCGGGCAGTTTAAATTTCTCATAAGAAAGAAATTAGCAGATTTTAGACTTGAAGTTTTAAATTCTTTACGTTTAAAGGACTCCAGTATTTTGGTTCCGAAGTAAGAGGATTTTATGGTGAATTCATTTTCTGCTACAAAAACCTCAACTCCATTTCTTTCCCTGTCCTTTGAGTAATTAGCATGAAGAGAAATGACTAAATCTGGTGAAAGAGCTTCTATTTTGCTTATCCGTTCCTGAAGAGACATGAACTTATCTTCGGTTCTCAAAAGGATGATCTCGATATTTTTATCTTTGCAAAGTTCTTTTAGATGAGAAGATACGTCTGCAACGATCTGTTTTTCTAAAACAGTATTATTTATAGCACCGGAATCTGAACCTCCGTGACCAGCATCAATAACGACTTTGATTTTATTTTTATTGGGATGAGTAGGGTCTGCAGAGGCAAAATTGAATCCCACGCACAAAACAAATAAAAGGCAAAATAATCTCATAACACTCAATTTTCAGATAGCCTAATTTAAATATAATTTTTTAGAAAATTAAGGTTTTCTTATGAGAATATTATTTTTTTAACATTGGCATCAAACTGAATAGCCTCAGGGCAAAATAATTCAAAAAATTGATTTTCACTATATTACACTGCCCCCTTCATTTTAGTTGTTTTTAGATTTAGTTGAGTTCCACCAATCCATATACTTTTCGCTGTAGTTGTAAAGCTTTTCAATTAAATCAAGTTTATTCAATTTTTCTAAATAATAATACTCTAGTTGCTGTAAAGCCAGGAATTCATAAAACAATTTATGATTTTCTTTAGGGATACCGAGCTCCTGACTTAGAAATTCTTCATCAAAGAAGTCATCTCTTAGAAATAAGACTTCAAAATCTTCAACACTTATAAATTCTGGTTCTGGATCTGCTGGCTCTAAGGTTTGATCCCTTTTGAAAAGATCAACAACCGACTGGATGATATTCCCAATATTTCCTTTAGAGGTTCTGTAATAATTGGGGTGCTTTTTAATGTCTTTTTGGATCTGACTCGCGAGTTCATCATCTAAATCTTCAACAGCCGTGTTTCTGGATCGATAGCCAGTGATTTTCACTTCATCCAGGGTTGAAAACTTCAGTTCTACAACAATTTTTTTCTCAAGATCCTGTTTTTGGACAATCAACTCATATAAGTCGTAGGCAACATAAGAAAAGTGAACCGTATCTCCCACGGCTGCTTCCACTCTGAAATAGCCGTACGGATTTGACACCTCAAAAAGGTCCTGACTTAAATTATGGATCCGGACTCGAGAAACTCTACCTTCAGCATCATACACATAGCCTTCAATCTCTTGGGCGTAAGTACTAATAGAGCTAAAAATCAGAAGGAAAAGGAATTTTTTCACAAGTAAACTTATTAAACTTAGCTAACTATATGTAGAGTTAATAAGGTTTTCACTTACTAGTAAAGACAAATATTCATCCTTTATTACATGTCTACCATTATCTTTATCCTCATCCTTTAAAAAGTTTAAAGCTTTATAAGTATCTGCTCTCCTTAAAGGTGAAACATGAATATCATATATTTTTTTAAAGCATTTATCAGCAATCTTAGCTTCTTGTAGAGTCATAAGTAGGTGTCGTTTTTCAACTATCAAGACTATAAAAGAACAGTCCAGAGTCAAGAATAGATTTGAAATCTATAACTTTTTACTGAATATCGAGAAATTGATGATAAAATGATTTTATACATTTTAAGTTATTTTGGCGAAAACTTAAAACAGATTGATTTTGTATTAATTCAAATATAAGTTATGAGTTTTTACAATAAAAAAAAAGCTAATCTTTGCGAGAAGCTTTTGAAGTACGGGTACTTCGACAAAAGCTCAGTATAAACTACGAGACTCTTCTTAAATAAAAAACCCGGCAATCTTTTTCAAGATTGCCGGGTTTACAAGTACGGGCGGATCCCGAAGCTTCGGGAGAACTCTCGAAACCTCAATGTATTTTCATAAAAAAAGCTTCTCGAAAAGAGAAGCTTTTGAAGTACGGGCGGAGAGACTCGAACTCTCACACCTTGCGGCACTAGATCCTAAGTCTAGCGTGTCTACCAATTCCACCACGCCCGCATTATTTTTTGCGATTGCAAATATAGATAATAATTACAACTTTCAAATTAAGTTTCAATAAAATATTTTATATTGTGACAACTCAAACATAACACCATGAATACTAGACCTTATATCGAAAAGCATAAACAACGATTTATAGACGAGCTTATGGAGCTTCTTAAACTTCCCTCGGTGAGTGCAGATCCCAGCTTCAAAAAAGAAGTCTTGATGACTGCTGGCGCTGTGAAAATCAATTTGGAAGCGGCTGGCTGTGATAAAGTAGAAATTTGCGAAACCCCCGGTTTTCCGATTGTATATGCAGAAAAGATAATTGATGAATCCCTGCCAACAGTTTTGGTTTACGGCCACTATGATGTGCAGCCGCCAGATCCCGTGGATTTATGGAACAGTCCTCCGTTTGAGCCGATTATCGAAACTACCGAAATTCATCCCGAAGGTGCTATCTATGCTCGCGGAGCCTGTGATGACAAAGGACAGATGTATATGCACGTGAAAGCCCTGGAAGTCATGATTCAAAATGAAGCTTTACCCTGCAACATCAAATTCATGATCGAGGGCGAGGAAGAAGTCGGCAGTGTGAGTTTAGAATGGTTTCTGGAAAACAATAAAGAAAAACTTGCCAATGATGTCATCCTGATTTCAGATACGGGCATGATTAGCAAGGAAGTGCCTTCCATCACTACCGGACTGCGAGGCTTGAGCTATGTAGAAGTGGAAGTGGAAGGTCCAAATCGAGACTTACATTCAGGCTTATACGGCGGAGCCGTGGCAAATCCTATTAATATACTCTCCAAAATGATTGCATCGCTTCATGATGAAGATAACCACATCACCATACCCGGTTTTTACGATAAAGTGGAAGAATTGAGCGATGAGGAAAGAGCAAAAATGGCAGAAGCGCCTTTTGATCTGGAAGATTACAAAAAACACATCGGCATCCCCGATGTTCACGGAGAAAAAGGCTATTCGACCAACGAGCGCAATTCCATACGGCCCACTCTGGATGTGAACGGCATTTGGGGCGGTTATACAGGCGAGGGCGCTAAAACCGTCATTCCGAGTAAGGCTTTTGCTAAAATTTCCATGCGTTTAGTCCCGAATCAGGACTGGAGAGAAATTACAGAACTCTTCAAAACGCATTTTGAAAACATCGCTCCCGATAGCGTGAAAGTAAAAGTCAAGCCTCATCACGGCGGGCAGGGCTATGTGACGCCTATCGATGGCATTGAGTACCAGGCGGCAGATCTCGCCTTTCAGGAGGCCTTTGGCAAACCGGCGGTTCCACAGCGAAGCGGAGGCAGTATCCCTATCGTGTCCCTTTTTGAAAAGTACCTCGATAGCAAAACCGTGCTCATGGGATTTGGTCTCAATTCGGATGCCATCCATTCCCCTAACGAGCACTTTGGGATTTGGAATTACCTCAAAGGCATCGAAACAATTCCTTATTTCTACGAGCATTTTACAAAGCTGTATGAGGAACACAAGCAGTAAGATTCGGGCGTTTCTCTTCCTAAAGCCTTGGAGAGGGAGTCGGGCCTGACTGCCTACAAAGGCAGGCTATCTGATTCAAGCCATTTCAGTAAAAAGCCAAAAAACTATAAACCTGGCAAGAGCTTCGAGGCGCTTGACCAGGTTTTTAGTTTAAAATACTTTTACTATAGGGGGTTTTCATGTTTACCCAAACTCAAACCCTCGCGTATCTTGAATTTTATAAAAATATTGAGCCTACACGCCGACTTCAGTAGAAATCACAACCCCTGGACGCCACATTCTCTGAGAATCCTGCATAAACTCGATGTCATAAAAGTTTAGGTCTGCAGTGGCAAAATCAAAAAAATGCACCAAAACTTATTCTTATCACACAAAAAAGCCGCCCGCATGAGGCGGGCGGCTTAACCATGATTGAAAAAAATTAACGGATTATTCTTTTATCAATTTTCTAGTGAAGGATTTTTGGCCATCATCCAGTTTGATAAGATAAACTCCAGTAGATAAGTTATGTGTAGGAATACTTTGATTCCTCACCTGCCCCTGACTCAATTCCCTTCCGGAAAGGTCAAAGATGCTATAGTTCAGTTGCGTTTTGGAAGAGGCTTTTATCTTCACAAAGTTTCCTTTCAAAGGATTAGGATACAGCTGCATACCCAGGGGAGCCGTTTCATTGCCCAGTCTTTCTGTAGCATTCAATGTTGCATAAGTGCTGGTAGCCTGACCCACATTCACCGTATAATCTTCTACTTCGCCATAAGCAAAGCTTTCACAGGCGGTTTGTGCAGCATTGTACTTCATGGAAACTCGCATACGGGTTGGACCCGAAATTGCTGTGGCTGGCACGTTGAAAGTTGCACTTAAATTAGCTGCACTTGAAGACGATCCACTCACCACCAGTTCACTGGTTTCAAAGACTCCGTTTTTGTTGTAATCTATCCACACTTTCCAAAACTCAGTATACGCCTGTCCCGAGAATCCGGCACTTATCTGTATGGTATTAGAACCATAAGGCAAATTCGCTACCAAATTCGTGTGGTCTGCATAACCGGAATCGTCTGCGCTGGTCTTGGATATATTGTTAAGTCCGACAAAATCAATCCATTCGTAGGAAGAATTGTTTCCGCTGGAAGTGCAATAAGTTACACTTGAAGTTGTGGTTACACTCAGTGTTGCACTTGCCGAGGTATTTCCTGCTGCATCTTTTGCTCTGACAGCAAATGTATAGGCAGTACCTGCAGAAAGGCCGCTGATCTCCACACTGGTATTTGCCGTACTTCCCAAAACACTGGAGCCCTGTAAAATTTCATAGCCCTCCACACCTATGTTATCGGTAGAGGCATTCCAGGACAGACTCACTGAAGTCTCTGTGACATTGGACGCTGCAAAAGCAGTTGGCGTACTTGGCGCCTGGGTGTCTGCTGCATTCGCACTGAGGTTCACTGTATAATCTTCTACTTCACCATAAGAGAAGGCTTCGCATGAACCTGGAATAGCATTGTATTTCATGGAAACACGTAGTCTTGTAGCGCCTTCCACAACTGTACTGGGTACTGTAAAGCTTCCCGTTACCGATGAGGCATTGGAGGCTGCTTTCGAAAATACTAGTTCACCAGCATCTGTAAAATCACCATCTTTATTATAATCTATCCATAGGGCATAGCCTTCGTTGTAAACCGTTCCGGTCCAGGCTGGAGTTATTGTAAAACTATAAGTCTGACTGCTGGCTAATGCTGCAGAGATAGATGTGAAATCTGAATATCCATTTCCACCCCCGGATGAATTAGCGATAGTATTCAGTTCAAAATTTCCGATATATTCATCTGCAACGCTGTTCCCTTTAGAATCGCAGTAGACCAGCTCCTGAGCGGTCGTTGTGAAGCTAATCGATGAAGAATAGGCAGAACTGCTTGAACCGCATATACTTTTGACCTGAGCTTCGTAAGTGGTTTCTGCAGTCAAACCTTCAAGCGTCATCGACGCATTATCTGAAAGAGTTGTGGTCCAGGTCGAGGTTCCGGAAGGTCTATACCTCACTGCATAGGTTGCCGTATCTACGCTATTCCAATTCAAGATTGCTGTGTTAGAGCCTATGCCTGAAGCTGCTAGCCCTGCTGGTGTCACCGCATCACAGGCAACGGGAGCTGAGGTCAAGCCAGTCACGACCAGGCTATAATCCTGACTTCCGCTGCTTAGAGACCCTTTATGTGTTACCGTAATGGTATAAGTTCCAGAAGCATTGCTCACGTCTACACGTTCAATAGGATCCCTGGTGTTATCCCCTTTGCCATTCGTATTTACACCGGTTAATCGCCAAGGTAAAAATGACGTTGAGTTTTTAGTCACACGGATATCCAAATCATTCACCAGTCTTGCTTCCGAAGAATTTAATGTGGTCGTGGTTGTTCCTGCCGGATCTGTCCATGAAATAGAAGCCAGCAAGTCATTGACGCCATCGCTTTCGACTTCCACAGAATAGCTTTGTCCGGATGCCAGCGTTAATTCACTGATAAGCGCCGCCTGCCCATTATTTGAAATCGCCTCTGCAGCTCGTTTAGTGTTCATCAACCCCCAGCCAAAAATGGCATCGGGACCGGTTGAACCGGCATCGTCGGCAGTATGTAAAGCAATTCCTTTTAAGGTGGAGGCTTTTAAATAATTTCCAGTTGTGTTATTGGCGTGCTGTTGTAATAAAAGCAAGGATCCGGCCACATTCGGCGAAGCCATTGAAGTTCCGGAAATGCTATTGTATGCTGTATCACTGTTATCATAGGTAGAATACACCCCTTGACCGTTCCCTGTTATATCTGGTTTGATTCTGTAATCATCGGTTGGTCCCTGACTGCTGAATGAACTTATGTTGACGGAAACCAGATTGCCTGAGGTATCAATACTAGCATCCTGAGCACTGGCAACGACCATGGTATTTTTAGAAACCGAATGTCCTGTGAGTTTATCGTACTGGGGATAGGTAGGGTTAAGCGGAGAAGCATTATAAGTCGCCGTCCCGTCATTACCAGCTGCTACAACCATAAGATAATAGGGCGCATTGTACTGTAAATTATCCCAGTCTCTGGAATCGCCAATATAAGCTCCAAAATAGTAATCGGGAACAGCCTCCGAATTGTATCCGTAAGAATGGTTGGAGATCAGCATCCCGCTGCCTGCTGCTGAAGTGGCTTCGGCCAAATCATCATTCCATTTATAGGCTTTAGCCTTGGCCTGTGGAGCCATGCCTTTGGCATTGGCTACAACACCTGAGGCAAGAATGGTTCCCGTAACATGAGCCGCATGAAAATTAAGCTGAACACCGCCTTCTGCGGTTGCATCCTGAATAGAAACTCTGTTACTCCCCCCTACACCATCATATTCCTGATGGGTTACCCGGGGATGACCACCATCCCAGACATAAGAAATCATATTCTGGCCATCCAGGCTAAGTCCTAAAGAACCTCCTGAATTGACGTGGTTGACACGTGTAGATCTGGCTGAGGCCACGTTATAGGTTCTGTAATAAATCAGACTGCCATCCTCTTCAATGCGCTGAAGCTGCGCATACCCGCCATCTTCTAAAATAAGTTCAGTTTGCACTGAATTGGATTTTACATATTGCCTGATCTTGAGATCTTGTTGTTCTGATTTTGATTTGAATTCCTTTTCAAGTGTATTTAAAACTGAGGTATTATAACTTGAGGTAATTTCTGCCTGCTTTTCCGCGGTTTGTGCGACTCCTAAAAGAGAAAAGCCAACAATAGCTACTAAGCTTGTAGCCCGGTTAAGTAAATTTTGAATCATTTGTTACATGTTTAAATTAAAAAATAAGGGTCTTATAGTTAGTTTAGATACTGTGTTCGATAAACCTGTCAGCGAAAAACATGTGATAAAATGATTTTAGAGAGAATAAAATGATGAATAAACGGGTGATTTTTGAAATACCTCAAAATTGCGTTAATTTTACTTTTA
Organism: Psychroflexus sediminis; assembly: GCF_900099815.1. GTDB lineage: Bacteria > Bacteroidota > Bacteroidia > Flavobacteriales > Flavobacteriaceae > Psychroflexus > Psychroflexus sediminis. The sequence continues at coordinate 148,354 of NZ_FNCW01000002.1, read as the reverse complement.
TTGTAAATAACGCCTGATTATTTTGAAATCATTTACGGTTTGACCGTTGTTTAAGTACGGGAAAACCGTAAGGTTTAAAGATTACATTAGCCAGTGAAGAAGCTTAGTTTGGCTGTGTCTTTATAATCGACTTATAGTCAGTGGGTTTATCTCACAAGTCGAGGGAATGCTTAATTCTTAAAAAGAAGGCTTTCATTTTTTACAAAAAAAACCATCTGCCTGAGACAGATGGTTTTTAAACTACTCATAGATTTAGAGTCTATTTATATTCTTTTACGGCATCGACAAAGGCTTTGGCATTTTCAACAGAAATGTTGGGTAAGATACCATGACCTAAATTAACGATATAGCGGTCTTTACCAAACTGATCTATCATTTGGTGCACCATTTTTTTAATCTCTTTTGGGGGAGAAAACAATCGTGACGGATCAAAATTACCTTGCAGCGTAATGTTTCCACCAGAAAATTGACGAGCATATTGTGCCGAACAGGTCCAGTCTACGCCCAGTGCCGAGGCTCCTGATTTGGACATGGTATCCAGAGCGAACCAGCAACCTTTTCCAAAGGCAATCACTGGAATTTCATCCTTCAGCGCGTCGATGATTTGCTGAATATAAGGCCAGGAAAATTTGAGATAATCCACCGGTGAAAGCATGCCTCCCCAGGAGTCAAAAACCTGCACAGCATCCACTCCGGCTTCTACTTTTCCTTTTAGATAGGCTATGGTTGTATCTGTAATTTTTTGAAGTAACTCATGCGCCATTTCAGGCTCAGTGAAACAAAATTCTTTGGCTTTATCGAAGTTTTTGGAACCTTGCCCCTGCACACAGTAACAAAAGATGGTCCAGGGAGAACCTGCAAAACCAATAAGCGGAACTTCATCATTGAGTTCCTTTTTGGTCATCTTGATAGCCTCATACACATAACCAAGTTCTTCATAAACATTGGGAACAATAACTTGATCCAGAGTTTTTCTGTCTCGGATAGGATTCGGCAGCCAGGGTCCAAGACCTGGTTTCATCTCCACTTCTATATTCATCGCTTGAGGAACCACGAGAATATCGCTAAACAAAATCGCTGCATCTGTTCCTACCTGATGAATTGGCATTACCGTAATTTCAGTAGCGAGTTCCGGAATTCTACAGCGGGTAAAGAAATCGTATTTTTCTTTCAATTTCATGAAATCCGGCAAGTAGCGTCCTGCCTGTCGCATCATCCACACCGGTGGTCTCTCTACAGTTTCTCCCTTTAAGGCTTTTAGAAATAAGTCGTTTTTAATCATGTATTCTGAATTGATAATTCGATATATTAATTCTAATATATTACTTTAATAATTGCCAAGTTTTAATTGAACTTAAGACTTTATTATTAATAGCATTTTTATTAAATTTCTTGACATACAAACTGTTTTGTTTAGGTTCGAGCCCTTCGACTTTGCTCAGGATAAACTAAAGTCGAGAACCAGCTTCATCTCGACTCCGCTCGATGATGAAACACGTAAAAGCAATGCTATTAAAGCAACTTAACCGCATCTTTTGCAAAATAACTCGCAATCATCGTTGCTCCTGCTCTTTTTATGGCTGTTAACTGTTCCAGCATGACTTCATCATGATTTAGCCAGCCTTTTTCTGATGCTGCTTTAATCATGGCATACTCCCCACTCACCTGGTAAACCGCTACAGGAACTTCTACTTCATTAGCCAGGTCTCTCACAATATCCAGATAACATAAACCAGGTTTCACCATGACGATATCCGCGCCTTCGTCGATATCTGTAAAAGCTTCTTTTAAAGCTTCGCTTCTATTGGCAGGATCCATCTGGTAGGTTTTTTTATCCTTAGGAATATCTTTCACATCTACAGGTGCTGAGTCTAGGGCATCTCTAAACGGGCCATAGAATGCAGAGGCAAATTTGGCTGAATAACTCATAATCCCTACATCGGTGAAATGTGCATCTTCCAAAACGCTTCGTATCTCCAGTACCCGGCCGTCCATCATATCGCTAGGAGCAACAAAATCAGCTCCGGCCTGAGCATGGCTTAAAGCCATCTGGGCAAGAAAAGAATTGGTTCTGTCATTGACGATTTTACCCTGATCTACGATCCCATCATGCCCGTAAACGGAGTACGGGTCTAAAGCCACATCAGTCATGACCAGCATTTCCGGCACAGCATCTTTAACCGTTTTGATAGCTCTTTGCATCAATCCACTAGGATTGACCGCTTCCTCACCTCTATTGTCTTTTAGCCTTTCATCCACTTTCACAAAAAGCAAAACTGACTTTAAGCCCATCTGCCAAAGTTCTTTGACTTCTTTAGCCAACAGGTCTAGACTAAACCTGAAGTAATTGGGCATAGAAGCAATTTCATCTTTCACGCCTTTTCCTTCAACCACAAAAAGCGGAACGATAAAGTCATTCGGACTCAGATAATGTTCTCTCGTCAATGCCCTTATGGCTTCGCTTTGTCTTAAGCGTCGGTATCTTTGCAATGGAAACATATTACTTGAAATTTGGCTTTTGCTTGTTTAAAAAAGCCTGGGTTCCTTCCTTAAAATCTTCGGTTCCAAAGGATTTTCCGAAGTTTCTGACTTCGGTTTCGAACCCATTGACACCATCTTTATAGTTATCATTGACAGCTTCAATAGCGGCAGAAATCGCTTGCCTTGAATTGTTTAAAATCTTAAAGGCCAATTTTTCAGCAAACGGAATTAATTCCTCTATGGTGGTAACATGGTTGACCAAACCGTAATCTTTGGCGGTTTGCGCATCTATCATCCCGGCAGTCATGATCATTTCCATAGCTCTACCTTTCCCTACCAATTGTGGTAAGCGCTGAGTTCCGCCATAGCCGGGAATCACTCCCAGAGAGGTTTCAGGCAGGCCCAATCTGGCGTTGTCACTTGCGATTCTGAAATGCGCAGACATGGCCAGTTCCAGTCCACCACCCAGGGCAAAACCGTTGACCGCTGCAATCACTGGTTTGGGGAAATCGGCGATATAATCAAACACCTGTTCCTGACCTTTAGCGGCAAGATCCTTTCCCTGTTCAACGTTGTAGTCTGAAAATTCTGAAATATCAGCTCCGGCTACAAAAGCTTTTTCGCCGCTACCGGTAAGAATGATAACTGCAGCCTCCGTATCCTCCCGAAGAGATTTAAATGCCTGATGAAGCTCTTCAATAGTAGCTCTGTTCAGTGCGTTTAGTTTTTTTGGCCTGTTGATATAAACAGTCGCTATGCGATCTTTAATATTAACTTTTAAATTTTCAAATGTCATGAGTATCGGATTTTGGAAATTTGAGTGTAAAGATACTGCCTTCGTGAGGTTTTGAGGTCAGTTTTATATCTCCTTTATAAGTTTTGACAATATTTTTAACCATACCCAGACCAAGGCCCATGCCGCTGGATTTGGTGGTGAATCTCGGTTCAAAAATTCGCTCCTGCATGTCTACAGGAACCCCAACTCCATTGTCTTCAACGCTAATGATAACCTTGTCTTCTTCGGTAAAGATTCTTACCAAAATAACTGGAAACTCAAGATGTTCAGTAGCCTGAATTGCATTTTTAACCAAGTTGGTGATGATTCTGATCAACTGACTTCTATCAAATTTGATCTGAATATTGTCTTTTTCAGAAATAAATTGAATTTTATAATCATTGAAAATATCAAGAGCAAGTTTAATGATTTCAACAGCATTTAAACTTTCTTTTTGCTGAGCCGGCATTTTGGCAAAGTCTGAAAAGGCTCCGGCAATGGCACTTAAATTATCGATTTGCTGAATGATAGTTTTCGAAAATTCCTTAACTTTTATCTCAATATCAGGATGCTCCGGATCGAAATTACGCTCGAAACTTTGCATGCTCAAGCGCATGGGCGTTAGTGGATTTTTGATCTCATGGGCTACCTGTCTTGCCATCTGCCTCCAGGCTTCCTCGCGTTCAGTTCTGGCAAGCTTTATAGCACTATCTTCCAGCTCGTCGATCATTTCATTATAAGCCTTAACCAGTGGTTTAATCTCATAGCTGATTTCTTTATATGATATTTTAGGATTGGCCTGATCCAGCCGTGTTCTGGTTATTTTTTTACTGATGCTTTGAAGAGAGCTCGTGATATACCTGGATAAAAAATAAGCTAAAACGATAGCGGCAATCAGCATAAATAAATAAACTTGAGACAAAAGAATCAGAAAATCCCTAAGCTCATTTTGCAGAAATCCATCATCTTCAATATAAGGCAAATTCAAAATACCTATAGGCTTAAAATAATTGTCTAAAATGTAGGTGTAAGACGACTGATAGTTTTGATCGTTGATTTTAAAGTTTTCAACATATTTTTTGTCAGCAGAGTTTTCAAGAGCTTCCAGTTTTTCCGGTGCCATTCGCGTTTCGATGGAATCCATGTAAAATGTAGCAAAAGAAGACTTTAAAAGATAGCCGTCTAAATCGTAGATATTGATTTCGGTATTATGAATATCTTGTATTTCGTAAATTTTCTCCTTAAAAATAAGAGGCAAATTATCAGTATCTACCGGATAAGTAGTGGTTCTCAAAACATAATTGATGTTTGCCAGAATAGCATTTTCTTTTCTGTTCAGTTTTTCCAGATGCAATTCTTTAGCTTCCTCGGTGAATTGATAAATGGTAACCCCGGCAATCAAAACGGAAGCCCCCACCACTAGGGCTATCATAGAGATGAATATTCGTGTTCGTAAAGATTGCCTGTAATTGAACATCATGCAGAAGGATTTCGATTTCTAAGTCGTTTGTATAATTTAATGCCAAGCATCAGCACAAGACCTAGACCAATTAAGCCTACCAAACCCCAGATCCAACTGATAGCACTTTTCAAAATGACTAAAAACACAATGGCAAATAAAATAAGAGTTGCGCCTTCATTCCAGAGACGCATGCCGTTGGAAGTCCATCTGATATCCTCTTTTTGAAATTGTTTAAAAATGAAATGATTTTTGATATGATACCCAAAAAGCAGGGCTACAAAAGCCAATTTCACGTGCATCCAGGCTTGCTCGAGCCATCCAGGGATTAAAATCAACAGCCATACGGCAAAAATGGTCGCTAAAATGGCTGAAGGCCAGGTGATGATATACCACAAACGCTTTTCCATGATTTTGAGCTGGTCGCTTAAGATGTCACGATCAGGCTGTGGTTTTTGCCTGGCTTCAATATGATAAATAAAAAGCCTGGGAATGTAAAATAAACCGGCAAACCAGGTGATTACAAAAATGAGATGAAGCGCCTTGATGTAATTGTATTCCACGTTACACTATTGAATTAGTAATTCAAAGATAAACATTACTAAAAGACTTTGTTCGCTAAGATGTTTCTACTTCTTTGGTTTCATCGCTTGTGATCAGCGTTGATTTTACTTCTCTCCTCAAAAAATACCCGGTGACGATGGTAGACAAAAGGTCCGCCAGAGGAAAAGAAATCCAAACCCCCAGTTCGCCATAGTATTTCGGCAAAATTAATATCAGCGGTATAAAAGCAATCCCCTGGCGTGATATGGTAAGAAGAAGGGCAGGAACAGCTTTGCCAATGGCCTGAAAATAGGCGCTCCCAATGAGTTGTATAGAAATTATGGGGATTGCCGCAAAGACCCAGCGCATAGCACTTGGCGTGTCCCTGATAACCTGCTGGTCCCGAGTGAAAACAGAAGCTATTTCTTCAGGAAATATCATGATCACTGCAAACACTAAAATGGCAACACCTGAGGCGTAAAGTATAGCTTTATTGATGCTTTCTCTAACGCGTTCATAATAATTTGCCCCATAATTATACCCTGCGATAGGCAGAAATCCCTGGGTAACTCCAAGTACAGGAAATAAGGCAAACATGAGCATTCGAGCGACGATGGCATAAACCGCTACCGAGGATTCACCTCCGAGTTCAAAAAGAATATTATTCAAAAGAAGATAGATGACACTCACCACAGCTTGTCGAGAAAGCGTTACAAAACCTAAAGCGCCCATCTCCTTTAAGATACTGAAATCAATTCCAAAATCAGAAAACCGAATCTTCAACTCTGAATTTTTGGAAAGAAAAAACCAGAGGATATACCCCATACATAAAATATAGGAACCTGTTGTGGCCCATGCTGCTCCTAACATCCCATAATCTAAAACATTGATAAAAACGTAATCCATGATGAGATTTCCAACCGATGGAATAATCATAGCCACCATGGCAAATTTGGGTTTGCCTTCAGCCCGTATCACTGTGTTTCCCATCATGGCTAAAGCCAAAACAGGAACTCCGTAAAGAACAACTCTGTAGTAAATTTTGGCAGGAGCAAAAATTTCACCTTTGCCTCCAAAGGCCGGAATCAGTTCATCGATAAAAGTCAAACCAACCACCACCATGCTGATGGTTACCAAAAGTGTAATGGTGATCTGGTTTCCAAAGGTTTTTAAAGCTTTCTTATCATCATTTGCTCCAAGGGCTCGAGAAATGATAGAAGATCCGCCAATTCCAATGGCCATCCCCAAAGCAGCAATGAAAAAGGAGACGGGTAAAACGACATTAATCGCCGCAATAGCCGTGGAACCAATCCAGTTTCCTACAAAAATAGTGTCCACTAAAATATTGATGGACATCACCAGGATTCCTATGGATGCAGGAACAGCCTGCTGTATTAGAAGCTTGCCAATAGGCTTTTTACCTAATTCATCTGAATTGGCTCTATTCATGTATTTATGCGTTTACCTTTTCGTTTTGATGAGCCCATTCGTCGATCCATCGGCTCATGGTTTTAACCCAGTCTTCACGATCATTTAAGCAAGGAATAAACATAAAATCATCACCTCCGGACTCCTCAAATATCTCGCGAGCTTCCATATTGATCTCTTCTAAAGTTTCTAAGCAATCCGAAACAAAGGCTGGAGAAACCACCGCCAATTTTTTGGTGCCTTCCAATCCTAATTTCTCAACGGTTCTGTCGGTGTAAGGCCTTAGCCACGGGTCGAATCCCAATCGAGATTGAAAGGAGGTGCTGTAAGTTCCTTCTTTAAGGCCTAAGGTTTTTGCCACTCCGCGTGTGGTCTCAAAACACTGGTGCCTGTAGCAAAACTGATGGGCTTTGGAAGGGGTCTGACAACAGGACCCGTCGATCTTACAATGCGAATTGGTGATGTCACTTTTTCTGATGTGTCGCTCAGGAACTCCATGATAACTAAACAACAGGTGATCATAATCAAATTCATCCAGTTTTTCTCCGATGCTTCTGGATAAAACCGTCACATAGTCGGGATGGTTATAAAATGGGGGTAAAGTGGTAAACGACATTTCCGGAAAGTGTTCGCGTCTTAATTCTTCGGCCAGCACCAAAATGGTTTCCGTGGTTGCCATAGCAAACTGAGGATATAAAGGAACCAGCAACACCTCATCTACGCCCTGGTCATGAAGTTCCTGTAAACCTGATTTTATAGTCGGCTGTCCGTAACGCATGGCCAGAGAAATAGGGACACTCGTATGCTCATCAACTCCCTTCTGAAGGCGCTCTGATAATACAATAAGCGGCGAACCTTCCTTCCACCAAATTTTGGCATAGGCTTCTGCAGATTTTTTGGGTCTTGTATTCAACACAATCCCCTTAACGAGAATAGTTCTGAAAAATTTGGGTACATCTATGACGCGCTCGTCCATCAAAAACTCTCCCAGGTAAGTTTTCACATCTTTGGGATCGGTGGATTTGGGCGAACCTAAATTGACTAATAATACTCCTTTCATCTGTTCGTTTTTTTCTCAATGAGTCAGATACCATTCTCTCACAAACAATTCAGTTCGTAATTAAAATTGCATGACCCATTTCATAATATTCATTATAGTCTTCAAAATTAAAGCACTGAATTTTAACAATAGCCAATTTTGATAGAATGTTATGATAGGTCTAGTGGAAAGGATTATTTTAAGGTGTTTTATAGAATGAAGTAATGCCCTGCGAGAAAATATCGCCGGTAATGGGAGTTTTTTGACCAAGAAAACCCTGTAAGAGTTTAAAACTCTCGCAGGGTTGACATAAAGATTAAAAAAAAATAATAACTAGGGGGATTAAGTTTGAAAACTAATCTATTAAGCCTCTCCCCAATGTTTTTCCTAATTCATACATAATGTTACCGATCGAATTAATAAGAATTATCAGAACAAAAATATAAAATAGAACAGTTTCATAAATAGAATCAAATTTCACTTCCATAATTAAATTTATTAATGTTAAAACATACCGTTGTAACTTCTCATTATTACGGTATAATAAAACTATTGATTTTTAACCATAGACTCACCTATGTCGTATCCTATATTGTAGGCAATATCACCTAATTCATTAACTGCAGTTATGCAAGCTGCTACAACTATCCACCAAGCACCTCCATTAATATTCCTTTGTTCTTGCTGAGTAAGCTCAGTTGCATTTGATTTATAAACACATTTTTACTTTTGGAGAGAGCATAAATAAACCCCTAGTTCTTTACCAAAATCATATGATATATCCGCTATACTTAAATATAATAATATCCCTAAAATGCTTGATAATAGGTAAATTAATGGTTTAATCTGTTCTCTTGTCATAACTTTTTAATTTGAATTATGTTCTTCGATCGCTTCTAAAACTCCATCCCGTATATCCGTTATAAAACCAACCAAATAGGCTAAAAAATTTTGAACCGAGTCTAACTCTTTAAGAACATACATAATCAAGTAGATAAGATATTTTTATGCAGATAAGTTAAATAAGCACATCACTTTTTAAAGTTATAGGCTAGAATTCTGTTCGATTTCATTAATAATTTAAAATCGTAGACCCTATAAATATCGGCCCAAGTACTTACCTAAAGTATAGATTATCAATAAGCTTATTAACAGAATTGATAATAAAATTAGAAAACTTTCCGATTTCTTAAACATATAATTTTTATTAAAAATATTGCTGATTCTAATTACTCATCTCTCTAGATCCTTACCCAATCACAGTTATAAAACCAACCAAGCTAAAAATTTTTGGACCGAGTCTAAATCTTTAAGAACATACATAATCAAATAGATAAGAATTTTTACCTCAACACTCTTGAATAATGTATCATCATTTTGAATATTAATCGTTCTTAGATAATTTTTACTCTGTTGCATGGGTTGAAGCCTGCTTTTTACGATACCAGATATATATAGCGATAATCAAAACCATATACATCAGGGTAAACAAAAGAGGCTGTTCAAAGTAAGATTCACCAATATTTATCATGCCACTTCCAGATTTCTGGAATACAAATAAAGAATATGGGGCATCTCCAGCATTAACACCGAATAAAGATTGAAAAAAATTCCAACTAAAATGAAGAGTTATTGGGAACCATAAATTTTTATTTAACATGTACGGTAGCCCTAGCATAATCCCTCCTAAAAAAATATTTATAAATGTTAAAACAGATAAATTTGAATTCATACTATGCATTAAAGCAAACAAAACAGCAGATATAAGTAAGGCTTTATATTTGTTGAAAGAATACATCAAATTACGTAAAATATAAGCCCGATACAATAATTCCTCCTTTAGAGCAACTATAATATAAAGAAAAAACATATAGCATAGTTCATATAGGTCTAAATTGACTCCTTTGTAACTTATAGCATCAATTGATATCAAAGCTAATATACCCAAACTCATTGTAAAGAAACCTATTAATATCCCTATGAGAATATCAACAGATCTATTTCTTAAACATAATCCAATACCGATAAAGGACTCTTTATCAATTATTTTTAAAAAAAGAAACAGAACAGCTACAATTCCTATAAAATCAAAAAAAGTAACTGTGAGCAATTGTAATATAGTGGCTTGATTAAATTGTGTATACATATCAATACCCGCCACTACAACACCTATTAATTTAAACACATTTCCTACAAAAAGGTAAGCTATTATGACAAATAGAACTCTGACCCAACCTTTAATATGTGAATTTTTATAAGGCATTTAAATGAAGAATCCAGTAAATAATTATAGAATTTTAACTATTAAAAATTAAGAGTAAAAAGAAAAAGCAATTTGGTATGGAAAACAAAAACCAAATTGCTTCAAACCTTATTCAATTTAAAAAAATTAAGCTTGAACGCCTGTGTTGAGCGAAGCATCTATATCATTATGCCTTCTATTCCATGCTTCACCACATTTGTAATGTACCCAACCAGCACCATTACCATAATAAAGATCAAATAGGACAGAGCCCCATTCTCCAAAAAACCCTCCTTCAGTTTCTTGAACTTCCTGAGTGCTCAGCTCAGTCACATTTAAATTTTTTAAATTCATGATTTCTAAGATTTAAGTTAATAAATTACTTTAATCGCATCAAAAGTTTTTCTCGAGATATTTTGATAATATAAAATTAAAAGGTTAACTTGTTGCCTTCCATTACTTTATATAATATTTCATTACTTTTAATAAAAACTTTATCACTTATGGAAATCATAAAGGTGTTAAAAAATATTGAACGTGTAAGAAAGAATAAATACTATTCACATGATTATATGGCCATTTGTTTAGATATAAGTCAGGCTGCTTATTCTAAAATTGAACGCAATCAAACTAAACTCAGTGTAGAGCGTTTATTCAAAATTGCAGAGATCCTAGAAGTAGAACTTGAAGACTTATTAGAAACAGGTATTAAATACCAATTTACCCAAGCCAGTAAAGAAAACCTTACCGCATACCTACAACGAATGCCCAGCTTTCAGCAAGAAAGCAAAGACCAACTTTTAAAAATTATTGATTTATATGAGGAGCGCATCAAAGATAAAGATCATCTCATCAGGGAATTACAATTAAGTCTAGAACAACTCCGCTTATCAAACTAAGCTTTGTTTTTCCCAAAGTTCATAGTACAAACCTTTATAGCTTATTAAGTCTTTGTGATTTCCTTCTTCTTTTATTTCCCCGCCTTTCATTACCAAAATACGGTCTGCATTTTGTATAGTGCTTAAGCGGTGAGCAATTACTATAACGGTTTTATTATCGGTTTTAAAATTTTCTATTGCAGTTTGTACCACTTCTTCTGAAGTTGTATCTAACGCTGAAGTAGCTTCGTCCATAAGCAAAATAGCAGGATCTTTATATAAGGCACGTGCTATAGCTATACGTTGTTTTTGTCCGCCAGAAAGCATAGCTCCATTTTCCCCAACCTGGGTTTCAAAACCCATGGGTAGTTTTTCTACAAATTCATTTATCCCTAGCTCTTTAGACAAAGTTAAAACACGTTGCATGTTGGTGAATTCTTCACCTAAAGCAATGTTTTCTATAATTGTTCCTGTAAATAATTTGAGTTCTTGCGGGATAACACCTATACTTTTTCTTAAGGATTCTTTACTTACATAATTTAAGTCAAAATTTCCTATATAAATTTTTCCTTCCTTTAGAGGATATAAGGCTTGTATTAAAGAAATGAGTGTCGTTTTTCCGCAACCGCTTTCACCCACGATGGCGGTCGTTTGATTTTTAGGGAAGTGGCATGAGAAATTTTCAAAGACTTGCACCCTGGAACCGTATCTAAAGCTTACATTTTCAAACCGAATATCGCCTACTTCTTCTTTGGGTAAATGGGATTTATGCGTCGTTTCCTCGCGTTCCAAATCCATGATTTCAAAAAGACGGTCTGAAGCTATAAGGGCATTTTGTATGGTTTTGTTCATGCCAATAAGCGAAGCGATAGGGCCTGTAAAGTAGCCTATTAAGGCATAAAACGAGAACAGTTCTCCCGGGGTAATTTCCTGGTCAATCACATAACCTGCCCCCACCCACATCAAAATTACCGTAAAAATAGACGCTATAAACTGTGTGGAGCTACCTGCAAATACAGAGTTTAATCCAGAGGTATAGGTGGTAAATAATAGCTTTACAAATCGGTTTTCGGTTTTAATATTAGAGTAACCTTCAATTCCAAATTCTTTTACGGTTCTTATATTGCTTAGACTTTCCACAAGTTGCGTTTCCAGTGAAGCCGCATTTTCCATCATTCGCCGTTCCACCTTTTTGTTGAAGTAGTTCATGATGGCATAAATGATAATATAAAGTGGGATGACGAGTAAGATGACTAATGCCAGTTTCCAGTAAAAGGTAAACATCAGCCCAAAGGAAAAGACCACAATAAAGATGTTGACTACCATATCTATGGCGACATCGTTTATAAAGGCTCTTATTTTTACGGCATCGCTAACCCGAGAAGTGATTTCTCCAATCTGCATGGTATCAAAAAAGGTTTGTGGAAGTTTGAGCAAGTGCTTATAGTATCCCAAAATAAGTTTGGTATCTATGATTTGTCCTGTTTTGAGTACAATTATACTTTTGGATGCTCCTACAAAAAGCCTTAGTAAAATAATCCCGATCATTCCAAAACTCAAAAGATTCAATAAATTTCTATTGCCTTCAACCAGTACATAGTCCGTTATTTTCTGAATATAAATAGACATGGCTAATCCAAGAAGCGTAAATACAATAGCACCAAATAAAGCCTGAAAAAGAATAGATTTATGAGGATGTATTAAGTCATAAAAACGTTTGATGGGTGAAATTTGTTCATTATAGATTTTAAAGTCGTTGCTTTTGGCAAATAAAATGAGAACTCCGCTCCATATTTCCTGAAACTCCCTGGCAGTATAGGTTTTAAACTTACCAAGACCAGGATCCATGACTTTTAGTTTCCCTTCCCCTTTCAGGGAAACTTTATAGATAACCACATAATGTTGCAGTTGATTTTTTAAAACAACATGAGCAACAGCAGGTAAAGGTATTTGGTCTAAAGCATCCAGCCCTCCTTTTACCCCTTTTGCGGTAAAGCCCATTTTTTCGGCAGCTTCTATCATGCCCAAAACATTGGTGCCACGTTTATCTGTATGAGCGATTTGTCTTATTCTAGCTATGGGCAGATTGACGTTATAATGGTTGCCAATAGAAGCTAAGCAAGCTGCTCCGCAGTCTTTTATATCATGTTGTTTAATTTGTAAGGATGCCATATTGGGTCATTAATTTTGGATTAAGCCAATCATCTACTTTATCAAAAATCAAATCATAAAGACTTCTTTCAGTAATAATAAACCTGGAGGTAAGAGTCATTCCTTTACTTATAGAAGCGGCATACCCGTTTTTTAGGCTTAATGTCGTCTCGTCTAACTCTGAGCGAACTCTAAAAAACACTTTTTCGTTTTCGATAGTCACATTTTGAGCGATGTCATATACTTTACCAGTTAAGAGACCCCATTGGTTGTAATTGAAAGCATCTAACTGGAATTTCACCTCTTGTCCTATTTTGATAAGTCCAATATCCCGAGGACTTACCATATTTTCTACAATTAATATGTTGTCTGGAGACAAGTAAGCTATAGCTTGTTGTGGCATAATAAAAGAATGTTCCTGTAAACCGACAAAACGATCTATAGTTCCTTTTTCTGGAGCAGTGATAAAGTAATTTTCTTCTTCAGCATCTAGTCTTTCCAGACTTCCTTTTTGTTGTTGAAGTTTTTCAAGGAGGTTTCTTTTCTGAAATTCCCAGTCGGCTATTTGCCTTTTTTTTAAAGCAGATAAGGCCCTCTGGTCTTGGCGGAGTTTGTATAAATAGTGTTCGTATTCCATTTTTGCAATCACCCCTTTTTCATAAAGAATTTTATATCGATTAAAGTTAGCGCGTGATTGTTCTTCTCTGGTTTTAAGTTCATTTAGACTGGCTTCATATTGTATATAATCTTCCAGAACAGTTGTAGTTTCAATAGAATCTTTTTGGGAACTAATGGCGTGATTATAATCTACATAGAGCAGGCTATCAGTATCCTTTAGTTGTTCCTGAATTTTTTTTTGGACATCTATTATGTCTTTGGCCACGATAAGAAGAGTATCACCCAGATTGACATGTTGGTTATTTTTAAGATCTATGTATTCAATCCTTCCACTTACTACAGAAAAAAGCGGAATATCTTCCATTTCACTCCTTACAATACCTCTGCTTTGCGCAGTGATATCTATTTTAATAAAAGGCAGGGAAACCAACAACCCGACAAGGCTAAGCAATACAATAATATATACCAAATTGGTTTGGGTAGAATACTTATTGATTAAGTTTTCCTGTGTATGAACTGGGTCAGAACTGAAGTTCACTTTTTTAATATAAAGAAAAGCTATATAAGAGCAAAAAATTATAACTTTATCGACAACTTAAATCTAAATTAGATTACTTTATTCACTTTTTGAATCTATTGAGCTAGATATATTTCTAAACTTTAGGAAATAAAAAGATTTATAAGAAGTCGACTGGTTAATAATCAAAAAGCCCTGCAAGGGTTTGAAACTCTCGCAGGGTTGACCTAAGATACTTCTGTTAAACTTTTGAAAGCTTAAATACTTACTTGTATGCTTTTCATAGGCATACTTTCAAATACATCATAGAAAAAAAAGAGGTTAAAGCTTTAGCTTCCTCTCTATTCAGGCAAATCGTTTAAAAAAAGAACCGCTTCAGCTTCGCCTTCATAGGTTTTGACGAGTTTGTTTTCTTCATCGTATAAATATCCACTTGGGAATAGTCCGACAAAGAATATATCGGCAAAGGCATAATCTCTGTCTTTTAAAATGTGGAGATTGTCAAGGGTTTTAAGCCGTGGAGCGATTTCCTCAAAAAACGTAAGGGTCTGATAATCTGTGCCTGCAGAAACTGTGTAAATCTGAACATCCGCATTTTTGAGCTGCTCTGATTTGAGATTCAGGACTTTAAAAGCTCTTACACAATGCCCGCAGGAAGGATCATAATATATAAAATAACTGGAACTGCCCGTTTTGATATCATCCTGATTAAAGGACTCCCCCTCCAAAGTGAAGATATTAAATTCCGGTAAGGTCTCGAGTTCGCTTTGCGAAAAACTTGCCTGAACAGTCAACAGAGCTAAAAAAAGGAAACAGTATTTCATGCGAGTTAAGTTTAAAATAAATGTAAAGGTAATTTATTTTTAAAAACCTGTTCAGCGGGAGTCTCCCCTTCTGGAAGAAACTGAGTTTGAATCTTATCTCTGATTAAAGAGGCGTTTTGATACTGGCAGAGATACAACTTGATTTTAAATATACTTATGTTTGTAAGTATGTCGAAATCTCCAGATATTTCACTATTTGCAAACTGGTTTGCTGCCAAAGGCTGGACGCCCTTTGAGTTCCAAACCGAAACCTGGCAGGCTTATGCTGAAGGTAAACATGGCTTATTAAATGCGCCGACCGGTAGTGGAAAAACCTACGCCCTTTGGGTGCCTATTTTTCTGGACATCCTAAAGCTAAAGGCTCAGCAAAAACGTAAAACTTCGAGTCTGAAGGCGGTTTGGATCACACCACTTCGCGCCCTTTCTATTGAAATACAACAGGCCGCCGAGCAACTCATCACCGATCTGGATCTCGATATGACAATTGGTATTCGAACGGGTGATACACCTCAAAACGAACGAGCCAGGCAAAAACGCAACATGCCGGATCTTTTGGTCACGACTCCGGAAAGCCTGCAACTGCTGCTGGCTTCCAAAGACTACCCTAAAACCTTTAGAGATTGCCAGGCCATTGTCGTGGATGAGTGGCACGAATTGCTGGGCACCAAGCGCGGCGTGCAAATGGAATTGGCCCTTTCCAGGTTTAAAACCATCAATCCTGATTTAAGAATTTGGGGAATTTCTGCTACGATTGGTAATTTGGAACAGGCCCGAGAGGTACTTCTGGGCGTCAACCCAAAAATATTGGATAATTCCACTTTAATCAAAGCTGATTTGGAGAAGAATATCCATGTCCAGAGTATCATTCCTGAAACCATGGATAAATTTCCCTGGCGCGGGCATCTGGGCTTGCATTTGCTGGAAGACGTCATACCCATCATCAAGGCTTCCAAAACCACTCTATTGTTTACCAATACCCGATCTCAATGTGAAATTTGGTTCCAGAAGATTTTGGAAAAACATCCGGAATTTGCCGGAGAACTGGCCATGCATCACGGCAGTATCAACAAAGACACCCGGCTTTGGGTGGAAGGCGCCATCAGAAATGAAAGCCTTAAAGCTGTGGTTTGCACCTCCAGCTTGGACCTGGGCGTTGACTTTGCGCCTGTAGAAACCATCATACAGATTGGAGGCCCAAAAGGAGTTGCACGCTTCTTACAACGCGCCGGAAGAAGTGGGCATCAGCCCGGGAAAACCAGTGTGATTTACTTCCTGCCCACCCACGCCATCGAGTTGATTGAAGCTTCTGCCCTGCAAAAGGCAGTAGAAAGCAAAGTAGTTGAAGACAGGTTGCCTTACCTCAATAGTTTTGATGTATTGGTTCAATACCTGACCACTCTGGCGGTATCTGATGGATTTTATCCCAAAGACATTTTACCAGAAATCCAATCGACCTTTTGTTTCCAGACCCTGAGCGAAGATCAATGGGTTTGGGCGCTCAATTTTATCACTAAAGGTGGGGAAGCACTTCAAACTTACGATGAATACAGAAAAGTAGACATTGAAGACGATGGACGCTATAAAGTTAACCGAAAAGGCATTGCCATGCGGCACCGTCTGCAAATCGGTACGATTGTGAGTGATGCCGTGCTGAGCGTAAAATACATGACTGGCGGCTTTATTGGTTCTATTGAAGAATGGTTTATATCCAAATTGAAACCCGGGGATGTGTTCACCTTTGCTGGTCGGAATCTGGAATTGGTCAGGATTAAGCAAATGCAAGTACTGGTAAGAAAATCCAAGTCCAAAACGTCCAAAGTACCGAGCTGGATGGGCGGCCGATTGACCTTGACGTCTCAAATGAGTGAACTTTTGAGAGAGGAACTTTACAATAGTGATGCTGAAGGAAAGAGCCCGGAACTGAAAGCACTGGAACCGATTTTTGAACGCCAGAATTTAGAATCGATCGTTCCAAAACCTCATCAGTTTTTGATTGAAACCTTTAAGACCCGGGATGGCTATCATCATATTTTCTATCCGTTTGAAGGTCGGTTTGTACACGAAGCCATGGGAAGTTTGCTGGCTTATCGCATCAGTTTGTTATCGCCGATTTCGTTTTCACTGGCCTTCAATGATTATGGGTTTGAACTGTTGTCTGACCAGCCCGTGGATATGCAGGCGGTTCTGGATAATGATTTGTTTACAGCAGAGTATCTTTTGGATGATTTATCCAAAAGTCTAAACGCAACCGAAATGGCCAGACGGAAATTTAGAGATATTGCCGTGATTGCCGGCCTGGTGTTTACGGGCTACCCCAACAAATTGATTAAAAACAAACATTTACAATCCAGCTCCCAATTGATTTTCGACGTTTTTAAAGATTTTGACCCTGACAATCCATTGTATCAACAAGCCTTTACAGAAACCTTTGAACATTCTCTGGAGCAGGGGCGTTTGCAAAAGGCTTTGGAGCGCATTGCCACTCAGGAGATTACCTGGAAATCCTGTCAGAAACCAACTCCTTTTTCGTTTCCTATCATCACCGACCGGCTTAGGGAAAAATTGTCATCTGAAAAACTCAGCGACAGGATTCAAAAGATGATCAAGAAATTGCAGAAGTCATGAGCCTGCCTGCGTTTCCCTGGCAAAGGCAGGTGGTGAGCCTGCCTGCGTTTCCTTGGCAAAGGCAGGTCGTGAGTCGTTAGTCGTTAGTCGTTAGTCGTTAGTCGTTAGTCGTTAGTCGTTAGTCGTTAGTCGTTAGTCGTTAGTCGAAAATAAAAATTTGAAATGAAAAACAAGTAGAAAAGAAAATAGAACAAAGAGTGGTCAACTGGTCAACCTGCCCGACTAGCGTCAGTCAGGCGGGCTGGTCAACAATTAAAATATCTGAGGTAAACAAAAAATAAAAATCCTAAACTCTAATTCCCATCCCCTTACACCTAAACTTCACGCCGGCTTCAGGCGAAACCTTAAACTTCGGGCGCTACATAAAGTGAAAAACAAGTATGAAGCTGGATATCGGCAGCCTTTACATTTAGCAGCGGCAAATTCAAAAGAAACAATCACTGCCGCTATCTGATAATTTGTGCTAATCTGGGTTTTAAATTTGAGGTTGATTTATCACCTGAAAAAACCCTAAGCAATCACCCTACACTGACTTTAATAAAAATCAAACAAATACAACCCCTTCTGCTTTTAGTTCTTCTTTCTGCTGATTAAACCTATCCTGGTCTAAAGATTTGGTTGCTTTTTCCATAACTCTCACTTCAAAACCTTCTTTGAGCGCATCTTTGATGGTGAAATACACACAAATATCGCCCGCAAGTCCACAGATGTCTAAGCTTTCGCAGCCTTTATCTCTAAGATAGCCCGCAAGTCCGGTAGATTTTTTATGATGGTTGTCGTAAAAAGCACTATAACTATCGATGTTGGGATCGGTACCTTTTCTGAAAATGGCTTCTAAGCAATTGGTCCGCATGTTGGGGTGAAATTCTGAGCCTTCAGTGCCTTGTACACAGTGGTCTGGCCATAGAGTTTGCTGGTAACCATCGATTTCTTTGTCCTGAAATGGCTTGAAATTATCGTGATTGGAGGCAAAACTCATATGATGCTGTAGATGCCAGTCTTGTGTGGCTAACACCAGGTCGTACTGAGACTGAATCAAGTTGATGTGAGATATGATTTGATCTCCGTTTTCCACGGGCAAGCCGCCACCGGGCATAAAATCGAGTTGGGCGTCTACGATGAGTAAGGTTTTCATGCGTCTTTATTTTTGTAATGATTTCTCAGTGCCTCTCGTTCTTTAAGCAGTTGATCTGAAATTCCAATTTTATAGAGGTGTGGGTTTTCGAAACGCTGAAATTCTTCTGAAAATTCAGCAAGCCGCTTTCTCGAATAAACTTTGATATCTTCTAATCTTTTAGGAGGCTCTGTTCGTATTCCATCTTTCATCACATAATGCAATAAAGCTTCTTCATTGCAATTCTTGAAACTCAGGGATTTTGAAACATCAAACGGGTGATTCATATGTTTGATATCTGTTTCATCTCTTAAAGTGACAGCGTCAGCACCGGTTAGTTTACCTTCAGAATTTCTTAGTCTATAGACTTGCTTTTTGTGGGGCAGGGTAAGTTTGGCCAGGTTTTCTGAAAGTTTAATCCGCGGCTTATCATTCGCAAAAGCCAGTTTATAAACCCCATCCAGAGCCGCATCGGGATCACCAATAACCAGATTAGTACCCACACCAAAAACATCTATCGGCCCCTTTTGCTCTTTCAAGCTCCTAATGACATATTCGTCTAATTGATTGGAAGCAGCGATTTTCACGTGCTCCAATCCAGCTTCATCAAAAGCTTTTCTACATTTTTTGGCGAGATAAGACAAATCGCCGCTATCCAAACGAACCCCTTTTAATTCTTCACCTCGCGATTTCATTTCTTTGCCTACGGTAATTGCGTTGGGCAAACCAATTTTAAGCGTGTCGTAAGTATCTATGAGCAAGATCGTATTTTCTGGGTGGCTATTTGCAAAATCCCGAAATGCAGTAAGCTCGTCATCATAACTTTGAACAAAAGAGTGGGCCATGGTTCCCGAAATCGGGATGTTAAAATCTTTACCCGCAACCACATTACTGGTCGCTTCAAAGCCGCCAATAAAAGCTGCTCTGCTGGCATGATAGGCCCCGGTACTTTGCGCGCGCCGCATTCCAAAATCGATGAGCATTTGCTCTCCGGCAGATTTTCTGATGCGGCTTGCTTTAGTCGCCACCAGGGTCTGGAAATTGAGAATATTGAGTAAAATGGTTTCTATCAATTGAGCTTCGACCATATTGGCTTCAACTTGTAAGACGGGTCGGGTGGGGAAAACAATATCTCCTTCTGTAGCACTGATGATATTACCTTCAAATCTAAAGCCCTTGAGATAGTTCAGGAATTCAGAGTCTAATCCCTGGTCTTTTAGGAACTCTAAATCATCATCCGAGAATTTAAAATCTTCTAAAACCTCCAGTAAGGTCTCTAAACCCGCAAAAACAGCATATCCTCCTTCAAAAGGGAGTTTTCTGAAAAAGTAATCAAAAACGGCCTTATGCTCATGTTTACCTTGCTGAAAGTAAACCTGAGCCATATTGATTTGATATAAATCGGTGTAAGTTGCTGTGAAATCATGCATTTTCAAGGAGTTTCATCAAATTTAAGAAATGAAACTCTTGAAATTTTCAAATAGCCTATAAATTAATGCTAAAAGCTAAATAAAGTCGCTTTTTACCGGAACTTCGAAACAAATTCTGGTGCCGCTGTTTTCTTCGGAATAATCCACCCAGATGAGTCCACCATTTTCTTCAACATATGTTCTACAAAGCATGGTGCCTATGCCTTTCCCATCTTCATTTTGAGTGCCAATAGATGAGATAATCGATGAGTTCGTAAACAACATCCGTGCTTTATCCTGGTCCATGCCCACTCCAGTATCCTGAATACAAATCCTGTTAAAATCATCCTGTGTAGTTGCTGAAATCGAAATTTCATCGCCGGAATTACAGAATTTGATCGCATTGGAAATAATATTTCTAATCACCAGTTTAAAGGCGTTAGCATCCATATACATTGTAAACTGTTTTGAAACTTTATTATTCAAAATCAGATTTTTCTCTTTTAAAGCTGAGTTAAAAAAGTCTTCCATATTTTCTATCTCTTCGCGAACAAAAAATTCTGTTTTGTTCACCTGAGATTCATGAAGAGATTCACTGGCCCATTTCAGGAGATTGTCTATTAAGAGCCGTGTAGAAGTTATGTTTTTATTGATTTCCGGCACCCATTCTTTGAATTCTTCTTCAGAAACTTGTCCAGATACATACATGTCGAAAATCTGACTTAAGCTATTCACCGGACTTCTTAAATCATGAGAAATGATTGAAAAGAGCTTATTTTTTTGAAGATTGGATTCCCTTAGTTTAATGTTTTGTGTTTCAATCTCTTTGTTTTTAAGATTGAGCAAATGATTTGTTCTGGATTTATTCTTCTTAATATAAAGTAATAAAATAACGACGAGAATTAAAGCAATAGAGGAAATGCTAAGTCCAATGATAAAATTTTCCCTTTGACCAACCTTAAACTCATTTTCTAAATTTTGTTTTTCTTTTTCCAGTTCCATTTGCTCTTTAAGACTTTTGAAGCCTAATTCTGCTTCAAGTTTGCCTAGAGCTTTGCTTTTTTCTTCATCGAAGAGACTGTCCTTAAGCTTTGTAAATATTTCAATATGTTTCAGGGCTTCAGAAGCATCCCCTTTAGATTTTGAAATGTTATAGAGCAATTCCGAAGCAGCATATTCTTCAGGTAAAGCTTCTATTTCTTTGGAAATAGCATATGCTTTTTTAGCATAGAAATAGGCTGAGTCTAATTTTTTTTCTTTCAGACAAACTTCTCCTAAACCGTTATAAATGGATGTACAGGTATATTTATCATCCATTTCTTCGGCTATAAGTTTGGCTTCTTTATAAAAGTTCTTGGCTTCTGAAATATTTTCCAGTTTGAGGTGATTGTTTGCTATATTAGATAAGGTATTGGCAACATAAATTTTATTGCCCTGATCCCGATAAATAGTAAGTGCTGAGTCCAATGATTTCAGGGCTTTATCATACTGCTTTTTATTGGTTTGGATAATCGCCAAATTGGACAATAAGCTTGCGTAAGTAGATTTATCTATGCCTTTTATTAAATCAATTGCCTGTCTGTATAAAGAAGCTGCTTTATCGTCGTCGTTGATATCCAAATAAGAATTAGCCAAATTATTTAGGATTATACCTTGCAATCTTGGATTATTTATATCCTCGGCAGTGATCAAGGCGTTTTCGAAATATTCAATAGACTTTAAGTAATTTCCTTGTTTTCTGGCAATGTTGGCCAGGTTGTTATACATCCCAAGTACCATTCTGGGAACCTCCAGTTCTTTGAAGAGTTCAAGACTTTCAGATAGTTTTTTAACAGCTCTATCGAACTCTCCTTTTTTTTCCGCAATAAGTCCTTCTCCGGAAAGAATACTGGCTTTTATGCGAAGGTCTTTAAGATTTTCATTGATTCCTCTCGCTTCTGAAAATACCTGCAAAGCCTTGTCAAAATCACCCTGGTTCTGGTATACATTGCCCAGGTTTATAAGGTTATCTGCTGTCCCGGTTTCATTTTTAATTTTTCTGAAATAATGTATTGCCCGTTGGTATTTTTCTATAGCCTTATCGGTAGCTCCATAACTTTTGAGCAATACGCCATAGCTTTGATAAGCTTTGGCCACTAAAAGATCAGACTGTATTTTCTTAAAAATGAGAATAGCTTCTTCCATTTTTTCTCTGCTTTCAGTCTGGTCGCCTGCATAGAAGTAGTAGATGGATTGGTTTTTTAGGGCTATGCCTTTCCCTTTGGGAAATTTTATTTTATTAGATAAATTAAGCGCTTTTTGAGCATAAGGTAATATGCTGTCATAGCTTACGTCTATAAATTCAAAAGCGATTTCATTGAGAAGGCGAACCCGGATCGTATCAACTTTTGTAGTTTTTAACTCGGCTTTTAAGCTATCTATTTCAGGATGATATCCATATGAGGACAGGCTAAAAATAAAACAGATTATAATGATATAAAGTGACTTCATTTACTCAGATTGGAAGGCTAGCAATATATATCTAATTTGAGAAATTAAGAAGTAATTAAGAAGCTTATTTTTTATATTTTTTATACCCTAAATATGTCCACAGTGTTATATAGTATAAAGACCTTAAAGCATTGATATTCTCGACCTTCCTATAAAATTCCCACTGGTATTTTATAAGGTTGAATTTATTTCTCGAAAGCGAATTTTCTCGTATTCTGTAGATGGCATGAGGTTGTTTTATACCGTGAGCATATTGTGTTTCCTTGAGGTATTTCAACCATAGCCCCATGTCCTGACGCTTACGTATAAGAGGCATTTCTTTTTTACCCAATTTATGAATATCAACTACAGCCGTGAGACAGCTTATGGAATTTGACTTTAAAATATCGGTATAGGACACTTTTGAGGGAACTTCAAAATCTGGGTATACAAAATTTAAATCTTCGTCAGATCTTTTATAGGAAGCAAAAACAAAAGCATAGTCTTTTGTTTTCATGACCTTTAAAGAGTCCTTCAGGTGAAAGTCGAACCAAATATCATCGGCATCCAAAAAAGCGAGGTATCTTCCTTTAGCCAGGCTTATAGCCTTATTTCTGGCGACTGCAGGACCGCTATTTTCAGGCAATTTGATTAATCTGATTCTGGGCTCTGTTTTCGAAAATTCTTCTATGCGTTTAAGCGACTGGTCCGATGAACCATCGTCGACCAGAATATGTTCCCAATGTTCATGAGTTTGGTTTCTAACTGATGTTAAGGTCTCTTTAATGTATTTTTCAGCATTATAAACGGGCGTGATTATAGAGACCAAATCTGACATTAGTACGCTTTTTTCTCGCCTTTAACAGCATTCATAACGGTTTGAAAAATAATCTTTATATCCAAGAGCAAGGACCAGTTTTCCAGGTAAAAAATATCATATTTCACCCTGTTGATGATATCCTGATCGGTTTCCACTTCACCCCTGTAACCACTAACCTGAGCAAGACCGGTAATTCCCGGTTTAATGAAATGTCTCACCATAAATTTGTCTACGTTTTCTGCAAAGTTATGCGTATGGCTTACCATATGAGGTCTTGGTCCCACCACACTCATATCCCCTTTAAACACATTAAAAAACTGAGGCAATTCGTCGATACTCGTTTTACGCATAAATTTACCGATTTTAGTAATCCGTTTATCGTTTTTATTGGCCTGATGGAGATCGGCCTCCGGATTAGGTTTCATCGACCTGAATTTATAGCAGTAAAATTCCTCGTAATCCAGTCCATTGCGCTTTTGCTTAAAAAATACGGCTCCTTTGCTTTCGATTTTTATACAAATCGCTATCAAAGGGGTTAGCCATGATAAGATAAAAACGATCACCCCTAAGCTTAAGAGGATATCAAAAAACCGTTTTAAAAATCTATTCACAGGTATATCTATCGGAATTTTCCTAAGTGAGAGTATCGGCAGATAACCATAATACTCATAGTTCAATTTTCTCGAATACACATCTTTGTTATCCGGTAAAAACTTGAGAACTTTCAGATTGTTATCCGCAAATTTTATTATAGAATTGATCTGTTCATTAGTGAGCTTTGCCATCGAACAGTAAATCTCATCGACTTCATTTTCCAAAACGAACTTATGTATGCTTTCAATATTGGAATTGGATCTGATTTTAAAAAGCTTCTGACATTGATAGCCGTATTCAGGGTTATCATCAAAGAAAGATTTTAACTGCTGGCTCTTGGGAGAGTCTCCTATAATAATGGTTGTTCTGAAATTACCACCAAGACCCTCACGGTATTTTTTTAAAAAAACATGAAGAGAGACTTTAATTAAAAATATAACTGCAAATGACTTGCCCAGATAAAGAAATATTCGATTCGGGTCTCTTCCAAACTGGTAGAAATAACCAAAAAAACCAAATACAAGCAAAGTAAATAGAACGCCCTGAAAAAACGTAAGCGAGGCTATCTTTACAAATTTGGTATATCTGTAAACCTCATAAAAATTAGAGTAAAGGGATAGAAGTATCCACGACACAGTCACATAAGAAAAGAAGATTATATTCATTTCCAGCCCAAACTTAAATTGGGAGGCGAAAAAAATGAGAACTGCTAAATCTATCAGATAGGATGCCGGTCTGATATAAGTGGAATATCGTCCTGTTCTGGCCATATATTATTTCCTGTTATGAACTGAAAAGTCTTTATGTTCGCTTCTTTGTAATTCTTCTTTGGAAAGCGATTTGAAATAGTCGTACGTCAGTTTCATACCTTCTTCCCTATTCACTTTAGGTTCCCAGCCCAATATCGATTTAGCTCTGGTGATATCGGGTTGCCGTTGCATCGGATCATCTTTCGGAAGAGGTTTAAAAACGATTTTCTGCTCGGTCCCTGTCAATTTGATGATTTCTTCAGCAAAGTCTAAAATAGAGATTTCATACGGATTCCCAATATTAACCGGTTCGGCATAATCGCTCAGCAAAAGTTTATAAATACCTTCCACCTGGTCGTCGACATAGCAAAAGGAACGGGTCTGGGAACCATCTCCAAAAACAGTGAGGTCTTCTCCTCTTAGCGCCTGACCGATAAAAGCCGGAATCACCCGACCGTCATTAAGACGCATGCGGGGACCGTAAGTATTGAAAATCCTGACAATCCTGGTCTCCAGTCCATGAAACCGATGGTACGCCATGGTCATAGACTCCTGGAAGCGTTTGGCTTCATCATAAACTCCTCTGGGGCCGATCGTGTTGACATTTCCGTAGTAATCTTCGGTTTGGGGATGAACCAAAGGATCCCCATATACCTCGCTTGTGGAGGCGATTAAGAGCCGTGCGTCTTTGGCTTTGGCTAAACCCAGTAAATTATGGGTCCCTAAAGACCCCACTTTGAGGGTCTGAATGGGTATCTTTAAATAATCTATGGGACTTGCCGGTGAAGCAAAATGGAGAATATAATCTAACTCATCAGCCACATGAACAAATTTACTAACGTCATGGTGGTAAAACTCAAAATTATCCAGTTTAAAAAGATGCTCGATGTTCTTAAGATCTCCTGTGATGAGGTTATCCATACCAATCACCTTAAAGCCTTCATCAATAAACTTATCGCAAAGGTGAGACCCCAAAAATCCGGCAGCACCAGTAATTAAAATTTTTTTCATTATGGATTGATTATATAGGACTACTAATTTGTTCTACATACAAAGTTATAAGATTTAAGCATATGAGCGCTAAAACTTTTATGGAATAAAAAACTGCACAGTTTTAGAGTTGAACTCCGAAACTATGCAGTTAACTTCTCCGTGAATCTTATAAAAACACTTACACTTTTTGTCTTCCTATGGAAATATAGTGTATTCCTTCTTTAGCTAGCTCCACCGTTGGATATAAATTTCGACCATCGAAAATAACAGGCTGCTTTAAATTTGATTTTAAGCGCTTGTAGTCTGGTGTTCTAAAAATACTCCATTCTGTACAAATCAGTAATGCATCTGCGCCTTCTGTCACTTCATACATGTCTTTACCAAAACCTATTTTATCGCCATACTTTTGCTCCACATTATCCATAGCTTCAGGATCAAAAGCTTTCACCTTAGCGCCTGCTTCCAATAATTTGTCAATCATATACAAGGCTGGGGCTTCGCGAATATCATCGGTTTCCGGCTTAAATGCCAGTCCCCAAATGGCAATGGTTTTACCTTTTAAATCCCCATCAAAAAATGAAGAGATTTCCGGGTATAAGATCGTTTTTTGCCTTTCATTGACGTCTACGACAGCCTCTAAAATTTTGAAGTCGTAGTTGATGTCTTTTCCAGATTTATGCAGTGCCTTGACATCTTTAGGGAAGCAAGAGCCCCCATAGCCTATGCCTGGAAATAGAAAGCGTTTTCCTATTCTGGAGTCCGTTCCCATTCCAATTCTGACTTTATCCACATCTGCGCCAACTTTTTGACAGTAATTCGCGATTTCATTCATAAAGGTGATTTTGGTCGCCAAAAACGAATTGGAGGCGTATTTAGTCAGCTCAGCTGACTTTTCATCCATGATGATGATAGGATTACCAGATCTCACGAAAGGCTGATACAAGCGCTGCATGATTTCGATCGCTTTCTCGCTACTAGAGCCAATCACAATACGTTCTGGTTTTAGGAAATCGTTCACCGCAAAACCCTCTCTTAGGAATTCGGGGTTGGACACCACATCAAAGTTTGTTTTACAGGCTTTGGCAATTGTAGAATGTACGAGATCTGCAGTTCCCACAGGGACCGTGCTTTTATCAACAATCACTTTATAGGAGGTGATGTATTCACCAATTTCTTTAGCCACGCCCAGGACGTATTTTAAATCCGCAGAGCCATCCCCATCTTCCGGAGTCGGTAAAGCCAGGAAAATCACCTCGCCAAAGTCCAGACCTTCTTTTAAGTTAGTGGTAAAGTTCAACCGACCTGCTTCAATATTTCTATCAAACAGCACATCCAAATGAGGTTCATAGATTGGAACGACACCAGCTCTCATCTTATCTACTTTGTCTTGATCGATATCGACACAAAGGACTTCATTACCATTTTCTGCTAAACAGGTTCCTGTCACCAGGCCGATGTAGCCTGTTCCGATGACTGCTATTTTCATAAGGTGGGGTTAAGTTTTGAGTTTCTAAAATAACTCAAAATATTAGTTACTAAAAATTGAATTTATTTTAAGGAGTCAAAAATATAGGTTTTTGATGTTAAAATATGAACTGAAGGAAATTATTTGAAACCTTTAGTATGATTAAATTTTTTCTATAGTATTACGAATAAAAGCTAGAAAGACCATTCACTAAAACTTAAGATATATTTTCAATTTCATTCTTGAATTTTTTTAAAACTTCATCTTTAGAAAAAATTTCTTTAACGTAAGTTTTTGCATAAGCTCCCAGCTCACTGCTTAACTCTTTATTTTCCTTTAGATATTTTACATACTGAGTTATTTCTTGTACTGATTCTCCATCTAAATAATATCCCCCTTTTGATTCTTTGAGTACACTAGCTACTTCACTTTTTAAGTTTCCCGTAATTATTGAAGGTTTCCCGCTAGCCATCATACCTAACAACTTAGAAGGCATAACAGTATCAATAACATCAGTTTTTTGAAAAAGAATGTGAACATCTGCACTTGAAAGTAATGAAGGTAATTCAGAATAAGGCACTAAATTAAAGTGTTTAGCAAAACTAAATTCCTTTAGTCCTTTAACAACTCTATCTTTTTCAGCGCCCTCACCTACGACTATCACTTCTATATTATCGACACCACGTAGTTCACTTAGAAAATTGAAAAAAAGATTCCAGTCTTGTTTTGCTCCTATATTACCTGAATATAAAATTTTAAATTTTTCTGAGCTTAAATATGGATGACTATTGTTGTTTACTGATGAAAATAATGAAACATCAATCCAGTTTGTCAGGTAATATGTGCTTACTCTTGTTTTATTCTTTAGCTTGCTAAGCATGGCGTGGCTAATTGTAGAAACTACATCTGCTTTATTCAGCAATTTCCTTTCTACCCATAATAATGACTTAAAAATATTATTTGATTTTTTTTTCATTAAACCAGAATCTAAAGCTGCATCAAATTCAAAATCTTGAATATGCACCCATAATTTTGACTTATATCTGATTTTTAAAAGCCACCCGAGAAATACCGAAGTTGTAAAAGGTATAATTGTAATAACCACATCCGGTTTAAAAGTCTTAAATAAATTAATTAGACTACCTAAAGTAAAACTGAGAAGGTGAAGTATGCGTTTTATAAAACTTGGATTACTTGGCACGTATTGTTTTACCCTTAAAACTTTCACGCCATTAATAGTTTCACTTAAAAATAATGGCCTTTTATTGTATTTATCCTGAATTTTCCACTGAGGATAGTATGGAAATCCTGTAATAACTGTTACTTCAAAGCCATTTTCTACTAAATATTCTGCTTTTTGAGTAGTGTATAAGCCTATAGCACTATCTTCAGGATAATAATTAATTCCGACTATTAGTATATTTTTACTCAATCTTTCGTATTCTTATAAATTTAGCTGGTGAACCTGCGTAAACTGAAAATTCATCTAAATTTTTAAACACTGAACTTCTAGCACCTACAACTGTTCCTTTTTTAATTGTTACATCTGGGGCTACAAAGACATCAGTGGCTAACCAACATCCATCTGTAATTAATATTTTTTTTGCATAAATAGGAAAATCTATTTTATCATAATCATGTGAACCAGTACAAATATAACTCCGTTGAGAAATAACGGTATTATTTCCAATTTCAATCTCACCTAATGAGTATAAAACTACTTCATCCCCTATCCAACTATAATCTCCAATTGTCACTTTCCAGGGGTAAGTGATTTGGGCTGATGGTCTTATAATCAC
The DNA here is from genome assembly GCF_900099815.1 of Psychroflexus sediminis. GTDB lineage: Bacteria > Bacteroidota > Bacteroidia > Flavobacteriales > Flavobacteriaceae > Psychroflexus > Psychroflexus sediminis. Next base: position 119,362 of record NZ_FNCW01000002.1, on the reverse strand, counting down.
TTTTTTTCCAATCTGGGCTCCAAAACTTCGGAGCAGAAACCGTCGCCAACCATAAAAGACCTGAGGAGATGGTTTAAAAAGAAGTGCATACACTAACCACCATAATTGTACAGTCCATTTAGATCTGCCCCTAAAATTTGGAGGGAGTTGAAATTTATCTAATTCAAAAATCATTTTTCTTTTATTATATCTGAATAAATGCTAACCCAATCTTGAAGTCTATGTTCCCAAGAATAATTTTGTTTTACAAAATTATAAAGTCTTTCACCATTGATATCTCTTTGCTCTTTGCTCCAGGAAGCTGCCTCTTCAAGAGCTGACGTGAGCTCTTTTTGATTTGGATTAATCAAAATACCTCCATTTACATTCCACTCCCTTTTAAGGCCAGTTTGATGGGTTGTGATTACAGGTGTTTTTTGTGAGGCTGCCTCTAGATTAACCATCCCTACCACTTCTGAATAAGATGGAGCTACAAACACATAAGCATCCTTAAACAGTTTCATCTTTTCTTCACCAGTGACTAATCCAAGAAACTGGACCTTTTTTTGTAAGTCCAATTTCTCTATTAATTTGACTAACTCAATTTTATAATCATTAAATTCTCCTGCAATTTTTAAAATTAAATCATTCACTTTTAATTTAGAAAATGAACTAATCAATAATTTGATGCCTTTTTTTTCATGTAATCTACCCACATACAGCAAATATTTCTCTGTTGAATCATTTATGCAATTTGACAATTCAAAACTTATTAAGTTTGGTATTTCAACAAAGTCAGATTGAGGAAAAAGCGGCTTTAAATTATTTTTTTCAGCCGAGGTGATAGCGTGTATTCTTGATGCTTTCGAAAATAGAGATTTAACTAGGAGATTAAAATATGCACTTTTTTTCAACCTCCCTTTTGTCCAAAGCCAAGGCTCATACATTCCGTGGGGAGAAAGAATAAAGGGTATATTATGTTTCAGAGCAAATTTAGCTGCTTTATACTGAGGGTACATCCAGACTCCATGTATATGTAGAATATTTATGTTTTTTTTTAAAATTAAATCTACAAGCTTTTTATTCCATTGGACTGAATAAAGCCAAGGCTTACCTTTTGCATCACTTACAAGTTCTATATTATCTCCTTTTTCTTGTTGTGATGATAAAATATATGAATTTATATTCTGAAGATTGTTAAGATTATTACTTAAGTCATTAATCACTGTACGTAACCCTCCACTATCTAGACTAAAGTCTTCTGTTATATGGAGTATATTCATATTAATGTGTATTAAATTATAGGATTCTTAATTAAGATTTGAAATAAATTATCTTCTTTTTTTGTTGAAAGATAGATTTTTTGGTAAAAATAAAATAAATGATATCAAAAAGGAGTAAACAATTACAGGAAGTTGCCTCTCCAAAACGGTTTCGGTAAACATTTGTAGTATAATGAACAACAAAGCCCAAAGGCTGTAGTTGAATTTTTTATTAAAGGCTAATACAATTAGTGAAATTAAATGAGCCATTAAGCCTAAAAGCCCGATAATGCCCACTCCTAGAAAAATACTTATAAACTGATTATGTGTGTCAAATTTTTTAGTTAACAATTCTTCGTAATTATTCTTCTCATAGACTTCATTTAATTCTTTCTGCACATCACCAATACCAGTTCCTATTAGAGGATTAACTTGTTTAGCCAAATCTAAAGAGCTCTTAGTCACTCTGTATCTTTGTTGAGTACTATCATCCTTGGCTCTTTTTTTTCCTTTATAAAAATATTGCAACTCTTCAACTTCGTATTTGATTGAAGGTATCTGGTAAATAGGATAAATGATTAGTAGTGCTAATATTATAAGTATTATACTTATTTTTTTTCTTTTTAGTTTAAAAAAAATAAACCATGCGCCAAAAAGAATTGTAAATAATATAGCGATTTTACTTACTAATAAAAACACGACACTTAAGTATATTATGATGATGATTATAAAAAAAAATGAATTCAGCTTTTTTGTTGTGAATAAATGTACTGTGTTAATTAGGCTAAGCGTTATCAAAAATGAAAAATAAACAGGCTCTATATGAAAATAAGGAATATCATTTACTGCAAATTTGAAAAAAAAACCAGAAGGAAATACAAAAGCTGGATTATTTGACGGCTCTATAAAAGGCAGATAAGTAAAATAAATCACACACAATAACAAAGATGAAATACTAAAAAGCATTTGAAACTTTGTCAGGTTTGATTTTATATGTTGTATTGATTCACTTTTTAATAAAAAAAAACTCAATGGAACTACTAATAGTGACAGTCTTGTACCACTTACTTTTTTGAAGGCGTAGCTAAAATCATCTGAATAGAAAGAAGAAAATAGAAATAAAATAAAAGGAATCGTGGCAATAAAAAGTTTTTTATAATTAAAATTAATTTTCTTCGTTTCAATAAAATTAATAACACTAGAAATAAATAGTAGAATAACAGGTAATCCCAAAATTTCTTCAGGCAACAATGGAAAAGCAGCTATGCCGTATAATGAAAAGATTAAGAGTTTTTTACTGATTTCACTTTTCATTATTTGATTAATTTTGCAGGTTCGTTTTCATTTAACTTTAAAGTTATTTTTGGCAAATTAAACAGGAACATAAATAAAAAGAAAAACATTTCTTCCGGAAAATAGTGGCCCATTCTTAAAAGCTTTAAAAGGAAATAAATTAATATACCTGTACATACAGTCTTTTTTTCAGAATCAAAATCTTTGACAAATACTAAAATTCCCAAAAATAAAAAAACAATTATAGCGAGTAAACCAAATAACCCAAAATCAGAAAGTATTCTAAAAAACATAGAATTTGCATCTTCTCGGTTAAGATTTTTTAATCCAGATGCTTCAAAATATCTAGACACTTTAAGATCTTTAATGTAAACATCATGCTGATAAGCAAAAGATCCAATACCCGTTCCCAAAGGATGATCAATAAAATTGTTAATCGAGATATAGGCACTTTTTAATAAAATAAATGAACTTAAATTAGTATTCTCATCAAAAGATTTAGTTTCAAAGACATTAAGGTTTTCGATGGTCTGATTATATCTTAATTGAAAATTCTCATTGGTTTGTAAGTAAGGTATTAAAAAGAAAAAGGGTAGTATTGTTAATCCTACATATTTTAAAGTACTCTTTCTTATAAACAGAAATAGCAACATAATAAAGATAGCTATAAAGCCAATAGATGATTGTGCTAATATGAAGCCTAGTAACAAAATAAAAGATTGTATAAATTTCTTCTTATTTAAAAAATAATACAATGCTGGCACATTAATGATTATAAACTTTGAAGGCTCTGTCATCAGCCCATCCATCCTGCTAAACTCTTTATCTAAAAGACCAGTTGGATAAAAAATAATTGCTATAACACAAAAAACTATTGCAAGTTTGAGATATAATTTGAACATTTTTTTCATATCACATAACACAAAAACATTATAGAAATATATCGCTACAATTGAAATACCAATCGTTTGTTTAATAAAATAAGACCAGGGAATACCATAATAAGTATTTACAACTATTGCATGTACGATTAGAAAAAAAATTAGACCAAATAAGTATTTATGTAGCCTTATTCCGTAAATACTATATAACAGAACACTATTTACAATTAAAAAAATGTAAAATAATCTTAAATCAATAATAAAAACACCAAAAATGACAAAACCCTGTAAAAATATCATCAATACAGAAGTAAATTCTATATATGAATTTAATGAAAATTTATTTTTAATTTTTATACTTCGATTTAAACCCATATGAAATTTTAGTTTGATGCAGTATAAATTTTAATAAACAAATCCTTCTTCTCTTATAAAGTATTTGGCTTCACTAGAAATTCGAGAGATAGGTTTTGCAGGAACACCACCATATAAGGTATAACCTTCATTAAAGTCCTTATTTAATAATGATTTTGCTCCTAAAACAGAATAAGCAGGCAAATTAGCCCCGCCCAGTAACACACTATTTGTTCCAACAAAGCAATAATCACCTATTTTGATTGGCTTACTATCTTGTTTGCTATCATATATATTGATAGAATGGGTTAAAAATTGAGAATAATATCCAGCTATTGTAACATAATCACCTATTAAAATCTGGTTTGTACAATCAATATGATGATGTTTCGTTATTGCCGAATCATTGCCTATTATTAATTCACTTCTTCTACCTATTTGATGTGTAAAATGTAAGGATTTTTTTTTATTTGTTGGATAACCCGTAATCCAGTTCGAACGGGCAATAGACGATTTTTGGCCTAATATTATTTGCTCTAAATTTATAGCTATGTTGAAATGACCAATACTGCTATATTCGTCCATAATTAATTTTACTGGAAAGATATAAGACAATCCTATTTTAGAAGTAGGATGTAATTCATATTTCCAAATTTTAACGAGTAACCACCTTTTAATCTTCCAAGGAAAAAAGACTACTATAAAAGACAACACTTTCTTCATTTTTTCATTTTTAATTTTTTTACAATTTTACTTTAGAAATATTCTTTTAAGATAAACGGGGATATTATGTATTCTAAAAATAATGCTTTCAAAAACAATGACTGGTAAACTAATTTTTGAAAACATTTTTTCTTTAAGTAATTTATTGTATTCAAAATTTTGAGTTTTTTTGTCAGAAGACAACTGCCCTTCCTGTAATGTATATGCTGCAGCTAATGTATCAATAAAAGAAAATTGAGCACCTGAATCAATAGCTTCTGCCCAAAATTTTGAATCTGCAATTAATTTATAATTTTCATCAAAGCCTCCAATTTCATAAAACAATTCACTTTTTATTAAAGTTGCTTGTTGTGTGAATAATACAATCCTTTTAGATAATAAAGCTTTAAAAGCCTTGTATCTAAAAGACGATGCTTGCTCTCTGATTATTTTATTACTTTCTGATACAAATAAGGTTCTTCCATAAACAGCATCTAATTTTTGATTTTTATCTAAGGCTAAGAACAATAGTTTGAATCCTGATAGCCAGTAATCATCATCGTTTATAAAGGTCACATATTTGTAGTCTTTTGCGTACTTTTTAATCACACTATTCAAGGCTGTATATATTCCTTTTTTTTCTTTAGGTTCCTCAACGACATCTAATAAAGGATATCTAGCTTTTAAAGCTTTTAGTTTACTCTTGGGGCAAGTTAAAACGTGATGAACTCTGTTACCGCCATTTTCCCTTACTGATTTGATTGTTTTAGGCAAGGAATTTCTTGTACCTAAAGTAGCAGTTATAACAAGTGTGTCTGGCTTAATATAATAATCGCTTTTTTCCATTCTTTTCTAAATATTCTATCTTTTGAAAAAAACTAATAAAACTTTGTCAGCTTTACATTTTTTCCAGCTCTTCGCTTAGAGCTTTTCCTATTCTTATTTTAATTTCTTTTTTCCAGTGTGTTCCATCTAAACAGTAATTTATAGCATTATCAAAAGTAAGTCCCACTCCGTTTTTTAAATCTATCCAGTTTGCACCGAACCACTCGGACACTTCCTTTGAATCGTTTCTAATGGATTCAAACCTTGGATTTATTGCTGTCCTTGCATTCAGTGGATTCCAGCCATCTTGCCAAATTCCGTTTCCATCAGCATCTGCTTTTCCTGTCAATTTATGTGGGGATATCGGTGTTGAAGCTAAAATTAATCGAGCTTGAGGATTAATCTCTAAAAATTGCATAATAAATGCTGCAAAAGTTTGTTTATAACCGAAAATATTTTCTTTTTCAACTTCTATTAATGAATTAAATTTAGCTATTTTATTATTTATAGTTGTAGCATCATCTCCATAATAAGGATAATTATTAATTACTTCCTGAATAGCATCTACTGATAATTCTCCTCCTCCATTTGTATCATTTGTGGACAATTGTAAAATATAATAATCAACATTTTTAATTTTCAAAATCGCTTCCTTCAAGTTCTTTTCATAGAACCAAAACATATTCGGTCTATTTTTATTTTGATGCTTGTATTTAATAGAATGTCCTCCTCTAGCCATTGAAATAATATTCAAGCCAGTACGTCTTGCTATTACTTTATGTAATTCCCTATCTTGATGTTGACTATCTCCTATAATTACAGCCAACTTCCCTTTTTTATTACTTTTTAATGTTTCGGACTGACTCTTGTAATAAAAATATGGGTCAATTTGATGATTAATTCCATCAAGAAAAACGGGGTTCAAAATTTCTAGTTCTTTAACTTTCAATCCGCTTTCTTTATAAATAAAAAACCTAATTATGTAAGTATTATCTGGATTGTACCTTATATAGCTATAATCACCATCAACTCTGGCAACCTCAAAGATATAATTATTGTCTTTGTTATTTTGCTGATAAGCCTTTGCTCCTATTGTTTTTAAATCTTGGTTGGAAAAAAATGAAAAAGCACCATTAACTTTTGAGAAAGCTAAACCGTTCCCATTCAACTTATCAACATTTATCCAAAAGCCTAATGAATAATTATTTCTATTATCGTAATAATCAGTTGGAAAATGCATTGCTAGAACCATGCTCCTAGGAGAAATAAGTGTTCCGTAATATTTGGTTGACAAAAATAGGCCAGCATCGCTACTGATGTTAATTCCTTTATTAAACTTACTATGGTTAATTATCTTTTTTTTTACTTGGTCTGAATTGTTATCTATGCCTAATTTTAAAAAACCAGTATTTAACTGAGGTGGATAACTCTCTAAATCCTCATCATAAATAACTCCACCACCATATAGAATATCATTATACAAATTATAATTATTCCCACCAGTATATATGTCTAGAGAATCGACCATATCATTTTTTTGTGAATAGGCAATAAAAGATAATATTATTAGAATATAATTAATATACGTATTCATATTTGATAAACTTATTTTTAAACAGTTCGGTTTTTGGGGAAGCTTACATGGCTTATATAGTTTTCTACTACATATTGATTTCTAAGCATTCTTCATAAAGTTTTAAATATTGAGAAGCAATTATTTTTGAATCAAATGTAGATTTAACCTTTTTTATTGCATTTCTACTTAATTCTTGTTGCTTTTCATCATTTTCTAAAACCCAAGTTATCCCTTCTCTTAGGTCTTCAATCTGGTAAGGTTTTGCTTTATAACCATTTATCTTATGATCAACAATATCCTTTGGACCTGTGCTGTCAAAACAGACCACAGGTGTTCCACAAGCCATAGATTCTCCAATAGTCTTACCAAAAGCATCCATAATACTTGGCGCTACAAAAACATCAGCACAGGAATATAATAAGTTTAAGGAAATTGAATCATTTAAAAAACCAAAGTTTTTATATTCAAATTCAATATTTTTCAATAATGATTCATCTAAATTTCCAAAAAAAACTAAAAAATATTGTTTTTTAGCTAAAGAAGAGATGGCACCCAAATACTTATTGAAACCCTTATAAAAGTCATTAATATTTTGGGCACCAACCAGAATTATTTTCTTATTAGCAGGAAAACCAAGTACTTCCCTAGAATTTTTTTTATCAATTGGGTAAAATTCAGAACAGTTTATATTATTAAAAATTGTTCTAACATCGAAATTTTTAAAGACCGAGCTTTGTATAGCTTGTTGGCTAATCCAATTACTTATACCTACCAATTTCATAGATTTAGGTAATTTCTTTTGTTTACTCAGGTTTATCATACGCGATAAATCATGTTTATTTGCACTACCTAACTGAAAACAAGAACCACATCCTGTTTTATAATTTTCACAGCCTAAGCTATAATGACAACCTCCTGTAAAAGGCCACATATCTCTTAATGTCCAAACTATTGGTTTTTTAATTTTGCCTATTCCTTTAATACTAATAAAGCCTGCATTAATCCAGTGTAAATTAATAACATCTGCCCACTTATACCAATCATGCTTTGTGATATCATGGCCAAAAAAACCGACACTAAAAATCGATCTTTGATCATTTTCATAAAACTTAAGAGGTAATTGATCTAATTGAGATTTCACAGCTTGCCTAATCAATGATTTTTTATCAAATATAATGGAAGTAACATTTTCATCTGAAGGAACTTCCCTTGAATTTATTAACACTCTTGAATCAACACCTATTTCTAAAAGGCCCTGATGTTGCCAATATGCTCCTTTAGCAGCTCCTCCATTTAGACTCCCCGCAACAACATGCAAAACTTTTATTTCTTTCATTGAGGTAATTTTCCTTTGGAATTTGTTCTTACTTTATTTTTTTAAACCCTGTAATATCATCAGAGTATTATTCGCACTATAAAAATAATTGTCTAAATTAAATTTTATTAATCTATTAAAAAATCAATCTACTTTGCCTTTATCATTCGTATTAGGCTGCCCCATTTTGGTATAAAGCTGTTAAAATACTCAGACATTGATGCATTACATAGCTTCTTGACAAGTAGCTTCCATGATGGAATCATTAATATTAAAATTGAAATGACAAGTGATAATGCAACCATTTCAATCGAGAGTTGTGCTCCCATATATATTAAAATAGGCGTTATTATAAGTACTAATAAATTCCAATAGAATTCATAATATGTCTTTCCTGTAGCAATTACTAAACTTCCTACTGGACTTAATACTGAGCGAAGAAACATATAAACAGAAAGTATTTGTACAAGAACGTAAATATCAGTAAAACCTGAACCATAAAGTACGAAAACAATTGGATAAGCTAATATTGCTAATAAACTATAAGCTGAAAAATTTAAAGTTGCTACAATATTTAATAATTTTAGAAATCTAGCTTTTAACTGATTCTTATTGTCTTGACTCAATGATAATACTGGGCTAGCTACTTGCGTTATTATAGGGTTTAATATTTGCATTGGTCTTTGAACTAACTGTTTTGCTAAACTATACCCTCCTAAAATTTCTGCTCCAAAAAATTTACCTACTAATAGAATATCTAAATCTCTATTAACGTAATTCACAATTTGTCCTCCAACTTGATATATACCGATTTTGAGAAAAAACTTTGTTTCTTGATAATTAAAATGAAAAATCATTCCACGATCCTTTATTCCTTTGATAAAATAAACGGTATTTGATATTGCATATTGAGTAAGAGCAGCATAAACTAAAGCTTTCACACCATATCCTTTAATTGCCATTATTAAACCTATTCCTAGACCAAAAACAGCGCCAATGATATCTGTTAGTGCTATGTATTTAAAATTGAGATTTTTTTGTTCAATTGTTTTAAATTGCTTGCCTAAAGCTGATAAAATAATACTAATTGCCATAATGGGTATGAGAACTTTCAATTCTGGCTCATCGTAAAAAAAAGCTATAGCAAAACTCGATAAGCTAATTAAACCAAACAATATCATACTAAATATTATATTTATCCAATATAAACTAGCGTACTCGCGGTTTGTTATATTTTGCTTATGTAGGATTGCTGATGTTAGTCCCATATCCATGAATAAGTTCATAAACCCAAGTACAAAACTAACCAAGGCCATTAAACCAAAGTCTTCTGCTTTTAAAAAACGTGCTAACACGGAAATTTTTAATAAGCTTACAATTGCAACAGTAATAGTCGAAACAGCAGACCATTTTACTCCACTAATCGCTTGTTTCTTAAGACTCATCTCGAAAATGTTGAGCTAAGAATATTTTAAATTCCTTTTGTAAAATTTCTTGTCCTATTTCATCAAGAAGTATTTTTCTATTATGCAACCGCTGTTCTCTATTCAATAAATGACTCAGTTCTTTTTGATTTAAATCATGTTTTATATTAAAAACATTGACATTAATCCTTTTTAAATAATGGTATAAAGTATTACGATCATCCAAAAAAACTTTTGCTCCCATCCATAGCATAGTCATTACATTTCCAACAGCTTGTTGCCTATAATGATTCATTATTACAAAACCACACTGTTCTAAGTAAGAATTGTACTTATGTAAAGGAATAAAATCATTTAGAGCTTCAAATGAATTTTTTAATTTATTTCTGCCTTCTTTAATTATAGTTTTAGCATAATATTCATCCCCATAACTTAAAGGACAAATCACTTTTTTATCAGAAATATTCAAATTTGAAAGAAGATTTAGAACTTCCAAATGATTGTTTGTATAACTAGCAGAATTACCTAGTAGAATATTATTACCTGATACAAAAGCTTCTGCATCATTTAACATTTTCTCTATAGGATAATATGAAAATTTTAGGTGTTCTAACTTTTCATTTTTAATCCTAGATTTAATAAAATTAAATTCTTCCTTATAAAAAATCCCCAAAAAATCTGCGTTTTCAATAGCTTCTTTGATTTCTAACTCTGGAATTTTAGTTTTTTTATTTATTCTGTAATATTTAGCTTTAAACAATGTTTTTAAAGATCTAAATTTCGATAGACTTCTCTTATATAGTAAATTGGTTTCACCACCGAACAAATTATTATTATCATACAAATACTGATTTTGGTAAAATTCTATACCAAATAACATCCAATATCGTATTGACCCTTCAGGCAGCCTATTAAATATAATGCTGCTCTCGTAACCTAATCCATGAAATATGAAATGAGTAAATGTCTTTATTGATTCTAAAAACTCTCTCATGCTCACCAAATCATTTTTTATTAAAATCATATTTTCTCTTAAACTCAAGTATTTAAGCTTATCAGGACTGAGATCATCTACTAAAATATAAAATACATTCTGACCTGGAACAACTTGTTCAAATTGCCAGTAAGCGCTATTTATGAACTTTTCATCTTTAGCAATATGGATGAATTTATTTTTTTTTGTAAAACTCATTTATATGTTTTATAATAAAATCCTGTTCCTGTTCTCCAAGCTCTACGAATAAAGGGAGTCTAACTAGGCAATTGGTATAGCGGTCTGATTCTTTTAAATTGAGACCTTCATGTTTCCCATTAAAAAATTTACTCTCATGTAAAGACAAGTAATGAAATACTGCCAAAATGCCATTACTTTTTAAATAAGCTAAAAGTTTTTTTCTTTCGTCTATCGAAGAACAGACTAAATAATACATATGTGCATTATTAGTAGCATGAGATGGAATAAAAGGAAGTGTAATATCATGTTTAGAATCTAAGACCCCTCTAAAAGCATTATCGTATCTATTCCAAATCGACTTCCTCCTATCTTGTATGAATTCTAAAGATTCTAACTGAGCATAGAGATATGCCGCAATAATATCTGACGGTAAGAAAGAACTACCTACATCCACCCATCCATACTTATCGATTTCACCCCTAAAAAAAGCAGATCGATTAGTGCCTTTTTCTCTAATGATTTCTGCACGTTTTAAAAATTTCTCATCATTAACCACCAGCATGCCACCTTCCCCCGAAATGATATTTTTGGTTTCATGAAATGAAAAAGCTGCTAAATGACCAATGCTTCCCAAAGGTTTTTTTAAACCGTCTTTACCTAAGTAATAACTATCAATAGCTTGGGCAGCATCTTCAATTACAAATAAGTCATAATTTTTAGCCAGTTCCATAATTTTATCCATATCGCATGCCACACCCGCATAATGAACAGGAACAATTGCTTTTGTTTTGGAAGTAATCAATGTCTCTATAGCTTCTTCATCTATTCCAGGATGGTCCTTTTTAGAATCTGCAAAAACTAATTTTGCTCCACGTAATACAAATGCATTAGCAGTACTTACAAATGTATAAGATGGCATAATAACTTCATCCCCTGGTTTAACATCAATTAAAATAGCTGCCATCTCAAGGGCGTCTGTACATGACGTTGTAAGAAGTGCTTTATTATATCCAAATTTATTTTCTAAGAAGTCATGACATTTTTTGGTGTAAATACCATCACCGGAAATTTTTCCAGATTCAATAGAATCAGCAATATATTTCAGTTCATTACCTGACTTATAAGGTTTATTAAACAAAATTTTCATACAAGTCTAGTTCTAAGTTTATTAAATTTATATTCTAAACCATTTTCATCTTTAAATGAAGTTATTTTCAACAAATCTTTACCACAAACTACAAACGGTTTATTTTCTTCGATTTTAAAGATTTTACCACAGTGAATTAGTTCAAAAGTGTAATTCTCAATAACTTCAGCATCAAAAATAATTAGAATATTTTTTTCATTTTTAAGTTTTGTTCTTGCTCCTTCATAAGGATAACCTACCGAATCTATAAATCTTTTGATTGAATCAGCACTTAATGTCCAATCAATGTAATAGTCACTACTATCTCTCCATATGCTATAAGAGGATTCACTGTGATTTTGTTTAAAAGAAGGTAAAACATTTTTAGATAATAATTTTCTAAATAAATCTTCTATTAATTCTCCATAAATATCAGCTATCAGATCAATAGCCTTAGATATTTTAATAGGGTAATCAATTTTTACTTTTTTTTGAAAAATTATATCCCCTTCATCCATTCCTTTTGAGGCAAAAATCATTGTAGCACCGATGTAATCTTCTTTATTGATTAGCATATTTACAAGTGGAGAAAAACCTCTATATTTTGGCAACAATGAATCGTGTATTACAAAAAGTTTTGAACTATTAAGATTTATCAACCATCTCCAACCTATAGCTATTGAATAATCACTTTCGACTTTAATATTTTCTGTACGATCATAAACACGAATAGAGTGCTCTTTAGCTAATTTTTCAATTTCGTTATAATAATCTTCTTTATTGCCTTTATCTTTAGCAATAATTACTTGATCAAGTATTGATTTATATACTTTATGTTCGACTATTTTGGATAGTGATATAAAGCCTTTTTTATTTAGCAGATAAAGAGTTACACCCATAGTTATAAATTTGAAATGTACTTACCATATGAGCTTTTCTCAAACTTCTTAGCATTTTTCATCAAGTCAACTTTGTCAATAAATCCCATTTTAAAACCAACCTCCTCCAAACAAGCTATTTTTAACCCAGTCCTTTTTTCAACAGCCTTCACAAATTCGGTAGCTTCTGTTAAAGCTTCATGAGTTCCTGTATCAAGCCAGGCAAAGCCTCGGCTTAAAATTTGCATTTTTAAATCACCTTTATCAAGATAGTCCTGGTTAACTGAGGTGATTTCTAACTCGCCACGATGAGACGGCTTTACTCCTTTAGCAACCTTAATCACAGAATTGGGATAAAAGTACAAACCAACCACGGCATAATTGGATTTAGGTTGAGCCGGTTTTTCTTCTATACTGATTACATTTTTATTGGCATCAAATTCTGCTACGCCATAACGCTCTGGATCATTAACATAATTACCAAATACCACTGCTTTATTTTCTTCTTTTACAGTTTTAACTGCATTGGATAATAAATTTTGAAGACCGGCTCCATAAAAAATATTATCTCCCAAAACTAAGCACACATCATCAGTTCCAATAAATTCTTCTCCTAAAATAAAGGCCTGTGCTAGTCCGTCTGGAGAAGGTTGTTCTTTATAGGATAATTCAATCCCAAAACGAGACCCGTCACTTAGAAGCTTCTTAAAATTAGGCAAGTCATCTGGCGTGGATATTATCAGTATTTCTTTGATTCCTGCTAACATTAATACCGATAGCGGATAATAAATCATCGGCTTATCATAGATAGGTAATAATTGTTTAGATACCGCTAATGTCAAAGGGTGCAGCCTTGTCCCTGAACCTCCTGCTAGAATTATTCCTTTCATAATTTATCGATTTTATCCTAGTTTAGAAATTAAATGATTTGATGAAGTTAAAATATATGCACTTTTTTAATTCACAATTTCATTTACTTAACTATTACTTCCCTATATTCATTATCCAAAAACCACTGGTAGGTTTTTTCGATTCCTCCTTTTAGTTCAATTTTTGCTTTCCAGCCTTGTTCGTTCATTTTGGAAACATCCATTAATTTTCTTGGAGTTCCATCTGGTTTGGAACTGTCCCATTTTATTTCACCTTTATGTCCGACAATTTCCTGTATGGTTTCAGCAAGTTTTTTAATAGTGAGGTCTTCGCCTGTACCAACATTGTATAAATGATCCTCAAGTTTATTTTCTAGAGCAAAGGATACCGCTTCAGCTAAATCATCAACGTGAAGGAATTCTCTCATAGGAGTTCCTGAGCCCCATAATTTGACATTAGAATTAGTATTCTCCTTTGCTTCATGAAACTTTCGGATCATCGCTGGAAGTACATGCGAAGTCTTCAAATCAAAGTTGTCGTTCGGACCATACAGATTGGTTGGCATAAGACTTACAAAGTCTTTCCCGTATTGTTTTCTTATGGCTTCACAAGCTTTTACGCCAGCTATTTTTGCAATGGCATACCATTCATTGGTCGGTTCCAATGTATCGGTCAATAAATACTCTTCCTTTAAAGGCTGTGGGGCGTGTTTTGGATAAATACAAGAGCTTCCTAAAAAGATAAATTTTTGAACTTTATTTTGATGAGCAGCATCTATCAGGTTATTTTGGATTTGAAGATTCTCCATTAAAAAGTGGTAAGGATAGTCATTATTGGCTAAAATACCACCTACACGCGCAGCAGCATCGATAACGACTTCAGGCTTTTCTGTTCTAAAAAAAAGTTCAACCTCTGCTTGGTTACGTAAATCCAATTCTTTAGAAGTTTTACCTATCAAATTGGTATACCCTTTTGCTTTTAGATTTCTCCAAATTGCTGAGCCCACCATGCCTCGATGACCTGCGACGTATATTTTTGTATTTTTATCCATAATAACTTATTATTCGAAATAATTCAAAGTCTTATAACCACCTTTTTTTAAATATTGATCTTTTCGCATCAATTTGATGTCACTTTCCATCATTTCGCTAACTAAATCGGATAATTCATACTGACATTCCCAGCCCAATTTTTCTTTTGCCTTGGAGGCATCTCCAATAAGCAATTCAACTTCTGTGGGCCTGAAATATCTTGGATCTACTTTTAAAACTTCCTGTCCTTTTTCTATCTGGTAGTCTGGATCCTTGCATTGTTTGACAATAGCAGATTCATTCTCTCCTTCCCCTTTAAATTCTAATTCAATACCAACTCTGTCGAAACTCATTTTGACGAAATCACGGACAGTTGTTGTTTTACCTGTTGCGATTACCCAGTCTTCTGCTTCTTCTGCCTGCAGAATCATCCACATCATTCTCACATAGTCTTTAGCATGTCCCCAGTCACGTTGTGCATCCAGGTTTCCCAGGTAAAATTTATCCTGAAGCCCTAAAGCAATTCTTGCCACGGCACGGGTAATTTTACGAGTCACGAAAGTCTCTCCACGTATCGGTGATTCATGGTTGAATAAAATTCCATTACAGGCAAACATATCGTAGGCCTCTCTATAGTTAACTGTAATCCAAAACGCATACATTTTGGCAACAGCATAAGGAGATCGTGGATAGAAAGGCGTTTTTTCAGTCTGTGGCACCTCCTGCACTTTACCGTAAAGTTCCGAAGTAGAGGCCTGATAAATTCGTGTTTTTTTCTCAAGCCCAAGAAGTCTTACGGCATCTAATATTCTTAGGGTCCCTATCCCATCCGCATTACCAGTATACTCGGGTATTTCAAAAGACACCGCCACATGACTCATTGCTGCCAGATTATAAATCTCATCAGGCTGAATTTCTTTAATCAGACGAATAAGGTTTGTACTATCCGTCATGTCCCCATAATGCAAATAAAAATTTTGATTTTCTACATGCGGGTCTTGATATAAATGATCTATTCGATCAGTATTAAACAGTGAGGAACGACGTTTGATGCCGTGCACTTCATATCCTTTTTTCAGAAGAAATTCAGAAAGGTAAGCTCCATCTTGACCCGTCACTCCAGTGATTAATGCTATTTTCATTCTGTATTTGTATTAATTTCTATTATAGTCGTCTTCTATCCTTACAATATCATCTTCCCCAAAATAAGTGCCCAGCTGAACTTCGATAAATACGCAATCTTCGTTTTCAGAAGGATTTTCAATTCTATGCTTCATTCCCTGAGAAATTTGAATCACTTCTCCAGGTTGATAATCTTTCACCTGCCCATCTAAAGTGATTCGACCAACACCACTCACTATGGTCCAGACTTCAGAACGTTTATGATGGTACTGGTAAGAGAGTCTACCTTTTGGTTTAACTTTAATACGTTTAACTTTATGGGTGTCTTTATCTTCTAACACAAAATACTCTCCCCATGGTCGAATGTCATGTTCCATAATTATTTATTTTTTAAAAGCCAGCTGCTGGATTGAATTTTATCTCCTAAACCATCAGCTAAATTCACACCCAGTTGGTTGCAAATTTCCGCTTCCGGTATGCTTTGGTTATTTTGGTCTCCTCCATTAGCAAACGTGAAATTATATATTTCACCATACTCATTAACCAAGTACTCAATTGTTTTACATACGGTACGATCCTCATCTTCGGATAAGATAGCCTTATGTACTGGCTTTATGTTTTGCACAATAATAAGTCGTTCCTCTTCATCCTGAAAAGACTTACTGCCTTTTAATTGCCTTTGATGGTCATTATTAACAATAACAAAAAGAACATCTGCCAAAGCTTTGGCTTCATGAAAGTACTCAATATGTCCTTTATGTATAGGATTGAAGTATCCGGAAACTATGATAGCATTTTGTTTTTCCTGCATTATTAACTGAATTAATCAAAATAAGAATACCTATTTTTTTACGTTATTCTCAAAATAATTTTTCACACAAGTTATTCTCTAATAAAAAATCAATTTTAGGATTTAGCTTTTTAAAAGCCGTATTTATCCTTCACTAGGTTCCTGAGCTCTTAGATACTTAGCTAAGCCTAACAAGATAAAAACAAGTAGTGTTAATGAAAATAAAGCCAAAGGAACTTTAATAATATATTTATCTGTCCACTCCCTTGTGTCATAACCAGAGGACGGAAAGCCAGCAACTACGTTGAGCACATCTCTTTCAGCGACCATTTTCTGAAAGACTTCTCTTTTTTGCTCTTCGAGTCTAAGCTGTTCTTTTAATAATTCTGCCTCATTAACCGAGGATTCGTCAGACTCAGCATCACCTATATAGAAGTTAGTTCCACCGCTTTCCTGTTTTTGAGATTGAGCAATTTTAATCTTTAAATATTCCTCTATTAAAAAGTCAGCCTTATTTACCTGATTTTCTAAAGTCTCTTTATGTCTTACTAAATTTTCTGCATTGACCTCAGACAATTCATCCAGATACTCATTGCTGGCAATTTCCTTCACAAAATTCTTTTCAATCCTTTTGTATATGAATTTATCGGTAGATGCTACCCCTATCTGATGAACAGGAAGGGCATGATCACTGAGCGATTCTCTATAAGCTTCAAAGGTCTCCTGGGTTTGTGACACCGAATCTAAGTTTTGATAATACTCAGAATACATTTCCGCTATCACATTGATATCAGTATTTGGTTTAATATAGAAGCCTTTTAAATGAGAAGCTTCATCAGGCGCTATTTTAAGTATTCTGCCAAGCTCTATGGTGTCTTTATCACCCGCTAACTGGTTCAACTGCTTCATGTTTTCATACACCTGTCTGCCAGAATCAAAATTTGTTTCGATAAACATATTGGCGCCATAAGACTTTTCAGCTGTAGAATTTAATATAAACCCAATTATAAGTCCTATCACAACTGCACCCACATACCAAAAAATGCGTTTATAAAAATGCAGCAGGATTAAAATTAAGCCCTGAAAAAGGCCTTTAAAAATATTAGCTATACCCTGGAATAGACTTTTGAATGCATTACCTATTAACTTGAAAACTTGACCTAAGTCAACTTCATCGTTTTGGTTCTGATTTGGGGAGGATTGGTCACTCATAACAGTTGATCATAAAATTTGCACAAATATATTTAAAAAGAAGACTTGAGAAAGCTAAAGCTTACTTTTAATACGCCCTGTCATTTTTGCCTTCGTAAAAGTTTACAAACGCCTTATTGACGACTTTATTGCCTCCGCGAGTGGGATAATCGCCTGTAAAGTACCAGTCTCCTAAATTTTTAGGGCAGGCTTCGTGGAGTTTGTCCACCGTCTGGTAAATGACCTTAATTTCTGAAGTGATGCTCTCATCGCTTAAAAGTTCAGAAATCCGTTCGGATACTTCTTCATAGGCAAAGGGAGCATACACAGCTTTGACATGGTTTTCTTCGGCCTGAGAAGCAAACTCAGACTGATCCTTGCACTTTTTATAGATCGCATCCATGGCTTCCTGATAAATGCCACGTTCCTTCAACAGGGACACCGCTGCCTGAAACGCGACAAAATCTTCCAGCTTTGCCATATCAATTCCGTAACAGTCGGGATAACGAATCTGTGGTGCTGAAGAGACTATGATGATTTTCTTTGGCGATAAGCGGTCCAGCATTTTCAGAATACTTTTCTTGAGGGTGGTTCCCCGCACAATACTGTCGTCTATCACCACCAAATTATCGGTGGGTTTCACCACTCCATAGGTCACATCATACACGTGAGCTACCAAATCATCTCTGCTGCTGTCTTCCGTAATAAAGGTGCGAAGTTTTACATCTTTGACGGCAATCTTTTCGGTTCGCAGTCTTAAATTCAAAATGTCCTTGAGCCGCTCGTCTGTCAGGCTGTCTTTTTCTTTTAAAATCGCCTCATTTTTCTGCCGGTTCAATTCATCCTGAGCGGCTTCTACCATCCCATAAAATGAAGTTTCAGCGGTATTGGGAATGTAGGAGAACACGGAGTTCATCGTGTCATAATCGATGGCTTTCAGCACATCTGGCATCAGTAATCGGCCAAGGTTTTTCCGTTCTTTATAAATTTCGGCATCGCTGCCTCTGGAAAAATAAATACGCTCAAAGGAACAGGCTTTGCGCTCTCTGGGATTTAAAATGGTTTTGAAATGCACCGAACCATCCTTTTTTGTGATAATGGCTTCCCCAGGCATCAGTTCATGTACATCTTCAAAAGCCACGTTAAATGCGGTCTGAATCACCGGCCGTTCCGAAGCCACCACAACCACCTCATCATCTTTGTAATAATAAGCCGGTCTTATCCCGTTGGGATCCCTGAGCACGAAAGAATCCCCATGACCCAGCATGCCGGCAATGACGTATCCGCCATCCCAGTCCTTGGAGGATTTTCTAAGAATCTTATGAATCTTAAGCTGCTCAACGATATGCGGTGAGGCTTCTTTTTTATTAAAGCCTTTTTCTTTCAATTTTTTGTAAAGCTTCCCGACTTCAGAATCCAGGAAATGCCCAATTTTCTCCATTACTGTTACCGTATCGGCCTTCTCCTTGGGATGCTGACCCAGCTCCACCAGGTTTTGAAACAACTCGTTGACATTGGTCATATTGAAGTTTCCGGCAACAATAAGATTCCGGTGCATCCAGTTGTTTTGTCTTAAAAAGGGATGAACACTTTCAATACTGTTTTTACCATAAGTCCCGTAACGCACGTGGCCCAGATAAACTTCACCCAGATAGGGAAGATTTGCTTTCTGAGTGTCTATATCTTCAAGGATTTCCGGGTTTAATTCTAACTGCGTATTGATTCTTTCGTTGATCTGAGCAAAAATATCCTGAATGGGCTGAGCCGCGTTTGATCGTACACGACTGATGTATCTGTTGCCTGGATCTACATCCAGCTTCACACTTGCGAATCCAGCTCCATCCTGACCCCTGTTATGCTGTTTTTCCAACATCAGGTACATCTTGTTGATGCCGTAAAACGCACTGCCGTATTTTTCTTTATAAAAAGAAAGCGGTTTTAAAAGTCTAAGAGTGGCGATTCCGCACTCATGTTTTATTAGATCACTCATTTTTGTATTCTATAAAAATGCCCTGAACAATCAGGGCACTAAGTATTAAGCTAATTTAATCTCAAATTGGGTTAGGGCCTTAAAGCTTTCCAGGCGCCTGTCTACGGCGTCTTTATCCAGGTGTAACATTTTTTCAGCTCCGAACTTTTCAACGCAAAAGGAGGCTAAATTCGAGCCATAAATGACTGCATTCTTCATGTTTTCAAAAGAAATATCATCTGAATTGGCTAGATAACCAACAAATCCCCCTGCGAAGGTGTCACCGGCTCCCGTAGGATCAAAGACTTCTTCCAGAGGAAGGGCCGGGGCAAAAAACATTTCTTCGTTATGAAACAGCAAAGCACCGTGCTCCCCTTTTTTGATGACCACATAATCCGGTCCCATGTCTCTTATTTTTCTGGCTGCTTTTACCAGAGAGTATTCGCCGGAAAGTTGACGCGCCTCCTCATCGTTGATGGTAATCACATCCACTTTTGAAATGACTTGTTTCAGTAACTCAAGTTCAGAGTCCATCCAAAAATTCATCGTATCCAGGACGATTAACCTGGGATTATTCACCTGCTCCATCACACTAAGCTGTACGGCCGGATGCAGATTCCCCAGCATGACTATATCAGAATCCTTGAAATGATCCGGAACAACAGGCTGGAAATCTGCCAGCACATTCAGTTGTGTATCCAGGGTATCTCTGGAGTTCATATCGTTATGATAACGACCGCTCCAGAAAAAGGTCTTACCGCCTTTTACAATTTCTAAACCCTCCAGATTTACGTTTCTATCGGTGAGCAAATCGAGATAGTCCTGTGGAAAATCATCTCCAATTACAGAAACAATACCGGATTCTATGTCGAACTGAGAAGCGCTTAAAGCAATATAAGTTCCGGCACCACCAAGGATTTTGTCCGTTTTTCCAAATGGCGTTTCGATGGCATCAAAAGCTACGGTCCCAACTATCAATAATTTACTCATAACTATTTAATTTTTTTTTGCAAATATAGGGCATTGAAATCAGTTTAGAGCTTTTGAATTAACGAAGCTTTTAATCTTATTTACCAACATCATTTAGCCTGTAAAATTGTATTTAGTTTGCGTTTTACTTTTCTCTGGACTTATTAAAATTGTATATAACAAAAATGGTACACAAAAAATAAAATATGAAATATCTATGACACTTCCTTCGTAAGCCTCTACAAAACCAGAATTTATTATCAAATACACACTATAAATGAAAATTGAGATAAATAAATTAATGCCTATATAAAAAATTGAATCCTGAAATGATTTTGCAATTAAAGAAGATAAAAACGCTATTATTAAAAACATAATAGTGTATTCAAAGGGTATTAAGAACGAAGATTGAACAATAAAAGGGTTCATTACAAAAAAATCATCAAAATGATTATAAACAAAAGGCAAGAACGTCAATGAAAAAAAGAGTATCGAAAAAATCGTTAATAGCACTAATTTCAAAAAACTTATTTTTTTTGAAAGTAATAGATACATGAAATATATGATATAAGCTATTGCAAATACATTTCTAGTTGACAAAAGAAGCCCTACGATTAATGAAGATATTATAATCTTAAAATAATTGAACTTTTTAAAATTCTCAAAAAAAACAATTGAAAGTAAAATTAAAGTAGAGTTTAATAAAACATTACTTCTACTTACAACTTCCCAAAGATAAAAGGCCGATAAGCAAATGAAAATTAAGCATATAAATATTTTATAAGGATTTATTTTTTGGTAAAGACATAAAATATAAAAAGCGAAAAGTCCTGTTAATGACATAAAACCTAATTCACCTAAAAGATAAAAAGGGAAGGCTATAATGAAATAAAAAGGCATTGGTCCTGGTGGATTACCAACATTTGAAGTGCTTAAATAAACGTATTCTCCTCTAAAAAAAGCATCCCAAAAGTTAGTTATAACACTCCAGCGGTCAACGTTAAGGGATTCAACTTGAATTTTTGAAAAAACATAAATACAAATGAGAGAAAAACATATTAAAATTAAAATATTTATGTTTTTGATTTGACTCTCCTTGAAATTTTGTAAAAATCTTTGAGGGAAATATAATATCAAGAAGTAGATGGATGATAGTACCACTGAAAGAAGTAAAGGGAAATCAACAATTCGTTCTAAATATTTATATGAAAAAATAAAATTTACAACTAATAAAATGAATAGGGAAATTGACCTTTTAATAAAGAAGCTTCGAATAAGCATTATTTAAAAATTGAATGTTTGTAAAGTTTTATTTGCATGAAAAAATAAAGAAAAGAAACTTTAAGAACCCCAAAACCGTATTTAATACTTCTCTTTAAATTTATAGATGATGCTTCTTCAAAGTATTTGGTTGGGCAAGTGACTTCTGCAATTTCAAACCCCTTTGCAAATATTTGTGCCAGAATTTGGTTGTCAAAAATAAAGTCATTGGAATTTTCTTCGTAATTAATAGAATGTAAAACTTTTGCAGAATACGCTCTATAGCCTGAATGGTACTCTGAAAGTTTTTGATTCATCAAAACGTTTTGAAACATGGTCAAAAATCGATTAGCTATATATTTATAGACAGGCATACCTCCTTTGATTGCTCCTTTTCCTAAAATTCTTGACGCAATAACTACAGGGTAAACATCATTTACAATAATGCTGGATATAGATTCAATTAATTTAGGTGTATATTGATAGTCAGGATGAAGCATTATAATGATATCTGCTTTTAGTTCTAAAGCTTTATTGTAACAACTTTTTTGGTTACCTCCGTAACCAAGATTATTTTGATGTTGTACAATATGCTTTATGCCAAGTTTTTTGGCAATCTTAATAGTATCATCTTGACTAAAATCGTCCACTAAAATCACCTCATCTACTATTGAAAAAGGTATCTCTGAATATGTCTGCTTAAGTGTTTTTGATGCATTATAGGCTGGTAAAACTACAGCTATTTTATGGTTCTTGAACATATGACAGTTTTAAAATTTTAAGCTAAAATAAGTGAAGATTCTAAAACATCTCTAAGTATGTCGTTAGCTGGCTCCATTTTCTATTAAATCCAGCTTACAGTTTTTCATCTAGCTCTGGAATAGGAGAAGTGATTAAGAGGCTAAATCTGTAGTTTCAACAGCAGAATTCATTAAACAGTCTGAATCATCACAATGATTCCCGTTCGCCTGATGCTCGTTCATCATAGGGGTTGTTATGTTCACAAGATCAAGAAGATGTCCAAGTTCATGCGTCAAAACAGTAGCTTTTATACTGGATCTAAAGGCTTGATTTAATCCTCCTGTATTTTCAGCAATCATACCGCCCATCAAAGAGGTAGATAGGTTTTGACAAGCGACACCAATGACCGATTCATCTTCAAATTTACCATCCACAATACTTACCCAGATAGTAATTTCAATCTCAGCTGGGAATAATTGTCGATTGTCATTTTCAATAGTTCTTAAGTCTTAAGCAGAATAATTTTTATTTAGACTGAGAAGGTATTTCAGTGAGTACAATTTCAATCCCTCTACTTTTATTGAGATGTTCTGCTAAAAATTTATGACTATTTGTTGTGCTTGACTAGTCAAAGCAAAGCCTTACACACAGCCAACTTCAACAGTAAATTTAGTAATAGAAGTTTCAGTGAATAACTCTTTTGCAGATTCTCCAACACCTAAATTAATACGATAGTCTTCAGCACTTCCGCCATCATCATATTCATTACCTCATTGATTTCATTACTATCATCTGAAGTGCAACCCGAAAAGAAGCATAAGATGAAAATTAGGATAATCACTTTAAAATATGAATTCATATTCATTTGGACAGAAGTTTAAATTAACCCTTTAAATTATGACTTTTAAAACTAAGCTTTACTTCCTCCCAAAATCAGCCGGGATTTCTCCCCAGGCTTTGGTTTCCCATTTCAAAACAGGGTTTTTAAACCTGTTTTTCGACAACCAGAGTTCAGCCCTTTTGATCAGTTCAAACAGCTTTTCATTTTTGGAATTCCGCCCTAATTTGGTCTTGCATTTCTTCTGCCGGATCCAGGACATGGCGATTCTGGAATCTGTATAAATGGGCAAGTCGCTTTTTTTGTCTTTTAAGAACGCCAAACCATGAACCAAAGCGAGAAATTCACCAATATTATTGGTTCCCTGAGAAAATGGCCCCATATGAAAGAGTACCTGCCTGGTTTTGGTCACCACGCCCCGGTATTCCATTTTGCCCGGATTACCGCTTGAAGCCGCATCTACAGCGATGGAATTCCATTCGATACCTTCAGTAGAAAAGGTTTTGGAAACGCGTTTTTTTTGCTTTTGGTAGCCAAAAAATCCCATCGCATAGGCGTCCTTGGCTTCTTCCAGGCTGGAAAATGATTTGTATTTGGCGTTGGGATAGTTTTGAATTTTTAGCTTGCAGTCCTGCCAGGAGGTATAAATTCCCGGCTCGTAGCCTTCCCACACAACATAATACTTAGAGGATTTGGACATACATCAAAACAATAGCTTTTCAATCTCTTTCGGATAATGTTCGTATTCAAGCGAATGAATTTTTTCTTCTAAAGAATTGAGGTCCTCATTATCTTCCAGATCAATTTTGAACTGAGCAATTGTTTCGCCTTCATCGTAATGGGTACTGACGTAATGTATCGTAATGCCACTTTCTTTATCCTTGTTCTTTAAAACTCTTTTAAAAACCCGTTCACCATACATGCCTTCTCCCCCGTATTTTGGCAAGAGTGACGGATGAATGTTGACAATTTGATTGGGAAAAACCGCTAAAAAAGACTCTGGTATTTTTAGTAAAAATCCTGCCAGCGCAATGATATCCGGATTTATTTCTTTGACCACTTCCAGCAAGTTGGTAGATTCTTGCAGATCTTCCTTATCAAAATGAATACATTTTATTCCCAGATCATGAGCTCGTCGTAAAACCCTGGATTTTTTATTATTTGAGAGTATGTGTGAAACTTCAACCTTTTCATTATCTCGGAAATAATGATATAAATTTATCGCATTTGTCCCGTTACCGGAAGCAAAAACCACAATCCTTTTCTTTGAATTTGACTTTGACTTTTCCATTAAAATAGATATTGAATTTGAAATTTAAGCAATTTCAAAATGAATTTATAAAATATAATTATGTAAATTTAAACACATTTTCACCTTTAAAACTTGTTTTAAACTAAAGTTTTATATTTTTGCGCACTGAAATTAAACATAAAAAATTACAATCATGTCAGACATTGCATCAAGAGTAAAAGCCATTATCGTTGATAAGTTGGGCGTTGACGAAAACGAAGTTGTTACAGAAGCTAGCTTTACAAACGATTTGGGAGCAGATTCTTTGGATACAGTAGAGCTCATTATGGAGTTTGAAAAGGAATTTGACATTCAGATACCTGACGACCAGGCAGAGAACATTTCAACCGTAGGTCAAGCTGTTTCTTACATCGAAGAAGCAAAAAAATAAAATAGTCTTATTTCATGGAATTAAAGCGAGTTGTAGTTACTGGTCTAGGGGCGCTTACGCCCATAGGAAATAATATATCAGAATATTGGGAAGCCCTCAAAACCGGCAAAAGCGGTGCGGCCCCTATCACCTATTTTGATACTACCTTATTTAAAACAAAATTCGCCTGTGAAATAAAAAATTTCAATGCCAACGATCACTTCGACAGAAAAGAAGTACGGCGACTTGACAGATTTGCACAATATGCCTTAGTGGCTTCAGATGAAGCCATTCTGGACTCCGGTGTGGATCTCGATGTAGTCGATAAGTATCGCATTGGTGTCATTTGGGGAGCTGGAATTGGTGGTTTAGAAACCTTTCAAAACGAAGTCATTGACTTTGCCAAAGGCGACGGAACCCCACGCTTCAACCCGTTTTTTATCCCAAAAATGATAGCTGATATTGCCCCGGGTAATATTTCTATCAAGCATGGATTTATGGGGCCCAATTATGCTACAGTTTCTGCATGTGCCTCTTCTGCCAATGCCATGATAGATGCGCTTAACTACATTCGTTTAGGTTACAGCGACATCATGGTTACCGGAGGAAGTGAAGCAGCAGTAACTCAGGCAGGAATGGGCGGATTTAATTCTATGCATGCTCTTTCTACAAGGAACGACGACCCTCAAAAAGCATCAAGACCTTTTGATGCCAACAGAGATGGTTTTGTTCTTGGAGAAGGTGGTGGAGCCCTTATTCTTGAAGAATATGAGCACGCCAAAGCCCGAGGAGCAAAAATTTATGCGGAAGTTATCGGTGGAGGAATGTCTTCTGACGCTTACCATATGACCGCTCCTCATCCAGAAGGAACAGGAGTGATTGCTGTGATGAAAAATTGCTTGGAAAATTCCGGACTCAAGCCAGAAGATGTAGATACCATCAATACCCATGGTACTTCTACGCCTCTTGGGGATGTTGCAGAATTGAAAGCTATCAAAAACGTCTTTGGGGATCACGCCAAGAACATCAATATCAATTCTACGAAATCCATGACCGGTCATTTACTTGGTGCCGCCGGAGCAGTAGAGGCTATAGCTTCTATTTTAGCCATGCAAAATAATTTGGTACCACCAACGATCAATCATGAAACTGCAGATGAAAATATTGATCCTGAGCTCAATCTTACATTGAACAAACCTCAGGAGCGAAACATAAAAGTAGCCATGAGCAACACCTTTGGCTTTGGAGGTCACAATGCTTGCGTAGCTTTTAAAAAATTGGATGAGTAGTTTATTGCTTTCAAATGAAATTTTTTAAACATATTTTAAATGAATCCCGTTCTGAAGCAGACGGGATTTTTTTTCAAAAAATTCAAAAGATTGTTAAAGTAAAACTTAGCAGCTTACCCATTTATAAACAGGCATTCACACACCGTTCCTTAAAAGTAAAAAACGAAGAAGGACGAATCATAAGTTATGAACGCCTGGAGTTTTTAGGAGATTCTATTCTCGGTGCTGTTATTTCAACCTATATGTTTGAAAATGCACCCCAGGGAAATGAAGGTTACCTTACCAAAATGCGGTCTAAAATCGTAAGCCGCAAAAATCTAGACCTGCTGGGTCAGCGACTGAATCTTACCGATCTTATTCTTTCCGGAATCCCTAATGAAAAACTAGGTAAAAATATAAATGGCAATTTATTTGAAGCGCTTATTGGTGCTATTTACGTCGACAAGGGATTCAAAGCCTGCGAAACCTTTATCTACAGGACAGTAATCCAGGAAGACGTCGATCTGGCCCAACTTGAAAAACGGGTGATGAGCTATAAAAGCCTGATGATTGAGTGGTGTCAAAAAAATAAATTTTCCTTCGAATTTGTGACCGAAGACGATCCGGGTCGCGATGAAGAAAAGCATTTTTCTGTAAAGCTTATCATCAATAACGAAATTTCTGGAAAAGCCAGAGAAACCTCAAAGAAAAGAGCTGAAGAGAAAGCATCTCAACGCGCTTACTTTACATTTCAGAACTACATCAAGCCTTAAAATTCTTTCCACGAAAACGTTTTCTTAAGCTTGAGTTCCTATTAAATGCCGCCAAGAGTTGATGCATCTTGTTTTGTTTCATATATTTACAGAAGGTTTCTTTGAAAGCATGTAAATTTTCTATTACTACGTATCATGAAAAAAAGAAAATTCAGTTTAACTGATTTTGAGATTTATGATTTTAAATTAATAGCTATTCATTCTCAACAGGAACCCCATAAGCTTGCATATCTCATCAATTCTGTTCTAGGAACAAGTTTCAAAAGAATGGAAAATAATCTCGACCTGACCGTAAATGGAAAATCAGCAAGTTTTCCCATATTCGATTATTTCAACAGAGAATGGGATACCAAATCTTACTTGATTTGTAATAAAGTAGACTTGGAACAGGAGTTTGTGACGGCTCATAATCTATTTGATACCGAAAATTTGAGGACTTCATCATTTTTATTGAAAGAATACAAGCGCGTAGATTACCTGTTAAAAATAGAGGACGAATTGAATATTTTCAAGCCCGAACTCATTATTAAAAAACTGATAAAAACGCATCAAATTTCGATGGCCTACACCATTGAAAGTCATGCGATAAAACACCCAGAACACTTAATTTTAGACTAATGAAAACATCAAAGAAAACAAAAATAGTTTCCACTCTTGGCCCTTCAACAAGCAAAAAAGAAGTCCTTAAGGACATGCTCGACGCTGGTGTCAATATTTTTAGAATCAATTTTTCTCATGCCGATCATAGCGACGTTCGTGAGCGTGTAAAAATGATCCGGGATCTGAATGAAGAATATGGCTTTAACGCTGGAATTCTTGGCGATTTACAGGGGCCAAAGCTTCGTGTTGGCGTGATGAAAGACGAGGTGGTTGTAGAGCCCGGTGACGAAATTGTCTTTGCTACAGGTGAAGAATTTGAAGGTACCAAAACTCGGGTTTACATGAATTATGATACCTTTCCACAGGATGTGAAACCCGGAGAACGCATTTTACTTGACGATGGAAAGTTGATTTTTGAAGTGCTGACCACCGATAAAGAAAGTGAAGTCAGAACCAAAGTCATACAAGGAGGACCGCTAAAATCTAAAAAGGGGGTGAACCTTCCAAACACGAATATTTCACTTCCGGCACTCACGGATAAAGATGTCGAAGACGCTGTTTTCGCCTGTGAACTTCAGGTGGACTGGATAGCCTTGTCGTTTGTAAGATTTGCAAGTGATTTAAAGCAACTTCAGAAAATCATCAAGAAGCACAGCGCTCATAAGATCCCGATTATTTCAAAAATTGAAAAACCTGAAGGTGTCAAAAACATCGATAAGATCATTGCTTACTGTGATGGCTTGATGGTTGCCCGTGGAGACCTTGGGGTAGAAGTCCCTGCCCACGAAGTTCCCCTGATTCAAAAACAACTTGTTTTGAAAGCAAAGCAGGCTAGAATCCCTGTCATCATCGCCACTCAGATGATGGAAACCATGATAGACAGTCTTACCCCCACGCGAGCTGAAGTTAATGATGTAGCCAACTCGGTGATGGATGGTGCCGATGCTGTGATGTTATCTGGCGAAACTTCTGTAGGAAAATACCCGGTACAGGTGATTCAAAAGATGGCCCAAATTCTAAAAAGTGTTGAAAACTCACCCCTGATCAACGTTCCTCATGAGGCTCCACAAATCAAAACCAAGAGATACATCACAAAATCCATATGTTATCACGCGGCTTTGATGGCCAATGAAATCGACGCTAGCGCTATCTGTACACTGACCAATAGTGGTTATACCGCCTTTCAGATTTCGGCCTGGAGACCAGATTCTCATATTTTAGCCTTTACCTCCAACAAAAGAATTCTCACACAATTAAGCTTGTTATGGGGTGTTAAAGCCTTTTACTATGACAAATTTGAGAGTACAGACGAAACGATAGATGACATAAATTCTATTGCCAAGGAGAAAAATTATGTTGAAAAAGGAGACTTCACCATCAACCTGGCCGCCATGCCAATTGAGGCAAAAGGTATGGTAAACACACTCCGAGTATCAGAGATAAATTAATCTCTCAAACTTTACCTAAAGCCGTTTTAAAACAGGTGTTTTAAAACGGCTTTTTTTATGCTTTCACTCCGGAACCCGCCAGGACAATAACGAATTCCCCCTTTGGTTTTTTCACTTCAAAATGAGCGATGACTTCCGTTAAACTTCCGCGAACAGTCTCTTCATAAAGTTTTGAAATCTCCCGGGAAACACTCACCTGACGCTCTGCTCCAAAATGTTCAACAAACTGCTGAAGGCTTTTTAAAAGCTTGTAAGGCGATTCATAAAACAGGATGGTACGCTCTTCTTCCGCTAAAGCCTTAAGGCGTTTTTGTCTGCCTTTTTTGGCAGGAAGAAAACCTTCAAACACAAATTTATCGTTGGGCAAACCGCTGTTGACCAGTGCAGGAACAAAAGCCGTTGCCCCCGGCAAGCATTCTATCTTGACGCCTTCTGCAACGCAGGCCCTGGCGAGTAAAAAGCCAGGATCGGATATGCCCGGGGTTCCTGCATCAGTAATGATAGCGGTTTCTCTTCCACCCTTGATTTGTCGCACTACAGCATCGGTTTGCGAATGCTCATTGTGCTGATGATAGCTTTGCATCGGTGTTTCTATACCGTAATGCTTGAGTAGGATCCCGCTTACACGGGTGTCTTCTGCCAGAATGACGTCCACAGATTTCAAAACCTCTACAGCTCTGTAGGTCATGTCCGAAAGATTGCCAATTGGGGTGGGCACTAGAATCAGTTTGGACATGCTTACTTGAATTTGTGTTCAATAACCTCCATAAATCTGGCTTCAGTAGCTTCTTTTCCTTCCCATGACTTATAATCTGGTTTCACCTGATTTTTTATAAACGACTCGGCTTCTTCGAAAGAAGACATGGTATTGAGCTGAGAAAGCACGCGGTTATAATCATCTGCACTTCCTCCAAAGAGATGATTGGTAAATGCTATTCTATCGTTGAGGCCTATTTTAATTCCTTTTTTTAACTTATCATTCAATGAACGCTTTTCTTCATGGGTAGCATTCAAATTGGATTTTACCTCTTCTGGTTTTGGAGCCTCAGACTTTATTTCCTGCCGGGGAGTTTCCGGATTTTTTTCCGGATACTTTTGTTCTGTGTCGTCAGTTTTCTGCTCCTGATCCTCAGACTTAGGTTCAAAATCCGGCAAGTCATCAAAATGAACCCCATAACTGTTGAAATCATCCTCTGTGGGATAGGCTTTTTCGGAAGAAGAGGTCTTTTCCTCACCGGAAGACTGTGATGAGGATGGTTTTTCTTTTTCTGAATTGGATTCAGAGTCAGATCTAGATTTATGAGTCAGTTTTTCAAACTCAGCCAGGAGCAAATCGACCTGCTCAGATTCCGGTGGCATTTGAGAGACGATATCCTTTATTTTTTCGGTATTGGGTTCAGAAATAGGATTGGGATTATAATCCATGCCGTCAGGGGATTTGTAATGCCCGCTTTCTTCATCTATATCGCTGAATTGCTCTGCAAAGCTTTCTTTAAATTCAGTTTTAGAAACCTCAGAATTTAAGCCGCCAAAATGGGATTCAGCAAAAGCTAAGATGCTCAATTTCTCATACAGCTCAGCAGCTTCTTTTTTCAACTGATGTATATCTGCTCTGTTTTTCAATTTTAAAATACGCTCGGCTAGACTTATCAATTCGTCTTCTAAAACTCTCTTCATAATATTTGTGATTTTCTTCTTTAAAGACCTTATTATTTTTGCTAATTTTAGCCTTATTATTCTGTAGTGACAACCTATTTATTAACGCCCTAAAATACAAAATGTTTCTCGAAAACACTGTTAATCACAAAGAGCAATTTGGATGGATCGAAGTCATCTGTGGAAGTATGTTTTCCGGAAAAACGGAAGAACTGATCAGACGGCTCAAGCGCGCGAAGTTTGCCAAACAAAAAGTCGAAATCTTCAAACCCCAGATCGATCGCCGGTATGACGATGAAGAAGTGGTCTCACATGACGAAAACTCCATTCGTTCAACGCCTGTTCCTGCCGCTGCCAATATTCGTCTATTAGCTGACAGCTGTGACGTCGTAGGCATTGATGAAGCTCAATTTTTTGACGATGAAATCATTTCAGTTTGTAACGATTTAGCTAACAGGGGCGTACGGGTGATTGTTGCAGGACTGGACATGGACTTTAAGGGCAACCCCTTTGGGCCTATGCCCAACTTGATGGCTACCGCAGAATATGTGACCAAAGTCCACGCCGTTTGCACAAGAACGGGTAATCTGGCTCAATACAGCTTCAGAAAATCGACCAAAGAAGACCTGGTCTTGCTCGGCGAAACCGACGAATATGAACCTTTGAGCAGAGCTGCTTATTTCAAAGCTATGCTCAAAGAAAAGGTGAAGAATATCGATGTGAACGATTCTGAAGAACTGATTCAAAAAAAAGCTGAGTAATGACCAAAGTCTTAGAAACCCGTCTAGAAATCGACCTTACTGCTTTAGAAACTAACTTTAAATTGCTGAAAAGCTATTTGAGCCCAGAAACCAAAATG
Source organism: Psychroflexus sediminis (assembly GCF_900099815.1). Lineage (GTDB taxonomy): Bacteria > Bacteroidota > Bacteroidia > Flavobacteriales > Flavobacteriaceae > Psychroflexus > Psychroflexus sediminis. The sequence goes on along the minus strand of NZ_FNCW01000002.1, from coordinate 87,527 downwards.
ATGGGTGTCGTCAAAGCTTTTGCTTACGGAACGGATTCGGTGATCATCGGAAAACATTTGGTGAAAATCGGGGCCGAACAACTTGCGGTCGCTTACATCGAAGAAGGTGTGAGACTGAGAAAAGCGGGTATTAAAGCCCCTATTCTGGTGTTTTACCCCCAACTGGAAGACATACAGAACCTGGTAGATTACCACCTTACCCCAAGTGTATATACACATTACTTTTTGACAGGGCTCTGCCAGGAGTTAACCCATCATGCAGTAGACTCTTTTGGAATTCATCTCAAAATCAATACAGGGCTCAACCGCCTTGGATTTGAGTTAAACGAAATGGATTCTGTGGTGAAACACCTGGATTCAGAGAAAAAAATAAAAGTTGCTGGTGTCTTTTCTCACCTGGCTGCCTCGGGGAATAGAGATGAAATTGAGTTTACTAAAACTCAGATAGCCAAGTTCAAAGAAGCCCGTAGTTTTTTTAAAGCCCATCTCAAGTATGATTTTGACAGTCATATTTGCAACTCCAGTGGAATTCTGAATTTCCCTGAAGCCGAATTTGATATGGTAAGAGCGGGCATCGCTTTATATGGCTACGGAAATAATCCTAAAGAACACCAGCTGCTGAAAGCTGTGGCCAGCTTAAAAACAGTGATTGCCCAGTTAAGGACAATTCAGAAAGGGGATAGCGTGGGTTATGAACGAATGTTCAGGGCAGAACAGACCACTGAAATCGCTACTTTACCCCTAGGCTATGCCGATGGCATTTCAAGGATTTTTGGAAATGGGAAAGCCCGTGTGCTTATCAACGGAAAAAAAGCTCCGATCATAGGCAACGTCTGTATGGATACTTTAATGGTAGATGTGACTGGAATCGAATGCGATGAAGGCGATGAAGTGGAGGTTTTTGGTAAACACAACACGGTTGTCGATTTTGACAGCCATCAGCAAACCATCCCTTATGAAGTGATTACGAGAATTTCTCAGCGGGTAACGCGGGTATTGGTTTAATCGTTCAAATTTGACATCTCAAATTTCTCATTTCAAAATTATTTAACTTTGATAAATTACTAAAATCTATACCTCAATTTATAAATAGTGGTACCGGCAAGCAGCAATCCAAAGTTGATCATTTTCATATTTGTAAACTAATCGATGTTCGGAAGTAATTCGTCTCGACCAATAACCTTGTAAATCTCCTTTAAGAGCCTCGGGTTTTCCTATACCTTCAAAAGGAGTTCTCATACAACTTTTGATAAGTTCATTTATACGTTTGAGGATTTTCTTATCGACTTTTTGCCAATACAAATAATCATTCCAAGACTTAGTTGACCAAGTAATTTTCATTACTCAATAAGTTCATTTTGAATGCCATTTCCTTCTTCAAGTTCCTTAACAGAGTCAAGTAGAATATCCCTATTTTTACCTGTAAGTAAATAGGTCGTCTCTTTAAGTGAGTTGTACTCATCTAATGATATCAACACAAGATCTTTACCGTTTTTACGCTTTATAACGACATCACTTACATCATCAATAACCTTGTCAAACCAATGCTTAAGATTTGAACGAAAATTTGAGTAATTTACTATTTCCATTTAACAAAGATAATCAAAAGTACTTATATCCGTACTTTCTATACTATTAAAATGTTTAATTACAAATAATGGTATTGGAATAGTAACCTGCTTCGTTTTCGAAGAAATTGTCATAATAACAATCTCAATTTTTATTCGCTAATAAATATAAAGGACGAAGTAAAGCTCCTTGTAAATCATAATATTGATAGTTGTGAACAAATTCATGGGAAAATAATCTCACCTGTCTGTAATGTTCTTTCTAATTCAAATCTATAAAAGCCCATGTTAAGATGCCATATGTCGTAAAAATTTCGGTTAGAAGCTGCATTCTCAATAATTGAAGTTCCTGCTGCATTAACAAATTTTGCATACCAACTTTACTCCCTGGCGCGTTTTGATTTAATTTTTCCTAAAACCCTTTTACTTTCAAAAATCAAATATCCTCCCGCTGCACCTTGAGCCAGGCCTTTGAATAAAACCTTAAGCCCCTTTACGTTCGGTTGCTTATTAATTAGCGCTCCTAAACCGCTGAATACAGATCCAAATTCAATATTTTATAATGCCATTTCTGTATCACTGGACCGGGCTAATGCATTGGTACAACAAAAAATATAAGATTACTAAAACAAAATAAAGTTTGATTTTCACATCTTTTTATAAAAGTTAGATGTAATGAAATTTCTAAGCGTATTAAAATACCATTTCATTCTTATAAAGCTCTACCAAATTTCAGGCATAAGACTTAACTTTGCTATGATCAGAATTTATGGAAACCACAGACCTAGACATACAAGTAAAAACGCTTCCCGAAAGTCCCGGTGTTTATCAATACTATGATAAAGACGACAGGATTTTGTATGTAGGTAAGGCCAAAAACCTTAAAAAAAGAGTTTCTTCCTATTTTAATAAGCAGCACGACAGTCACCGCATTGGGGTGATGGTAAAGAAGATTAAAAACATCAAGCACATTGTTGTGGATTCTGAAATGGACGCCCTCTTGCTGGAGAATAATCTTATCAAAAAACATCAGCCGCGATTCAACATTATGCTGAGGGATGACAAAACCTATCCCTGGCTGTGTATCAAAAATGAACGCTTCCCCAGGGTGTTTTTAACGAGACAGGTCATAAAAGACGGCAGCGAATATTACGGCCCCTACCCTAGCGTCCGAACGGTGAAAACACTGATGGGATTGATTAAAGGTCTTTATCAGCTCAGAACCTGTAACTACGATTTATCTCAGGCAAAAATCGACCAGGGAAAGTATAAAGTCTGTCTGGAATACCATTTGGGAAATTGCAAAGGCCCCTGTGAAGATTATCAGAATGAAGAAGACTACCTCAAACAAATCGAGGCGATACGGAATATTGTCAAAGGCAATCTAAAAGATTCTCTGAAAGATTTCAGGGAACAAATGCATGACCTGGCTGAAGAAATGAGGTATGAAGAAGCCGAAAAAGTGAAGAGAAAAATTAACACCCTGGAAAAATATCAATCCAAATCTACCGTTGTCAATCCAAGAATAAGTAATGTAGATGTGTTTTCCATTGTTAGTGACGAAGGTTATGGCTATGTCAATTTTCTTCAATTGTCTCACGGGGCTATCATACGCTCTCATACCATAGAAATGAAGAAAAAACTGGATGAAACAGACAAAGAATTACTGGAATTGGGCATCACTGAAATCAGACAGCGCTTCGAGTCCAAGTCTCCGGAAATCTATGTGCCTTTTGAAGTGGAGGCTGGTGAATATGTAAAAGTTAGCGTTCCGAAACTGGGAGATAAAAAAGCCATTGTGGACCTTTCTACGCGAAACGCGAAGTATTTCCGCATGGAGCGTTTTAAGCAAATGAAAATTGTAGATCCAGACCGGCATACCAATAGGTTGATGGCTCAAATGAAAGAAGATTTAAGACTGAGCGAAGAACCTCGCCATATCGAATGTTTTGACAATTCCAACATTCAAGGCTCAAATCCTGTTGCGGCCTGCGTCGTTTTTAAAAATGGAAAACCCAGCAAGAAAGATTATCGAAAATTCAATATTAAGACGGTAGAAGGTCCCGATGATTTCGCGTCTATGGAGGAAGTGGTTTACAGACGCTACAGGAGACTGCTGGAGGAAGATGAGCCTTTGCCACACCTGGTTATCGTCGATGGAGGAAAGGGGCAGTTATCTTCCGGGGTTAAAGCTTTGGAACGCCTTGGATTACGGGGTAGGATTCCGATTATAGGTATTGCCAAACGCCTTGAAGAATTGTTTTATCCCGGGGATCAATATCCATTGTATCTTGACAAAAAAACAGAAACTCTGAAAATCATCCAGCAATTAAGGAATGAGGCTCATAGGTTTGGCATTACCTTTCACAGAAATAAGCGAAGCAAAAATGCCATTGGTACAGAATTGGAAGAAATCACTGGAATCGGAGAAAAAACCTCCATCGAGTTGCTGCAGCATTTTAGATCTATAACCAAGGTAAAGAAGGCAAGCCTGAAAGAGCTTGAAGATGTCATTGGAGTTTCCAAGGCTAATCTCATTTATACCCATTACCACACTCAAGATGAAACTTAATTTTTTATTCCTCCTGCTTTTTCCTGTTTTGGTCTGGAGTCAAAATCTTGACCTCAATCAACTTGATAGTTTGCAAAAATCCGGAAAAGACATCAAAGTTGGACTGGCCTTAAGTGGTGGTGGTGCCAAAGGCCTGGCTCACGTTGGCGTTTTAAAAATCATTGAAGAAGCAGGGGTAAGGATAGATTATATAGGAGGAACCAGTATGGGGGCAATTGTAGGCGGACTTTATGCCTCGGGATATACGACTCATCAACTTGACTCTATTTTCAAGACCACAGATTTTGGAATTTTAATTCAGGATGATTTACCAAGAAGTTCCAAAAGTTTTAATATCAGGAAAGATTCTGAGCGTTACGTTTTAAAACTTCCGTTTGATAATTTTCAAATTAAATTCCCCTCGGGAGTGTCCAAAGGGCAAAATATTTATAACCTCTATGCTCAGCTGTTATCTCATGTTAAGGTTAAGGATTTTTCTCAGCTCTCCATCCCTTTTTTTTGTGTAGCGACCAATGTAGAGACAGGTGAGGAAGTGATTATAGAACAAGGAAACCTTGCTACGGCACTCTCTGCAAGCGGAGCGATACCCACCCTGTTCAGCCCTGTTTATATAGACGGAATGATGCTGACAGATGGCGGAGTTCTCAACAATTTCCCAGTTGATGAAGTTCGGGCCAAAGGAATGGATATTATTATCGCGGTAAATGTTCAGGATGACTTAAGAGATAGGAAAGATTTGGGAAGCGGTTTAGAAATCCTCAGCCAGGTCAACAATTTTAGAACCATTAAGTCTGCTAAAGAAAAGAGTCTGAAAACAGATGTTTATATCAAACCCGACATCAAAGATTTTTCGGTTTTGTCTTTTGATCAGGGTGCGCAAATTATCGAAAACGGAGAAATAGCGGCACGAGCGAAAATAGAATCTCTTAAAAAGATTACCGAAGTTCAAAAAGGGACTTTTACACGCCAAGCTATTTCAGTCCCGGAATATGTAAATATTGGAAATATAAACATAATCGGTAATGAAAATTTTCCAAGAAATTACATCACAGGAAAGCTGAAAGTAGAATCTTTTGAAAAAACAAGCTTCAATCAGTTAAATGCCGGTTTAAATAATTTATCGGCAACAGGCAGTTTTGAAAAGATTAATTATACACTTTCTGAAAATGGCAGCTATCAGGATCTGACTTTAAGAATGTTTGAAAGTGAACAAAATACACAGCTTAAATTTGGAGTACATTATGACCAGCTTTACAAAACAAGCTTTCTTGCCAACCTCACTCAAAAGAGTTTATTCTTTGTAAATGACGTGGCCTCTTTAGATTTGATTATTGGGGATAACTTAAGGTACAATTTGAGTTATTACATCGATAAAGGACGCTATTGGAGTATTGGGTTTACCTCCAGGTTTAATCAATTTGAAGAGGATGTAAATTTTGAATTTATACAACAGAATGTCGGCTCTCAAAATATGCTAAATTTGAACCAGGTCCGGTTGGAGAATAACGACTTCACCAATCAAATTTATGCTGAAACCTTTCTCACCAAAGACTTTAAATTTGGACTTGGGGCTGAGTATAAATTTTTAGAAGCAACAACTGAAACCTTTATCGAAGATCCAGAAGTCAACGAAGCTGAAACCATTATAGAAAAGGACAATTTATTCAGCACATTTGGATACCTCAGAATTGATACGCTGGATGATAAATTCTACCCGAGCTCGGGCTTTTTATTTTCTGGTCAGTTAAATATTTATTTTCCTCTGTTTGACGATTACTCCGAATTTGCTATTGCCAAAGGTGAGATTGGCTATGCTCAGCCTTTATTCAAAAATGTCTCCGGTTACATCGGCTCAGAGCTAGGCTTTAGAACTGGAAATGAAAATTTGGCAGCTCTCAATTTTTTCCTGGGCGGGTTTGGAAATCAAACCATCAATAACTTCAGGCATTTCTTAGGTTATGATTTTTTCACGCTTTCTGCAGATTCCTACATCAAGGGCATTGTTCAAATAGATTACAATTTCTACAAAAGAAATCACCTTCTTTTCACAGCCAACTACGCCAATGTAGAAGACGACCTGCTGTCCACTGGAAATTGGCTGACTACCCCAAGTTTTTCCGGATATAGCATTGGCTTGGGATCTCAAACCATAATTGGACCTATAGATCTGAAGTATTCGTATTCCCCGGAAACCAAAGAAAATACCTGGTTTGTGAGTCTGGGCTTCTGGTTTTGATCAACTGCTTTAGAGTTAAATGGTGTCCTTGCTCTCCTGGCGGTTTCTCTATGAGCCTGAGGTGAAATAGAATTTGACAGGTTTTGAAATAAGGCTAATCTCTATTGTGAAAAAGGGCCTGGCACTTCAGCTTAAGATTTAAAATTGAGAATCTATATCTCAAACTTTAGGATTACATCTATTTTCACGATATTTGATAAAACCGTAAAAATTATGCCTTTCTACCATAAACTTGGTAAAATACCACATAAAAGACACACCATATTTAAGAAACCCGACGGGTCTCTATATCGTGAGCAGCTTTTTGGAACTATTGGTTTTGATGGAATGTCTACCAACAGCTACCACGAACATCACCCTACCCAGGTGAAAGAAATTCTGGGACACAAAGATGTTACACCAAAAATTGCAGTGAATACAAATTTGAAATCTTACAAATTTCACGGCTTCAAAACCATTCCACAACCGGATTATCTGGACAGCAGATCCACGGTATTACATAATGATGATGTCAATATTATCCTTGCTGCTCCTACCCAATCGCTTCACGATTACTTTTATAAGAATGCGGATGCCGACGAATTATTATTCGTACATAAAGGCAAAGGAAAACTGAGAACCCATCTTGGAAATTTGGATTTTGACTACGGAGATTATCTGCTCATCCCCAGAGGAATAATTTATAAAATCGATTTCGAAACCGAGGATAATCGGCTTTTCATAGTAGAATCGAGAAGACCAATTTATACCCCAAAACGCTACAGGAATCACTTTGGACAATTGCTGGAACATGCCCCATTTTGCGAGAGGGACTTAAGACAGCCTTACGAACTGGAAACCAATGATGAAAAGGGAGATTTCCTGATTAAAGTGAAAAAGGAAAATCAGTTGTTTGATATGGTTTATGCTACTCATCCTTTTGACGTGGTTGGCTACGACGGCTATAATTATCCTTACGCCTTTTCCATTCATGATTTTGAACCCATCACGGGTCGAATTCATCAGCCGCCTCCTGTACATCAAACTTTTGAAACCGATGCTTTTGTTGTGTGCTCCTTTTGCCCGAGATTATTTGACTACCATCCCGAAAGTATTCCTGCACCCTACAACCATAGCAATATAGACAGTGATGAAGTCTTATATTACGTAGATGGAGATTTTATGAGCAGAAACGATATAGAAGCCGGACACATCTCTCTGCATCCCGCCGGGATTCCACACGGCCCTCATCCGGGGGCAGTTGAACGAAGCATAGGACAAACCAAAACTGAAGAACTCGCTGTGATGGTCGATACCTTCAAACCTTTAAAAATTACGGAAGAAGGCATGGCAATCGCCGATGACAGCTATCATAAATCGTGGCTGGAAGATAAACACTAAACCTGCTAAGCTTTGGCGAAACAGACTTATAACAGTAAGCATGCCTTTAGCGGCAGACAGGTTTTCACCCCAGCAGCTACAGGGAGGAGATGAGAGGAACGACCAAAGCACTGAATCAGATAAAAATTGAATCAAAAACATAGACCGATGAGTACAGATACCACCAGCCAGAAATTACCAAAAGTCAATACTAAAGCAGAGGATTTTTTACCCATTTTAGGAACCGATTTTGTAGAACTTTATGTAGGGAATGCAAAGCAGGCAGCCTATTACTACCAGACCGCCTGGGGCTTTCAGCCGGTGGCTTATTCAGGACTTGAAACAGGGAAAAAAGACACGACTTCTTATGTCCTGCAGCAGGGTAAGATAAGATTGGTCCTCACCAGCCCCATGGGCGATGGGGGAGACATCAACAGGCATATCAATCAGCATGGGGACGGTGTAAAATTCGTTTCGCTCTGGGTAGATGATGCTGCCAAAAGCTTTGAAGAAACGGTAAAACGCGGTGCCAGGCCTTATGCCGAACCCTACAGCATTGAAGATGAGCACGGGAAGGCTGTGATCTCAGGGATACATACCTATGGGGAAACCATTCACCTCTTTATAGAACGAAAAGATTATGACGGACCGTTCTTACCCGGTTATAAGGCCTGGGCAAAAGATTACAAAACCGAAGGTGTTGGTCTTAAGTACATCGACCATATGGTAGGAAATGTAGGCTGGAATGAAATGAACACCTGGGTGAATTTTTATGCAGATGTCATGGGATTTGCTCAGTTGCTTTCCTTTGATGATAAGGATATTTCCACGGAATATACCGCACTGATGAGCAAGGTGATGAGCAACGGAAATGGACGCATAAAATTCCCGATTAATGAGCCCGCTGAAGGAAAAAAGAAGTCTCAAATCGAAGAATACATCGACTTCTACAATGGTGCCGGCGTACAGCATATAGCTGTGGCAACCGATAATATTATCGAAACCGTAAGCGAATTGCAACGCAGAGGTGTTGAATTTTTGAATATTCCTGAAACTTACTATGATACAGTATTGGACCGGGTGGGAGAAATTGATGAAGACCTGGCGCCACTCAAAGAACTTGGCATTTTGATAGATAGCGATGATGAAGGCTATTTATTACAAATCTTCACCAAACCGGTTTTGGATAGACCAACGATGTTTTTTGAAATCATTCAGCGCAAAGGGGCTCAATCTTTTGGCAAAGGTAACTTTAAAGCTTTGTTTGAGGCTATTGAACGGGAGCAGAACCTAAGAGGGACCTTATAATAAACTTCTGTTTAAACCAACCCAAAAGCCTCTTTTTAATGAAGAGGCTTTTCATTTTAATCCTCGTTATTAAAGTCGTCATAAAATAAGGGGCATGCTAATTGATTATATTGAAATTTGAATAAACCTCATGAAATTATGAAACTCATACTTAGTATCTTTTTTTTCTTTTGGGCTCTTACCGGGTTTAGTCAATCTGCTTACGGTGACGGTGAGTGGCTTAGTTTCAAAATCAAATACGGTTGGTTCAATACCAGTACCGCAAGTCTGGAAATCGAGAAAAGGCTTTTAAATGATGAAGAGGTTTTCCATGTTGTTGGTATTGGAAAAAGTGTCGGACTATTAGACTTGTTTTTTAAAGTAAGAGACCGGTATGAAACTTATATTACAAAAGATGAAGGTTTACCCTTAAAATTTATAAGAGACATCAATGAGGGAGGGTACAAAAAAAACAAAGAATTGTTTTTTGACCATCTTACCAATCGCGTAAAAGTCGTTGACTTCAAACACAATACCATAGAGACTTTCGATATGATGGACAACACCCAGGATATGCTTTCTGCATTCTATAAACTCAGAAATACGATAGATATTAATAAACTAGAAGTCGGTCAGGAATTCTATTTAAATATGTTTTTTGATAATGAAAACTATAATTTTAAAACCAAATTTTTGGGCTATGAAACCATAGAAACAAAATTTGGTAAGGTTGCTGCTCTCAAATTCAGACCCTACGTCAAGGCGGAGCGTGTGTTTGAAGAAAGTGAAAGCCTTACCTTTTGGGTCTCTGCAGATAAAAATAAAATTCCCTTAAAAATTGAAGCTGAATTGGCTGTAGGCTCACTTACCGCTGAGCTGGACCAGTTTAAAGGCCTCAAGCATCCCTTCCAAATCAATATGGACTAATACAAGACTTGACAGATACCCCTTTTTTTTATGAATTCTCTTTCCAAAACACCTTCTCCATGGCTTGTGCTTTATACTAAACCAAGAGCCGAAAAAAAGCTTGCGGAACAGCTGCTTCAGGATGGTATTGAGGCCTACTGCCCCGTTCAAGTGGAAATAAAACAATGGAGTGATCGCAAGAAAAAAATCGAATCCCCCTTATTGCCTTCCATGATTTTGGTAAATATCGATGAGGACAAAAGAGACAGGGTTTTCGACAGGAAACATGCCGTGAGATATCTGTATTGGCTTGGAGAACCTGCAAAAGTCACTTCTGAAGAAGTTGAAAGTTTAAGATCTATGGCTGAAGACAGTCAGTTTGAAAGCCAGGGTCTGGAAAAGCTAAAACCAGGTGAGAAATTGGATATGACCGCTCTGGGATTTGAACACATACAAGGTACTGTGAAATTTGTAAACACACAGGAATGTTGGATTGTTCTGGAAAACATAGGCTATGTGGTCAGATTTAAAAAAACCTAAAACTTCAAATTCATCCCAAACTGATAAGCTAATGCTTCCGCATTATAAATATTGTTGAAGCTGTTAAGCCGATCTACATTTAAAAATAGGTTCACTTTCCAGACATCCAGGGCCACACCTCCTCCATAATTTGGTTTGTTAAACTGATCTATCCCGAGACTTACCTTGACGTAAAAAGCGTTCCAAAAGCTTCTCTGGTACATCACATTAAGACTATAAAATAAATTTCCGGCGCTTGCCATGGTAAAGCTATGCAAACTTAAAGTTTGGTTTCCGGAAGGCTTTCCTGCAGATCTTAAACCACATTCACAAAGCCTGGCCTCCTCTCCAAAATTGTAGCTCAGTCCCAGATTCAGTTTTGCAGGCTGAATATATAAGTAGGCCTCTGATGTGGTTTCATTGGGAAGGTTCTCTTCGATTTCATCGCCCAAATTCTGATAATAGGTAATGAGATCATCGCCTTGAGCGAAATTCGGAAACTGAATTCCGAGACCCTCGTATTCATAATAACCTCGAACGGTGACTCTCTTCGTATCTTTTTTAAATTGAATAAAACCAAGATCCAAAAGACTGGCGGTAAACTCAAGCCTTTCATTAAAATAATAAGATAGCCCAAGGTCTATACCCAAGCCCAGATTGGAACCCACCAGCACATCTCCCGGAGCAAATTCATCATTATTTTCTAACCCGGCGCTATCAAAAGCTAAGTCCAGATTACTTATGCTTTGTTCAAGCAGAAGTCCCGTTTCACTTTCTCTTGTTATAAAACGTCCGGTATTTCTTACCGATCGTATGTTCACATCTGAGGTGTAAAGTTTCACTCGCGCTCCCAGATGCAGATTTTCATCGACTTGCTCATTAATTCCAAAATGAAAAACCGTCTGCAGATTCGCTCTGAAATTGATCTGACCGATGTCATAACTTCTATTCTGACCTGCATTTCCAAAATAAGCCAGGTCAATCAAGTCTTTGGGCAAGTTGGTAACCGCATCACTTTCCTGATAGACCCCTGCGGTATAATACCGCTGCTCCTGCCTCCAACCCACACTGATGAGGTCAATTTTCTGATTTAGGGCAGCAAAATCATCAGATGAAATTCTGTCGATTGCTGCAACTACACTGGTATTAAAATCATTGGCATTGAAAAGATTATCCACGCTGAGCGCCGTATTTCCCACCGAAGCATAGATATTGGAAAGCAGAGGTACACCCACATGAAAATCTGTTTTTTCATAAGCTGCACCGGGGTTCAGCATTAAAGACTGCGGATTGTGGGTTTGGTTATAAAGCAAATGCTTATCCTGACTCCATAAGGAATTGCAAATCACCAAAAAAAAAAGAATACATCTATACCTCATTCTCCAGTGTATAAATAGCTTGCTTCCACAATACATTCTACCTGCATACGACCAGAATTGGTAGCTGTTGAAGCCTGTCTTACAAAAAATTCGGCTCTTACGCTTGAGGTGATAATGGCAATTTCCTGAGCATTCAACACTACAGAAAAGCTTTTAACTGTTGGCTGGTCTTCTGTTCCAGCGGCAATAGGTTCTGAAACTCTATAAGTCTCTACATCATTGTCGTCATAAAAAATAAAATTCAAATTTTGCCTCCTGTTGATGCTGTTACCTGCCAGAACTTTAAAGGTTAATCCCACTAAATAATCAGCATTGAATTGTTCATTCAGAAAATCCACATCGATATAATCCCGTAGTGTATTAGAAACCGGAATCGAATCATTTCCCGCATTGATTAATTCAGCAGCATACTGAGTTTGGAACACGTTGACTTCAAAGGTGGGTCTGGCTTCAAAGTCTTCGGGGTCCAGAGACCTGTCGTCAGTACAACTCCAAAAGATCAAACACATGATGATAAGATATTTCATAGGATTAAAACAAGTCAAATTAAACCTCCAATAGTCGACAATTTGTTAACGAAAGCGAATAAACAAAAATTGCAGCAATATCGATAAATATTGTTGAATTATTTACAAAGGTAGGGTATTCATAATATAAAGTATTTTAGAAATCTATGCTTTTGGAGGTCAACAGCTTCAGGCACATTTTGGGCGTGACCCTCGCCATTTCCGGCAGAACAGGGCTTTTTACTTGTATTTTTCACCAGGATTTTCAGTTATAGTTAATGCCTGAGTTTCAATCTCAGGAAAATGTGTAGCTTTAAATGTCAAACCAACTTAGTTATACCATGAAATTAAAACATGCCAAACTCAAAGATTTCCTTTTTCTCCTTCTGGTTTTTGCTTCCAGTCTCTGCTTTTCTCAGGAAATCACTGTGGGTCAGGATTTGTGGGGCTATGAATTTAAACAGGGTGACCAGGAACTGACGTGGAAAGAACTCCTTGCAGAAACTGAACCTGTTTCTGAAAGTTATGACCTCATCAAAAGAGCGCAATCACAAAACATCTTATCGACTATTTTAGGATTTACAGGTGGAGCCCTGGTAGGCATTCCTGTTGGTCAGGCCCTTGGAGAGGGGGAAACAAACTGGGTTCTGGCCATTGTTGGCGGAGCTTTAGTTGGAGTGGCTATTCCGTTATCTTACCGTTCTAAAAAATATTTGAAAGAAGGTGTCGCGCTCTACAATGCTCAGAATAAAACCTCCTTTCTTCGGGAATTTCAGCCGGAAGTCAGTCTGGTGGGAAACGCGAACGGATTGGGATTGCGGCTAAGGTTTTAAAAGCAGGAAGTGAGATGGATTCTTCATCTGGGTTTTATTACATGTTATAACACAAGAGCATCGCATAACGGCTACTTGGAGGATTAAAGTATAGACCGTCCTTTCAGGGTGTTGTTTGCCGGATTTGAGTCTTCCATTTTGATTTCGAGGGTGTAATTCAAAAACTCGTGATCCTCTTTATAAAACGTCTTTTGAGATTCATAGTTTAGGGTTTGTCCCGGCTTTAATGCAGAGGTCGCTGTATCCAAACTGACGGTCTCACCATTGACTTTTAAAAAGACCTCGTAGCTTCCCGCGGGAATGACTGTAGTTCCTGTATTCTTTATTTTATAGTGATAGTAGATGCCATTCATTTCCGTTCTGTTTTCAATCACTTCCAGGGCCTGGATGTCGGTGGTTTCGAGTTCACTAAATGCGTGATTAAAGAATAACTGCAGACCGATAAAAAGAACTGTAATCGTTTTCATGGTTTTTAATTTAAGGGCAATATCTTGTTTTTAGGTGAAAACCGATGTTCTTCGCATAAGTTTTTCTGGCTGGCAAACAAGCGCAAGTTTTTCAGATTAACTATTACTTGCTAAAAACTGACATTCTCGATTAAGCAAAGTTTTAGCCATAAAACATTTGCGATAATGCAGAGCGTTTTTACTTTATACCAAACGGTTTAATTGGCAATTCATTAAGCCAATTCTTACCATATTTTTCAGTTAAGTAATCTGATATCATTTGATTATTTTCATTAGCTTTTTTGAAAGATAAAGGATCAACAACGCAATTTTCTTTTTGAACTCCGATTCCATATTTTTCTTTGAATTCAGTAAAACCTTCTGGTATTGTATTGTCAATTCCGTGAATAATAAAGTTTAAACTCCCCTTTGAAATTTCAAGTTCAATTTGCTCATCAGTTAAATTTGTTCGCTTATTTAGTGGGAAATGAGAATATCTTGTCTTAAAAATCTTTTCTTTTTTTTCTTCTAATCTGATTGTAATGGTGTTCTTTTTACTGCTAATCCTTGCAGGATAATAAGTGTAAGCATTGAATTCATCTGTTGCAAAACCAAATTGATACTTCCCTTTACTTGGTAATTTTACTGTAAAACTTTTAGTATTGCTAATTTCAATTCTCTCATTTGTTTCAGTTATAAAAAACACACCAGAGTTTAGGTCTTTCTCAGTTAAATTTTCAAAAACTACTTCTATAATTACTTCTTTCTCAGTAGCATTTGAGTTTCCAAAAGCTAAAGCAAATACTAAAGTCAATATTATTTTTTTCATATCAGATTGTATTAGGGCATTAAGTTAATAATTAAATTTAATAGTAAGATTAGTTTGCTAATGCTTTACAAGGGGCTTGCATATGAATTTGTGGCGGGAAAACAAGCGCAAGTTTTTCGGCTATACTTTTTCTTATATAAACAAACCGAAATTTTCGATTCAGCAAGATAGTTAGCTATAAAACATATGCGATGTTTTCATTTCATTGTTCTTTTCAGATTTCAAATTATTTGGCTAAAATCCGTTTTCGGTTTTTTTGAGTTTGAGTGAATTCAGTTTAAGGTATTATTTCTCAATATTTTTAAATTCCGTTTGAGAGAGCTATTCCAAAAACTTGCTCATTTTCACAAATTACTATCTTTTCTTCTTAGGTTATTTTATTTGTAACAGAATTGTAAATTAGTTTTAAAAGGCCAGTTATAGAAATAAAGGCAATTCCGATGATTAAGCGATATTCACTAAAAACATTATTTGGATACAAATCAGTCAGAGATATTATTAAAATCATTAAAGCTAAAATCCAAACTAATCCAATGATAAATAATGTTGTTTTTTTCATATAAGATGGTCTTTCAAAATTCTTAATTGCTTAAGCGTTGGTTGCTCAATGAATGGCAACGGTTTGCATATGGCTTGTGGCGGTTTCGGAGCTCTTTTCTGTCCACCAAAATCAAAGTTGGTTACGGATCGAAAACCTTGCTGGCAGCCGTTCCCCGCCATAAGCTTTATGCCTTGTTAGCTGCTGGCTTTTTATTTGATTTCAATTTTTTTTGTTTCTTTATCCAATCGTCCTTCAAATTTTGGAACAGGTCTATTTTCCTTTTCTGCTTCAGTTTCTACTATTCCATTCTCTTTAATATCTTTGATGAGCCATTCCATTTCCATAATTTCTTTGCGTTGAGCTTTAATGATGTCGTCTGCAAGTTTTCTAACTCTAATGTCTTTGATTTTTGCTCTTTCGCTAGTCAATATTGCAATCGAATGATGCGGAATCATCCCTTCCATATAATCGGTATCAGTAACAGTTACTTGACTTCGAACTAACCAAATTGCTCCGATTATCATTATGGCTCCAAGTCCAAATATAACAATGTTAGTTGCCCTACGTTTATACATATTGAGCATATAGGCAAGCATGATAATTATCATCGCACCACCCATTATTATGGTCATGAAAAGACGAGTTTCACTAAACCAAAAGTGGTCGATTATTTGATAAGAATGCGTGTACATTAATAGAAACATTGCAATCATCGAGGTTGCAATCATCGCAAAAAATTTCCCGTATTTCTTTTTGTTGTTTTGTTTGTCTTTCATTGTTTTAAATTTAAAATTATGTTTTTCATCTTGCAGCTAATTCGTTATAAATCCATAAAACCACGCCTTTATTAATTATTCCCCAGGGATAATAAGGCTACCACATTTGGTGCTTATAAACATACACTTTTAAATAGAATTTGAATACGGTTGAGTATAAAAATCAGCTTTCGGAAACCTTCCAATCGTTTATCTCAGCTTTAGTTGTTCTTCTCCCCTTCAGGCGAACTTCCTCAGCAGACTGGATAAAGAAGTTGCCTACAGACCTTAAGAAATGTATCGCCCAGCTTCAGGTTAATGGAAACAAATTCAAAAAAAAGCTTTTTTAAAAGCATTCCGGTGAAGACATAAAAAAAGGGGATTTGTTTCCAAATCCCCTTTCAAATCATCACACTAAAATCAAAACTTAATCCAAATCGAAACGGTCCAGATTCATGACCTTGTTCCAGGCTGCGGCAAAGTCTTTCACGAACTTTTCTTTGGCATCATCGGTAGCATAGACTTCTGCAAGGGCTCTCAGTTCTGAATTGGACCCAAAAATAAGATCTGCCCGCGTTCCTGTCCATTTTATATCCCCCGTCCGGCGGTCGGTACCTTCAAACAAGGTTTCTTCTTCGTTTGCCGCTTTCCAGGTCGTCCCCATATCTAAGAGATTCACAAAGAAATCGTTGGTTAAGACTTCAGGCTGATCGGTAAACACCCCATGCCTGGAGTGATCGTAATTAGTATCTAAAGCCCTCATACCGCCAATAAGCACGGTCATTTCAGGTACGCTGAGCGTCAATAGATTGGATCTGTCCACCAGCATTTCTTCTTCGGTGACTTTTGGATAGCCTTTGGAATAGTTTCTGAATCCATCGGCTCTCGGCTCCAGAGCCTCAAAAGAGTCGATTTCAGTTTGTTCTGCACTGGCATCGGTTCTTCCCGGGTAAAACGGGATGTGGATATCATACCCTGCTTTTTCGGCTGCTTTTTCTACGGCGGCATTCCCTCCGAGAACTATAAGGTCTGCAAGAGATACTTTTTTATTTCCTGACTGGGAATTATTAAAGTCCGTCTGAACTTTTTCTAGGATTTCCAGCACTCTGGACAGTTGTTCCGGGTTATTCACCTCCCAGTTTTTCTGGGGTTCCAGTCGGATGTGTGCCCCATTGGCACCACCGCGCTTATCGGAATTTCTATAGGTAGAGGCCGAAGCCCAGGCTGTAGAGACCAGCTCTGAAATGGATAAATCTGTATCCAGCAGTTTTCTTTTTAGTCCTTCCTCATCTGTAGCATTGATCAGGTCATGATCTACTGCAGGGACAGGGTCCTGCCAGGTGTATTCTTCCTCTGGAACATCGGTACCCAGATACCTTTGAATTGGTCCCATATCCCGGTGAGTTAATTTATACCAGGCTTTGGAATAGGCTTCTGCAAATTCCTCCGGATTCTCATAAAAGTGTCTTGATATTTTTTCGTATTCCGGATCTTCCTTCAGCGCCAGGTCTGTCGTCAGCATAAACGGCGCATGTTTTTTATCGGGATCATGTGCATCCGGAATTGTTCCTTCCCCTGCATTGTCTTTTGGTTTCCACTGGTATGCTCCTGCCGGGCTTTTGGTCAGTTCCCAGTCGTATTTGAATAAATTTTCAAAATACTGGTTACTCCATTGGGTAGGCGTTTCGGACCAGGCCCCTTCGAGACCACTGGTGATGGTATCTACGCCTTTACCGGATTTATAATTGTTCTTCCAGCCCATGCTTTGCATCTCCATAGGAGCGCCGGCTGGTTCTGCCTCTACATAATCCAGATCGCTGGCAGCACCATGTGTCTTACCAAAGGTGTGTCCGCCGGCAATGAGCGCAACTGTTTCATAATCGTTCATGGCCATACGACCGAAAGTTACGCGTATGTCGTGTGCAGCACCCATAGGATCTGGCTTTCCATTAGGTCCTTCCGGGTTAACGTAAATCAATCCCATATGAGAAGCGGCAAGCGGATATTCCAGTTCGCCCTCTTCATAACGTGACTGGTTGTCCAGCCATTCTTTTTCTGCTCCCCAGTATACATCTTCTTCCGGCTGCCAAATATCTTCACGTCCGCCACCAAATCCCTGCATTTTAAGCCCCATGGACTCGTGGGCCACATTGCCTGTAAGGACCAATAAATCTGCCCAGGAGAGTTTCTTTCCGTATTTTTTCTTGATGGGCCACAATAACAATCTGGCTTTGTCCAGATTGGCATTATCCGGCCATGAATTAAGTGGTGCGAAACGCTGAGAACCCGATCCTGCTCCTCCTCTTCCGTCTTGTATTCTATAGGTCCCCGCCGCATGCCAGGCCATACGAATAAAGAAGGGTCCGTAATGACCATAATCTGCAGGCCACCAGTCTTGGCTTGTCGTCATCAGCTCTTCCAGGTCTTTTTTTACAGCCTTAAGATCAAGCGTTTTAAATTCTTCAGCATAATCAAAATCTTCATCCATAGGATTGGCCATAGATGAATTTTGTCTCAGAATATTTAAATTCAATGCATTAGGCCACCAGTCTCTATTATCGTTACCGGAGCCGGCAACGCCTTTGGTATCTCCATTGAGAAATGGACATTTAGCTGAGGATTCATTGACTTCCCAAACCTTGTGGTTTGCATCTTTTGAATTTTTATTGTCTTCCATAGTAAGCGAATTTTAATTTGACTATAAAGAAAATGTATTTAAATATAAACTAGCTATAAACTTAATCTATATATCTAATTTATATATAAATAAAGTTGATTTTTTAGTTTGCTACCAATAAAACTAAGCAATTATTAAATATTTCTAAAATTTTTTAAGTTTTCTTTATAAACGCAAATAGCCTTCTCGGTATGAGAAGGCTATTTGTCAAAATATGAAATGCTGTTTATGAAGTATGTTCTAAATCAGAATAAAAAGCACCTCATTCAATGGTATTTCATCAGTTCTATAAAAAGTCAATAGATTATTTTAGGAAGGCCCTGATTTGGTTTTTGATTTTTTGGCTGTTGTATTCCTGGTCCTGCAATTCAAACATATGCATAAATAAAGGCTTATCGTCTATACTTTTAAGCATGCTAAGGCTCTCTTTATTTTCAAAAACAGATTGCCATTCCGCGCGGACACCAGCCCAGTAATTGCTGTGTTTGGTCCACCAGTCCTGAGCGGCTTTGCATTTACTGTCCTCTACTCTGGTGTAGGTGTTATAGCCTTTTTCGTCGGCCAGCACAATTTCCTGACCGTCTTCGGTTTTTAGAATTTTTTTATTGTCCTGGTCATGCACCCATCCAAAATCGGTGAGTTCATGTCGATTGGTTCTCAGGGTAATATTATAGTCATCCCTTATACTAAATTCACGTCTTGGCAATGGAGCGGGAGTTGTGTTTTCCCAATAATGCTTGCCATCGACATGCACCCAGGAAGCTGTGCCCTCGTATCTCGGGCTATCATCCACCTGATAGACTTTTTGCGTCCACTGTCCAATAACCTCATCATAAGGTAGCTCCTGATATTTCCAGTGCTTATTAGCATCATATACATACAGGTGCTGATTTTGATACAACCAGTCCTGTCGCCAGTGCTTTACGATTTGCTTCCGCTCTTCCGGGCCTACAATCAATAAATGCTGCATCGCGATTTTATCTGACTCATCTTCTACCAACTGTACCCATTCTAATCCGCCAGCGATTTTATCTGGTGAGGGGGTATAGGTAGAATCCTGTGCATGCTTAAAGGTTTCGGAAAAATTAAACTGCACTTCATAACAACCGCACATGGCTTTGATGGCCTGTCGGTCCTGTTCAAGTTTGGTTTGACTCGATAAGCTCTGTAAGAGCAAAAGACTTAAAAAGGTTAAAAAAGTTTTCATGACAATGAATTTTTAAATTACCCTGTAAAATTATTATTTTTATTTGGATTGAATATAAATAGTGTAATATATTTACCTAATATTTATTTTTAATTAGTCTTAATAAATGGATAAGCTGTCGGTTAACATATTGTGGATTCTCCTCTTTTCCCTGGTGTATACTGGTTTTACGCAGGAGACTAAACAAACTACAGAAGACAGTTTATCCTATTTTGATTTAGAAGAAGTTGTGATTACCGCGACACGTTCAGAACGCAAACGTCAGGACATTCCCATGCCTGTAACAGTGCTAAGCCGGGAAGTTATATCCAATACAGGTTTAAGACGTGCAGATGAACTTTTAAACGAACAAACGGGAATAACAAGCATCACAGATCAAAGCGGGTTTAAAGGCATTCAGATGCAGGGCATAAATTCTGAGTACATTATGATTCTGATCGACAACGTGCCTGTGGTAGGAAGACAATCGGGTAATTTAGATTTATCCCGGTTGGCTTTGGGTAATATCGAACGCATAGAAATCATCAAAGGCCCGTCTTCCAGCCTGTATGGTTCTGAAGCCCTTGGGGGTGTCATAAACATCATCACCCAAAAACCATCAGACAGGGAATTAGATCTTGGTGTAGACGCGGCCTTCGGCAGTTTTGAAACTTCAGACTTCAACCTGTCTGCCAAACAAAAAATGAATACGTTTTCATACGCCGTTTTTTTAAACCGCCTGAGTTCCGGAGGATTCGATCTTGATGAGAATCTCAATGGAAATACGGTTGACCCTTTTGAAAATTATACCTTTTCTTCTCATTTAAATTATAAATTCTCAGAAGATTTAAAAACCGCCATCAATTATAGAGTGTTTTACCAGGATATTGATATTTCTGGTGAAAGCGAAGAATGGGATACCAATATAACGTCAATCACTCAGCACAAGTGGTCCTCAAAACTCATTGCCGATTATGAATTGTATTTCACACAATACCAGGCCAATCAACTTGAGCTTGACCCCCTTAATGGCGATGTTCTTTTCGATTCAGATTTTAATCAAAGAATGTTTCGGCCCGAATTACGTTTAACTTATAACCTCAATTCCAGGCACGAAGTGATAGCTGGTATTGGAAGTAATTTTGAATTTTTAGACCGGGATTTATTCGAAAATGAAGTCCGTTTCTATTCGCAGTATATCTATGCTCAGCATAGCTTCTCACCCCTTCAGAAACTAGACCTCATCCTGGGCGGGCGATTTGATATCCATAGTGAATACGATTCTCAGTTCAGCCCCAAAGCTTCAGCTATTTATAAATTAAATGATCACATCGGTATAAAATCTTCTGTTGGGTCCGGCTTTAAGGCTCCTGATTTCAGACAATTGTATTTAGATTTTACAAACTCTGCTGTAGGCTATACGGTGATTGGCAATCGCGTGGAAGAAGCAGTGATAGAACGACTTCAAAACAGCAGTCAAATACTCAGTTTAACGGTAGACCCCGAAAACTTAGGGCAGCCGCTGGGCGCTGAATCCTCAACAGGTGTAAATCTTGGCTTGAGTTATCAGAAAAATAAGTTTGATTTTAGCTTAAATGCCTTTAGAAATGATATTCAAAACTTGATAGACACCAGAATTATCGCCCGCAAAACCAATGGTCAAAATGTGTTTGGCTATGTCAACCGAGACAACATTTACACCACGGGTCTTGAAACCGATCTGAGCTACGCCTTCACTAAAAATCTGAAACTGTCTTTAGGCTACCAGCTGCTGTATGCGTTTGATAAAGAAGCGGAAGACCGCATTGAGGACGGAGAAGTCTTTATAAGAGACCCGGAAACTTTGATCACCAGGCGACTGGAGCTTTCAGACTATTTTGGACTGCCCAACCGTTCCAGGCATTTAGTAAATTTCAAAATCCATTATAACATCCCTGAATGGAAAGCTTTTGCCAACTTAAGGTTAAACTACAGGTCCAGGTATGCCTTGTTTGACACTAACGGTAATGCTCTCATCGATGAGTACGACGATTCTTTTGTGGATGGTTTTTCACTTTTAAATCTCACACTGAGCAAAAGCCTGTTCAAAAACTACAGGTTTCAGCTCGTCGGTGAAAATATCCTCAATAACGAGCAGACCGGCTTACTCAATCTGCCCGGTATAAGAATAACAGGAAAAATTCAATTTCAACTATAAATTAACCCAAAACACAAACCCTATGAACACTTTAAAATTAACTCCGTTTATTTTGATGTCGCTATGTATGCTTTCCTGCTCAGACGATGATGACGTCATGGCATTAGCAGAAGTAGAATCAACCACCATTGAGAATTTACACGCTCCGCAGGAAGGCGGCCGAGGCGAACCTATATCAGGTTCTTTTACCAAGTTTGATTTTGAGACTGGTCAAATAACAGACAGCGACACCGAATGGGATATTGCGTTTCGAGGCACCACCATCGCTGTGAATGGAGGGACTGTAACCGGCACCATAGACGAACCCTTAAGAACTTCCGATGCCGGTATTACACTGGTCAGTGCCACCTTTGAAGATATTACGGAAATTCCGGCAGACACAAGTTTTGACCAAGACAGCCACGAGGGCTTTGCTGTTCCTGCTGGCAGTGGTAATGGCTGGTATAATTACGACTTTACAACTAATATCCTGAATCCAATTCCAGGTAAAATACTTTTGGTAGAAACCACCGATGGGAAATACGCAAAATTTGAAATATTAAGTTATTACAAGGATGCACCTTCTGACATTGATCCTTTTCAGGATGAGTCCAGATACTACACCTTTAGATATGCTTACAATCCTAATGAAGGACAGGTAACTTTTAACTAAAGCCATGAAAATTCAATCTGTTTTTATCATCGCTTTGCAGTTTTTCCTTGGCGGAATGATGATCTATGGCAGTGTTTCTAAATTCGAAACACCGTTTGCAGAGCCACAGGAAGTTGTTGACAAGGCCCAGAACTACCTTGATCAGGATCTTGAACACGTCAGTAAATTAGTGCTGTATGTCAGTGGAATGAAACAAACCGGGTACTTTTGGTTGGTATTGGGCTTATGTGAACTGATCTTTGGACTTCTGGTCCTCTGGAAAAAAACAAGTCTTATCGGTGGTTTATCTTTGTTGCCGATTACACTAAACATTTTGCTGTTTCATATTTTTCTTGAACCCGATGAAATTGATGAATTAGTTTTAACCAGTGGTTTATTTTTAGCCAACATTATCCTTGTACTCTATCGTTCCAAAGCCTACAATTATCTGTTGATTAAATAAACAGCGGCCGTTGCAAGAGCATCCTTAAAATTATTTAAAGGATGCTCTTGTATGAGGTTAAAACGCGGTAAAAAACCCTTCTTACTTTTTATTCTGATTGACCAGATCCATCAAATCCACATCGTTGCCAAGCAGCACGTCTTTAGAATTGATTCTGCCCTTGGGATCGTCGTTTTCAAGTTTTAAAACGCCTCGCGGACAGACCGAAGCACAGATGCCACAGCCCACACATGAGGACCTGACGATGTTTTCTCCTTTTTGAGCGTAGGCTCTCACATCGATACCCATTTCACAATAGGTGGAACAGTTTCCACAGGAAATACATTGACCGCCGTTGGTCGTGATTCTGAATTTTGAAAATAAACGCTGCTGAAATCCTAAAATCGCGGCCATGGGACAGCCAAATCTGCACCATACACGGTTTCCGAAAATCGGGTAAAAGCCAACCCCAACCACGCCGGAGAAAATCGCCCCGATCATAAACCCATAAGAAGACCTCAGGGTCTCAGCTTCAAAAAGAAAAACCTTACTGGTCATACCGGAAAAGTGCAAAGCGATGAGAGCCATAATGACTACAAAAAAGCCAATGGCAGCGTACCTGGCATCTTTTTTTAATTCCTGCCGTTTAAACAGCATCGCCCAGCCGAATATGACCGACAATAAGACCGCAACACTTATCAAAAATGCACCCCCCGAAAGCCAGTATCCTCCTCCGTTAAGATAGGAATATACCACAGCTGTCGTCATAACCACCACAAAGACTAAAACAGAATGCACCAGCCAGCGTTCCAGTTTCCAGGCGCTTTGGGTTTTGTCACTCAAATGCCGAAACGGGTCCCCGGCTGTTTCTGCCAGGCCTCCGCAACCGCATACCCAGGAACAATACCAGCGTTTACCATATTTGTAGGTGAGAATCGGAGTGATGACTAAAATAGAAAGTATCCCGAAAATCAGCAAAGCAATGCCTATATCCCCTGCACTTATAAATTCATCTACTCTGTACTGTTCGAAGTTGTAATAGTTTAAAGGCCAGATATTAATTATGTTATAATAAGGTAATGAGAAATCGTCATCATTGAGTCTGGCCATTAATTCCGGAATGATAAAAGCAAAACCCAGCTGGAAAAACATGACCGAAAACGTCCGCAGACGCTGGTAGCTGTTATGCCGATATTTCCACAGGAATTTAAAGCCAAATCCCAGAATAGCTAAGGTGTATAAAACCCCATAAACAAACCACTGACTGGCCGGTCTTCCGGCCATAAGTTGACTCAAAGGATCAAAGAGCGAAATAACACCTGTATTTGCTCCGCTACTATTTAAGCCTAGTAAGCCCGGGTAAAAATAAAGAACAATATAAAACCCGGTGAACACTACACCTACGATATAAGCCCAGAGCCCGCGATTGGTCAGGGATTTGAAATAGACCCCATCGTTTTTAATGCCTGCGGTTTTACCTGCATAGCTGGCTCTGGTGTACCAGACAATACCGACGGCCACCAGGCCTATCGCTAACGTTAGCCAGAGTGCCTGCGGCTGAAATCCTACATTGAAAACCGACAGGCTCATGATAAAAATTCCGGCAAGCCCTAGGGCCGCAGATAATTTTTGCTGAACATTTAAAGCTTCCGGGGCGTTTCCTGTGACAGACATATTCACATCTAAACTCATAATTCTATTGTATTAAATTCTTTTTCAAATTCCTTCTGAATCTGCTTCTCGTAAGCTTCAAAAAACTCAGGATCAAAATTAGCCTTCTTAAGATTCTTTATGACCTCCTCCACGGTTGCTTCTTCTGTCAGCCAGTAGTCAAAAACTTCATGTCGCATCCGAATCCCAAAGGTATTGATGCCCTTAAAAATCCTGGGTTCCTTTTCAAAATGAATATGAATACATTTTTTACCATCTTCAGCTTCCCAGTAGAAATCGTCATGACCTTCTTTTGGCGTAGGAAACACCCAGCCGTAAGTTTGGTATTCAATATCAAAAAACTTGGCAGAATTGAACCAGTGCCCCGGATTATATTCCATGGGATTTCCGCATAAGGTCTGTGCCAGGGTTTCTCCCATCATCCTTCCGGTGTACCACACGGCTTCCACAGGAGGGCGGTTGCCAATAGGCTCACGCTGTTCGGCACAGTCGCCGATGGCATAGACATCCGGTTCGCTGGTTTCCAGCATCCGGTTGACTAATACGCCGCGGTTCAATTCAATCTTACTGGACTTTAAAAAATCAATATTCGGAGATACACCCGGTGTCAGACCCACCAAATCACAGTCTATTATTTCTCCGGTTTCTTTTACTTTGACGGCTTTTGCTCTTCTATGCTCATCGGTTATAATTTCTTCAAGGCTATTGCCCAGCCTTAAATCGATACCATGCTCTCTTATATGCCGTTCTAAAACCTGGGCCTCTTCATCGGGTATAACCGTATTCCAGAAATGCTCTTCACGCACCAGGAAGGTGACAGGAATATTTCGAGTGGAAAGCATTTCGGCAAGCTCAACGCCTATCAACCCTCCGCCTACAATCACTGCGCGTTTGCATACATTATTATTTGGCGCGTATACCTCGAGCTGTTCGAGGTCCTGTTTACTTACGAGTCCAATCACGGCTTCAGCATCCTGGCCCGGCCAGCCAAATTTATTGTACCTGGAGCCACAGGCAATCACCAGTTTATCATAAGAAAAATCCTCTCCGGAGTCCAGTTTTAGCTGTTTGTGTTCAGTATCAACATGCGTGACGTGAGCCTGTTTCAATTCCAGTCTGTTTTTCTCCCAAAAGGTATCTTCATAAGGTTTTAGATGATTCCATTTCATGTGACCCATATAAACGTACATCAAAGCTGTACGAGAGAAAAAATAGTCACTTTCAGAAGAAATTAAGGTGATGCGCTTATCCGATAATTTACGGATATGTCGCGCTAAAGTCACTCCTGAAATACCATTTCCTATGATGACAATATGTTCTTGTTTCAAACTCTTCAGGTTTTAATTAGTGCACTAGTCGGATGTCTGATGCTGAAATTACTAAAGTTTATTCAAAAGTAAAGCAATCTCAGGCTTTAGTCGGTGTATTATTAATATGCTTTTCATAAAACCTGTAAAGTTCTTCTGAAGAAGCCCCCAGCCATTTTTTGAAATAGATTCCCAGAAAAAGAAGTTGTAATTTCAAAATGCCCTTGTCCTCATAACGCCTGGCCGAAGTCGAAATCCACTCTGGAATCACTTTAAAATGCGTTTGTTCATAGATGGGTTTCAGGATTTCGTGGTCTTCATAAATCAGGAAGTCTTCGTTATACCCTCCAATGTTTTCAAAAAGCGATCTGCTGACAAATAAACTTTGGTCTCCTCCTCTGCAGGACCTGGCGTTAAACTGCGTTAGCAGGCTTAAAAATTTCAACCAGGGATGACTGCTTCTGAATTTCATTTGAAAACAACCCGCCTCATGTCCGTTTTTAACAGCATTGACGATCATTTCATCAAAATTTTCAGGCGGAAAAGAATCGATATGAAGAAAATATAAGATTTGACCTCTAGCGCGTTTGGCTCCAAAATTCATCTGCTTAGGCCGCCCTTTGGGGCATATGAAAGCCTGAACACCTTCAACGGCCTTGGCTTTTTCGAAGCTGTTATCATGACTCCCCCCATCGATGACCAGGATTTCATCCACCCATGAAAAGGGGCTTATTCTCTTCTGAATTCGTTTCAGATTAGCTTCAATGATTTCAGCTTCATTATACACGGGGATGATAATACTAATCATTGGGTTTATTTTTCATTCAATGCCCAGGAATACGGCAAATAATCTATGCTGGCATCTGCATTGATTTTTTGTCGGGAATATGTATTGATAAAATCAATGACTGATTTTCCTCCTCTCTCAAAATCGGAGGCATACCATTTAAAGATTTTAGAAAGTTCAACATGGTTTTTTGACAGTTCGTTTTTATCTGAACGGATAAACCGCTTTGCTGCCGTCTCCAGTTGCTGATCTAGTTTGGATGCCACATAAGCTTCCTTAGCTAGCCTTGGACAAGATTCTGAAGCACAGTTCACCGCAAAATGCACTCTGGGGTCTCCCATCTTCAGCAGCATTCCCTTTTCAATATCGTCCAAAGCATAGGATTCCCCTCCAATTTTCGCAAACTCCGTCGTAAACGGATTGTTTAGAAACCCGCCAATGTCTCGTATGCTTTCCAAAGGATAATTATCGATAATCAGTTTCACGGTGTAAGCATTGTATGCGTTGATAAGGTAAGCTTTATTTTGATTTTTGGTCCAGGACGCTTTTGGAGGATTCTCGTTGAGCAAGCTCAGATACGCATCCAATTTGTTTTCATGTTGCTTCAAAGCTTTGTAATCTACATTCCCATCAGCATCCACATAGGTTTTAACTAATTGATTCCATTGCTGGTGCTTGTGGATATCCTGAGCTTGTAGATTTACTAGCCCAAGATTAAAAAGGATTAGCATTAAAAATATAGACTTTAGAGCTTTCATGAGTTTTTATTTATGTACTACTATTAGTATTTAAAAGTTTTAGGACTAGTCGACAAATATCATAATACATTACGATTCAAATTCAGAAAAAAAATTAACACAGAAAAAGATTTGATTCTAAATTGAATAGTCTACCTAATTGGTAGAAATTATATACTTTTGCCTGATATTTTACACGAAGCCATATAAGTGCTTGATAGCCAGGCTTAAATTAAATAAATTTTAATTTCCAATCTAAGAATTAATGCAGGAAAATTACCTTAAAGCTATTGAAGCCTCCCTGAAAGCAGGAGACGCCATTATGGAAATCTACAGTGAGGATTTTGATGTAGAATACAAAGACGATGCGTCTCCGCTCACCCAGGCTGATAGAAATGCAAATGCAGTCATCATGTCTTATCTGGAAACTACTTCTATTCCTATTATTAGTGAAGAAAACAAACAAACTGAGTTTGAGGAACGGAAATCCTGGACACAATGCTGGATAGTAGACCCACTGGATGGCACTAAAGAATTTGTAAAGAAAAACGGTGAATTTACCGTAAATATAGCTTTGATCGATCATCAAAAGCCGGTGTTTGGAGTGATTTATGTTCCTGCTCAGCGCCTGCTATATGTAGGCGATGTTGACGCCGGTCAGGCTTTTAAAGTTGCGGTGTCGGAAAACGACCATGACATACAATCCCTGTTGAATAAGGCCACAGCTTTGCAGCCTAGCAGAAATTCGAGCCGCATCAGAGTGGTAGGCAGTCGTTCTCACATGAATCAGGACACACTGGATCATGTTGAGACCTTGAAAAAGGAACATCAAAAACCAATAGAAATCGTTTCCAAAGGAAGTTCCTTAAAGTTCTGTCTGGTAGCAGAAGGTCAGGCGGATGTATATCCGCGCTATGCACCAACCATGGAATGGGATACAGCCGCCGGACAAGCCATTTGTAAAGCCGTAGGCCTGGAAGTGATAAGCCTGGATACGAATGAAGAAATGTTATACAATCGCGAAAATCTATTAAACGGCTACTTTCACGTAAAAACAGAATTATGAGCGAAAATATAGTCTTACACGATTACGATATTTCGAGATCGCATAGAAATAAAGTGAACGGACACGAATCTTTTGTGCTTTGGTTTACAGGCTTATCAGGCTCCGGAAAATCTACCATCGCCAACAAAGTTGAAGAAGAATTATTTTATAAAGGCATAAGCACTTATGCTTTGGATGGTGATAACATCAGAAGTGGCATCAATAAAGGACTTGGCTTTAACAAAGAAGATCGACTGGAGAACTTAAGACGCATTGCAGAGGTGGGAAAGTTATTTGTAGATGCTGGAATAGTGACCATAGCTGCCTTTGTGTCTCCTTTAATTTCTGACCGTGAACAGGTGAAGCAAATCGTAGGTAAAGACGATATGATAGAAGTTTTTGTTGACACCTCTCTGGAGGAATGTGAGAAACGTGATGTTAAAGGACTTTATAAAAAAGCAAGAGCTGGTGAAATCAAAAATTTCACGGGAATCGATGCGCCCTATGAAGCACCAAAAGATCCTGAAATTCACATCCAAACAGAACATACCGAAGTGGACGAAGCCGTCCAGTATATTATAAATTATCTAGAAGAAACACATAGAATTTAACTTCATGAGCACGTATTATTTAAATTATTTAGAAGAACTTGAGTCTGAAGCCATCTTTATTTTGAGGGAAGTCTGGGCTCAATTTCAAAATCCGGTGATTTTATTTTCCGGGGGAAAAGATTCGATACTGGTTACACATCTGGCCAAAAAAGCCTTTCATCCTGCCAAAATACCTTTTGCTTTAATGCACGTGGATACAGGCCATAATTTTCCTGAGGCCATTCAGTTTAGAGATGATATCGTCGAGAAGCTTGGCGTCAAACTCATTGTAGGTTCTGTTCAAAAATCGATTGATACAGGCAGAGTGGCTGAAGAAAGAGGTAAAAATGCAACCCGTAATGCCCTGCAGATCACGACCCTTCTCGACACGATTGAAGAACATAAAATTGACTGTGCTATTGGAGGTGGCAGAAGGGATGAGGAAAAAGCGAGAGCCAAAGAACGCTTCTTTTCCCATAGAGATGAGTTTGGACAATGGGATCCTAAAAATCAGCGACCTGAACTTTGGAACCTGCTCAACGGAAAATACTTTGAAGGAGAGCATTTTAGAGCTTTCCCAATAAGCAACTGGACCGAAATGGATGTGTGGAATTACCTCGCCAAAGAAAACATAGAAATTCCCTCTTTGTATTTGGCTCACGAGCGTGAAGTCGTGAAAAGAAATGGATCCTGGATTCCGAATTCAGACCATCTGATCCTGGAACCTAGGGAAGAAATCCTGACCAAAAGGATACGTTTCAGAACACTTGGAGACATCACCATTACCGGGGGAATAGAATCTGATGCAGATACCATGGAAAAAATCGTGGAGGAGGTCTCTACCATGAGAGAAACCGAACGCGGTAACCGAAGCGATGATAAGCGCTCTGAAACCGCCATGGAAGACCGTAAAAAAGACGGTTACTTTTAGACTGTTACTTCTTGAAACAATATTGAAATTTTGATTACAAAAACTGACTTATACGATGAAAATAGATAAAAATCAACTGCTTAGATTCACAACTGCGGGTAGTGTAGATGATGGAAAAAGTACACTTATAGGAAGATTGCTTTACGATTCCAAATCCATCTTTGAAGATCAACTGGCCGCCGTAGGAAATTCCAGCAAGCAAAAAGGTATTGAAGGTGTAGATCTGGCCATGTTCACAGATGGTCTTAAAGACGAGCGCGAACAGGGCATTACCATAGATGTGGCTTACAGATACTTTACCACGCCTAAACGTAAATTCATCATCGCCGACACCCCCGGTCATATTCAATATACCAGAAACATGGTCACAGGAGCTTCTACTGCAAATGCTGCCGTTGTTCTTATAGATGCAAGGCATGGCGTGATAGAACAAACCAAAAGACACACCTTCATCGCTTCTTTATTGAATATTCCACATATCATTGTGTGTATTAACAAAATGGATTTGATGGATTATTCTGAAGACACTTTCAATAGCATAGTGGAGCAGTTTGAAGAATTTTCTTCAAAATTGCTGATCAAAGATGTGCGTTATATTCCTATCAGCGCCTTGAATGGTGACAATGTGGTCAACCGGTCTGAAAATATGTCCTGGTTTCAAGGCTCCCCTATGTTACACGAGTTGGAAACTCTACACATCAGCAGTGATATCAATAAAATAGATGCGAGATTTCCTGTTCAGACAGTGCTGAGGCCTCAACGCAAAGGCTTTGAAGACTACAGAGGTTATGCAGGTAGAATCGCTAGCGGAATCTACAGAATTGGCGATGAAATAGCCGTCCTTCCCTCTGGATTCACTTCAAAAATTAATAGCATCAATGCAGGAGAAAAGGAAGTTGAAGAAGCTTTTGCTCCGATGTCTGTCGCTATGACTTTGGAGGATGATATCGATATCAGTCGAGGTGACATGATCGTAAAAGTGAACAATCAGCCAGAATTATCTCAGGAATTTGATGTCATGCTGTGCTGGTTGAATAATTCTCCCGTGAAACCGAGAACAAAGTACAGTATTATGCATACCTCCAACGAGCAAAAAGCAGTCATCAAAGACATCGTTTATAAAATGGACGTGAACACCTTCAAAAGAAATGAGGCCGATAAGGATTTAAAGATGAATGACATTGCGCGTGTAAAATTGAAAACTTCTCATCGTTTGATGCTGGACTCTTACAGAGACAACAGAATAACAGGAAGTATTATCCTGGTAGATGAATCCACCAAAGAAACCGTTGCTGCAGGTATGATCGTATAGACCATAGAAATAGATTTATGACCCTGAACTCGTTTCAGGGTTTTTTACGAAATGCAGATCAGGAAACAGGTTCAGCCTAAAAACACATTGGATTTAGGTTTATTTTTTTTATAAATAATTGAGAGCCAACAATTAGTTATTCCTTAACAAAGTCCTACTTTTGCCACATCTAAAAAAGAATCTCAAAATGGCTCAAGTAAAAGGAATAAAATCTGCCTTAATATCCGTTTATCACAAAGAAGGTTTGGAACCTATTGTGAAAATTTTAAACCAATTAGGTGTCGAAATTTACTCTACTGGAGGTACTGAAAAATTCATAACTGATCATGGAATACATGTCATTCCTGTTGAAAATATCACCTCCTATCCCTCCATCCTGGGTGGTCGGGTAAAAACGCTCCACCCTAAAGTTTTTGGAGGAATTTTAAACCGAGCCGACCATACCCAGGATCAAGAAGAGCTAAAGGCTTATGATATCCCCCAAATCGATCTCGTTATTGTCGATTTATATCCTTTCGAAGATACCGTGGCTTCCGGGGCCACCGAACAGGATATTATTGAAAAAATCGATATTGGCGGCATTTCGCTTATCAGAGCTGCAGCTAAAAACTTTAAGGATGTGCTTTGCGTCTCTTCAAGACAGGATTACGCTTCTCTGGAAGAAATATTGAAAGAAAACAAAGGCGTTGTAAGCCTTTCACAAAGAAAGAATTTTGCAGCCAAAGCTTTCCAGATCTCTTCGCATTACGATACCGCCATATTCAATTATTTCAACACCTCTGAAGCAATACCTATTCACAAACAAAGTTTTGATAAAGGAAAAGAATTGCGCTATGGTGAAAATCCACATCAGCAGGGCTTTTTCTTCGGTGATTTTGAGAAAGTTTTCAATAAGCTTCACGGCAAAGAATTGTCTTACAACAATTTGCTGGATGTAGATGCTGCCGTCAATTTAATGTCAGAATTCTACCAAGAAGCACCGACTTTCGCCATTTTAAAACACAACAATGCCTGTGGCCTGGCTCAACGAGATACAATTCACCAGGCTTATATAGACGCTTTAGCTGGTGATCCCGTTTCTGCCTTTGGCGGCATTTTGATTTCAAACTCAGAAATAGACAAAGCCACTTCAGAAGAAATTCACAACCTCTTTTGTGAAGTTGTGATTGCACCCGGTTATACCGATGAAGCTATGGAAATCCTGACTAAAAAGAAAAACAGAATCATTTTGGTTCAAAAGGTTTTTCAATTTTCTGATAAAATAGTCAGGACTTGCCTCAACGGTGTATTGGTACAGGACAGAGATGCCAAAACGGATGCTGTTGAAGATTTGAAAACAGCTACTAAATTATCACCTAGCGATGCTCAAGTGGAAGACTTATTATTTGCTTCCAAAATATGCAAACATACCAAGTCCAACACTATAGTTCTGGCCAAAGACAAACAATTACTGGCCAGTGGAACGGGACAAACTTCCAGAGTTGATGCCTTAACTCACGCCATTGAAAAGGCTTTGAACTTTCGGTTTGATTTGAAAAACTCGGTCATGGCCAGCGATGCCTTCTTCCCTTTTCCAGATTGTGTCGAGATTGCAGGTAAGGCTGGAATTACATCGGTTATACAACCAGGAGGTTCTATTAAGGACGAATTGAGCATCGACTACTGCAACGAAAATAATATTTCCATGGTGATGACAGGAATACGTCATTTTAAGCATTAATTAATTAACTTTATACTCTTCAAACAACAAACACATGGGATTTTTTGATTTTCTTACCGAAGATATAGCTATAGATTTAGGAACGGCCAATACGCTTATCATTCATAATGATAAGGTCGTGGTGGACAGTCCATCTATTGTAGCCAGAAATCGTTTAACTGGAAAAATTATCGCGGTAGGAAAAGAAGCTGCCATGATGCAGGGGAAAACGCATGAAAACATCAAAACCATTCGTCCCTTAAAAGACGGTGTTATTGCAGATTTTGATGCCAGTGAGCAAATGATAAGCATGTTCATCAAAGAAATTCCTGCGCTCAAAAAACGCCTTTTCACTCCTTCCCTTCGCATGGTCATCTGTATTCCAAGTGGAATCACAGAAGTTGAAATGCGGGCTGTAAAAGATTCGGCAGAACGTGTGAATGGCAAAGAAGTGTATCTGATACACGAACCTATGGCCGCCGCTATTGGTATTGGGGTGGATATTATGCAGCCAAAGGGTAATATGATTGTGGATATCGGTGGTGGTACTACCGAAATTGCTGTCATCGCTCTTGGCGGTATTGTTTGCGATAAATCTGTGAAAATTGCCGGGGATGTGTTTACCAATGATATCATTTATTTCATGCGCACTCAGCACAACCTTTTCATTGGAGAGCGCACTGCCGAAAAGATTAAAATACAGATTGGTTCTGCTACTGAAGACTTGGAAACGGCTCCTGAAGACATGCGGGTTCAAGGTCGGGATTTATTGA
This sequence comes from Psychroflexus sediminis, assembly GCF_900099815.1. Classification (GTDB taxonomy): domain Bacteria; phylum Bacteroidota; class Bacteroidia; order Flavobacteriales; family Flavobacteriaceae; genus Psychroflexus; species Psychroflexus sediminis. Next base: position 53,806 of record NZ_FNCW01000002.1, on the reverse strand, counting down.
CCGGAAAGCCAAAACAAGTTGAAATTTCATTTAGAGAGATCGCAAAAGCCCTGGATAAATCTATCCTTAGAATTGAAGATGCTGTTATGGAGACTTTATCACAAACTCCTCCAGAATTGGCAGCCGATATTTATAACACCGGTATTTATCTCGCTGGGGGTGGCTCCATGTTAAGAGGGCTGGACAAGCGTTTATCTCAAAAAACAGACTTACCGGTTTACATTGCCGAAGATCCATTAAGAGCTATTGTAAGAGGAACAGGAATTACCCTGAAGGACCTGGAGAAATACAAAGCTGTCCTCCTAAAATAGACCTGAGTTATGCAGCAAATCATTTTATTTCTTATTAAAAATAAGACAGGTTTGGTGTTTATCATCCTTTTGACAATTGCTCTTGGACTTACTTTCCAGGCTCATACTTATCACAATAGCAAAGTGGTCTCCTCTGCTAATTTTATTTCGGGAAACATTTTAGGTACTTCTGAAAGTGTAGACCAATACTTTGACTTGAAAACTCAAAATGAAATCCTTTTAGAAGAGAATGAAATGTTAAGAACAAAGCTTTTGAATATGTCTTCTTCTGAAGATACCTTAGAGTCAACTTTAGATTATATCAGTGATACTTTATACAAGGTTCAAAAAGCTAGAGTGATTTCAAATTATTACGATAAGATCGACAATTATCTTCTCATTGAAGGCGGAACAAATGACAGCATTCAACAAGACCTGGGCGTTATTTCCAGCAAGGGCATCATAGGCATTGTTATAGACGCCAGCAAAGAATTTTCCAGAGTGATTTCAATTCTCAACACCAACACCTCTATTAATGCCAAACTGAAAAAAACCAATCATTTTGGAACCCTGACCTGGGATGGGAAGGATCCAAATCTTATGAACCTGGTAGACGTACCAAGATCTGCACCAGTTAAACTTGGAGATACCATTGCCACCGGAGGGCGTTCTTTAATTTTTCCTGAAAATGTTCCTATCGGTGTAATAAATGATTACGAACTGAATGAAAACCTGGGGTATTATACTATTTCTGTAAAGCTTTTTAATGACATGACAAATTTGAAACACGTCTATGTCATTGAGGATACGAGAAAAGAACAAGCCTACGAATTATTAAATCAAGAAGAGCCTTAGATGAAAACCTATTTTATAAATAGCATAAGATTTGTGTTGCTCATCTTGGTTCAGGTCATGATCTTGAATCAGTTTGAAGTAATGGGGTTCATCAACCCCTATATTTATCCTTTACTCATCATCCTACTGCCTTTCAATATAAATTCTGTTCAAAAGCTTGTGCTTGCTTTTGTTCTGGGAATATGCATAGATATTTTTGAAGACAGTGGTGGTATCCATGCCGCTGCAACTTTAGTCATTGCTTACCTGAGGCCCTTGTTCTTAAGAAATGCATTTGGCTTGAGCTACGACTACCAAACTTTAAAATTTTATGATGCCCCGTTTAGATCTAGATTGGTCTACGTTAGCTTCATGGTAATCATACATCATGTTGTTCTTTTTTCTTTAGAAATCTTTAGTGTTAATCATTTATTATATCTTTTAGAAAAGATTGTTTATTCTTCAGCTTTTAGTATACTCCTGATAATGATTACCTTAAATTTAATTCGAAAGAATCGTAAATGAGAAAATTACTCCCTATCATTTTAGTCAGTTTTGCTGCCTTCCTTTTCCTGATCCGTTTATTTTATTTACAAGTGCTAAATGAAAGTTACGATGAAGTCTCCAATAACATCTCTGTACGAAAAGTCTACGACTATCCGCAGAGAGGATATATCTATGACAGAAATGGGAAACTCATGGTTGGAAACCAGCCTGCCTATGATGTCATGGCAGTGCCTTTGGAAGTCAAGGAGTTTGACACCCTGGAGTTAGCCAGTCTATTGAAACTCACGCCAAAACGGCTTAAAATTCAACTGGAGAAGGCCTGGCGATACTCTCCCCGATTAGCTTCCTTAATTACACCCCAACTCACCAAAAAAGAATATGCTTACTTACAGGAGCGCATGCATAAATACGAGGGGTTTTATATTCAAAAGCGATCTTTAAGGGATTATAATGCAGATCACAGCGCCAATATTCTGGGATATATTGCTGAAGTTGGTCCGGGGGAAATCTCTAAGAATTCGTATTATCAATCCGGTGATTTGAAAGGAAAACAGGGGGTTGAAGAGCAGTACGAAGAAGCTTTACGAGGAGAAAGAGGAGTGAAACACTATTTGAGAGATATTCACAACAAAAACATCAAACCCTTTAAAGAAGGTAAATTTGATACGCTTTCAGAAAAAGGAAGCGACTTAAAACTCACAATTGATGCGGAATTACAGGCCTACGGTGAACTGCTGATGCAGGGAAAACGCGGGGGCATTGTTGCCCTGGAACCTGCTACAGGAGAAATTTTGAGCCTGATAACAGCGCCCTCTTACGATCCGGATTTACTGGTGGGGAGAAAAAGGTCTAGAAATTTCACAAAATTATATTACGATACTATCCAAAAGCCCTTATACAATCGTGCACTTCAAGCTGTCTATGCGCCAGGTTCGCCTTTCAAAGCTTTAACAGGACTGGTGGCTTTACAAGAAGGTGTAGTTGGGCTTGAGGAAAGTTTTAATTGTTATGGAGGTTACTCTTATGGCAGGGGAGCAAGAATGGGTTGTCACAATCATCCAAGCCCTGTCGAAATGGTAACGGGTATCGCCCATTCCTGTAATTCCTATTTTGCACAAATCTATAGAAGAACAATTGAAAAGTACGACACGCCTCAAAAAGGTATAGATGTCTGGAGAAAACACATGGCTAGTTTTGGCCTTGGAGATTATTTGGGCTATGACTTGAAAGTAGGAAGAGCTGGTCTTCTGCCGGATTCAGATTATTACAATAAGGCCTATAACTATCCTACGTATGAATGGTATGCAAGTGCAACCCTCTCCAATGCGATTGGACAGGGCGAAGTGCTTACAACACCCATTCAACTGGCCAACGCAACTGCAGCTATTGCTAACAAAGGCTGGTTTTACAGACCTCATATCGTCAAGTCTATAGCGGGATCGCCTATAGAAGACGAAAAATACACGACTAAGCAGGTCACAACTATAGACCAAAAACATTTTGAGCCGATTATACAGGGCATGCATGACGTATTCAATTATGGAACAGCCACTTACCTGAGGGTTCCGGGTATTGAAGTTTGCGGAAAAACAGGCACTTCCGAAAATTATACAGTAGTAGACGGAGAAAGAATGCAGCTCACCGATCACTCTATTTTTGTAGCTTTCGCCCCCAAAGAGAATCCAAAAATTGCCCTGGCTGTTTTTGTAGAAAACGGTTACTGGGGATCTCGATATGCCGGCAGGATTTCCAGCCTTATGATTGAAAAATATCTAAAAGATAAAATCGAAAGGAAAGACTTGGAAAAATGGATTCTTAGCAATACTTTGGAGGATGAATATGCCAAACCATATTCTGGCGAAGATTTTAAAATTAACCAATAAGAATGCCGAAAACCTTACTGCAGATAGATTGGCTTACCATACTTATCATATCGATTCTCATAGGTTTTGGATGGGTTAATATCTATTCAACCACCTTCGTAAGTGAGGAAGAAATTATTTTTGATCTATCAAGAATCTACGGTAAACAGTTGTTTTGGATTATTTTAGGAATAGTTATCAGTATTGTGATTCTCGCTTTGGAAAGTAAATTCTTTGAAAGGTTTGCCAGTGTTATTTATATTTTTGCAATACTTTCCCTTATAGGGCTTTTTATTTTCGGAAAAACCATTGCCGGACAAACAGCCTGGTATTCTTTTGGAGCTTTTAGCATTCAGCCGGCGGAGTTTGTGAAAACTGCTGTAGCCCTAGCCCTGGCAAAGTACATCAGTGAAATGGACAATGATTTGTCCAAGTTCACCTCTCAACTCAAAGCATTCGCCATTATTGGCCTTCCCCTGGCGCTTATCATGCTTCAGCCGGATGCAGGAAGTGCCGTTATTTATTTGTCTTTCGTAATCCCGCTTTACAGAGAAGGCTTACCCCATTTTTATATTACTTATGGCCTTCTGGCAGTCGCTATTTTTATTCTGACGCTAAAATTTGGATTCAGCATTTTTGCGCCGGTTTTTGTTGCCTTATTTATCATCATCTACCTCTTCAACAGAAAGAAAAAACCTAAACTATGGCGGTACATCTTGGTTTTAATCTTTGGACTTGGCTTTTCGTATTCTGTTAATTTTATCCTGAATTCAGTTTTATTGCCTCACCAGAAAGAAAGGTTCAATGTGCTCATTGGGGAGACCAATGACATAAGAGGCGCTGCTTTTAATCTTTATCAAAGTGAAGTGGCTATAGGCAGTGGAGGCTGGACAGGTAAAGGATGGCTTAAAGGCTCACAAACACAGGGGCGCTTCGTGCCAGAACAGCACACCGATTATATCTTTAGTACCGTGGGTGAAGAATGGGGTTTTTTTGGAACAAGCCTCGTCATTATTTTGTTTAGCATTCTTATCCTTAGGTTATACCATTTGGCTGAACGCCAAAAAAGTCAATTCAGCAGGGTCTATGGCTACTCTGTATTAGCTGTTATTTTTGTTCACTTTTTTGTAAACATAGCCATGGTAATCGGCTTATTTCCAACCGTTGGGATTCCACTTCCTTTCTTTAGTTATGGCGGTTCAGGATTGTGGGGTTTTTTAATTTTGGTGCTTATTTTCCTAAAGCTGGACGCTAAGCGGAAAAGCCTGAATTAAGAAAATTTAATCTTCTAAGTACATATCGATTAAACCTTCCGGAGTTTTGAAATAGATCACTTTTTCTTCCTTGTCTATTTTTTGGATAAACTTATCATGTACGGGAATGATAATTTCTCTGCCGTTAAAATCGATAAAGAAAAGCGCCTGCATGCTTTGGTCATTGACAAACTTTATGGCACCAATGCCTCCATGAACTTCATCCACCGCCTTAAAACCTATGATCTCGTGGTAGTAAAACTGGTCAGGACCCAGCTTGGGCAAGTCTGCTAATGGTAAGTAAACATCCCGCTTGAGCAGGTCGTCAGCATCTGCTTCTTCATCCACTTCTTCGAGCTTGACGCGAAGTAAGTTGCTTTTTTGAAGGTTGGATTTTTCCACAAAAAAAGGAATCAATTTATTGCGGTAATCCACAAAAATTGATTCCAGGTTTTCATAGAGTTCGGGTTCGTCGGTATCCAATTTGATTTGCAACTCCCCTTTAAAACTAAATTTACTCACGATGTGACCTAAATAAAAACACTGGTCTTTTGTCATCGCACCAAATTTATTAAGCCTCTTTTTTGTCTTCAGAAGAATCCTCTTCTTCAGCTGGTGTTTCTGCTTCAGCCTCAGCTTCTGCAGCTGCAGCAGCTTTAGCATCTGCTTCTTCTTTGGCTTTCGCCTCTTCCTCTTCCTGAGCCGCTTTTGCTTCAGCTTCACGCTTCGCATTCACTTCTCTTTCCGCTTCCAATGCTTTTTGCTTTTCTGCTTCTTTAGCTTTCGCCGCTTTTTCTTCAGAAGTCGATATTTTATCTTCTTTTTCAGACATCCAAGCTTCAAATTTCTTCTCAGCTTCTTCTTCTGTCAAGGCTCCTTTGTCAACACCTGCTAAAAGGTGTTTTTTCATTAAAGCGCCTTTATAAGATAAAATACGTTTTGCAGTGTCTGTTGGCTGTGCACCGTTTCTTAACCATTTCACAGACGAATCGATGTCTAGCTCAATAGTAGCAGGTTGGGTGACAGGGTTGTAAATTCCTAATTTCTCCAGGTATTTACCATCTCTTTTGGCACGAACATCTGCAGCAACAATCCAGTAAAAAGGTTTTCCTTTCTTACCGTGTCTTTGTAATCTTATTTTAACTGGCATAAAAATTAAATTTTGGAGTTCACGACTCCCGTTATTAATAATGAGGTGCAAAAGTAAGTTTATTTTTTGAATTACAGAACTTTGACTTTAAGATAATTAGAATCCCTTCTGAAGTAATTCCAAGTTCACTTCATTCAATCTTGCGCGCTGGTTTTATGAGGATACGAGCGCGAAGAACTCAGTCCTTTTCACATACAGTACAATTGGACTCCCCCACTAAATCTCCTTCTTCATTAAATTCATACTTACAACACGTGTTGAAATTCTTTTTTAAAATACCTTTTGCCCGTCTAAGTCTTGCCTTTAGGTTTTCAAGGCTTATTCCCATTAGTTCTGCAGCATTCTTTTGTTTAAGACCAGTTATATATATAAGTTCGATGACTTCTCTGTAAATCTCGGGCAAATCATTTATGAATCTGTCAAAACAGCAGACCTCCTGATATTTCTGCAGTGATGTATTCAAGTCTGTATCGAATTTCTCGACATACACAGATTCTTCATTAAAATAATTTGCAATCTCATTTCGGGCAATTTGAAAAACCCAGGACTTAATCTTTTTTTCGTCCCTAACAGAATGCAGGTTTTTATGAATTTTCAAAAACGTATTTTGAACAATGTCATGAGCAGCGCTTTTGTTTTTTACTTTTTTAAGAATGAAAAAATACAATTCATCATTATAATTAGTCCATATTTTTTTAGTGTTCATTTTGAAAAAAATAAGCAAAGGTGGCTTTTCAAGTCACCTTTATTAGCTTTAGCAACAATCGCATTGAGTACAATCACATTGCTTACAAGGGCAGTTACTTTCTAAACAATTTTTGCAATTACATTTAGAGCAGTCACAATTAGTACATTTACAGGCATTCATCATTATATAATTTTAGTGTTCACCAAGTAGACCTGTAAGCCTTCAAAAGGATACATTTAAACCCTGTTAAACTGATAATTTTTAACTTGAATTAAAACTTCTTCAAAATTAACTATTTTAGTTATCTTAAAAACACCGCTGAAGCATGTTAAATAAACTCAACCTGGAACACGTTCTCTTTCTGGACATTGAAACCGTTCCTGAACAGGAGACTTTTGAGGGCTTAACGCCAGTAAAACAAAAGCTGTATGCCGATAAAACGCAATACCAGCGTAAAGAAGAATTTACTGCTGAAGAGTTTTATGAACGTGCCGGGATTTGGGCAGAATTCGGAAAAATCGTATGCATTTCGGTGGGATATTTTAATTTTAAGGGCAGCGAACGCAAATTCAGAACCACCAGCTTTTTTGGTGAAGAAGGCGACTTACTGAAGCGCTTCAAGATTCTGGTTGAAGATTATTTCAGCTTGCCCCACCACCTGATGTGTGGTCACAATGCCAAGGAATTTGATTTTCCCTATATCGCCAGACGCATGCTGATTCATGGGATTTCACTGCCGGAAAAGCTTCAGTTTTTCGGGAAAAAGCCCTGGGAAATTCCGCACCTGGATACTCTGGAGCTATGGAAATTCGGGGATTATAAACACTACACCTCTTTGAAATTGCTCACCGAACTTTTCAATATTCCTTCTCCTAAAGATGACATCGACGGCAGCCAGGTGAGAGATGTGTATTACAAAGAAAAAGATATTGATAGAATTGTAATCTACTGCGAAAAAGACGTTATTGCAGTAGCGCAGGTTATCTTGAAACTTCGTCAGGAAGAACTTTTGGAAGATCACGAACTTATCTCTGTTTAATGCTTAAAGTCAGTAACCTCAACATACACTTTGGAGATGAACATGTCATCAAGAATGTCAGTTTCAACGTTCAACCCAATCAAATTCTGGGCATTGTAGGTGAATCCGGCTCTGGGAAGTCGGTGTCGACCTTGTCCATTCTGGGTTTACTCGGTCCAAAGGCTAAGGTACAAGGGTCGATTTTATTTCAAAAGCGAGAACTGACGAAGTATAGTGAGCAACAATTTCAGCAGATTAGAGGTAATGACATTTCCATGATTTTTCAGGAACCTATGAGTTCGCTAAATCCTTCGATGCGCTGTGGAAAACAGGTGGAAGAAGTCCTGATTCGGCATAAAACCCTTTCCAAAAAAGAAGTCAGGCAGGAGGTTCTGAACCTTTTTGAAAAGGTAAAATTACCGAGACCTGAAGCTATTTTCAAAAGTTATCCTCACCAAATCAGTGGCGGACAAAAGCAAAGGGTTATGATTGCCATGGCGATTGCCTGCAAGCCCAAAATCTTAATTGCGGACGAACCCACCACCGCTTTAGACGTCACGGTGCAGAAAGAAATCTTGAAACTGCTTAAATCTTTACAACAAGAAACGGAGATGAGTATCATCTTCATTTCCCACGATCTGGCCTTGGTATCAGAATTGGCAGATCGGGTGGCGGTCATGTACCAGGGCGAAATTGTGGAACAGAACGATGTGGTCAGCATCTTTAAAAATGCCAGTCACCAGTATACCAAAGCGCTTTTAGCTTCCAAACCTTCTACCAGGCACCGTCTTAAAGCCTTACCAACCGTTAAAGATTATATGCAGGAGGTTCCAAACGCTGCCATAGAAACTTCAGAAGAAAGGAAAAAAAGGCATGAGTTGATTTACTCCAGACCTCCTTTGCTTGAAGTGAAAAACGTCAAAAAAACCTTTATCTCCAATGCGGGCTGGTTTGAGAAATCTGAAAAGATAAATGCCGTGGACGACGTGAGTTTCAAAATTTACGAAGGTGAAACCTTAGGGCTTGTGGGGGAATCCGGTTGCGGAAAATCAACTTTAGGCAATGCCATTTTGAGGCTGGATGACCCCACCGAAGGCGATATTTTATACCAGGGCAAATCCATTACCAGGCTCAAAGGCGAAGCCTTAAGACAGCTTAGAAAAGACATTCAGCTGATTTTTCAGGATCCGTTTTCCAGCCTAAATCCACGGCTTTCGGTAGGCAAAACCATTATGGAACCCATGAAGGTGCATGGCCTGTATGGCAATGCTGAATCGAGACGAGACAAAACCATTCAGATTTTAGAACGTGTGGGATTGTCTGAGGAGCATTTCGACAGGTATCCGCATGAGTTTAGCGGAGGTCAGCGTCAACGTATCGGCATCGCCAGAACCATTGCTGTAGAGCCTAAGTTGATTATATGCGATGAGTCGGTGTCTGCTTTGGATATTTCGGTACAGGCCCAGGTCTTGAATTTGCTCAACGAACTCAAAACTGATTTTGGGTTTACGTACATTTTTATTTCTCATGATTTGGCGGTTGTGAAATATATGGCCGATCAACTATTAGTGATGCATCAGGGCAAAATCGTAGAACGTGGAGAAGCCGATGCCGTCTATGCCCATCCGGAAAAAGACTACACCAAAGAACTTATTGAAGCGATACCTAAAGGGATATAACTTACATGAAATTCCTCCGTGACCTTCGTGTCTTCGTGGTGAAATAGAACTACAAATCTGCCTGCGTTTCACTTTAGGAGGCGGGGACACAAAGGAAACTAATAAAAAACTCTGCGGACTTAGCGCCTCTGCAATAAAAAATATCAATGCAACAAAGTAAAGATTATCTGGAACGTGAAATTGAAAAATTGAGCTTGATGCTAATCAGTTTAATTGAAAAAGTAACAAGTCTTAATTCAAATTCAGCTTCAGATGAATTGAATGAAATCGATACCACTTTGCATGGCGAACTTGATCTAAACCTGAGTAAGATAAGCGAAATGCAAGAGGAGGAGTTTTTAGACCACATTTCAAGCTTGCATCTCTCCCACATTGAGCATTTATCTGAATTACTTTATAGATTAGTTCTAAAAATGGATTCGTCTAGCCTAAAGGAAAGCTATGATTATTCCAAAATCGCTAAAAAAGCAATTTTGTTAATCGATGTTTTAGACCAAAAGTCAAAAACATTTTCAATGAAACGTCTTCAAATGAAAGAGCATTTAAAAACATTTAAGTTAGGCTAGCAAAACAATAAGAAGCTCTTTATGCTGAGACAAAAAAATCTTACCCCAAAATACGCGATAATAGGCACTGCGCACTTAGCTCATCAGAGGTGAAAACAAAACACAAAGAAAGCCTCCTTGACCTTTGTGTCTTCGTGGTGAAATAAAACCAAAAAAACCACCACAGAGTCACAAAGAACAACGTTTCCCTTTGCTTTTGCGTATTTTTGTCTATGGATTTTCGAGATCATCTTCGCAAAATTATCCATGTGGATATGGATGCCTTTTACGCCTCTGTGGAACAGTTGGATGACCCCAGCTTGAAAGGTAAAGCCCTTGCTGTTGGCGGAAGTTCCAAACGCGGAGTCGTGGCGGCGGCAAGTTATGAAGCCCGGAAATACGGCGTAAAAAGTGCGATGAGTGGCCGGCAGGCCGCTCGGCTTTGTCCACATTTAATATTTGTAAGACCACGATTTGAGCGCTACAAAGAAATCTCTCAGCAGATTCGCAAAATCTTTTTTGAATATACCGATCTGGTCGAGCCGCTTTCCCTGGATGAGGCTTATCTGGATGTTACGGTAAATAAATTCAACTTCCCCAGTGCGACGATTCTGGCCAGAGAAATCAGAGAAAAAATCAAAGCTAAAACAGGACTCAATGCGTCCGCCGGAATTTCCATCAATAAGTTTATTGCCAAAGTTGCCAGCGACATCAATAAACCCAATGGTCAAAAAACAATTCCACCAGAAGACGTCATTGACTTTCTGGAACAGCTGGACATCAGGAAATTTTATGGCGTGGGGAAAGTTACCCAGGATAAAATGTACCGCCTGGGAATTTTTACAGGCGCTGACCTTAAGCTTAAAACTCTGGACTATCTCCAGGAGCACTTTGGAAAAAGTGGTTTGCATTACTATAATGTCGTACGCGGCATTCACTTAAGCGAAGTCAAAACGACCCGAATCCGCAAATCACTCGGTGCCGAACGTACCTTTTCTGAAAATATTTCCTCTGAAATTTACATGCTCGAAAAGCTTGAGGATATCGCGGAGGAAGTCGAGAGACGACTCAAAAACAGTCGGGTTGCAGGAAAAACCATCACCTTGAAATTGAAATACAGCGATTTCAGCGTACAAACCCGAAGTAAAACCCTGAAGCTTTTTATTGCCTCCAAAGCTTTGATTATGGAAGAAACCAAGGCCTTACTTTACCAGGAGCCCATCAAAGATTCCATCCGCCTGCTGGGGATTTCGTTGTCCAACCTCAACACAGAACAACCCAAATCAGTGAAAAAACCTTCCATTCCAAAGGAAGAACAGTTGAAATTACCGTTTTAAAAGTTATCACTGTACTTAGGTTCACCGAAAAGACGCTAAGCACGCAGAGATATAAATAAAAGATAATAGCATAAACCTTCTCCGTGCTCTCTGTGACTTCGTGGTCAACAATGACCAGAATCCTGCCTGCGTTTCTTTTTGGAAGCCAGGGACTCAAAGAAACACTGAACTCATTTTAAAACAACAACATCCAGACTGCCATGACCAGCATGATGGTGTTTTCAATAAAGGTCGCTTCGGTCATAGGAAGATTGAGCGCCGTTCCCAAACAGGCACACTTGATGACTTTTTTGGAGAACAGAGAACGGGTGACACCTATAGTGGTAATTCCTAGAACAACAATCGTAGCGACCAAAGCTATATCGATTTCAAATCGCATCAGAAACATGAGTCCGAGGGCGGTTTCTATAAACGGATACACCCACCCATAAGCAGGCAGGGCTTTGGCTAGAGGGTCGTACATCCTAAAGGATTCTGGAAATCCGGTATAATCCAGAAATTTGAAAAAACTAAAGACGATATAAAACAGGCCCATAAAGTCAAACATAAAACTGCTGAGTTCCCAGTCGCTGAAATTCAGCAAAATGGAAGCTGCAGCGATGTAACCAAAGATCAAAAACAAGGGGAACAGCTGTTTTGCTTTGGACTGGTCCTGGATGTTTTGACCAGATTTGTCTTCAAAATCAGATTTTTTTGAAATCGTGTATTTATCTGAAAGTGCCTTTTGAAGCGTCTCCAAATCCACATGCTTTTCCATATCGATTTTAGCTTCTTCGGCTTCCAAATCAACGCTCACCGATTTCACCTGGTCTAAATCTTTAAGACTTTCTTCCACACTGGCTCTGCAATGCTGGCAAGTCATGCCGGAAACTTTATAGGTATGTGTCATGTTTTAATTCAAAAAGGTTTAGAAATGATTCTGGTTTTACATTTCAGCATCATGGTTCATTTCGTCATGATTGATTTCGTCATGGTCCATTTCTTCATCCATCATCTCTTCATCATGCATTTCTTCATCATGCATTTCCTGTTCGTGATGCACTTCAGCATCAGTAGTGTCTTCTTTTTTCTTATCCACGCAAGACACTGACAGCATCATTAATCCTGCAATGAGAGTACTTGATAAAATTAGTTTTAAATTTTTCATTTGTATTGAATTTTAATTAGACATCAGTTTACTAAAATTTTACTCAGATATAGAAGTATTAACATGTTTTTTATAATGAACATGGTGTTTTGATTATTTCATTTGTTTTTTTAAGAGTTGAGCATTCACAGCTACAATAACGGTACTCAAACTCATCAACATAGCGCCTACTGCCGGGCTTAAAATAACTCCCGCTCCAGCCAAAACCCCAGCTGCAAGAGGAACTGCAACTATATTATATCCTGCTGCCCACCAAAGGTTTTGCATCATTTTTTTATATGTGGCTGTGCCAAATAAAATTAGGCTTGCAATGTCTTTAGGATTACTGTTGACCAAAATAATATCTGCTGTTTCTGCTGCAACATCCGTTCCAGAACCAACCGCAATACCAACATCTGCCTGAGCCAGAGCAGGTGCATCATTCACCCCGTCACCCGTCATGGCAACAAACTCACCTTTTTCCTGTAAGTCTTTGATAATGCTTTGCTTGTCTTCAGGAAGAACTTCAGCATAATAATCATCTAAGGAAAGCTCTTCACTTACCGCTTTAGCCACTTGCTCATTGTCTCCAGTGGCCATAATTACTTTAATGCCTCTGTCTTTTAAGGTTTTTATAGCTGATAAGGATTCAGGTCTGATTTCATCTGCTAAAGCAATAAATCCAGCCAGCTTAGCATCTATCGTCACAAAAACTACGGTTTCATCTTTAGATTTGAAAGCCTCTGATGGAATGTCAATGTCCTGTTCTTTTAACATTCCCGGACTCACAATTTTAATTTCCTGATCGTTTAAAGTTGCTTGTATCCCTTTCCCTGTGATATTCTGAAAGCTTGATGCTTCCTGTAAATCCAGATTTTGAGATTTTGCTTTTCGAACTATTCCTGAAGCAATTGGATGTTCTGAACTATTTTCGAGGGAAGCTGCTATTTGAAGTAAGTCATCATCTGATTGTTTTTCTAAAATTGATTTGTAGCGGGTCACCCCAAATTTTCCTTTGGTTAAGGTTCCTGTTTTATCAAAAATAATAGCTGAGATTTTTCTTGAATTTTCAAAAGCAGTTCTGTTTCTTATCAGAAGTCCGTTTTTGGCAGAAACAGCTGTAGAAATCGCAACAACCAAGGGCACAGCCAAACCGAGTGCGTGTGGACATGAAATAATCATGACGGTAACTGTTCTCTCTAAAGCATATTCAAATTCTTTCCCAAGGCTCAGCCAAACAACCAAGGTTATAATACCTGCACCTAAAGCCACATAAAACAAGCAAGCTGCTGCTTTATTTGCCAGGTTTTGGGTTTTGGATTTGGTCTTTTGAGCTTCTTCCACCATGCCAATCACTTTTGACAAATAAGAGTCTTTACCGGTGTGCTGCACTTTTATTTTTAAAGAGCCATTATCATTTATTGATCCGCCAATGACTTCATCCTCTTCGTGCTTGGCAACGGGCTTGGACTCCCCTGTGAGCATCGATTCATTGACATGACTTTCTCCTTCAATCACCTGGCCATCCGCTGGAATCTTTTCACCGGGTTTTACCAGAATAACATCTTCATTTTTTAAGTCGTCTATAGAAACCTCTTCGTGCTCCCCATCTTCTTTTATTCGACGAGCGGTGGAAGGCATCATTTTAGCCAGTTCTTCTAAAGCATTGGAGGCTCCCATCACCGATTTCATTTCTATCCAGTGACCCAGAAGCATGATGACTATTAAACTGGCCAGCTCCCAAAAGAATATTTTACCCTCCAAACCAAAGACAACCGCAGAGCTATAAAAATAGGCCACCGAAATAGCTAGTGCAATCAAGGTCATCATACCTGGTGTTTTCTTCTTAATTTCATCGACCAGGCCTTTTAAAAACGGCCAGCCTCCATAAAAGAAAACAAAGGAAGAGAGTCCAAATTGAAGATATCTATCCCATTTGAATCGAAATTCATATCCAACCAAATCTTGTATCATCGGAGCCAAAACTACTATAGGCAACATAATGACTAATGAAATCCAAAATCGCTTTTTGAAATCTTCAATCATCATTTTATGGTGGTCGTGATGAGAGTGATCATCACCTGAATGCTCATGCTCATCTTTTGAATGATTGTTTTGATGTTGTCCCATAATTTTTAATTTTCCAATTTGGATATTTAGAAGTACGCTTTGGCATTATGTATCTTTTAGACCTTAACGCTATATCAGATATAAAATCAAACCAATGATGACAATGGAACTAAAGAGATAAACAGCCACTTTTTTGAAAGAAATACCTCCACTTCCATGATCGTGATCATGACCTCCGCCTTCTTTCATGTTCTTGGTTTTAAAATTGAAATAAAGCATCAGTGCGGCAAGAACGGCAAATAGAATATTAAAATAGAAGGTATAATCCATCTTAAACTGGGTAACCTCAGCTACCTTACGACTGCCTTCGGGCAAGACTCCAAAAAATTCGAAGCTATAATTGAGTATCAAGGCTGTAATAACAATACTCACATACATCACTCCGGCTATATAAAGTGCTATACGCGGACCATAGTATTTTCTATTGATATTGACCAAAGGTGGTACCATAAGATCCGAATAAATAAAGCCCATAAGTCCGGCAAACATCACTCCATTTTCGTTAAGCACTGTGGCAAGAGGGATGTTTCCCATAGATCCAATAAATGTGGCGGCAGCCACAAAAGGAGCTACAAGTGCATTCTCTATCCGAATGACGAAATCGGGTATCTGTCCTTGCAAATTATTAAGAAAAATAGCCTCCCAAAACGACTGTGGCACTAAGACCGACACAAAGCCAGCTACCGTAAAACCAATCAAAATATCTTTCCAGGCCATTTTCCATTCCATGACAAAGTTTTTACCAACCAAAAACCAGCCTTCCTTCGATTTTATTCGTTTCTTCCAGTCGAAATCCTCTTCTTCATCAGATTCCTCCTCTACTTTTTCACGTGCCGCTTTGATCCATTTCTTTGGGTAGGTAAGTTTGATAAGTATAGAACTTATAACTATAAGTAATAATCCACCAATTATTTCTGCCAGTACAAATTCCCAGCCTAGAAAAATGAATATTAATATCCCAAGTTCGATGACAAGGTTGGTGGAAGCAAACATGAATGCTATTGTACTTACAAAGTGTGCGCCTTTTAAAAACAGCGATCTGGCTGCAGCCAATGCTGCAAAAGAACAGGACGAAGAGATGGTTCCAAATAAAGTAGATAATGAAACGCTTTTCACATCGCTCTCACCCATGTGTCGTGTAAGCTTCTTTTTAGGTACAAAAGCCTGAATGGCACCACTTATTATATAGCCCAATACAAAAGCCCAGCCTGCCTTCCAGAAAAATCCTACTGCGGTTTTGGCGCTTTCTCCCCACAAGCTAAAAAAACCTTCAGAATCCCCTTGAGCAAAAGATAGCATTGGAAAAATCGCAAACAGACCTGCTAAAATTATTGCTTTATTTTTCATATTAAATTAAATTTTTTTGAATTAATAATTAAGAAATACTAAACTCATTTTAAAAATCTGTCATTTTTTTTAGGTAGGATTTATGCCTCAACTTTCAATGAATTCAGATTTGTCAGTTCTGTTTAAAAACCATTTTTCACCTATAAAAACGATGAGCATAATGCCTGCAGAAACAATCAGAACCAAAATATCGGAAGACAACTTTATCCATAAAAAAGCAACCAGAACTATAAGATCTAAAACCAATGCGGTTATCAAAATAACAGCATTGGCCTTCACCTCCTTTCTTAAGTGTTTGAAAACTCCCCAGTGAATGATCATGTCCATAACCAAATAAAATATAGCTCCCATAGATGCAATCCTGGAAAGGTCGAAAAATACGGTCAGGACAATGGCAATGACTACCGTGTAAACCAGCATATGCTTTTGAATTCGTCCAGGCATTCCAAAATGGCTGTGTGGAATCAATTTCATGTCGGTGAGCATAGCTGTCATTCTGGAAACGGCAAAAATACTGGCAATTATTCCTGAAATGGTTGCTACAATGGCAATACCCACTGTAAAATACAAGCCATAATCCCCAAAAGCAGGCTTTGCAGCTTCAGCCAGAGAATAATCTTTGGCTTTGACAATTTCAGAAATCGAAAGACTGGAATTTACGGCATAAGCGACCAGGAAATAAACCACCGTGCATATCAATAATGAAATAATAATAGATCGACCTACATTTTTCTTAGGCTTGGTGATTTCATCTCCGCTATTGGTAATGGTGGTAAATCCTTTATAGGCCAAAATAGAAAGAGCCAAAGCTCCGATATAACTGGCTGCTGAATAGTCTGTGCTTTCAGAAGGTTTAGGTATCAGACCCTCTAATGAAAATCCAACTGCCCACAAAGCCCCTACTGCAAAAATCAAAATCCCTGCAATTTTGACAAATGCCATCACCAGGGAAGATTTTCCAATCAGTCGATTGCCGGAAATATTGATCAAAAAAGCAAAAATTAATAATCCCACCCCCAAAACAGGAATCCAAAGCGCTTTATTTTCAACGGTAAAAAGTTGCAGCGTATAGGATCCAAAAGTTCTGGCAACCAGACTTTCATTGATGACCATCGATAAGGCCATCAATAAAGAAGCAGAAGCCGTAATGGTCGTTTTGCCATAGGCTTTTTGCAAAATCATAGCAATGCCTCCTGCAGAAGGATACGCGTTGGAAACTTTGATATAAGAATATGCACTAAAGCCAGAAATGACTGCGCCCAGCAGAAAGATATAAGGAAACCATGTACCCGAAAGTTCTGCTACCTGACCAAGAAGTGCAAATATTCCTGCTCCTATCATGACACCCGTCCCTAGAGCGACAGACCCCAATAAACTTAAACTTCCTTTTTTATACTGGCCCATGAATTAACCCGCTTTTTCCAGTTCGGCTTTTCGTTTTTCGAATTCCTCATCATCAATTTCACCCTTAGCATAGCGATTTTTGAGGGTTTCTAATGGCGTTGAAGTCGTGCTGGGATTCTCTGTTGAGTTAGGCTTTCTTTTAAAAACACCACTCCCTCTTACTGCCATAAATAAAACAACTATAAGTATTAAGCCTATAATCCATCCGTACATCATAATTTTTGAATTTTAGTATTATTAAAAATTAAGTTTACTGCTTGTCATTTTCCTTTTCATCCATCATGCCTCCATTGTGCATGTTTTGCATCATTTCCTGCATCATTGCTTTTTTCATTTCTGGATTTTCCTGCATCGCCTCCATCAGTTTTTTTCTGCCCTCAGCGCTTTTCATCATTTTTTCAGTCATTTTGGACCGCATGTTTTCCATCATCTCCGGGTTGTTCTGCATCATGTTCTGCATGTTTTCTTTCATCTGCTCTATCATCTCCGGATTATTTTTCATCATCTCCATTAGTTTTCCAGATTCCATCATTTCCATATGGCTTTGCATCATGATTTTCCGAGCGTCTTGATCTTGCTCAGCCATTTGAGTAAATTCTGTCATGTGTTCAGGATTTGAAATGATTTCCTGGTAAACAGCCTGTCTGTTGTTTTGAAGTTCCATGGTTTCAGCAGCATCAAAGCTGGATTTACAGCTTACAAACGCCCCCATTATTCCAATTATCATTAGTGTTCTCGAAATTGTTTTCATTGTTTTCATTGTTTTCATTGTTTAATGTATTTAGTTAAAAATTATTTTAGTGTTCCAAACATTGAGTAAAAGCTTTCCTTATAGAGCTGATTCTTACTCCTTTTTTACGTGATTTTAAAGTTTCTCATCATGCCCATATCTTCGTGTTCCAGATTGTGGCAGTGATAAACAAACAAGCCTTTGAAATCCTTAAACTCCATGATTACTCTGGCCTTCATCCCCGGCAATAACAAGACGGTGTCCTGCCAGCCATCATTTATAAAACCCTCTTTTACAGCCTCCCATAATTGGGAATCTACATCGCTCACATCTCTTTCCAAAATGTTGAACTGTACCTGATGAATATGAACGGGATGTGGCATCTGCATCATGTTACCCATCATGTCGCCACCACTCATCATACCCTCATCTCCGCCCATCATGCCGCCGTCACCCATCATGCCGCCGCCACTATCATTACCCATCATAGCAGAACTATTGATCAACTCCCAAACTTCTGTACTCCCTAGCTTTACGGTTTCTTCATCGACTACGCCTGTAGTTTCCCAGGTGCGCCCATTGATCGTCCATTCCATGTGATCCATGGCGAAGCTAAACTGCCTTGGATTATTTAGATTTTCTGCCGTAGACGGATCGATATAATTCGATTTGACTAATTGCTGCGGTAAGCTATACTCATTACTGCCAGAACTAGTTGTCTTTACAGTAAACACTTCATATTCGCTTCCTTGAGGTAAGGAAGTCTCTCCACCCTCCATCATCATACCCCCGGACATGACTTCTAAAGGAAAGGACTCATTTTTCATAGTCAATCGAATGCCTTCAGGCTTGTCTGATAAATCCAGCCAAACATCTGCTCTTTTTGCAGGACCAAGCATAAGGTAGGGCAATTCTTTGGGGGCACTTAATAAACTTCCATCAATCCCTATGACAGTGATTGGACTTCCATCCTCCCAGGCCAACTTGTAAATTCTTGAATTGGAGCCATTCGGTAATCTGAGTCGGTAAGCACAACCTGATTTCAGATTCAGAACTTTTTCGGCATTCCCATTTATCAAAATCTTGTCGCCTAAAAAGCCGCGCATGCTATCCATTCTGCTTTGAATATAAACCAACTGATTATCTTCATCAAAAGAGCGATCCTGAATCACGACAGGCCTGTCAAACTCGCCTTTGGGTAAGTTGAGTTGCTGTTCTTCCTCATCGGTCACCAGTAAAAGCCCGGCAAGGCCATTATAAACCTGCGGTCCTGTGCGACCATGTGGGTGCGGGTGATACCAATAGGTCCCCGCACGATTCATGACTTCATACTCATAAATATAGGTTTCCCCACTATGGATGACATCCTGAGGGTGGCCATCATCCTCGGCCGGAACATGCATCCCATGCCAGTGAACAATAGTTTCTTCAGGGATATTATTCTGAAAACGAATACGTATTTTTTGACCTTTCCGCACCTTGATCGTCGGTCCGAGATAGCTGCCCTTCGAGGCCTGTAAAGCCTCCTTATCCCCTGTTATCAGGTCTCCTTCAAATACCCAGACTTTTGTTTTGGGGCCGGACAGGATAGGTATATCCCGCTCAACAGCACTTAATTCCAAATCTATATCAGGGATAAAATCTGGATCCATCACAGGTGATGCTGCTTTTGAGAACTGGCCATCACAGGAAGAAATGAATGGCCAAAGCATAAGCGTTGCCGCGCCATAGCCTGCGGTTTCAAGAAATGCTCTTCGGTTAAATGCCTTAGGTGGTTCTAGTTTTTTCATTGTTAAAACGTTTTGAAAGAGGTTAATTTTTTTGGGCAATTCTCAGTGGTTTATACTACTTCATAAGTATTAAATGATTTTTATTCTTTTATATCTTTAATCGTATCGGATGACGTACTGACACTCTTTGTTTCGTCATGAGTTCTTCCTTCCTGATGATTGTGATGCATAAAAACATCCTCTTCTATGAGGTCTTTTTGCTCTTGATGCTCTTTATCATTTTCCTTTTTTTTATCCGTACAGGAAATTGCAAAAAAAGTAACTACAAGCATGATTAAAATTTTTATCACATTTTTCATACAGTTTGTGTTTTGGTCCTTTAAGTTTTTTAAGTAAGAATTGCAGTTCTTTATTTAATAATTCATTAAAAAATAACTACCATCTTCACTCATAAACTCTTGGCTTAATAAAATTTTATTGTCATTTAGTTTTTCAGTAACCTGATAGCTTTCAGTTTTAATATTTAATCCCATCATATAAACTTTAATGGTTAAATGAGATTGAAGATCAAAACCACTAGCAGTCTTGTTTACCCTTCGATGGCTTAGTTTAATTTTATTTTTAGAGCCAAAAAAGCCAAGCATTCCTGATTCAACAGACATTTTCAAGCTAAGGTCCTTCAGTTTCTTTTCCTCTGCTTTAAATTGATAGAGGTTTTTAAAACCATAAGATGAAGCTTCTATAACATATTTAGCATCACCCCTTTGAGCAAATGGAAACACATTAAGAAGTACGTCAGATTTCTCTGGCTTACAGGTGTAATGAGTAAAATATTTTTCTTCTAGTTTTCCGTCTTCATCAAAAATTTTTACTTGCAGATTTACTGACAGTTTATCTCCGCTGCTTTTTAGTTCCCCTACATCAAAAAACTGCTTTGATTTCAATTCTTTTTCTTCATCAAAAACTTTACGTACAATTTTTTTGTCAGCAATTTGCTCTATGAGCATGTCTTGACAGTAAGTTACATGGCTTATTATGATGGATAATATAAAAACAAAGGTTTTAAGCATGGTACATTATTTCTGTTACCGTTCTATTAATAAATCACTTCCGTTTTCTAATTACTTTTATACAAATGCTAGTTTAAAGATCAACTCTGTCATAATGCTTATTTCTGAAAAAACACTTGTAACTTCTAGTTGTTAACCTGAACACTTGGATTATTTCTTCCCGTATTTTTTTATACTAAAGACGCTTGGTAAAAGCTTTATAATTTGATTCTGATTCGAAATAGGTCACAGAGCCTTGTGAATTGGACAACACAATAAAGGCCTCAGATTTATCTATTGGATTCCCGCTGTAAGGATCAATAGCGATTCTCGCTTCATCTATTGAGTTCAATTTATCGACGCACATGTCGCAACAGCCGTAGTAGGTTTTGCCACTTACCGGCACCGCGATTTGCTCAACACCCATATAGGCGTCATTGACCATACAAACCTTATCGTTTGGGACTTTATCCCCAATTGCTAAACTTTTAAGCGGGTCTGTGTGTTCCGTTAGCCTGGATGTGGTGGTTTTGTTCTCTTTCTCTGAAGTGGAGTTACAACTCACAAGAAAAAGCAGGAGTGTACATGCTGTTAATATAGTTTTCAGTGTCATGTTTTAAAAGGTATTAAGTTAAAAGGTATTGATAAAAATTTAAATTTATTAAGGTATTAACTAATGTTTAGTTATTTGATGGTTTCTTTTACCGTTCCACATTTCAGCATTTTATCGCCATAATAAGGATTGCGAATTTCCTGGCTGGTGGATAGCCATGAAGCTTTTGCCATAGGACAATACTCCAAATAAACCTCCCCTTTTGAAAGCTCTCCGGCTTTTACTAAAGAAAGCATTTCAAGACTTAATCCCTTAAAGGCTTCTCGCTGTTCTTCCAAACCAGTGGATGAACTAAATTTGGTCACTGCTGTTTTTGCTGTTTCACCGCCGTTTACATTCTCAAGTGATGCTTCTAACTTACCTGCCGCTTTTTTGGCTACTTCAGTTTTTGAAGCTACCAAGGCTTCTTTTAAATGAATGTAATGCTCAAAAGCTTCACCTAACTGCTGATCTTTAAACTCAAGGTCCATGTTTTGACTCATTTCTTTTTGCTCCCCATCATGAGCATGTTTATGTTGTGCAAAGGCTCCAAAACCGATAAAGATTAGGGTGAGGACTAAAGTTGTTTTTTTACTTTTCATTGTTTTAATTTTTAAAATTTAAGGTTCATTATTTAATTACAGAGGTTACTTCACCACACTTCAACATGGACTCACCATAGTATGGATTCATAATTTCTTCTTTTGCGCTTAGCCAGTAGGCTCCGTTATTTGAATTTGCCATAGGACAGAATTGAACATACAGCTCTTCAGCTATGGGCTTGATAAGTTTTACAATGGGAATCATAGCTTCAGATACGTCTTGAAAAGTATTTCTAATTTTTTCAATATCATTTTGTTGCTGTATATGCTCAAGCGCCTTTTTTAATTCACGGCTGTGCTGCATCCAGCTATCATGAGCTTCATCAGTAAAAACAGACATATCCACCTCTGCTATACTTTTTTTAAGTTGGATCCCTGCAGATTCAGCATTTTTAAAATCATCTGTAGCCAGGGCATTTTTAAAAGCTAAATAATCCTTTAAAACCGGCTTTAGTTCTTCTTTAGCTTCTTCACTACTGTTTATAGTTTCACCTGACGGAGTGCTCTGCTTCACACTTGAGGTTTCTTCACTCTCTTTCATATCTCCGTGCTGATGACCTGTCATCGAGGCGCCTCCTTCAGGATTCATCATACTCGGTTTTCCCGCCAGTTGGGCTTCAGAATCTATGCTGAAAGCGCCATAGGTAACCACTTCGTCGCCTGGCTCCAAACCCGAAAGGATTTCGACAAAATCTGATGAGGTTTCACCGATCTCAACGGTCTTCATCTTAAAATAAACCCCATTTTCATTCTCCAGCTGCTGATAAACCACCGAGCGCTTCCCCGTCCAAAGCACAGCAGATTTTGGGGCCATCAAAGTTTCACTGCCCTCTGACTTAGGTGCTGTTTTTATCACTTCTGCCGTGATAAAAACACCCGGCTTTAAGTCCAGATTTCGATTATTAATGACGACTCGTGCCTTTGCAGACCGAGTCTCGTCATCCAAAACAGGTGTAATAAAAGTGACTTCTCCTGAAACTTTTTTATAGTTTGGTGTCTCTAATTTTGATTTGTCGCCTACATTTATTTTGTTGAGATCGTTTTCATAAACATCTAGGATTGCCCAAAGACTGGACAAATCTGCAATGCTCATTAAGCTTTGGCCGGCTTTCAAATTATCCCCCTGGGTAACTTTCAAATCTGTAATTATCCCTGTTTTCGGAGAGCGCAGATTCAATCTTCCGTTTTTCAGTGACTCAACATCATCGACAGACAATTCGTAATTTTGAATTTTTTGGAGGATGCTATTCAGCAAAAGCTCGTTTCCCTGGCGTCTGGCCAGTTCCAGTTCTTCTTTTAAAACCTGAATTTCAGGCGCATAAACTTCTGCCACTACTTCTCCTTTGCTTACCTGTTCTCCTTCTTCGTTTACAAAAAGCCTTTCAATTCTGGCTTTGAAATTCGTGGATATGGAAAAGGTGTTATCAGCATTGACTTGTAACTGACCCGATAAATTCAGGTTGGATTCATAGTTTTGAGTTCCAAGTCTGGTGGTTGCTACTTGAGCCAGTTTTCGAGCAGTTTTACTCATTTTGATAGCATCCGGATCAATGCTTTCTTCCATTTTACTTGCAGGAATTAAATCCATTCCACAAATGGGACAGTCGCCCGGCTCGTCCTGACGGATCTGAGGATGCATCGAACAAGTCCAGACTGCTTCGCCTGCCTGCTCCTGAGAATGATTATGGGCATCCTCTTTTTTAGGTTCAGGTGAAAACAAAGTAATCCCTAAAAAAATGCCGACGATAAATATGACAATAAAGCCTAAATAATATTTGTATTGCGTTTTCATAATGCTGAATTTGAAGTGAGGTAACCTAAGGTTTCATTTGTTTTTTGAAGATTTGCCAAAGCCTGAGCCTGCTGTTTCAGGTAGAGTAATCGCTCCTGATACAAGCGTAAAACTTCTTCGATTTCCATGGAGGCATTGGCTAAAGCAACTTCTGAAAGCTGTAAAATATCTTTTAACCTCAGGAGTTGTTTTTCATATAAATCAAGACGATCAAAAAGTTCATCCTGCTTGTACTTTGCCACTTGAATTTCGGTTCTTAAAAGCGTTTTTTCATTTTCCAGCTGAAATTGTATCGCCTCGCCCTGAAGGGAAACCGCTTTTTTTCTGGATTTATTTTTCTTTCCAAAAATGGGTAAACTCACCGATAGCATAGGCATTATCGCATCCTGACCAGCGTCTGCATTCATCACGTTTTGATTTTGAATAATCGCATAATCCAAGCCTAAACCAAACTGCGGCAAAGCCTGTTTTTGGGCCAACTCACTTTCTGCTGCATTGGAGTCCTGCAAACTGCGAATGCGTTCCAGACGAGGGTGCGTTATCGAAAGCGTATCGCTCTCCATGAATTGGATTTGTTCCAGAGTCTGCTTTGGGTTTGGGATTAAAACCGGTGCTTCCAGCGGCCTGTTCATCATCTGATTAAGCTGAGTCACTAAAGCTTGATCTTGATCTTTTAACACCTGAAGGACATTCAGCTGCTTATCCATCTCCAGCTCAACTCTTAAAATATCCACCAAATTCGCCTTGTTATTTTCGAAGTTAGATTCTACAATAGATTTCAGGTCTTTTAAAATTTCGAACTGTTCTTCTTCGATTTTAGCAACATATCTTAAAGCCGAGAGCTCATAATACTGTTGTGCGACCTTGAGATACAATTTCAGTTTTTGATCCTGAAATTTTTCAAATTCGGCTTCGGCTTTGTAAGCTGCTATATCGCCTTTCACTTTAAAGGTTCCAAACCAGGGCAGCATTTGAGTCAGGGAAAATCTTGCAATTTGAGGACCCACCCGAGTTTCTATGGGACTGATGAAATAGCCAAAACTCAGGTTGGGATCCTGCCAGGATTTGGCCAGACTTATGCCTTCTAGCTGAGCTTCAAAGCGCTTATACTGCGTCTTTAACTCCAGGTTATTTTCTGCAGCAGTGGTTTTTAAATCCTCAAGGCTTTGGCCATTCAGGTTAAAACTAAGGCAGAACAGCAGTCCGATTAGAACAAGCTTCAGGGAGCTGCCGGGTGATTTTATGGGATAGGTATTAAACATAGTTTTCGTTTATTAAATTTATTCGAGATCAATTTCAGAAGTCGTTTTTAACTGTCTGCTATAAATGATATAAAACAAAATAGGCAGTAAGAAATAGGTCAAACTCGCCATCAACATGCCGCCAAAAGCAGGAATCGCCATAGGCACCATAATATCTGAACCTTTACCCGTTGAAGATAAAACCGGTAAAAGAGCGATGACAGTGGTTACTGAAGTCATCACGGCCGGACGAATTCGTTTGAGTCCGCCTTCCATAACAGCTTCACGAAGTTCTGCCTTGGATTTGGTAGGATTTCTGTTGAAGGACTGTTTCAGGTAAGTCGCCATCAGCACGGCATCATCGGTCGCAATTCCAAATAAGGCGATGAATCCAACCCACACCGCTACACTTAAATTGATGGTTTTGAGCTGAAAAATATCCCGAAGATTTTGTCCAAACCAGCTAAAGTTTAAAAACCAGTCTTGTCCGTAAAGCCAAATCATGATAAATCCGCCACTAAAGGCTAAAGCGATGGAGGAAAATACCATCATACTGATGCGAACCGACTTGAACTGGAAGTATAAAATCAGGAAAATCACCATAAAAACCACGGGGATAATCATGGATAATCGCTTTTCTGAACGGATTTGGTTTTCAAAACTTCCTGCAAACCTGTAGCTCACACCACTTGGCACCTTCAGGTTTCCGGTGTTGATTTCTTTAGTAATAGCGGCTCTGGCAGCTTCCACCGCAGCAACTTCAGCAATACCATCGGCACGATCGAAAAGCACATATGAATTCAAAAAGGTGTTCTCTCTTTTGATCATTTGCGAACCGCGTTCATATTCTATTTCTACAAGTTCACTCAGCGGAATCTGTGTTCCTGAGGAGGTCGAGATCAGCATTTCTTCTATCCTTTTCGGCGTATTTCTCATTTCACGCGGATAGCGCACTCTCACCCCATAACGTTCCCTGCCTTCCACGGTTTGCGTGAGGTATTCGCCCCCTATGGCTACAGATATGTACTCCTGAACCTCGTTGACTGTCATTCCGTAACGGGCAAGGTTTTTCCGATTTAAATTCAGGTGCAGGTAGGGTTTGGCGACCACTCGATCGGCAAAGACCGCCTGTGTTTTGAGTTTATCTACTTGCTTCAAAATTCCTTCCAGTTCTTTCCCGAAATCTTCTATCGTCTGCAAGTTAGGTCCCGAAACTTTAATACCCATAGGTGCACGCATCCCCGTCTGCAACATGATTTGGCGCGTTTCTATAGGCTGTAACTTTGGTGCAGAAGTAATGCCGGGAATCCTGGTGACCTCAGTGATTTCAGACCAGATATCATCTGGCGACTGGATGTGTTGTCGCCAATTTCTGAAGTAGTTTCCGTCTTCGTCTTGTATTAAAAAAGGTTTGAAATCATTTTCAATTTCATACAACAGTTCAGACTGAATTTGTTCTGAAAATGCTTTTCCTGATTCATTTTGAAACACAAATTCAGAATTATCAAACCACAGTACATCTTCTGAATTTTTAGAGATATCAACCTCGCCGTTTTGAATTCTCACCCCTTCTACTCTAAAACGTCCGTCATTATCCACACGGTAAGCCTGGAGTTCACCCTGGGCATTTTGAATGAATTCTGTCTTATAAGTGATTAAATTTTCGAACATGGAAATGGGTGCAGGATCAATTGCAGATTCTACCCGTCCAAGCTTTCCTACCACGGTTTCAACCTCAGGAATCTGTTTGACCAGAATGTCCATTTGCTGAAGTTTTTCTTTATTGAATTCGATTCCGGAATGTGCCATGCTGGTAGGCATCAATATAAAACTCCCTTCATCCAGACTGGGCATAAACTCTTCGCCAATGCCTGGGAATGTTTTATCCATGGCTTTCCAGACTCCCGTGTCTTCAATGGAAAGACCTACAGCATTGGCAGCTTGTTTAGACCACTGAAAGGTCGTTGAAAACCCCAGCCAAATCATAACTCCTATACCTATAGCCAACACGGGAAGTACTAAAAATATCCTGACATGCTTTAGAAATAAAGTCAGGATCTGAGCATAATACTTTTGCAGTAAGAGGTAAAATGTCAATAAAACACCCACCAGAATACCAACAAAAAATACATTAGAAATCATCGATTGCTGTGGTCCTAAAGGCAGCCAAAGCCATGAAAGCAAAACCAAAACCCCGGTCACCAATACATAAAAGTGCAGGTTTTTTACCCGATATGCTTTAAAGTAGGTCTGATAAGACATAAAATAGCTGACAGCATAAAGTATAATAAACAGCCCTAACCAAAATTCATAAAAAATAGTCCAAACCCCTACCAGACCAAGAAAAGCGTTTAAGTAATACGCTGTTTTGGTCTTGTTGATTTTGATTTTAAACACCATGTACATCAGGCTTGGCAAAATCAAGACTGTGACCAAAAACGCGGAGATCAGGGCAAAGGTTTTGGTGTAGGCCAAGGGAATAAAGAGTTTGCCTTCGGCAGCTTCCAGGGCGAATACGGGTACAAAACTGATCACCGTCGTCAGGACCGCCGTTAAAATGGCAGAACTCACTTCAGAGGAACCCTTGTAAATGTTACTGACCAGCGATTTCTTCGGTGATTTTTCAAGCTTTTTCAGGACATTTTCAGAAAGGATAATGGCCAGGTCGATCATGGTACCAATAGCAATGGCGATTCCGGATAGAGCGACAATATTGGCTTGTACATGGAAGAATTTCATCGCGATAAAGACCAGCAGCACCGAAATGGGTAAGACTGCAGATATGACCAGGGAAGCTCTTAAATTGAAAACGATGATAATCACAACCAAAATAGCGATGATTAACTGTAAACTTATGGCTTCTTCTAATGTACCAATGGTTTCATTGATCAGTTCTGAACGATCGTAAAACGGAACGATTTCCAGATGGCTTTCAGTTCCGTCCGCCAGGGTTTTGCTGGGTAATCCCGGGGAAATTTCTTCAATTTTTTCCTTGACATTGATGATGGCCTGCATAGGATTAAAACCATCCCGGGCAATTACCACTCCACCAACAACATCTGCTCCGGCACGGTCGAGAATGCCTCGCCTCTGGCTTGGCCCGATTTTAATTTTTGCGACATCTTTGAGGTAAATAGGAACATTTTGACGCTCATCCACCACAATGCTTTCGAAATCCGCAAGGTTTTCTATATATCCCAGGCCTCTTACAATGTATTCCACCTGATTGATTTCCAATGTTTTGGCTCCTACATCCCGATTGCTTTCCTTTACCGCCTTAGCGACTTGCATCAACGGAATATTATAGGATTTCAAGGCCTCTGGATTTACATCAATCTGGTATTCTTTTACAAAACCTCCGATAGAAGCCACTTCTGAGATCCCCTTGGCACTGCTTAAACCATATTTTACGTAAAAATCCTGTACGCTTCTTATTTCATGTAAATTCCAGCCTCCGGTAGGCTCATTGTTTTTGTCTCTGGGTTCGAGCGTATACCAGAACACCTGCCCAAGGGCAGTAGCATCTGGCCCCAGCGTAGGTTTAGCTTCAGCAGGCAAGAGTCCTTTGGGGATGGAACTGAGCTTTTCGAGAATACGGGAACGGGACCAGTAGAATTCGACTCCATCCTCAAAAATCACATAAATACTGGAAAACCCGAACATAGAAGAACTTCTCACCGTTTCTACGCCAGGCAAGCCCAGCAGGTAAGTGGTAAGGGGATAGGTGATTTGGTCATCTATGTCTTGAGGAGAGCGACCTGGCCATTCTGTAAAAATAATTTGTTGATTGGCGCCTGTGTTGGGTATCGCATCAACTGGAATCGGGTTTTTAGGCAAAAAGGAATCGGCCCACTGAAACGGTGATACCATTAAACCACCTATCACTATAGCTGCCAAAAGAATGAATGCTACTAAACGCTGGTTTAGAAAAAACTTGATGATTTTATTTAACATGGGGCTTTGATATTAAAAACATGTAGACAGATTTGGATTTTATTCTGAATTCAATTCAGTTAAAATCTAAGCGGCAAGTTTTAAATAATCAAATAAGGAAGACCTGATGCAGGACTCGGAAATCTAAGGAATATTGAGGAGGATGGTAAACCGGAAAATTCTTAACTGACGTATTGTAGGTTTCAGGATTTAAGAAATGAATAAAACTATAGGCTACGAGCTCAAGTGGGAAATCCAGGTCAAATTCAGCCTTAGAAAATTGAAGCTCATCCTGACCTTTTACCACTTCAACTTCGTCATCACAGCACTCAGATTTTTCTTCTGAAGGCATTTGCTGATGCATATCACAGGTTTCGGCCTGGGATAAAATAGCTTTGTCTATCATGATGTTTCCACAATAATGAACCCCAACCGTGAAAGACAAGGTTGAAAATAACACAAGAAGTGCTAAAGTGATGGACGCTATTTTAGAAATGAATGATTTCACTTTACAAAAGTATACAATTTTATTTAGAATTATTTTTCTTTAACAATACTCTTTTGATAGTAAAATGCTGGTAATAAAATCAATACAAATATCGGCTGGATTAAAAAGCGCCGTATATAAAAAATAATAAGGTAATTCTCAGCTTTCATATCTGAGATAAAAAACCAAAATGTAGTGATTAAGACCAGATAAGTAAAGCCGTAAAATACAAGGGAAAAAAGAAAGGTCTTCTTAGATGGAAATGCAATCCAGATAAGGGCTAAAGAAAGAATGGAATTCAATAGAAACCTCCAGCTCGTGGAGCAGATAACCTGAAAGGTGTTGAATTCAGGGGGTTCAGAATAGCTATACTTCGAAGAGTAAAACTCGAGAAGTGGATCTGAGAAAAGTTCGTGTTCGAAATGTCGAATCAGTGCTAAGCCAATCACCAAAAGCCCTAATAAACCGAATTTCAAAAATTTATTCATTGTTTGGACTGTTACTGGTTTTGTAGTTTTTAATCCAAAAAATCCATAATAAGAACACAAAACCATAAATAAAAAGAGGAAAAAGGGTTCCGTGCATTAATTCTGTATATTCTGGCATCTCATAAATCCCTATGGTAAGTAAAGCAATGCGCAAAACATTGAAGGCATAAATCAAAACACTCCCCGCAAAAATATACAGCAAGGTGGATTTCCAGTCTTTTTTAAAGGCCAGAACGAAGGATAAAAATAGGATAATCACACTCACCGCATTGCAACCTTCCACCACTCTTACCAAATAATCCCCGTTGATGCCAAGGCGCATAGAAGGATCATAGTGACTGGGAATCATTTTGGTTTCATAGCCTAAGAAATTGATTAAACTCTCTGTTTGTAAGGCAACAATATGGGTTACAGGTTCCGGAAAGTAGATTTCAGACCCAACATTATCCAAGTAGAGTTGGTAAGCCAGTGTTAGAACAATATAGGTCCCAAAGAAAATTCCTAAGAACCTTATTACCGCTTTATTTTTCTTTAAAATTTCCAAAGTTGGGGTATTGAATTTAGTTGTTGAATACTGGATTCTACTATAAACCTGTTTCAAAATATTTAACAAATTTATAGAAAACGACCTGTATGAAATGCCTTTATAATAAATACTTTTGTTTCAAATCTAACATCATGAACTTAGAGGATTTAAAACCAGACGTAGAAAACATACTTTCAAAGCAAAATTTAGACATCAATCATAGACTAACTGAGGTTTGCGACTTGCTCCAAACTAAGGTGGACACTTACGATTGGGTTGGGTTTTATTTTAAAAACGGTGACAAAAGAGAACTCATTTTAAAAGCTTTTGCCGGCGAACCTACCGAACATACGACTATTCCTTTCGGAAAGGGCATTTGCGGACAAGTTGCGGAATCCAATCAGAATTTTGTGGTTGATGATGTTTCAGCTCAAAATAATTACATCTCCTGTAACATCAATGTAAAATCTGAGGTGGTGATCCCCCTATTCGTTAATGGTGAAAATATCGGACAAATAGACATTGATTCTAACACGAAAAAAGCTTTTTCAAAAGAAGATGAGAACTTTTTAGTCTGGGTGAACGCCCAAGTGAGTAAACAACTAGAGATTTAATTAAATCGCATTTTTTTGACGCTCTTTTTCGGTCAGCGGAATAAATTCCGGAACCAGCTTTTTGAGAACATCTATAGATTTCACTACATTGTTGTTTGAAATCTGATTCTGCAGATTTTTGAGTAAAATCAATTTTTCGCTATCAAAATTGTAACTTGCTTTTGCGATAAGTATTTTCTGATGATGTGTTGGGAGTGTATTTTCCTTATCGGCCAGTAACTCTTCATAAAGTTTTTCTCCAGGTCTTAAACCTGTATACACAATATCTATATCTTCATAAGGTATAAACCCAGACAGGCGAATCATTTGCTTTGCAAGATCAATGATTTTTACCGGCTTACCCATATCAAAGACGTAGATTTCGCCGCCATTACCCATAGCTCCAGCCTCCAAAACAAGTTGACAAGCTTCATCAATCGTCATGAAATACCTTGTGATATCGGGATGGGTTACTGTTACCGGGCCTAGGTTTTCAATTTGTGCTTTAAAATGTGGGATTACAGAACCATTGGATCCCAAAACGTTTCCAAATCTTGTAGTTATAAACCTGGTATTCGAAGTTTTGGCTCTTGCTACAGATTGTAAGTAAATTTCTGCACATCGTTTGGAAGCCCCCATGATATTGGTGGGATTTACAGCTTTGTCTGTAGATACAAATACAAAGCGCGAAATCTTAAATTGAACAGATAAATCCGTAAGATTTTTGGTTCCTATAAAGTTGACGTCTAAGGCTTCAATAGGATTCGCTTCCATCATTGGAACATGCTTATATGCTGCTCCATGAAAAACAATTTCCGGCTGGAAATAATCAAAAATAGACTCTAAACGCTTGAAGTTTCTAACATTGGCTATAATCTTTTCAAAATGAAGGTTTGGGTACTGTGATTCCAATTCTAAACTCATATGGTGCAATGGGGTCTCTGCCTGATCAAGCATGAGTATTGTTTTGGGTTTGAAGCGAATCAGCTGCCTTACAATATCGCTACCTATGGACCCAGCTGCTCCTGTAACCAAAATCACTTTGTCCTTATATATTGTGCTGAGTTTCTCTCGTTGAAGTTTTATAGGAGTTCTTTGTAGCAGGTCTTCTAAATTGACTTTTTTAATTTCAGAAGAAATTGATTCTCCACTCCAATCCTGAAGATCTGGAAGTTTATATATTTTGAGGTTTAATTCTAAAAGTTGGCTTAGGATATCGGAATCCGCTGTAGCCAATTCTCTTAATTTTTGACTTGAAACGATTACTGAAGTCCCTCCTCTTATTTTTTTATGTTCTAACTGTTCGAATGTAACTATTGGTAATGTGAGAATACGTGTTCTCTTTAATTTACTTATTTCACTTATAAAACCAACAATCTCAAAATTTGTTCGTGAATCTGAAATTATACTTTCTGCAATGGCCACATCCGTTAAGCTTGTACCGAGTATATAGGCTTTTGTTGAAGTGTATTCTGCATGTATAAGCTGGTAAACCCTTTTCACAATAACCCTGAATAAAAACAGCATTGAAAAGGCTATAAAACCATAGATGATAGCACCTCCATTAACCAAAATTTTGGTCTGATAGATGTTATAGATTAACTCGTTTATAATGATCAAAGTTACAACCGTGGCGATTGTTGTTTGCAATTGCTTAATGGAGTCTTTAAACCCTGTATATCTTACTACTCCAGCATAAGATTTGAAAATAATAAAGAACAAAATCTGGATAATCACCAGGGAAGCAAACTCCCAGTTCAGGTGGATAAATTTAAGTTTTTTTTCGCCTACAGATGAAATCAGGAAGAAGGTAAATTGAGCTGAAAGTATAGAAATACAAACATCAATCAGAAAGATAACAACTCTAGGCACGTAATTACGAGCTAAGCGCTTAAGGATTTTAAAGCAAAAATGCTTTAGTGTAAATATAGGATTCATTTCAATTGGTTAAGATTCAAAATGCAAGATCAAACTTAAGGAATAATTTTACATTTGTCTTAAATAGTACTTCCCAAAAAACATATTTATGCAGATAATGCGTTTAAAGCCTAAAAGGCTTTCTTTTTGAAAAAAAATTGCGCTTATTTGTATTAAATTTGATTAACAAAAATTTAATGAAACAATCCGTCCTACTTCTTTTTTCAATTTTCGTTTTAGGTTGTTCCTCCAGGAAAGAAGTCGTCTATTATCAAGACATTGACTCAAGAGAATTTGCTTCCATAGAATCTATATATTCTCATCCTCAAATTCAAATCAATGATATTTTAAATATCACAACTACGGCTTTAAATCCCGAAAGTGTTCTGCCTTTTAGTTTTAACAGCGCAGACAATGCAGGGGCTCAACCCAGGCAAATAGAGCTTCTCAAATTAACAGGATACCTTGTGAATAAAGAAGGACAAATCAATTTTCCTCAGCTTGGAAAAATTGAAGTAAAAGGTAAAACTACACAAGAGGTACAAGATCTCTTGGAGAAGAAGTTATCGGTTTACGTTAAAAACCCAACTGTAAATGTCAGAATTATAAATTTTAAGTTCACTGTTCAAGGCGAAGTAAAGCAACCAGGAACTTACGAAATTATTGAAGAAAATATGACTCTTCCCCAGGCTTTGGGATTGGCTGGAAGCCTGACCATCAATGGAAGAAGAGATAATATCATGATATACAGGCAGGAGGGTGATGGGCGTAAAGTAAAACGTATAGACCTTACCCAAACGGACTGGATGAATACAGATTATTTTTTTATCAAACCCAATGATATCATCTATGTAGAGCCTAACCAACCAAAAGTAAAATCTGCAGGTTTTGTAGGCAATGTGGGTACACTGCTTTCAGTTGTTTCAATTTTATTCTCTGCCGTAGTTTTATTAGCTAGATAATCTTTATATGGAAAATCCAAATACAAATATACATACCAGCTCTTCTCCTGAAGATAGTAGCGAAGATCTTAAAAAGATTGTTCTTCAGTACCTCAAGTACTGGCCTTGGTTTATCATATGCCTGGTTATATCAGTATCAGTCGCCTTAATTTATTTACGCTATTCAACCAACATCTATCAAACCAATGCTCAGATAAAAATACTTAAAGACCAGAGTGGTCTTGACCTTTCTGGATTAAGCGGTGGTTCACCCCTTATAGATATGAGTAAAGTCAACCTGGAAAATGAAAGGAGTGTTTTAAAATCTAGAAGGATTGCATTGAAAGTCGTAAAAAATTTAGATTTGACCAGCAGCTATTACAAGTCTGGCAGCTTAAAATCTTCTGTGATATGGGAAGATGAAAGGCCTTTTACAGTATTTTGGATAGAGAATGATTCTATATATGACTCTGCTACACCTTTATACACAGTAGAATTCATATCTCTTAATCAATTTGAGATTTCAAATCCTGAAACCAATTTTTCTAAGGAATACAGAGTTGGCGAGCCTATGAACGTGGAAGGCTATCCCCTTGTACTCAACTTCAATCCAAATTATAACGGTGACATTACTCAACTGGTTGGGTCGACTTTTAATTTTAATTTTCGCTCTACCTCCCAAGCTGTTAGCTCCTTAACAAATCAAATCAGTGTGGAGCCACTTGGAGATAGAAGTGAGATCTTAAATATTTCCATCAAAGGTCAAAACAAAGAAAAGAACGAAGATATTCTCAATGCATTGATAGATCAATTCAATGCTGATGGTATTGAAGATAACAGGCTGATTGCTAAACGCACTGAAGAATTTGTGATAGAACGTCTGGAATATCTTGTGAGTGAACTGGATACTGTAGAAAGTGGTCTTGCCAATTATAAAAGCGAAAATGATCTTGTTCAAATTGAAAATAATGCCACCGCTTTATTTGGCAAAAGTACTGAAGCAGAATTACGGGTCTTTGAAATTAGCAATCAGTTATCCCTAACAAAAAACTTTAAAGAAGAGCTTTTAGAGCAAAGTGAATATGATTTGCTGCCGGCAAGAATTGGGATTGCAAATGACAACCTCAACAGTTTTACAGAAACTTATAATCAGAAGATATTAGAAAGAGAGCGCCTCCTGATTTCTTCTACCCTAGAAAACCCCAGTGTAAAAGAAGTTGAGAAACTCATTCAACAATTAAGAAATAATATACTTAACACAATCAACAACTACATAAAAAGTCTTGAAATCTCCTTAGAAAAGGTAAAAAGGAGAGAAAGAGAGTTTGATTTAAATATTGGTAAACTACCAGGGCAGGAAAAAGAGATAAGAAATATTCAACGTCAACAAGCAGTTAAAGAAAAACTGTATTTGTTTTTACTTCAAAAAAGAGAAGAGGCGGCTTTATCCTATGCGATTACGGCTCCTATCATAAAAGTTGTAGATTACGCTTATACTCAGCCTACACCCGTAAGTCCTAAATCACAAATTATTTTGCTTTCGAGTTTAGTTATTGGACTCGTCGTCCCCTTTGGCGTGCTTTACATGCTTTTCCTCTTAGATACAAAAATTAAGACCAAAGATCAAATAAGAGCCTTCTTACCAGGCATCCCGTTAGTCGCTGAAGTACCTCAGCATAAAGCAGAAGAGAATAAGGTGATTTTACCAAACGACAGGTCCTCAATCGCTGAGTCATTTAGAATTATGAGAACCAATCTCAATTTTATGAGAGTAAAAAAAGAGAGCAGCTCATTATCCGATTCTGAAGTAGTGTTTGTTACTTCCACAACCAAAGGAGAGGGAAAAACCTTTGTAGCTATAAACCTTGCATCTTCACTTGTTGCCGCCAAAAAGAAAACATTACTGATAGGTTGTGACCTTAGAAATCCGCAAATTCACAATTACCTAAATCTCAAAAAAAATAAGATTGGTGTATCAAATTATCTTTACGATGATACTATTACTTTTGAAGACCTTATTATAAAGAATGCTTTAGAAAGTCTTAACCTAGATGTCATTCTCTCTGGTGATATTCCTCCTAACCCAGCTGAAATACTGATGAGTTCAAAATTTGCTCAATTATTGGAAGAAGCAAAAAAACAATACGATTATATCATCATCGATACTGCACCAACTATTTTAGTAACCGATACCATCTTAATTTCTAAATACGCTGATATTACATTATACATCACTAGAGCTGGATTCACAGACACAAGGCTGCTCCCCCATATTCGTGACCTCAAGGAACAGAAGAAACTTGTGAACATGGGAATAATCATTAATGGGCTAGATGAAGTCGGTATCAATGCCTATAATTATGGGTATGGCTATGGTTACGGTGCAAATCAAGAGAAAAAGAAATTCTGGAAGTTTTGGTAATTTTTAATTTAAAAAAAATAAGTTTTAAGTTTCTTTTTTGTGCTTTTGCACTAGCACTTGTCTCATGCGGTGGATCTAGAAGAGTGCAACAAGCTGAAATTCAAAGAGCTAATACAATTATAAGTGTCGTGAATTACTCTAAAACCTATCTTGGAACCCCCTACAAATATGGCGGCATGGATCCATCAGGGATGGATTGTTCAGGATTGCTTCAGCTTTCTTTCTTACGCTATGGGGTAGAACTGCCTAGAACGACAAGACTAATGTCTAAGTTTGGCAATAAGGTAAAACTGAAGCAGGTGGATGTTGGAGATCTTGTGTTCTTTAGAACAAACAAAAAGAGCCGGGGAATCAATCATGTGGGCTTAGTGGTAAACAGGACTCCAAAAACAATAGATTTTATACATTCTAGCTCTTCTCAGGGTGTAATGATATCTTCCATCAATAATCCATATTGGAGAAAAAACTACGTAAAAAGCAGGCGAGTGATTTATTAACCTAAACTAAAATACTATGAAGTTTGCCAACCTTCCTTTGTTGCAAGTTTGCTTAGTATTCTTTTGGGGGATTTGGCTGGGTTTTACAGATTTTCAGTTTAATATTTCGACTTATGTTTCGATAAGTTTGTCGCTCTTTATACTCCTTATTATTTCGTTTTTGATAGCTAAATCTCATCCAAAAATGAAATTGATTTTTACTAGCGCTGCGCTTTTATTTATTTTTAGCCTGGGCCTGCTTAATACTAAAATACATTTACCAAAGCATCAGGAAAATCATTATACGCATTTCTTAACCCCGGATTCTTCTCAGGCTCATTATGTCACTTTTGAAGGAGAAGTCGTTAAAGCTTTAAAGTCTAACGCCTATAAAGATAAATACAAAATCAATTTGATTTCCTGGCAAGGCAAAACAACAAAAGGTAAAGTCTTACTTCAGATTCCCGTTTCAGACAAACTACAGATTTCCTCAAAGTCTAGAATTTCAGGTTACGGAAAACTTACTGCATTTAAAGACCCTCAAAATCCTCAGCAGTTTAATTACAAGAATTATATGTTTACGCAACAGATGAGTCATGTGATCGACTCTGAGCTTGCTCAACTCAGAATAAAGGCGAAGCCTGGCATTAGTTTCTTGAGTTTTGGTGAACAGGCAAGACACAAAATTGAAAGGTCTCTGGATAAGCACAGGTTTACCAAAGAACAAATGGACATTATTCAAGCTTTATTATTAGGTCAAAAACAAGACATAGACCCGGAAACATATACCAGTTTTTCTAAAGCGGGTGTAGTTCATATTCTTGCTGTTTCAGGTTTACATGTAGGTATCCTATTAATTATTTTACAGTTTATAACTAAGCGTCTGCTAAGAATAAAGTATGGCAGGGTTTTACGAGAAGGCTTTGTTTTACTTGGTATCTGGGGGTTTGCAGCACTAGCAGGATTTACTCCATCGGTCTTAAGAGCTGCGGTTATGTTTTCGTTTTTGAGCCTGGCCCTGAATTACAAACGAAAAACCAGCCCAATCAATACCCTGGCGCTTTCTGCTGTGTTATTGATTTTTATTAATCCCTATCTTATCTATCAGGTCGGTTTTCAACTAAGTTACCTGGCGGTCATAAGCATAGTGACACTTCAGCCAAGGCTCTACAGACTTTATCAACCCAGATATTTTTTAGATCAGAAAATTTGGGATATCCTAACCGTGACCATCACTGCTCAACTGGGAGTCTTACCCTTAAGTCTGTATTACTTTCATCAATTCCCGGGTTTGTTCCTAATCAGTAATCTGGTTATTTTACCCGGCTTAGGACTTATACTAGCAGGTGGTATTTCTGTTATTCTCTTAAGTTTGCTAGGGATTTTACCGGAATTTTTAGTTTCTGCCTATGGTCGTCTCTTAGATCTACTTTTAGGTTTTGTCGACTGGATTTCTTCAAAAGAAAATCTGGTATTCTCTGATATTTACTATACTAAATCAATGCTTATAGCTAGCCTGGTTTTGCTTTTAAGTTTAATTTTATGGAATTCAAAACATAAATTATGG
This sequence comes from Psychroflexus sediminis, assembly GCF_900099815.1. GTDB lineage: Bacteria > Bacteroidota > Bacteroidia > Flavobacteriales > Flavobacteriaceae > Psychroflexus > Psychroflexus sediminis. The sequence continues at coordinate 15,550 of NZ_FNCW01000002.1, read as the reverse complement.
AGCTATTCTTTTCTGAATCTATCACTGCTGGCTTTTATAATTTGTCTGTATAGTGAAAAACGCAATCAACTTCAGCAGGGAGAAGTTTTGGTTTTTCAAACCTATAAAAACTCTCAACTAGGTATTCTCAGAGGATCTGGTCTGCATTTATATAGCGATAAAATTCAGCCTGAAGACTCCATTATAGGTGCTTACCACATTAAAAATTACAAAACTTTAAAAGGGATTAATACTATCCAGATTTCAAGCTTTAGGCATGTATACCAGCTCAACTCAACTGAGACTTTATTTGTATTAGATAGTATTCCTGTTTATCCTGAAATGAACTTTCAGCCTCAGTATCTTCTTCTGAAAAATTCACCGAATATAAATCTTGACAGAGTCATATCAAAGCTGAAACCTAGGCTAATAATTGCTGATGGAAGCAATTATAGAACAGATGTTGAACGCTGGCAGACATCAGCAAAAAAACTCAAGGTAAATTTCCATTCCACCTGGGAACGGGGGGCATTTGTACTTCCCGGAAATTAATCCTTAAAGGTTCCTTCAAATTCTGCCTGATAAGCTTGCCATGCTTCCTGAGTAGTTAGGTCCTTATAATCATCTGTTGCGATCATTTTAAGATAAATCTCGAGCTGTTCAGCTGTTCTATAGCCTACCACAGGGGCGATGACATCAGATTCTTCATCAAAGAAAACAACCGTAGGATAACCCGAAACCTTCAAGGCATTAGCGAAAAAATGCTGTGCATTTCGCTTTCCTTTACGTTCTGGTCTATAGTTCGGATTGGTATACTCAAAGCCCTGGTAATCTACCGTTTCAGTTCCTTCCGCATTAAATTTTACAGGATAAAAATGGGTGTTTACGTACTTGACTAAGTCTGGATTTGAAAAGGTGTTTTTATCCATCATTTTACACGGTCCGCACCAGTCTGTATAAACGTCTGCAAATATTTTTTTGGGCTCTTTTTTTTGAGCATCCAAAGCTTCATTCATCGTCATCCATTTAATTTGTGCATGCACAGAATGAAGCATGAAAAACATAAGCCCTAAATACAAATACCTCATTTCTTTTATTTTACTTCGTCATCTGCAATTTCGAAGCCCTCCGCTTCAAGACCTTCAACTTCTTTTTCTTCGGCACCGTGAGTCAGTCGTTTTAAGGGTTTGAGCAGTAAAATAACTAAGACTCCAAAAGCAACAGTGAAAATCACAATGCCCATAAAGGTTTGAAATTCAAGATCCGTTTGGAACTGATCTATCTCTATTCTTCCCTGATATTCTCCCTCCTGGTAATCAAACTTTAAGTAAGTCAGCAGCTTGTTATCTTCTGATGTATTATAAGTTTTTATCCTGCTGAGCAATTCAGACTTAGACTTTTCTCCTTCATAAGTAAATACAGAATTGATTCTCTCATCCGTATTGACTTCTTCAAAGACGACCTCACCCGATGAATTTGTATAGAGCTGGGTTTCTATTATAAAGGCTTTATTGTTCTCGAACACCTCTTCAGGATTTGCATTAGCAACAAACTGTGAGAGTTGATTTTGATCTGCGCTAAGTTCAATATCGATGCGTTCCGCCTGCGAAGACTCCCCTATGATTCCAGCTACTTTATTACCAAGACCTGTCGCCGCAAAATAAAGCCCCATCATCAAAGCGGCATAACGCAAAGGGGCGAGTTTCGTAATGAAAGACAATGCTACGGGAGAGGCAGAGAGCTCTCCAATGGTGTGAAGCAAATAAGCAAAAATGAGCCAGTAAATTGCAGATTCACCATTCGCTTCATACTGTAAGGTAGCGAATACCATAAAAACAAATCCAAGACCCATGACAATAACCCCTATGGCCATTTTGAAAATAGAAGAGGCTTCTTTCCCTTTTTTCTTCATGCGACTCCAAAACCAGGCTACTGGAATTCCAAATAAAATAATATAGGTTGGATTAAGCGACTGGAAAAAGGCTGCGGGTACTGTATAATCAAAGACCGGTAAGAATCGATCTGTTTTTTGTTGAGCATAAATATTCAATAAGCCACCGGCTTGCTCAAAAGCGCCCCAAAAGACAATTACGATTAAAAAAGAAAGCAGCAAAACGATAAATCTGTCTTTTTCAATTTTGCCATTCAAATCTTCATAAACGGTCATCATAAAACCTACCACAACCGACAGGAAAATAAAGAACACAATGTAAGCTGTAACTTCAGTTTCCATAAACTGGAGAGGAATCACAAAGGATAAAGCGACCAGCAGAGCCACTACTGCAAGTGATTTTTTAGTAGACAGCATGTTTTGAAAGATCTCCTTGATAGACACGGAGGATTCTTCGGTATGGATTAAACTACTAGGCTTATTCCCTACATGGGTAAGGTATCTCTGTCCAAATATATAAACCAACTGGCCCAAAACCATTCCTATGGCCGCAAGACCGAATCCGTAATGCCAGCCGTATTCTGAAGCGATATAGCCTACCAAAATGGCAGCTACTGCAGCACCAACATTGATACCGATATAAAATATAGAAAATCCTTTGTCACGTCTTGCATCTCCTTCTCTATAGAGTCCGCCGACCATGGTAGAGATGTTGGGTTTCAACATTCCAACACCGAGTATAATGAGTAAAAGACCGGTGTAGAAAGCCCAGTCTTGTTCGATAGACAACACCCCGTGTCCCGCAACCAAAAGCCAGCCGCCAATCATGACCGATTGCTTCTGCCCCAGGATTTTGTCTGCTATAATTCCTCCGGGAATAGAAACCACATACACCAGCATAGTATACCATCCGTAAATAGCGAGTGCTTTGCCTTCTTCCCAGCCCAAGCCGGGGTTTTCTGAACTCACCTTGGCAAGCATATACAGCGTGAGAATAGCACGCATGCCATAATAGGAAAAACGTTCCCAAAGCTCTGTAAAAAACAAAATGTAAAGACCTGCTGGATGGCCAAATAATTCTTTTTGATAGGCTGGTTTAACTGTGGCTTCCATATAGTTTATAGGTTTTCTTTAATAAAATTAGTCATCAACGTATAGAGGTGAAGGCGAGTATTTCCTCCATAAATTCCATGATTTTTGTCGGGGTAAATTCGCCAGTCAAATTGTTTATTGGCCTGCACCAAAGCCTCTATGAGCTGCATCGAATTTTGCACATGTACGTTATCATCACCGCTACCATGCACCAGCAGATAATTCCCTTTATCGAACTCATCTACATGGGTAATCGGCGAATTATCATCATAACCAGAGGGGTTTTCCTGAGGAGTTGTCATATAGCGCTCGGTATAAACCGTATCATAAAATCTCCAGCTGGTTACCGGTGCAACCGCAATGGCTGCTTTGAAAACATCATTCGCCTGGAAAATAGCATTGGTAGACATAAATCCTCCGTAACTCCATCCCCAAATACCAATCCTGTCGGCATTTATATAGTCTCTTTCTCCAAAGAGCTTAGCTGAAGAGATTTGATCTTCAAGCTCGTATTTACCGAGTTGTTCCTGAGTTATTTTCTTGAAATCTCTGCCTTTAAATCCTGTCCCTCTTCCGTCTACACAGGCCACAATATAACCTTGCTGAGCAAGCATCTGGTACCAGTAGTCATTGGTGCTAAAAAACGTATTGGAAACCGACTGAGAACCAGGTCCTGAATATTGAAACATCAATAAAGGATAGGTTTTTTCAGGATCAAAGTTCGGTGGCTTGATCATCCAGGTGTTCAGTTCATAACCATTCACGTTAATCGTAGAAAGCTCTTTGGGCGATATAGTGTAGTTGTCCAACTTATTTAGCAAAGCTGAATTGTCTTTGATTTCTCTTACAAGCTCTCCTTTTTTTGCTTTATGTAAGGTATAAACAGCAGGAGTGGTCGTATTGGTAAACGTATTGACAAAATAAGTATAGTCTGCACTAAAATCTGCTCGGTGTGTTCCTGTTTTTTGGGTAAGTCTTAATTTATTCCTTCCATTGGCCAAAACAGAGTACACATCGCGATTAACACTTCCTTGCTCTGTACTTTGAAAGTAAATCCGGCCAGACTTGTTATCAAACCCATAAAAATTGGTCACCTCCCAGGCTCCGCTAGTGACCTGATTGATTAAACTTCCATCTTCAGCATAATGGTAAATATGCTTCCAGCCATCTTTTTCACTAGTCCAGAAAAAGCTATTGTTATTCAGAAAAGTTAAATCGTCTGTAACATCAACATAAGCATCGTCCTTTTCAGTTAAAACCAGGCTTGCGGCTTTAGTTTCAGCATTGACAAGATAGAGCTTGAGTTCATTTTGGTGTCTGTTTAAACTTTGAACACTAAACAGATTTTCATCTTCGGTCCATTTTAACCTGGGCAAGTATTCAGGAACCTCCAGATTTATTTTGGAATTGGTGTTGCTGTCTAAATCATAGAGATGAAGACTCACTTCTGCATTGTCTTCCCCGGCTTTAGGATACTTAAACACCTCTTGAGTTGGATACAAGTCCTGCCCGTAAATTCCATATAAATCCATGGAAAATTCCGGAACTTTACTTTCATCAAATTTCAAATAAGCTATTTTAGTTCCACCCGGATTCCATTCAAAAGCACGTACAAAAGCAAACTCTTCTTCATACACCCAATCGGTAACCCCGTTGATGATTTTATTCTTTTCGCCATCCGTGGTGACTTTTACAGTGGTATTGGTTTCCAGATTCTTATAAAAAATATTGTTGCCCTTGACGTATCCTACTTTTTTGCCATTCGGAGAAAAGGCAGGCGACTGTATCTTTACATCATCGATTTGGGTTAATGTCTTGGTCTTTAGGTCATATACATAATAAATACCTTTGGTAGAACGTCTAAAAATCGGTTCAACTTTCGTTCCCAAAAGAGCTTTGGTCTCATCCTTACTCAACGAAAAGGTTTGAAAAGTAGACAGGCCTGGAATAGAATTACTCGTTAAAAGATTAGCTGTTTTTTCACCGGTTTTATAACTAAAGACTTCAATCTTCATATTTTGAGTGGATCTGTCATAATCCTGAACAATATAAGATTCGCCGTCTTTTAAGGATTGTAAATTTTGCATGCGCTCCTGACTAAACTCCCCGCTCCAAATGTCCTCTAAGCTTATTTCCTTAGTTTGAGCAGACAATAAAGTCATTGAGCCAGTCATCAAAATGACCAGTAGACTTAATTTGATTTTTAGTTTATTCATGATTTTATTTTTGGAGATCAATTTTACTAAAAAAACATCAAAAATCACGTTCTTTTCTTATTAAAAACTCAAATTAAGAGGTATTGTATAGGGCTTGTATAAATAATTATGTTCTTAAAATTGTACATGCCTGATAAAGCGGCTTATAACTTATGAAGTGTATCTTTGTAGTCAATTGTTTAATTAATTCAAATGTCTCAAATCTCAGGTTTCTCCAAGTTGACCAAACTCGAAAAAATAGACTGGCTGGCCACTCATTATTTATCAGATTATCCCAGGGCAGAAGCTATCATCAAACAGTACTGGAATTCTGACGAAGCTCTACAAAAGCTTCACGATGAATTTACAGAAAATACCATTTCAAATTACTACCTGCCCTTAGGTGTCGCTCCCAATTTTGATATAGACGGAAAGCTTTATGCCATCCCCATGGCCATTGAAGAAAGTTCTGTGATTGCTGCCGCCAGTAAGGCCGCCAAGTTTTGGCTGGACAAAGGCGGCTTCAAAACCGAAATCCTTGGAACGACCAAAGTGGGTCATGTGCATTTCAATTATAGTGGAGATTCACAACAACTAAACCTATTTTTTGAAAGCATTAAGCCAAAATTGTTTTCGGATACGGCTTCCATTACCAAAAACATGGAAAAAAGAGGAGGCGGTATTAAAGACATTCAGCTCATCGACAAAACCGAAGATCTTGAGAATTATTTCCAGCTCTACTGTACATTTGAAACTGTAGATGCTATGGGTGCAAATTTCATCAATTCCTGCCTGGAGCAGTTTGGTCAAACCCTGGAAGCTGAAGCCAGAACTTACAATAATTTTACTTCAGAAGGAACTTTTCCGGAAGTCATCATGTGCATTTTATCCAATTATGTTCCAGAATGCCTGGTTAGGGCTGAAGTATCCTGTCCCGTTACAGAACTGGGAGAAACAAAAGAAGAAGCAGAACAGTTTGTCAGAAAGTTTTCTCAAGCCATCAAAATTGCCGAAATAGAACCTTACAGGGCCGTGACTCACAACAAAGGGATTATGAATGGTATTGATGCCCTTGTATTGGCCACTGGCAACGATTTTAGAGCAGTGGAAGCTGGCGTGCATGCCTTTGCCGCCAAAAGGGGACGTTACAGCAGCCTGACCCACGTAAAAACCGAAAACGGCATCTTCAGGTTTTGGATTGAAGTCCCTCTGGCTTTAGGAACCACTGGCGGACTAACAAGCCTGCATCCGCTCGTAAAATTATCTTTGGCCTTGCTCAACCACCCTTCAGCAGAACAGCTTATGAGACTTACAGCAGTAGCTGGACTTGCTCAGAATTTTGCAGCCGTGAATTCCCTAGTGACCACGGGAATTCAGAAAGGCCATATGAAAATGCACCTGATGAATATCCTCAATCAATTTGAAGCTGACGAAACAGAAAGAGCGAAAGCTGTCGACCATTTTAAAACCCATACGGTAACCCATTCAGAAGTGATTAATTTACTTGAAAAAATGCGTTCGTAGTGGATACTCAGAAGTTTTACAGTCACGGCAAGCTTTTAATCACAGGGGAATATTTAGTTTTGGATGGCGCCAAAGCTTTGGCAATACCCTGTAAGTTTGGACAGCACCTAAACGTGATTCCCTCAGAAAAAGACACTTCACGCTGGCTGAGCTATGATCATCAAAATCGGCTTTGGTTAGATATCGAATTTGATCTCCTTCAGGTGATCAAGACTACCTGGAAAGGAAATAACGACATTGAAAACAGGCTTTTTCAGGTTTTTAGAGAAATTAACAGGCTGAACCCAACTGTTTTTACTCAAAATTATCAGTTTAAAACTCATCTCGAATTTCCGAAAACCTGGGGGCTGGGCACGTCTTCAACGCTTATTGCTAACCTGGCCAAGTGGGCTGATGTAAACCCTTATGCTTTATTAGCCAATACCTTTGGCGGTAGTGGCTATGACATTGCCTGTGCAGATTCAGACGCCGCACTGGTTTTTCAGCTTGAAAAAGGAGAACCTCAAGTGGAAACTGCCGAAATTCCTGAGGCCATCAAGTCTTATATTCATTTTGTTTACCTGGAAGAAAAGCAAAATAGCCGGGAAGCCATTGCCAACTATAAAACGACAAGACCAAATGGCCTGGAGAAGTTTATTTCAGAAATAAATAAGATAACCCAGGACTTTCAAAACGTTGAATCCCTTGAAATGGCTCAAGAATTAATAGATAGTCATGAACAGTGTCTTTCTGAGATTCTACAGATAAAACCCGTTCAGTCCAGACTATTTCCCGATTTCAAAGGCCATATCAAAAGTCTTGGTGCCTGGGGAGGAGACTTTGTCATGGTACTAAGCGAAAAAGATCCTACGCATTACTTCAGGAATAAAGGCTTGAACACCATCCTTAGCTTCGAAGACATGTCCTTATAAAAAAAGCCCTGTCACAAACTGTAACAGGGCTTTCTATTTTATTTTATCTCTCTGGATTTAGTAGATTACGTGAATATTCTTCTCAATCTCTTTACTGTTCTTTAAAGCTTCAATAATCGGACTATTTCTTGGATTCAGCAGGTTACGCGTTCTAGCCTCGGTCTCTTGCTTGGCAACAGAGCGATAAGATGGCAATGCTTCTGCTTCGTTCTTTTCCAAAAGATTTATCAAATAAACACCTGTATTTCCTTGTAGTGGCTTAGATACCTCTCCTACTTCCATAGCAAATGCAGCCCCAACAATTTTTGGTTCATTGCCTCCTCCCGGAATGATAGAATTACTCATGTTGATAGACGTCGCTTTTTGTACGCTTTGTTCAAATGCAGAAGCCACGCTAGCAAGATCATTGCCCTGAATCTGAGAAATGATATTATCTGCCTGTTTGCGCTTTCTTAGAATTGGTGTGACTTCAGCAGAAGCTTCTTCTGGAGATTTTAAGCCTTTTTTAGATTTCTTGGTCACTCTCGCAACGATGTAACCGTTTCCTGTATCAAAACTCTTTACGTCACCGACCTTGGTTTCCCCTTCAAAGGCCCATTTCACAATCGATCTCTGTCTGCCCACTCCTGGAATAGTTTCATCGAGTTTGTCAATTCCGCTGACGGGTTTTACTGTTTTATCAACAGCTTCTGCTTCTTCACGGAAATCTCCTTCTTTAGCGGCAAGTTCAAATTTACTGGCAGAACGGTAAAGTTCATTTAAGGTTTTCTCCGTTGGTTCAACTTTTTTGGTAACCGTAGCCAATTTAACCACGTCTTTAGGAGAAGTTCTATCTTCCACATACACAACGTGGAAACCAAAGTCCGTTTCTACAACTCCATAGCTGTTCACTCTTGCTTCTTCAAAAACATACTCATTGAATTCCGGAACCAAAGCTCCATAAGTGATCCAATTTAAATCTCCGGCATTAGCGGCACTTTGACGATCTGATGAAAATTCTGCAGCCAATTCTGCGAATTTCCCTGAATTCCTTTGGACTACAGAGGTGATGCTATCTGCTAAACTTTTGGCTTCTTCTTTGGTTCTTGTCACAGACCCATCCACACGTGTGCCTTCATAAGTTATAAGGATATGGCTTGTTTTTACCGAATCTGGTTTTTGACTGCGCTCAAGAAGTTTAGTCAATTTATAGCTTTCGTTTTCAAAATAAGGACCATAAACTTCATTGATATCCAAATCCAAAATTTCATCTGCGAATTCTCCGGTTAAGTTATATTCAAAAACATACATGTCGTTGAAAGGTGTTTCTGAATTTACAGCAACAAATTCTTCAACATCATCTGTAGTTTTGAAATTTGGACTCTCATCCGTTAACATTTTTTCTACCTCAGCCAAAACTAAAACATTGTCCTCTTCTGAAGGCTCTTCTTCGAAAGAGACATATTCCAGGTCTCTTTTAGCTTCTTGTTGGAAACGCTCTTTGTGATCGTTGATATAAGATTGAATATCAGACTTGGTCACTTCCACTTCTTCGGCCTCGTTGTAAGGAATTTTGACAAATTCAAAAGTAAGATTATCATTTTCCTGGTGGTAAATCTGCTTTCCTTCAAGAAGAGTAGTTTTTACGCCTGCTTTTATCATATTGAAGTAAAGTTGAGATTTAGCATTAATCGCCATAGATTTCTCAAAATTCAACCACTGCTGATATTGTTCTGGAGAAGTCAGTTTAAGTTCTGCGATAAACTGCTTCAGTTTAGCCTCATCAAAAAAGCCTGCTTCATTGGAGAACCTGGGATCCCCTGCCAGCTGCTGCGCCATAACATCCGTAATTTGATCTGCGCCAACTTCAAGGCCCAATTTATCAAATTCCTGCTTGAGCAAGGTTCTCCTCAGGTTACTATCCCAGGCTTGTTTTGCAGCTTGTAAGGTGCTTACCCTGCCCTGACTCTGCTGAACAATACTTTCAACTTCGGAAGCAAACTCCTCCCTGGTTATTTCTTCATCACCAATCACGCCAACAACGCTGGTCGTTTTATCTCCAGAAAAACCACCGTTTCTGAATAAGTCAGTAAGCACAAAAGCAAATAAAGCTAAGGCTATGATGACTATGAGGAAAACTGTGCGTTCTCTAATTTTACTAAGTATTGCCATTTTAGGGTATTTTAAGAAATATAGGGGGCGAAAATAAGATAATTAGCCCATATATAAAACCTTGTTGTTCAAAATATTTAATTCGTTTAATAAAGCTAAAAAGAGTTGGAAATGAGGTTTAAAGGTTTTTTCAGGAAAATAAATTTCTATTCACCTGTATCTACTTTAATGGAGACCAATTCTATTTTTTTATTGGACGCCTCGAGAATTTCAATTTTAAAGTGATCTATGTTTACTTCCTCACCAACATCAGGGATTTCCTCTGTGGTATTGACGATCATCCCGCCCAGGGTTTCGTAATTTTCATTTTCCGGAAGGTTGATGTCGTATTTCTCATTGATGTAATCCACATCCAGCCTGGCAGAAAATTTATATACGTTTTCTCTGATGATTTCTTCTACCAGGATAACAGAATCGTGCTCGTCTTCAATCTCTCCAAAAAGTTCTTCTACAATATCTTCTACCGTCATCATACCACTGGTTCCCCCGTATTCATCGACTACTACAGCAATACTCTTTCTTTTTTTAATGAGGACGTTAAGAATCTCTTTCACAAGCATAGTTTCCGGGACAAAAACAACAGGCATCAAAATACTTTGGATATCTTGTGGCTGACGGAACATTTCAAAAGAATGAATATAACCTACGATATCATCGTTGCTTTCTTTATAAACTAATAATTTGGAAAGTCCTGTTCTGGTAAAAATTTCCGTGAGGTTCCTGGTGTCTTCTGAAATATCTACTGCCACAATTTCATTACGAGGAATCATAACTTCACGGGCTTTTACTTCAGAAAACTGTAAAGCATTTCGAAAGATTTGAATTTCAGAATCTATATCTTCTTTAGATTCAACCGTTTCCATTTGCTCACTGATGTAATCTCCAAGTTCTACCTTGCTAAAATTAAGCTGTACTTTATCGCCTTCCATTTTGAAAACGCGTTTCAAAATGATGTCTGAAATCCATATGATAAAACTTGAAATAAAGCTAAACAGGTAATAGAATATAAATGCGGGAACGCTGAATACCTTCAATAGTACATTAGAGTAAATCTGAAAAAACACCTTGGGAAGAAATTCAGCAGTAAATAGAATAACCACAGTAGATATTAAGGTCTGCGTAAACAAACTGGCTTCGGTGATAAAATAATTTAAAAATTCATTTTGAACGGGCTGCATACTCTCAAACCAATTCATGATTAAATCTCCCATGAAAAAACCGTAAACAACCAAAGCGATGTTATTTCCAACTAGCATGGTCGCGATAAACTTGGAGGGTTTTTTTGTCAATGTTTTTAAAACACTGGCGATGATATCAGTTTGATTCTTCTGAATCTCTATGTGAACTTTATTCGCCGACACAAAGGCGATTTCCATCCCGGAAAAGAAAGCGGAAAGCAAAAGGCATAAGATAATAACGAGAACTTCTGCGCTCATTACTTCTTGTTTTTAGTTTTGTTTTCAATTCTTTTTCTGAAACGCCTTTTAAAGAAAAACATAAAAATGGCTAGTACAGAAAAGAATAGATAAAGGTAAGCTCTGCTCTCGTTTTCTGCCCATATGCGAATAGCTTCAATGATAAAGAAAACCGCAAAAGCGATATAAGCAAACTCAAAGTATTTAAAATATTTCATCAATCTGGTATGTATTGGATTCCTGTATTGGATCTCGAATTGAAAGTAGTAAATTTTTGATCAGCATCAAAACCTTCGCCTTCGTTTCTAGCACCATTGGATAGCTGTAAATTGTACTTATAATCGGTAAAAAGCCATTCCTGCTGTTGATCCCAATATAATTGAGGACCCGTTAATATCGTACTATCAGAAGTGACTATTTTGACATTTTTCCTCAAATCTATCAATCCTGTTTCTAAATACTGTATTGCATAGTCTGAGGTAATCGTATTCTTGCTGGAATCAATTTCAAAAAAATCCAGCTCTATACCTTGAGGAAATTCTCTAAAGGGGAATTCTCTGTTGGAATAGTCTAGCATTTCCGGACTTCTTAAGTTTGCTTTTACCGATCCGCTATCTGTATAAAACAGGTTGAGCTCATAGACCTTGGATTGAGGCTCAAGAAAATCTTTTTCCATTTCCTTCACATCCTTTAGATTACCCTCACAAGCAAAAAGCATTGCTGTAAATAAACATACAGCAATGCTTTTGTAAAAAAATGAGTTTTTAATTATCATTCTAGATATTTGGGACCACGACGCTTTCTCTTATCCAACAATTGGAAAATGAGATTTTTTTGCCTGCAGCCTCTTCCTGAAAAATATCAGATTTTTGAGGAGCCCTGGCTCTATAACTTTCAGCTGTCTCATTTGCATTTGAACTTATAGATGGATCTACACGTCCAGCTCTAGCTGCATAGTCTGCTGCCAACCAGTAAACCGCTCTTTTTTCGAAAACTGTATTACCACAATCGTTAGCACTCTTAGCATACATGTCTGCGATTTTTAAGTAGGCTACACCCATAGAAGGCTTGCTTTGTAAAGCTTTTCTGTAATAATTTCTTGCCTGAGAATAGCTGCCTCTATCTTTATAATTGTTGGCTATTCTATAGTATATTCTAGCTTTTCTAATTTCACTAGTTTCCAGTTCTGCAGCTTCATTATAATATTCCAAAGCTTTTGCCCTATCACCTTCAGCTTCTGCCAACTGACCTAAAGAATAAGCAGAGCTTGCAGAAGGCTCCTTCTGGTGTAAAGCCTCAGAAACTTTAAAAAATAACGGGTCCTGTGTACAGTCCTTCGCAGATAATCTTTCATTGGCGTTTTTCAACCATTGAACATTGTCTTTATTCTCATCAAAATTCTTTTTATATAAAGGAATCAGGTTATCACAGTCAGCTTTAGAACCTAATAAAGAGTTTACACTTTCTTTAATCTTGGTATAATTTCTTAGGTAGATTTCAGAATTTTTAAGGATTCTAGATTCTCTGGAGGTCAGTTCTTCCTGAGCTTCCTGCTTCTCGATCAGAGGCTTAGCTTCTAAGGCTTTGTCGTTTTCCTGAGTCTCGATAAGCGCTATAACCTGATCATACTTATCGAACAAAAACTGAATATCTCTTTCCCCGGCGTCATTAAGGTCATTTGCTATTCTGAAATACGCATATATAGCAACTGGTGAGGAAAAGTTTTCTTTATCGACTTCTACAATTTTTTCAAAAGCCTCAAGCCTTTCTTCCAAAGTTCCCACTTCATATTTGTATTTGATCATTGCAATATCAGCGAATACATCTCCTGCTTTAGTTTCGCCTGGAAACTTTTCTAAGCGCATGGTTTGGTTATCGATATATTCCTGAATCAATTCTTGTTTTCTTTCTTCAGTTTCAGCTACTTCGATCATTTCTTCAAGCATCTTTTCTCCTCGCTGATAAATAAGAATATTGTAATCTGAGCAATTTTCCAGCAATTCCTTATACTTAGGATAAGCATCGCTAAAGTTTTCTACTTTGGCACTTTCGTTAAACAAACTAAGTGTCACTCTACAGTCCTGAGCACTTGCTGCATTAAAAGCAAACACTAATCCTAAAAGTGTAAAAGCAATTTTGAACTTCATAATTTTAAGTATTTAATTATATTTAGATTTAATGAACCATTTGTCGTTGAAAGAGAAACTAAAAAATACGCTGATAAAATTTTCCTGTATCAAATTATTTGAGGTTGTCCCTCTTTCAAAATATTCAACTCCTAGGTTGGCATTGGTAAAAACCCGACCGGCAGGTAAACCTAGACCAAATGATATGCCAAACTCGTTTATATCCTCACCATTATATTCCAACCCACTCTCTTCATATCTTATTCCAGCTCTGTAAACCACCCGTTTAAAGTAACTTACAGGATCATTGTAGCGGGGAATAAAAAAACCTCCCAATCTAAGGGCACTGGCTTCTTTTTGAACAACCTGTGCCCCAAAGTTAAAATCTAAGGAGGAAAAATCTCCAGCGGTGTAGTTTTCATATTCTAAGCCTACAAACCATTTTCTCTTCTGTCCAAGTCCTAAACCGAAAGCATACATTTCCGGTAATTCAATTTCAGTATCTAAAGGATTTAATTCAACTTCATTAATTACAATTTCAGTTTCATTCTGCCCAAGTTGAATTGTGGCTAACTCTCGTCGTCGGTTTACATCAAGTGATGAGCCTGTTTCATACCTTCCTGAGAAGTTCAGGTTTATTTTTTCTGATAGATTTAAATTGTAAAGTGCGCCAGCTTCAAAAGAGAACCCACCTATGTAGGTAAAATTAATCTCTCTGGAAGCATATTGTACTTGGTTTGCAAAAATAATGGATTTATTCTCTATATCTCCAAAATGATAATTAGCTGTTGCACCAAGCCTAAAGTTTTTGAGAGGCTCGAAACCTGCTGAAAAGTAAGCGGTGTTTAAACCTCCGCGACCCTCAAATCGGGAAATACGATTTGGTGTTATTTCTTCAAGTTCATAACCTACAGCGCTTCTTGGTTTGATTCCAAAACCCACTCCTAAGTTATCAAAAGGCAGACCAATTGCTAAATAATCGAACGTGAAATAATTTAAATTGTCCGAGCTGGTAGTTGTTTCTAGCTCTACAGAGTTGGCAGTAGCTCCTGCCGTAAAGGCGGTTAAACCCAGGTCTGAATAAGCCGCTGGATTTTTTAGATTAAGATGAATACTATCTGAAAACATCCCCAGACCAGCCATGGACCTATTTTCTACCGTCCCTCTAAAGGCTTTGGTTCCTATCCCAAGAAAAGAATAAGGGGATAATGAACCTTCCTGAGCTGATGCAGAAGAGGCTGCTATAAGTAGTATCGAAAATAAAAGAAAAAATCTTGTGAACATTAAATTGAGTTGAGTTGTAGAATTTTATTTAATCCTTTCAATAAAAAATTAGAAGTCGCAAATATGCTATTTTTTATAGATGCTGACAACAAATAATAATCTCCTCCTGTTAAAACAACTGTTAAATCTTCATAATCAGTCAGATAATCTTCAATATAGCCGTCAATTTCATAACAAATTGACTTACAGACTCCCACTTGCATGGCTTCCTTGGTAGATTGACCTATATATGTTGAGGCTTGAAAGGCTTCTTTAATTAACGGTAGTTTTTTTGTAAACGTATGCATGGCTTTATATCTCATTTGTAAACCTGGAGAGATGGCACCTCCTTGGTAAACGGACTTTTTATCGATAAAATCATAAGTTATACAAGTCCCTGCATCTATGACCAGTACGTTATGCAAAGGAAATTCATCAACAGCTGCAGCTACTAAGGCAATTCGATCTAAACCTAAAGTTTCGGGAGTCTTATAGTTATTGTGAAAATTTAATTTGCTTTGGTGAGAAAATTTTAAAAGATCTACGTTTTCTGTAAGTAAGCTTTCTAAAGCAGCTGGAACTTCACTTGTAGAAGAAATAATTCCTTTGGATAACTTTGGATAGGATTGTAAAATTTTCCGAAAAAAATCAATCGAATGTTCTGAAGGAACTACACTTTTTTCTACCAATTGATCTGCATCAAAGACTGCAAATTTGATTTGTGTGTTACCTACGTCAACGATTAAATTCATATCTAATTAAAAGTTCAAAGATAGTGATAAGAATATTTCATCTTTTCTTTTGTTTAATTAAATAATGGGTTTATATTTGCACCCGCAATAAAACTGGTGCCTTAGCTCAGTTGGTAGAGCAAAGGACTGAAAATCCTTGTGTCCCTGGTTCGATTCCTGGAGGCACCACCTTTTAAACCTCAACTTTAAGTAGTTGAGGTTTTTTTATGCGTGAAATTCGAGTCACTGGTTCTCCCAAAGCCTTGGGGACG
>NZ_FNCW01000003.1:181755-314439 GCF_900099815.1 Psychroflexus sediminis | reverse complement strand
CTATAAAGAACGAATATTTAAACCTATGGCATATTGATAACTTAAGAGTTTTACGAGCCAAAGCCAAGAAAGCTGTAGAGCATTATAACACTAAAAGACAACATGATAGTTTGAGTGGGAAAACCCCAAAAGAATTTAAAAATTATGTTTTAAATTTGGATAGCCAAGAAAGACCGATGACGATCATATATGCTGATGGTAATTATAAAATCAAAGAGGCATTGAAGCACCATAGCTTAAACCCAAATGAAGAGCCTCAGGCTCATAATTGTCCGATAGGATTATGAAAATAATCAATTAGTATATTAACCAAAACGGTCAACGCTATTTAGGGAAGGTCAACCATCATAATACCCATAACCTAGCTCTACATTTACATTAAAGCCCTGTTTATTGGTCCGCTGAAGACCATACACTGCACCGTAAAAAGCGAGAGAAAAACCTTTATCCGCATCCAGATTATTTGCGATCTGAAGAGGATCCCAGAAGAATGTAGTGGCAGGGCCAATAAAATTAGCTGAATTACCGGTTACATTATTACCAAGATCTTTACGCTGTTTAAAATTATGATAATATCGCACACGAGTATGCCATGCAAATCCAAACGTATAACCTTTCTGATAATATCCAAATGCGGGTGACAGACTTGTGGATGCACTTACATTTCTAAACAGTCCTAATTCGTAACGAATGCCTGGGCCTAAAAAGTTGAAAGTCACTTGATGTCGTTCTAAATTAAGGATCCCTCCAATTCCTTCAGAAGAATATTGAGATGACATTGAAATACTAATTAATAGAATGAAGCAGGTAACAATTGGTTTTAAGATTTTCATTTTAAAAAGATATATATTCTAAAATAAAACTCAGCAGTGTTCTAAAATGAATATCATTTTGATTCCATTAAAAATTCTGAGTTATTAATATATAAAAATAATCTAACTTAGGGATTCAAGTAAATTGATAATGAAATCAATTAAAATTGAATTAAACCCGTTAAATTTAGGGCTTATTAAGATTCTGCTTCGATGAAAAAGTCCAGACTAGACAAGATTCTCTTACTGCCCATAAAACATTTCATCCAGAAAAAAACATCTGTAGGCAATTTGCTCATCATTTCCGCTGTCCTGGCTATGCTGGTAGCCAATTCCCCCTGGTCTGACCTCTACCATAGTTTTTGGAAGCAATACGTGTATATAGGCTTTGAAGAGGTAGTGATTAAGAAAAACATACTGCACTGGATCAATGACGGTTTGATGTCTGTTTTCTTTTTCCTTGTGGGCCTGGAATTGAAACGAGAGTTTGTTCACGGACACTTGTCAAATCCTAAAGATACCCTGTTACCCCTGTCGGCCGCACTTGGCGGCATGCTGGTCCCCGCCCTAATCTTTTTCGGCATCAACCAGGGAACCGAAGCCATTTCAGGATGGGGAATTCCCATGGCCACAGATATTGCTTTTGCCCTGGGGATTATTTATCTCCTGGGAGACAAAGTCCCCATAGCCCTTAAAATATTCCTAACAGCACTGGCCATCATAGATGATCTTGGTGCTGTAATTGTCATTGCTTTTTTTTACACCTCAGACCTGTCCCTGTCCAGTCTTGCCCTGGGCGCTCTGTTTTTAATCATTCTCCTGGGAGCCAATAAATTAGGCATAAGAAATACTATTTTTTATGCCATTTTCGGAATTGGAGGCTTGTGGCTTGCTGTCTTGTTATCAGGAGTACATGCAACCATTGCAGGGGTTTTAGTAGCCTTTACCATACCCAGTAAAAAACGAATCGACACCCGGCTTTTTTTAAGAAAGGCCCGACAGCTCTCCAATAAAATTCGAAAAATCTTCAGGCAAGAAGAGGATGAGGATGAAATATCAAGTCAAATTGAGAAATTTTCTTCCCTTTCCAAAGAGGCTACAGCTCCGTTACACAGACTTGAGAACGCTTTATATCCTATAGTCAATTTTGTGATTTTGCCCGTATTTGCCTTTGCCAATGCAGGGGTTACCATAAGTCAGGATGCCTTAAGCAACTTTTTTTCACCGGTAGCTCTGGGCGTTATGCTGGGTTTGATTTTAGGAAAGACGATTGGAATAGTCCTTTTTACGAAACTGGTGCTAATCTTCAAAATCAGCTTACTCCCGGAAGGCGTGACTTTTAAACATATATTCGGAATAGGCATTCTGGCATCCATTGGATTTACCATGTCTATTTTTATCACTGAACTGGCTTTTGAAAGCGATCTTTATAAGACCCAGGCCAAAATCGGTATACTCTCTGCTTCTGTCCTGGCTGGCATAGGCGGCTATTTTTATCTGAAGTATGTTGGGAAAGACAAAGAGACTCAAGCTTGAAAGTGACTGTTTTTTCTTCTCAATTTTAATGGACGTTAGCCATTCTTAGCATTAAACGGGTAAATAATTCAACCAGCCCACTGATTCAGAAATAATCCAAAGCACAAAAATGAGATACAATACCAATAAAACCAGACCTTCCCACTTTTCCAGATGAAGACCTGTACGCAAGAACGTGAACAGGACAATCGTAGCCAGGGTCAGGTACATCATCATAGGAATTGCCATTTCAAAATTGATGACAGCGGCTCTGGCGATAAGAATACCTGCGGGAATCGCTATAAGCAGGTCAAATATATTGCTCCCCAGAACATTGGATAAACTCACTTTTGGCTGACCGTTAATGGCAACTCTTACGCTCACAATAGCATCTGGCACACTGGTTGCCGCAGCCAGTACCGTGGCGCCCCAAACGAAACTGGGAGTCCCAAAGTATTCTCCAAAAAATATAGCTGATCTCACCAGGCCTTCCACGCTAACCACAATCAGGACAAGACCTCCAAGAAACTTCAGCCATGTTTTCCAGATAGAATGATAGGCAAGGTCTTCTTCAGTCGCTGCATCGGTTTTCGCCGTGGTTTCCTCGGCAGATTTGTTTTGAAAATGGCTGGTTTCCTGTTGCTGTAAAAAAACATACAGAATATAGATAAAAACAGGGATAAGAGCCAGACCCCAGGTGACTGTTCCCTGAAGATTTTCAGATTCTATCGGATTATAGATGACAGCCATGCAAAACACCAAAAGCATCACTGCCACGGAGATAATATAAAACTGAGCATCCTTATACACCAGTATCCGATCCAGTTTAAGCCTTCCTGCCAAAAGAGCACTCAGACCGGGAATGACCAGTATATTGAAAATTGCCGAACCCACAATCGCGGAAACACCCAAATCAAACTGTCCGTGTGTCAATGTGGAAATTACCGTAGTAGACAGTTCCGGAAAGCTCGAGCCCACTGCTGTGATAATACTCCCCTGCACAATGGGTGGTAGTTCATAATACTTAGCGAGTACTCCGGCAGATTTTTCAAGAATTCCTCCCCCTTTCCAGACCACCAGAGAGGCTACAATAACAACCACAAAATAGAGTAAGAGTTCCATAAAGGTTTCAATAATTTAAGTCTTATGCCTCTTCTGAATAGCTAATCTGTTGTTAGACTGAAACAATGCCATTTCGAAATTAAAAAAAATCGTCTTAATGATGAATCAATATAAGAAAATACCAGAACATAATTCTTGAAAAGAAAAGCAACATTTCAGCTTTAAATTTCACAAATCGGATGAGATACCAGGCATTTCTGGGAATCAGAAAATCAGTGATCCTGTATGAAATATTTCAGTACCTTCATAATTCACTAACAGCATTAAAAACTCAACGTGAAATTCACTGATCTGAAATACCTAACGGCCTACCTTATTCCTATCTGTGCGATTTTGGGAATACTGAATCCGGCGCAATTCAGCTACCTCACTCCTATTGTAACTTTTGGTATAGTTCCCGTTTTGGAGCTATTCACCCCTCAGTTAACTCAAAACTTATCCGAAACCGATAAAACCTCAAAGGCAAATCATCCCTTTTTTGACTGGCTATTGCATTTAAATTTACCAGTGGTCTACTTTATCTTAGGCTTTTCATTATTTACCCTAGAATTTAAAGAACTGAACACAGTTCAGCTAGTCGGTTTGGTTATAAGCGTAGGTATCGTACTTGGGAGTAATGGAATAAACGTAGCTCATGAGTTGGGACACCGAGATAATCGGTGGAGTCAGTTAGCTGCAAAATTGCTTTTGCTGCCCTCCTTTTATACGCATTTTACCCTGGAACATAACTTTGGGCACCATGCCAAAGTTTCAACACCAGAGGACCCGGCAACAGCAAAACTCAACCAGAGTGTTTTTTCGTTCTGGTTCACCTCATCAATCCGGCAGTATAAAAGCGCCTGGCGACTGCAAAAGCAAATGCTTAATGCCAAAAATCATACATTCTGGTCGATTCATAATTCAATGCTGATCAATACAACCCTTCAATTCCTTTATATCGCTTTGCTGTTTATACTTTTTTCCTGGCAGACCGCCGTTTTAGCTATGAGCATGGGGGTGATTGGATTTTTACTTCTGGAAAGCATCAATTATATCGAGCACTATGGCTTACTGAGAAAAAAGCGAAAAAGCGGCAGATATTATCCGGTCAGGGAAATCCATTCCTGGAATTCCAACCATTTACTGGGCAGAATTTTGCTTTACGAACTCACCAGGCACAGTGACCATCATTACAGAGCCTCCAAAAACTATCAGTTACTGGATTATTACTCCACAAGCCCCGAATTGCCCTATGGCTATCCAACCAGTATTCTCATTGCTTTAATCCCTCCCCTTTGGTTTGCGCTTATGAATCCACGAATTCCCGGAGACATGAGAGCATTGGCTTCACAACTGAATAATTAATTCCCGGGTTAAAATAAAATAGACCAGGAGTATAATTCCTGGTCTATTCTTAAGATAACTTCTAAGGAAATTTTACTCCTGCATCTCTCTGTTTTTAACATATTTCTCGAGCCATTGATCCTGCTCCCATAGCATATGCATTATGCTTTCTTTGGCCGCATAGCCATGACTCTCCTTAGGCAACATCACCAATCTGGCAGGGGCTCCTAGGCCTTTAAGGGCATTGAAATAACGCTCGCTTTGCATAGGATAAGTCCCCGAATTATTGTCAGCCTGACCGTGAATAAGCAACAAAGGGGTTTTCATTTTGTCCGCATTCATAAATGGTGACATGGTGTTATACACCTCCGGGGCTTCCCAGTAACTGCGCTCTTCAGACTGGAAACCAAACGGCGTTAAGGTCCTGTTATAAGCACCACTACGAGCAATACCTGCGGCAAATAAGTCTGAATGCGACAATAAATTGGCTGTCATAAAAGCACCATAACTATGTCCGCCTACAGCCACTTTATTTCTATCGATATAACCCAGCTCGTCTACTGCATCTATCGCAGCTTTAGCATTGGATACCAATTGTGTTTTGAAGGTGTCGTTGGGCTGCTCGTCACCTAGACCAATGATAGGAAAGGCCGCATCGTCCAGAACCACATACCCTCTGTTTACCCAGTAAATCGGAGAACCATAATAGGGATACGTAAACTCCTTGGAACTGGAAGTAACCTGTGACGCACTGGCTTTGTCCTTGTATTCACGGGGATAGGCCCACATCAGCATCGGCATTTTTTCCTTTTTATCCTTGTCATAACCTACAGGCAGGTACAAGGTTGCAGAAAGTTCTAAACCATCTTCCCGCTCGTAGGTGATCACTTCTTTATGAACGTTTTGTATGGCTTTAAAAGGATTTTCAAAATCTGTGATTTGCTCCAGATCACCAGTTTTATAATTTCTAAAATAATAATTTGGATAATCATTACTGCTTTCACGTCTAGTGAGAATTCTACCCTTCTTGGCATCTATCATATTCACAAGAGATACCAGCATATCTGATTCCTCCACCTGGAAAACGCGCTCGGTCTTACCGGTCTTAAGGTTGTAATGGTCTACAAATGGAAATTTCCCTTCGGCAGAATAACCTTCACCCGTAAGCACCAGTTTATCATCTAAAATCTGAAGTACAGATTCGTGGTATTTATTTTTGGTAGTTACGAAATTCCCTGGATCGGCATAGGTGTCCTGATAGTTTCTCTCGCTAAAAACGACAGCTTCTTCATAAGGTTCAGAAGGATCAAAAATACTGGTCTTTATGGTTCTTGTGTTCCACCAATATTCATATAAAACAGCGGTCTGTTCATTTCCCCACAATATGCCTGAGAACCTGAGCTGAGTTTTTAATAAGGATGTCGCATCCCCGTCAAACGGAGCTTCCAGTTGAAAGACTTCATCTCTGAATCCGACTTCCTTATTGGCATCTCCTTCATCCAGGGCTTCTGCCCAGACCAATGTTGCCGGGTGATCGTCTCTCCAGGATAAAGCTCTGGGTCCTGTTCTCGTAGACATAAATCCTTTAGGCATTTCCTCGATAAGCGGAACATCTGCAGCGAGATAAGCAAGGTCACCGGCCTGGGTATAAATACTGTAAGTTGTCGGAAATCTGCCATAGGTAACGATGTAAGAGAATGGTTTATGGATTTCCGATACCATGACATAAGTTCCGTCTGGTGAAATCGACATGCTACTATACATGGCTGCAGGTTTCCACAGGCTTAAATTTCCATTCAGATCTACCTTATGGATTTCTGAAGTCGCCAGGACTTCAAAATTGAATTCATCATCATTGTTTTTGAGCAAATCCTGATAGGTTCTGTTCTGAGCTTCGACTCCAGCTTCATTCACAGACACGGTTGGTCCAGAAGGAACTTTATTATCGGTGTTTATAAGCTCCGGTCTGTTTTCCGGTAATGTTTTAACCATTAATCCGGATTCATCCGGAAGCCAGGTTAAAGTTGTTCCTATATTGCCATTCACAATAGCCGGAGTGAGTCGACTGGCCATTTTTTTGCTGTAGTCGATGACCCACAATTCGTTACCTGTCTCGGTCGTATGGGTAAAAGCGATATAATTATACTCCGGAGACCAGTTTATATTTGAAATCTTTGGGTTGTCCGGCAGGTTTTGGATTTCAGACTCCTTCTTTTTTTGGGGATCAAATAATTTTAAGTTTATATAAAATCGCGTTCGGCTTGAAATATTGGTTTTAGGATTAATTCGCAAGCCCGCCAGTCTGAGTTCATCTTCAGCCAGATCTTCAATAGACTTGTATTGATTTCTATAGATTAATAACGCCCTGCTGGCATCGGGATTTATACTCATAGATGGGGGCAGAGGAACATCCGCTAGTTCTAGAATGTCTTCATGAGGCATCTGGTACTTTAAATCCAGCTGTGAGAATCCCAGAAATGGTAAAAAAGTCAGTAATAAGACAATAAAATTTTTCATATACTATTTTTTAAGTTATTCCTAAAATTAATCAAATTTGATGAATAGTCCACATTTAATTTAGCTAACTGACCTTCAAATTTTTAACAAATCACTTGACTTATAAATCTCTAGGTATCTTTATCTTGCAG
This sequence comes from Psychroflexus sediminis, assembly GCF_900099815.1. Classification (GTDB taxonomy): domain Bacteria; phylum Bacteroidota; class Bacteroidia; order Flavobacteriales; family Flavobacteriaceae; genus Psychroflexus; species Psychroflexus sediminis. The sequence continues at coordinate 307,019 of NZ_FNCW01000003.1, read as the reverse complement.
AAAAAAAAATCATGTTAAGATATTTACTTATAGCTCTAGTGGTACTGAAGAGCTATAATTCGTTCTCACAACTTCTCAAAGATGATTTCGAAGGAAACACGACCATAACCACCTGGGCTGCCGATGACGTTGAAATGAATACCGGGTTTAGCAATCCTTATCCGGGTACGCAGAATCCTTCATCAACAGTTTTGAGATATGTAGATAATGGAGGGGTATATGCAAATATTCGTTTTACTAGTTCAGCTAAGATCATTTTGGAGCAAAATTCGCCTTTCAACGTAGATATATATGTTCCTTCTTCAAGTATATCAGGAACTCAGCCCAATCAGATCTCCTTAAAACTTCAAAATAAGGATCAGGCCGAGCCATGGTCAGATCAGACTGAGATTATAAAACCCATAGTTTTAGACCAGTGGCAAACCGTGACCTTCAATTTTGCGACAGATAATTACGTCAATTTGGATCCTGCCTCCCCGGATCCCTTATCCAGAACCGACTTTAACCGGGTTGTGCTTCAGGTGAATGGGGAAAATAATACGGATGTTGTGACGGCCTTTATCGATAATTTTTATTTTAATGGTGGTGAAGCCCCTTCCGAACCTCAAAATCCAAATGATCCCGTTTATGATAAGCTGGTCTGGTCGGATGAATTTAACACCGACGGGGCATTAGATTCCAGCAAGTGGTTTCACCAAACCTTGCTCCCCAACGGAAGTTCTTGGTTTAACGACGAAATACAGCATTATACAGATCGTCTTGAAAATACCTTCGTGCAGGATGGTATCATGCATCTGGTGGCCAAAAAAGAAACCTACACGAGCCAGGGCACAACTAAAACCCATACCTCAGCACGACTGAATTCAAAATATGCTTTCACTTATGGTCGTGTGGAAGTAAGAGCCAAATTACCAACCGGCGTTGGCACCTGGCCTGCCATCTGGATGCTGGGACAGAACATCAATGAAAACGGGGCGTACTGGGATAATCAGGGCTTCGGAACTACATCCTGGCCTGAATGTGGCGAAATTGATATCATGGAACACTGGGGAGATGATCAAAACTTTGTTCAAAGTGCCATGCATACCCCATCCAGTTATGGTGGAACCATAAATCACGGGGGACAAATTATCCCCACAGCTTCTTCTGAATTTCACGTTTACACACTCGACTGGTACGAAGATCGTATGGTTTTTGCAGTAGATGGGACTGTACATTATACCTATCAACCCGATTTGAGAAATTCTTCAACCTGGCCCTTTACCGAGAATCAGTATATTTTACTGAATATAGCTATACAGCCTACTATCGATCCGAATTTCACCCAAAGCGCCATGGAAATAGATTACGTAAGAGTATATCAGGAAAGTTCCCTGGGAACCGAAGAAGTTTTAAGGGAGTCCAGGTTAACGATAGCTCCGAATCCCGTCCAAAACTTTACCACTGTATACAAACCCAGTACAAGTCTTGATCAGACACTTGAAGTGTATACCATTCAGGGACGTCGGATTAATGCATACGATTTAAATCAAAAAGAAACGAAAATCGACATGTCAGACTGGTCGCCGGGAATTTATTTCTTTAAGCAAAGCGGAACTGAAGGCCTTCGTACCTATAAAGTTTTGAAGCAGTAATTTTTGAAATTAATAACCTATAAAAAAAGAGTTGATATTTATATTTCAACTCTTTTTGCAGTTATAGCAGTTTATGATTTCTTCCGTGTATCTGCAATATAGCTTATTTTCCAACCCTGTTTGGTTTTCAATAGGCTTATCACATTGATTCCTGTATGTGAACGTTTGTCATTGACATAAAATGAATAGGGCAAGGTATATTGAGCTAAGTGTTCGGTAACAATGGATTCTTTTGAAATTATTTTTTCAAAGATTTCGGTTTCCTCGGGAATGGATTTTACACCTTCAATAAAACCCTGTTTGCTTTGAGAGTTCAGCACAATCTCATCGCTTAGAGACAGGGTATGCAATTGCATATCGTCCAGACATAGGGCTCCTAAGGTTTGATGATCTTTAGAATTTAAAGCCTCAAAAAAGCTGTCTACAACTTCATCTGCTGTTTGAGCATGGATTTGCCATGATGAGAAAAATAGAAGGACAGCTATACTTATGGCTTTTTTCATAACATTTGTTTTAATTAGTAATTAAATAAGCGTCAGCTAAGATATTATATTGCCAAATCATAATAAATATGATTTTCAATTATTTAAATTCAACTGAGAAAATATATTTTTATAGTTGGCTTTAAAAGACAAGCTTTACGTTTTACGATCAAATTCTAAGTCATGATAGGTGAAAATGAATTTTTATTGAGACTGGGAGATTCTTTCTTTATGGTTTTCCATACAGTTCTGATTTTTTTCAATCTTTTTGGCTGGTTGTATAAAGCCTTTCTCAAATGGCATCTTATCGTGATAGCTTTGACATTTGCTTCCTGGGGTGTTTTAGGCCTATGGTATGGATTTGGCTATTGTCCCCTTACAGACTGGCATTTTGATATTTTAAAAAAGCTGGGGGAGACTGATCTTCCTCCATCCTATATCAGTTATCTTTTACAAAGGCTTTTCAATTTACATATACCCGGAGATGTGGTCAACGGACTCACTTTAAGCTTTTCACTGCTCGCTTTGAGTATATCCCTGTATCTCAATTTTTTCAAAACAAAAAAAACTGCAGACCTGTAGTTCTCAAAAGCTTAAATTTTAAAACGCCTTTTATGATCTCACCTCTGTTTTGAATGAGAGCCTATTTAAATTTAGGTCTAGCCCCCGAACTGAGATTCCCACATTCGATACTGAAATCCTGCTCCAAAATTTTTCAGAAAAAACTAAATGAGAATAAGAGAATACCTGCTTTCACTTTTATTTAATCAGAGGAATATTCAACTTAAGGCGTGGTATCTTTTTCGATAAACAACCTGTATATATCAGCGTGCTCCCGATCAGAAATGGTATATTCAGCTACTTAGGAGACCGAAAGTCAATTTAATGCAATTCCTCTTTGGTAAGTACTGATAACCTGTACTTAAAATTGAATCAGGCCAAGCAAATCCTCCCAGGCCTTTTCTCTGGCCATTTTATTTTCCGGAGAAGCATTGGGCTGAGCGCCACTTCTCATAAACCCATGCCCCCCGTTTTCGTAAATATGGTATGTATAAAATTTTCCTAGCCTATTCATTTTCTGTTCGGTGTCGGGAATTGTAGAATTGACTCTGGCATCACTACCGCCATAAAACCCATAGACCGGGACTTCTATTTTAACCAAATCCTCCATCGCTACAGGAGCTGTTCCATAAAACACGAAAGCCTCTTCAAGATTGGGGTTGTGGGTCGCATACTTAAAACTTTGAGAACCTCCCCAGCAAAAACCTATGACAGACACCTCTCCAGTTCCGGCAGCTATAGACTGGGCATAGTCAAAAACCCTGTCCAAATCTGAAATGACCTGGTCTTGATCCAGATTATAAATCGCTGTCCTTGCAGCATCAGAATTTTTAAAATCACTTGTTTTTGAAATACCTTCAGAAGTATTTGACAATAAATCCGGAGCAATAGCTATAAATCCTTTTTCTGCCAGCTCGTCTGCAAAACGTCTTGCCCAATCATTAAGCCCTCGGTTTTCATGTATGACGATAAATACTTTAGCTTTATCTGGTACCTCAGGATAGGCTACAAAATTATACAGGGTTCTGCCATTGCTTTCTAATTCCACCCACTCCTGATGTCTGCGAGACTGTTCCAAAACATCAAGGTCGGTTTGAGAAAAAGCAAGCATCGAACATACCAGGCTTAGGATAGTGAATAGTAATTTCATCAGAATTGGATTTGGGTTATACTAAGGTATTCTATTTTTTTAAATTGAAAATTTTACTGAACGTAATACCACAACTGAAGACAGGTGAATGCAATGAGCATGGCCAGACCATAACTCAATAAGGTACCGATAAGAACATATTCGGTAAGTTTCCTGTCTTTTGATTTGGACAGATCATTAAATCGAAAAATGGATTTAGCCGCAATCAAAAAACCAATCCCGGCCCAATGCCCCGAAAAAACAAACCCGAAGATAAATAATCGCTCTAAAACCCCTATATACCAGCCGGCCTTCTCCAGGGCTTCCCCTTCAAAATGATTGAGATCCCATTTCGAGAGCAGGACTTTCATCATCATTCCGGAGACAGAGGTGAGGAGCACGAAAGCTAAAATGAGAACCAGCCATTTGTCCTGGAGCTGCAGTAGGTCTGACCAGTCCCAGGTGAAGTATAGTCCGACAGCAGTTAGTATAGCAAGCAGATGCAAAGCCTGATCTCCAAAAAAGAGAGGAATCTCCGAACATCGGTTTTGAAGCTTTATTTTCAGTAAATCAATTACAAAATGACTGATTCCAATACCTATAACCACTGGAATAAAACTTGTTTCAAAACCTGTAAATAAAAACATGAGCAAAAAATGAACCCCTATGTGAAACCAGAAGAATTTTGATTTCACCGCTTTTCGTTCTTTACTCTTCACCCACTTGTAGGGCTGAAATACAAAATCACCCAAAAAGTGAGCGAGTAAAAGCTTTAGAAGTAGAGTGGTCATGCGCTCAGGCTTAAGTGTTTATAATACTCCAGCAATTTTAAAATTTCCTTATACCCCGTCTTTTGAAGTGTGAAACTTACGGTACTTGCCGCTTTATTTAATTTTTCAGCAATTTCTTTTTGCGTATAAGCCGGATACTCCAGGGCTATTTTTAGCGTTGCAGCATCTACGCTTGTCCACCTGTCAAAGGTTAGAGCTCCAAGTTCTAACATTAAATTTAAAGTAGCATTGTCCTGTTTATTTCCGGTTTCTACTGCCAGATGACTTGCTTTCAGGGTTTCGAAACATTGCCCTGATCTGTAAAAGGCCTCCCCCTGTTCCTCTGTTATTTTTCCCGAAGAACCTTTGGTCTCCCCTATTCCGACAGCCATTCTGACATCCAGAGATTTATGTACTTTGATACAGGCTTTTATATAAAAACAGGCCTTTAAACTCTTGGCGACTGTCGTTTTAAGCTGAAAGCTGTCCCCTCGGTAAATCTCCCAGTCCTTTGGTTGTTCGCCGTATCGATTTAAAGCAAGCTTTAAGGTTTCCAGCCAGTCGGAACTCTTATTTTGTTTTGAATTGACAATATCTCCTGTAATGATTGCTATCATAGTCCACTTAGTATAATATTCGACTAATATATCAAATTTTTTACAATTCGATCTATGTATCGAATTTTCAAGTATTCGACTTAAGAATCGAATTATTGTCCATTTATAGTGAATCCATTTCGTTTTAAAAACATTTATTAAAGAAATATACCTAAATGAGTCCGATTGACTTTTACAGATTCTATTTTTGCAGCATATCTGTTTTTCATGAAAATTGAATATTTAGTTCTGTTCCTGTTTTTTACATTGAATTCCTATGCACAATCGGTCTTCGGTGATGATCAAATCATCAAAAAGACGATGTCTCAACGCTGGGAACTCGATGAAGATGATAAAAACGGGACCTTTAAGCTCACATTTTACAAACCTATTTATGTATTACCCGTAAGATGGTCGAATGATCCCAATGTACTTCCACAAAGTAATAATCCACAAAACAGTTTTAAAGAGCCCTTAAATTATGATCAGGTGGAAGCCAAGTTTCAATTAAGCCTGAAAACCAAATTGATTCAATCTTTTCTATTTGGGCACGGTGATATTTGGCTGGCTTACACTCAACTTGCCAACTGGCAGGTTTACAATGACCCCATCTCCAGACCTTTCCGTGAATTGAATTACGAACCGGAAATCATTGTCAATTTTCCTATCAATCTGAATGTATTCGGTATAGATTTAAAGATGGCAGGACTGGCGTTCAACCACAAATCTAACGGTAGAGATTTACCCAGATCAAGGAGCTGGAACAGACTTATTTTTCATGTGGCTTTCGAGAAAGATAACTTTCAACTCTATCTCAAACCCTGGATAAGGGTGGAAAGTTCAGACAAAGATGATAATCCTCTCATCAGTGACTATGTAGGAAGAATGGAGGCTGAAATGCTATACAACCTGGATAAACACAGCATTCAAGTGATTGGAAGAAACAATCTGGATTCTGAACTCAATAGAGGAAGTCTGGAAATCAATTATATGTACTCTGTAAAATCCAACCTCAGGCTGCACGTTCAGGCCTTTACAGGTTATGGAGAGACGTTAATTGATTATAATCACAAGCAGACCACTTTAGGTATTGGCATATCGTTTATAGACTGGTAAAAATTTCAAAACCAGCCCCTAGTCATGCATATTTTCGCAGATAGCACGGCTAATTTAAAATCAAAAATACCGTGCAGCTTTAAAAGCGTACCTTTGCAAAATAATAAAGAAATGGCCTGAATTTAATTAGTGTCATTTCATAAACACTTTTTATGTCATTTAAGTCATTAGGACTCTCAGAATCTCTTGTCAAAGCGGTAAGCGAACAAGGTTACGATACCCCAACACCCATTCAGTCTAAAGCAATACCTCCCGTCCTCGAAGGAAAGGACGTGCTTGCTTCAGCACAAACAGGAACAGGTAAGACCGCAGGCTTTACTTTGCCCTTGCTTCACACCTTATCTCAAACGCCTCCACAACGCAATAGACCGATACGCGCATTGATTTTAACCCCAACGCGGGAACTGGCTGCTCAGGTTCATCAAAATGTAAAAGACTACAGCAAATACGTCGATTTAAGATCCACCGTTATTTTTGGTGGAGTCAATCAAAAATCACAGGTCTCTACACTTAGAAACGGAGTGGATGTGTTGATTGCCACGCCCGGTCGTCTTATCGATTTAAACAATCAGGGCTTATTATCGCTAAGCAAAGTTGAAATCTTAGTCCTCGATGAAGCCGACCGCATGCTGGACATGGGCTTTTTGAGAGATATTAAAAAAATTATGGGTCTTATCCCAAAACAAAGACAAACGCTTTTGTTTTCGGCCACCTTCTCAAGAGAAATCCGAAAACTCGCCAATGAGTTTTTAAAGAATCCAATTTCTGTGGAATCCACTCCTGAAAACACGACTGTAGAGGCTATCGAACAGCAGGTTTACCGTGTGGCTAAGGAGAAAAAAACAGATTTGCTCATCAAACTTATTACGGAAGGCAACTGGGATCAGGTGCTGGTGTTTTCAAGAACCAAACACGGCGCCAATAAACTGGCCAAAAAACTGGAAGCTGCCAAGATTGGTGCAGCAGCCATACATGGTAATAAAAGTCAGGGCGCAAGAACCAAAGCACTCGCAGGATTCAAAAGCGGATCTGTGAAAGTTTTGGTAGCGACAGATATCGCTTCCCGAGGTCTGGACATTCCTCTCTTACCGCATGTGGTCAATTTCGAACTGCCAAATATTTCAGAGGATTATGTGCATAGGATAGGACGAACAGGAAGAGCTGGTGCCAGCGGACTTGCGGTTTCGTTGGTAAGTGCGGATGAAACTGTGTTTTTGAGAGATATTGAAAAATTGATTGGTTCCAAAATTCCGATGGATATTTTGGAAGGCTTTGAGCCGGACCCAAATGCTTCGACAAAGCCTTTCAACCCTCAACAAAGAGGTAAAAAACCTCGAAGTTCTTCAAATTCAAGACCTTCCGGAAATAAACCCAGAACGACAAGAACAAATTCCAGCAAGTCAAGACGCTAAACACAAAGGCTGTGGAAACACAAAAAAATAATCCTTTACACGGAATCACACTGGAACAAATCCTTATAGATTTGGAAGCTTTTTATGGATGGAAAAGACTTGGAGAGCAAATTAACATTCGCTGCTTTAAAGACAATCCATCCATAAAATCAAGCTTAAAATTTTTGCGGAAAACCCCCTGGGCCAGAACTAAAGTAGAGCAGTTGTACCTTAGATTTCAGAGAGAAATCAATGGATGATTCAGCTCCAGGGCACTGACTTAGAGGACCTGTAGAAGGTATTCCAGCACTGCTGTAACCCCTATACAAACTCAGCTTGAAGCGCATCGATACCCTGAAGGTTTTGAAGAAACCATGCTCTGGGGCACTGCCTTTGCAGGAGCCAGCTTAAGATTTCATCTGCAGCACATTACTGTAGTCATCGACAGAATGATGACTTATGCTCAACACAAAAAATGTTCTGAATGCCAGTGTGTTTACTTAAAAAATGAAGGGAAAGCAAATGATGAAATCACTTAGCTGTTTTACTGAGCAAGCTGGATGCAAAGATTGAAGAAAGCCTGCTCTTTTTTTAAAACGCTAAAAGATACAGATTTGACCCAGTCTCTTCCTGTCGGAAGTAGGAGTTACCTTCTAAACTGATCAGCTTTTATTTCATGCTGCTGAACACAGTCAGCGGCATATAGGCCAATTACTGCTTACCGTGATTGGCTTAAAAAACCAGACCCTTTCAGTTTTTTTTAGCTAAAGTAAATTCCAAAGCACTTACTTCGCTTTCTGTTTCAACTGAAGCCCATAGAGAAAATTTCTTAAGTACTGATCCATCAGTTCTCTGTATTGAGGCTGAGTTGGTCGTCGCATAAAAGAGCTCAATTCGTGTTTGCTTACTTTTTTGCCAGCCAGTTGGAATAATTCAATTAGGTCTTCGGATTTCAGTTCGTAGGCGATTTTGAGTTTTTTGAGCACATCATTGTTATTCAAAAAGGTTTCATTTTCTGGAGTTTTACCCTCTTTTTTTCCACGGTGAGCGATGATAAGCCCGTTGAGGAAAGCTGCCAGTTTTTTATCGTCCAGCTCTGCAAAGGCTTCGTCGTCATCGCTTTTAAGCCAGTCGCTTACCTCGGCTCTGCTGACCTCTACCCCTGCCAGTTTAAAAAAGGACATCATTTTGGAATCGGTATATTCAAAAGTATAGCGGAGTCTGCGTAATACGTCGTTATTGGTCATCTTGATTCAGAATTTGATTGCATGGCTAAAATAAATTCAAAAGTAAATAAGCTTTCCTCAAAAGAGACTGATTTTCATGATAAATATGCTCAAACTTTTAAATCAAAATTCGATAAAGTACCAGGCAACGCTTTAAAAAATAACTGTTGAATTATAATGCGGAAAGATTTTCAACACGCATTTTTAAAGTTTTTACCAAACTGAAATCCTTACCTTTGTATTTTACTTTAAACTATGTCCTCTCAACCCCATTACATCGATATACGAGTCACTCCTGAAGTTGCTCACCAGCCTGAAGAATTAAAAACAGTTCTAGCCAGACAGATTGGTACATCAGTAAAAAACCTTGCAGAATTTAAAATTATAAAGCGTTCAATCGATGCGCGGGCAAGACAGATCAAATACCAGTTGCGAATTGCTTATTTCCTCAGGGATGAATCTGTGATCTGGCCTGAATTTGAAGAAAAAAAATACCATCAGGTGACCGAAGCCCAGCCAAGAGTTCTTGTGATTGGCAGTGGTCCTGCCGGTCTCTTTGCAGCGCTTAAGCTTTTGGAACAAAACCTGAAACCTGTTGTTGTAGAACGCGGCAAAGATGTAAGAGCCAGGCGACGGGATCTGGCCAAAATCAATAAAGAACATCTGGTCAATTCAGAATCCAATTACTGTTTTGGAGAAGGAGGCGCAGGCACCTATTCTGATGGGAAACTTTACACCCGCTCAGGTCATAAAAAAACCATCAAAAAAATACTCCTGACCTTTGTAGAACACGGCGCCAGTGAAGATATCCTGGTAGATGCTCATCCGCATATTGGCACCAATAAGCTGCCTGACATCATCACCAAAATGCGAGAAACCATCCTGGATTATGGGGGTGAGATTCATTTTGAAACCAAGCTTACCGACTTTATCATTAAAGAAAATCACCTTGCTGGCATTGAAGTGAACGGGGAAAGTGAAATGTATGCAGAAGCCTGTATTCTGGCCACGGGTCATTCTGCAAGAGATATTTTTTATCTTTTGGATGAGAAAAAAATTCAACTAGAATTTAAAACTTTTGCCATGGGCGTTCGGGTAGAACACCCGCAATCCCTGATTGACCAGATTCAGTACAAAACACCGGAGCGCGGTGTATACTTACCTCCCTCAGCGTATAGCCTGGTAGAACAGGTGGATAACAAAGGCGTGTATTCCTTTTGCATGTGTCCGGGTGGAATCATTGCTCCCTGCGCGACAACTCCGGGAGAAGTAGTAACCAACGGCTGGTCGCCTTCCAAACGAAACAACCCTTACGCCAATTCTGGCATTGTCGTGACTATCGATGATGAAGAATTAGCTGATTTTGAAATTTACGGGGCATTAAAAGGCTTAAAATTTCAGGAAGCTATCGAAAAAAAATGCTGGCAGCTGGCTGGTGAAACTCAGCGGGTTCCTGCACAACGGCTTCAGGATTTCATTTCCAGACGAAAATCCGCTTCCATACCCAAAAACTCTTATCAGCCAGGAACAACTTCAGTAGAAATGGACCAGATTTTCCCCAAAGCCATGACCAAAAGACTTCGTGAAGGCTTTAAGAAGTTTGCCCAAAAGATGAAAGGATTTGATCATCCCGATGCCGTAATTCTGGCACCAGAGTCCCGAACCTCATCTCCGGTAAGAATTCCAAGAGATGAAGCTAGTTTGGAACATCCTGAACTGAAGGGTTTATTTCCTTGTGGTGAAGGCGCTGGATATGCCGGGGGCATTATCTCTGCAGCCATTGATGGAGAACGCTGCGCCGAAGCGGTGTCTAAACTGTTATCCAAAACCAATCCTGGTATATCCTTATAAAAAAACGACCCGTCCAAAGACAGGCCGCTTATTAAGAATCTAATTTTGGCTAATTAATCCGCTTGATAGATTTCTAAAACTCTGGCAGAAGGATCTTTTACGTCCCCACACCATTTTGGCAACCACTGGTAAGGTGTTAATTGAAAATGAGAGCCATAAGTCTTTTCAAAAGTTTTCAGGTAAAAGAATGCTTCTTTGGAAGGTGGCTCTGGTGAATACTTGAACTTTTCAGATTGAAACTCTTCATCGGTCACCAAAGTTTCAATGTGGTCTTTGATCACCTGGCTCCACGACTTCTGCCTGCTGCTCACACTATCCGAAAATCCGTTTTTACGTCTCCATAAGACTTCGCTAGGGATTAGGTCCTCCCCTTCAAAAGCCTTTCTGATTAGGTATTTTTCAATTTTCTGATCTGAGAACATTCTATGTTCCGGAGGGATTGACATAAAGAATTTCACAAAAGCTTTATCAGCAAAAGGAACCCTGGCTTCCAGGCCTGCACTGGAAATCGATCTGTCGCCTCGTTTCATATCAAAAAACTGGATATCTTTTAACAACCTGATGGATTCCTGCTGAAAGCTAACTGAATCCGGGGCGTTCTGGAAATACAGGTAAGACCCAAATTCGTCGGCCGTTTCACCAGAGAACAGGACCTTCACCTCGGAGTGATCCCTGACGTATCTGGAAACCAACTGGTGTCCAACCGAAGCTCTAATCGTTGTTACATCATAGCTTCCAAGCATATAAACGGTATGTTCCAGTTCATCCAAAAAATCTTGTTCGGTACACACGATGCTGTGATGTTTGCTGCCAATATGATCTGCAACTTTCTGGGCTGCTGTGATATCTGGACTTCCTTCCAGACCAATCGAAAAGGTTTCCAGTTGTTTTCCTTTTTCTTTGAGTTTTCTGGCCAAAATTCCTGCTACCAGACTACTATCCAATCCACCGCTAAGCAAACAGCCTAAAGGGCGTTCGCTCATCATCCGTTTTTCTACAGATTCGGTAAGGAGTGTATTGATCCGCAGGCAGTATTCCTCTTCAGTAAATGCTGTAGCCTGATAGTCATGAGTAAAATAAGGGGTAATTTTATCTGTATAAGAGTTCCAGTAGTGACCCGGAGGAAATTGGTTGAGCTGTTTAGTAAAAGCAATAGCCTTGCTTTCTGAAGCAAAATAAATCCCGGCATCTTGATATCCCATATACATGCCTCTCACACCAAGATGATCTCGGGCGGCGATGTAAAAGTCCTTAGCTTCATCATAAAGAACAAAAGCAAACTCACCGTCTATCTCCTGAAGCATTTGCTCCTCACCTATCAAGTTATAGAGATCGATAAGAATTTCGCAGTCGGAACCTGTTTCTAACCTGATATCGTATTTTGCTGCTAATTCCAAAAAGTTGAATATTTCTGCATTTGCCACCAGCCAGACTCCATTTTTATACATAGGCTGATTACCTTTTGGGGTCAAACCATTGATGGCTAAACGATGAAAGCCAAAATAGGTATTTTCCCTGATACTTCTAAAGTCTGAAGCGTCTGGTCCACGATGCTTTATTTTCATGAACTCGTCAATTAAAAACTCACTTGATTTAGGACTTTCGATGGCAACAAATATTCCACACATAATAAAATAATTTAAATTATATAAAGCAAATAAGGCATATTACTTAATATAAATCAATACATATGCTTAAAATATTAAAAATAAGTTTTAAATTAGCTTTTAACTAAAAAATATAAAGATGATAGACCAAACTGACAGGAAAATCTTAAATATATTAAGTAAGGACGCTAAAGCTTCCTTAAAAGAGCTTGGAAATGCCTGTAATATGAGTCCTACAGCGGTACATCTGCGTCTTAAAAAGCTTGAAGACCAGAAAATTGTCACAGGATCCAAGAGTTTGATCGATACTTACCAGCTGGGATATCAGACTCAGAGTTTTATCGGGATCTATTTCAACAAAGCCAATATTTACAGAACGGTGAGCAAAGCCCTGCTTGAAATTGATGAAGTTGTAGAATGCAATTATACCACGGGTAATTTTTCGCTATTGATAAAAGTGGTCTGCAGAGACAATAAGCATCTTACCGAAGTTTTGAGTAATAAAATCCAGACGATAGATGGCGTCGCCAGAACGGAGACCTTCATTTGTCTGGAACAAACCTTTACAAGAGAAATTGAATTCTAAGCATTTCTTGCCAAAAATTTATTCCGTATAATTTGATCTACAGGTACATTATTGATTTTGCTTTCCAGCCAGGAAATGATATCTAAATATAAAAAAGCCCTGCGTTCGTAAGGATCATGTTCATACTTTTTCAGTTTTATAAGCACGGATTCAAAAGCTGCTTTGACATCATGCGGATAGATATCCGGTAATTTTTTCAGAAATGTAATGATTTCAGTTTGAACTTCGTTGAGTTCATTCATTTTCATTAAAAATTTGTAGGTACTTCTCAATTGGATTTCCAGATGATAATCCATTCCTGCATCATAGTGAGCAAAAAGGCTTAAAATTCTCGAAAAACACATCAAATCTTCCCTCATACTCAAGGATTTGTTGTTGATGATATAATTCAGAAATCGAATGCATTCTTTATTATTTCCCACACAAAAGTGCAAACTGGCTATTTTATAATAAAACACCATGATATGATGCTCATCAATTCTATTTTTGAAGCGTTTGATCCCTTTTTGGATGTTATCCACAAGAGCAAGCCCTTCATCAAAAAGACCTTTCATAAAACATAAATTCAGTTTATCCGTATTCAGGTATAAAAATACGAGCCCTTCTATATTATCATCTTTGGGAAAGGATTTATCCTGGATATTAGCTTCAAGCTCCTCCATCACCAGTTCAAACCGTCTGTGGTCCTGAATAAAAAACAAGGACTCCAAAAGGTATTGATTTCCCTTAAGATACCATACGGGATTAAGTGAAATCATCTTTGGGAAATCTTGAAACAGCTCTACCCATTTTTTCGAATATTTATAACAGGCTGAAAAATCCTGTACCAGGAAACTCAGCCATAAATAGGAGTTATAAAGCCATAACTTTTCTCTAAATCCTATGTCTTTAATATCAAACTCCGGTAAGTTTTGTCTAAAATAATTGAGAATTTCAATTTTTTGCTCATCGCTTTTGACGTAACCGGATTTGAGTATGATGCTGTAAAGTTTTAGGGATAAATTGGAAAGCCGCCCTGCAATAATATTGAGTTCGCTTACCGAATTGGACTGATCGATCAAGTCATCTGCCCGGCTTTCAATACTTCTGGTAATATATTGCGACTCGATAAGTTTTTCCAATTCCACAATCTCATAAACCAAGGTCTTTTCCTCATGGGTAAATGCCAGTTCTTTGGCTTTATCGAGAATCTTCAGACTCTGCTTATAGAGCCCTTTATGATAGAGAATAGTCGCAAATTCTGTTTGTTCCCGAACCTGAGAACGCAGGTTTTGATGTAATGGATTGAGTTTTAAACTGATTAAAATTTGCTTATACAAATGTGCTTTTACGTTGGCTAATTGTTGTTTTTTAACAAAGCCAGTATCCAAAATTTCTTTCTCATTATATTTTGGAGATTTATCTAAAAAATTAAATAAGTTTAAAAATTTGGCATCTGTATTTCCTTCTATTCGCCCTACATAAAGCTTGAATTGACGCTTTTCGGACTTCGTCAACGACTTAATCAGTAAAAATAAGTTGTCTTTTTGATCTCTTATCATCACTGAATTATTTTCTTATAATACTGATTATTAGGCATTTAATTTAATTAAAAAGTATTGAACATCGTAAAATGTCAAAAAACTGATTATGCATAAACCTAAGCTATCTATAGTTTTGAAAGTGAAACTTATAAATAAATTTGATATGTCACCTCATAAAGTTGAAATTTTTGACACTTCGCTAAGAGATGGAGAGCAAGTTCCTGGCTGCAAGTTGAATACAGAGCAGAAACTGATCATCGCTAAAAAACTCGATGAGCTGGGTGTTGATGTTATTGAAGCGGGGTTTCCCATGTCAAGTCCGGGAGATTTCGAATCTGTTGCTGAGATTTCTAAGCTTGTGAAAAATGCCTCCGTCTGTGGTTTGAGTCGAGCTGTAAAGAATGATATCAAAATTGCTGCTGAAGCCCTAGCCTTTGCCAAAAAGCCAAGAATACATACCGGGATAGGCACCTCAGACTCACACATCAAATATAAATTCAAATCCAACAGAGCAGAAATCATAGAACGCGCTTATGCAGCTGTAAAGTATGCCAAATCATTTGTAGAAGATGTGGAATTTTATGCTGAAGACGCTGGAAGAACAGATAATGCCTACCTGGCCAAGGTTTGTGAAGCTGCCATAAAAGCGGGTGCAACAGTCTTAAACATTCCCGATACCACAGGCTATTGCTTACCAAACGAATACGGAGCTAAAATAAAATACCTAAAAGAGCATGTCAAAGACATAGATAAGGCCATCATTTCCTGTCATTGCCACAATGACCTGGGGCTGGCAACTGCCAATTCTATTGAAGCCATTATCAATGGTGCCAGACAAGTAGAATGTACCATCAACGGCATCGGAGAACGTGCAGGAAATACCGCCTTGGAAGAGGTGGTGATGATTTTAAAACAACACCCTTACCTGAATTTTGATACCAGTATCAACACAAAACACCTTTTTACTATCAGTCAGCTGATTTCCAAACACATGGGAATTTCGCCTCAACCCAACAAAGCTATAGTAGGTGCCAATGCCTTTGCGCATAGTTCAGGCATTCATCAGGACGGCGTCATAAAAAGACGAGACACCTACGAGATTATAGACCCTGCAGATGTTGGTGTTACCGAATCGGCTATTGTACTAACTGCCAGAAGCGGACGTGCCGCACTGGCTTATAAAGCCAAGAATGTTGGCTATAATCTGACTAAACTACAACTGGATGAGGTCTATCTTAACTTCTTAAATTTTGCAGATCAGCGCAAGGAAGTAAACGATAATGACATTCATCAAATCATAGAAACAAGCAGAGTTTATCGTGAGATAAAATCAGCTTAAGCCAAAACGAGTTTTATGAGTAAAACCTTATTCGATAAAGTTTGGGATGCCCATAGGGTTCACTCCATAGAAAACGGCCCTCAAATTCTGTATATAGATAAACACCTGATTCATGAGGTCACTAGTCCTCAGGCTTTTAGAGAACTGGAGCTTAGAGAGATTCCTCTCTTTAGACCTCAGCAGGTGGTTGCCACAGCAGATCACAATACGCCCACCAAAGATCAGCACCTTCCTGTTAAAGATGAGTTATCCAGAAAACAACTGACACAGCTTTCTGAAAATTGTGAGAAGAACGGGATTCGATTGTATGAATTAGGTCATAAATACAATGGTATTGTTCATGTCATGGCGCCGGAGCTTGGCATTACCCAGCCTGGAATGTCCATCGTTTGTGGAGATTCCCATACGTCCACTCATGGGGCCTTCGGAAGTATAGCTTTTGGAATAGGCACCAGTCAGGTCGCACAGGTTTTTGCAAGTCAGTGTTTACTGCTTACAAAACCTAAAAGCATGAGAATTACTGTCAATGGAAAATTAAGAAAGGGAGTTTTACCAAAAGATGTGATCTTGTACATCATTTCAAAAATTGGCACCAATGCCGGAACAGGTTACTTCTGCGAATATGCCGGAGAGGTGTTTGAAAACATGTCCATGGAAGGACGAATGACTGTCTGCAACATGAGCATTGAAATGGGAGCCCGTGGCGGAATGATCGCACCCGACCAAACTACCTTTGCTTATGTAAAAGGAAGAAAGTTTGCGCCTAAAGGCGAGGACTGGGAATCTAAACTTGCGTACTGGAAAAGTCTGCCTAGCGATGACCAGGCTGAATTTGATAAAGAATACGCTTTTGATGCGGAGGATATTGAACCCATGATCACCTTTGGCACCAATCCGGGCATGGGTATCAAAGTCAGTGAAAATATTCCCAGCCGGGATGATGCTTCATTTGAAAAATCTCTGAAGTATATGGATTTTAAGAAAGGAGAATCCCTGATTCACAAACCCGTAAACTATGTGTTTATAGGAAGCTGTACCAATTCCAGAATTGAAGATTTTAGAGTAGCTGCAGAATTTGTAAAAGGCAGGCAGAAAGCTGAACATGTAACAGCCTGGCTGGTTCCGGGCAGTAAGCAGGTTGAACAGCAGATTGAAGCCGAAGGCTTAAAAGCCATCTTTACTGAAGCCGGTTTTGAATTACGCCAGCCCGGATGCAGTGCCTGCCTGGCTATGAATGAGGATAAGATTCCAGCCGGTGAATACTGTGTATCGACCTCCAACAGAAACTTTGAAGGAAGACAGGGACAGGGTTCCAGAACATTGCTGGCCAGTCCGCTTTTGGCAGCGGCGACAGCGATAGAAGGAAAAATAGTAGACCTTACAAAATTTTTGAACTAAGATGGAAAAGTATATAAGCCTAAGTTCAACGGCCGTACCTCTGCCCCATGAAAATGTGGATACAGACCAGATTATTCCTGCGCGTTTTTTGAAGTCGACCAGTCGTGAGGGTTTTGGAGATAATCTCTTTAGAGACTGGAGGTACCAGAAAGACGGAAGTTTGAATGCTGACTTTGTTTTAAATGACAATCGCTATAGCGGACAAATTTTGATTGCTGGCCACAATTTTGGATGTGGATCCAGCCGTGAACATGCCGCCTGGGCACTAAGCGATTATGGTTTTAAAGTGATTGTCTCCAGTTTTTTTGCAGATATATTTAAAGGAAATGCTCTCAATATCGGTGTTTTGCCCGTGCAGGTGAGTCCAGCATTTCTGGATGTTTTACTGAAGACGGTTCAAGAACACCCGCAAACCAAAATTGAAGTCAATTTGGAAGACCAGTACATCAGTGGTAAGCCTTCAGAAGATAAAGAACATTTTGAAATAGATAGTTATAAGAAAACCTGCCTTATCAACGGATACGATGATATCGATTTTTTATTGAGTAAAAGAGCTGAAATTGAACTGTTCGAGAAACAACAAGAATTAGCTCGCGTTAGCGATTGAACGGTTTGTTTGAGCTCTTTTTTCTTCTTGTTCTGAAGAAAAAAAGCGAGTAGTGAAAGCGCGACCTCCTCCCCCCAAAAAAAGTTTTTGGGGGGGAGGGGCAACGCCCAAAACATAATATTGATTTTATACATCTTTACACATGAAACTAAAAATTGCAGTATTACCCGGAGACGGAATTGGACCTGAAGTCACGGAACAAGCTATAAAGGCGTTGAACGCCATAGCCTTGGAATTCAATCATCAATTTTCTTTCAAGCAGGCAGATGTAGGAGCTATTGCCATAGACAAAACAGGGGCTCCTCTACCCGATGTGACTTTGGAACTTTGTAAAAGCAGTGATGCGATATTATTTGGCGCTATTGGCGATCCCAAATACGATAATGCAGAAGGGGATGTACGTCCAGAGCAGGGTTTGTTAAAACTAAGAAAAGAATTAGGTTTGTTTGCTAACATTAGACCTGTAAAGGCTTTTGAAGCCTTACTGGATTTTTCTCCCTTAAAAAGACATCTTATCAAAGGTGTAGATATAAGCATTTACAGGGAGCTGACCGGGGGAGTTTATTTTGGCAAAAAAGAAACTGCTGAGGATGGCAGTTATGCTTCTGACCTTTGTGAGTATTCTACTTCTGAAATTGAACGTATTAGCCATCTAGCTTTTAAAGCAGCGATGGAAAGACGTAAAAAAGTCACTTTGATCGATAAAGCCAATGTATTGGACACGTCTCGATTATGGAGAAAAACGGTCACTGAACTGGCTAAATCCTATCCGGAAGTCACCTTGGATTTTTTATATGTGGATAATGCAGCCATGCAGATGATTCTAAATCCAAAGCAATTTGATGTCATTCTAACCGAAAACATGTTTGGCGATATTATAAGCGATGAAGCCAGTGTGATTGGAGGTTCTATTGGACTTTTACCTTCAGCGTCTATTGGAGCAAAACACGCCTTGTTTGAACCCATCCATGGATCTTATCCCCAGGCTACAGGTAAAGGAATAGCCAACCCTATTGCAGCTATACTCTCAGCGGCAATGCTCATGGAACATTTTGGATTATTTGAAGAAGCTGAAATGATTAAAGGCGCCGTTGAAAAATCGCTAAAACTCGGTATCACCACGCCAGACCTTGGGGTCAGGCATGAACGTATGACCACCTCCAAAGTCGGTGATTTTATCGCTGATTTTATAAGTAATCCATCAGACTCCAATCATAATTTTTCTAATATCCATATCGGGCAATCCACCATTATTTAGAACATGATTTACTTTTATTAACACTTAAAACACCAGTTTGAAATCTTCAAGTCTGGTGTTTTATTTTGCGCAAAGCGGTTTCTGGTCTTTCTTGGTGTTCCTGAATTAAATGCATGATTTTTGGTCAACCCGTTTCAGGAAAAAATCTGTCAAAAAATCGACCGAGGTTTGGCCTTAGGTTTTTAAGCTGTTCGTTGCAATACATATCCATCTTTTCACCTGATTTAGTTTAGGCCAATGCTATTCTGTAATTATTTTTTTAAGCTTTTATATCTGGGGTTTAAACCAAAAATTGAAATAAATCCGGCTTGTTATTTAAATAATCCCCGTAAAAATTATTGTCCTTCATCCGTTGAACCAGAGGTTCGAAATCGTCTTTGGATTTTAATTCCAGGCCAACCACCGCGGCACCGTTTTCTCTGTTGGTCTTTTTGGTGTACTGAAAATAGGTAATGTCGTCTTTAGGCCCTAAAATCTCAGCCACGAATTGTCTCAGAGCACCTGCGCGCTGAGGAAACTTCACGATAAAATAATGCTTCAAATCGGCATAAAGCATAGCTCTTTCTTTGATTTCTGCCGTTCTGGTGATATCGTTATTGCTCCCGCTGATGATACAAACCGCTGTTTTCCCTTTGATTTCCTCAGCATAATGCTCTAGCGCAGCAATACTCAGTGCTGCTGCAGGTTCAGCAACAATAGCTTCTTTGTTGTAAAGATCTAAAATGGTCTGACAAATATGTCCCTCATCCACCGTAATCATATCGTGAAGATTCTCCTTAGCGATGGAGAAGGTAAGGTCCCCTACGCGTTTCACAGCAGCGCCGTCCACAAAGTTTTCAATCTTTCCCAGCTCAATATTTTTATCATTCTTGATAGAATTGGACATGGAAGGTGCACCCTTTGGCTCTACCCCTATGATTTTGGTTTTAGGGGAAAGAATTTTAAACATTTGAGACAATCCGGAAGCCAGACCTCCACCTCCCACAGGGAGAAACACATAATCGATCGGGTTATTTTCGATTTGATCCAGTATTTCCAAACCGACGGTAGCCTGACCTTCGATGACTTTGGGATCATTGAAGGGATGAATAAAGGTCTTGTTTTCCTCCAGACACTGTTTCATAGCTGAGGAGTACGCATCATCGAAACTATCGCCAACCAAAACAATATCTATATATTCCTCGCCAAACATTTTAACCTGCTCAATCTTCTGGTTTGGCGTGGGCGAAGGCATAAAAATAATTCCCTTGATCTTTAATAGTTTACACGAAATCGCAACGCCCTGCGCATGGTTTCCCGCACTGGCACAAACGATCCCCTGATTTGCTTCTTTTTGGGTAAGCGAAGACATTTTGTTATAAGCTCCCCGAATTTTATAAGACCTTACCTGCTGTAAATCTTCTCTTTTGAAATATACTTTAGACTCATACTGCTTGGAATATCTCAAATTCAGACTTAACGGAGTCACTGTAGAAATGCCTTTAAGTTTCTCCGCAGCAGTTTTGACATGATCAAGCTCCGGAACATATGCTGTTTCTAGCTTCATATTAATGTCTTTTCATTCTTCACAGATTTTACTGCTTTCATGGCGATCATGGCCGTTCTCAAACGTTTACCCACATGCTCAATGGGGTGATTTCTTATCTGAGCATTTACCCTGATGAGTTTGACATTATCCACCTGATTTCCTTCCGAATAAGCCTTTCCTATGACTGAGGTATCCAGGGTAGCCATAAAATCCTTAAGTAAAGGTTTGGCGGCATGGTCAAACAGATAACAACCGTATTCTGCCGTGTCAGAAATAACCCGGTTCATTTCATATAATTTTTTTCTTGCAATAGTATTCGCGATTAAGGGTAGCTCATGCAAAGATTCATAATACGCAGAATCTTCAATAATCCCGGCGCTTATCATGGTTTCAAAAGCCAGTTCGACACCAGACTTAACGAAAGCAACCAGCAGTACCGCATGATCGAAATACTCCTGTTCACCAATCTCTTCAGAGGTTAATGTGGTCTTCTCAAAAGCGGTTTCCCCGGTTTGTTCTCGCCATGTATGCAAATCGGCGTCATCATTTGCCCAGTCTTTCATCATGGTTTCAGAAAAATGGCCTGAAATGATATCGTCCATATGCTTTTCAAATAAAGGTCGCAAAATGCTTTTCAAATCTTCGGAAAGCTCATAAGCTTTAATCTTTGAGGGGTTAGAAAGTCTATCCATCATATTGGTGATCCCTCCGTGTTTAAGAGCTTCAGTAATGGTTTCCCAGCCGTACTGTATCAATTTCGCCGCATAAGCTGGCTCGATATCCTCTTCTACCATTTTATCAAAGGATAAAATAGCTCCGGTTTGTAACAGGCCGCAAAGGATAGTTTGCTCGCCCATCAAATCACTTTTTACCTCAGCCACAAAAGAAGACTCCAAGACTCCTGCTCTATGCCCGCCTGTAGCCACAGCATAGGCTTTAGCTTGCTCCAAACCTTTGCCTTCCGGATCGTTTTCCGGATGAACCGCAATAAGTGTAGGCACCCCAAAGCCTCTTTTATATTCTTCACGAACTTCCGTGCCTGGACATTTTGGAGCTACCATAATGACCGTGATATCTTTGCGTATCTCCATGCCTTCTTCTACAATATTAAAGCCATGGGAATAACTTAGTGTTGATCCTTTTTTCATGTGGGGCATCACAGAATTGATCACGCTGGAATGCTGTTTATCGGGGGTTAAATTCAAGACTAAATCTGCCTTAGGAACCAATTCCTGATACGTAGCAACTTCAAAATGATTTTCTTTGGCGTTTTTATAAGACTCTCTTTTTTCATCAATCGCTGCCTGGCGTAAAGCATAGGAAATATCCAGGCCCGAATCTCTCATATTTAAGCCCTGGTTAAGCCCCTGAGCCCCACAACCAATAATGACTATTTTTTTACCTTCTAAAGCTTTTACACCATCCTCAAATTCTGAAGAATGCATAAATCTGCATTTACCCAATTGCTCTAATTGCTGTCTTAAGGAAAGTCTGTTAAAATAATTTGACATGTTAATGTGGTTTAATTTGAAAATGCTTCCAGCATTTTACTTATTTTCATTTCTTCTTTAGATACGGCGATACGTCCGGAACGCGTGAGTTGCATGATCCCAAAAACTTTCAATTCTCGATGCAGCAGTTCTATTTCTTCACTTCTCCCTGACTTCTCCAGTACAAAAAACTCTTTGTTGACCGTAACAATATTGGCATTGCTTTCTTTGATTATGTTTTGAATCTGACGTTCTTCAAAAAGCAATTCTGATTTAATTTTAAACAGACATGATTCCTGATAGATGATTTCATCTTCTCTATGGTAGTAAGCTTTAATCACTTCCACCTGCTTTTCTATCTGGCCGATAATTTTTTTCATCCGCTCTTCTGTCAGTTGTACCACAATGGTCCATTTTGATATGTTTTCAATTTCAGAAACCGATGAATTTATACTTTCAATATTGATATGTCTACGCTGAAAAATAGCCGAAATCCGGTTGAGTAAGCCAATATTATTTTCAGTGTAAATTGAAATCGTATAGGTTTTATTTTCTTCCATATTATTCTAATCTTATATCCGATACACTGGCTCCTGCCGTAATCATGGGAAACACATTATCTTCTTTTTCTACGCAAACCTCCAAGAAATAAGCTCCCTCCGATGTCATCATTTCCCGGACTGCATCAGAAAGCTTTTCCCGGTCCGTTACCTTTTGAGCATCTATTTGATAGCCTTTGGCTATGGCCACAAAATCGGGGTTGGTCATTTCAGTGGAAGCATAGCGCTTGTCAAAGAACAGCTGTTGCCATTGCCTTACCATTCCCAAAAACTGATTGTTGAGAACTACGATTTTCAACGGAATTCTTTGCTGAAAAACGGTGCCGAGTTCCTGAATGGTCATCTGGTAACCCCCATCTCCAATAACAGCCACTACATCCCGGTCCGGGGCGGCCATTTTGGCTCCGATTGCAGCAGGTAAGGCAAAACCCATGGTACCCAGACCCCCGGACGTGATATTGCTTTTGGTTAAATTGAAATCCGCATAACGGCAGGCAATCATCTGATGCTGACCTACATCGCTTACGATAGCTGCATTGCCTTTACTCCGTTTATTGATTTCTTTCAGCACTTCTCCCATCGTCAAACCTTCTTTAGTAGGGTGAAGATCGTTTTTTATGACTTTCTCATATTCAATTTTATAGAGGTCTTTAAAGCGTTGATGCCACTCAGTATGCTCTTTTTCGTTGAGGTAAGGCAGCAGTTGCGTCAGGCTTTCTTTCGCATCACCCAGGACAGCAATATCTGCCTTTACATTTTTATCTACCTCAGCAGGATCAATTTCAAAATGAATGATCTTAGCTTGTTTCGCATAAAAATTCAAATTCCCGGTCACACGGTCATCGAAACGCATGCCTATAGCGATAAGCACATCACATTCGTTGGTAAGCACATTGGGAGCGTAATTACCGTGCATCCCCACCATACCCACATTTAGAGGATGAGAAGTTGGCAAGGCTGAAACCCCCAGAATGGTCCAGGCTGCTGGAATACCGGACTTTTCTACAATCCCTTTAAAAATAGATTCCGCTTCGCTTAAAATAACACCCTGTCCCCAGACGATGAGTGGCTTTTTAGCTGAATTGATCAGAGCCGCAGCTTCCTGAACTTTCTTTTCCTCAACCATAGGAACAGGCTTATAACTCCGTATGCCCACACATTTTTGATAAGAAAAATCAAATTCTTCAAATTGAGCATCTTTGGTGATATCAATCAGAACAGGACCGGGTCTTCCGCTTTTGGCGATATAAAACGCTTTAGCTAAAACCTTGGGAATGTCTGAAGCTTTGGTGATCTGATGATTCCATTTGGTAACCGGAGTAGATATCCCAACAATATCGGTTTCCTGAAAAGCATCACTTCCCAACAACTGAGAATTCACCTGCCCGGTGATACACACCAAAGGTGTAGAGTCAATTTGTGCATCTGCTATTCCTGTAATGAGATTGGTGGCACCGGGACCTGAAGTGGCTATAACGACGCCCACTTTGCCAGAAATTCTTGCGTAGCCCTGAGCAGCATGTACCGCACCCTGCTCATGCCTGGCTAACACATGATGAACTTTATCCTGATACTGATGCAGCTGATCATAAACCGGCATGATGGCTCCTCCAGGGTAACCATACAAGGTTTTGACTCCCTCTGCAAGCAAACTTTTGAGCACAGCTTCGCTGCCCGATATTTTTTCGGTTGTTACGACATCCTCCTTGTTTTCTAATGTAAAATGCTCTTTCATATGTGTTTTTTATGGGTCTTTGGGCTTAACTGTATATGAGATACAGGCTTGTCGACTAAATACTTGTTTTAAAACTCGTCAGTGACGCATCCTTTGGAAGCTGAACTCACGCTTCTGGCATATTTATAGAGTACTCCGCGTTTAAACTTTAAAGCTGGTGTCTTCCAGTTTTGTCTTCTTGTTTCTAATTCCTCTTCGGTTACTTCCAGGTTTATGGTATTGCTTTCCGCGTTTATACTGATAAAATCACCATCTTTAACCAAAGCTATGCTCCCTCCTTCCTGAGCTTCGGGAGTAATATGCCCTACAACAAAACCATGGGTACCCCCGGAAAAACGTCCATCTGTAATCAGTGCTACTTCTGTACCTAAACCTGCTCCCATGATAGCAGCCGTTGGCTTGAGCATTTCAGGCATCCCTGGTCCGCCTTTAGGTCCTTCATATCGGATGACAACCACGTCACCCTTTTGAACTTCACCGTTTTTAATTCCAGCGTTGGCAGCATACTCGCCTTCAAATACTTTGGCTTTCCCTCGAAATTGAAGCCCTTCCTTACCCGTAATTTTTGCCACGCTTCCCTCTTGGGCCAGGTTTCCATAAAGCATTCTTAGGTGTCCTGATATTTTAATAGGGGTTTCAATGCTATGAATCACATCCTGACTTTCTTTAAGATCATCGACTTCCATTAGATTTTGAGCTAAAGTTTTTCCTGTGACCGTCAGACAGTCTCCATGCAAAAGCCCTTTTTTAAGCAGGTATTTCATAACTCCCGGAATTCCACCAACTTCGTGTAAATCTTCCATCAAATATTTACCGCTGGGTTTTAAGTCTGCCAGAAATGGGGTGGCATCGCTAATTTTTTGAAAATCATGCAAACTAAATTCAATTTGAGCTGCGCGTGCTATAGCTAAAAAATGAAGCACTGCATTGGTAGAGCCTCCCAGGATTGTAATCAATCGTATGGCATTTTCGAGAGATTTTCTGGTGATGATGTCTGAAGGCTTAATATCTTTTTCAATCAAAAGCCGCAGGGCTTCTCCTGCCTGTATGCTTTCCTGTTTTTTCGCCCTGCTTAAAGCAGGATTTGAGGAATTATAAGGCAGGGCCATGCCTAAAGCTTCGATAGCAGAGGCCATGGTGTTGGCCGTGTACATTCCTCCACAGGCTCCCGCACCAGGACAGGCTTTTTCTATAATACTTTGGTATTCGCTTTCTTCCAGAGTTCCGGCGACTTTAGCTCCCCAGGCTTCAAAAGCAGAGACCACGTCCAGTTTTTTGCCATTATGACATCCAGAATCTATCGTACCGCCGTAAACCAATATACTGGGTCTGTCTAGACGAATCATCGCCATTAAGGCGCCCGGCATATTTTTATCACAACCAACAACGGTGACCAGACCGTCATAACTCATGGCTTGAACAACCGTTTCCATAGAATCGGCTATGATGTCTCTGGACGGTAGTGAATAGCGCATGCCCGGCGTTCCCATAGAAATGCCATCACTTACACCAATCGTATTGAAAATCAACCCAACAACTTCTACATTTTTGGTGCCCTCTTTTACAAGTTTTGCCAGATCATTAAGATGCATATTACATGGATTGCCTTCGTATCCGGTACTTGCGATACCAATGATAGGCTTGTTGAAATCTTCCTTGGTTAAACCTATAGCATGAAGCATCGCCTGCGCTGCAGGCTGGGTAGGATCCTGAGTAAGGGTTTTACTGTACTTGTTCAATTCCATTCTACTGAATTAATTTAAAGAACGAAATTATAGGTTCAATAGAGTTTAGTAGTGGTGATTTGTAAAACCTCTGTTAAATTCAATAGCTGCTATTACTTTGTAAATAGCTTAATTACAGTAAGTTAACTACTGAAGATTGGAATACTCAATTCCTCAAAATAATTGACATTTTTAAGTTTGAGGTTTTTGTTTGTCTTAAAGCACAAGACTGCCTTCTCTCCTTCAGTTGTATCTAAAGGTAAAGACGGCTGTTGAAATGAACTTGTTATCTCAAGCTGGATGTCTAAAAACTCAGATTCCTGCAGTGGCAAAATCAAAATAAAAACTTTTAAAAATCACCGAGAAGAATGGCTTTAAGCTCCTTGTAAGTGGATATAGGAATGGACTTTTTCTCCTGATTCATCACCGCTTTGATTTGAGTTGGTAATTCGATTTGCTCTGGAATCACTTGTTTCACAACGTCCAGAAACTTGGCAGGATGAGCGGTTTCCAAAAATAGGCAGTGTGTCCCTGGATGGTCTTTTTGATAAGCTTCTGCAGCCAAAAAGCCAATAGCCCCATGAGGGTCTGCGGTGTAATTGTAAGAATCGTAAAGCCTTTTCATAGCTTCCAGAGTTTCCTGATCTGAAAAACTGAAGGAAGTCAGGTTTGATTTTAAGGCCTGAAATTCATTTTTAAAGATTTCCTGAATCCTAACAAAGTTGCTTGGATTTCCTACATCCATAGCATTACTGAGGGTCTGGATCGTTGGCTTTGGGCTGTAATCTTCAGATTCCAGATATTCGGTCACGACCTGATTGCTGTTGTTGGCTGCGATAAAGTGATGAACCGGCAAACCGAGTTGCTGAGCCATAAAACCGGCACAAATGTTTCCGAAATTACCACTTGGTACGGAGAACACTATGTTTTTATGATGTTTATAAAGTTGCTGATAGGCAAAAAAGAAGTAAAACATTTGCGGTAACCAGCGCGCCACATTGATGGAATTGGCAGAGGTAATCTGAACTTTGTCGGTGATGGACCTGTCTAAAAACGCCTGCTTAACCATGTCCTGGCAGTCGTCGAAAACACCATCTACTTCCAGCGCAGTAATATTCTGTCCCAGCGTAGTGAGTTGTTTTTCCTGGACTTCACTGACTTTTCCACTGGGATACAAAATCACCACATTAATACCCTCGACACCTAAAAACCCGTTCGCAACTGCACCGCCGGTATCGCCAGAAGTGGCAACCAAAACAGTAGTTTCTTTTTTCTGATCACGGGTGAAGTATCTTAAACAGCGTGACATAAATCGAGCACCTACATCCTTAAACGCCATGGTGGGACCGTGAAATAACTCTAAAGAAGATATGCTATCCTTGATTTTCACAACAGGAAAATCGAAGCACAAGGTCTCTTTAATAATTCTTTTGAGCTCATTTTCAGGTATTTCAGGACTCACAAACTGTTTGATCACTTCAAAAGCAATGGCATTGTCTGATAAATCTGAGAGGGAATCGTAGAAGGAGGCTGGCAGCTTTTGGATAGACGTTGGAAAATACAGTCCTTTATCGGGTGCCAGGCCTTTGATGACCGCTTCCTTAAAAGACGTATTAGGTGCTTTGTGATTGAGCGAGTAAAAATCCATGACTTAGACTTATTTACTTATGGTTTTAATGCCTTCTTTATTGATTTTGGACAAATAGGTTTCAAATTGGAGGCTTGAACTTTCGTAAACCTTTCGCATTGCAGCCTCTACACTTCTGGCTGAATCCTCACCTTTCGTAATCGCAAATATAGACGGTCCAGAGCCAGAAATTCCAAAACCTAATGCCCCCTGCTTTAAGGCAGCTGTTTTTACCTCATCAAAATGAGGAATGAGCTGACTTCTATAAGGTTCGATCACTACATCCTGAAGTGAACGCTGTAACAGCGAATAATCATCGCTATGAAGTGCATGTACCAGGCTGCCAAGATTTGCCCATTGCGTGATGGCCTTCTGCAGGGGAATATCTTTTGGCAAAATAGCTCTGGCTTCTAAGGTTTTGATTTCGATTTGAGGATGGATAATAACAGCATAAAGTTCTTCTGGCGTGGGAAGATTCAGAATCTCTAATGGATTCAAACTCTTCACCAGGACAAAACCTCCAAAAATAGCCGGGGCCAGATTATCTGCATGTTCACTTTGGCTGGAAACAGCCTCGCCTTTCATCGCAAATGCTGTAAGCTGGGTTTTGTTATAAGGTTTGCCCAAGAGTTCATTGATAGCAAAAACACTTCCTGCAGCACTGGCAGCACTGCTTCCAATACCGCTTCCTGGTTTTATACGTTTGTAAATTTCAATCTCAAATCCAAAACCTGGCTGGAAATCCTCGATCAGTGCCAACGCAGAAACCCCGGCCACATTTTTTTCTGTCTCGTAAGGCAAGTCGTAGCCTTCTATTTTAGTGATGGAAATTCCTTGTTGTGGAGTTGTTCTCACCAGCATCTCATCACCAATATGGTCCAGACAAAAGCCTAAGACATCGAAACCACAAGCGACGTTAGAGACCGTTCCCGGAGAAAAAATTCGAATTTCTTTATTCAAAATAAACTTGATTTTATTTATTGCTAACTCTTATGATATCCGCAAATAATCCGGAAGCTGTCACATCGGCTCCAGCACCGGCCCCTTTTACAATGATGGGTTGTTCCGGGTACCTGTGAGAATAAAACATCACGATATTGTCTTTCCCTTCCAAATTATAAAACGGGTGTCCCTGTGGAATTTCTTTTAGACCAACTTTTGCCTTTCCCTTATCGAATTCAGCAACATACTTCAACTGAGAATTATTGGCTATCGCAGCGCTGAATAACTTCTGAAAATGCTCTTCATCTTCGCTTAAACTCTCATAGAAATCATCTACTGTATCACTTTCCAAATTGGCTTTAGTTAAAAAAGAGTCGTTTTCGATGTCTTCCAGATTCATCTCATAACCGCTTTCTCTGGCAAGAATAAGAATTTTTCTAGCCACATCTACTCCGCTCAAGTCTATTCTTGGGTCTGGTTCTGTAAAGCCTTCTTTCTGAGCTTCTTTCACCACGTCATGAAATTTGGTAGAACTGTCGAAATTATTGAACACAAAATTCAAACTTCCAGAAAGCACAGCCTGTATCGAGGTTACCTTATCTCCTGAGGCAACGAGGTTACTCAGGGTATCTATTATTGGTAAGCCTGCACCCACATTGGTTTCAAACAGGAAAGAAGCATTGTATTTTTTGGATAAATTCTTAAGTGTTTTGTAATTATGAAATTCACTGGAACAGGCAATTTTATTACAGGCAACAACAGAGATACTCCGTTTAAGATAGCTGGAATACATCTGAGAAACGGCTTCACTTGCCGTAATGTCTACAAAAATGCTGTTGCGTTTGTTGAGCTGAGTGGCTTTCTCCAGAAACCCGTCCAGAGAAGCCTGCTCTCCCTGTTCTAAATGATCTTTCCAGTTTCCTAAGTCTATGCCTTCTTCATCGAAATACATTTTCCTGGAATTTGAAATTCCCATCACTCTCAGATTGATTCTCAGTTCGTTTTTAAGAAACTTGCGCTGTTGTTCAATTTGAGAAAGTAAGCGATGTCCCACATTTCCAACTCCGGTTATAAAAACGTTGAGTTGCTTGGTCTTGACTTCAAAAAAGGATTCATGCAGTGCGTTTAAAGCTTTTTTTACATCGTTCTCCAGAATGACAGCAGAAATATTTTTTTCTGAAGCACCCTGAGCGATAGCTCTTACATTGACATTGTTTTTGCCTAAAGCACTAAACATTTTGCCGCTAATGCCCTGGTGATTTTTCATGCGATCACCTACCAGGGCGATAATGGACAAGTTTTTTTCGACCTCTACTGGACGGATTTTACGAGTAGAAATTTCATATTCGAAACATGCGTTGACGGAGGTCACTGCCAAATCGGCATCCCCTTCCGATATTCCGAAACAAATCGAATGCTCTGATGAGGCTTGAGTTATAAAAATGACGTTGATTTTTTCTAAGGCTAAGACCTCAAATAAGCGCTTAGAAAAACCGGGAATACCCACCATTCCGTTGCCCTGTAAGGTGAGTAAAGCAATATGGTCTACACTGGTTATACCGCTTACACTTCCAGAGGTTGAATTGGAGTGTGTTTTGATTAATGTCCCTTTATCTTCTGGCTTTAAGGTATTTTTAATCAGAATTGGTATTTCCAAGTCCAGTGCAGGCTGAACGGTTGGAGGAAATAACACCTTAGCTCCAAAATGGGAGAGTTCCATAGCTTCCTGATAAGATAAAACTTCAATAGGAACAGCCTGTTTAACCAGCTTTGGATTAGCAGTATACATTCCACTGACATCCGTCCAGATTTCAAGTTTTTTTACTTGGAGTGCAGCGGCTACAATCGACGCCGTAAAATCTGACCCGCCACGACCTAAGGTCGTGATTTCCCCCAGATTGGATTTGGCTACAAAGCCGGGCAACACCGTAAGTTGATGAGCGGTTTTAAAATAGTCCCTGATATTTTTATTGGTGACCAGATAGTTGACTTCAGCTTTGGTAAAGTTAGAATTTGTCACAATAAGCTCCTGACTGTTCTTGCGAACAGCATCAATACCTCTGTGTTTAGCTACTTCAGTAATGATGAAAGACGACAGCAATTCGCCAAAACTCGTAAGTTTGTCTGATGTTTTTGGGGTTAACTCATTAATGAGATAGATGCCATCTAATAAGTTTTTTAAATAGCTTAATTCCTCTTCCAGGTACTCCAAAACGTAATCATTAGCGTTTGGGATTAACTCTGAAACCAGTGATAAATGTATCTTTCTAATCTCATCAAATTCAGCAGCAAAAGACTCATTTTTTTCTAAGGCCAGCTGGCCAGCTTTAAGAAGTTTATCTGTAATACCTCCCACTGCAGAAACCACACAAACCACTTTTCCATGTTTTGAATACCGATCAAGTATTTCTACCACTTGATGTATTCGCTTTGAACTTCCTACTGAAGAGCCGCCAAACTTTAATACCTCCATCGCTTTTGATTTTAAAATACCCCTTTGAGAATATTTAGTTAAAAACAGTTAAAATATATTACAAATGACGGCATATTTCTTCTTAAACAAAAGACCATTCATACTTATTATCAAAAATTGACTATTTAATAATTTAAAGGCTCTTATTGTATCGTAAATTCATTAAAAGAAAAGAAAACTGAACAATCTCTAACGGACTGCACAGATGGATTTAAATTCATAAAAAAACTCCTCTTAAATATATAAAAGAGGAGTCTGAAATGAAAATCATTCTGAACGCTTAAGGTTTTAAAACCACACGAAATCTTGATTTGTTGTTGATCATTCTGTCGTAGGCTTCCTTGACGTCGTCCAGGCTATACTCTTCAATCATAGGCCTGGTATCAAATAAGGCACTAAAATTTAAAGTGTCTTCAGAATCTGTTGGCGTTCCGCTTGGCCATCCCGCCACAGATTTTCTGCCCATAAGCATCTCCATAGGAGACACTTCAACGGGATCTGGTGTTGCGCCTACCATCAATAATTTACCGTCGATACCAAGTCCGCCGATGACCGAAGTCATCGCTTCACCACTTGGCGCTGTTCCTAAAATCAATTTGGCACCCCCCAGTTCCTGAAGTTTTTCTGCGGCATCTTCGGACTTGGCATTGATGAAATGATGAGCCCCAAGTTGGGTAGCCAGTTCTTTTTTATCGTCACTTGTAGAAATAGCAACCGTTTTCATACCCATTTTATGAGCATATTGAATGGCTAAATGTCCAAGTCCGCCAATACCCTGAATAGCAACTAAGTCACCTGCTGTAATCCCAGAGTTTCTCAGCGCATTAAAAACGGTAATTCCGGCACATAACAAGGGTGCTGCTTCTTCAGATTTTAGTTCATCGGGGACGGCCACCAAAGCTTCCTGCGGGGCACACATATACTCGGCATAACCGCCATCGTAAGAAATTCCACTCACTTTGGCATTTTCACAGGAAATGAAATCCCCTCTTCGGCAGGGCTCACATTCAAAACAATGTCCGCCATGCCAGCCAACACCAACGCGCTGATCTGTATTCCATATAGTTACCTGTTCTCCAACCGCTTCAATAGTCCCTATCACTTCATGACCGGGAACTCTTGGGTATTCCAGACCCGGAAAAGTACCATCTTTTACAAAGGCATCTGAATGACAAATACCGCAAGCCTGAACCTTGATTAAAACTTCATTGGCTTTTGGAGTTGGTTTATCCAAATCTACAATATGAAACTCTCCTTCTGCTTCTTTAATTTGTGCTGCTTTCATGTTTGTTTGATTTTATAATTAATATTATTTGCTCTGAAGATGAAAATGTCATTGGCCTTTACAGCTTATATCAATTACTTTTCAGTAAGACCGGCTACTTCTTTTACAGTCACCTGTTTGCTGTCTATATCTTCGTTTCCGAAACTGTTCAGGATATAATTCATCACATCGGCCACTTCTCTGTCTGTCAAGCCCATCGACGTCATGTTGTTATTGTAGGTTACACCATTCACTTCAATTTCTCCCTTTAAGCCATATTTTACAGACTTTATGCTTTCAGTTCTTTTTTCTGAAAGCCAGTTGGAGTTTGCCAAAGGCGGATAAACCCCTTCCACTCCTTCTCCCTGGGGTAAATGGCAACGCATACAAAATTCAGAATAGATTGCTTTTCCATCTGCTATGCTTTGCTCCATATCTTTTTCCTGAACAATTGGCTCATAATGAGAGGATGAATAATCGGTTTGATACTCTTTGAGAAAGAAACTCATAACCACTATAATCGGTATTATATAGAATTTCATACTTAAGATTTTGGAAGCATTTTAATAATACCTACACCTTCAACACCTACATAAATAAATCCATCAGGGCTTTGTTTGACACTTCTTACACGCCCGATTTTATCCAGTAGTTTAACTCTTTTCTGAACCGTGTTTTCTTCCAGATCCAGATGTTCCAGGTACTGAAATTTGAGTGATCCTACTAAAAGATCGCCTTTGAGTTCAGGGTATTTATCTGAAGTGACAAAGCTCATTCCACTAGGGGCGATGGAAGGCACCCAGTAATGAAATGGCTCTCTCAGACCCGGCATGGACGTTTCATCCGTAAATTCAGTACCATCGTAATTGATACCATAACTGACAATAGGCCATCCGTAGTTGGCAGCCTTTTTTATAATATTGATTTCATCTCCACCTCTTGGACCATGCTCGTGTACCCAGATTTCACCGGTTTCGGGATGCATATCCATACCTTGTGGATTTCTGTGACCGTAGGAATAAATGGCTTTTTTGGCGTTTTCCAAAATGTAAAACGGATTGTCTTCCGGGATGGACCCGTCATCATTGAATCTATAAATCTTCCCGCCATCTCGGGTGATATCCTGGGGATTCACTTCTCTGGCTCCGCGTTCACCAATCGACATATAGAGATAACCTTCTCTGTCGAATTGTAAACGGCTGCCAAAATGAACACCTTTGGTCGTATTGGGAGAGGCTTTGTAAAGCAACTCGATTTCACCCATCTTCCCGTCTGTGAAAGGAGCTCTTACCAAAGCGGTATGGCCTCCTTCTTCTTCGCCGAGGGTTGAGGCGTGCGACATATATACCCAGGGCTTTTCGGGATATTCGGGGTGTATTTTTAAATCGAGTAAACCACCCTGTCCCCTGTTGTAAACATTGGGAATTTCCGCCACCTTGGTGGTCTCTCCGTTTTTATGGTAATACACCTGACCTTCCTTGGAGGTTGCTAAAAAGCTTCCATCCTTGAAAAAATCCAGTCCCCAGGCTATATCGATAGCATCGATAATGACTTCGTGCTCATAATCGTTTTCCAGGCTTTGAATACCTGTATCTTCTTGTGCACAAGCAAGAAAGCCTGCACAACATACAAAAAGGGTAATTGCTTTAATCTTCATCGTTATAAATTTTGCACTAATTTCGAAAAATGCTTTATAACGTGGACCTAATTATGAAAAATTTATTTTTTTGATTCTAATAATTCAATTTCATTCTGAAGTTCCCTGATGGTTTCTTCCTGATCATCGATAATTCTTTTACTGTTGTAATAAAGGAAGACGGCCAGCAAGGCACTTAATACAAAAAGGTAGAGGTAAATCGTTTTGGCCATTAGACTTCAATTTGGAGATTATCATAAGCCAGGTAGATGCCTTCAGGGAGTTCTTTCTGAACCTCTTCATGAAAACCCATGTGGTGACTTATGTGGGTAAAATACGCTTTTTCAGGTTTTAAAATATCAACCACATCGATGGCCTGTTCGAGACTGAGATGCGATCTGTGCTCTTCTTTTCTCAAGGCATTAAGCACTAAAGTTTTCACCCCTTTAAGTTTATCGAGTTCCTGATCGGGAATCACTTTAGCATCTGTGACGTAAGCAAAATCACCAAATCTAAATCCGTACACCTGGAGCTCGGGATGGTAGACATTGACGGGAACCACCTCTTTATTTCCCAGCATAAAGGGTGAATCGTCGATGATGTTGGTATCCAGCGTCGGGGCTCCGGGGTATTTATTTTCGGTTTCAAACACATATTCAAACCTGTGTTTTAAGCTTTCCAAAACGCGTTTATGGCTATAAGTTGAAATATTTCCCTGTCTAAAATAAAAAGGACGCACATCATCCAGACCTACCACGTGGTCATTGTGCTCGTGGGTATACAATATACCGTCAATTTTTTTAACATTATTGGCCAGCATTTGCTGTCTGAAGTCCGGACCACAATCGATGACATACGAATAGTCTTCCCATTCCAGCAAAACAGATACGCGCAATCTCTTGTCTTTGGGGTCTTTACTCAAACATACAGGATGTTCGCTTCCTATAATAGGCACCCCCTGAGATGTTCCTGTTCCTAAAAATGTTACCTTCAAAACGTTATTTTTGATACAAAACTATTGTTTTTTTTCCTTAAGCTAGGAGTATTAGTTACATTTGTTTAGAGTTTAATCACAGTTTAAGATTTTACAAAAACACAGCATATGTCTATAACAATAATGGGTGACAAAGATTTTGAAAGCGCACCTTCCATCAAAGACAAATCCCTTAGAATAAACCTTAATGAAAATATTTACGGCACCTTTGCAGAAATAGGAGCTGGCCAGGAAATAGTAAGAAATTTCTTCAGGGCTGGTGGTTCTTCCGGAACTATTGCCAAAACCATGAGTGCCTACGATAAAGATTTTAGTGATGCCATTTATGGAATTGAAGAAGACAGGCGTTATGTGACCGAAAGCAGACTTCAAAAAATGCTGGACCACGAGACCAAACTTATAGAAGAGCGGATTTCAAGAAATAAACATCCCAATAAATTATTCTTTACCTATGCCAATACGGTAGCAACCATCGATTTTGCGAAGCGTTACAAAGGTCACGGCTGGGTAGGTATCAAATACCAGTTAAAACCAAAATCAGAGTACAATAAAATTGTTTTACACATTCGTTTCAAAGAAAACGATGCCCGATTACAGCAAAATACACTGGGGATATTGGGTACAAATTTGATTTATGCGGCATACTATGCCCACAACAATCCCAAACAAATCCTAAACGAACTTTACGATCATCTCCATAAAGATCAAATTGAAATTGATACCATCAATTTTTCAGGTCCTGTGTTTGAAGAGGTGGATAACCGACTCATGAGCTTACAGCTCGTCAAAAACGGCATGACGGAAGCGGTTATGTTTGCACCAGATGGAAATAACATTCTACCTGCCAAAGCGCTTTACAAGAAAAACATTCTTGCTTTGAGAGGGAGTTTTAGACCAGTGACCAAAGTGAATATGGATATTTACGATACCGCTTTGGAGTTATTTGAAAAGGAAAAGAAAGTTAAAAAAGACAATATCCAGGCTGTTTTTGAAATTACATTATCCAATTTGAGATCTGAAGGAGAAATCAACGAGGAAGATTTTATGGACAGAGCAAAACTGCTTTGTGCTTTAGGGCATACGGTCATGATCTCTAATTTTCAAGAATATTATAAGCTTGTTGAATATTTTTCAAATTATACTAAGGAAAGAATGGCACTTGCGATGGGTGTCAATAACCTTATTGATGTCTTTGACGAAAAATACTACAGACATCTTAGCGGTGGAATTCTCGAAGCCTTCGGTAAATTGTTCTTTAAGGATTTGAGGGTTTATCTCTATCCGTATAAAGATCCTAAGACAGGAAAAATAACTACCAGCGATAACTTAAAGGTTCATCCTAGAATGAAAGAGCTTTACAAATTCTTCAAATATAACGGCCGAGTAGTTGACATTGAAGACTATAATGACGACTTATTAGGTTATTTTTCAAGAGAGCTTTTACAAAAAATATCCAGTGGAGAAGATGGCTGGCAAAAAGCTGTACCTGAAAAAACGGCCAAAATGATTGAGGAGCAGGAACTTTTTCAGAGAGATTATAAAAAAATAGCTGAAAAAGTAGGTTATTAAATTTTGACTCAAACCTTGGATAAACACAGCTGTCTCACTACTGAGGCAGCTTTTTTTTTAGGTGTTCTTCCAAAAATAAGGCGTGAATAGGATAAGCACTGTAAACAATTCTAGTCGGCCAATCAGCATAAGAAATGAACTCCAGTACTTTCCAAACACTGTAAGCGAAGCATAATTGTCTACCGGGCTTAAAGTCCCAAAGGCAGGACCGACATTGCCCAGCGAAGACGCTGAAGCACCCAATGCAGATTCGAAGTCTAAACCTGTTCCTGCAAAAACAACGGCACCGATGATAAAGGAAAGGGCATACAGGATAAAAAAGCCAAGTATGTTGTAAACAATTTTTTGATCTACGGAAGAACCTTTATACCGAACTGGTAATACCGCATTGGGATGCAGTATTCTTCTAAATTCCTGAAAACCGTTTTTAATCATAATAACGTGCCTGACCACCTTGACGCCACCAGAAGTAGAACCGGCTGAACCTCCCAGGAAAAAAAGTCCAAAAAACAAAAGGGTAATCAGTGGCGTCCATAAAGTGTAATCTGCCGTGACAAATCCCGTCGTGGTTATCACCGCTAAAACCTGAAACAATCCGTGTCTCACTGCACTTTCTGCTTTACCCAGAACCATGGGATAATCTATACTTGCTATACTTGGATCTGACATAAAGTAGATAGAAAGCGACGTGATTGCAGTAAATCCTGCGATAAAGAAAAAGTACCACTTGAATTCTTCATTATGCAATACTTTATTAATCCTTCCTTTGAAAGCATAGTAACTCACCACAAAATTGGTTCCCGCCAGAAACATGAACAAAATGATTATATACTGAATGACCGGAGAATCATTCCAATAGGCCAGACTTGCATTTTTGGTTGAAAAACCTCCTGTTGAAAGAGTGCTTAAGGCATGGTTTGTCGCATCAAACCAATTCATACCCGCCACTTTTAACAAAATGGTTTCAGAAAGGGTATAACCAAAATAAATAAACCACAGGCGCTTTGCTGTATCTGCTATTTTAGGCTTGACTTTATCTGCACTCGGACCGGGAGATTCTGCAGAAAATAACTGCATTCCCCCTATGCCTAAGAAAGGCAAAATAGCCACTGCTAAAACGATAATACCCATACCACCAATCCAGTGGGTTAAGCTTCTCCAGAGCATAATCCCCTGAGGTAAAGCTTCAATATCGTTCACTATCGAAGCCCCCGTTGTCGTGTAACCAGACATGGTTTCAAAAAAACTATTTTCAACACCGCTGATTTCACCGGAAATCACATAAGGAAGCATGCCGCTTAGCACCATGAATAGCCAACCCAAACTGACAATAAGATAACCCTCTTTTGGAGAAATGTCTTTGTCGTGTTTTCTTGTAAAGAACATGGCAGAAAGGCCTGCAGATATAGATATTAAGGCAGAAACAGCGATATCCAGTGCGACTAATTCACCAATAATCCAGCTATAGATTGAAGGGATGAGCATAAAGCCTCCATTGAAAAGAAGGAGAATACCCATGACGTGAGCTACGATTTTTAAATTTAAATTTGACACTAGCAAAACAAATTTTCTACACTCTTTATTGATTTAGGGAGCGTACAGACCACTACCCTATCCCCCTCCCGAATTTTGAAATCTCCAAGAGCGATAATTCCTTTCCCGTCTCTTATAACCCCTCCTACTACGGCTGTTCTGGGAAAATCTATATCTACGATTCTACTGTTTGTAGCTTTAGAACCTGCCTTCACGACAAACTCTAAGAGTTCGGCGTTCATATTATTAAGCTTGGTCATGGCAACGACTTCCCCTTTTCGTAAGTAGCGGAAAATACTGTTAGCCGCGAGTAATTTCTTATTGACCAGAGAATGAATTCCAATGGTATGACTCAAGTGAAAATAATCCATATTTTCAACTAAAGCTATGGTTTTACGAACTCCTTTTGAATTAGCTACCAGACAACTGATGATGTTGGTTTCAGAGTCTTCGGTGACCGATACAAAAGCATCCATCTTGCCGATGTTTTCCTCTTTCAAAATTTCAACATTTCTCCCGTCGGCATTAATCACGAGTGTTTCGGGAAGGATATTAGCCAGGTCGATGGCTTTTTTATGGTTCTTTTCGATCAGTTTTACAGAGAAATTATCATTGGAAAGGTCTTTCGCCAGGGTTCTTCCTATATTACTTCCTCCAAGAATCATCACTTTTTTAATAGAGCGCTTGACGGCTCCAGTCAATTTATACAATTCCTCAACGCCTTCCGTATCGGTAATAAAATAGACTCTATCGCCTCTCTTAAACTCTGTATCCCCTCTGGGAATTATGGTTAACTGAGTGCCATAGCGTTGTAAAGCTATAGGAACAAAGTGCAGTCCCGGAAATATATCGGCGGCTTCCTGAACTGTGTTCCCCACAAATGGTGCTTTGGATCTTAAGGTAAGCCCCATCATGGTGAGGGCGCCATCATCAAACTTAAAGGTATCGGTAAATGCCGACTGGTTCAGAAGCATTTTTACTTCATTGGCAGCCAGGGCTTCCGGTGAAATCATTTCGTCGATGCCTAAAGCTTTCATATCGATGACATCTTCAGAATCCAATAACTCCTGGTTAGACACCCGGGCAACGGTTCTGCCGGCTCCCATTTGTTTGGCAAATACGCACACAGAAATATTGATGGACTGATTGGAAGTGACGGCAATAAGCATATCGGTATGAGCAATATCCGCTTCTTTCAATATACTTGGCAAAGTAGCGTCACCAACAGATATCTTGATATCCAGGTGTTTATTGGCATACTCTAATCGTTCCTCATCGATATCAACCAAAGTGATTTCGTGAGATTCATAGGAAAAAAGCTGTGCTAAATGAAAACCCACTTCACCTGCACCTGCAATGATTATTTTCATAGAGGCAAAACTAAGGTAAAATTTTAAAAAAGCAGGCTTAAGTCATTTCTTATTAAGCAAGTGTATTCTTCAGAAGATGTATCTTCGCAAAAAAAAATTACATGAGCAAGAATGTAAAGCCCTATAAAGATTCTGAACTGGAAAAGAAAAAGCAGGTTGAACAGATGTTCGATAATATATCAGGAAATTATGATGACCTGAATCGGGTTATTTCCTTTGGTATTGACCAGAAATGGAGAAGAAAACTCATACGAATGGTCAAGAAAACCGACCCTAAATACATTTTGGATGTAGCGACGGGGACAGGAGATCTGGCAATTGCCATGGCAGATTCTGATGCCGAGAAAATTATAGGACTCGACATTTCTGCAGGTATGCTTCAGGTGGGAAAACATAAAATCAATGCTAAAAACTTGGATGATCGTATAGAAATGGTCCAGGCAGATTCCGAAAACTTACCTTACCCCGATCATACTTTCGATGCGATTACTGTGGCTTTTGGGGTTAGGAATTTTGAAAATTTAGAAAAAGGACTTTCAGAAATTTACCGGGTGCTCTCCCCGGGAGGCATTTTCGTTGTGCTGGAAACTTCCGTTCCTACCCAATTCCCTTTCAAGCAAGGCTACAGGTTGTACTCCAACTATATATTACCAGGCATAGGAAGGCTTTTTTCTAAAGATAAAAGCGCCTATCAATACCTAAGCGAAAGCGCTTCTGTTTTTCCCTATGGAGAAGAGTTCAACAATATTTTAAGGAAAATCGGGTTTACAGATGTAGAAAATCATCCACAGACATTTGGAGTTTCTACCATATATTCTGCATCTAAAACATAATTATGAGGTTTCTTATTGTTTTGATTTTTCTTTTGGGATACCATAGTACAAGCGCTCAGCTTTTCAGTAAGGAAAAAGTCTTGAATAAAGAAAATTTTGATAAACCCCGCTGGTCCTGGGGATATTTTCTAGGGAGTAATGTTTATGACTTTCAGATTAAGTATAGAGACGAGATGCAGGATATCGAAGTCGAAAAAAGTCCGAGTTTTAATGTCGGCTTAATCGGTAATTTGAGAATCAATGATTATTTAGATCTAAGACTGGAACCTGGAGTTGTATTTTCCAATAGAACCCTAGCTTTCCAAAATTTCGACAATGAGAACGATCGCATCAGAGAGGTAAATTCGACCTATATACATATTCCCTTATTGCTGAAATTTTCCTCTAAGCGGATCAATAACTTTAAGCCTTTTATGGTTGGCGGCGCGTCTATATCTCACAATTTATCCAGTAATGAAGACAATCCTCAGGACAATTCTGCAGGTCAGTTCCGGCTAAAAACACAAAATTATTATTATGAAGTCGGTTTTGGGATAGATTTCTATTTCGATTATTTCAAATTCACACCCTCCATACGAGGAGTTTTTGGAATGACAGATGAATTAGTTAGAGATGAAGACCCCAATAGTCCATGGACCTCCAATATAGAATCCTTAAAAACCAGGGGGATTTTTATCAATTTCACTTTTCAATAGCCTAATAGCCTATCGCCTATCGCCTTTTGAATTCACTCAAAAGGATTGCTCCAGCCATGGCCACATTGAGACTTTCAGCTCCCTGAGATTTTCCGTAACTCGGAATGGAAATCCGTTCATCTATATGAGGCTGAATAGCAGTACTAATGCCATTGGCTTCGTTGCCTAAAACTATAATTGCATTCTTGGTTTCCAAAGCTGCGGTGTAGACGTTGGTCCCTGTCATATAAGCACCATAGGTATATGCCGCAGATTCGGATAAAAAAGAATCCAAATCGGTATACGTAAATTTTACTCTGGTAAGAGATCCCATAGTGGCCTGTACTACTTTGGGATTGAAGCAATCTACCGTATCCTGAGAGCAAATAAGCTGCTCGATGCCAAACCAGTCGCACATGCGAATGATAGTCCCCAGATTTCCCGGATCCCTGATACCATCCAGAGCCAGGCTTAATGGAGAATTTGCATGAAGACTCAGGGGTTTTGGAATTTCAAAGACAGCCAGAGCGGTTTGCGGGGTTTTCAAATTTGAAATTTTGCCCAATTCTTTTTCAGAGACAATGTGGCTTTCGCCTTCTTCAATATGAAAAATATCCGCTACAGAATACAAAGCTCTTAAGGTGAACGAACTTTTTAAAAATTCTTTGATTACTTTTACACCTTCAGTTACGAAGAGACCGTGTTCCAAACGGTGCTTTTTTTTGTTTAAACTATTGATAAGTTTAATTTGATTTTTACTGAGCATTGAAAATTATATTTTTGAAAACATCACACACTTGAACAACGGACTCACAAAACTACCATTAATTCTTTTAATTACTTTCCTGTTTTTCTCCTGTGATGTCACAAGAAAATTAAGCGAAAACGAATTTTTAATTACTAAGCAAACGATTAGGAGTAGCGACACTTTGGTAACAAAGAACGAAATCTACAATCAGCTTTCTCAACAAACCAACACCAAGCTGCTGGGCTTCCCTCTTAAATTACAGATTTATAATTTAGCGCAAACCAAACCTGAAGAGCGTTTTATCAACTGGGTTGGGAAGCGAAAAAAACGTACAAACAGGTTAGTGTCTTTATTATCTAAAAGACAAGTTATTCAGCTTAAGAAATTCTGGGTTAACGCAAATAACACTATTAAAAACACGGGTGAACCACCTGCTTTATTTGATGAAGAACAAACTAAAATCTCACTGCAGCAACTGGAATCCTGGTACTGGAATCATGGCTGGTTTAATGCTAAGGTAAATTATAAAATCCAAAAAGACTCCTTAAACCAAACGGTTAAAATCGATTATAATATAGATCCTGGAGCTTTGTACACCATAGACAGCATATCAGAAAACATAGAATCTGAGGCTGCAGACTCTTTATACCAGCGCATCAAAAAAACCAACAGCATAGAGGTTGGAAAAGCTTATAGCACACAGGATTTTAATCGCGATAGAGACTTCATTAGCCGTTATTTTAGAAATCACGGGCTCTATCATTTTGAGAAAGAGTTTATTTCTTTTTATGCAGATACCTTAGGTAACAATCAAAAGATCAATCTTGAGCTTAATATTTCTAACCGCAGTGTAAACCTCCAGGATACAGTTGCTTCCATTCCCTTTAAGGTTCATAAAATAAGTCAGGTCAATGTTTTTCCGGACTATGATGGAACTACCAGAAAAGTGGAGGATTCCGTCAGATATAAAAAAACCAATATCTATACATTTGGAAATTTAAAGCT
Source organism: Psychroflexus sediminis (assembly GCF_900099815.1). Lineage (GTDB taxonomy): Bacteria > Bacteroidota > Bacteroidia > Flavobacteriales > Flavobacteriaceae > Psychroflexus > Psychroflexus sediminis. The sequence goes on along the minus strand of NZ_FNCW01000003.1, from coordinate 264,240 downwards.
GAATCCAAAGGTCTTGTCCAATTTTATTTTTATTAAAAAAGACAGTCTTTACAGAGATATTGACAGGGCGAGAACCAATAACCGGATTTCAGAAACTCGAATTTTCAAATACCCCAATATACTTTATCAGGACGACCCCAGAGACTCTACGGGAACTGGTTTAATAGCTAACATTTTCCTAACCCCAAAGGAAAGATTTTCCACCAATTTTAGCGTGGATGTAAGCCAAAGTAACATACAGCAGTTTGGCATTGGATTCAACACATCTATTTTAGCTAGAAATGTTTTTAGAGGCGCAGAAACTTTAGAACTTTCTGGAAGAGGAAATTTCGGTTCTTCCAGAGACCTCGCAAATTCTGAAGATCAATTTCTAGATATTATAGAATATGGAGTGGATTTAAGGTTGAATTTTCCAAGAATTATTTTTCCCTTCTCTACTCAGAAAATTATCAAAAACACCATGTCTCCCTTCACTTCTGCCGGTATTGGTTTTAGCACCCAGAAAAATATCGGCTTAGACAGAAGAAATCTTAACGCCACCTTTGGTTATAGATGGAAACCCATGGATAGAACCTCCTATCAGTTTGACCTTATGAATATCCAGTTTGTGAACAATCTGAATGCAGCTAATTTCTTCAACGTTTTTAGGAATTCATATTCCGAATTAAACCAGATCGCAAGGAATAATATCGACGAGGTGAATCCTGAATTTCTTAGTGAGAATAATGAAGGCGAACTCGATTTAATCATACCAACAGGAACTCAAGGATTTATTGAAGCAATTAATAATCAAGACATAGACTTAAGCGATGAAGACCAACAAACCGCCGGTTCTCTCATCGAACGCCGAGAACGCTTAACAGAAAACAATTTGATTGTCGCCTCCAACTTTAGTTACGATTTTAGTACAAGACGAGACATTTACGATCAGGATTTTTCTCAATTCCGGGGAAAAATAGAACTGGCAGGAAATTTACTCTCTCTTTTTGCAGGTCCTTTAAAGCTGGAACAAACTCCGGAAGGCAATTACAGGCTATTCGATGTTCAGTTTTCCCAGTATGTCAAAACCGAACTCAATTATATAAAGTATTGGGATTTAGGAAGTCAGCAAGTGATTGCTGCTCGTGCTTACGGGGGGATTGCTATTCCTTACGGCAATGCGAATTCAATTCCATTCCCCAGAAGTTTTTTTGCTGGTGGTCCCAATGACAATAGAGGGTGGAGACCTTATGATCTCGGTCCCGGAAGCACCAATGCCGTCAACGATTTTAACGAAGCTAACTTCAAATTAACTTTCAATGCTGAATATAGATTTAATTTATTTGGAAGTTTAAACAGCGCTTTATTTATTGATGCTGGAAATATCTGGAACGTGTTCGATAATATAGATGACCCCGCGGCTACCTTTGATGGTTTACAGGATCTCAGCGAACTTTCTATCGCCTCCGGATTCGGTTTGCGGTATGATATTGATTTTTTTGTGATCCGGATGGACCTGGGTTTTAAAACCTACAATCCAGGGAATGAAGGGTCTAAATGGTTTAAAAACTACAATTTCAGCAATGCGGTTTTCAACTTTGGAATTAATTATCCGTTCTAGTAGATTTATATTTATTAATTTTACAAATCTGAATATTAATAAAAACAATACATTATGAGTCATAATATAAAGCCTGGCGTAGCGACTGGAAAAGAAGTTCAAGCTATTTTTCAACATGCGAAAGACAACAATTACGCTCTTCCTGCAGTAAACGTTGTAGGGTCCAATACCATAAATGCCGTTCTTGAAACCGCTGCAAAATTAAATTCTCCGGTAATTCTCCAATTTTCAAATGGAGGAGCTCAGTTTAATGCTGGTAAGGGTTTATCCAACGAAAATGAAATTGCTGCGATTAAAGGCGCTGCCTCTGGAGCAAAACACGTTCACGACTTGGCAGAAGCTTATGGAGCAACGGTGATCTTACATACCGATCATTGTGCTAAAAAATTGCTGCCCTGGATCGATGGATTGCTGGATGAGGGGGAGAAATTTTACAAAACTCACGGCAAACCACTTTACAGCTCTCACATGATAGACCTTTCTGAAGAACCTTTAGAAGAAAACATTGAGATTTGCAAAACCTATCTGGAAAGAATGAAAAAGATGGGAATGACTTTAGAAATTGAACTCGGTGTTACTGGTGGTGAAGAAGATGGTGTTGATAATACAGATATTGATTCCTCTAAATTATATACCCAACCTGAAGAGGTAGCCTATGCTTATGAGGAACTGAGCAAAGTTTCAGATCAATTTACAATTGCAGCAGCCTTTGGAAATGTACATGGCGTTTATAAGCCAGGAAACGTAAAACTCACTCCAAAAATTCTTAAAAATTCTCAGGAATATATCTCCAATAAATATGACGTAAAAGAAAATCATATCGATTTTGTATTTCATGGCGGTAGTGGTTCAACTGTTGAAGAAATAAAAGAAGCCATCGGTTACGGGGTTATCAAAATGAATATCGATACAGATTTACAATACGCATTTACAGAGGGCATTAGAGATTATATGACTTCGAAAATAGACTATATTTCTGCCCAGATAGGCAACCCTGAAGGAGATGATGTCCCTAATAAAAAACATTATGATCCAAGAAAATGGCTTAGAGAAGGTGAAAAAACATTTATCACCAGATTGGAAAAAGCTTTTGAAGATCTCAATAATATCAACACATTATAATATAGTACCTACAACATATGGCGGCAGCTTGGTTTAAAAGAAAGAAAAAAGGAATTCAAACAGCTACAGAGGATAAAAAAGATGTCCCTAAAGGGCTTTGGTATAAATCTCCTACTGGTAAAATTATCGATGCAGAACAACTTGCAAAAAACTTTTTCGTAAGTCCAGAAGATGATTATCATGTTAGAATAGGAAGTGCGGAGTATTTTGATATCCTTTTTGATAGTGGAAAATATGAAGAATTGGATGCTAAGTTGAAATCGAAAGATCCTTTAAAGTTTGAAGACACCAAAAAATACAAAGACCGGTTAAAAGAAGTCGAAGGAAAAACAGAACTTAATGATGCGATCAGAACGGCTATCGGTAAGTCAAAAGGAAAGCAAATTGTGATTGCTGCTATGGATTTCAAATTTATAGGGGGTTCCATGGGGTCTGTTGTCGGTGAAAAAATCGCCAGAGCCGTGGATCATGCTATAGCCCATAATTGTCCCTTGATTATCATTTCCAAATCTGGAGGTGCGAGGATGATGGAAGCGGCCTTATCGCTGATGCAGCTGGCAAAAACATCGGTCAAACTCACACAATTAGCTAAAGCTAAGTTACCGTATATTTCGCTCTGTACCGACCCAACAACTGGCGGAACAACAGCTTCGTTCGCCATGCTTGGAGATATTAACATTGCAGAACCCGGTGCCTTAATCGGCTTTGCAGGCCCTAGAGTCGTCAAAGACACGACAGGAAAAGATTTGCCAAAAGGTTTTCAATCTTCTGAGTTTTTAAAGGAGCATGGCTTTTTAGATTTTATTTCTCACAGAAAAGAACTCAAAAACAAGATTAATTTGTACATCGATCTTGTTATGAATCAACCTGTGCGAGCATAATTTTTAAAATTTCATATTCCATTTCATTTTAAAAGTTTACTTTTGCAGGATTGAATAGAAAATCTATTCTAGCATAAAAATTATTGAAATAATATTGGCATGTACTTAACATTAGAAGAAAAGGGCAAATTATTTGCTAAACACGGTAAGGACGAGAAAGATTCTGGTTCTGCTGAAGGACAAATCGCATTGATGACGAAGAGAATTGAACATATCTCTCAGCACCTTAAAACAAACAGAAAAGACTTTAATTCTGAAAGATCTTTGGTAAAATTGGTTGGTAAAAGAAGAAATCTTCTTGATTATCTTATGAAAAAAGACATTATGAGATACAGAGCAATAGTAAAAGAATTAGGATTAAGAAAATAAAATTAAAGGGGCAATTTGCCCCTTTTTTAATTTAAAAGCGTTCCTAGGGACGACTTCCAATGGTTTTACATTTTTTTCTAAACCACAACACAACAACACGTATTAAGAAAAAAGTATAACCTTAAAATCATTATTATGATTCCAAAAACATTTAATGAAGTTATCGATCTCGGTGATGGAAGAGAAATCAAACTTGAGACCGGTAAATTAGCAAAACAAGCACATGGCTCTGTAGTTGTCCAAATGGGTAACGCTATGCTATTGTGTACTGTTGTCTCTTCTTATAAAGAAAGCAGTTTAGATTTCTTTCCACTAACCGTAGACTATAGAGAGAAATTTGCAGCAGCTGGCCGTTATCCTGGTGGTTTCTTCAAAAGAGAAGCAAGACCAAGTGATGGCGAAGTGCTCACGATGAGAATCGTAGACCGTGTATTGCGTCCGCTTTTCCCATCAGATTATAGAACAGAAACTCAGGTTATGATTCAGTTGATGTCTCATGATGAAGATGTCATGCCGGACGCTCTGGCCGGACTTGCAGCTTCCACAGCCATTCAGTTATCTGATATTCCTTTTGAAACTGCTATTTCTGAAGCCAGAGTTGGTAGAGTCAATGGAGAATTTGTGATTAACCCAAGCCGCAGTCAGCTTCTGGAATCAGACATCGATATGATTATTGGTGCTTCTGCAGATTCTGTGATGATGGTTGAAGGTGAAATGGATGAAATTTCAGAAGAGGAAATGGCTGAAGCAATTCAGTTTGCTCACGAGCATATCAAAAAGCAGGTGGAAGCTCAATTGAGATTAGCCGAAGCTTTTGGTAAAAAGCCTACAAGAGAATACAATCCCGGCAAAGAGGATGAAGCTATCGAGAAAAAAGTTCACGAGGCTGCTTATCAAAAAATATATGATATCGCAAAAGGCGGTCATAGCAAAAGAGATCGCGGAGAAGCCTTTTCTGCTGTAAAAGAGGAAGTTTTAGCTTTATTTTCTGAAGAAGAACTGGAAGAAAACGAAAAGCTGATCAAAACCTATTTCAATAAAGTAGAAAAAGAAGCCGTAAGGGAACTTACACTTGCTGAAGGTATACGATTAGACGGTAGGAAAACAGATGAGATTAGACCTATCTGGTGTGAAACCGATTATTTGCCATCAGTTCACGGTTCTGCCATTTTTACCAGAGGTGAAACTCAGGCACTGGCAACGGTAACACTGGGTACGTCCAGAGAAGCCAACACCATTGATATGCCAACGCATCAAGGTGAGGAAACCTTTTATCTGCATTACAACTTCCCTCCTTTTTGTACCGGAGAAGCTTACCCTATACGTGGAACTTCCCGAAGAGAAATAGGACATGGAAACCTAGCTCAGCGTGCGCTTAAAGGAATGCTTCCAGAAAATAACCCGTATACGGTAAGAGTCGTTTCAGAAGTCCTGGAATCCAATGGTTCTTCTTCTATGGCAACGGTTTGTGCCGGAACTATGGCTATGATGGACGCCGGTATCAAAATGAAAAAACCAGTCTCTGGTATTGCCATGGGATTGATTTCTGATGGTGAGCGTCATGCTGTATTGTCTGATATCCTTGGAGACGAAGATCACCTTGGGGACATGGATTTTAAAGTAACCGGAACTGCAGATGGAATTACAGCCTGCCAGATGGACATCAAAGTGAAAGGTTTACCCTATGAGATATTGGTGAAAGCATTGAAACAAGCCAGAAATGGAAGACTTCATATTTTAGAAAAACTGACTGAAACCATTTCAGAACCAAACGAATCTGTGAAAGCTCACGCTCCAAAAATCATCACCAGACGAATTCCAAACGAATTTATTGGTGCTTTAATTGGACCCGGAGGAAAAGTCATACAAGAATTACAAAAAACAACGGGTACAGAAATCGTTATCAATGAAGATCCCGTTACAGAAGAGGGCATCGTAGAGATTCTTGGGACTAAACAAGAAGGTATCGATAAAGTTCTTGCAAAAATAGACTCGGTTACCTTCAAGCCCGAAAAAGGCAGTGTTTATGAAGTAACTGTTGTAAAAGTCCTTGACTTTGGAGTAGTCGTAGAATATAATGATGCACCAGGAAATGAAGTTCTGCTTCACATTTCAGAACTTGCCTGGGAACGCACAGAAAATGTTTCCGATGTATTAAAACTCGGAGACGTATTAGACGTAAAATACTTCGGTGTTGATCCTAGAACCAAGAAACCTAAAGTTTCCAGAAAGGCGCTTATGGAAAAACCGGAAAGAAGTCCAAGAAAAGAAGACGAAGACAAAAAGTCTTAATTCTGATTTAATCTACTAAAGCGGTTTAGAACATTCTAAACCGCTTTTTTTTACTGACAAACTAGCGCAACTGACATAATTGCATGAGTAAATCCTCAGTAAAATGAAGTCTTATTGGCAATAATGGCTGTTTTTTCTTAAAACATGTTTAATAACCTAATAAGCCAAAAAAATATAGGTATTTTAGTATTTGTGCATCATGCTTGCACAGTATTAAACAATCATTTTTATTAATCATTAAAAAAATAAAATGAAAGTATTAGTAATAGGAGCAGGTAATATGGGATTAACCTACTCTGAAGGAATGGCAAAATCCCCTTTACTGAATAGAAAAAACTTAATGATCTATGATGTTTCAAAAGTCTTATTGGATAAACTAAGTGAAGTTTCTTATTATGACACCTACGAAAAATTAGAAAATTGCTTACCAGAGGCAGACGTCGTTTTTGTAGCTGTAAAACCATACCATAGCGAAGAATTATTCGAAAAAATGAAACCCATGCTGAATGATCAGCAAATCATAGTTTCGCTGATGGCTGGGGTCACTATAGAGAATATTCAGAATAACCTGGGCATTAAGAAAGTGGTAAGAACAATGCCAAACCTTCCTGCCAAAGTAGGGAAAGGAGTAACTTCATACACAGAGTCTAAAGAAGTCTCAAGAGTTGAGCTGCTTATGATCAGAAATCTTTTAGATACGACTGGTGAATCTATTCGTGTAAAAAACGAGGATTTCATCAATAAATCCACAGGGATTTCCGGGAGTGGACCAGCCTACATCTTTTATTTTATGGCTTCGATGCTGGATGCTGCAAAGAAAATGGGATTCTCCGATAACGATTCTAAAATCCTTGTCAGCAATACATTTGAAGGTGCTGTTCAATTGTTCAATGAATCCGATTTAACTCCTGAAAAATGGATGGATAGAGTCGCTTCTAAAGGAGGGACAACAAGAGCAGCTTTAGATTCTATGGATGACAATAATGTAAAACAGCTCATTCAGGATGCCGCTTATGCCGCATTTGACAGAGCAGTAGAATTAGGGGATGAATAACTTAAACTCAGATAGAATGCATAAAAAACGTATAGTAGTTAAAGTTGGAACCAATGTAATGACCAACAGAAACAATAGAATCGTTGGCCCAATCCTTAAAAATTTGGTCAGACAAATAGCTTATCTCTATGAACGCGATATCATTACAATACTTGTTTCATCAGGTTCAGCTATTGCTGGTAAAGAAGTGCTTGGTTCGTGTTCATCGGAAGATAAATCTACCCGTCGGCAGGTATACTCTTCGGTTGGACAACCAAGAATGATGAGACATTACTATACTATGTTTCATGATTTCGGAATGCGATGTGGACAGGTTCTGGCAACAAAGAGAGATTTTGCTCCGGGAAAATACCGCGAAAACATGATCAACTGCTATGAAGGCTTATTGAAGGAAGGTATCGTGCCTATTGCAAATGAAGATGATGCTGTATCCCTCTCTATGTCGATGTTTTCTGATAACGACGAACTGGCAAGTTTAGTTTCTGAATTGGTTGGCGCTGATATGCTGATCATGCTAACCGACATTGAAGGCCTTTATACAGGTCATCCAGAACACGAAGATTCAGAATTGCTTAGACATGTTCGTGTACATGATAATGTTGAAAGATACGTTCAAGAAAATGAAAAAGGAGAAGGAGAAGGTCGTGGTGGAATGGAATCCAAGCTGAAAATTGCAAAAATGACAGCAAGTAAAAACATACCCACTTACATCGCGAATGGAAAGGATGAGAATATTATTGTAGATATTCTTGAAGGAAAAGAAGTAGGAACAAAATTTACTGTTTAAAAACAATTAGAATGAAATTATTAAATACAAACAAAAAAAATGATGTTCTTCAGTCAATGATGACCATCATTGATAAAAGAAGAAACGAAATTGTAGAAGCCAATAAAAAAGACCTTGAATCCTTCAACAGGAATGATCAGGCTTTATACGATCGGCTGGTCGTGGATCAGAATAAAGTTGATGGCATGATTCAAGCCATCAAAGAAGTAAAAGAACAAGAAGATCCTGTAGGAAATACGATTTCTGAAAGAACACTGGATACAGGTTTGAAAATTGTAAATAAAACTGATCCGTTCGGGACCATCATGATTATTTATGAATCCAGACCAGATGTAACTATTGAAGCTGCAGTACTTGCTTTTAAAGCAAATAATAAAATATTTTTGAAAGGGGGTAAAGAAGCCAATCATAGTAATATAATTCTTGAAGAATGCTGGCATCAGGCCTTAGAGGAAAACGGATTGTCCAAAGAATGGATAACCCTGCTTCACCTCAACCGAGAAGAAACCAGAGAATTCTTAAGCAATCCACCAGAAAAAATGGACCTAATCGTACCAAGAGGCGGTGAAAAATTGATCGATTTCGTCAAGAGAACTGCGAACTGCGCTGTATTAGTCAGTGGTCGGGGTAATAATTTCCTATATGTCGCCCCAGATGCTGACTGGGATATTGCCAAAAAGGTAATCATCAACGCTAAAACCGATAAAATCTCTGGTTGTAATGCTTTGGATAAAGTTTTATTTGACTCTCATCTTCCAGATTTAGATTCCAAAATAAAAGAATTGGCTGAAACTTTGGAAAATGATTACAAAGTTGAAATTCTTGTCGATGGAAAACCTGCAGAAATAACAGACTACCCTACTCTTCCAACGGAAGACACGTGGAAAGAAGAGTTTCTGGCCTTGAAAATTGTTTTAGGCTCTGTAGACTCTTTCGATGAGGCAGTTGAAATGATAAATAAACATTCTGGCGGCCATTCTTCAGTTATTATCACTGAAGACCATGAAAAAGCGCTTGAATTCATGCAAGAAATCGATTGTGCTGCAGTTTATCAAAATGCATCCACCCGTTTCACCGATGGTGGACAAATGGGTGTAGGAGCTGAATTAGCTATATCTACTGACAAATTGCACCACAGAGGTCCACTTGGACTTAAGCAATTGGTGACCAACAAATATTATGTGTGGGGTGATGGTCACATAAGAGAATAATTTAAATATTATTTTAAGTCTTAAAAGCCTGCTTATCACTATTAAGCAGGCTTTTTTTAGTCTCATTTTGTAAATATTTAAATTATTTGAATCGGTTGTGTAACATTTCATCAGCTTCGTTCGTAAAATATATAGATAAACGATAATTGAGCACATATCTAAATGAGACAACTTAAAATTACCAAGCAGGTTACCAACAGAGAAACTGCATCCTTAGACAAGTATCTTCAAGAAATTGGAAAAGTAGACTTAATTACGGCCGAGGAAGAGGTTGAATTAGCTCAACGCATCAAAGCTGGAGACGATCTTGCCCTGGAAAAATTGACCAAAGCGAACTTGAGATTCGTGGTTTCTGTATCCAAACAGTACCAAAACCAGGGTCTTACCCTACCCGATTTAATCAATGAAGGAAACTTAGGTTTGATTAAAGCAGCGAAACGCTTTGATGAAACACGAGGTTTCAAATTTATTTCCTATGCAGTTTGGTGGATTAGACAATCGATTCTTTCGGCTTTGGCTGAGCAGTCTCGTGTGGTAAGGTTACCGCTTAACAAGATTGGGTCTATTAATAAAATCAACAAAACTTTTGCTATTCTGGAGCAGCGCCATCAAAGACCTCCAAGTCCGGATGAGATTGCTAAAGAACTGGAAATGACCATAAACGACGTCAAAGAATCCTTAAAAAATTCTGGTCGCCATCTATCTATGGATGCTCCACTTATTGAAGGTGAAGATTCCAACCTGTATGATGTTTTAAAATTTGGGGAATCTCCAAGTCCAGAAAATGATTTGCTACACGAATCCCTCCAAACTGAAATTGAACGAGCTTTGGAAACCTTAACCACACGTGAAGCAGATGTCATCAGGCTTTATTTTGGTTTAGGCAATCAGCAACCGATGACACTTGAAGAAATTGGTGAGACTTTTGGTCTGACCAGAGAGCGTGTTCGCCAAATCAAAGAAAAGGGAGTTAGACGTTTAAAACACACCTCCAGAAGTACTATCTTAAAAACTTATTTGGGATAATTTTCAGAATATAATAATTTAAAAGCCCTCAATGAGGGCTTTTTTTATGCTGTAAATTTCGAATTAGTTCTGGTCCACCTCTACCGAAGAATTGGTTTCCGCAGCATTGGTCTTTATGGATTGCAGCAATTCTTCTGCTTCTGAAATAACTTCAGGATAAGATTGAAAGTTTTTGATGATGTTTTCAAGAATATAAGTCGCTTGATAATTATCTCCAAGGGCATTGAAGTTTTTGGCCATCAGCAATAAACCTTTGACACCAAACTCTCTATAGCGGGAGTAATTTTTGGTCAGGTCCTGGACTACCGCAGTTGATGCTTCATACTCTCCAGATTTATTTTTGAAATAAGCATCGTAATACAAGGCTTCTGCTTTCAATTTTCCGGTTGCCATCTCCAGCACCTCTTTATAAGCTGATTCTGCACGCGCTTCATCTCCGGTTTTGAGCGATGAACGCGCAATAAATACCAAGGCATCACTCATAACTTCTTCATCGTTTATATCCTTGGATAAAATCAACTCAGCATAAGCTAGCGCTTTATCATAATTTTCAATTTCATAATAGGCTTTCATCAAGTTGGATTGAGCAAAGAGTATGTTTTGTGAGAAACTCGCTTCATTTTCCAATCTGGATAAGGTTTCTATAGCTTCCTCATAATTCTCATTCGAAAGATAAATCTGTGACAGGCGTCTTAAAGATTCCTCAGTAAACTCGTTTGAACTTCTGTTGATTACTTCGATATAATACGAAAGGGATTCCTGGACGTTACCTTCATTGTAAAGCAACTGAGCCAAGTAGAAATTTGCTTTTAAACTGTTTCTTCCTGTTGGAAACTCCTCCAGATAAATTTTAAATAATGAAATTGCCTTTTGAGTGTCATTATCTAAAAACTTATTTTCTGCAGCCTGGTAAGTAGCCTCTTCTATATCTGAATCTGCGACTTCCACAAAATCTAGGGTATTGACCCAACTTGCGTACTGATCGATTTCACCCATATCGATATAAATCAATCGAACAGTTTGTACAGCTTGTAATGCTTCTTGTGAATTCGGGAATTCACTCACCAGCTGCTTAAACTTAGACAGGGCGGCCTTATAATTTTCGTTGTTGAAATAAATTAAAGCCTGCTTAGAAAACGCCTTGGGATAATACCTGCTTTGCTTGTAGTTGGTGATGATATTTTGGTAAGCACTGATGGCTTCCTGATCTTTATTCTCAGCAACATAAGTATTTCCTAGTTCATATAAAGCATCGTCTTTATAGATTGAATTTGAATACTTATCTATAAACGCATTTAAGCTTTCTATCTTCTGTTCATTTCTATCTACAAATCCATAGCTATAGGCTTTTTGGAAGAAAGCATAATCGCTTTTGTAATTTTTCATAGCGATGGCTTTGTTATAAGCTTCCATCGCCGGCCAGTATTGTCCCAAAGCAAATCTAGCATCTCCCAGCCTCACATAAGCATCATGAAGTTGTTGCGAAGGCCTCTCAATCTTTATAAAATCTTCGAAGAATGAAGCGGATAATCTGTAATTTTTGGTCTTGAAATAGGAGTAAGCTATGTTATAATCAATTGAATAATATTCTGGCAATTTCTGCGCGGAATTCATCCCTTTAAATTCCTTGTAACCAATCAAAGCCATGTCATAGTTACCCAAAGCGTAATCCGCCTCTGCTTTCCAATAAGTCGCTTTTGCAGTGTATTCCGGATCCAGACGCTGAGCTAAAGATTTATTGAAGTAGGCTATAGCTTCCTGGAACTGATTATCCTTAAACAGTTCAATGCCATAATAATAAGCTACCTTTTGTAAGGCTAATTTGTTAGTGTAATCTCTACTGCCTTCTAGCATTGAAATGGCTTTCAAATAATTTTTGGAGGTCAGGTAGGAGTCGATTAAAAGATTCTCAATCACATCCACCTCTTCAGAATCCGGATACTTTTCTAAGTAGGTTTGCAAAACTTCAGGTGTAGGCTGATAACTATTCCCTATCTCGTAACTCAGTTTGGCATAATTCAAATAAGCGTTCTTTTTCAATTGCTCATCATAGGGCATCTCAGTAACATTTTTGAAAGCATTGAGCGCCTGAGTTTTTTTGTCTGTTTTTAAATAAGCTTTGGCTAAATGGTAGTAAGCATTTTGAGCAACAAAGTCTTGTCCATCAATGATTTTAGAAAATTCATCTATAGCAGATTCAAAATCTCCAGTTTCGTAATAGGCGAAACCAAGTTGGTAGTAATCTGTATTATTCCACTTTCCTCTGTCCCCTCTGTAATCTTTTAAATATTCAATTGCCTTTGCATATTCTTTCAGGTTGAAATAACTTTCCCCTATGATTTTATTGAGTTGAGAACGCTCACGCGCATTCGACTTGGGAAGCTGTTTCAGACCCAGTTCTATGGCTTTCTCAAAATTCCCTAACTTAAAATTCATATCGCTTTGGAAATAAGAAATATTATTTCCCTTTATACCTTCCCGCCTGGCTTCATCAAATAATGCTGAAGCAGATTCGTATTCATTTTCTTCATATGCTATAAAACCAATATAATACTTAGCTTGAGCGCCATAGTCCTGGTCATTTCTTACATTCTCAAACAGCTGACGAGCTTCTTTATAATTTTTTAATCTAAAATTGGTATACCCATAATTGAAATGAAAAGTTTTCAGTTCGCTTCTTGACAATGAATTCGTGTTCACTTTGCTCAACCAGGTGTTAGCTTTATTAAAGTTTCTATTTTGAAAGTAATACTTACCAACTTCAAGATAAGCTTTGTTTGTTTTTAAGCTGGTAGGATGACGCTCGATAAAAGTTTCCATCATTTCATCGGCTTGGGGTTGACCGAGTTCAATAGCACATTTAGCCAGATAGTAATCCGCATCAGACTTAAGCTTATCGCTATTTAATTCAGAATAGATTTCACGGAAAGCTCTGCTTGAAGCGTCAAATTGATTTTGTTCATATAAATGAAGTGCTTCTTGGTATTCCCCTAACACGTCCACAAACTTTTCTGTCTGCTGAGCTTGGGCAGAAGTAAGAGCAAACAAAATGAGTACAAAGAAAATTTTTGACATGGATATACGTTTTTTTAGTAACACTCAAAGATAAAATTATATATACATATAACGCTGAAGCTTTTTTTTAATTATGACTAATCTCAAAATGATTTTTCATGCTCAACTAAATAATCTTATATTTATAACGTCTAATTTTTCTATTTACTCATATGCCAGAAACCATTCTAGAACTCAGTGATGCCAGTATTTTCCAAAGAGAAACTCTTATTTTATCACAAGTCAATATCGAAATCCAAAAAGGTGAATTTGTTTACCTCATAGGGAAAACAGGGACTGGTAAAAGCAGCTTCATGAAAACCCTTTACGGAGATTTACCCTTACAAAGCGGTTATGGACAAATTGTAGGAATAGAATTGCAGAATCTAAAAGAAAAACAGATTCCATTTTTGAGGCGAAAACTCGGCGTCGTCTTTCAAGATTTCAAATTGTTGAATGATAGAAATGTAAAGGAGAACCTGATTTTTGTTCTAAAAGCTACAGGCTGGAAAGACAAATCTAAGATGGCACAAAAAATAGACGAGGTGCTTGATAAAGTTGGCATGAAAACTAAAAGTTTCAAATTTCCCTACCAGCTTTCCGGGGGTGAGCAACAGCGTGTAGCCATTGCCCGGGCTCTGCTCAATGATCCTGAACTTATCCTGGCAGATGAGCCCACAGGCAACTTAGATCCTCAGACTTCTGTAGAGGTTATGCAGGTTTTACAGGATATAAATGCCCAGGGAAATACCATCTTAATGGCCACTCACGATTACGCTCTACTCTTAAAATACCCTTCTAAAACCTTAAAATGTGACGGACAACGTCTTTTTGAGGTCGTTCAAAAACAACAACAAGCTAAATTATAACCTATGAAATTACATTTTAAATTGCTTATTTTAAGCTTTCTAGCCTTAAACCTCGCCTGTACACAAGAAGAATCTAAAGATAAAATAATGACAGAAAATACGCTTCTAAAAGACTGGGATGGTCCTTATGAAGGCGTTCCTAACTTCGACTCTATGAAACTTGAAGACCTGGAGCCGGCCATGGATTATGCGATAAAGAAACACCTTCAGGAAATTGAAGACATCGCTAATTCCAGTGAGCCTGCTTCGTTTGAGAATACCATTGAAGCTATGGAAAGGGCTGGCAAACTGATGGACAGAGTTTATACTTATTATGGTATATGGAGCAGCAATCTATCTTCTGAAGAATTTAGAGAAATTCAGCAGAAATTATCTCCAAAACTATCCGAATATCAATCTAAAATCCGTCAAAACGAAAAATTATTCAATAGAATTAAAGCAGTTTACGACAGTACCTTGGAAGAGAACCTTGAGCCACAGGAGCAACGCGTGGTCAATTTGGTCTATAAGTCGTTTGAGATGAATGGCGCCAACTTGGATAAGGAAGGGAAAGAACGTTATGCCGAAATCAATAAAGAATTATCCAAACTGTATACAGATTTCTCCAACAATATTCTACATGATGAGGAGAACTATGTCACTTTCTTAAACGAAGATCAGCTGGAGGGATTATCCGATTCTTTTGTCAAATCGGCCAAAAAAGAAGCCGAACAACAAGGCAAGCCGGATCAGTATGCCATCGTGAACACCAGATCGTCGATGGATCCTTTTCTAACCTATTCTGAAGAAAGAGACTTAAGGGAAAAGGTTTGGAAAAATTACTACTCCAGGGGAGATAATGCTGACGAATATGATAACAATAAACTCATAAAGGAGATTTTAAGCCTGAGAGATGAACGGGTCGAACTTCTGGGGTATGAGAACTTTGCGCAATGGAGGCTTCAAGACAGAATGGCAAAAAATCCTGAAAATGCCATGAATTTATTGATGGCTGTCTGGCCATCTGCCATAGCGAGAGTTGAAGAAGAAGTTCAGGATATGCAGCAAATCGCCGATGAAGAAAAAGCCAATATTGAAATCAAACCCTGGGACTACCGATTTTACGCTGAAAAAGTAAGACAGGAAAAATATGATCTGGATTCTGAAGAAGTGAAACAATACCTGGTCTTAGAGAACCTCACCGATGCTATTTTTTATGTGGCAGGGAGATTATTTGATTTTGAATTTTCAGAAATTACAGATGGCAGTGTTCCTGTATTTCATGAAGACGTGAAGGTATATGAAGTCACCCAAAAAACAGATGGCAGTCATGTCGGTGTGTTCTATTTAGATCCTTATGCCAGAAAAGGCAAGCGTTCCGGAGCCTGGGCAACCACTTACCGGTCTTACACAACTTTTGATGGTGAAACCAATGTGCTGGCCTCCAACAATTCAAATTTTGTGAAAGGCGCTAAAGACGAACCTATTCTGGTCTCCTGGGATGATGCTGAAACTTTTTTTCACGAATTTGGGCACGCGCTGCATTTCCTGAGTGCCGATGTAAAATATCCTACGCTAAACGGCGGAGTTCGAGATTATACCGAATTTCAATCTCAACTTTTGGAACGCTGGATTTATACAGACGAAGTCATCACCAATTACCTGAAACATTACGAAACGGGTGAGCCAATGCCTGAGGAGCTGGTCGCAAAAATTAAAAATGCATCCAAATTCAATCAAGGCTTTGCCACTACAGAATTTTTGGCCTCTGCCATCATGGATATGAAATACCATACTACAGATCCAGGTGAAATCGATCCAAAAACCTTTGAGAAGGAAACCCTGGAAGAACTGGGCATGCCGGAAGAGCTGGTCATGCGTCATCGCAGTCCGCATTTTGGTCATGTGTTTTCGGGTGAAGGTTATGCTACCGGTTATTACGGGTATTTATGGGCTGATGTATTAACTTCCGATGCAGCTGAAGCTTTTGCTGAAGCCGAAGGTGGATTCTATGATAAAACCCTGTCTGAAAGACTGGTTAAGTTCTTATTTGCGCCCAGAAATGCAGTAGATCCGGCTGAAGCTTACAGACAGTTTAGAGGCAGAGATGCGGAAATCAATGCCTTAATGCGCGACAGAGGTTTCCCGGTTCCGGAATAATTTTTATAGTATATAAGCAAGCTCATTAAAATCTATGATCTCGATTTTGATTCCTATTTATAATTTTAATGCGTCAAATCTACTCCAAGAGTTATTTGAACAATCTAAATTAATAAAAGACAAAGTCGAGATTATTATTTATGACGATCACTCTAACGTCTTCGAAAACGTCAATAGGATTACAGCAAAAAAGCTGAATTTTGATTACAGCTATCTGGCCAATAATATTGGAAGGAGTAAAATTAGGAACATGATGGCCAATAAAGCAACATCTGATTATTTGCTTTTTCTTGACGGTGACATACTACCAAAATCTAAAAAATTCATCCAAAACTACCTAGACGAAATTGAATCCGATACCGAAGTCATATATGGCGGAAGAATTCACGTGCCAGATGAAAGGCATCAAAATAAGTTGAGGTGGAAATATGGGTATTTTAAAGAAGATAAGACACCAGAACAGCGTCAAAAAAAACCATACCTGTCCTTAGTTTCCAACAATTTACTTATCAGGAAGACACTTTTTAAAAGTATTTATTTTGAAGAATCCTTGACTACCTATGGTCATGAAGATACACTTTTAGCAATTCAACTTAAAGCTAGAAAATGTAATTGTGTTCACATTTATAACCCTGTCATCCATCAAGATATTGATGAAAACGATGTTTTTATAGACAAAACAGAGTCCGCTCTTAAAAATTTAATGGCAATCCATAAGACACATCAGTTGCAGATGAATGAAATTAAAATCCTGAAAGTTTATAAATCGATAGAAAGATTCAAATTAAAATCAATAGCTTTTAATTTATTTAGATTACTTGAAAAACCCTTGAAATTTCATTTGATTAAAAATAAAA
Source organism: Psychroflexus sediminis (assembly GCF_900099815.1). Classification (GTDB taxonomy): domain Bacteria; phylum Bacteroidota; class Bacteroidia; order Flavobacteriales; family Flavobacteriaceae; genus Psychroflexus; species Psychroflexus sediminis. Next base: position 246,979 of record NZ_FNCW01000003.1, on the reverse strand, counting down.
GTAATTTATTTCTCCTTGACGTCTATAAGCTGGGTTACTTTATCAAAATCAGCCGATCATGAATTTATTTTTTTCTGTTGTTATTCCGCTTTACAATAAGGAAAATTATATTCTTAACACACTGAATAGCGTTCTGCAGCAAGACTTCATAGATTTTGAAATCATTATAGTAAATGATGGTTCTACAGACGAAAGTGCGAATAAATTAAAATCAATTACAGACTCTCGATTAAAAATCATAACACAGGAAAATCTCGGGGTTCCCCTAGCAAGAAATAAAGGCATTTCTGAAGCTAATGGGATGTACATTGCTCTTTTGGATGCAGATGACTACTGGTATCCTCATCATTTAAGATCTCTAAAAGAGCTTATTGAGTTATTTCCCAGTGCTGGTTTATATGGAGATCGGTATGAAATAAGACTTCAGAATAAAACTACGCGTTTGGCCAGAATACCAGGCTATGCAAAAAACGAACCTTTACTAATCCAGGATTATTTTGCTGAAAGTTTAGCAGATCCAATCTTATGGACTTCGGCTAGCGCTTTTAAAAAAGAGGTGTTTTATGAAATAGGAAAATTTGATCCAGACTTGAGGACCGCACAGGATTTAGATTTTTTTATAAGAGGAGCTTTAAAGTTTCCGGTGGCATTTCATCCCAGAGTGGGCATGAGATACAATAAGGATAGTGAAAATAATTTGGCAAAATCAAAATTTAATAGGGATCGCCTTCGTTTTATTTCAAAATATAAAGCTGAAGAAGAAGAAAATACTTCATTAAAAAAATACTTGGATATCAATAGATATGCCCTGGTGATACGCTGTAAATTAGAAGGGGACCCCATCTGGAAAAAAGTGATTTCTGAAATAGAATTTGATCATTTAACGAGTAAACAACAATTTCTTCTCAGCTTTCCTGCTTCTATGTTGAGCGTTTTCAAAAAAATACAGATCTTCTTTATTACAAGAGGTATTTACCTAACAGCTTTTAGATAAATTATTTGAAAGTGTCATTTCGGTTGTCAAAATAAACATCGAAGTCGAGTTTACCGCTTATGATCCGCTTTGGCACTTTGTATTCTTCAGAAAAAATACTCTTCTGCCTGTCGAGTTTAGAAAAGCTTATCTGGGATAAATCGCTTAACGAGTGGATAAAATCACTTAAAATATAGGATCTCTCAGCCTCAAAATCTATGGTATAAGAGGAATCAAACTCAGTTGAAGTCCAAACGAAAAACGGAATCTCAAACATAGAACGGGTAGGAATATCGGAAGCATTATGACCTACGAAATCTCTGTCAAAAAACACTTCCTCCCCGTGGTCTGAAAAGTATAACACATAGCTTTTATCTTGCTTGGCCTTGACTTTATCTATGATTGTACTCACCATATAATCGACGTAACTGATAGAATTATGATACTGGTTGATGATCCTGAAATTTTCTTCAGAAGGAAATGGCGTAGCAGGTTCAGAATTAAACCGATCAAAAGCCTGAGGATACCTCAGCTCATAATTGGCATGAGTTGCCAAAAGGTTTAAGACGATGAATTTTTTTGGTGCCTCATCTGCCAGAGCCTTGTCCAGGTGAGGAAGTAGTACCTCATCTAAAGGGGTGACAGAGCCCCAGCGTGTCGTATTGGTATAGACATACTCGTCGGAAGCTTTGGAAAGCTTGGTCAGAAAGGTTTCATAAATACCAATCGGCCTTTGATTGGACAACCAGAAGGTCTTGAAACCTGCCTGGTTCATGAGCTGGATGACAGAAGATTCCGTGCCGGATTCAAGGTCTTCAAAAATCAGGGCCTCCTGTAAAGAAGGAATGGTATACGATTCGGAACTGATCACGTCTTCATAAATCATCAGTTCATCTTTTATCTGCGAAAGACCTGGAGTGGTTTCTCTTTCATAACCATAGAGTCCCATTTGCCGTCTGGCACTGGACTCTCCTATGATCAGGACAAAGGTATGCGAAGTAGGGTCTCCTTTAAACTCTGCGTTTTCAAAATGACCGAGAGGCTGATCCAGCTTAAGATCGGAAAACTTATAGGTTTCATAGATGTAACTCACACTACCTCTCAGGAGCTGAAAGGGAAAACTGGCGATGATAAAACCACTGATTTTAAGTCCCAGAACAAGCAGGACCAAGAGTGCTACTCTGGTGACAGGCTTTAAGTTGAGCTTTGAATAAAAGGCTGGCTGCTCTGGTTTAACTATAAATAAACTGATGAAAGACAACATGGATAGAAGGTACAGGACCAGCTTTTGGTCAACATACAGGTTCAAAAACTCTTTCGTTTCTGCTGAGTTGGTTTCGAAAAAAATGAAAAGGGATGAAGCAGAGAAAAAGGTATTGAACATGTAGAAAAACGAAGTTTCAAAAGCCAAAAAGAGAATAAAGACTGAATACAGGATTTTGGTGAGTATCCGTTTTAATCTCGGGGATTGTACAAAGCTTAGCAGTAACCAGATCAAAAAAAGAAGAACCAGATTTTCGATCAGATTTTGAAGGTTAAACCATCTGAAATCGGTGAATAAAAATTCGAATACAAAGCTGATAAGCACCGGCAGTATCCAAAACAAAAGTGACTTCAGGTTAATCTTCATCGCTTAATGTTTTGAGTTTAGAAATAGCTTTCATTCCGGTTTTATAGGCTTTTACCTGATCGTAAAAGGAAATATACTTATGCCTGAAGAGAAAAAACACATACTTTACTAACCACAAATAGGTCCAGTTATTGTAAAGCATATATTTTTGAGCCGTAGTAGCTTCAATTGACTTTTTACTTTCAAGACTAGAGGCCGAAGTTTTCCCTGGATGAATCAATAGAGGTGCAGCGACGTAAGCAGTTTTAAGATGGTTTTGCAGAACAGCATTTTTAAAAAGTTGTTCCTCTCCGGAAGGAAATATGGAACCAAGCCCAAAACGTTCATCCATCCTGATACCAAAAGACAATACATGCCTTCTTTTAAAACTTATTTCCACTGAAGACAAAGGGCGTTTTGAAGATTTCAAGTAGCCTTCTCGTTTTGGATATACTTTAGCTAAGTCTCGATGATCATTCAAAAACTGAAAAGAAATTAATGTAGCTTCTGGATAAGTTTTGTAAGCTTTAAAAATGAGGTTTTGGAAATCTGGTAAGTATATAACATCATCGTCTGAAAAAAGTAAGATATCCCCCACGGCATTGTCAATAGCCAGATTTCGGCTCTTGCTCAAGCCAAAGGTCCTGGAATTAATCACTCTAATCTTCGGGTTGGTGGACACCAGGTCTTCCTCAAGTTGAGTCTGATTGATGATCAAAATCGAATACAGCGATGTATCTAACTTAGGAAACAGTGAATCTAGAAAAGACAAATCTTTTCTGTTCATGGTTGAAATTAATACTTCTAAATTCAAATTTCTTTTCATACTCTGCTGAAAAATAAAGTCCTGCTAAACAGGGATAAAATGATCAGGAAATAAACCACATAGGTTAAAGCGTGTCCTATCACTACCCCTTCCAAACCAACTCTGGGTATAAAGTATAAGGCCGAAAAATACAATCCTAAAGCTAAAAATAAATCGGTTAAAATATAATGCCACATCATCTTTTTGGCATGAAACTGATAAACCATAACCAAGGCTAGTATTCTAAAAAAATCACCGAACATCTGCCACAAAAACAAGTCTGCTGCTGGCAGGAATTCTTCTGAAAAAATTAAACGGACAATTAAATCTCTCAGCAAGTAAACAACAATTAAACCTAAAGCAAACAGCGGTAAAATCTGTTTATAAAATGAAAAAATGATTTCTCTAAACTCTGATTTAGTCTGAGCTTCAGCCAGTTTTGGCAGGATGTATAAATTGAGCAGGGACAGCACGAAGAGCAAGTAATAATTGGATATCCTCAGTATGGCTTCCCAGTACCCGGCCTCTGCTTCTCCCAGCGTATTGATCAGGAAGTTTCTGATCCCTAAAAACACCAAGGGGAAGCTCACACTAGAAATCAGGGTCATAAAGGCAAACTGCCCCAGGTTTTTGAGCATAGGCGAGGAAAACTCACTCCAGGAAAAGGAGTTGAGTCTGCCAAAATAATTGCGAACATGGTATAGAGTAAAAAAAAGCATAGCCGAGGGTACCAAAACTACAGACAATATGGCTCCCTTCAAATCCACAGCAAAAACCAGAAGGGCAAACAACAGAAGATTTAGGATATGCGAGGCTATATTGATTTTAATAACTTTACTGAATTCACTAAAACCTTTTAGAATAGACATCAAGTAGATATTCATCACATGAAGTGGCAATACAAAAGCCATAACACGAATGATGAAAACAAAATCTCTGGAGCCGAAAATAAACGCATTGATAAATTCAGAAAACAGGAAGATCATGGCCATGACAAGACTACAGGCTATGATACCCGACCAAACCAGAGTAGATAAAAACGAAGAAAAGGCTTTGGGGTTTGATTTATTTTCAGCTGAATATTTCACGACTGCATTGGCTAAGCCACCGCTGGAAAATTTATGAAAAAGCTCAAGCGCATCTCTCATATTTCCAATGAGAGCCAGGCCCTGAGGCCCTAGTAAAAGCGCTGTAAGCTTAGAAACACCAAGTCCGGTCATCATTTTGATGAGCACAGAGAAACTATTGAAGGACGTCACCTTCAATAAAACGGATTGCTGGATGGCAGTTTTGAGACGTTTTAACACACTATGCATTGGTATTTCAGAATCGAAATTACAATTTTTAAATAGAGTTCGTTTAAAAAAACTGAGTCCCAATAACAAAAACAGCTTTATACATTACTGCATAAAGCTGTTTTTTCAAAAAATTGAAGAAGGTGTTATTGAAAATAAAAACTATTAGGGGCAATTCCAACGGTTTTTTCAGTAATAAGTTCACCAGTAATAGAATAGACTAACACGGTCCCATTGGAAGCAAAATCACCGGCATCGCCAACATAAATCCGGTTCTGACTGACCTCAAATCCATAGAATGAACCAAAGGTTGAAGTGCTTCCATAATCGAAAATGAATTCTGAAGAAAGTTGAGTAGCTGAAACGGGTGAAGCAAAGACCGATGTACCGGAAGTATAATAAAACTGGTCATTTTCAACTCTTAAGTTAGTTACAGACTCTAAGCTTTCAGGTTTAGAGATTTGATTTTCAACCGTAAACGTGGAAGGGTCAATTTTCTTAACGCCTTCAGAATCTAAAGCATACAGGCTTTGGTTATAAAGTTGCATGGAGTTAAGACCAGCCGCTAGCGTGAGGGTTTCGGTTATTGAATTTGAAGCCGTACTCAGCCTGGAGATTTGATTTCCAAAACCAAAGGCAGCATTTTGAATAAATAAGTCGTCGTTATAACTGACGATATGTTCTGCTACACCTCCCACAAGGACCGTTTCTTCAACTCCTAAAGTTTCGATATCGATGATAGCGACATAATCATCCTGATCTGAATCGAAAGCAGCCAGATTAGTGACATAAGCCTTACCATTCAGAACGACCCCGTATCTGGGAACACTAAGTCCTGAATCAACAGTTCCAAGCTTTTCAAAAGTATATCTATTCACAACGCTGATTAAATTGGACCCGTTGGCAATGATAAAAGCTTTGTCATCATCAAAAAATATAGATTGTAGATACAATCCTAATCCTTCATCAGGATTAACCTCCTCATAAATAGAGTTTGAAAGGTCCTGAAAATCTGAACTCAAAAAAGAAACCGATCCTCCTGCGCTTCCCCCTTCATTTAAAATGAGCGTTCCGTTAAAATAATCTCCGTCCGGAACTAGGGGCTCTGTCAGGTCGTCGTCATTAGTACAGGAGAGCATAACTGAAGCGAAAAAAGAGATCATGATAAATTTAAAATACGTGTTCATTTAATTTTGGTTTTAAAAATTGATTAAGGTTTGAATAAAAAAATGCCTTCCCGGCATAGGTCTGTTTTCAATCGTTTGATAGGCAACATCTCCTATATTTCTGACTCGAGCGGAGATTTTTAAATTTTGGAGTTTTGGAAATTTAAAGGACATTCCGGCATTCCAAAGCAGGTAATCTTCAAGTATATCACCTGGAGAATTATTGGTTCTTGTAAATACTTCTCCATTATATAAATTTTGAAGGTTTACCGAAAATCGGTTAATCTTATAAGTCAATTCGTTTGTGAACTTATGTTTGGGGACATAAGTAAGCTGAAAGCCTGTCTGTTTATTTTCAGAAATGGTATAAGCATAAAGAGAACTGAAATTGAAGTTATGCATACCCCACTCAAACCGAGAAGTGAGATGTGCTTCCAGGCCATAGGTTTCAACTGCATCTACATTTTCGGGTTGCCAGGTGTTTGTAGAATTGGGAACCCACCGAATGAGATTAGTGATGTCATTATAATGGCCTGTAAAAGACAACTGATGTTTGTTTTCAACCTCCGAAAAAACAACAGAAGCTTCCAGCTGATTTGAAGTTTCTGGCAGTAAATCAGTTCTTCCACTCCCCTCCCAGTACAAATCATTAAAGGTGGGTATTCTGAAATTTTTAGAAATATTAGCCTTGGTAGTTAAATTTTTAGAAAACTCATAGTTAAGCCCTCCGCTAAACAAAAACGGGCTTTCATACACATCTGAATATTCCTGTCGAAAACTGACTTCTGAGGTCAATTTTTTCCAGTGATGCTTGGTTAGTAATGCAAAACTTGCAATGCTCCTGCTTTCAGACAAGACGTTATCACCGTTGGCACTGCTATAATTGTATTCGCTTAAAACATTAAAGTCGAAATCTTTATAAGAATAGAATAGACTGTAGCGAGCTAAAGCAGTTTGAGCCCTAGCTCCGGTAGGGCTTGGAGTTCTCGAATCTGGAATATATTCAAAATACTCATCAAAAAAAGCGAGTTTCAACACTGAAGTCACTTCAGAAAACTCACTTTCCCATTCCAAAAGGTGTCTGTGGTCTTTATTCAAATAGCTGGATGGCGGATCGGATGGAAATAAAAGCGAGAAATTTCTATCGCCATCGAAATACATGCCGTAATAAGTGATTTTATTGTTTTGATTCAGTTTTCTGGCCAGACTCAAATTGGCATTATAATGCTCGAATTCAGCATTTAGGTTTTGTCGAGACGTACCTGGCCAGTCATAATCATTTTCAGAAGAAAACCGAGACAGAGCAAACGATAAACTCCATTTTTCATTGGAGGTTGACGCTTTTAGCAAATTTTGATAGGTCGAAAAACTTCCAATTCTTGCACTAAAAGTTAGATTGGTTTCTCCATCAAACCTAAGTCTGTTGGTAAGGTGAATACTCCCCCCTATTGCACCCGTTCCGTAAACCACACTTCCGCCGCCGGGTCTAACAGAAATCTCATCGAATCCATCTACAAGTAAGGTGTTGAAATCGGTTTGGCCGTTAAACTGAGAATTGATATTGAATCCATTCCAAACCACTGCTGTTTGCTGAGCAGTAGTTCCCCGAAATGCAGGAGAAGAGACCATGCCGTAGCCGTTTTGCTTAAAGAAAATGGGTGTGTTTTGTTGTAAAACATCTGTAAGCGTTCCGGGGGAATCCCGTAATATTGAGCTGGATAATGTAAACACGAGTTGCCCAGTAGAAAACCTGTTAATTTGGCGATCTACTACAAACACTTCATCCAGTCTCTGGATGGAATCTAACTGAGCGTAACCTGATAACGTGACAAAACACGCTAAGACGCAAAAACGTAACGAATACTTCATACACCACTAGACCCTTATCCCGAAAGTCATTGTTTAAAATTTACACATTGAGGCAGGTCTCCTGGCTTGCGTCTTTGTTCAACCTTCCCATTCGCTGAAGACGAACAGTGGTTTTGAAGTTGAGGAACAAAGCATACGCATATGGCGTACTCAGCTTACAGTTGCGGGAACAGCTTTCGATTTTAACGAAATTCCCTTTTAATCTTCAAAAGTTGAAATAACCTTTGAGAACCAAAATGCTTTGCAAAAGTAAACTTTTCTTAAAGAAACTATACTTTTTCCGCACTTAGTTTTTCAAACTGATTTTTTAAGCTGAGTACATTCAAAATAATTAATCATACTTTTGCTTAAAATGTATTGAATGAAGCCCCTACTCTATTTCTTTATCTTCCTGAGCCTCTTCGCCTGCAAAAAAGCAGACAAAACGCTTAGTGAAGACGAGAATTATGAGGAGGTAGAAATCAAATATGCCACCGGATTTTCCATACATAAGTATCCGGAATTTACCAAGGTGATTGTTCACTCTCCCTGGCCCGATGCTGAAAAAGATTTAGTGTATATACTTGTGGATAAGCCTGGAGACATTCCGGAACATATATCTTATGATGCGGTCATCCATCTGCCTGTTGAAAAGTTGGTAACCACCTCTACCACGCATATTCCATCACTTATCACTTTAAATAAGATTGACAAGCTCGTCGGTTTCCCCAATCTTGATTTTATCTCTTCTGAAAAAGCCAGAGCTTTAATCAATGCCGGAAAGGTGAAGGAATTAGGAAAAAATGAAAGCCTTAATACTGAAATTTTACTTTCAGTAAATCCGGATGTGGTCTTTAGTTTTGGGATTGAGGGGCAGAATAAAACCTTAAACCAGATCCAGAAGTCCGGAATTCCTGTGGTCTATAACGGGGACTGGCTGGAAAAGGATGTGCTGGGCAAAGCCGAATGGATCAAGTTTTTTGGTGTTTTTTTGGGTGAGTTAGACCTTTCCATAGAAGCATTTGATCAGGTTGAAACCGATTATAAAGCTTTGAAAGAAAAAGCTGAAGAAATTGCAGAGAAACCCAGTGTTATTTCAGGAGCTATGCACCAGGATCGCTGGTATTTGCCTTATGGAACGAGCTGGCAGGCTCAGTTATTTGAAGATGCCAATGCTGAGTATGTATATAAAGATACTCGAGGCAAAGGCAGCGCTGCTTTTTCTTTTGAAAAGGTTCTGGAAGATGCCAAAGCGGCCGAATTTTGGATTTCGCCAGCTCAGTTTACTTCCTATGCTCAGCTTTTAGAAAGCAATATGCATTATCAGGAATTTGAAGCTTTTCAGGAAAAAAATATATACACCATGGCATCGACCACGGGTGAAACCGGTGGTGTTCTTTTTTATGAAATCGGTCCTAACCGTCCCGATTTAGTCCTGAAGGACCTGGTGAAGATATTTCATCCGGAACTTTTGGAAAACGAGGAGTTTACCTTTTTTAAAGCATTGGAAATTGAGTAAATCACTTATAAATCATATTCTACTCCTGTCGCTCTTGTTCCTTGGCATTATACTGAGCCTGTCCTTAGGCTCTGTTTCTATCCCCTTTTTGGATATTCTAAAAAGTCTGCTGGGGTCAAGCCTGGACAATTCTACCTGGGAGTATATTATTCTCCAGTACAGGTTACCCAAAACCATTACCGCCATCCTCATTGGTTCAGGACTTGCGGTAAGTGGCTTATTGATGCAAACCCTGTTCAGAAATCCTTTGGCCGGGCCTTATGTCCTTGGTTTAAGTAGCGGAGCCAGTCTGGGTGTTGCCTTTTTAATCATGGGCGCCGGTTTGTTTTCTGGAATTTTCGGAGAGCTTATCTTTTCCAAATGGGCCATTATTCTGGCTGCAAGCGGAGGGAGTCTGCTGGTCATGCTGGCGGTTTTATCCACTGCTCAAAGGGTTAAAGACACTATGACTTTACTCATCATTGGATTGATGGTAGCCAGTCTCACCTCTGCCATCGTAAGTATTTTGGCTTATTTTAGCGATTCAAATAATCTTCAGCTTTATATCTTTTGGTCCTTCGGCAGTCTGGGAAATTTATCCTGGCAGGAAGTTGGTATTTTGGCAGCCTGCTGGTTTACAGGACTTGGCTTCGCTATTTTCTGTCTTAAAAATTTGAACGCTTTACTTCTTGGAGAAAATTACGCTAAGAGCATGGGGGTTCAGCTGAAAAGCAACCGGGTTTTGATTATTGTTTCTACATCCGTTCTGGCGGGTAGCGCCACCGCATTTGCAGGACCAATAGCTTTTGTAGGTCTTGCAGTACCACATCTGATAAGACAACTTATCCCCACCAACGATCACCGGGTTTTATTACCCAGTATTATAGTGGGGGGAGCGATATTAATGCTGGTTTGTGATGTCATCGCTCAGCTTCCGGGAAATGAAAACACACTGCCAATAAATGCTGTAACATCACTGTTTGGTGCGCCGGTAGTCATTTGGCTGCTTTTAAGAAAACGCAAACTCAATTTTTAAAATGTCTTCAGAACTCAATCCCGATAACATTTTACTTTCCACGTCCTCCTTACATATTGGCTACAGTCAAAAAAAAGAGGTGATTTCTGTGGCTGAGGCTATTAATTTCGAGATCAAAGCCGGTGAACTGGTAGCTTTAATTGGTATCAACGGCTCCGGGAAATCTACTTTGCTGAAAACCTTATCCGGTCAGATTCCTGCTTTGGCAGGGAGTGTAAAGATTGACAACCATTTGTTGTCTGAGCTGGATTTAAAAGGTTTAGGTTCCTTTATGAGTTTGGTTTTGACCAATGAGCACGTTTCAAAGCAATTAACGGTCATGGAACTGGTGGCTTTAGGCAGACATCCCTATACCAACTGGCTGGGACACTTAAGTCAGAAGGATGTTGAAAAGGTACACCAGGCCCTAATCCAGGTGGATTTACTTCAGAAAAAAGATAAATTATGCCAGTCCCTAAGCGATGGCCAATTTCAGAAAGTCTTAATCGCAAGAGCCTTGGCCCAGGATACAGCACTGATCTTAATGGATGAACCCACCACGCATCTGGACATGTTCCATAAGGCTTACGTCCTAAAGCTTTTGAAATCCATTGTTAAAAACTCTCAAAAAAGCATTCTATATGCGTCTCATGAAATTAACCTGGCCCTTCAGTTATGTGACAGGATTATTCTCATCGACAAACAGCAAGTAATCTGCGGCTCCCCTTCAGAATTGATTCATAAGGGGGCATTTAATGGTTTATTCCCGAAAGATTTTATCGTTTTCGATGAACACTCCCGCACGTTTAAAATGAAAATCAGTGGAGACTAATCGCGACCAAAAAGCTTTCTCATAACAAATACGTGCGGAAATGTGATAGCCGCAATAAAAGCAAAGACTAAGGATAAGAAATTTTTTGAGTCTTTGAATAGCCATACCACCACGCCCATACCTATAATAGAAGCCAGCCAATACGGGAAAGCTTTTTTAAAGTATTTAAAAAAGTTTTTGAAATCGAACTCACCATACAGAGAATTAACTTGATCTTTTAAGGAGGGTAAGCTGTGCCACAGCACAAAATATACGGCAAAACTCCACACCACATCACTCACGTAAAATAAGCCTGAAAACAAAATGAGGTAAAGCACATCGCGAAGAGCTGAAGATTTAAGTGCTGCATTTTTCTTTGAAAGAATGACGTAAAAAATTAAGCTGCCCAGCAATGAACTCAGAAGCAGGTATAGAAGAAGACTTTCAGAGACAAGGTAACCCGTCATGTCCTGAATAATCAGAATGACTTCTTGGCTGTTAAAATAAAGGATAAGAAATAAAACCAGCAAGCCGTAACTCAGATAGAATAAGGAGGCTAAAGCCGATGCTTGGTTAGAAATCTTATGATGAAAATGCTGTTCTCCAAAATGGTACCCGCTTATCAACACAAAAGCGATCAGCGCTATAAAAGGGATCACATAAAAAACAACCACAAAGGCGAGGACCACACCTAAATAAATAAATAAGGATCTTATAAATTGATTTTGTTTAGGCTTATCGTTCAATTTTTCAATCACGAATAGATCATTGGAACCATGCAAAATACCGAAACTAAAGATTCCCATAAAGGCTATAACATACTGAACCTCTTGAGACAAGAACACAGGCAGGACCAAAGCTATAAAGGTTAAAGCAATTATTGTTTTAAAAAAAATACTCTTATTAAATTTCATATTTTACAAAAATAAATGAAAAAATTTCTTAAAAGGAAAAAATGGTGTTTAATTTATTACTACATTTGATTAAACAAACTTAAATATTTTAGTACTATGAGAACTTTTATGTATTTAATGGCCGACGTCTCAAAAATCGCAAATGACGATTATGTTGGTTTCACTTTTTTTGTAGGCAGTATGGCTATGATGGCCGCTTCTGCCTTTTTCTTTTTATCATTAAGCCAATTTGATAAAAAGTGGAGAACATCAGTTTTAGTTTCTGGTTTAATTACTTTCATTGCCGCAGTTCATTACTTCTACATGAGAGATTACTGGGATGCTTTTCAAGAGTCACCTACATTCTTTAGATATGTAGACTGGGTGTTAACTGTCCCATTAATGTGTGTTGAATTCTTCTTAATCTTAAGAGTTGCCGGCGCTAAAAAATCATTGATGTGGAAATTGATTTTCTGGTCTGTTGTGATGCTTGTAACAGGTTATTTTGGTGAAGCTGTTTCTCCGGAATATTCGTGGCAGTGGGGTCTAGCTTCAGGTATTGCTTACTTCATCATTGTATACATTATCTGGTTTGGTGAAGCTAAGAAATTGGCAACCTCAGCAGGTGGTGAAGTACTGAAAGCTCACAATATCCTTTGCTGGTTTGTACTTGTAGGATGGGCTATCTATCCTATCGGTTACATCTTAGGTACACCAGGTGGATTATTCGGTTACGACTTTGGAGTAGATGCTTCTTTTATGAATGTAGTCTACAACATTGGAGATGCTGTGAATAAAATAGGTTTCGGACTTGTTATTTATTCATTAGCTATCAAATCTTCTAAATAAATCAACTTACCTTATTGAATTAATAAGCCGAATCTTTACAGATTCGGCTTATTTTTTTATAGAATTTAACCTTGACTAACTAAACCTTCAATTTCCTTAAAACCTAAGTTTCGAGCATGGTCCCTGGCAGATAGCCCATCCTGGTCTTTAATGCTTATATCTGCTCCATGAGACATCAATAACTTCACCATATCAGGCTGATTATAACTTACCGCATAGATTATTGCCGTTGCTCCTTTTTTATTGGTGAGATTCACATCAGCTCCTTTTTTTAAAAGTAATTCGGCCATTTTTAAATTCCCTTTAAAGCTCACCCCCATCAAAGCAGTATTGCCCGAGATATCCTGAGCATTTAGGTTGGGATTAAATTTCATCAAATAATTGACCAGTTCTTCGTTGCCCATATAGGTTGCATATAACAAGGGTGTAAAGCCTCTTTCATCAGCTTGATTAATTAGCTCTGGATTAACATCTAATAATCGCCTTACGGCTTCAAAATCCTGATTCTTGACTGCTTCTATTAATTTCATGTGTTTTAGAGTTTAAAAATCCAATATAAAATAAATAAATCTTCTATTTCAAACCTAATTCTAATTTGACCTGTGAAAATAAATCAAGTTTTAAAGACTAATCAGTGCTAAATACTTAAAGTTAATAATTATTGCTTTTTTTGTAGAAAAAATGAAATCCATTCCAAGAAGTAAAAAGTAACGCAATCGATATAGAAGCTTAGATCCTGCTATCAAAAGCTTTCCGATTATATGTTTATAAAACTTTAACTATAAAATAGCAATAATTCAATAGTTAAGGCAAGTACAAAATAAGCTAATCTATTCTCAACCTTAGTTTTGCAAAAAAATTCAGATATGAGAATTTTAGTGCTTGCAATTGTGTTAATGGCTTTACATCCGTTCAGTTCAGATTTGTATGCTCAAAATTTACAAGCTGACTGTGAGTGTGATTTTGTGATTGATAATGAAAATCAAAACATACCAAGTAGTCAAGGTAATTCTGGAAAAGGTACTGAGGATAAAACAGTTTGTTTTACTGGTAACTTTGAGTATAATTTAGTGAATGAGGTTCTTGGAAAAAATGTAAGCCTTTGCGTCGGTGAAGGTGTTAAGCTGAATATAGATAGAATTGATTTTAAAGGTGATAAAACTATTCACAACTTTGGTATTTTAAATTTACTTGACAACTCACTCACCACAAAAAACAATAGGCCCTTAGTTTTTTCGAAGCAAGGCGAAATTGCTTTTACTGGTATTGAACGACAGGTCATTGACTTCATGAATCGGACCGAAATCGGTTCTCTCAGCATTAACAATCAAAACGATGTGGAATTAATTCAGGGGAATTTAGATGTATTTCGAAATATTGAATTGCTTAACGGAAATTTGATTACCAATCACTCAGGAACTACTCCGGAAGAAAATCTGATTACTTTCAAGTCAGATTCAGTAAATACTGCCATATTAAGAGAGGTAGCTGGCTCTAATAGGATTATAGGTGCAATAAGAGTTGAGCGTTATTTATCAAAATCCAATAGAGCATTCAGGTACCTGAGTTCTTCATTGAATTCTGCAGCATCAATACAGGACAACTGGCAAGAAGGTGTAAATAATACCGTCAATAATTATAATTCGAATAAAAACCCAAACCCAGGTTACGGTACTCATATTACCGGAAACCTACAAGGCAACAATGGTTTTGATGCATCGCTTACCGGGAATCCTTCTTTATTTAGCTGGAATTCCAGTTCTGGAAACTGGGAAGCAATTGCCAATACCGACCAAACACTGCTGAAAGCTGGAAAAGCTTACAGCTTATTGGTAAGAGGTGACCGAAGCACAAACATTTACACTAGTAACTCAGCTTACGAAGGCTCTACTACTTTACGCAGTTTAGGAGAACTTGTTGTCGGTAATGTGGATCTCTCAGACCAACTGAATAAAACTCCAGCCGGTTTTTCTTTGGTTGGAAACCCTTATCAAGCTCAAGTAGATATTAAGAAAACCCTGCAGAAAAGTTCATCTCACCTGAAACGAAATTTCTATTATGCCTGGTCTCCAGCTCTTCAGACCCGAGGGGGCTATGTGACTGTAGATTTGGATACAAATCCAGTGGAATATATTCCTGCCGGGAAAGATTTTACTTCCACTACTCAAAAAAACTTTCGGTTTATTCAACCCAATCAATCTGTATTTATTGAAACAGCAAATTCTGCGAGTGAGCAGACTCCTCCTACTTTAATTTTTAAGGAAGAATTCAAAACTAAAAATACAGTATCCAACCAGGTTTTCAGTATTCCTGAGCAAATTGGTAAAATTGATCTTACACTTGCCAGAAAACAGGACAACCAAGTTGTTGATGGAGTTCGTTTCAAATTCAGTGAAAACTATGCCAACGAAGTCAATCAGTATGATGCTACCAAAGTATGGAATAACGAAGAAGCATTCAGTATTGTGTCCAATAATGCTAATTACTTAGCTATAGAAAAAAGACAATATCCAGATGTTGGAGAACAACTTAAGTTTTGGATTGGAAATTACACTACCCAGGAGTACACCATGCTTATTGAGCTATCTGATATTGAAGGCTATGAGGTCTTTTTGAAGGACAATTATTTAGACCGTATGATTATACTCGAAAATGGAGGAAATAATATTGACTTCACTGTAGATAAATCAATAGCAGAATCGAGTTCATCGGATAGATTTGAACTAAGATTCGAACCAGTCACTTTAAGTACTCAAAATAGCGTTGAATCTGAGGTTTTTGAATTATATCCTAATCCATCATCTCGTGGATTAGTTTACTTAAGGCATGATCCCATGACTAGCGAAGAATCAGCCGTTGAAGTCTTTTCTATGCTTGGTCAAAAAATGAAAGTTGCCAGTGAGCGTGTATCCAATTCAGAAGTAAAACTCAACGTGAGTTCGCTTTCTACTGGCCTTTACCTTGTTAAACTTTCAAACAGCACACAAAGCCGTACGAAAAAGTTGATTATTAAGTAACTTCATTGGATGGAGGTAAGAATTTTCTAATATCTGATAGCCTTATGGCAGAATGGGAAGCATGGTGCAAAACCTTTCCATTTCTAATAACTAATATTTGGGGAGACTGATGCAAGACCTGGAAACGTCTTGTGATTTCGTTAGACACATCTCTATGTGACAAGAGATCCAAATAAAGCATCTCTATATTATCGTTATTGAAATCTATCTCATTTTGGAACTGATGCCAAACCATATGGCTGATTCCACAGGAAACAGAATGTTTGAAAATAACCACCAGTTTTTCTTCCGATAGCTTTTCCAACGCATCCAATTGGGAAAGCTCATCTAAAGTCCGCCAGGTAAATTCAGATGCTTTTGACTTATCTGCAGTTTGAGTTGGCTTAACATTAAATAGTTGATCAAAAAATCCCATAATAGTTCTAATTTATAAATTTGCTGCTAGCTGCTTTCAGCCATGAAGTAAGCTCTGAAGTTATCCTTAAAACATAAAGTCTAAAACTAATCAGTTACTTATATTCGCAAAGTTAAAATATCTAGAGATAGAATGAGTGAAATTGCAGAAAAGAGAAGTGTTTCCGATAAAGAAATACATCTACTCAATAAAAAATACAAATCCCTGAGCATTGTTGATCGTATTAAAACTTTGTACGAAGATTTTGATCAATCTGAAGTTATGGTAACCAGTTCATTTGCTGCTACCTCTGCTTTTTTACTAAAACTATTTTCAGAAGTGAATACGGATCAGGTCATATACTTTATAGATACGGGATACCACTTTGAAGAAACTTTGGACTATAAGAAACAACTGAGTCAAACCTATCATTTGAATGTAAAATCGGTTAGCGCGCTTTCTCATGAGCATGAGTTCACCACCAAGGATAAAACCTGGTCTAAAAATCCAGATTTTTGCTGTTCCATCAATAAGGTTAAACCTCTGGAGGTCATCAAAAATAAATACACCGTCTGGGTTTCCGGTCTTATGGAATGGCAAAGTGACCATAGAAATACATTGAATATTTTTGAACAACGCGGAGAAATCTTAAAATTTTATCCCCTTCTGGACGTCACTAAAGAAGAAAGAGATGATTTTATTAGAAAACATCATCTGCCATTTCACCCTCTGGTGAGCAAAGGCTATCATTCTATAGGCTGCAAACACTGCACTGTTCCAGGCGATGACAGAAGCGGACGCTGGAATAATAACCCCAAAACCGAATGTGGCTTACATCTATAATTTTAAAAATACTACTTTGTTTTACATAGTACTGTAACAAATTCAGTTTTCATTCGTCTATATAATAGATATTAATCTTTAAAACGAATACTCATGGAAACTACAGTAGAAAACAACGCATTGGACTCCAGCAGAAAACCAGTATCAAGAGCCCACAAATTAGAACTCAAAACTACACGCTTAAAATACTGGAACAGCCTACGCCGTTATCATTATTAATAAAGCGGTCTCAAAAAATAAATCCAATTATCATTCTGAACCTGCCTAACTGCACACAGCAGGCAGGTTTATTTTCAGAATCTTAGTATACTACTGTAAAAGACTCTGAAACCAGCAGAGGCTAACAGGAATAAAGTTCTGAGACCGCTTTTTAAAATTTGGAACTTTTGCTTATAGCAAAGTTGTTGGACAAACGTAATTGGTTATTGGAATAGCTTCATGCTCTAAGATTTCTTCAAAACCTCCAATCACATCCACCACCTTATCAATTCCGCGTTGTTTCAAGATTGAGGCTGCAATCATACTTCTGTAGCCACCTTCACAATAGATGATGAATTCAGTTTTTGGAAATTCAGCTAAATACTTGTTCAATTCATTTAAAGGTGTGTTTTCTGCATTTTTAAGATGCTGAGATTGATATTCACTTTTCTTGCGCACATCAAATACCTTAGCTGAATTGGTCTTTAATCTATCTTCCAGTTCCTTTACACTTATCCTGTCTATTGAATCTATTTCTCTTCCAGATGCTTGCCAAGCCTCCATTCCACCTTTCAAATAACCAATTGCATGATCATAACCAACTCTGGCCAAACGAATAATACTTTCTTCCTCTTTTCCTGGATCTGTAACGAGAAGAATTTGTTGCTTAATATCCGGTATGAGTTCTCCTACCCACTGGGCAAAGTTATTGTCCAATCCAATATTTACACTATTTGGTATAAATGCTTTGTGAAAATCCTTAGCTTCTCGGGTGTCAAGAATCAATGCCCTGCTTTCATTCGCTGCGGCTTCGAAAGCATTGGGCTCTAAAGGCTGTTCTCCTCTCGCTATGATGTCATCAATACTTTCGTAACCTTGAATATTCATCAATACATTTTTCGGGAAATAACCAGGAGGTGGCGCTAAGCCATCAAGAAGTTCGTTGATAAATTCATCTTTGGTCATGTCCGGACGCAAAGCATAATTTGTTTTTTTCTGGTTTCCCAGGGTATCTGTAGTTTCCTGACTCATCATTTTACCGCAGGCACTCCCCGCCCCATGGTTGGGATACACGATCAAATCATCTGGCAAAGGCATGATTTTATTTCGAAGGGAATCGTATAAATGTGCCGCAAGCTTTTCTTCAGTTAGGTCGGCAATAACGTGCTGAGCAAGATCTGGTCGACCTACATCTCCAATAAATAAAGTGTCTCCGGTAATAATTCCATGTGGTTTTCCATTTTCATCTATCAGCAAATAGGTTGTGGATTCCATGGTATGCCCTGGCGTATGCATAGCCCTAATTGTATAATCTCCGACTTTAAATTCTTGAGAGTCTTTAGCAATAAGTGCCTCAAAATTGGGCTTAGCGGTAGGTCCGTAAACGATATCGGCTCCAGTCTTTTTGGCTAAATCCAAATGACCACTCACAAAATCAGCGTGAAAATGAGTTTCAAACACATACTTGATTTGAGCCTGGTCCTGATTGGCCTGGTCTATATAAGGCTGGACTTCTCTAAGGGGGTCAAAAATAGCTGCCTCGCCATTACTTTCAACATAATAAGCTGCGTGAGCAATACATCCTGTATAAATCTGTTCAACTTTCATAATTTGTTTTTTTAAGTATGAAGCTAAATTAAGATGAACATGAAACCGGGAAAGATACTAAAGTTACAAAACCGACTAAAAATCAGGATTATATGATAAATATCAGTTTTTGAAGCTTAATCAAAAAATGATTTTCTAAATTGACTGGGAGTCATTCCTTCCTGTTTTTTGAATTGCGTATTGAAATAACTGGAACTATTGAAACCGCATGAAAAGGCAATTTCAGAGAGTTTGGAAGATGAAGTTCTGATAAGCTTTTTGGCTTGTTTTAAGCGTTCTCGATTCAAATACTCTATCGGGGTTTCTCCAAGTGTGTTTTTAAAAGTCTTATAAAAATGAGAGGAACTCATACAGGCTTTATCAGCTAAATTCTCAACGCTTATATCTTCTCTATAATTCTCACGTATATATTTTAAAACAAAAGCCATTCTATTATTATCAAACAGGCAGGAAGTTTCATCGAGTAATGCAGCTCGTGCGTTGGTTTGCAATAAACGTAAAATCAGTTCTTTTATCATGAGATCTAGCAATGCATCTTTGGATTTATGACCGCTTGTAAACGTTTGTAAGAGTCTGTCAATAAGTTGTTGCACCTGCATATTGTTATTGAGGTGGAGGGGGGACAAATTAAGATTAGAACTCATCACAAAATGATCTTCAATTTCAGTGGCATTTTGATAGGCTTCAATCGTTTCCTGAATTTTTTGAGAATCTATACCGAGAGCCATACATAGCGTCGGAGAATCTATTGTGGCCTCTGGAAAGTCAATAATCATTTTCTTCTTGGCTGGTAAAACAACAGATTCACCAGGAAGAAAATCAAAAGTAGCTTTGTTTTCTAAATGCATAATTTTCTTACCCGAAATCATACTGGCTATGATGGGAAAATCAAACTCCAGGTAAACCTGATCCGCCTTTTTACGGGTTTCATAAATATTCATCTCGGCGAAATCAGCAGAGTATACCCTTCTGTTTTCGACTAGGGTTTCAATTTTTCTTGGGCTTTGACGGGATTGTAACATGAGCTTTTATAAAGTCTTAAACAAAAGAGGATAATGATATTTAAAAATAGGATTATTATACAATAAACAATTATTATAGACTAATTTTAACTAATTCTAATTTCTAAATACATAATATTATGAATTACACAAAGCCAAAATTCAAGGAAAAGTACGGCAACTATATCAATGGAGAGTTCATAGATCCTATCGGTGGGCAATATTTTGAAAATACGTCACCTACCAATAATCAATTGATTGCCAAATACCCCCGATCTCAAAAAGAAGATGTAGAGAATGCAGTAGATGCTGCCAATGCGGCAAAAGAAGCCTGGGGAAATACTTCTGCAGCTCACAGATCCTCTATTTTGCAAAAGATCGCAGACGTGATTCAGGACAACCTCGATGAGTTTGCGGCCATAGATACCTATGACAATGGTAAAGCCATCAGAGAAACTGTAAATGCAGATATTCCCCTTGCTGTAGATCATTTTAGATATTTTGCTTCAGTAATAAGAGCTGAAGAAGGAAGTGCAACAGAACTGAATGAAAACACTCTTTCTCTCATCATAAAAGAACCTCTTGGTGTAGTCGCGCAAATCATTCCCTGGAATTTCCCAATGCTTATGCTTGCCTGGAAAGTAGCTCCTGCCCTAGCCTCTGGAAATTGCGTGGTTTTAAAACCAGCCGAACAAACCCCGAGTTCAGCAACATTTCTCATGGAAAAAATAGGCCATTTACTCCCTCCAGGGGTTTTGAATGTAATTCACGGTTTTGGTCCTGAAGCAGGAAAACCTTTAGCCTCAAGTTCCAAGGTGAATAAAGTGGCTTTCACAGGAGAAACGACAACCGGACAAATGATTATGCAATATGCTTCCAAAAATCTAAATCCCGTGACCATGGAGTTAGGGGGAAAATCACCCAATATATTCTTCAATTCGGTCATGGATCAGGACGATGAGTTTTTGGATAAATGTATTGAGGGAGCCGTTTTGTTTGCCTTCAATCAAGGGGAAGTTTGTACCTGCCCTTCTCGACTATTGGTTCAAGAAGATATTTACGACAAGTTTATGGATCGTGTTGTAAAACGCACCAAAGCTATCATCCAGGGAGATCCCTTCGACCCCAATACTCAAATAGGAGCTCAGGCTTCCAACGACCAGTATGAAAAAATACTGTCCTATATGAACATTGGTAAAGATGAGGGGGCAAAGGTGCTTTGTGGTGGAGAAGCTTTCAAAGCAAGCGGTGAATATGCGGATGGCTTTTACATTCAGCCTACAATTCTGGAAGGCCATAACAAGATGAGAGTGTTCCAGGAAGAGATTTTCGGACCTGTCCTTGCCGTTTGTAAATTCAAGGATGAAGCTGAAGCTATAGAAATTGCTAACGACACACTTTACGGACTTGGGGCCGGTGTATGGACTCGAGATGCTCACCAACTTTATCAAATACCCAGAGCCATAAAAGCGGGTAGAGTTTGGGTCAATTGTTACCATGATTACCCAGCACATGCACCCTTTGGCGGTTACAAGAAATCTGGTTTTGGCCGAGAAAATCACTTGATGATGCTCAACCACTATCGTCAAACCAAAAACATGCTGATTTCTTATGACAGAAACAAACTTGGTTTCTTTTAGACCTGATTAAAAACCGCAATATCATACATCTTAAGTTTTTAGGTTACCCAGAATTAGATTGTGGTAATTTAGAAGTTAAGAGGTTTGATTTCAACTTTTAAACCAATTTCACATGGTGTATACCCGAGTAGATATCACTAAAAGAGCAGAAAAACTTTTACAAGACTTGAAAGCTAAACATGGAAAAGTCATTTTTCATCAAAGTGGAGGTTGTTGCGATGGCTCTTCACCTATGCTGCTGCCTGAAGAGGATTTTTATCTGGATGAATCTGATATTCTTATGGGAGAGATTGGCGGAGTGAAATTTTATATGAATGAAGCTCAGTTTGACTATTGGAAACATACTCATCTTACGGTAGATGTAACTCAAGGCCGTGGTTCTAGTTTTTCTTTGGAAATTCCAGAAGGTTACCGGTTCTTGATTAAATCCAGACTGCTTACAAAAGAGGAAGAGCTTTATTTTAACGAATGAAACTGATTTTGCTCAATGACAATATCAGAAGTGACTTTTTTTAGATATTCAACAAAGGAATCATTGGTTTTTGGTGCAAAATAAATTTCTTTATCCCCATTGTAGATGAGGACTAAACCTTTTTTAGCTAAAGCGATCTTTTTACCTTTCCATGAGGTTTTATCTAGCATAACTTTTTTGATTTGCTCCAGAGGGATATTTCCATAAAAAGGCCCGCTTCTGTAACTGACCTTCCGATCGGTTATTTTATAACTCGTATCCAAAAAAATCCAAATCACCAGTAACCAAAGCGAAGCAACAATAGTAGCCAAAACAAAGACATAAGTTTCTGAAAAATTCATCATCAGCAAATTCTGGCTAATCAATATGCCAAAAAGAAGTGATAATAAACAAAAAATAAAAATAAAGGTTTTGTCTATACGACTTTTGAATTTCATCTTCACTTATCTGATAAAGACGGGCTCACTTTCTTTCTCTGTATGTTCTTCAGAAAAGTGATAGTCTTCATAATTAAATCCTTTAATACCTTCAAGGGTTTTAACCTCATGGTCTATGATATACCTTACCATAAGTCCTCGGGCTTTTTTAGCATAAAAACTGATGATTTTCAATGTCCCATTTTTAAAATCTTTAAACACGGGAGAAATGATTTCAGCATGCAGCTTTTTAGAATTGACAGCTTTGAAGTACTCCTGACTTGCTAAATTGATAAGCAGTTCATCTGCTTCCAATTCTGAATTGAGTTGAGAAGTCACTTTGTCCTGCCAAAGCTCATACAGATTGTCATTTGACTCTATGGCTAATTTTGTTCCCATTTCAAGCCTGTAAGGCTGAATAAGATCTAAGGGACGAAGAACACCGTACATCCCTGACAAAATTCGCAGTGAATTTTGTAGATTTTCTAGCTTATCTTTTGGAATGGAATAGGCATCAATCCCTGTATAAACATCCCCGTCGAACATATAAATAGCGGGTCTGGCATTTTCAGGAGTATGTTTTTCTTCAAAATCCTGATATCGTCCATAATTGAGATCCGCGAGCTTATCGCTTATACTCATGAGTTCAGCAATGTCGTCTTTACTCATTCTCGCCAGTTTACGATTGATTTGCGCGGCGGTTTCTTCAAAAACCGGCTTGGTATAGCGATCTGTAGGTAGTTGATCCTCTTGATTGAGTGATTTGGCAGGAGATACGATTAATTTCATTTTTTTAGTTTAAAAATAAAGGAAATTAGGCAGGCAAAAAATCGCGTTAACTAATAATTTAAGATAAGACTGTTAGAATTGCTTTGTTTAGATGTTATCCTTGCTGTTTTTGGCATAATTTCTCCAGCGCTCTACACAGTCTGAAATATCTGAAGGGACTTCAGAATCAAATTCCATCCATTCCTTAGTCACCGGATGTTCAAAGGCTAAAGTTTTGGCATGAAGTGCCTGACGCGGAAGAATTTTAAAACAATTATCTACAAACTGTTTATACTTCGTAAAAGTAGTTCCTTTTAGAATCTTATCACCACCATAACGTTCATCGTTGAACAGAGTATGACCGATATGCTTAAGGTGTACACGGATCTGGTGTGTTCTTCCTGTTTCCAACTGACAAGAGATCAGGGTCACGTAGCCTAAACGCTCAATCACTTTATAGTGGGTAACCGCTGGTTTCCCCTGGTCGGCTTCATCTCCAAGATAAACGATGTTTTGAAGTCGATTTTTAGGATTTCTACCAATATTGCCTTCGATAGTTCCTTCATCATCATCCATGTTTCCCCACACTAAAGCCACATATTCTCGCTTGCTGGTTTTATGAAAAAATTGATTGGTAAGGTAAGCCATAGCCGATTCGGTTTTGGCAATCACCAAAAGTCCGCTGGTATCCTTATCGATTCGATGAACCAGTCCGGGACGATCGCTGCTATTATTCGGTAAATTATCAAAGTGATAAATCAAAGCATTGATCAGCGTTCCTGAATAATTCCCATGACCGGGATGCACTACCATTCCAGCAGGTTTATTGACCACTAATAGAGAATCATCTTCATAAGCGATATCCAAAGGAATGTCTTCCGGAGTGAGTAAGTTTTCATAAGGAGGATAAGCCAAAAGCACTTTTACTTCGTCACCAGCTTTCACCTTATAGTTTTGCTTAACAGCCACACCATTGACGTAGATATTTCCATCTTTAGCAGCTTGCTGAACTTTATTACGAGTAGCATTTTCTATAAAATTCATTAAAAATTTATCTACGCGCAGTGGCTCTTGACCCTGGGTTGCTGTAAAACTATGATGCTCATATAGATCATCATTATCTTCTAAATTATCTTGTTCCTGCATGCTGTTTAAAATTTGTGACTCAGAAGGGTAAAAAATAAGCCTACAGGCTTCCATCACCCACGACTAAGTCAATAGTACTTGTTTTGGGGAGCTTATCTCCAGCTTTTATGGTTTCCCCATTGTGTCTCAACTCGAGTATTGCTCCTTTGGCAATATCTCGTTTTTTGATAATTTCACCGATTTGAAAGCCTAATGCTATCAGTGTAGGCTCAACCTGACGCCTTGTCTTTCTGATTAAATTTTCAGGAATCTCCACATTGATATAACCGGATGGATTAAGTGTGAGATAAATTTTACGATTTTCTTTGACCTGCTTTCCTGGTTTTGGAACCTGATCCAAAACAGAGTACGGGGGGTAATTTGGATTGAAATTGGCGGAATCTAAAATTTCACGTCTCAAGTTCATTTCCTCCAGTTTTTTATCGACGATATCCAGTTGAAATTTGGACAAATCGGGGACTGAAACGGTTTCATTATGGTCGGTTGCTATATCCAGATATTTAAGCGTACTAAAGACTAAAACCACTAAAACCAGGACTGCTAAAATTAACTGAAGCAAAAAGATTTTGCTAAAAATAAATTTGAAGAATTTCATAAACAAAAATAATTACAAATATAGGTTATGCCGAAGCTAGAATAAAATTAACGGGACAGAATGTAAAAAATTATAGTTTGCCTGTTTTCTGAAGCACGAAAAGAACAACAATGGGAATAGCGAGTAAAATTACCATCAGCAAATGATCCTGCAGCACCCAGGGTGAAAGTAACAGGGTAATAAAATAGCCTCCCATGGCGCCACCAAAATGAGCATCATGGCCTACATTATCCCTTCTAGCTCGCATCCCCCAGATCGAGTAAAACAAATACCCTATCCCAAACACATAGGCGGGGATGGGTATGATAAAAAACAAACCCAGCATCATGTCTGGCTGAAGCAAAATAGCCGCATATAAAACACCTACTACGGCCCCGCTCGCTCCTACAGCAGTATAGTTACTTTCGTCTTTATGAAATTGAAGGGATAGTAAATTACCCAGGATCAGACTTCCAAAATACACCAACAGAAAACCACCAGTTCCAAGAAAATTCAACACACTGGAAGCAAAAAAATACAAGGTCAGCATATTGACTAAGAGATGCGTGGTATGTACATGAAGAAATGCAGAACTCAATATTCTAATTTTTTCCCCTGCTTTGATAGAGGAGACCTCAAATTTATAGCGATTAAAAAATTCGGAATCCTTGAATCCCTTAAAAGACATCAACACGTTTGCTGCTATAATTGCAATAACTATAAAACCTAATCCTCCCATAATTTTTTAAATCTCAAAAGGCCAAATATACCTATCTTTGCACAAAATTTGGCTAAATGCAATTACTGATTTATGTTTTAATCTACCCATTTTTATGGCTGATTTCAAAACTTCCCTTTCAACTTATTTATCTCCTTTCAGACCTGGTTTATGTTTTGGTATATAATCTGTTTGCCTATCGTAAAAAAGTAGTTATGGATAATCTAAAACTCGCATTCCCGGACTATTCAAAGTCGGAGCATGAAGCTATAGCAAAGAAATTTTATAAACATTTATGCGATATGATCTTTGAGTCGATCAAATCGATTTCCATGTCCAAAGCAGAAGTAGAGAAACGTTTTAAGTTTGAAAATTTATCCGTTTTTTCAGATTTGGAACGCAAAAATAAAAGCGCCATTATAATCCTTGGACATTATGGAAACTGGGAATGGATTTTCATTTTACAAACCTTTATCAATCATAAAGGTTATGGGGTCTATAAGCAACTGAAGAACAAATATTTCGATAGATTAGTGAAACGGATAAGAGCTAAATACGATACCTACCTGATCACTACCAAAGAAACGGTTCATGTGTTAAACAAAGTCACTGCAAAAGGCGAGTTAACCGTGAGTGGTTTCATATCCGACCAGTCTCCCAAGAAAGACAAGGCTTTTCACTGGCAGGAGTTTATGGGGGTTGAGGTTCCTGTGTATACAGGCGCCGAAATGCTTGCCAAAAGACTGGATCATGCCGTTGTTTATGCCAGAATTTCCAAGCTGAAACGCGGCTATTACAAGTGTCAGTTCGAACTTATCACCGATGAGCCTAAGTCGATTCCAAACTATGAAATCACAGATCATTTTCTGAAGTTACTGGAAGAGCAAATTCGTGAGGAACCCGCTTACTACCTGTGGACGCACAAGCGCTGGAAACACAGAAAAACCTAAATAAATCCCCCTGAGAATCTATCTGCTGGAGGTGATTTATTTAGGTTCTGATTTATGTTCTTTGGAACAGAGCTTGAGTCTGTGCTTATCTAAAGAAATCTATTCATCTGAAGGCTTATTTACTCATTTCTTCCAGCTCATCGATAAAGTCTTGAGCCAAAGCATCGGCCTCGTCCTGACTTTTAGCTTCTGTATAAATCCTGACGATGGGTTCTGTATTTGATTTTCTCAGGTGCACCCAGTTATTCTCAAAATCGATTTTCACGCCGTCGATGGTTTTGATGTCTTCCGCTTTATATTTTTCCTGTATCTTATTCAAAAGCGCATCCACATCGAGACCTGGAGTCAGTTCAATTTTTTCCTTTGCCATAAAGTAGGAGGTGTAGGTTTGTCTGAGCTCAGAAACCTTAATTTGCCGTTCTGAAAGCAAGCTTAGAAACAAAGCCACTCCCACCAGGCTGTCTCTGCCGTAGTGCAATTCCGGATAAATGACTCCACCGTTCCCTTCGCCTCCAATCACTGCATTCACTTCTTTCATTTTGGCCACCACATTCACTTCTCCAACCGCACTTGCAAAATACTCACACCCGTGTTTCTCGGTGATATCGCGCAGAGCACGAGAAGAAGACAAATTGCTGACCGTTGGCCCTTTTTTGCGACTCAATACGTAATCGGCAATGCTCACCAGCGTATATTCTTCTCCAAACATTTCACCCTTTTCATCGACCAAAGCCAGCCGGTCTACATCCGGATCTACAGCGATACCGAAATCTGCATGTTCTTCTTTTACTTTTTTAGACAATTCGGTAAGGTGTTTGGCCAGTGGTTCCGGATTATGCGGAAAATCACCGTTAGGTTCGCAGTAAAGCTTCACAACTTCTACCCCTAGCATTTCCAATAGTGGCGGAATAGATATCCCTCCGGTTGAGTTTACGGCATCTACGACCACCTTGATTTTGGCTTCTTTTATCTGATCGACTTCTACAAGTTCCAGATTCACCACTTCTTCAATATGAAGATCGATGTAAGCATTGTGATAGGTGATTTCTCCTAAATCGTCTACTTCTGAAAACTCAAAATTTTCCTGATCTACAAAATTCAGAATCTGCTGTCCTTCTTCGGCATTTAAAAATTCTCCGTCTTTATTCAAAAGCTTTAGGGCGTTCCATTGTTTAGGATTATGACTGGCCGTAAGGATGATACCTCCGTCTGCATTTTCAAGACTAACTGCCATTTCAACCGTGGGAGTGGTGGAAAGGTCCAGGTCTACCACGTGAATTCCCATCCCCGATAGCGTATGCATCACCAGTGACTGAACCATCTTTCCGGAAATTCGTGCATCCCGGCCCACCACAACTTTGTAGTGTTCCTTGTTTCTCTGGGTCTTTATCCACTGCCCATAAGCGGCCGAGAATTTTACGACGTCCAGCGGTGTCAGATTATCTCCAACTTGTCCGCCAATAGTGCCTCGAATTCCAGAAATAGATTTAATAAGTGTCATAAATTAGGATTTAAAAGAAATTTTTCTGGTGTAAAGATACAAGTCCAAAGATTTTACCTGTAAATAATTTGCTAAAACTGCTTAATAAACTATTTTAGAGCAATGAATTACCTGGCTCACATATTTCTTTCCGGCGATGATGAATTCCTGAAACTGGGAAACTTCATGGCGGATGAAATAAAAGGAAGTTCGTACAGGACCTACCCACCGGAGATTCAGAAAGGCATTTTACTGCATCGGGCTATTGATGACTTTACAGATCACCATCCTTTGGTATCTCAAGGGGCCCATCGGTTTTTTGATGAACTTGGACATTACAACAGCGTTGTGATCGACATGATTTATGATCACATTTTGGCTAAACGCTGGAAGGAATATTCCGATATAGAACTACCTGTTTTTGCTGAAGATTTCTACCTTTTACTGGAGAGCAATCAGCATCTGCTGCCTAAGAAAATAGGTAAGGTGGTTCCTTATATGATCGAACATAACTGGTTATTGAGTTATTCTAAATTAGACGATTTAAGACTTATTCTCAGGCAAATGAATCATAAAACCAAACATGACACCCAACTGCATAAAGGCGCCGACATTTACCTGGCTTTTCAATCTGAATTTGACTCAGAATTCACCAGCTTTTTTGAGGATATCCGGAAGTTTTGCAACTTAAAAATCAAAGCACTAAACCAGAATATATGAAGCGATTTTTGAAGATCTTAAAAATAATAGGCCTGGGCGTTTTAGGTTTAATAATAGTCGTGACGCTCATTGGCTTTTTCATGTCTGAGGACCTGCCAGAGGGGAAACAAGGCCCGGAAGCCGATCGGTTTGCACAGCAGATCTTAAAAGAGCTGAATTACGAAGCTTTCCAAAACACCGAAATTATAAGCTGGACGTTTGCAGACTTGCATTCGTATGAATGGCATAAAGACAAAAACTATGTCCTGGTAACTTCTGATAATTATAAAGTAAAACTAAACCTAAAGGATTATGACAAAAGCGAGGTCATCTCCTCTAAAGACCAGGATTCTACGGAAATCATACAAACCTCCATCAAAAATTTCAACAACGATTCGTACTGGCTGATTGCACCCTACAAAATCATGGAAGACCATGTAGAAAGGCGGCTTGTAACTAAAGACGGAGAAAAGAGCTTACTGGTTACCTTTACTTCTGGCGGTAGCACTCCCGGCGATTCGTACTTATGGAAGGTAGATGAAAATTACAGGCCCACTGCTTTTGAAATGTGGGTGTCTATTATTCCTGTAGGCGGGATTGAAGCTAAATGGAAAGACTGGGTCGAAACCCAGTCTGGTATGATACTTTCCACTAAAAAATCGGTTTTTGGAATTCCTATAGAAATTACAAACCTGAAAACTTCGCGTTAAGCAAAGGCGATAAAAGCTGACATCACAAGCATTAAAAATGCCGGTAACGAGCGTTTTAACGGATCGTTTATTTTTATATGCATGGCAATGGCCCCTATCATAAGGATTCCCATGCCTACTGCACCGATAAAGCCAAGATTATAGCCGTCCTGAAAAATGCTTATAATCAATAAGGTTGCAAATCCGAGTTTTAGAAATCCGATCACGGGTACAAGCCAGACAGGAAGGCCGTATTTGGTAAACTCTTCATTCATGTTTCCGGCTCCGGCTCCTCTCCATTCGGTTTGCTTGTTAAACCTCAGTAACCAGACGTTTAGAATGCCAAGGGCAATCACTACTTTAAAAATTAAAATCAGAGTATCCATAAGTAATTATTTTTGTTAAATATCTTAAAAATAATTAAGCCCGCAGATACTCTAACATAAATTTAATGTGAAAAATCAATCTATTCACCCAAATCTCCGAGGAGATCTCCAAAACCACCAGGCAAAGAATTCATATCCAGGCGCTGTGCAGATTGTGAGATTTGTACAATATCATTTACATTCACATCACTTCCTCTCATTCTGAGAAGTAATAGACCCATTTCAGCATCATATCCAAAGAAGATAAGCTCATCTATCTGTTCTTCTGTCCCAAGAAAGACTAACCGGGCTTCTCTACCGCCACTGCTGAAATTAATTATAGATTCATAATCAGGCTGATCGAGAATAGTTCTTAATTCGCTTCGCTCCTTCTCAAGAATAGGTTCGCCTTTTGACTTTGTCAATGCCAACAAATTGATCTTTTCAATTTTCTGAAGACTCGTCTGCTCTTTGGAAGATAAGCTGTCCAGATTTTGAAATAACAGACTTGTTGGTAAACTGGCTGTAATAAACGCAGTTGAATTTTCCTTTTTTACAAGGTATTCCTGAAGGCTTGGCTTTGTATTGCAAGCCAGCAGCGAAATACCTAGAAGTGTCATTAAAAATATCTTTTTCATGATTATTGATCTTTAAGTTTATCCAGGGATTTACCTCCAGGAATATTCATCTGACTGGTTAATTTGGAAATGTTTTTCAAATCAATATTTCCTTTTATTATCATCAAAACCGACTGAGGATCTGAGGCTTCAGACGAATTGATAAACATCAAAAGCTGGTTGACATAATCATCTGATTTACCAGGTTCGATGTAAAAATTTACATTTTTACCTTCGCTATTCACCTTCATCAACTCTTCTAAATTACTTTTTGATTTTAAAATATTAAAATCAGATTGAAGTTGTTGCCCGTATTTTATACTTTCTGTCGTGTAAATTTTAATATCATCGAGGTTCTCTACCAGATCCAAATAGGCTTTTACATCTTCATCGTTACTGTCCAAATCCAATTTACTCATGAACTTGAACATACTTTTGCTTATCACTATAGAAGTGATTTCTCTCACATTGTCATACTTGGTAAAATCCTGAGCAACTGCTGTTGAACTCATAATAGCGATGGCCATTACAAGACCCATTAATTTAATTTGTTTCATAGCTTTATTTTATTAATTTGTTTTTTTGCTG
Source organism: Psychroflexus sediminis (assembly GCF_900099815.1). Taxonomy (GTDB): domain Bacteria; phylum Bacteroidota; class Bacteroidia; order Flavobacteriales; family Flavobacteriaceae; genus Psychroflexus; species Psychroflexus sediminis. The sequence goes on along the minus strand of NZ_FNCW01000003.1, from coordinate 216,034 downwards.
GCTGAATACTTCTACATATTCCAATTTCTCGAGACCTTCATTCATATTAATAGATAAATAATTAAGCGCATTTTGAGTGGTTTCAAAGGCAAGTCTTGCTTCTTCTAATTCTTGTTGGTTTTCATAAAAGTTATAAAACCACACCCCGCCTAAAACAATACAAATACTTGCGGCTATATTGATCCAAAACTGATGAGTTGTTTTTTTCTCTTTGGTTTTAAGAGGAGGACTTTGAGATGTAGATTCTTTTTCAAAAAACTGAAAAAGAAGGGCGTAAGCTTCAAAATCCGAGTCATAGTTTTCATTCGAAAAATAAGACTTCAGTGCTCTCTCCTGCTCCAGAGTAGTTTCTCCTTCTTCGTAAAGCTTCAGGAGCTTTTCCACGTAAGTTTTATCCAATTCCATGTGCTGATGTTTTTTTTAATTCACTCATAATTTTTTTTCTTGCTCTCGATAAAGCGACTCTTACCGAGGTCGAGTTCATGTCCATAATCTCTTCAATCTCTTTGTTCGTAAACTGCTCCACATCCCTTAGCTGTATAACAGCCCTCTGCTGTTCCGGTAATTCATTGATAAATTTAGCCACCAAACTCACTTCATCCCTGGCTTCTATTTCTGAAGAAAGGCTGGAAGATTGTACTGAATAATTGCTATGCACAAGTTCCAGGGTTTTGCTGTGTTTAGACTTCAAAACATCGTAACACATATTTTTAGTCATTGTCATGGCATAAGCTTCAATATTTTTTATGCCTGCAAGTTTTTTTCTCAACCTCCACAACTTCAGTAAAACTTCCTGAGTAGCATCTTTCGCAGCATCTTCTGAAGATAAGAGACGTCGGGAAAACCTAAAGATTTTATCTTGTAGGGGTATAACGTGCTGAGCATAAAATTCAGAAGTCATAGGTAGCCTGTTTTAATGAAGACGATACAAGAAAGGATTTGTTACATTGATCTCTTTTCTATTTTAATTTTGATTATTTTTATCAAAAATTATTTTAAATGAAAAAATTAAAACTTTTCTTTTTTATAAGTATTTCCCTTGTAGTTTTCGTGTCATGTCAGGATGATATTGATGATAATATTACAAACATAAATGCACTCGCAGACCAGGAAGAGATAAAAGATTTCATTTGGAAAGCCATGAACATTTTCTATCTCTATAAAAGCGATTCTCCAGACCTGGCAGACAATAGGTTTGACAGCACACAGGAGTATATAAGCTTTCTTTCCAACATAGATTCTCCGATAAATTTCTTTTATTCCCTGCTCGCAGATCAAGACAGATTTAGTTTTATCGTATCCGACTTTGTTGAATTGGAGCAGAATCTGGATGGAATTTCCTTATCCAATGGTATGGCTTTTGGCCTGATAAGATTTACCAATACTGAAACCGTATTCGGTTACGTCAGATATGTGGTTCCAGGATCTCCTGCAGATGTTGCCGGAGTTGAGCGAGGATTTATATTCAATAGAATAGATGGTGTGTTTTTCACTCCGGATACCGATTTTAATTCACTTCTGTCTCAAGCTAGTTACACGATTGGTCTAGCAGAATTTCAGGAAGGAAACTTAGTGACCCTGAATCAGGAAGTGAGTTTGGCTAAAATTCAACTTACAGAAAACCCTATACATGAGCAAAAAATCATCGATGTCAATGGACAAAAAGTGGGTTACCTGATGTATAATAACTTCAGAACAACGTTCAACACAGAACTCAATACGGTATTCGCAAATTTCTCTGCCGAAGGTATAACTGACTTGGTTTTAGACCTGAGGTATAATTCTGGAGGAAGCATAGAGACTGCCAAAGATTTATCCAGCATGATCACGGGACAGTTTAATGGAGAAGTCTTCGCAAAACAGATTTATAATGAAAATTTTGAAACTGAAAACTTGATTTTTGATAATGAAATTTCAACTGGCGAAGCAATTAGCAGCCTAAACCTTACCAGAGTGTATGTTTTAACCACCAGTTCTTCAGCTTCAGCCAGTGAACTGGTCATCAATGCTCTAAATCCTTATATAGAAGTTATACAAATAGGTACAACTACGGCTGGAAAATTTGAAGGTTCCGTTACCCTATACGATTCCCCTAATTTTACTAGAAACAATGTAAGTTTAGAGCACACTTATGCCATACAGCCTTTAATTTTGAAAACGGCTAATAAAGTGGGTTTTACCGGTTTTTTTGACGGGCTTGAACCAGACCTTCAGCAAGGTGAAATTTTTTCAAATCTTGGTGTTTTAGGCGATCCTCAGGAAACCTTGCTCAATCTTGCCCTTAAACAAATAAGTCCAGAATTTGAAAGACAATCCTCTGATGAAAAAACAGGTTACAGGCCTTCAGCTATTATAGGTGAAAGCCAGATGTATTCTCCGGTTTTTCAAAGAATGTATGTCAGCCCAAATTCCATCTCATTTTGATTTCTGCATATTTGAAAAGCTTTCAGCATTTGGAGGAAAAAGTAGATGTGTTGATGAAATATATCAGACTTCAAAGCGACTATAAAATGCTCCTTTCTGAAGTTTCTCACGATATTTCTACTCCACTGAATTATCTTAAACTTTCCACGGATATCTTACAAAGTCAAATTGACCCAAATGCTGATCCTGATTTAAAAGAAACCGTAAGAGTTATATCGTCTTCCACTTCAAAACTAAATGAGGAAGCACAACAAATAGTTGAACACAGTAAATCAAAGCTGAAAGCTCCTGAAACACCTTCTACTGTAAAAACCAACTTACTATTCAGTTCAGCCCTGTTGGGAATCAAGCTCAATCCTGAAATGCTTCAAGGGCGTTATGAAACAGTATTGAAAAAAAATGCGGACGCTTATAAGTATTTGTTTAGTGCTTTGATGCAAGTCATCAGGAACCTGGAATTAGATATACATACCATTGCTATAGAAAAATGCCAAAATGACCTCAATGTCAAATTAGATTTTTTTGAGCACAGTACAGTGGAGGTTTTGAGAATAAAAAGAGAAGTAAGCACTATGATTAATAAAGAGCTTTTAAGTTCTGTGATGAATTATTTGAAAGCGGAAATTCTTATTTCAAAAGGGGAAAATAAAAGCATTAGATTAAATCTGATCCTTTCTCTTTAACTAGCCGTAATTTTAAAATCAGTCCTGTACGCATCAACCAGTCCGATATTAGTATTGATGTTTAGCTTCTGCATGATTCTTTTCTTATAAGTGCTAACCGTGGATTTTTGCAAATTGAGTTCTTCCGAGATATCTATATTAGATTTTCCGTCAGCAAGTAATGAAAGTATTTGAAATTCTCTATGTGAAAGCAAATTGGAGAGAGATAAATCACTTTCACCTTTTTTATCAAAAAGAGTCTCTTGAAAACTTTCATCAATGAAGCGTTTTCCATTTTCCAAAACTTTGATAGCTAAAGCAATTTTTTGCAAAGGCTGAGATTTACTTAGATATCCATCTGCCCCATTTCTTATGAAGTTGACAGCATATTGTGGTTCTTCGTGCGCAGAATACATCAGTATTTTGATATCCGCATAATTGGCTTTTATGTCCTTTACAATATCTACCGTATTCCCACCAGGCATTTTAATATCCAAAATAACAAGATCTACATTCTTATGGGCTAGAAGTTGATTTCTTAACTCATTGGTTGAAGATACTTTTATAATCTCCGGACTGGCAAAATTCTGACGTACAACAGCCTCAACACCGTGTTTTACAACATCATGATCATCTGCCAAAATAATTTTAGAGATTTTTTTCAAAATTAAAAATTGGTTAAATCTTATGCTAATCTACAAAAAAGTAGTCTTAATACTACAAAAATTATTTTAAATACTTGATTAAACTTTAAATAAGGTTTACCTGGAAACTAAATAAGCTTCCAAAAGGGCTGAATCTTGATTTTAATCTTAAATTTGCACACGAAAAAAACAACTATGAAATCAACAGCACTTAATCATATTCATCATCAGCTCGGAGCCAAGATGGTTCCCTTTGCAGGATACGAAATGCCCGTTTCTTATACAGGGGTTAATGAAGAACATGAAACCGTTCGCCAGCATCTTGGTGTATTTGATGTCTCCCATATGGGCGAATTTTTTGTGGAGGGCAAAGAAGCTTTAAATCTTGTTCAAAAAGTAACTACCAATGATGCATCCACACTTGTGGATGGTCAAGCTCAGTACACCTGTATGCCCAATGAAACCGGAGGAATTGTAGATGACTTAATCATCTACAAATTCAATGCTGAAAAATTCATGATGGTCGTGAATGCTTCCAATATTGAAAAAGACTGGAACTGGATCAATTCCCATAATTCATTTGATGCTAAACTATCCGATTTATCGGATGCGTATTCGCTTTTGGCTATTCAAGGTCCCAAAGCAGTAGAAGCTATGCAAAGCATTTCACCTTTGGATTTATCTGAAATCAAATTTTATCACTTTGAAGTTGGCGAGTTTGCCGGTGCCCAGGATGTTATCATTTCGGCAACGGGCTACACGGGAAGCGGTGGATTTGAAATTTATTTCAAAAACAAAGATGCTGAACAAATCTGGTCGGCCGTTCTTGAAGCAGGTAAAGACTTTGGCATCCAGCCCATCGGACTGGCTGCCCGCGACACCCTAAGACTGGAAATGGGCATGTGTCTGTATGGCAATGATATCGATGAGACCACGTCTCCTATTGAAGCTAAACTGGGCTGGATTACCAAATTCACAAAGGATTTCATCAATGCAGAGGCATTAAAGCAAGAAAAAGAAGAAGGCCCATCAAGAAAATTAATCGCCTTTGAAGTTATTGAGAAAGGTATCCCAAGACACGGATACGATGTGCTTAATACTGAAGGTGAAGCCATTGGCCATGTGACTTCCGGGACCATGTCACCAAGCCTTAAAAAAGCCATTGGCATGGGGTATGTAAAAACAGAATATGCCAAATTTGGAACTGAAATTTTGATCCAAATCAGAAAAAAACAGGTCAAAGCTGTTATTGTAAAGCCACCATTTTACAAAGCTTAAACCTATAATTAGCTAGTGTATTGAGCCGTTTCTAGTTTAGAAAGGGCTCAATTCATTTTGAAAAAAGAAGACTTATTAAACACTCAAAAAAAATATTGATTCTCGGTGCCAGTGGCTTCTTAGGAAATGTTCTTTATAAAGAATTATCTCCTTATTATGACGTGTATGGCACTTACGCAAGAGATCATGCGGTTTTAGCCCAGAACAAACGCATGTTCCAATGGGATGCAGAAAGCGAAAGCATAAGCCTTTTGTTACAGGAACTAGCTCCAGATTTAATCATTTCTGCCATCAGGGGTGATTTTTCTGCTCAAACTTATGCGCATTTTGACATGATAGATTACCTGATTAAGTTTCAGAAGAAATTGATTTTTATCTCATCCGCAAACGTATTCGATGTGTTTACCAACTACCCCTCCTACGAATATGACAAAACGCTTTCTGAGAGTGTGTATGGAAGATTTAAAATCAAAATTGAAAATGCTTTGCTCAGACTTCCCAACCCGCTTTACAACATCGTCAGACTACCGATGATTTACGGGCACAATTCACCGAGAGTCAAAGAGCTGAAGATTATGCATGATTTAAAAGAAGCTATTGAGGTCTTCCCCAATGTCGTGATGAATGCCACTACTCATGATAAATTTGCCCAGCAAATACATTATATCATCAATAGAGAATTGGAAGGCGTTTATCATCTGGGCAGCAGGGATTTAATTCATCACAAAGAACTGGTCTATGAGATTTTAAAAGGACTCGAACTGGAAAATCCTATTTTTAAAAACGTCTATAACTCCAACGAAGACCGCTATATAGCTGTGATCCCAAAAGACAATCTTTTACCCAAAAATTTGCAGATCAGTATCGATGAAGTGGTGCAAAACTCTGTAAAACTTTCATAAACCTGAATATATCTACTATCAAAATTGTAAATTCAGCTTAAAATAAAAAAGACATGAAACCACTACAAAACGCAGAAATCGAATCCAGATTAGAAAAAATGGAAGGCTGGACCTTCAATGAAAATGCTATCCATACGACTCTTGAGTTTGAAAACTTTAAAGAAGCTTTTGCAGGCATGACCAGAATTGCCTTTGAAGCCGAAGCACAACAGCATCATCCGCAATGGTATAATGTTTATAATACCCTGGAAATCTCATTATCGACCCACGATGCCGATGGAGTAACCGACAAAGATTTTAAACTGGCAGAAAAGATTGAAGAAATCATTTCCGCCTAATCTTATACCAATTTAACCATCAAATGACGCTATATAGCTCATTCATTTTTCCATATATTTCCTTGTTCACAATTTCCATAGCCTAGCTATGCAAAAATATTCACAGCGTTATATATGAAAAAAGCAATTTCGCTCTCTTAACGACATTTAATAGTCAAATTGGCATTAACAAAAGTTGAGTTAATTATTTCGGAAGTTAAACATCCGAAGAATCATAATTCTATATTTGTCAAAATAAATAGAATTGAATATGATTGATGCTTTAGAATGGAGATACGCCACCAAGAAATTTGACGATTCCAAAACCGTGGACTCCAGCAGGATTGAACTTTTAAAAAAAGCTTTTAATTTGACGCCTACATCCTACGGCCTGCAGCCTTTACGACTGGTCATTATAAAAAATCAGGAGCTTAAAGACCGGCTTTTTGAGCACAGTTATAATCAAATTCAGGTCAAGACGGCTTCGCATGTTTTAGTGATATGTATAGAAAATACGGTGGATGAAAAATTCATCAAGCATAATTTTGAATTACAGAAAGAAATAAGAAATGCGAAGGAGGAAATCATCAATCCCTTTCGGGAGTTTTTGATTAAAGATTTCAAGAACAGAAGTGATCAAAACATCAAAGCCTGGGGCATTAATCAGGCCTATCTGGCTTTAGGAAATTTACTGACCATTTGTGCTGCCGAGAAAATAGATGCCTGTCCGATGGAAGGTTTTGAAAGCAAAGCTTATGATGACATTCTGAATTTAAAGGAAAAAGGAGTTTCCTCCGCTTTGGTTCTTCCCATAGGCTATCGGGCTAAAGACGATAAGTTTGCTGACTTTAAAAAAGTAAGACGCCCTCAGGAGGAAACGATTATTGAGTATTAAAGTATAAGCTACTTTCAAATTGAATTATGGAATATTTCGTAGATCAAGATTCGATTGTTCGTGAGATCTGGGGAAAAGGTGATACCATTTTATTTGTTTTCGCCGGAGCATCCGCAGAGTTTGCCCTAAATAAAGCTGTAGACTGGCTTTATTATACGGGTCGCTTACCCAGCGATCCCCTTGGTAGGTTATTCTCGACTGTTTCTTATGCGCGCCAAATTGTCTTTTCCGAAAAACAATCTGCTATAAAAGCCATACATCGTATCAATTCCATTCATGGATCTTTGGAAACCGAACGTGGAAAAAATATTCCAGAGTGGGCCTACAGAGATGTCCTTTTTATGCTGATAGACTACTCCATCAGATCTTTTGAGATCCTTGAACGTAAACTTAAGGCTTCTGAAAAAGAAGAGGTTTTTGAAGTGTTTAGCCGACTTGGGAAACACATGAACATAAAAGACCTGCCCGAAAATTTTGAAGAATTTGTAAAACATCGTCAAAGTCATCTTCGCGAAGACTTAAATTACGGAAACTACACCAAGGACCTGTACCAGCAGTATCGAAAACATTTGGGTGAATTTCGCTACCGGCTTTTGCTGGAAGCTCAAAAGCTAATCGCACCTCCACTGGTTTGTGAGTATCTAAAATTAAAGAAGCATTCCATTTTAAACTTCCTCATACCGGTTTACAAAATCAGTAGAGGTTTAAAAATAGACAAGCTTATAAAATTGTTAATTCTCCCTTCTGCATACAAAGCTGAAATTGAATCTCTGGACAGACACGAAGCTTAAAAGTTTAAATGCGGCTACCGGGTCATTTAAAGACCAGGCAGAGCCCTTTTTAGAAATTAATTATTCCTTCCCCTCTACGAAATCCTGTAAATACGAATATCTTGGTGTCAATTTCCCGGCTTTGGTCATTCTTGCTCTTTCGAGAATTCCATCTAAATCTCCATTGAAAAAAGCGGGAATCACATGTTCTGTAAACATCTGCCCGAAGCCTTCGCTGGCATCTTTCGGCAATTCACATGGGAGATTGTCTACCGCCATGACCGTAATCGCATTTTTTGCATCAAAGGCGACTTCAGATTCGGTTTGCGGGTCGTACCCATAAAACGGATCTTCAATCGTAGAAGCTCTCAGCGTGGAAGCCACCGGACCATCGATATCGCAGCTGATATCAGCGACCAGGTTAATCTTAAAGTCAGGATGCCTGGCATCTTTTCTGGTAAATAAATAGGGTGCATTATCTCCGTAGAAATGTCCCGCTATAAAGAAATCGGTGACTTTGGCAAACCGCATAAAATCCGATTCGTAAGGTGCAGGATCCAGGAAAAATTCGGATATTTTACCGGGCTCTCCATCTTTTCTCCTGTTGTAGTCCAGGACATGGATAATGGTATAGACGGGCTCTTGAAAGGTTTCGGAAAGATACTCTTCTACACCAACCTGTCTGATTTTGAGATGATCTAAAATTTCTTTCGCTCCTTTGGCCACCTTTCCTAAACCTGAAAGACAGATTTTGATATTGGGCACCCGGATAGCATCCAGTTCTTTTTTGACCGCCTCCAGGTCCGCGAGGTCATCGACCTTTGATAAACTGAAAAGCCTGTCTCTAAGCCCCAGGGCTCTAAATCCATTGTAGGCCCCGACTAATCCTGCATAGCGGCCAAAACCAATAAGCCGATTTCCCAGGCTATCCGTAACCACTTCATGGTCATACAGCTGGATGTTTTTATCTAAAATCGCTTTCAGCAAATTTCTGTTATAGGGCTGCTTTTTGATGGTATGTGAAAAAAAGAAATAGGATGTATGGGGAATCAGGGAATCTATAGGCACTTCTTTGACCCCCAGTAAAACATCACAGTTGGACAGGTCACTTTCCAAATGTAAATTCTGTTGTGCATAGGCTTCATCTGAAAAGATACGAATGTCTGAAGGCTCTACGACAAACTGTAAATCTTCAAACTGCATTTGGACTTCTTTCGCTTTTTGCGGGGAAAGCACAACGCGGCGGTCTGGAGGAGTTTTTCGCTCTTTGATAAGTCCAATTTTCATATCAGGTATTTTAAGATGAATTTAGCTTCAAATATAGGATTAATATCTATTTTTGCATTCCTGTTTTGGAAAGGAAACGCCTGGTTATTTTCGGATACCTTAAGTTGACGACAGACCTGCGTTAGGGATAGAAGTGGCATACTTCTTGTACTACATACAGTACAAGAAGATACAGCGGATAGCCTGCCTTTGTCGGCAGACAGGCCCGATCCCCAAAGCATTGGGGACAAAACAGTGTTCTTTGACGTGATAGCAGTTATACAGCTTCACTTATTTAATTGGGGTCGACTTGGTTTTGACAGCAAGACCAATTGAATGGTAAGCACGCCGAGCGCTGGGATACAGCTCGTAAATCTCATATTTCACACTTTTTTAAACGGCGAAGATAACTACGCCTTGGCTGCATAATCCGAATTTCAGTAGGATATGCTTCATCCCCAACAAGGTTGGGGACCAAGATGTCTCGCAAAAGCCTTGATTTACGGCGTTTGCACACGAGGCACCGGTAAAGTAAATATAGCCAGAGCAGGGCCTTGATGCTTTGGTAAAATTTAATCGAGGATAAGGACAAAGTAGGTGGTTTTCAGCCAGCTTTGTCACGAAAAGCCAAGAGAAAACTAAGCGTGTAGAAATCTATTGAATTGCTTGTTTGGACGGGAGTTCGAGTCTCCCCGACTCCACTATAAACCCCCATATACCCAGTGTATATGGGGGTTTTTTATTGAATAAAAAATTTAAACTTATACCCTCAATAACTTCATTATAACCTCCCTGCCCTTTCAACTCTTAATCCGTTTCCCCTCTAGATCAGATTCTTTCATTTTTTTATCCATTGAAGAAGGGAAAAATCAATTATGAAACAATCATAAACCTTAATAAAATAGGTCAGGTCAACTCATATTCTTTTTAATCATAGCCAGAACATCCATAAGCAGGCTTTTAAACTGCTCATTTTCCATGCTACCATTGCTTAAAGCTACGAAGGAGTATCCAGATTTGAGGTCGCGGTAATACATTGTGCTAAATCCCACCCAGCCTCCGGCATGCTGCATGACCTGCCTGTCTTCATAAACCACCCAGCCATAACCATAAGGAACAGATCCTTTAGGTAAATTTCTACCGGGTTTGAAATACTTTTCTTTCCATTCCTCAGAAAGAATTTTATCGGAATTCAGGAATCGTTCCCATTTAATAAAATCATGAATCGACATATAAATATTACCATCCCCAATAATACCATCCATAGGAGTAAGGTCATTAAGTACAATTTTATCCTTGGTCAGATGAATTCCTTTTACTCTTTCAGGATGTTTATCCGCATAAGCGTGAGTGTAACCAAAAGCGTTTTTCATATCCAAAGGATCAAAGAACTCTTCCTTAAGGTAGCCCCCAAAGGTTTTGCCAGTGACCTCTTCCACAATTGAAGCTAAAAAAATATAGCCGGTATTACTATACTCATGTTTTAGTCCTGGATCAAAATCCAGGTCAGGCTCTTGGGTTTCAAACAATCTCAGTAAGGACTTATTAGTGGCAAAAGGCTCGGCGTAAGTGGGATAAGTCTGATATAGTTTTTCAAAATCCGGAAGTCCGCTGGTGTGGTGCAATAAATGCTCCAAAGTAATATTCCTGTATTTTTCGTTTTTTAAAGCAGGGAGATATTCTGAAACGTAAGTTTTCAGTTGCAGTTGATCCTTTTCCAATAACCGCGCTATAGACAGTGCAGTGAAATGTTTTGAAAGGCTTGCCAGGTTGAAAGACGATGATAGATGTAAGGGGGAACCCTGAGCATTGGCAACACCTTTTACGACAGAGGCCACTACTGAGTCCTTTTTCATCACCAGAATAGCTCCGTTAAATTCGGGATGCTGAGCAAGAAGGCTGTCGAACTGCCTGTTAACATATGGATCGGGATAGGCAGATGCTGTAATGCTTACTGTGAGGAATAACGAAATTGTTAACAAAAAATACTGCATAGAAATAAGTTTTATATACTAAAAACGATCTAAAACTTCATGTGTTACAAATTTCCATGTGATTTATTACACCAATTTTTTGATTTGCTATTGAAGGCTAATAATTTAAATATCGAAAATTAGTACTATTTCACAGCTCAAAATCAGAGAATCTACAAAAAATATTCGTAACCTTTAGTTTAGGAGAGGGTGCATTTCAAGTGACAGGTAAGCTTGTATTTTTAATACAAAGCCTCATTTTTAAAAGGTATCAGGGCTAAAATGACAGCCTCGGTGTAATAGGAGGTTCGGTCTATCAGATCTCCTGTCAAAATACCAACTGCCCCGCTTTTTTGTTTGGAATTATCGCGTTTAAAAACCAGATCATCGGCTTCACCAAGCTCCTTCCCTTCCTGGATCAGGACGACCACCTGTTTGGGGAGAAAAAAGGTTCCTGTCCTGGATTTGCCGTACTTTTCACCGGATTTGATAACCACCCAGGCAAAGGCCTGCATTTCATTGTCGATTTGGGCTATCCCCCCTTCTATACCGAAGTAAAAATCGGCGTCTTTGTGCGTGTTGGCAGCATTATCGGCTCTGTTTTTGGCCCCGCGAAAGGTTTCTTCATCACTCATAGGCTGGTCAGACACATTTGAGGGGACAGACACACCCACGCATTCGAACTCCTGATCGGGAAACATCTGCTCCAGACCCTGTTTTGCGGCTTTTATTTTTACGGGGTTTTTTGAAGCGATAATTACTTTTTTCATGATCTTGTTTATAAAGGGGTCTATTCTTAATTTATGTTTTAGGGACAAGGCTAAGGTTTCTACCCCGATTCCAAAAATTGGCTAAAAAAATATAGCCCTGCTTAATGAAACTACTACTCATCTTTAAGTTTTAAACATAACAAAAAATTCGATTAGGAAAAGGATTCATCCTGAAAAACAGGCGAGGTTTTAAAACCAACTTCTCTTTAGAACGGGTTTAAACTACCAGGTTAAGTCTTAAATTGAGTTTTCCTTTACCTATTAATTTTTAACTTAGGATTTTAACCAAAACCTTATATCATGACAATTTTTGAAGCCCTACGTCAGGAACACGAAATTCAACGCCATCTGGCAGCTAAGCTGGTGGAAACCCACGGCGATACTGAAGAACGAAAAAAGATTTTTGACCAGTTCAAACACGAATTAAAAATTCATGCGGATGCGGAAGAAAGGCATTTCTATATCCCGTTAATCAAGAAAGACCTGACCCAGGAAAAAGCCAGGCACAGTGTAGCTGAACACCATGAAATGGATGAACTGATCGAACAGTTGGAAGATACGGAAATGGATGCGTCGAACTGGCTTAAAATAGCCAAAGCCCTGGAAGATAAAGTGATTCATCATCTCGATGAAGAAGAGCATGAAGTCTTTCAAATGGCTGGTAAAGCGCTCACCGATCACCAAAAGACCAGTCTTGCTGAAGATTATAACAAGGAAATCAAGAAGATGAGGTAAGGCTAAGATCCTGCTCCTTTTTTAAATGCACCTTATGCACTCTCCGATATAATTCTTCGGGAAGTGTTTGATCGTCAAAAAAATGAATCCCAGGCTTATCCGTCGCACAAGCTGGGATTCATTTTTTTTAACCCTTAATTTTACTTTTTAACGGAAATTAAGTCTATCTATTACTTGAATATAAATCTCAATTCCTAAAAGCCTTTGAGTTTATGTCTTATGAAAAACTTAAATATGCTTAAAACACTTATTAGTCTTGCAATTGTCTTACTTGTCAGTCTAAGTTCTGCACAATCTCAGGAAAAAAGATTTACTGTTAAGCATACCACTGAATACCTTACTATAGACGGAATTTTAGACGAAACTGCATGGGATTCTGCCGAGAGCATTGGTGAATTTCAACAGTATTTCCCTGCAGACAATGTGACTGCCGACTACCAGACCGATATAAAAATGCTGGTAAACGACGAAATTCTTTATGTTGGTATAAAGGTTTATACACCCGGGAATAACTATACCATATCCTCCCTGGAGCGCGACTTCCGGGCGACAGGCAACGATAACATCAGCCTGGTCTTTGATACTTTTAATGACGGCAACAATGCCTTCCTTTTTGGCATAAACCCATTAGGCGTTCGCAGAGAAGTGTTGATTTCCGGAGGAGGTCAGGACCTTAGCGGGTTTACAACCTCATGGGACATCAAGTGGAAGGGCGAAAGCAAAATCTATGATAAGTATTATACAGCGGAAATGGCTATTCCACTCACCTCTTTCAAATTTGCAGAAGGTGAAACCAAATGGCGCTTTCAGAGCTATAGATTTGATATGCAGTCCAACGAACGCAGCAATTGGTTCAGAATACCTCAAAATCAAAGTGTGATCAACCTGGCCTTTATGGGAGATATGTACTTTGAAAAGCCCTTAGGCCGGTCCAGAACGCCACTGGCGATTATTCCTTACATCAATGGTATAACCGATAAAGACTTTACCACAAACACCTCAAACACTTCCGTAAAAGTGGGAGGAGATGCTAAACTGGCTATTGGAAATGGCATGAATCTGGACATTACTATAAATCCGGATTTTTCTAATGTTGAGGTTGATGAAATCTTTACCAACCTTACCCGCTTTGAAGTCAATTTACCGGAACGGCGACAGTTTTTTATAGATAACAATGACTTGTTTGGTGGATTTGGCAACAATGGGGACGCTAATCCTTTTTTCTCCAGAAGAATAGGCATTGCCACCGACAGGCTTGGAAATACGGTTCAAAATGATATTCTGGGGGGTATCCGCCTAAGCGGGAAACTCAACAAAACCCTAAGGCTTGGTTTTTTAACAATTCAAACCGATAAAAACATAGAACAGGAAATTGCCTCCAATAATAATTTGATGTTTGCTTTGCAACAGAAGGTGTTCAGCAGGTCCAACATTGGCGTGTTTTTCATAAACAGACAAAGAACGGGTTCTGAAGATTATTTTGAACCTGAAAATTCCTACAATAGAGTCATTGGGATTGACTATAATCTGGCAAGCGAAAATAATGTATGGTCAGGTAAGTTTTATACGCACAAATCGTTTCAGCCGGGAGAATCGGAGGACAGTTATTCTGCAGGGGCTTTACTGAGAAGAAATACCCGATTTTGGAATTTTGCAACAGACCTTATTTATGTCAATGATGATTTCCGTTCAGATTTGGGATTTATAAGGCGAAAAGACATCATAAGGTCAACGTCTTCAGTTAGGCGTTTATTCTGGCCTGAATCCGGAAAGGTCAACAACCACAGTATAGAGTTTACTCCAACCTTAATCTGGAGACCTACGCTTGATTATCAGAAAACAGATCATGAACTCGAAGTCCGTTACAGAGTCACTCTCAAAGATTTTACAGAATTTGGAGCTAATTATAACAACAATTATATATTTCTGGCTCGCCCTTTTGATCCTACAGGAACAGAAGGCGCTTTAAAGCTTCCGGCTAACCAGGCATATACTTTTAATGCCATGGATATTTTTTATAACAGCAATAGCGCAGAAACATTTTCTTTTAGAACCAGAGCGGGTATAGGAGAATTCTATACGGGTAAACGATACTCCTTAGGCGGTGAAGCCTTGCTTCGGATACAGCCGAAAGTGAGACTTAGCCTTAATATCAATTATGATAAAATTGAATTGCCGGATCCTTATCCAAGTGCCGACTTATGGTTGATAAGCCCCCGGGTTGAAATCACGTTTAGCAAATCCATATTCTGGTCAAGCGTGGTTCAATACAGCAACCAGCGTGATAATTTAGGCATCAACTCCAGGTTACAGTGGAGATTCGCTCCCCTGTCTGATCTTTTCATCGTTTACAATGACAATTATTTTGTGAATACCATTGAGCCTAAATTTCGATCGCTCAATTTAAAACTTTCCTACTGGCTTAATATTTAGAATTGTATTGACGAATTAAGCCTTCACATAGACCGTTTTCTTGTTGACAAACTCCATCATGCCTTCTTTGGCCAGTTCTCTTCCGTAACCGGAGCCTTTGGTTCCCCCAAAAGGAAGTCGCGGATCAGACTTGACCAGTTCATTGATGAAGTAAGCCCCGTCGCTAATTTTTTCAGCCATGTCCATGGCTTTTTGGATGTCTTCGGTAAAGACCGTCACACCCAATCCAAATCTGGAATTTTCAGAAAGTTCAAAAGCTTCCTCAATAGTTTTAGCTTTAATCATAGCCGCCAGCGGCCCAAAGGTTTCCTCATCGAAGGCCGGCATGCCTGGTTTCACATGTCCAAGGATGGTGGGCTCGTGGAAGCAGTTATCCTGCTTGCCTCCCAGAATTAATTCGGCGCCTTTTTCAAGAGATCTTTCAACCTGACTGTGAAGTTGGTCTGCTAAATCTCTTCTAGCGAGTGGTCCAATTTGTGTAGAATCCTCCATCGTGTCTCCGCGTTTCAACTCACCAACAGCTTTTTTAAATTTAGAAACAAATTCATCGTAAACACCTTCTAAAACAATAAACCGCTTCGCTGCGATACAACTTTGCCCACAATTCATCATTCTGGCAGTCACAGCTATTTTCACAGCCTGATTGATGTCGGCGTCTTCCCATACAATAAAGGAGTTACTGCCCCCTAGTTCCAGTAAGCTCTTTTTAAGATGTTGTCCAGCAAGTTTAGCCACCGCTGCTCCAGCTCCACCGCTTCCTGTTAAAGTCACCGCCTGAACAGTATCGTGAGCTATAATTTGCTCTGAGGTGTCATGGTGAACAATCAAATTCTGAAAAACACCTTCCGGATAACCTGCTTTTTTAAATACCTCTTCAATTTTCAGCGCACATCCAAACACATTGGGGGCGTGTTTTAACAGGGCTGTATTTCCGGACGTCAGCGTAGGCGCTGCGTATCTAAAGACCTGCCAAAAAGGAAAATTCCAGGGCATCACTGCAAAAACAGTTCCGATAGGATCATGTCTTACGTAACTGTGAGTAGCATCAGTTTTTATCACTTCGTTTGCCAAAAATTCTGATGCATGGTCAGCATAATAATCGCACACCCAGGCACATTTGTTAACCTCAGCTCTGGATTCAGAAATGGGCTTGCCCATTTCTAAAGTAATTATCTCAGCATATTCGTCAACATTGTCTCTCAGGATTTGTCCAGCTTTTTTGAGAAGTACTGCTCTTTCTGATAGTGGCGTCTTTTTCCACTGCTTAAAGGCTTCAGAAGAAGCTTTGAGTTTAGCAGTAAGTTCTTCGGGAGTAAGTGAATCATATTCTGCAAATTGCTCTCCGTTATAAGGATTTATACTTTGAAATTTCATTTGTCTATCATTTTATTACACCTCTTCAAAATTAAAATTTGAAAGGAAATTTTTAATTTCTAATTTAATTACGATTTTGTATCTGACCAGACTTCTTTCAAAAACTCTTTAGTTATTTCTTTAGGCTTTTTAGGGGTTGCTTTGTCCAAAAGAGGAGTTGAATATGTAATAATTTTGGCAGTATGGCCTTTATATGGCATCGCAAACTGATTGTTTTTTGGTCGTCGTTTTCTTCTCTGCAGGAGTTGAATGTTTTCTTCTCTTTCCTGAAAATCATCAAAACTTTGACTGATTTTTTTATTTGGCCAGTGCAATTCAACCCGACCTGATTTTGGATAATACGATGCAGTGAATAGCGTTCCAAAACCTTCTTTGAAAAGATCATTATAAAGAGGTTTCCTAAGAAAAGCTGATACTAATTCTTCCGATGAAAGACCATCCTCTTCCAATAAGTGGCTTAAAAACAAAGAACGCTCAACTGTTTTATTAAATCTGGCATTCTCTGGCCAGTCCACCTTTTTTTGATGATTTGTCGTGTACGCAGAGTTTGTTATGACAGCTTTTTCGCCGGGAGCGACTCTTATCGTTTTATAACTTCCCGACTCGTCTGCAACACTTACATTATAAGCCATATGGGATGGTATTCTGATTAAGGCTTCGACGGCCTCATCCACATTAGAACAGAATTCAAGTATGTACCTTAAAATGAAGGGGATGCCAAATCCTTGGCCTGTAATTTTTCTTCCCCCAAAGGTTAATGAAACCACCAAACCGTCTTCATTTATACCATCCAGAACACCAATTAAGCAATCACTGGTAGCGATTACTTTTTTTTGATTCCATCGGGTAAGGATCTGTACACCTTCAAATAGGTCTGGATGATGATCGTAATTCCGAACGAGCTGAAAATCATCCCCTTCCAAAATCGCGTTTGAACATCCGCTTACGTAAAATGGAGGCTGATAACCAGTGAGAAATTTAGCTCCCAATGCATTTGCATCCACAAGATGGCAAAGTCGTTCATAAGTTGGCCATAATTCTGGCATGTAAGTTTTGAGCGCTAATTGAGAGGTTTCCAAATCTGCAGTTGGAACGTCTTTCTCATTTTCAATTAACCACTTTTCATAAGCCTCCCAATGCGTAAAGAACAGGTTTTGCCATTTTGATCCAGGTAAACCAGGTTCTGAAATCGTCTTAAAATTAATCTGCATATAGAGATTTATAATTAATATTTGTTTATTTGGTTAAAGATCCGGACAAATTTGGTTTGCGTTTATCTTCAACTACAACCGAGGAAAACTTAGATCGAATAGCCTTGATCCATTTTTTAGCTCTGCCATTCAGTTTAAAATCGTCTGTCATCATTCGACCTCTGGTCACCAAAATACCCATGTCTGCACCCTCATAGAGATAATCACCATTTTTAGCTATTCTCATGAAAAAAGCTTCGTTTTCATTTTGCACAGCACGTCTATGCGTATCCATCCTGTCAAATTGAATGTGTCCTGTATCGTACATTTTCCAAATACCAGATTTCGCAGATTCAGTAACATATTCAATGGTGTCTTCGGTATGCTTCACAATCAATTGGCTCCAGCTGTCTATATTTTGCTGATTGGACCAGCGCTTGTTTAGTTTTTCTACATCCAAAGCATAATCGATGTTCATCCATTCTAAAATATGAAATACAAATAGTGGAGCATCTGCCAGGGCGAAAACGGCGTGGTTGGTAATCGAACTAGCACCGGTAACTCTCGGATTGAGCTCTCCTAAGTAAATTTCTCCATTGTCTTGATCTATAAGAAAATCCAATTCAAAATATCCTTTATAACCTTCTTCTCTTAGCTGGTTTCCAAAAAGCTGGGTGTAATCCACTGCTTTTTGTCTCAACTCCGGCGTAAATGCATCCGGATAAATTTCGTTACCACACCAGCCCCCTTCATAAGGTGTTAATTGTTTGAAACCAACCAGCTCGGTCATAAGTGGTGCAACAATGGTACCATGTCTGGTCACACAGGCTTCAATCGCTGTTCCTCTGCAACGAATACGTTTCATGATTTTAACCTCTGATTCTTCTTCGATTTCATCTGCATATTCAAGGTATTCTTCTTCATTAGAAATAAAGAAAGTCGTATGACCAGAATCTCCAAAAGGAGTCTGTATAACGAGTTCATTGCCTAAATGCTTAGAAACTTCACACAGGTGATCGTAATTTTTAACTTTTGAAAGGACATAAGGAACACAGGCAACGCCAGCTTTTTCCGCAATTCTATTGGTATTGACTTTATTATCCAGAAAGGTTCTCATTTCAGCTTTGGGAAACATAATCTCCAAGCCCAGTTTTTCGGCAAGTCTTTCAGTTTCTTCATTAAACATAAGAAACATAGCCTTTCCTGCTCTTCCATCGACACTTCTGGTTTTTATATAGTCTTGTACTTCAGGGTGCTGTAGCAGGTAGTTGTTGATATCTTCTATCCCTTCAAAATCGTCATGGGGTATTTCATTTTTAGGAGAGAAAACGTTTGGGTGCTGGCCATCAAAACATTCTATATAAGTAATAAATCTGAAACCTTTTATCCATTCATCTGCTCCCAAGAGATTAAAATTGGTAGCACTTATGAAATATAAGGGTTCTTCATTTTTATGAAAAGCCCTTCTGATGTCAGATATGCCGTTCAATTCTACTTTTTTAGGTCTTCCCCGTTTTTTTGGTGCAGTCCCAGGAGAAGCTTTACTTGGTTTTGTAAGGGTTTTACTTTTGGGAGATGAACCGGCTTTAGTTGAAGTAGAGGCTTTTTTACTTTTGGACTTTTGATTTCCGCGAACCGGGATTTTAGTTTCATCCTTTCCCGTAATCGTTGCCTGTTTAGAATGAGATTGCTCTTTCGCTTTTTTATTATCTGAATCCTTATTTTTTGCTGATTTCATACGTTTATTTTTTATCAATTAAATTTTTCTTTTTATTACTCCCCATGGAGGTAACTGTTTGTTGCCTGTTCAATACACTGTCTTTAAATACTCTCAACCCGAGTTCTGGTGCATAACCGTGAATTTCGGTGACATCCAAAACGGTTAAAAAGTGAATAATTTCTTCACTCACTACCTGTCCAGGTACCAAAACAGGAAATCCTGGAGGATACGGAATTATAAATGAAGAGGCCACCAGAGTTCTTCCTCCTTCCATGGTAGGTCTGCATTCTGATAATGGCACAAATTCGTAATTCTCTTCACTGTAAGCTAAGGTGAAGGCCTCCCTGATGTTTCCGCCTGGAACTCCTGGAACCGCTTGAAAAGAGTGATGAAAATAACTAAAGTCTGGCAATGGAGGAAAATCCTGGGTTAAAGAATTGATTTTAGCCTGATGAATTTTATTCTCTTCGGTAGTAAGAGACAATTCCTCCCTGTCCAATTCATCTGCAATTTTAAGCAATGCGTTAGTCAAGTATGTAATACTACCTCTGGTTGTACCAATATTAGTCATCAATAAAACGGTGTTCCGTGATGTTTTGTTGATTTGGATATTGAATTGATCCATCAGGTATTTGTTCTTGAAGGTATCTCCATCCACGCCTGTTCTTCCAATATGTATAGTGATCTTTGTGGGGTCTAATACAAATTCATCCGCTTCCCAGGCTTTATCCATTCGATTCCAGCCTGTCTTTGGATTATAATATTCCGATAACCCAGAGGATCTGTATTCCTTTGGAATAAAATCACCTACAGTTAAGACATCAAAGTATTTTTTTAATTTTGGATGATCGTTGACCTTGGCTCTAAAAACCATGGCTAATTCGATGCTTTTTTCTACGAGTTCATAACCCTCAAATTGTACTTGCCGTCTTCCTGCATCGAGCGAGGCAAGAATTTGATAATTCGGTGATGTAGAGGTATGAGTCATATAGGCTTCCATGAACGTATTTTGCGTTTTCTTCCTGAAATCCTGATCCCATATATGAATCATTGAGCCCTGTCTAAAACTGCTCAGTGTTTTGTGCGTACTTTGTGTTGAATAGACTCTTATCCGAACCTTATCTGGGTCTGGAAGCTTTGATACCTCCCCTTTCTTGAGGCCTTTTATATGTTCTTCGTATTCAATTCTATATTTATCCGTCTTATATTTTTTGCTGAGTTTATCTGCTACATACATTCCGGTTCTTTGCTTATAATTGTAGGTGAAACCTGCAAAAGCAAACCAGGCTTCATCCCAGAGGAAAATCATATCGGGTTTGATCGCCAGGATTTCTTCCATCACTTTTTCTACATTGTAAACAAATCCATCAAATGTACAGTTGGTAAGTAATAGCATTTTTGCCAGCTGCATTCTCCCAGCTTCTTTCAATTGCAGCAGCTTATCTTTTATTTGTTGCAGTGGAACTGCTCCATACATTGAATATTTTTCTATCGGGTAGGAATCCAGATACACCGGATAAGCACCGGAAAGCACTAACCCGTAATGATGTGATTTATGACAATCTCTGTCGATTAAAACAATATCCCCCGGTTTCACCAAAGCTTGTACAACAATTTTATTGGATGTTGAAGTTCCATTAGTCACAAAAAAAGTATTCAACGAACCATAGGCTTTACTGGCCATTTTTTGAGCGGTCTTCAGAGTTCCTGTTGGCTGAAGTAATGAATCCAGGCCTCCTTTTGTCGAAGACGTTTCCGCTAAAAACATGTTTCTGCCATAGAAATTTCCAAAATCATTAATCCATCTGGATTTAAAAACTGAATTCCCGCGAGAGATCGGCATCGCATGAAATACTCCAGTAGGCTTTTTACTGTATTCTTTCAAAGCTGAAAAAAACGGAGTTTCGTAACGCTTATAAATTCCTCTAAGAATGGTCAGGTGTAATTCCTGAACATCTTCTGCCCGGTAAAAAATTCTGTCAAAAGTTTTTAAGGTATTGTCTTTCAGATTTGCTAAGGATGTATCTGTAACATAATACGTATCGATCTCAGGTCTGAATTTCTTAACCAAACGACCTAAAACCGGACCTAAACGTATTTCTGATTTTGAATTCATGTCCAAATCGATAATGCTCTGAACAAACGGTTTCAATACCGGACTGATTTTCTTGGATTTGTAAGGCGGTGCATAACGTATCACTACAGCCTGAATATTACTATTGAATTTCAAAGCTATCATTGCATCCTCAAAGGTTTTTTGGACCACGACCCCATAATTGAATTGATCACTGCTAGTACCAACCTCTTTTAAGTCACTTCGTAGTTTATTCTCTTCCTGCAAAGAAATATCCTCCACAAAAAGAACCTCAAAATAATTTTTACCCTTACCATCGTATTTATCAATGTCTTCCAGCTGATCTATCTTTAAATCCTCATCTTCTAAAGCATTAGGATTACTCCTGTATTTATCACTGACAAGCAGTTTAGTGATTTCAGAAATTTTGTGAGCAAAAGCAGTGTATTCTTGCCTTTCCATCATTTCAAACAATAATCCTAACCGATGAATTCCTGGAAGAGCAAAGTAACTTTCGATGCTTTCCAGCGTTCTTAGAATGTTTTTGACTTTTTCAATCTGCTTCTTCTCTTCGGTTGAACCCTTAGAATTCTCACTAAGTATAGAAGATTCTAACTTTAATGAATTCCAGGATTCGAGTCGAAGTTGATTAATATTATAACAATTTGAAATTTGAAGTTTTGAATTTATCATACGTATTATTGGCTTGAATAAAGTGCTAATTTGTTTCCTTCTGAATCAATGAAAATGGCGAAATAACCAGATTCTTCGCTGATAAGCGTTTTAGGCATTACAATTCTTCCTCCTGCGTTTTCAACATTTCCAAGAACCAGATTGAGATCTTTACCGGCATTTAAATAAATGAGAGGACCAGAGTCTCCGGGCGTAGAACCGGGACCCGCTACAATTGAGCCCCCTATACCATTACTCACTGGAAAAAAGGCCATGGCGTAATTGTCATCAATATTGGTTTCCATGTCAATTCCAAAGATCTGATTGTAAAAATTTACAGATTGCTGAAAATTGATCGCTGGAATCTCAAACCAACTTATAAAATCTTTTTGCTGTCGTTTAACTTTTGGTGATGTTCCTCCCATAGTTTTGCTTTAAATTTTTATTATCCCCCAAATCCTTTGTAACCTGCCGGATCCTGAGGGGCCTGATAGCCTTGTTCTTTCATTTTTAACTCTGCCAGATTACCTAGCTTTGTCGGTTTGATAAGCGGCCCTAACGAATTCAGATAAGGCAGTTGAGCACCCTGCTGGTATATACCGAACTGGCCGATGTGATCTCTAAAACTTTTTAAAGGCTGTCCTAATCGTAAAATTCCCAGTTCCCGACTTCTTTTCACCCGATTGATATTGAGTTCCAGCGGGAAAATCTCTTCATTACCTTCGGCCTGATAAATGACCCTGCCATCAGGTCCACAGACGATGGATCTGCCACTACCTCCGGATTCCAGTCCATTCACATCGAAGAAATAGCATTGGTTAACCGCTGCCATCGCTCTTACGATAGATAATTCCACATCTCTGTCTATGGTTCCTGTCATCGTAGGGTGCAAAATTACTTCTGCGCCCATGACTGCCAGCGTACGCACGGTTTCCGGAAACCACATGTCATAACAAATGGACAAACCAAATCTGGCGACACCCGGCACATCGAACACACAAAATTCTGAGCCCGGGGTCACCCCTACTTCGTAAGGATAAAACGGGAACATTTTTCTGTAACGCGTAACGATTTCACCCTCCGGGTTAATCACTGTAGCCGTATTATAGATCTTGCCTTCACTTTTTTCGAATATAGAGCCTGGCAAGAGCCAGATGCCGTGTTTCTTGGCCATGGCCTGCATCTCTTTTTCAAATTCTCCCGGGATTTCCTGGGCATTGTGGGTTAAAGGACCATAACCACATAACTCACTAAAAAGAACCATGTCTACCCAGGGGTAGAGACTCATCGTGATATCGAGTTTCAGCTTCATCATTTCCACATTGGAACTAACCGCTGAAATCTTCATTTGTATTCCTGCTATTGCAAATGGATTCATAATCTTATTTATTTCGTGTTATTTGAAAACCTATGTTTTCAAATTATTAATGCCTAATTTAATCCTGGCGTAAAATCAATACGCAATGGGATTGTTAATTATCCTTATATTGACAATCCTTGAGACTTGAGTTTTAAGTATGTTTTCTGATTTGATTTTCGATAATGTCCAAACCTTTGTTCAATTGTTCATCGGTAATGACAAGCGGACACAAAATGCGTATAACGTTTTTGTGAGTTCCGGCACTTAAGAGAACCAGACCCTCTTCAGCGCAACCTTTGACAATTTTAGAACATAGGTCCGTATGAGGATCTGCAGGATCATTATTTTTTATAAATTCTATACCTATCATAGCCCCTATACCTCTTACATCACCAATTTCAGGATAATGCCTGCTTAATTTTTCCATGCGGCTGGTAATCAGTTTACCAACATGTATGGCGCGTTCATTCAGGTTTTCATCTTTCATAAACTGAATGGTGGCCAGTGCTGCGGCGCAACACACGGGGCTTCCTATATAAGTGCCGCCAATCGTACCTGGTCCAGCCGCATCCATAACCTCGGCCCTGCCCACAACAGCGGCGATAGGAAGACCAGAACCCATGGATTTGGCATAGGTGCTCAAATCTGGTTGCACTCCGTAGTGCTGCCAGCTGGCCCAGTGTCCTGTTCGGCAAAAACCGCTCTGGATTTCGTCAAAAATCAACATCACCCCGTGTTCGTCGCAAAAAGAGCGAAGTCCTTCCATATATTTTTGTGGAATCGGATTAAATCCGCCTTCACCCTGAATGGGTTCCACAATGATTGCAGCAACACTATTGATGTCAACAATACTATGCGCACTGTCCTTTAACCTTCTAAGCTCTGTTTCCACAAATTCTTCCATGCTTTGGGAACCGTGGTATTTGTAGAAGTTAGGAAAAGGGATCCGGTACACTTCAGGCGCAAAAGGACCCGATGAAAACTTATAATTTACCTTACTGGTAAGACTCATTCCCATCAATGTACGACCGTGATAGGCTTCAGTAAAACAAATAACGGCTGGTCTCTGGGTGGCCTGACGTGCAATTTTTATAGCATTTTCTACAGCCTCAGCCCCGGTACTGATGAGCATGACTTTGGTTTTATCGCCGTGAGGAAGAATATCTGCAAGTTCTTCACACAGCCTGATATAAGGTTCATAAGTCACTACATTGAAACTGGTATGAAGATAATTCTCGGCCTGTTCCTGGATCGCCTTTACGACAGGAGCCGGACAATGCCCTGCATTGACAACTCCAATACCTCCGGCAAAATCTATAAGCTCATTACCATCTACATCTGTAATGATGGCCCCTTTGGCTTTTTGTACGGTTGCTGTATTAAAAACACCAACGCCATTAGCGACGATGTTTTTTCTCCTTTCGAGGAGCTCCTGAGATTTCGTGTACTCTTGAGTCATAAAAAATTTAAATTATTATATAGTGTTCTATGCTGGTCTGAAAAGCTCACAATCAAAGCTCTTTATAAAGGAACCTTAACACCCTTTCAGCGCTTCTCAATATACGATTATATTTTATTAATCAAAATGGCTTTTCCGCTTTAAATCAGGAACGAAAGCGATAAAATATTAAAATTATACTAATAAAATTATTAATTAATCCGCATGAAAACAAACTATAAAAAGGCTATCTGCTTTATCGTCAACATTATAAATGAAGAACTCACATTAAACAAATTCAATTTTAACACTTAAAGAGTCGTCTCTATTGTTAAAAAACTTAACTAAAAAAAGTTAATATTTTTAACAGAAAAATCCTGCCGGAGATTTATCATTCCTTTTAGAATTCAACCAGGGATTTACTTAGAATCCTATACCATTTACCTATAATTTATAAACCAGTCCAAAACAGATTTCTTAAAACCTAGGAAGATATTTTAGGCCTTATACGGCTTGGTTTTTTTGACAATTGATAAAAGATGAATAATGAGACCTGAGTAAACAATCTGTTTTAAGCAATTTTAAAACATGTAGAATGATACAATTTTTACCTCCGATTAATTTTATTTATGAAACGTTAATTGCTTATCTAACTAAGATCTTTTATTTAATTTTAAAGGACATAATTAAAATAATCGAACACATGAGAACTGAAATACTCAAATTGCTGACAACCGGAAAGGAACTTAATAAGCAAATAACCGATAATTATTCCGATGTGTTGTCTCAAAATATTCTGGAAACTGCAAAACACAGCCTTAATTCTGATTTACCTAACAAAGTCAATGCTTTCCTAAGCATCTTAAATATGGTCGAGAATGGTGAAAAATTCACGCCAGTCGACTCCATTGATGACGCCATCTCCCTTTTTGAAAATAAAGATATTCAAAAGTCAATAGATAAAACTTCAGAGAATAATGACCTGACGGGTATAAGTCCATTGCGAGAGAAAGCTTTTCCTTTATCTGAGGTTTTAAGCAATGCTTTAAATGGTATGGAATCAAGCGTACAACTGCTAAGTGCTCAAATACAACTCGGTGAATCTCTTAAAAGACGAGGCGGATACAGCTAGGCCCTAATAACCGGCTGCCTGTCCGTCTACCCGAGATTCTGAAGCCCCGTAATACACCCCGTTATTCTGATCTTTTAGGATGCCCTGGTACCTTCCGAAAAAACTATTGCCCACCTCTACCTTATGTCCTCTGGCACGGAGCTGGCGCACCACTTCGTAAGGAATTCCAGATTCGACATTCACCTGACCTGTAGTACTGAGATAATCCGTTACGGCGCCGGTAGGTTCCGATGAGCCGGAATGGTCCCATCGGGAAGCATCCCCGGCTTCCTGAACATTCATCCCAAAATCGATTATATTGGTCAGGATACTCACATGACCTATAGGCTGGTAGGCGCCTCCCATATTGCCATAGCTGAAAAACGGCTTCCCGTCTTTCATCACAAAGCCCGGGATGATCGTATGAAAAGGCCGTTTACCCGGCTGATATACATTGGGATGTCTGGGGTCTGTAGAGAATAATTCCCCCCGGTTTTGAAAACTAAATCCAAGTCCGGGGACCACAAAGCCTGTGCCCATGCCTCTAAAATTACTTTGAATCAAGGATACCATATTGCCTTCATTGTCTGCTGTTGTCAGATAAACCGTATCTCCATTTTCAATCACCTCAACCCCTGTACTCACATCACTCATCGCCGTTTCTCCAATGAGTTTTCTTCGCTTGGCCGCATAATCCTTGGAAAGTAAAATGTCGTAAGGCACATCCTGAAAATCAGGGTCGGCGTAATGTTTGGCTCGGTCTTCGTAAACCAGCTTTTTGGTTTCGATAAAGGCGTGCAGGGTTTCTGCTGTCCCGTACCCCATGGACGCCAGGTCGAAGCCTTCCAGAATATTCAGCATTTGTAAAACTGCTGTACCCTGGACATTTCCTCCCACTTGATACACATCATAACCGCGGTAATTGGTGGTAACAGGCTCAATCCATTCGGAATGGTGGTTTTTAAAATCTTCATAGCGCAGATAGCCGCCATTGTTTTTCATCCATCGATCTATCTCCTGAGCGATTTCGCCTTCATAGAACGCATCTCTGCCTTTTTCAGCCAGTATGCGCAGGGTGTTGCCGAGATCAGGGTTTTTGAAAATTTCACCTTTCCGTGGACCCCGGCCATCGATAGTGAATGTGGATTCAAAAGCACCGGGCTGTGTCTTCAAAAAAGGAACACTGGATCTCCATCGCATGGAAATCGCTTCAGTCACCGGGAATCCATTTTCAGCATAGTCGATTGGTGATTTCAGAATGTCCTTCATCGGTAAGGAACCAAATTTTTTATGCAGCTCAAACCAGCCGTCGACTGCACCAGGAACGGAAACCGAAAGCAGGTGATATGGCGGTATGCTTTCGCGATCGATTGCATCTAGCTCAGCGAGTAAATCCTCATACGACAAGCCCAGAGGCGAACGCCCGCTGGCATTAATAGCGTATAATTTCTGACTTTTCTCATGCCAGATAATGGCAAACAAATCTCCCCCGATCCCGTTTCCGGTGGGTTCCATAAGACCGGTGGCCGCATTGGCAGCAATGGCTGCATCCATGGCGTTTCCGCCCTGCTTCAGGATATCCAGTCCGATTTGAGTGGCTAAGGGATGACTGGTGGCCACCATGCCATGCTGCCCTATGACTTCAGATCTTGAAGCAAAATTAAGTCCATCCGCTTCCCGATCGGCTTGAGCAAAAGTGAAGCCTGTCATTAACAAACCTAGTGATAAACTGCTTAAATGCTTTAGATATGAATTCATAAGATGTATGTTTTAAGTGTAAACTATATTATTTTTGAGTTAACATGTCCTGTAAAGTTAAATCCTTTTATATTTCTTAACTAACTGCTGTACATCATAAAAAAACTCTTGAAGCTTAAAAACAGGCAAAACAGCACGATCAAAATTCCGACGGCATTTTGTAACCAGGTGTTTTTAAATTCACCCATCAGTTTTTGGTTAGAGACAATAGCCAGCAGGAGGATGGCAATAAACGGCAATAATATAGCATTACTCACTTGGGCAATTTGAATCAACTCAATCGGATTGATACCCAGGGAAGAAAAGAAGACGCCGAGAAAAAGAATACCTCGCCAGGTCCATTTGAATTTTGGGTGCGACTTAGCTATCTTCCAGCCCAGGCAGCCTTTCAACACGTAAGCAGCAGCCAAAGCTGCCGTGAGTGTGGATGTAATCCCTGCGGCAAAAAAACCAAAGCCCAGCAAATACTTAGCATACACCCCATACAAAGGCTCCAGGGTTTCGGCCATGTCCAGAATCGACAACAGTTCTGCCTTGGGTAATCGGGAAGCCGCTACCACCACGGCAATGGAAACTATCCCGCCGAGGCCTATGGCGATGGCAGAATCCCATTTGGCCGCTGACAAAGCCTTTACGCCATTCCATTTCTCCTGTACGATGGAGGAATGCAAAAACAAATTGTAAGGGACAATGGTTGTCCCGACAATAGCCAGAACGGTGGTTAAAGATTCGGAAGGCATGTTAAAAAGAAAAACGCCCTGTAATAAAGCCAGGTAACTCGGCTGGGTTATGATGGCTGTGGTCAAGAAGGATAAACTCATCAAAACCACCAGGACAATCAAAACGTTTTCGATTTTTTTATAGCTGTTCATATTCAGGATGAAGAAACAAATCACACCGATGAGCAGGGGCAGATAATCCAGCTGGAAACCACCGATACTAACCAGGGTGTCTGCATAAATCACCGAAAAGCCCATCACAGCGCCACTGATGTTTCCCGCTTCGTAAGCCGCATTTCCAAAGACGATGGCAACGACCACCAGAAACATGAGAATGCTTTTGAGGACGGGATGCCTCACCACATGTCGCATGGCCGTGCCCAGGTCTTTTTGAGTGACCAGGCCAATTCTGGCAGACATGTTTTGTAAAACGATGGTGGCCAGAATCGATAAGACCAGCGCCCAGATCAGATCGGTTCCAAACTTAACGCCGGCAATGGAACAAATGGTAATGGTACCCGGACCGATAAAGGCTGCCGCTACAAAAGTCCCCGGACCGAAATAGGAAGTGAGTTTTTTGATCATTCAGGACGCTTTTCGAGTGCATAAAGCGCAAATGTTCCCAGCCAGTGCGAGCCCTCGTAGGTATCGCCAAATAAATTCGGATAGGCTTTGGCAAAATGTTTATCCCCTGTGGTTTTCAGATGATAAAAGGCTTCGTAGGTATCGGCCAGTTCATAGAGGTTCCAGGCTCTGCTGAAATTAAGACCATCCAGATGCACCAGCTTTCCATCGCTCCTGTCGCTTACTTCAGCAACCTCTAAGGAAAAATATTTTGAGAACAAACCCGGCATAAAATCTTTGGCCCAAACTTGAAACTCGTTTTCAGGCAACACTTTGGCCATCAAAGAGGCCTCTTCCAGACATGGCGATAAAAAATCGTAGCCGCCTGGCTCCCACCCGATCGGGCAATTTTCATCCCCGAGGTAAAAATCCCTGGAACGCTTGATGAGGAGTGCCCTGAGCGCTTCTTTTTCGAAAGTCTTCGCATAGTCTAAAGTCATGGACAAGGCAAAGGCGGTGTTGGGATGTTCTCCCACCCGAATGGGATACACCAGTTTGGGCAGAAATGCCATCATTTTGTCTTCAAGCAGCTCGACAAGCGGCATCAGATTAGTGAGCCATTCCTGTGCCTCAGGGTCTTCCCAGGTTTTGAGCTCTCTGGCCAGGGTAAACAGCCAGGCCCAGCCGTAAGTGCGTTCAAAATTTGTATTATGTTCGGTTTCAAAAAACTCGATTTCGGTTTGAATGTTTTCTGCGGTAAGCCTTTGCGATAAAGCACTTCTGATACTATCCGCCTGCTTAAGTTCCGGAAAGGCTTTGAGCAGTTTCACCAAAGACCACTGACTGTGCACTGCAGAATGCCAGTCGAAACAGCCATAAAAGGCAGGGCGCAGATCTTTAGGCCTGGCCAAATCCTCTTCCGAACCCAGCACCTGTCCAAGTTTGTTCGGGAATTCCTGAGTGATGCACTCCAGAGGAAGTTCTACCAGTTTTTCCGCTTCTTCTATGCCAAATTCAGGAAAAGAATGAGTCTCGAATGGAGATTTGGTCCCGCCTTTGGTATCCGGTGATTTCTGACAACTCCAGAACGCTAAAGACAGTAAAACAACACAAGTCAATTTCATAGGATTCAATTTTGGCTGACAAGTTAAAGAAATCACACAGTACTTTCAAAATCCGGGTTTATTTTGAAATCATATAGCCGGTGTAAACCACAAAACCGACAAGCAGCAGGAGAGCCTCCCAGCGGTCCAGGCGTTTGGTTTTACCACTGAACATAGCGATAAACAAAAACAAGGTAGCCCCCACAAGCAGATACATTTCAAAATTGAAAGACGCATTGTAAGCAATAGGTCTGATCAGGGCACTCACCGGTACAATCAAAAGCACGTTGAAAATATTGGACCCAATCACGTTACCGATGGCGATGTCGGCATTTTTCCTTAAGGCGGCAACTATGGAAGTCACCAGCTCCGGCAGGGAGGTACCGGCGGCAACAATGCTTAAGCCTATCACTTTTTCACTGATTCCAAATTCCAGGGCCATTTCCGTTGCATTGGTCACCACCAGGTGTCCGCCGTAAACTAGGCCCGCTAAACCAAAGACCATCAAAAGCGTCATTTTTGTCGTCGTGTAATCCTGAGCAGGAGGGCTATCGGTCGTTTCCATAACTGATTCGGAAGAAAGCCCCCGATAGATATAATACATAAATCCTAGGAATAAAAGCAGTAAAACCAGGGCATCACCCCAGGACACTTCGGCGGTGCTGCTTCCAAACCATGCGTTTGACAAAACATAAAGGACGATGATTACAGCCAGGGAAATAGGGATTTCTATCCATACCATGCTTTTTTGAACCCTAATGGGTTTGATGAGGCCTACAATGCCCAAAATCATCATCAGGTTAAACAGATTACTGCCCAGGACATTGCCCAAAATCAAATCTGACTTTCCCTGCAGGGAAGCCACAGAACTCACCACCAGTTCAGGGGCCGATGTGCCGAAAGCCACTATGGTAAGTCCAATGGCAAGATCAGACATGTTAAGCCGTCTGGCCAGGGCTGAGGCTCCTTTCACCAAAGCATCCGCTCCGAAAATCAACAGGACAAAGCCTAAGATTACCAAAAGGATTTCGACTAACATCTTAAATTTTTATGAAGTGAAATTAATCTGAATTTCCATTCAAAAAGCAACTCAACTCATAAATTTAAAAGCTTTTTCTTACATTTATCAAAAAACAAATGTATGTCCAAAACAGTACTCATCACTGGAGCCAGCAGCGGAATAGGATTGGCCACCGCTAGACGATTTGCCAAAGAAGGCTTCAAACTTATTCTCTGTGGCCGTCGGCAGGAACGTCTGGATGACTTAAAATCAGAGTTGTCTTCACAGACGGAAGTCACCACCCTCAATTTTGATGTAAGGGATCAGCAAGCGGTCAATGAGGCCCTGGAATCCCTCCCGACTGAATTCAAAGCCATTCAAATTCTTATCAACAATGCCGGTAACGCCCACGGTCTGGATTACATACAGGAGGGCTCTTCCACCGACTGGGATGCTATGCTGGACATCAATGTGAAAGGCTTACTCTATGTTTCTCAGCCGATCATACGGACCATGATCAAGAATAATGACGGCCATATCATCAACATCGGCTCTACGGCAGGCAAGGAAGTTTACCCCAAAGGCAACGTTTATTGCGCCAGCAAACACGCCGTAGATGCAATCAATAAAGGCATGCGTATGGATTTGAATGCGCACGGCATACGCGTGGGCGCCATCAATCCCGGAATGGTCGAAACCGAATTCAGCAAAGTCAGATTCAAAGGCGATGAAGATCGCGCCGAGCAGGTTTACAAAGGCTACAAAGCCCTGCAGCCCGAGGACATCGCCGACATTATCCTTTTCACGGTCACCCGGCCCTACCACGTCAACATCGCCGATCTGGTCGTTATGCCCACAGCCCAGGCCGGCAGCGGAATGATCAACAAGTCCAGTCAAGATTGATTTTACCCCTGCTGGCTTTCAGGTTATGCGATATCACCAGCTTAAAACCATAACGCTGACCTGATGCCGGGAACCGGGTTTTAGAGGTAGTTTGAAGTTGCAGCTGAGTATTCATGTGAACGTTCACCTGAAGTATCCAGATGCGGTTTCTACAGCTGAAGCCCCTCTTGGGTCGACCTCCCGACTGCGCCTGCCTGCGGTCCCCTTGGAAGGCAGGCCTGCCTGCGTTCCGCTTAGTAAGGCAGGCTCGAACCTAAACAAAAAACAAGCTGAAAGTCGAGACCTATTTTCAATAGTATCAAATGATACTATCAGAAGAACTAAAACCCCAACACAATTTTATCACTTCCTTACCATCCAATTGTACTTAGGGTCTTAACTTTGTAAAAAAAAATATACACATGAGCAGTCCTATACAAGACCTTGAACCTAAAGCGATCTGGAAACACTTTTCAGCCTTAAACGCCGTGCCAAGAGCTTCCAAAAAAGAAGAACGCGTCATCAAATTTATGATGCAGTTCGGGAAATCTTTGGGTTTCGAAACCCTTCAGGATAGCATTGGAAATGTGATCATCAAAAAACCGGCGACTTCCGGCATGGAAGACCGCAAAACCACGGTTTTACAGTCACACCTGGATATGGTTCATCAAAAAAATAAGGATACAGATTTCGATTTTGATACCGAGGGCATCCGCATGTATGTGGATGGCGACTGGGTAAAAGCCGAGGGGACCACGCTTGGCGCCGACAACGGACTTGGCGTGGCCACGATCATGGCTATTTTGGAAAGCAAGGATCTGTCGCATCCCGCGCTGGAAGCTTTATTTACCATCGACGAGGAAACGGGCATGACCGGTGCCAAAGAGCTGGATGGCAGTATTCTGGACGGTGAAATTTTACTCAACCTCGATACCGAGGAAGATGACGAAATCGGGATTGGCTGTGCCGGGGGCGTTGATATGACCGCCACGCGTTTTTATATCGAAGAATCGATTCCCGAAAATTCGCTGGCATACAAACTCAAGCTTATGGGCCTGCAGGGCGGACATTCCGGAATGGACATCATCAAAGGCCTGGCCAATGCCAATGTGCTGATAAACCGGCTTTTGTACACCGCCTATACAACGGTAAACTCCAGAGTCGCAAGCATTGAAGGCGGAGGACTCAGAAATGCGATTCCACGTGAAAGCGAAGCCGTGGTCATCGTACATCAGGACCACAAAGACAAATTTGAAGACGCCCTGCATACTCTTTTTCATGAGATCAAATCTGAATTTGCCAGCCTTGAGCCGGAGATGAAATTTGATTTACAGCAAACCGAACTGCCTAAGAAAATCATGAGCAGCGATGTGCAAGATGCCGTTTTGAAATCCATTTACGCCGCGCATAACGGAGTCTACCGAATGAGTCCTGAGATTGAAGGTTTGGTAGAAACCTCCAATAATATCGCTAAAATCTCGCTGGGGGGAGGAAAGATTGAAATTTTATGCCTGACGAGATCCTCCCTGGCGTCGTCCAAAGACAATCTGGTTAATTCCTTATCTTCTGCTTTTGATCTGGCTGGTTTTCAGGTCGACCTATCCGGGGATTATCCAGGCTGGTCACCCGACCCGTCTTCAGATATTTTAAAGGTCGTCGACCGCATTTACCAGGAACAAAACAATGAAAAAGCCAATGTCGCTGCCTGCCATGCCGGTCTGGAATGCGGGATTTTAGGCAGTCATTATCCCGAAATGGATATGATTTCCTTTGGACCTACCATTCGCGGGGCGCACTCGCCGGACGAACGCGCCAGCATTTCCAGTACCCAAAAATTCTGGAAACTGACGAAAGAGGTGTTGAAGCAAATACCGGTAAAAGGATAGACTGTTTGACTGGTTGACTGGTTCACTGGTTCACTGGTTTACAAATAATTTGTCATTCTGAATATAGTGAAACGGAATGAAGAATCTTTACTATCGAAAAGCATTAAAGATTCGATATAAAAGATTCCCTGCCTTTGCCAAGGAAACGCAGGCAGGCTCGTCGTTTCTCTTCCCTCGGAATGACACTCAACATTGTCATTCTGAAGGAGATTAAAGTCGACTGATGAATCTCTACTGTCGTGAAACATAAAAGAATTCGGTATGAAAAGATTCCTCCTATTGTCGGAATGACATGCATCACTGTCATTCAGAAGGAGACTACAGTCGACTGATGAATCTCTACTATCGAAAAGCATTAA